>JACTMY010000011.1 GCA_014584395.1 Planctomycetota bacterium | reverse complement strand
GGTCCCCGAACCGAATCTTGAGGCCGAATGGCGGGATCGTCAGGTCACCCGCGAACCGCTCGAACGTGACATCCATGTCCATCATCTCTGCAAGCCCTCTGCCGCCGAACTCTCTATTAGCATGCGCCGTCGGACCGTCCGACTATGCGCGATATCGTCTCATCGCACGCAACAAACCCTGGCCATCCTTTGGTGCTTCCCGCAAACGCGCGCATCCTAACACCCTAATCATCACTATGCGCGGCTCCCTTGTTCAGCAGAAGAGGGTAGATCATGGTCGTTACCATGTTCATGTGCCCCAGGAACTCCTGCACCGTGCGGAAATCGTAGCCGGCTTCCAGCAAATGAGTAGCAAACGAATGCCGCAGGCTGTGGGTCGTGGCTAGCTTGCCGTTGCTGGAATGCCGCACGGCGCCGCGAAACTCCCGGACGACGGCGCTTTCGTGCAAGTGCCAGCGGACGAGCTGTCCGGTCCGCGAATCGTCACGAATTGTAGGGGCAGGAAAGAAGAATTGCCAGCATAATTCGCAGAGGGGGCCGAGTGAGCTACGAACCCAAGGAATTCTACCTGCCTTCACCGTCTGTGGTATCGTCGAGTTCGGCGGGCTTTTGTCCCTCGTCGACTGGCCGCCGGGCGTACCACCCGAACACCCAGATGGCATACATCCCAGGCCCGACAAGCGCGGCAATGATTGCCACACCGATGGCTACCTGGACCAATAGGCGGAGGACCCGCCTCGACACCCCAAGTTCGCGGATGACCCAGTCACCGACCCCGAACCAGAAGCTGGCCGCCACGGCGATCACGGTCACTACCGTCAGCAAGGCGATGCCGGCCACCGGCCACCAACCCACCCGCAGGCCGGCCCCGCAGTGCGGGCAGACCAACTCTCCGGTCGGCCGGAAGGCGTCCGGGGCAGCCGCGAACCGGCTGTACTGACGACGGCAGTCCGGGCAACGCATCAGTCTCCTCCCTCAAAACCATTGCGGCTGAACCGTGCGCGATAGAGCAGCGTCGCGGAGCAAACTTGCAACAAGCGATTTCTGAGCCAATCGCTTGTTGCTTCAACGCTAGCCGAATTCAGCATTGCCCACAATTGAATACACCATAAAAGCGAACGCCAACGAATTATCAGTTTCCACCTGTTCAACACCATTGTCATCCATGGAAGGACAGCAAGGGGTATTGGGTCCGTGTCGGCATGGGTGAGGGGCGTGCCCGGGGTGTGCGCACCCAGGCGCAGGGGGGCCGCGACGTGCTGCGCCCCGCGCTGGCGCTTGAGACTTGCGGCGCTGTAGTAAACACACTAAAGTCTTTGTTGCGCTAGGAAATCTGGTGACCGTTTCACCGCGAACGGCTTTTAGAAAGTTCCGTTCGGATCAACCGATCGTCGCTTCCGCGGCGGGAGTAGCCGCCAGGGATTTGAGCCGCAGGTGGCGCAGGCTGGCCAGGATCACCCATTCCAAATTGATCAAGCAAGCCAGGAAGACGTACCAGGGACCGCCGCCGCCGAAGCCGTAGCTATGCAGGCCGGCGCCGAGGATGAAGTTGACGCCATACCAGGACATGACGATGGCGGCAAAGCAGACGACGGCGGAGACGGCCAGGCCAAAGTCCTTGACCCAGCCGATGTAGCGGGCATGGAGGGGGATGATGTAGGCGATGAGGGCGATCAAGGCCCAGGTTTCTTTCGGGTCCCAGCCCCAAAAGCGGCCCCAGGACTCGGCGGCCCACCAGCCGCCCAGGAAGGTCCCCGCGGCCAGGAGCAGGACGGCGATCTGCATGGCGCGGTAGGCGAATTGGCTCAATTGTTTGATCTGTTGGTTATTGGGCGAGCCAAACATGTACAGGCCGAGCACCAGATTGCCCATGCCCCATGCCAAGGCCCCCGCGGCGTAGCTGGCCACGATGGTCATGACATGGATGATGAGCCAATAGTTGCTGCGCAGCACCGGGGCCAAGGGGCTAATCTGCGAATCAAAGCCCCGGGTCACGGGAAGCTGATCGGCGAGAACCAATCCCAAGGTAGCCACGACCGTGCCAGAGAGGATGATGAACCTGCGGCGGTAGATGAGTTCCAACAGGCACGCGAACACGGCTGCCATCGAGGCCACGAAAATGACGGTCTCATACATGTTGGTGACCGGCGCTCGACCCGAGATAATCGTCCGGGTGTAATAGCCGAAGACTTGGAAGCCCATCGACCCGGCGAACATGAGCCAGCCGAGGCCATACGGAATGCGCGACGTCGTGCCCAGGGAGATGGCGAAAAAGAGCACGGACAAGGCCATGGTGACCCAGGCCCACTTGAATGGCTCCACGCGATTGAAGGTCAATTCCAAGCCGAGATAGCGTTCGTGCGGGTAATCGGGAGCATATTGCTTGCTGACTTTTTCGATCAAGTCGTGGTAGGCCTTGGCTTGTTTGTGGAACTCTTCGGGTGGGCCCGCGCGGTAGGCTTGCTGAAGCTGGGCAAAGGCATTGTGGATTTGCTCGGCGGCGCCTTGTGGAAACTCCTGCCAGGTGGCGGCTTCGATGTAGAGCCGGGGATGCAGGGCTTCCATGTAGCGCATGTGCAACATGCGGAATTCGTCCTTGGCGGGCACATAGCCGACTTGGCGTGCTTTCCGGGCCTCCTGGGCGAGTTCGTCAATCCATTGCTTATTCCGTTCGGTAAGGAAGAGTCGCATTTCCTCGGCAAAAACGGCTAAGCGGTCGTCGCTCTTGAGTCGATCCGCGGGGAGTTGTTCGAGCCGTTTTTGGAATTCCTGATGGTCGCCCTCCTTGCGGAGCAATTGCGAAACCACGATCGATTGCGCAATCGACCGTGCTTTTTGGGAATCCTTGGCCGCTTCCTCGCGAAAGCGCGCGATGGCGGACTCGGTGCGTTCATTGAGGAGGCGTTGTAGCTGATCGAGCAACTCCTTTTCCCGGCCCTGAGCCACATGCTGTTGAAAGACGCGCAATTCTTCCTGATTCGCGGGTTTGAGGTAGAGGTCCGGCGTCGCCGTCACACGGCGGAACATTTCTTCCTGCCACAGATCAGGCCGGGTGATGAACTCGCGCAATTGTCCCAAGGAAAACCACGGGCTGAGCGGGATTTGATCAAGGGCCACGATTTGCAGTTGATCCTCAGGCTTGCGATGACCCATGCTGGAGGACGTTTGCGGATCACCTTGGGTGATCGAATCAAAGTGGACCAAGCGGGATTGCAGTTCTTGCGCTTTCCGCTCGATAGGCTCCATGATCTGCTCCGCCTTTTGCGGATCGATTTCCCGCTTCCGCATGACTTGCATGAGCAGTTGACGAAACGCGGCCGAGTTGCGGACCTGGCTCGGCGCCAGGTATTTGCCATGGATTTGCTCCGGGGTCGGCTCCTCGCCCTTGAGAGCGTCGCGGAAGATGAGGGTGCGCAGTTGATGATCTTCGCAGAGCAGAAAGGGATAGTTTTCCCAATCGGTAAGGCCATCGGTCGATGAGGAACCGGCGGTGAGCATCCAGGAGAGAAAGATGGCCAGCGCGGGTTGGCCCTCGAATTTCGCTCGACCGGTGATTTGGCGAACGGCGTTAATGGCCGCGGTCTCCATGGGCATGACGCGGCCATTCGTCTGCACTGGCCAGGCTTGCCAGAGGGATAAATCATAATCTGGCAACTTGAGCTGCGATGTGTTGGCCGTCTTGACCTGGTAACTTTGCCAATACGGAAAGATGATCTGCACCGCCAGGACGACGCAGCCAACGCCGACGATCAAGGCCGAGCCGATCAGCAGGTTGCGCAGCCAGGGAGAGGGCGGAGTGGAGGTGTTTGGCAACGGTTGGTCAGGGTGCACGTTCATGATCATCCTCCCAAAGTTGGGGATGAGGAGTGTTGAAAGTCCCTAGGCAAGTTGTGCCGCGGGCGTTTTTGTCCTGGGTTTGAAGAAGTAGGCTTTCATGTAATACATGCAGGCGATGCCAAGGGCCAACATGGACGAGCCGATGTACTTCAACCACAATCCCGGATCGCGGCCGACAGTGAAGACGGAATACCGCACGGGCTTGCCATCTTGATCGTAATGCACGGGGACAAAGGACATGTCGGCCTGGTAGATTTTATATCCTTTGTAGTTTAATGGAGCATTCATGGTGATCATGTGATGCTCATTGAAAATCTTCGCTTCCGGGTCGGTTAATTGCACGAAGCTGGTGTAAGTGGCGGGGCTGTTGGTCCCAGGATCGACCTGCGACTCGGCCCGCAGCAACCTGAGTTCGAAATCCAGCTTTTGCCGCCGGAAGTTGAAGCCGATGACAAAGTCATCCCGAAAGCGGGCGCCATCCACCACGCCCTCCAAGCTGATCTCTTGCACGGCCCCTTGCGGCAACTGAAACGTCTGGAAGAAGCGTTCGATCTTGCCGCTGCGATTGGTCTTGTCGATGGAAATCTTGCCTTCGAGAAGCGGTTCCAGAGGATCGCTGCCCTGCCGGCGATCGAGTCCCGGCCGCGCCGCGACGGGGATAAACCGTTCTTCCGACATGGCCAAGGGGAGAAACTCATCCACCCGGAAGCGCCACTTCATCCCGCCCCAGATGTCGTAAATCTCCGTGGCTGGCTCGACCCGGCCTTGATTTTCCAACTGGATGGACCCGACGCGGCTGCTAAAGGAGCGGTAGTAAAGCTGTTGCTTATCGGTGACGACAAATTGGAGCAGCGCTTTGTTGCTTTCGATGCCAAAACGCCAATCGGGCGGGTGGTACCAGATGGCAGGACCCTGGGGATCCGGCCGCGGTCGGACGCCCTGGGCATTGGCGACAGGGCCGCAATCGACCATGGAACGTGCCGTCCAGTGATAGGGAATCGACTTGCCATCCGGCTTGATCAAGACAAATTCCACGGCGGGATCGATGGGTCGGCCGCTGTCGTCTTCGTAACGATCGTTGGGAAGATAGCGCGTCAGTTGCACCGCATAACCTGACGATCCCAAGGGAACTTTCTTGCCCATGTCCTTGGCCACGTCCAATCGCCAGGTTTGATCGTTCCATTTGAGGACTAATTGCCCCTCGGCTCCGCGCTGATCATCCGCGGGCGGTTTCAGGAATTCATCGATCATGGCTTCCGGGCATGTGCCGAGTATTTCCATCATGCCGCCGCCGAGGCGGTGGTTCGTTTTCTCCAGGTTTCTTGAATCGAGCGCCAGCCACAAGGACATTTGTGGATCGGCGCTGGCTTGGAAAAGTTGGAGCTTCAGAGCGGGGAATCCGGTGCGAGGATTGGGACTGGAAGAATAGGGTTCCTTCCGAGCATGCGGATGGAACGCGGTGACCTCGATGAAGACACCTGATTCAAATTCGGATCGCCAGGAGCGCTTTTGCGGATGGGCCAACCAATCCATGATCCGCAGCCACAAGGGAACGTGCGATCGTAACTGTTGATCGCCCCAAGGCAAGGAGCCGGCCTCAAAGGGCAGGGTTTTATAGCCTTCAGCGCCTGCGCGCTTGAAGGTGAAGACCGCCTGGTCGCCGTAATAAATTTCATTGGACCGATGGGGAATAAAGCCGACGGATCGCGCCACTTCACGCTGGGTCAGGACGTCGTCGCTGGAAAGGAGGCTGATCTGCGCGTCCGTGCCCTCAAGCGCCGTCCAGACGCCGCCTGCCAGCATGGTGATCAGACCAAGATGGGTGATCAAGAATCCGGTTTGATGCTTCTTCCATGGCCACTTCTTGGCTGCCGCGAAGAAGATGTTCACGGCCAGCAGCAGCAATAACCCCGTGAACCACCAGGCATGGTAGACCATTTCTTGGGCCAGCTTGGCACTGTACCAAGATTCCAGCATCGTCCCCAAAGCCATGACCACCATGAATAGGGTCAATGAAATCACAGCCATTTGCAGTGAGCCAAGCCAATGACTCATTGTGATGACGAAGCGCATCATGGGCTGATCGGCGAAGCGAACGTTCACCTTGGGCGAACTAGATTGGATTTCTCCAGCATTCGCCAAGCTGTTGTCCAAGGTGGCCGTACGTTCACTGCTTTTGGAGGCACGGTGTTTCCGACCCATCAGTACGTCCTAATGACCAAAAGGAACAAGCGCATCATGAGGCAGGGATGGCACAACACAAGTGATCTCTGTTTATTGTTAGGATTCACCGCACGTTTGGGAAGGGAAAACGGGCGTAATTCGATGTCTGCTCGTCTTGCAAAGCAAAGGATCCATAGGCGTTTCCTGATCTTGGCAACTCGACCCAGACCACGAGCGGCGCGGGAGATCGGAGCAACCAAACCACGGCTGCTGAAATCGCCTTCATATTTGGCTAAAAGTGCTTGATCTCCATGACGCACCGATCAAAATGGATTCATAATTCTTTTGCGGACAGAAACCTCCCTGCCTGACCGAAGTGATTGAATGGCTCGCCTGATGGGAAGTCAACCGGGTCGAAGGGTATGCAACAACCCATCCGAAATCGAGTGCAACAGCTCGGTTTCTCTGGTTTGAATGTGGATTCTCAATGATGCGCTTATTGGAGTTGAGTCGATGAAGCTGACGCATTGCTCTCGCGGATCCCAATGGCTCGTAGCGCGTTGGTGTTTGGTCATCATGGTGAGCCTGGCGGTGACGACTTGGGCCATGGCTCAGGAGACGCCGCAGCGGATTACCAAGGCGAATTACCCGCAAGCATTCAAGTACAGTCGTGAGTTTTTGCAACAATTCACTTATGACAGCAGCGTCAACCCGCAATGGATTGGCAAATCGGATGTCTTCTGGTATTCCTATCGGACCAGCAAGGGGACGCGTTATTGGCGCGTGGATGCCAGGCAAGCAAAGAAAGAACCGCTGTTCGATCAGACCAAACTGGCCTCGCAACTTGCGGAATCGCTGCAAAAGCCGGTCGAGTCGCATGCCTTGCCCATGACCCGCGTCAGCCTGAACGAAGAAGGTACGCTTCTCAAATTTGTCTCCAATGATTGGCAATTCGAATTCGACCTAAAAAGCGAGAAGTTGAACAAAATTGGCAAAGCTCCGCCCGCGCCGGCAAGCCGGTTTGGCCGCGAAGAGCTGCAACGCATGACCGAGCAGGAACGACAACGCTTTCTTGAAGAACGGCGCCGCAATTTTCAAGATCAGCAGCAACAGCAACAAGATCAGCAACAACAACAACAACAACAACAACAGCAGCAGGATCAACAACAGCAGCAGCAACAGGATCAGCAACAGCAGCAACAAGATCAACAAAGACAAGACAATCAAACAACGCAATCACTAACTGGCGGGCCTCGCCGCGGCATGGACTACCGCGTCTTTTCACCCGACCGCAAATGGTTTGTTTTTGCCTTGAAATACAACCTTTGGCTTGCTGAGGCCGACAAGGAAAAAGATGCCAAGCCAATCACGCAAGACGGCGTGGAAGATTACAGTTTTGGCGGCTCAGCAGAGGACCGCAAAGCGCGGCCCAACGTCACCTGGGCCAGCGATTCGAAGAGTTTCCATGTCACCCGCAGCGACGCACGGCAAATGAAGGAACTCTTTCTGGTCAATTCCCTCGCCGACCCTCGGCCCAGCCTGGAAAAGTACAAATACGCTATGCCCGGCGAGTCGGGGATTCGTAGAACCGAATTGTGGGTCTATCACCTGCCCAAAAGCGAATTCACAAAAATTCCCATCAAGTGGAAGGACGAAAGCTATACCAACATCCATTTTGGCAAAAGCGGAGAAGAACTGCGCTTTATTCGCCGCGATCGGCTGCGCCGCAATCTGGAAATCTGCTCTTGGAACATCGCCACCAAGGACTGCCAATGCGTGCTCTCGGAAGGCTTTGAAAATGCCTATCAGGAACTGCAGCCCATCCGATACATCGAGGAAACGGGCGAGATGATTTGGTGGTCGGAACGCAGCGGGTGGGGGCACTTTTACCTTTACGACCGCGAGGGCAAGATCAAGAACCCGGTCACTTCGGGTGAATTTCGTGCGAGCCGGATCGTGGCCATCGACGTGCCCAATCGCACCATGTATTTCCAGGCCAATGGCCGCGAACCGGGAGAGAATGTTTACTATCAGCATCTTTACCGCGTCCGGCTGGACGGCACGGGCCTCACCTTGCTCGACCCAGGCGACTACCATCACAATTCGAGCCTCTCGCCGTCGCGGCAGTTTCTGGTCGATAACGCCACGCGCGTCGACCAGGTCCCCTTTAGCGTCCTGCGCGACGCCGATGGCAAGTTGGTCTTGGAATTGGAAAAGATGGATGTGTCGCGGCTCAATGAAGTCGGTTGGCAGCCTCCGGAAACCTTCATCGTCAAGGCCGCCGATGGCGTGACCGATCTCTATGGCAACTTGTGGAAGCCGTTTGATTTTGATCCCAAGAAAAAGTACCCCATCATCCTCAACGTCTACCCGGGACCACAGACCGAGGGCGTCACGCATACCTTCGGCGTATACAGCGGCAACATGCAACTCGCTCAGCTTGGCTTCATTGTGATCCAGGTGGGGCACCGCGGCGGTTCGCCGCAGCGTTCCAAGGCCTATGCCAGTTTTGGTTATTTCAACCTGCGCGACTACGGCCTGGCGGACAAAAAAGCAGCTGTTGAACAATTGGCCTCGCGCTTCAACTTCATCGACGTTGATCGGGTGGGCATCTTCGGGCATTCCGGCGGCGGGTTCATGTCGGCTGCAGCCCTTTTGCAAAAGCCCTATAACGAGTTTTTCAAGGCGGCCGTCGCTTCCGCGGGCAATCACGACAACAACATTTACAACGACAGTTGGTCCGAACGCTACCACGGGCTCAAGGAAGTTCCCGTTAAGAAGGAGCAGGTCGCGCAGACGCAATCCGCTACCACGACGACCAACACCGACAATGCGTCGGGCACCAACCGCACTCAGCAAAACACGAACCGCAACCGTCGGGGCGGTGGTCCCGATGAGGATGAGAAGAAAACCGAAGTCGACAAAAAGAAGGAAGAAGAACAAAAGAAACTCGAGAAGTCCGACCAAAAGAAGGACGAATCTAAAGACGAAGGCAAGAAGGAAGAACAAAAGAAGGAGCAAAGCCAGGTCGATAAGAAGGAAACCGTCCAGGAGAAGGACAAGGAAAAGGCCAAAGCCGACAAGAAAGTGGATGAGAAACATGGGACGGGCCAAACCGAGATGAAAAAGGAAGAGGAAAAGAAAACCGTGCAGCCTCCTCCGCCTCCCGAGACGCAGTTCGAAATTCGAGTGCCCACGAATTCGGAGTTAGCCGCGAATTTGAAGGGAGCTTTGTTGCTCGTGCACGGCGAGATCGACAATAACGTTCATCCTGCCAACACGATGCGGCTCGTGGACGCCCTTATCAAGGCGAATAAGCGGTTTGACATGCTCATCTTGCCAGGCAAACGTCATGGCTTTGGCGATTACCAGCCCTATTTCACGCAGCGGATGTGGGACTTTTTTGTCGACCATTTGATGGGCGACCGGCCTGGCGGAGCGGACATTTTCGACAAACAGTTCAAGAAGTAGTCCGACGCCATGTTGAGAAGTTCAATGCGACGTGGCCCCGTGGCCGCTCTCGTGACATGATCAAGCGTCACCCAAGGGATGCGCCTTCAGGGAATTGAACGACGATGGATGGACCCATCGCGGGGCCAGGTCGTGTCATGCTCGCTGCTTGATTCATGCCTTGGTAGTTCACCTGTATGTCAATCAAGTTGGCTCATGGCAGCGAAGTCTGGTTTTTTCATTGACCCTGTGTGCCTCATGCTCGATATATGGAGAAGTGATTGATCCGAGCTTCTCCCTTTGTTGAGTGCATGAACCCCAACGAAACGGCTCAAGCGAACCTGATGCGGCTGCCATGGCAGGTGTTGGCATTAGCAGCCGTTTTCGTTTTCTTCCCATTTTACCTGCGCGATATTTATCCCCCGGACGGAGCCGTGAGGGATTTTTTTCAGGATTGGTCCTCGGCCCGATCTTTTCTTGAGGGCGGACCCGTTTATCCATCCCTGCCTGATGCGGCCCAGCGCTACTTATCCATTTCCTTGAACCCAGAAAGCATGCATTTAGGGCAATACAGCACGCACCCGCCGGCATCGGTCATTGTGTATCTACCGCTTGGTTATCTGCCGTACCGAACCGCGTTCCTGGTATGGAACCTCTTGAGCCTTCTCCTCTTCGGAATGAGTCTATTCTGGATGCTGCAGGGATTAGGCATTCGGCTCACGAGTCCCTTGATGTGGTTGGGGCTGGCCGTGTGCGCGACGGCTAGCCCTCTGCAATCGCAGGTCTATCACGCCCAAATGAACTTGCTGTTGCTCTTTCTGATCACGGCCAGTTGGCGCGCGGATCGAACCAGCAGCCAAGGACTGGCGGGCATGTATCTGGGACTGGCCGCGGCGCTGAAGTTCATGCCGGCTTATTTGTTTCTGGTATTCCTGGCACGCGGCCGATGGCGGGCCATTGTGGTGGGAGGGTTGACTTTTCTGGGATGCCAAGCCTTGGCGTTAGGGCTTTTCGGCTGGGACGCGTTTGTTTTTTATCAGCAGCACCTCATGCCCCATTTGGGGGAGTATCGCAGTGCTTGGCTGAATCAATCCTTGAACGGCTTTTTCAGTCGCTTGTTCGACGTCGGCTTGCAAACGCCAAACGTTGAGCCTTTGTTGGCAGCCCCTTGGCTCGCGAAAAGTCTCTATTGGGCCTGCGCTGGGGCCATGACAGGGATGATGGGTTGGCTCAATAGGTGCCGAGGATCCTTGCGTGGTGAGGATCAAGCCTGGGCTTTGACGTTAACCGGGATGCTATTGATCTCGCCCTTCACCTGGGATCATTATTTGGTCCTATTGGCTTGGCCCATGCTGCTTGTCGTTCCGCGATTGGCCCGTCGCAATTCCTGGTTATCCTGGCTCTTTGGCTTGACGCTCGGTTTGCTTTGGCTTCATCCCGCGGCCGCATGGGATTGGACCATTCCCGGCGGGTTCGATCAAGGTAGGGCCACGCCGATGCGGAGCCTGACTTGGATTAGTTACAAATTTTATGCCTTGCTGCTTTTGTTCTATATTCAAACCAAGCCTTTGTTGTCAGAGGTCCTGGCAAGGAAGTCTTCAGACGATCAAGGGAAATCATGAAAGCCAATTCCGAAGCCTGGCCATGGTGGATGATCCTCTTCTGGCAGATCGCGGCCCTGTTCGTTATCACGATCCGCGGCGAAGAATTCGTGCGGAGCATGAAGATGGATCAAGTCGGCGTGGATTTGGTTCAGGAATGGGCATCGGTGCGCAACTGGTTCACGGGTTTGCCTGTGTATGAAGATCATGCCGTCAGCCTGCCGCGCCATTTGCCGGAGATGTTTGGCGATCCGAACAAGGTCAGGATAGAAATTCACTACAATGCACATCCGCCCAGTTCGGTGTTCTTGGCACTGCCGTTAGGGTGGCTGAGTTATGGCGACGCCTTGTTGGCGTGGAACGTCATCTCCTTGTTGATGATTTTCTGGTCGATATACCTGATCATCCGCGGCTTGGAGTTGAAAATCCCCGCATGGTTCTGGCTGCCTGGACTGGCCATCCTTTTGCTGTACAACCCCCTCAAGCAGCAAGTCAATCAGGGTCAATTAAATGGGATACTTTTACTCTTGCTCACGCAAGCTTGGCTGGCGGAACGCATGGGGAAGGAGCGCTGGGCGGGCTTCTGGATCGGCCTGGCGACGGTGATCAAGTTGTTCCCAGGAGCCTTGTTTTTGTTTCTGTTGATGCGCTGTCGTTGGCGCGGGGTCATCACCGGACTCTTCACGATGTTGGCCGTCACCTTGATCACGATCTTGGTCTTAGGCGTGGAGACCTACGAAGACTACTTATTTACGGTCATTCCCACGCTGAATGAATTCCGAGCTGGCAAATTGAACTCCTCGATCTGGGGCTTTTGGATCAAGCTCTTTATCGGCAGCCAATCGGAAAAAGTGCAAGCCCTGGCGGCATGGCCTTGGCTGGCCTGGTTGGGCATCGCCATCTCCGCGGGACTCGTCACGTGGGCCATCGGCTGGGTGGCCTGGAGGAGCCGCACGCAAGAGAGCGGCGACGCGGCCTTCGCCTTGACGCTCACGGGCATGGCCCTGCTGTCGCCGATCACCTGGGATCATTCGCTGTTGCTGCTGTTCATGCCGCTGTTTTGGCTATGGAAGCAGGTCAAAGCAGGTTCGATCGTGAATCGGCTGTCCCTTTTTTTGATCGTCATGACGTTTGCCTATAACCACAATGCGGAGCGGATTTTACTGGAGCGGGACAAGATTTGGCCGAGTCTGATGGGGCCCGCTTTCACGCTCGGTATATTGAGTGTTTATTTTTACACACTGGTCGCCATGTTTGTGTTGCAATGGACCTTAAGTCGCCGGCTCTTAAGGGCGGAAGCGGGTTTCGATCAAAGGGCGCCGACATGAGTCGGGCTGCACGATTCGCCCTTCTCCTGGCTCTCAACGCGGCGGCGATGTTTTTTCTGCTGCGGGAAGGGCCGCGCTTTTTGCAACAGTGCTTCCCCTTTCGCGAACTGCAGACGACGGATTTCGTGCAGGATTGGACCTCCGCGCGCAACGTTCGAGAGGGTTTGCCTGTCTATTGGCCGCTGCGGGATGGCTTGCATCATCATCTCCATTTGAGCTATTGGTTTCTGCATCTGCATTACAACGCTCATCCGCCAACGTCGGTGTTCTTTTTCCTGCCCCTTGGATGGCTTGAATACACCACCGCTTTGTTGGTTTGGAACACCCTTTCACTGCTTGGCATCGTAATCAGCCTGATCCTCGCTGGTCGGACGTGGGGATGGCGATGGCCGGTTCTATGGTGGATGCCAGGCTTGGCCTTGGCCGTTCTTTTCAACCCCTTGAGTCAACAGATGATGCAAGGGCAGATGAACGGGGTTCTGCTTTTGTTGCTGACGCTTTGCTGGCGGGCGGATCGCGATCACCGGCCCGGGTTGGCGGGAACATGCCTGGCCTTGGCGATGGCTTTGAAGCTATATCCGGGATTCTTGCTGCTGCACTTTGCCGTTCAAGGCCGCTGGCGACTGATCGTCACCACGGTTGGGGTATTTGGTTGTATCGTGCTGCTCAGTTATTGCAGTTTGGGCCAACCAACGTTCGTCGACTATGTGCAAGTTGTTCTGCCTGATGTTCAGAAATTTCGCTGCCATTTCGCGAATGCCTCGCTGAATGGCTTTTGGCATAAACTGCTGGTCGGTCAGCCTGATGCCAAAGTCAACGTCGAACCGCTTTTTTATGCACCTTGGGCCGCGAAACTTGCCTGGGCGGCCTCGTGGTTGCTCGTGGCGGCATGCTCCATTTTTTACTCGTGGAAAGCCAGAACCGAAAGCCAACGGGATTTGACTTTTGGCTTGAATTTGACCGCCATGCTGTTGCTTTCACCGGTGACTTGGGAGCATACCCTCGTCATCCTGTTGCCTTGGGTGATCCAATTGTGGCGGGTTTTGCCAAAGCGGGTGATCCCGCGCACCCTTTGGGTTATGCTTTTCATCAGCATAGGCTTCGACCACATTCAATGGTGGAAGGATCGCTTTGCCGCCCAATGGCCGTTGCCCTTGGAGCCTAAAGGTTATGTGCTGCAGCAAATGGTACTGCTGCAATCAGGGGGCGGCGTGAGCAGTTTGCTGCCAGGTTACGGGGGACCAGCGGGGCCGATGTTGGCCTTGGAGATACCGCCTCATTTTACCTGGGAAATTGATTTGCTGGCCCGTGGCTGGGATGTCCTCGGCTGGATGGCAGTGCCGTTTTACACCCTGTTGGGTTGGTTCATCCTGCAATGTTGGGTGGGAGCAGTCTCATCTCGCGAGGAATGCCTTTCAGTACCCTCGTTAGGCTGAACGGAGAAACATTTCATTACCCGTCAAGCGGGCCAAGTACCGCCGCTCTCGGGCCGTTTGTGCGTGCACTTGCCGGAAGAGCGCCTCATGCTCGGGCGTCATGGTCCAACCCATTTGCTGCATCACCAAGGCGGCCGTAAGAAACAGATCGCCGAGATGGTCAAAGGAATGCATGCCGTGCTCGTTCACCCGACAAAAAGAGGGGACGAAGCTGGGCAGAAAATGTCCGATGGGAGCCAGTTCGCAGAAGGCGCCGATGCAACTCCCCGTGTTGATGAGGGTGCCCGCGCCAATTTCGGTATGATCGCCAATAAAGGCGCCCACGTGGCGATGGCCCACTTCGACGGTCCGACCAAGCTGATGGACGCGAACCGGTTCGGCATCCAGTCGATGATCACCAACTTGCACGCCGGCCGCGATCTCGACCCAGGCCCCCACGTAGGAATGGCCTAAATACCCCTCATGTTCCTTGGTGACGAATCCCTGCAACAGACAAGCATCGATCTCGCCCCCCACTCGGCACATGGGGCCCAAGGTGCTCCGGCGAATTTTCGCCCCTTTGACGACGCAGCCCGCCCCCAGATAGCATGGGCCTTCGATGCGGCTGAACGCTTCAATCGTGACCTCGCGTTCAATGATGACCGGGCCGCGCGTGGTGTCCACGTAAACCCAGGGTTCGATCTCCGCCGTGGGGTGGACGCAGAGGGAGGCGGATGGACCATGCAGTTTGAGTTGTGAAGGGTAATACCCATGATCGAGCATGGCCGTCAACCACACATGATCTTCCGACATGGAGCGAGCATGATGCTCGATCAGTTGCCAGGGATAATTGAGAATGGCTCCCTCGACGTGGCATGCGGGAAGGATTTGCATCCAGGTTTCCACGCAATCATCGATGGTATGGGGAGAGCAGTAGGTTAATAGGTGGGCGGGCAGCAAGGCGTAGGCGAGTTGTTGATCGATGATGCCAATATGAGGTTTGTCGCTCGGGAGCGTGAAGTGCGCGGGAGGCAGCCAACGACCGTTGACCATGATCGTTGGCTCCTGTTGCAGCCACAGGGGGTCATTGATCGCTAAAAAGGGATGCTCCAGCCGCGCTTGTTCCGCCAAGTACGGGCGCAGGAGCAGGCCCAAGGAGGAACAAGGCCAAAGATGGCGGTGTTTATTCAGCAACGTCGTGGGGCCGCACCACAGGTCGCCAACGGGGCGCGTTAATATGGTTGGTTCGAGTTGGCCGACGCGTTGATCTTCAAAGATGCAAATCCTCATGAGCGATCCTCCCTGAACGCCGTCATGGGAACTCATTCACCATGGCAAACCATCGCCAATGACAAGCTGGATGGTCCAGGAACCGTCGTTTCCCAGCTTCCAAAGTCCCGCCATTATAACTCCCAAGGACGGTTTGAGAAGCCGAACTGAACACGCCCATTCAAGCCATGCGCAACGATTTTCAAAGGTTTGTCCGGCGCCTGGGCTGGATTGTGGAGTTTAGCGACCAAGTGGAATCCATGAGGAAAAACGAATAATGGCGGTTGCCTTTAACTTTAGGGAAGAACGTTCCATTTTTTTCTGCAACCTCTTTTTTTCGTCTGGTAGAATGACAGTGTGATCCTCTGCTGGCTTTGCAGCTGATGGGATAGGATCAAATAAGACGGAAGATGGTCTCAATCTAGCGGCTCCATGATGAACACTGTGGTCCTGATCTCCCTTTTCATCATACTCTTCCTGGGTGGAGCCATTCTGCTTGCGCGTCATTTGCGAAGCTCGTCCAGCGATGAGTGGGAATTGACCCCCGTGGCTCGGCAGCACGTTGAGCTTTACCATGGCGGTCAGATCAACGAGAAAGAGATTCATTTCACTAAGCGGCGATTCCATGAATTACTCTCCCGAGGTGAAATCGAAAGGGTGGAATCGAGTTTGCGTCCGGGAACGCAATTCGTCGTGAAAGTGCGCGCCCTGATGGAAATCGGCACGGACGATGCGGTGCAAATTCTTGAGCGGCAATTGGGACGCCAGCTCACCGACAACCGCTTGGAACAAAATTGGTATTGGATCGATCTGGCCAACTGCTTGCGTTTGTTGGGCCGAGAGGAAAGTTTGCCCCGTTTGTTGGAATGCGCCGGAGCGGTGGATGAGCTTCCTCTCGTTCATTTCTTTGCCGCGGAAACGGTCTGTTTTCCCGGATTCACGAGCTACCTCAGGGAATTGGATACGGCACAGGGGCTGGCCGCCCTCAGGTTGCTGCATCGGGCCATTGAAGGGCTGCGCGGAGCCGTGACGCAGCAAATCATCATCGAAGCCCGCATCGGTGAAATGGTGGAATTGCTGTGGGATCATCGACCCGCGGACACCCATCCGATGCTGGTCCGGCTCTTCCTGGAAGTGCAACGATATTTGCGCCGAACCCAGAACCTTGAGGAAGAACCCTACAACGTGGAGGCGGAGGATCCCTTTGAGCGCGAGGCGCTCCATCTGCAGCGTTCCCGGCTGGCGGCACTCGAGCCGGCCATGGAGGATTATCTGCATGAGGCAGGACCAAGTTTGTCGAGGCAATTGCCGCATTTGCGCGGCTTATTGCTCAAAGACGCCTTGTTAGCTCTTAATGACTTGCGTTATGCGGGTTCCGGGGCCAATCTGCTGCGGTTGATCAAGGACCCGCGGTTTCATTTTCAGGAAGAAGCGGTGCGCTGCTTGCGATGGGCGGACGACCCCAGAGTCGCTGATTTTCTGCGGGATTGGGCCATCATCAACGTGGAACCGCATCAACGCGCCCTCAAGCCTCTCAAGGCTTGGGAACCCCGCCGACCCTCCATCGCCGCTAGTTTTCCTTACAAGGCGTTGCTGTATGCGATGAGAGGATTTGCTTCCAGCACGAACGAGCAATTTTTGCTCGTGGCCGCGCATGACTGGGATCCCACGTATCGAACGGAAGCCATCAACAGTTTGTGTTGGTGGGAACCGTATGCCCGCGCGGAAGTTCTCCTTCATTTGCAAGCCGCTCGCTTTGACCATAATGCCAATGTGCGGCATGCAGCCCGGGCCGCCCTGGCGCGCATGGGTGAACGGCAGGCGCTGCAATGGTTCAGGCAGGCCTTGCAAAGCGAACACAAACCTTGCGTCATCGAGGCCATGCAATCCATCGCCGAGCAGGGGATCACGCTCCTTTGGCCTGATCTTGATCGGATCGTGGACACCGAAGAGCCGGAAATCGCCTTCATCGCACGGGAAGCCATCGAACTCATGCATGAAGACCTGGATCACCAATTACGGCGGAAAATTGTCTGATCGCCAGCCCATCATGGTTTCTTGAATAATCCAGCCCTCATCCGTTAAATGGAAGCCAACGCTGAACGAATCACATCACATGTGACGTCAACCGATCATGCATTCCATACGCCCAAGTTGGATGCCTCCAATAGAATGGAAGGGGATATAGCGATGTCTTTCTGCAAATCAGCATCCACGTCATGTTCGCCAACCTGGAGTTCGACAAAAGCCATGAATCAAGAATCAATGACCACGGGCCTGCTGATTCGCCGCGTTCTAGCATTGAGTTTGATTGGCTTTCTCGTCGTCACCTTTTCCGGACCCTTGGCCGTGTTAATCGGCTTTGCCTTGGTCGGGTGGGTGGTCTACTCGCTGTATCTCATGATTTTTAAACAGCAGCCGCCAGCCAGCCTGGCCCCGTTCTTTCATTGGACGCGCCGCGTCACGGTGCGAGCATTTCGAGTGATTCGTTGGCCCGTCGTGAAGCTATGGCAAGGAGCGCGCGGCATTACGGGATTGACGTTAGGAACCTTGCAATCGGTCTACACCGTGGGCTGTGAAGCGGTCAGTGGCGGCGTTCTCGGAGCAGCGCTGGGCGTCGTGGTCGGCGTGCCCACGCAATGGGATCACGTCAGCGTGGCGGCAGGCGGCGTGGCTGGGGCGTTATTGGGACTTTACTTGGGTTTGCAACATTTGCGGACGCAGCGTCGACTCCAAGCCAAGCAAAAGCAATTGGTAGCCTCTTTGTCCTAACCCTTGTTCCATGGCATCCATGAGAACGAAACGATGAGCCGGCCAAGTCGCCGGCTCTTGGCGTTTTGATGACGCTTAACGGATTAATAATTGACGCAGGACGTAGGGTAGAATCCCTCCATGCAGGAAATATTGAACTTCGCGCGGCGTGTCGATGCGCACGATCGCGTGGAATACCGTGGTTTGGCCGTTTGGGGCTTTCGCCGTGACCTCGACTTCCCGACTGGATGCAAACGCCGTGGCCACGCCAAAGGCGATGCCAACGATGGCAAAAGTCTCTTCGCCGGTCAAACACAAGGACTTGGCATTTTCGCCTGGTTTGAATTGGAGAGGCAGCACGCCCATGCCGACCAGGTTGCTGCGATGGATGCGTTCGTAGCTTTCCGCAATGACCGCTTTCACGCCGAGCAGCATGGGGCCTTTGGCCGCCCAATCACGCGAGGAACCGGAGCCATATTCCTTCCCCGCCAGCACGATGAGCGGCACCTTTTCCTGGCGGTACTTTTCCGATGCATCAAAGATGGACATCGTCTGGCCATCGGGGAAATGGCGCGTGACCCCGCCTTCCACGCCCGGCACCAGGAGATTCTTGAGTCGGACATTGGCAAAGGTGCCGCGCATCATGATTTCATGATTTCCTCGGCGCGAACCGTAGGAGTTGAAATCCTCAGGTTTGACGCCGCGCTCAATGAG
Organism: Planctomycetota bacterium; assembly: GCA_014584395.1. GTDB lineage: Bacteria > Planctomycetota > Planctomycetia > Gemmatales > HRBIN36 > BJ17. Next base: position 165,783 of record JACTMY010000011.1, on the reverse strand, counting down.
GTATTGGCCTGCTGGGGTGGTAGCCTTGATGTTGCCGGCGGGGCTGATGTGGTCGGTCGTGATGCTATCGCCCAGATACGCCAGAACCCGGGCATCCTTGACGTCTTGAACGTTGGAGGGTTGCAGCGTCATGCCTTCGAAATAAGGCGGCGATTTGACATAGGTGGAATGCGGGTCCCATGCGAACCGATCGCCTTCAGGCACGGGCATGGCGTTCCACCGCGGATTGCCATCGTAAACCGAGGCGTAGGATTGCCGAAACATTTCAGGCGTCAATGACTGTTGCACTGCGTCCCGGACTTCCTTCTGGGTTGGCCAAATGTCCTTCAAATAGACCGGTTGTCCATTCTGGTCTTGGCCTAAAGGCTCCTTCGTGATGTCCACATCGATTCGACCCGCCAGGGCGTAGGCCACCACAAGAGGTGGAGACATGAGGTAATTCGCTCGCACTTCGCCATGAACCCGCCCCTCGAAATTGCGATTGCCGCTCAAAACCGAAGCCACCACGAGATTGCCCTCGTCGATGGCTTTGGAAACGTCGTCGGGCAAGGGGCCGCTGTTGCCGATGCACGTGGTGCAGCCATAACCCACCAGATTGAAGCGCAGTTGATCGAGGTAGGGCAAGTAGCCACCCTTGGTGAGATAGTCCGTGACGACTTTCGAACCTGGAGCGAGGCTGGTTTTAACCCAGGATTGCGTGGTCAGGCCGCGTTCGACGGCTTTTTTGGCGAGCAAACCCGCGGCGAGCATGACGGATGGATTGGAAGTGTTGGTGCACGACGTGATGGCGGAAATCACCACCGAACCATGTTGCAGCGAGGCCGAAGCACCGTTGGCCAGGGCTTCGGCGGCAGCGCTGGCCACGGGCAAAGCCGCGGGCTTTTTGGGTTTGGCCGCAGCGAGCATGGTGGGCAAGGTTTTTTTGAAGTGGTTCGCCACGTCGGTCAAGGGGAGTCGATCTTGCGGTCGTGCTGGCCCTGCCACGCTGGGCACAACGGTGCTTAAATCCAACTCGATCACATCCGAGTAATCAGCGGCGGGACTGTCGGCATGATGGAATAATCCCTGTTCTTTCATGTAGGCTTCCACCAGGGCGACTTGCTCATCGGATCGCCCCGTGAACCTCAGATAGTGCAGCGTTTCCTCATCGACGGGGAAGAAGCCGCAGGTGGCGCCGTATTCCGGGGCCATGTTGGCGATGGTCGCCCGATCCGCGAGGGGCAAATCCGCCAGCCCGGAGCCAAAAAACTCAACGAATTTGCCGACAACCCCTTTCTTGCGCAACATTTCGGTGACCGTGAGCACCAGATCCGTGGCCGTCGCGCCTTCCCGTAATTTGCCATGCAATTTGAAGCCAATGACCTGGGGAATGAGCATCGACACCGGTTGGCCCAGCATGGCGGCTTCCGCTTCGATGCCGCCGACGCCCCAACCGAGCACGCCGAGGCCGTTGATCATCGTCGTGTGGGAATCCGTGCCGACGAGCGTGTCGGGATAGGCCTGCCAGGCGCCCGCCGCTTCCTGTGCAAAGACCACTCGGGCCAGAAATTCCAGGTTCACTTGATGGACGATGCCCGTCTGCGGCGGGACCGCCTTAAAATTTTTGAGGGCCTTTTGTCCCCAGCGCAGGAAGGCGTAGCGTTCCTTATTCCGCTCAAACTCCAATTCCGCGTTGGTTTCAAAGGCGCGCGCCGTGCCGAAGGCATCCACTTGGACGGAATGATCGATGACCAGTTCGACGGGTTGCAGCGGATTGATTTTTCGCGGGTCGCCCCCCATGGCCACCATGGCGTCGCGCATCGCCGCCAGATCGACCACGCAGGGGACGCCGGTGAAGTCCTGCAGCAACACGCGGGCCGGGGTGAACGCGATTTCCTTGTCCGGCTCGGCCTTGGGATTCCATTGCACCAAGGCTTCGATATCGCTGGCTCGAACGACCTGGCCATCCTCGGTGCGAAGGAGATTTTCAAGGAGAATGCGAAGCGTGAAGGGCAGTCGATCGACGCGCGGCCACTTGGCGCGCAGCGGTGCTAACCGGAAAATCGTGTAGGTCTTGGAGCCAACGTTGAGCGTGCCTTGTGAGCCGAACGTATTGGTCATGGGTTTTCTCCCTGGAAAGTCCGCTGGATTCGACGGAGTTTATTGTAGAAGAGCGGCGCGTGGCCACTAGGGGACAGTCCGTCGAGAGGCTCACGCATGGTTCTCCTTTCCATATAAGTGACGCGCTCGCGTTTGAATTTTGATTGATCGAATGTGCGGTTAACGATAATCTCTTGATAGCCTATCCGATCGAGACGAGCGTTGTTTTTTGGCCTAAGGATTGAGGGCGACTTCATCCATGTGCCCCGTTTGGGTCTTGGCCTTAATCCTGTTCCTTCAAGACGATGCCGCGCCGTCTATCGGCGCCGGGGAGTGGATCGGCCAAATCGTCTATCCACGAGAAAAGGGACTGAAACTGCGCCGCAACGGCGTTGAGGTCGATGAATTCAGTTACACGCGCTCCAAGGTTTTAGAGGTCAAAGGCCAATCGCTCACCCTGCAAGGAATGAAGCTTGCCACGGGTGAGGTTTCCAAAGAGGATGTCGTCAGGCTGCACGAAGCCGTGGACTATTTTTCCAAACGCATCACTGCAGATGAAATGAACGCGTTCTACCATTTTTCAAGGGGGGACGCCCATCGCCGGCTCGGCAACATGGATGAAGCTTTAAAGGACTTGTCCGCAGCCTTGAAGATCGAACCAAATAATGCCTGGTGGCTCAACAATCGCGGCCTGGTGTGGAAACATCACAATCGATTGGACCTGGCCATTGCCGATTTTGATGCAGCCATCCGTAACGATCCCGCCTATGCCACGGCCTATTACAATCGAGCGAGTGTCAGGAGAGCCAAAGGGCAGCTCGACGCCGCCATTGAGGATTATGACCTGGCCATCAAGCATGATCGAAATTATTCGGAATTTTTCAATAATCGCGGTACGGCCTATAAGGCCAAAAAACGGTTTGATCTTGCCATGAATGATTTTTCAGAAGCCATTCGACTCGATCGGCAAAACGTCTCCGCACTCAATAATCGCGCGAACACCTGGAAAGCCATTGGCGAGTTGGATCAAGCCTTGGCGGATTATGATGAAGCGTTGCGGATCGATTCAAAATTCTTCTTGGCCTATCTCAACCGGGGTTTGTTATGGCGCGCCAAGAAAGAGTTCAAACAAGCGATCGCTGACTTTGACAAGGTGTTGGAGCTGCAGCCGGCCCATCGCATGGCCTTGAAGGAACGTGGACTGACATACTATATGCTGCAGGACTATGAGGCGGCTTTGAAAGATTACTCTGAGCTGATCCAAAAACACCCAAGTCATGAATCAGGGTATCATGGCCGTGGTTTGATTTGGAAAGTCAAAAAGGAAAACCACCGTGCCATTGCTGACTTCACTTCGGCGATTCAACTTAACCCCTTGTCTTGGGAATCATTTCAGCAGCGCGGCTTGTTGTGGTATCGCATGAAAGCTTACCGCAATGCATTGCAGGACTTCGAGGAAGTCGTGCGGCTGCAGCCGCAATCTGCAGATGGCTTTTATAATCTTGGTAATGCCTGGTATCAGTTGGGCGACTTTGACAAAGCCTTGGCCAACTTGCAAAGAGCCAAGCAGATCAATCCGCAACTCGCCGTGGCGTACATGAACGCCGGAATAAATTGGCACAAGAAGGGACAATTGGACAAGGCAATGGCGGAATTCGATGAGTGTATTCGCATCCAGCCCGATTTTGATGATGCGTTCTATAATCGTGCCATGACGTGGTTGGCGAAACGTGATTTCATCCAAGCCAAAGCCGACCTTGAAACAGCCCACCGCTTGAATCCGGCCTTTGCTGCGCACATGCATGCATTAGCTTTGCTCTTGGCGACTTGTCCCGAGGCGGACATTCGTGATGGCAAAAAGGCGGTAGCCCTTGCTCAGAAGGCCTGTGAACTCACGGAATGGAGGGAACCGTTAGCGATCGCCACCCTGGCCGCGGCTCATGCGGAAGTGGGCGATTTCACTGCAGCGGTTAAATTCCAGGAACAGGCCCTTAACTTTCCCATTTATGCCCTGGAGCAAGGCGAACGGGGCCGGGAACGGCTGAAGCTTTACCAGGACCGGAAGCCATTTCGGGAGAAATAGGGGCCATCGGACCGAGGGAGATTACTTCTTTGGCTCAATGATCCGGACACTTCTTATCAAGATCTCCATATCCGCCGTTAATGACTGGGCCTCTAATGGCGGATAGCGGGCCGCCACCGTGGCGCCGCCGCCGCCCTGGCGCAGAACAAAATATTCCAGCAGCAGTTTCTGTTTTTGATTGGTTTCGACCAGATAGCGGAAGCGGTCGATGGCATCGGGAGGGGGCGCCAGGCGTTGCGGCCGGTCGTGACTGAGCACCGCGACCTTTTCCTTGCCCAAGGCCGTTTGCACTTCGGTTTGGAACTGTTGAATTGTCGGCGTTTGCGCCAGGCTTTCACGAGTGATGACAAAACCACCCTCGTTGGCAAAGTCCACAATGATTTGCTTGGCGTCCGCTTCCCGAATGTGCCAGGCTCGGGGATACTGAAAGATCATGCCGCTCTCGGGTTCGTTGAAGAGCAGGGCCGTGTTCCGTGCCGTGGGTTCCAGCGCGAGTTGGCGCATCCGCTCATCCGACAAATCGGGCGTTGTGGAGGGTTTCCGTGTGATGACAAAGCGCCCTTCCCATTGGCCGACGTCGATTCCTTTCTGATCGACCAACGCGCTCGCGCCATTCATCGATAAATACTGAATCTGATTGGCTGCCAGATCGAAATAGAGTTGACCATCGAGACGCTGGCGATTTTCACCATCCCGATTCTTCCCCGTGAGAGCCCCGCGAAAGTGAATCACGGCGACGCGGCGGCCAGCCAAGTCTTGCACGTCGGCGAATTGGCATTCCACCTTCGCTTCCGTCAGGCTTTCCAGATCAGCCAATTCCATGAGGGTTGCCGAGGAGGCCGGCCAGCGATCACCGATGGCGACCGCTTCCGTAGGCAGCAATCCCTGAAGAGCGGGGAAAAACAGGTCCATGCGAATGGAGTCCAATTCGTGCCAGGTGAGAGCGTGATCCGGGCTGAAGATCAAACTGGTGCGGCCGCGGTCGCGGTGGAGGACGATGCGGCGCACTTGGGGACGCAGTTGGCTTTCTTGCGGCTGGGAACCAATCACCCTCTTGTACTCCATGTTCTGGTAGCTTCGGAGCACCTTGGCGACTTGTTGGTCCTTGACGAGCAAAAGACGTTCATCGTAATCGATTTTGCTGCTGCCGCTTAAGTCGAGCCGCGTTGGCTTGGAGTCGCGTTTATCCGTCGGCGCGAGGAGCATATTGCCTTTCAAGTCGGCTCGCACGCTAATCTGATAGGTTTGCCCCGATGTCCAAGTTTCCTTCAATTGGAAGCGTTCCTGGCCAAAGAGAGAGTTGGGCAGGAAAAATAAGCCAAGGCCAAGAATCCAGCCAAACCAAAAATGGGACATGGAATGAAACGCTCCCGTGTCGGCATTGATCATGGGATGAAATATAGAGGACGTTGTTTCATTTTAGCCATCTCACGGCATCCCCATTTGGAAAAAGGGCCAAGGAACTTGAAGGAAACGGCAAATGTGGCGGTTTTGTCGATCTTACTTGCAATTTTGACCATAACAGATGCCTTTTTGCAAACCTTTCAAAGTCGCTGTCAAGAGCAGTTTTGTAAAAGCGGGATGACGTTAGGAATCGCAAGGCTATGTCTGGTATGCAGATATGTCAATTAATGTGACATCTTTCGGCGGTGGCGAGCGTTTTTTCAGTCGTTTGGCGTCGGTTTTGCGATAGGAATCTTTTGTACAGTTGAGTCATCTAATGCAATGCGGACGACGCTCGCCCGAATAAAGAATAGCCCTAAACCAGGAACCCGCCATGAAAAGCGAAGTAAACTTGTCTAAAAGGGTTCTTGTGAACTTTAGCATCGGCCAGGTCGTCTATGCATTTAGAGGCTGAAGCTGTCGGATAATCGCCGACGAAACTTTAATTTTTTTCAGCAATGTTTGGTTCGGCGACGTATTAGAGGTAAAGGGTTTGGGAATGGATCATCCAAACCGTGTCTTGTGGGAAGGTTCAGTCTCCCAAGTCATCAAGGTGAGTTCCTCCTGAAACGGAGGCAGCCTTGACAGGCGGGGGCCGCGAAGCGGATCGCTTCGACCCAAAGGAGTGGTTATGCATGAATATCGCCATCCGGCCATTCGACAACTGAAAGACCAACAGGTCCGTTACACCCCGACGGAGAAGCGCCAAGAGCAGCTCAATCGGGTGGAGCGGCTGCTGACCGAAATCGATCCGGAACGCAAGTTCCCCTATCAATACGTCTGTTATCGCATCACGGATTTCCGCCCCGACAGTTACCCGCATCTGATGATCGACGGTTCAGATCTCGAACATGACTTGCGGTTGTTCATCCGCGATCTGGGCAACACGGTGCCTCCGGTTCCCAAGGATGAGTTGAGCGAGCAGGTTTGGACGCTGGAAGAGCTCAGTCAGTCGCTGAACGTCTCGACCAAAACTCTGAACCGCTGGCGTGAACGCGGCCTGGTGACGCGCTGGGTCATCTGCGATGGCCGCAAGAAAGTGGGCGTTCGGCAATCGCTGCTCAATCGGTTCCTGACCCAGAATCAGGACACCGTGGAAAAGGGGAGCCGCTTTTCCCAGCTCACCGATCAAGAACGCGACGAAATCCTTAAGCGGGCTCGTCGCATGGCCGAAGTGTCCGTGGATCGCTTCATGGAAATTTGCCGAAGGATAGCCAAGAAAATGAAACGTTCCGTAGAGACCATTCGCTACACGCTCAAACGTCATGATCAGCTTCACCCGGAGCGCGCGATCTTCCCCGCACAGAAGGTCGTGCTATCCGAGCAAGATAAACAATCCATCTTCAACGCCTTTCGGCGCGGCATCTCGATCGAGGCCCTGGCGCGCAAGTTTCACCGCACGCGCTCGGCCATGCATCGCATCATCAACGAGGTGCGGTCGCAGAAATTGATGGCGCAGCTCATTGATTACATCCCCAATGAGAGCTTTGACGCGCCGAAGATGGAAGCCGAGATCCTGGCGCCCATGCCCAATTTCGAGCAGTATGAAGCCAGCAAGCTGAAGGCGCGCAGCAGCATGCCCTCGGGATTGCCCCCCGAGTTAGGCGCCCTTTACGAAGTTCCCTTGCTGAGCCGCGAGCAAGAAGCCCATTTGTTCCGCAAGATGAATTTTCTCAAGCATCGCGCCGCGAAGCTTCGCGCCGTCATCGATCCGCACCGGGCCAGGACTGCAGACCTGGACCAGGTTGAAAACTGGCTGAAGCAAGCGCAAGCGATCAAGGAACAATTGATCCAAGCGAACATGCGGCTCGTTGTCTCCATTGCCAAAAGGCACGTTGGCTCGGCGGACAATTTCTTCGAATTGCTCAGCGATGGCAACCTGTCCTTGATCAAGGCGGTGGAGAAGTTCGATTATAGCCGGGGATTCAAGTTCAGCACCTACGCTTCCTGGGCGATCATGAAGAACTTTGCGCGCAGCATCCCCGAAGAGAAGCTGCATCGGGATCGCTACATGACCGGCTCCGAGGAGATGTTCGAGTTCGCCGCGGACAATCGCACCAACGAGCACGCCATCCTGGCCACGGCCGAGCAGGCCAAGGTGGAAGTCAATCGCCTGCTGGATCACCTGAGCGACCGCGAACGGCGGATCATGCAACTTCGGGCTGGGCTCGACTCGGAACGGGGCATGACGCTCGAACAAGTGGGCAAGGCCCTTGGCATTACCAAGGAACGCGTCCGACAACTCGAGGCGCGGAGCCTCTCCAAGCTCCGGCAACTGGCCAAGGGTGGACAGCCCGAGGCGATCTAAGGAGCCTCGAACGAATCTTCACGATCCACGAGGGACGGTGCCTTTTTTCGGCACCGTCTCCTTTTGTACCTACTCAAAAATAAAGTCGACGGCTTGACGGTTTAAAGCTACCAGACGTCTGGGCGGGATACCCTCATGAAAATGTTGTTGCTCTAAATGGTCTTCAAGTTAACATGTAGGCGCAGCTCGATCGGTGCCACGCAGGGCTGACGGCAAGAGGTGGATATGAAATCACTTTGGATTGATCGCGACAAATTACTGGCTTTGGTGGGTGAGCTGACGGCGGGGCACGTCTCCTATGGGCTTGGTACGAAGGCGTCCCTGACCACGGAACCTAAAGACGTCAAGAAGATCGACTGTTCGGGCTTTGTCCGGTATTTGCTCTACAAGGCAACGGATGGCCAGGTCAAAATGCCTGATGGAAGTTGGCATCAGAATAAATGGTGTGATGATAATGGCTTTGCCAAGGTGGATTATGCCGCGGAAGCGGGCCTGAATGATAGTTGGCTCCGCCTGGGTTACTTTCCAAAGAAAAAAGGGATGGCGGCAGGCCACATCTGGTTTGTGCTCAACGGGCAAACCATCGAAAGCCACGGCGGCAAAGGGCCAAACCGCCGCGAATGGGACACCAAGGTGCTGAAGAACAACGTGACGCGCTGTTACAAAATTGGCTTAACGCACACCTATCTGTGCTTGCCCATACCCATCGTGAACCAGGTATGCTTGCCGTGGCCGTTTTAAGAGATACAAACCTAATTCCGCAGCAAGTGCTCATAGTGATTGCTAAAACGGGCGGCTCAAGCGAACGCGGCTTCTCCTTCATGCGTCTTGTCTGCAGAGTAAGCGGACGGGGCTTAAGGAGCGGCCATAACTCGCCTTGCGAGCAGTATGGGCTTTCTCTATAAATAACCAAGATTCACGGGGGCATTTCGCTAGCGTAGCTCAATGGCAGAGCAACGGTTTTGTAAACCGTAGGTTGCGAGTTCGACTCTCGCCGCTAGCTTGGATGGGCTGACTCCTGAGCCGGGCCGGGGAAAATCGTGTTCATGCGGCATGGGATGATTGCCGTAGGCGTGTTCACTTTCCATAATAAAACTCTCTCCGGCTTTAGGCTGGATCTTCACTATGGGGCGGGTAGGTGCCCGAGTGGCTAAAGGGGCTAGACTGTAAATCTAGTGGCTATGCCTACGGGGGTTCGAATCCCTCCCTACCCAATTGAAGGGCGAGGTCATGGATTCCCGGCCGGAGATGGAGAGCAATAGGTGCGCGGGTGTAGCTTAATGGCAAAGCCCCAGCCTTCCAAGCTGGCCATGTGGGTTCGATTCCCATCACCCGCTTCGCGGCAATGAGGACAGCGGACGGATTATCCGGGCTACATCGTGAACCATGAGGATCAGTTTTTCGCGATCGTCGCCTGGAACCAGCATGGGGCCATCGCATGGTCGCGCTGCTGTAGCTCAGCCGGTAGAGCGCGTCCTTGGTAAGGACGAGGTCATGGGTTCAAATCCCATCAGCAGCTTATGGATCGACGTTAATGGGTTCTTGGCCAGGGACGTCGGCGACGCGGGTCGTCGGGTTCGGTTGCCCTGGCGGTTTTGAAGTCGAGCGGTTACGGACCGCAGGCGGTTCAGCCGCGTGGGCCTTGTCTCGACTAAGCATCAGGAGCAACAATGGCTAAGGGTGTTTTTGAACGGACCAAGCCTCACCTCAACGTGGGAACGATCGGCCACATCGATCATGGTAAAACCACGTTGACGACGGCGTTGGTGATGCGATCGGCGGCCAAATTCAAACCCGATCTCAAAGTTAAAACGTACAAGGAAATCGCCAAGGGCGGTACCGAGCGCGATGATCTCAAGACGGTCACCATTGCCGTTGCCCACGTCGAGTATGAAACCTCGAAGCGCCATTACGCCCACATCGACTGTCCCGGCCACGCGGATTACATCAAGAACATGATCACGGGGGCCGCCCAAATGGACGGCGGCATTCTCGTCGTGGCCGCCAATGACGGCCCCATGCCGCAGACCCGCGAGCACTTGTTGCTGGCGCGTCAGGTGAACGTGCCCTACATCGTCGTCTTCATGAATAAGGTCGACACGGTTGATGACCCCGACCTGATCGAACTCGTCGAGGTGGAAATCCGGGAACTGCTCGACAAATACGGCTTCCCCGGCGAAAAGACCCCGGTCATTAAAGGCTCGGCATTGCCAGTGATGCTGTCCTCGGGCAAGGATGACGCGGCGGGCAAGTGCATCGATGACTTGTTTGACGCCCTCGACAACTACATCCCCGACCCGCAGCGCGAGGAAGATAAGCCGCTGCTGGTGTCCGTGGAAGACGTCTTCTCCATTGAAGGCCGCGGCACGGTGGCCACGGGGCGCATCGAACGCGGCGTCTGCAAGATTGGCGACGAAGTCGAAATCATTGGCTTGATGAAGCAGCCCCGCAAGACGGTCATCACGGGCATCGAAATGTTCAATAAGACCCTGGACACGGGGCGCGCCGGCGACAATGTCGGCATGTTGCTGCGCGGTTTGAAACGCGACGAAGTGGAACGCGGACAAGTGCTGGCCAAGCCTGGCTCGATCACGCCGCACACTACCTTTGAAGCGCAGGTTTACGTGTTAACGAAGGAAGAGGGCGGTCGACATACGCCCTTCTTCCCCAAATACAAGCCGCAATTTTACTTCCGCACCACGGACGTGACGGGGGAAGTAAAGGAACTGCGGGCGCAAGGCGGCGGCAAGGCTGAAATGTGCATGCCGGGCGATAACGTGGAAATGACGGTGGAGTTGCTGCCGGAACAACCCATTGCCATGGACGAGGGGCTGCGCTTCGCGATTCGCGAAGGCGGACGAACGGTCGGCTCGGGCGTCGTGACCAAGATCATCAAGTAACCGGCCCGATCCAAGGGCGACCCTTGACGGGAAACTCCCTCCCACGTTCCACCATGGGGGGTGGTTTCCCGCTGGGTTTGTTGATGGTAAGATGAACCATGCGCGAAAACATATGGCTTGAGTGCACCAGTTGCGGCAGTCGAAACTATCGCACGGAGAAGGAAACGCGCGGCACGGACAAGCTGGAGTTGAAGAAGTACTGCCCCAAGGAACGGAAGCACACTCCGCATAAGGAATCGCGGAAAAAGTGAACCCTCCTCGGCATCCAAGGCAAGCACGACAAAACTTCAGCCAGGTTGCGGCGGCATGATCAACGTTTAGGGGTATAGCTCAACTGGTAGAGCACTGGTCTCCAAAACCAGCGGTTGGGGGTTCGAATCCCTCTGCCCCTGTTGCAGCTCGGTTTAGAGTCAAGCAGACCAGGACCAGGCCAAGCATGATTAGGAATCACCCATGGCCGTAGCGGTGCAAAAGGAAATGGACGAACCACAACTCCGCCCCATCACGCCAACCCTTGGCCTCGCTCAGGCGAGCCTGTTCGGGACGCTGTACATCGTCTTGGGGCTGTTGGGGATCTATCATCTTTTGCCATACGTTTGGCGGGAAGTCCTGCATTTTCAAGGCGGCTTGTTGGATCGCTTGGGCCTCCTGGTGTGCCTGGGATGCGCAGCCGGGGCTTGGATTTATGCCTGGAAATACATTGTGCCTGCCGTCGAAGGGGTCAAGGCCGGCGTTGCCTTCGGCGTGTTGATCGGTTTGGTGAGCGGCTTCTTGATCGATTATCTGCTCTGCATGCTGGTCGATGGCTTTCTCTATGCCGTGACCCGAGGCAAACCGGATACCATGGGCATCGCCCGCCCCCTGATCGGCATCGGCATTGGCGGCGGCTTTGCCTTTTTCTGGCTGCGGATGACCTGGCGATACTTGAACGCACCGGCTTTCCAGAAGCAACTCGTGGCGATCGAAAATCAAGGATGGTTCCAAGCCGACATTTATAAGCGCGGGCAAGGGCGTTTGATTCGCCGCTTGACGCTGCTCAGCGCCTTGGCCCTGATTTTCACGGGATTGGTGCATTTCTGGCCCGTCATTCAGAAAAACTTCAGCGGCGTTTGGTATTGGCCCATGCCGTTTATGACCAATAAGTTTATCCCTATCGCCAGTGCTCCAGGGATTAGCGTGACCCTGGTGCTGCTGCTGGCGGCGCTGTGGGTGGCGCATCGCTTGGTGAACGCCGCGCCCATGGCGGATTTCTTGATCTCAACTTCAGGTGAGATGAACAAAGTCACCTGGTCGACACGGATCCAGATTCGGAAAGACACCATCGTGGTCTTGATTGTGACGTTCATCTTGTCCGCGTATTTGTTGGTCATGGACGTGTTCTGGTTGGTCCTGCTCCGTTTCTTGGGTGTGATCAAGCATTAATAAAGGTTGCAAGCCATGACATCGGGTGACGATGCGCCGGTCACATCCCCTGAACAACCTTCGGTCGAAGCCGCGGCGGCCAGCACGGGCCACGAAGCACCGATGGACGCCAACGCTCCCGTGCCGGGCGAAAAAAAATGGTTCGCCGTCAAGGTGCAATCCGGCCGCGAAGACTCCATTCGCGACGCCGTCGAACGGCGCGTCAAGATCGAGGGGCTGGACCCCTATGTGGGAAAAATCATCGTCCCGGTGGAGCGGACGACCGAAATCGTCAAGGGTAAAAAGGTCACCCGGACGCGCAAGCTGTATCCCGGGTACATCTTTGTAGAAGTGGATTTCAACGACAAAATCCTCTATCTGTTTCGTGAAACGCCCGGCGTGGGTGATTTCGTCGGGGCGGGGTTGAATAAAAAACCGATGCCCATGCCCGCAGCGGACGTGCAAAAGTTGCTGCAACAGCGCGAGGAAGTGGTCGCCAAGACACAAGTTCCCAAGATCAAGTTCGACAAGGGGGAACGCGTGAAGATCAAGGATGGCATGTTTGCCGGCATGGAAGGTGAAATCAGCAACATTCTGGAAGCCAAGGGCCGCGTCGAAGTGATGCTGAAAGTCTTCGGCCGCGAAGTGCCCGTCGAGCACGAATTCTGGCAGATTGAGCACGTTTAAGTCAACCAGTCGTCCTTCTGCTCAGGGGACGCTTCGCAGGGGAAAGTGACAGGAGAGCCATGGCCAAACAAGTCACCGCACAGATCAAATTACAATGTCCCGGTGGTTCCGCGACGCCCGCTCCGCCCGTGGGGCCAGCCTTGGGCCAACATGGCGTGAACATCGGGGCTTTTGTCACACAATTCAACGAACGCACCAAGGAAATGCGCGGCATGACCATACCCGTGGTCATCACCGTTTACAGCGATCGGTCGTTTGATTTTGTCCTCAAGAGCCCGCCCGCCGCGGTCCTGCTTAAGCAGGCGGCAGGCATCCCCATTGAAAAGAAAAAGGGCGGCGAAATGCTCCCCCCCGAAGAGAAAACGAAAAAGTCAGGCAAATACAAAGCTTCAGCGGTGACCTTGGATCAGGTGCGTGAAATCGCCACCAAGAAAATGAACGATCTGAACGCTCGTGACTTGGATCACGCGGTTCGTATCATCGAAGGAACGGCTCGAAGCATGGGCATCAAGGTCGTCTCCTAAAGCTATTGGCTTCTCTGGAGAGCGACGTCAGCAATCTGAAGTGAAGTATCAGAAAGAAAGTGGGATATTGCTCAAGGCCGTTTGGCCCGATGCATCCTGCCTTGAACCCTAGCCAGGGCGTCTCCGTTTGGTGGATGAGGCCTGGCGCAGTGACTTGTAAAAGATTCGAGAATCGACATGGCCAAGAAAGCAACCAGCAATCCATCGGAAACGCCAACGAACGTCCAAGAAGCCCAAGACGCGGCTGCGGGCGATCCGGGGGCCAAAGCGGCGAGTGATGCGCCTAAAAAGGGCAAAGGCAAAGCCAAAGTGGAAGCCGAGGCCGTGGCTCCGCCGCCGGTCGCGGCGGCTGAATCGGAAAGCAAACCCAAGACCAAGGGCAAAGCCCCTGGCATGCCGCCGCGCCGCGGGAAAAAATTGCGGACGCTGATGGCCAAGATCAAAAACGATTTGAGCAAGGCCGGGCCGTTGCCTGTCAAACAAGCGATCGCCACGCTGAAACAGCATAAACGAGCCAAGTTTGATGAAACCGTTGAAATCCACATGAGCCTAGGCATCGACACCAAGCAAAGCGACCAATTGGTTCGCGGCGCCGTGGCTTTGCCGCATGGCATCGGCAAGTCGGTGCGGGTCCTCGTCTTCACGCAAGGTGAGAATGTCGCCAAGGCCAAGGCGGCAGGGGCGGACCATGTCGGCGGCGCCGAACTCGCGGAAAAAATTCAGAAGGAAGGCTGGCTCGATTTCGACGTAGCCCTGGCCACGGCGGACATGATGGGCGTCGTCGGCCGACTCGGCAAAGTCCTGGGGCCGCGCGGCTTGATGCCCTCGCCCAAGGCGGGAACGGTCATTCAAGGCGACGTCACCGCGACCGTCAAGGAATTCAAGGCTGGCAAGGTGGAATATCGCGCCGATGCCACGGGCAACGTCCATGCCCCCGTGGGCAAGATGAGCTTCGACGACGGCAAGCTGGCGGAGAACATCAACACTTTTATCGAGGCGGTGCGCGCCGCTAAGCCGGCCTCGGCCAAAGGGAACTACTTGAGATCGGTGACGCTGTCCGCGACCATGAGCCCGGGCATTCGCGTCACATTGTAAAAAAAATGTCGTCGAATTGGCGAACAGGGGAAGCCACTTCGACGCCTTCTCACTATATTTAACTGAATCCCAAACCTCGGAAATCAACAGCCACTTGCGGATCGCTGATATGAGCAAGTTTATTAAACAACTTGAATACACTGCCGTGAACGAGTCGCTCAAGGATGCGCGCGACTTTGTGCTCCTGAACCTGACGGGCGTTCCCGCGGTGAAAGAGAACCAGATGCGTTTGGCCCTGCGGAAAAAGCAAATCCGCCTGCATCACGTGAAAAACGCGCTGGCAAAACGCATCCTGGGGGAGAAGGGCATCACCGGGCTTGATGACCATCTCGTGGGGCCCACCGTGCTGGCATGGGCTACCTCGGAAGCCGTGGCGATTTCCACGGTCAGCAAAGAAATTGAAAGCTTTCGCGGCAAGATCAAACAAATCAAGCCCAAGGTCGCACTGGCCGAGGGGGCGATCGTGCCGTTCGAAGAAGCGCTGAAGCTGCCTACTCGAGAGGAAGCGATTGCCCAAGTCATGGCTGCGATTTTGGGGCCTGCTCGAACTTTGGCGGCGCAGATTCAAGGGCCAGGAGCCAAATTGGCATCGCAGGTCAAGCAAGTGGCCGACCAACAAGAAGCAGCCGCAGAAGCGCCAGCAGCAGCGGCTGAATAAATGAGCATTCAGGGATCGCGTCCAAGCGGCGCGAGTTCATGGATATTGGCAAACGGGTTGCTCACCCGATGAACGGTTAGACCTCGACACTCGAAAGGAAAATGGGAAATGTCCGAAGCAGCAACAACGTTCCCGAACGACATCGTCGAACTGGGTGATAAAATTGCCGGCCTGAAATTGACCCAGGCCGTGGACTTGGGCAAGTATCTCAAAGAAAAATATGGCATCGAAGCGGCTGCCGGCGGGGCCGTGATGGTGGCGGCAGCTGGCGCAGCCGGGGCCGGCGAAGCCAAGAAGGAAGAAAAGACGGAATTCAATGTCTCCTTGGACGATGCCGGCGCCCAGAAGATTCAGGTGATCAAGGTCGTGCGCGAGCTGACGGGCTTGGGTCTCAAGGAAGCCAAGGATTTGGTCGAGGGAGCTCCCAAGGTCGTCAAGGAAAACTTGCCCAAGGCGCAAGCCGAGGAAATGAAGAAGAAGCTGGAATCCGCCGGCGCCAAAGTTTCCTTGAAGTAATCTTGTGAAAGTCACGGTCAGCCGTTAGCATAACGCTGACCGTGAATGCATGCGCTCGGTTCATGAAGGGATGGCCAAGGACGCTTGCCTTTCGCCGTGCACCGATGTGCCAGGACAACGAAGTCCCAGCGGCGGCGTTTCTTCGCGAAGCGCTGGCCTTGTTGTATTTCATGGGCACCAAGGACGCCAACTTTGACCGCAGCATTCAGTTGTCGTTTACCGCTCTATTTGGTCCCAACCGTGTCTTCATGCCACACGGCGAACGATCTAGCCTTCTCGGGCATGGGTACGGATTATCTCTCAGCGGGCGAATCGGGGAAAGGTCGAGGTTCGATTTGAACCGCGAGCCTTTTCCCGTCGTTGTCTTTTGGCCGGAGCATTGGAAGACTTGACTCGCCTGATCATGCAGCACATTTGCGCCAGGTCCGACTTCATGAAGCTCACCCCACGCGATCGGTTCGATCGCCAGCGTTTGCTAAGGAGCTAAGCACCCATGTCCGTTGCCGCACCGAAATCTGTCGCCATTCCGCGAACGATAATCCCCACGCAAATCCGCCATTTCGGCCGGCGCGGGGATGCGATCGAAGTGCCTGATTTAACGGAAGTGCAAACGGAATCTTATAATCGTTTCCTCCAATATGATAAGGCGCCGGAAAAACGCGCCTGCGTCGGCTTGGAGGCCGTGCTGCAAGAAGTCTTTCCCATCGAAAGTTACGACAAGTCCATCCGCCTGGAATATCTCAAGTACGAGCTCGGCAAACCGCGGTACGACGCGGATGAATGCCGCAAGCTCCGGTTGACTTATGGCCGCCCCTTCCGCGTGTGGCTGCGGTTGGTGAAAGAGCAGCCCGTCGAAGAGGAAGTGTATCTCGGCGACATGCCGATCATGATCGGCGGCGGCGAATTCATCATCAATGGCGCCGAGCGCGTCGTGGTCAGCCAATTGCATCGCAGTCCCGGCGTGGATTTTACGATGGAGCTGGAAGGGGCGGACCGCAAGCTTCATTCGTGCCGCATCATCCCGGAGCGCGGCAGTTGGATCGAAATCAACGTCAGCAAGCGCGACACGTTCAGCATTCGCATCGATCAGAGCGGCAAGTTTTCCGCCATGACGCTGCTGCGCGCCATGGACCCCGATCTGTCCACAGATGCCGACATTCTCACCGCGTTTCATGAAGTGCAAAGCATCAAGGTCAACGCGGAAAATGCCCCGGCCTTGGAGGGACGCCGGGTCGTGGGCGATGTCATCGATGCCCACAGCGGCGAGGTGTTGGCGGAATCGGGCGACACGCTCAATAAGCGGCAAATCGACACCTTTCTGGCCAACAAGATCAAGGAAATTCGGTTGCTGGGCAAGGTTCACGATCCCATCATCCTGAATTCTCTGGAAGAAGACAACACGTCGTCCCACGAGGAAGCCTTGCTGAAAATCTATCAGCGGCTTCGGCCTGGCAATCCGCCGCAGTTGGAGAAGGCCCGCGAGTTATTCCGCGAGAAATTCCTCGACCCGAATCGCTACCGGCTGGGGCGGGTGGGGCGCTTCCGCATCAATCGCAAATTTGATCAGGATATTGACGAATCGGAGATGTGCCTCAAGTCCCTTGACCTTTTGAATTGCATTCGCTACTTGCTCATGCTGCGTTCGGGCCAGGGGCACGTGGACGACATCGACCACTTGGGCAATCGCCGGCTTCGGACCATCGATGAACTTGCCGCGGATGAACTGCGCAAAGGCTTTCTGAAGCTGCGCCGCACCGTGCAGGAGCGCATGTCCATCAAGGATCAGCAAGACATGACGCCGCGCAGCTTGATCAATCCCAAAAGCGTGTCCGCCGCCATCGAGTACTTTTTTGGGCGGGGCGAATTGAGCCAGGTTGTTGATCAAACCAATCCCCTTTCGCAGCTCACGCATGAGCGCCGGCTCAGCGCCTTGGGGCCGGGCGGGCTCAACCGCAAACGCGCGGGCTTTGAAGTGCGCGACGTTCACATTTCCCACTATGGCCGCATTTGTCCAATTGAAACCCCCGAAGGAACCAACATCGGCTTGATTTCGAGCCTGAGCATTTATGCGCGAGTGGATGAATACGGCTTCTTGATCACGCCCTATCGCAAGCTGCACAATAGGAAACTTTTGGAGGAGACTGTTTGGCTGCGTGCACACGAGGAATCGCAAGTTTACTTGGCGCCCGCCGATGCCCCCGTCGATCATGGCAAAATTGCCTCGGATAAAGTGATCGCGCGCTACGCCGGCGACTTCGGTTATGTGCCGGGTGAAAAAGTGCAATTCATCGACGTTTCGCCGCGGCAAATGGTGGGCGTGTCGGCGGGCTTGATTCCCTTTTTGGAGCATGACGATGCCAATCGCGCCTTGATGGGTTCCAATATGCAGCGGCAAGCTGTGCCGCTTCTGATCACCGAGCCGCCCATTGTTGGCACGGGCATGGAGATTGAGGTGCCGCGCAACAGCGGCATGGTCGTTCGCGCGGAGAAAGCCGGCACGGTGACGTACGTGGACGCCGATCGCATTCGCGTCGATGATCAGGAATTCGTGCTTCGCAAATTTGTCGGCCTGAATGAGCGCACCTGCTTGAACCAGAAGCCCGTGGTCAAAATGGGCCAAAAGGTGAAAAAAGGCCAGATCATCGCGGATACGGCCGCGACCAAGAATGGCGAATTGGCCTTGGGTCGAAACGTTCTCGTCGCGTTCATGTCATGGGATGGCTACAATTTCGAAGACGCCATCATTATCAGCGAAAGGCTGGTAAAGAACGATACCTTTACTTCGATTCACATCGAAGAATTTGAAATCGAAATCCGCGAAACCAAACTGGGCAAGGAAGAGTTTACCCGCGACATCCCCAACGTTTCTCCGAAGGCCTTGGCCAATTTGGACGATCATGGGGTGGTCCACATCGGCACGTTCGTCAAGCCGGGGGATATCCTGGTGGGCAAGGTTTCGCCGAAGTCCAAGAGCGAACTCACGCCCGAGGAAAAACTGCTGCATGCCATTTTCGGCCGCGCGGGCGAAGACGTGAAAAACGACAGCCTCGAGGTGCCCTCGGGAATTGAAGGCATCGTGATTCACACAGAACGCTTCAGCCGGCGAGCTGCGATGGCCGAGGAGGAGCGCAAGAAGATTGAAAAACAGGAAAAGGAGATCAATCACCAATACACGCATACCTTGGCCGCCGAATTTCGCACGTTCATCGAGGCCGTTCAGGGCGTGTTGGATCGCAAGGAGATCAAGGATCCGCTGAGCGGCCGATCCTTGACCAGCGAAAAGGACGAGAAAGTCCTTGCCGACTTTGCCATGAAGATGGCCAGCAAGCATCCGGAAGGCTTTCGCCTGGACGCCTTGGACATTCGCAGCGCGGATCGCCGCAAGCAGTGCGAGGACCTGTTCAAGGCCGCGCTGGATCGCATCGTTCTTCTCGTCGATGAGAGGGATCGCAAGCTCAACCACCTCAAACGGGGCGATGAACTTCCCTCCGGCGTGCAACAAATGGTGAAAGTCTACATCGCCACGAAACGGACCATCTCCGTGGGCGATAAAATGGCGGGCCGCCACGGCAACAAAGGCGTCATTTCCAAAATCCTGCCCGAAGAGGACATGCCCTTTTTGTCGGATGGAACGCCCGTCGATATCTTGCTCAACCCCCTGGGCGTGCCTAGCCGCATGAACGTCGGCCAAATCTTGGAGACCCACTTGGGTTGGGCGGCTGAAAAATTGGGTTTCCGCGCCGTGACCCCCGTCTTCGATGGGGCCACGGAAGAAGAAATCCGCGCCTGTTTAAAGGAAGCGGGTCTGCCTGAAAATGGCAAAGCTGTCCTGCATGATGGCCGCACGGGTGAGCCCTTCGAGCAACAGGTCACCGTGGGCTTCATCTACATGATGAAACTCCATCATCTGGTCGACGACAAGGTGCATGCCCGCGCCACGGGGCCGTACTCGCTCATCACGCAGCAGCCGCTCGGCGGCAAGGCTCGATTTGGCGGCCAGCGGTTTGGTGAAATGGAAGTGTGGGCCTTGGAGGCTTACGGCGCTGCCTACATCCTTCAAGAACTCCTGACCGTCAAGAGCGACGACGTCGAAGGGCGAACCAAGATCTACGAATCCATGGTCAAGGGAGAAAACTCGCTCGAAGCCGGCACACCGGCCAGCTTCGAGGTCCTCACCAACGAAATTCGCGGCTTGGGTTTAAACATGCAACTGATTAAAAAACGTGTCTGATCCGAACGCTTGACGGGCACCGGCGGCTTGCGCAGCCGGTCGCCGAGCAACAAAAAGAGCGAAACCATCAGATTCTTCCATCCGGGAGGCCATCCGTGAGCACGGGCGAAATTTCCTACGATCGGATCAATGATTATGCGGGCGTTCAGATTCGCCTAGCCAGCCCCCATGACATTCGCAGTTGGTCGTTTGGCGAGATTAAGAAACCAGAAACCATCAACTACCGGACCTACAAGCCGGAAAAAGACGGCCTGTTCTGCGAGCGCATTTTTGGCCCCGAAAAGGACTGGGAATGCACCTGCGGCAAATACCGCGGCATGAAGTACAAAGGCATGGTCTGCGACCGCTGCGGCGTGAAAGTCACGCATAGCCGGGTGCGCCGCAAACGGATGGGGCACATTGAACTGGCTTCCCCCGTCGTGCATATCTGGTTTTTCAAGGCGATGCCCAGCCGCCTTGGAACGCTCCTGGAAATGAAGACCGTGAGCCTGGAAAAAATTATTTACTACCAGGATTACGTCGTGATCGACCCGGGGGAAACGCCGCTCAAAGAAAAACAACTGCTCACGGAAGAGGAATATCGCAAGGCGCGCGAAATGTATGGAGACACGTTCGACGCCGACATGGGCGCCGAGGCGATCAAAAAGCTGCTCGAACGCTTGGATTTGGTCAAGCTCGCCGCGCAACTGCGCGCCGACCTGGCCAAGGAAAACGTCAAGAACTCCAAGCAAAAGCAAAAAGACCTGACGAAGCGCCTCAAGGTGGTCGAAAACCTCCGCGATAGTGAAAACCGCCCGGAATGGATGGTCCTCGAATGCATTCCGGTCATTCCGCCGGATCTGCGCCCCCTGGTGCTCCTGGACAGCGGTAATTTCGCCACCAGTGATTTGAACGACCTGTATCGCCGCATCATCAATCGCAACAACCGCTTGAAAAAGCTGGTCGATCTCAACGCTCCCGAAGTCATCATTCGCAACGAAAAGCGGATGCTGCAGCAATCCGTGGACGCTCTCTTCGACAATGGCCGCTGCAAGCGGCCCGTGCTCGGCTCCTCGAATCGGCCGCTCAAGTCCTTGACGGACATGATCAAGGGCAAGCAAGGACGCTTTCGCGAAAACTTGCTGGGCAAGCGCGTCGATTATTCCGCGCGCTCGGTCATCGTCGTCGGGCCGGAGCTGAAACTGCACCAATGCGGTTTGCCCAAGAAGATCGCCTTGGAATTGTTCCAGCCGTTCATCATTCGCCGCCTCAAGGAACTGGGC
Organism: Planctomycetota bacterium; assembly: GCA_014584395.1. GTDB lineage: Bacteria > Planctomycetota > Planctomycetia > Gemmatales > HRBIN36 > BJ17. The sequence goes on along the minus strand of JACTMY010000011.1, from coordinate 144,596 downwards.
CATGCCGATACGATCAAATCGGCGAAGAAGATGCTGGAGCGCAAGGCGGAAGAAGTGTGGGATATTCTTGAGGAAGTGACCAAGAATCATCCCGTGCTCCTCAATCGCGCCCCCACGCTGCACCGCATGGGCATTCAAGCATTTGAACCCGTGCTCATCGAAGGCAATGCGATTCGCATTCACCCCTTGGTCTGCAAAGGCTTCAATGCGGATTTCGATGGCGATCAAATGGCGGTCCATTTGCCGCTTTCGATCGAAGCTCAGGTCGAAGCGACGGTGCTGATGATGGCCACCAACAACATCTTCAGCCCCGCCAACGGCCAGCCGATTATCTCCCCCAGCCAGGACATCGTCATGGGCTGTTATTTCATGACGGCGGCGCGCGACGGTGAATTTGGCGAAGGGATGGTCTTCAGCGACGTCAATGAAGTCCACATGGCCTTTGCCCAAAAGCGCGTGGGCTTGCACGCGCGCATCAAGGTCCGCTTGCCCATCGACAAAAAGGTGGTGTCCGAGATCAATGGCAAGCTGGACGTCTTGCCGCGCAAAAGCAACCGCCTCGTAAGCACAACGGTGGGGCGAGTGCTCTTCAACGACATTCTCCGGCCGCAAATGCCTTTCTATGACTTGTCCCTGAGCAGCAAGTACCTGGCCCGCATCATTGCGGATTGTTATGAACGTTTGGGCCGCCGCGAAACCATCGACTTGCTCGATCGCATGAAGGACACCGGCTTCCGCGAAGCCACCCGCTCGGGCCTCAGTTTCGCCACGGACGATCTGCGCACGCCCGGCAACAAGGATCAAGTGCTGCGCGAGGCGGAGAAGGAAGTGGAAAAGATCCAACGCAGCTACCAGAAAGGCCTGATTGCCGAAGGCGAGCGCTACAACAAGATCATCGATGTGTGGTCGCACGCGCGGGAAGAGATCACGAAGCAGATGATGAAAGACTTGGCGAACGACGTCCGCAACGGTCAACAATATCTGAATCCCATTTTTTTGATGGCCCATTCGGGCGCGCGCGGCGGCGTGGAACAGATTCGCCAATTGGCGGGCATGCGCGGCTTGATGGCCAAACCTTCGGGCCAGATCATCGAGACGCCCATCAAGGCCAACTTCCGCGAGGGGCTGTCCGTGCTCGAATATTTCAGCTCCACGCACGGGGCGCGCAAGGGCTTGGCCGATACCGCCTTGAAGACGGCGGATTCGGGCTACCTGACGCGCAAACTCGCCGACGTGGCACAAAACGTCGTCATCACCTGCATGGACTGCGGCACCAAGCAGGGGATGACCAAGGGCGTTCTTTACAAGGGCGAGGAAGTCGAACGCAGCTTGGCCGAGGCCATTCGCGGCCGCGTCAGCCTGAATAATATCGTCGATCCAATCACCGATGAGATCATCGTGCATGAGAATCAGATGATCACGCTGGATATCGCCCGCCGCATCGAAGGGATGGGCATCGACAAGATTCAAGTCCGCAGTCCCATGAATTGCCAGGCGGCCCTGGGCATTTGCCAGCTGTGTTACGGCATGGATTTATCCACAGGCGCCTTGGTGGAGGATGGGATGGCGGTGGGCATCATCGCCGCACAATCCATCGGCGAACCCGGCACGCAATTGACCATGCGTACGTTCCACATCGGCGGCGTGGCTAAGAACATCGTCGCCGACAACGATGTGAAAGCCAAACGCGCGGGTGCCGTCAAATTTGAACGCATCAACTCTATTGTCAACGACAAAAATGAAAAGATTGCCTTGACCCGAAACGGCGAGATAATTCTCGTGGACGCTCGCGGCCGAGAACTCGACAAGTATCCCATCCCGAATGGCGCTGAACTGAAGGTGGATGAAGGGCAACAGGTCCACGTGGGCCAAGTGTTGTGCACGTGGGATCCGCACAATACGCCCATTCTCACGGAAATTGGCGGGAAAGTCCGCTTGGTCGACATCATCCCCGGCGAAACGCTGCGCGAAGAAACGGACACCGGCGGCCTCAAGCGCTTTATCATCATGGAGCACAAGGGAGACAAGCATCCGAGCATCGAGGTCGTGGACGATCAGGGGCAAATCCTCGACGTCTATTACATCCCCGAAAAGGCCCACCTGGTGGTGCGCGACGGGCAGCAAGTATCAGCCGGCACCTTGCTCGCCAAGACGCCCCGCGAAGCGCAGGGGACGCAGGATATCACAGGCGGCCTGCCGCGCGTCACGGAAATTTTCGAGGCGCGGCGGCCCAAGGAACCCGCGGTCATCGCGGAGATGGCGGGCAAGGTCGAGTTGGCCAGCGAACGCACCCGCGGCAAGCGGAAAATTCTCATCCATGCCGTGGATGACAAGGGCAAGCCGATCGGCGAGCCGCGCGAGCATTTGATCCCCCACGGCAAGCAGCTGCGCGTCCATGGCGGCGACTATGTGCGCGAGGGCGAGCCGCTGGTGGCGGGGCCGCTTGTGCCTCACGACATCTTGCGCATCAGTGGGACGGAAGCCCTGCAACAATACCTGCTGCAAGAAATTCAAAACGTCTATCGCAGTCAGCGCGTCGATATCGATGATAAACACATCGAAATCATCATCGCGCAAATGCTGCGCAAGGTTCGCGTCGAGGAGGTGGGCGACACGAAATTGCTGCCCGGGGCCATGATCGACCGCTTTATTTTCCGAGAAACCAACGAACGGTTGAAGAAATGCGTCAAGGTGAAGGACCCCGGCGATTCGCAATTCAAGGCGGGCGACATCCTCGATAAACAGACTTACGAACAAGAGAAGGCGCGGGTCGAGGATGAAGGCGGCAAGGCGCCGAGTTGGTCGCATCCGCAATTGTCCACGTGCAGCGTGCAATTGTTGGGGATTACCAAGGCGGCCGTTTCTTCCGAAAGCTTCATCTCCGCCGCGAGCTTCCAGGAAACCACCAAAGTGCTGACCGAGGCGGCCCTCGCTGGCAAGAAGGACAATCTCGTGGGGCTCAAGGAAAACGTCATTCTTGGCCACTTGATCCCGGCAGGGACGGGCTTCAAGACGCATTTGGATTCCGAAGTGAAAATCAATCCCGAACTTGGCTTGCCCGACAGCGCGATCGCGCCGCCGGTCAAGCCCAAGGCGGTCGTGGAGACGGCGGCCATCGAATAATGAAGCCCTTGTTCACGGCGTCAAATATCTACTTGACGTTGGTTGATTTGACTGTACGATTGCTTTTTCAGCCCTGTAAATGCACCAGGCCCGCGGTCGCTAACATCGACCAGGGCATGGAATTCAACAAGACGTGAAACGGAAAGAGTGTATGCCGACGATTAATCAGCTAGTCAAACGCGCGCGAGTGCCGCAGCATCGCCGCGCGAAGCATCCAGCGATGCAAGCATGCCCGCAAAAGCGGGGTGTTTGTCTGCAAGTGAAGACGATGACTCCCAAGAAACCCAATTCCGCCTTGCGGAAGGTGGCGCGCGTTCGTTTGTCGAACGGCATCGAAGTCACGGCCTACATTCCCGGCGAAGGCCACAATTTGCAAGAACACTCAGTCGTTCTCGTTCGGGGAGGCCGCGTGCGCGATCTCCCCGGAGTGCGCTATCACATCGTTCGCGGCGTGCTCGATTCGCAGGGCGTCGCGGACCGCAAGCAAGCTCGCTCGAAGTACGGTGCCAAGCGCGGCGGCAAATAGCGCGCCTCCTTGGTTCCGGATCGACTGCTGCCCGCAGTTTGACTCCGAACGTCGTCGTCATCGATGGTTTTCATCCGCACTTCCTTGATGAGCCCAGAAACATGACTGAGCTATTATTGGATTTGTCGTTCGCTTGCACGCATTGTGATCAAATCACTTATCTCACGGTCCACTGCAGCGGAGCAAGCTTGGCAGCGGGACCTCGAATTACCGCCAAGACCGACGCTCCTTGCTATGGCTGCGGCAAATATCACGCCATTCACTTTCACCCGACGGGCGAGGTCATCAGCGTCGAACCGAGCCGGTCGCCTTGTGGAGGCCCAATTCCGTCGCGCAACTGACCACGAGCCGATGGAGTTGCTACAATAAAGGTTCGCATGAACCCGGCATTTGAAGCCTTGATCGAGAGAAGTATTCCATGGCATTGAAGAAACGAACGGCCAGCGCTGAAACCTTGAAGCCAGACCCGGTTTTTAATTCGCTGCTGGCGAGCAAATTCATTAATTGCCTGATGTGGGACGGCAAAAAATCCGTGGCCCAGCAGGTCTTTTATCGCGCCTTGGATCAGATCAAGGCCCGCATGAGAGAAGCCAATCCCGTGGAAGTATTCGAGCAAGCGGTGGAAAACGTGAAACCGACCCTCGAAGTTCGCTCCCGCCGCGTGGGTGGGGCGACGTACCAGGTCCCGATGCCCGTCAATCCGCAGCGCAAACAAAGCCTTGCGTTTCGTTGGATCATCGGGTCGGCCCGAGGGAAAAAAGGCAAGCCGATGTATTTGCGGCTCGCGGAAGAGTTGATGTCCGCGTATCGCCGCGAAGGCGAGGCCATGTCGAAACGGGAACAAACCATCAAAATGGCCGAAGCCAATAAGGCCTTTAGCCATTTTGCCTGGTAATCGTGACGCGCACGCGGGGCACGCAAGGCATCCGGCAAGCACCATCAGGAACCACGCCCAACTGATGCGGTTTGCCCGATGCCTTCTTCATTGGATAGGGTGAACATGGCCGGTGGTCGTCAACATAATCTTCACCTCATCCGCAATATCGGCGTCATCGCCCATATCGATGCCGGCAAAACCACCACGACCGAGCACATGCTCTACTATGCGGGGGCCATTCATCGCCTGGGTGGCGTGGATGAGGGCACGACCGAAACCGATTGGATGGATCTGGAGCGCGAAAAAGGGATCACCATTCAAAGCGCCTGCGTGCCCATGCAATGGCACGGTTATCAAGTCAACTTGATCGATACCCCCGGACATGTCGATTTCACGGCCGAAGTGGAGCGCTCCTTGCGCGTCCTGGACGGCGCCATCGTGGTCTTTGACGCCCAAAAAGGGGTTGAAGCACAATCCGAAACCGTATGGCGGCAAGCCGACAAATATAACGTTCCACGGCTAATCTTCATCAACAAAATGGACATCGTTGGCGCGCATTTCGACCATGCGTGCGCGCAAGTGCAGCAGCGCCTGCAGGCGCGGCCGGTTCCCGTCACCATGCCCATCGGCAGCGGGTCGATCAAGGACAGCGACCGCCCGTTTTGCGGGGTCGTCGATCTAATCGCCATGGAAGCCTGTTATTTCACGGCCAGCCAGCCGGGCCGCAACGATGGCAAGACGCTGCGCCGCGAGCCTATCCCCGAATCGCTGCTGCAGGAAGCGCAGCGCTATCGTGAGAAGCTGTTGGATATTCTCACCGAGAAAGATGACGAGGATTTGATCACTTCTTCCTTGCTGGAGGGGAAGGAGGTGCCGCCCGAACCCGTGATCCAGCTCATTCGGCAACGGACGCTGCGGAACGAGATTCAACCGGTATTTTGCGGCTCAGGCCGCGAACACATGGGCGTGCAGCTTCTCTTGGATGGCGTGATTCGTTATTTGCCTAGTCCGCTGGATCGTCCACCCGTGGTGGGAAGGCATCCGAAAAAAGACAAAGACGAAACGCGCAAGCCCGACAGCCAAGAACCCTTTGCCGCTTTGGTCTTCAAGATTCAAGCCGATCCACATGGCGAACTCTTCTACTTGCGGATTTACTCGGGGCATGTAAAAGCCAACAGCCGCGTTTTCAATCCAGGCCGCGAATGCAAGGAGTTTCTGACCAAACTCTACCACGTGCATGCCGATCCCAGCAACAAGGACATTCTCGACGCGGCCAGTGCGGGAGACATCGTAGCGGCCACCGGGCCTAAGGAGTCCATCACCGGCGACACGCTGTGCGATCCGCAGCACCCCATTCTGCTCGAACAAATCAAGTTCGCGGAAACCGTGGTCAGCATGTCCGTTGAACCGGAAAGTTCCTCCGATAAGGCCAAGCTGGAGAACACGCTCCATTTGCTCACTCGGGAAGATCCCACCTTTCGTTGGTACGTGGACAGCGAGACGGGGCAAACCCTCATGAATGGGATGGGGGTCTTGCATCTCGAAGTAAAGACGCACCGCTTAAAAGAGGACTTTAAGCTCAAAGTGCGGGTAGGCAAGCCGCGCGTGAGTTATCGGGAAACGATCAAGAAAAGCAAGCGACTTTGGGGTGAATGCCATCGCTCCACGGGCGGCACGACCCTTTTTGCGAAAGTCGAACTCCTAGTGGAGCACCACAAGGGGGCTCAACCCATCGTGATTGAAAACCGCGTTCCATCGGCAAAGCTCAACGCGACTTTCGCCGCCGCCATCGAACAGGGCATCCGCGCCGCCTTGTCTTCCGGGGAAGTCGGCTATCCCGTGATCGACGTGAAGGTGACGCTGCTGGATGTTCAACTACATGAGACGGAGACGAATGAAGTCGCCTGTCAAATTGCTGCCGCGGATGCGATTAACCACGCGGTTCGAGAAAACATCGTCCTGCTCGAGCCCGTCATGCATCTCGAAGTGACCGTTCCTGAACAATATTTAGGGCCGATCACGGCTGATTTACAAGCGCGGCGGGCGGAGATCACAGAGATGCACGTGCGCGGTCCATTGCGATCTGTGGAGGCACTGGTTCCCTTGGCGCGCATGTTCGATTATGCGGATGCCGTTCGCAGTTTGAGCCAGGGAAGAGCCAGCTATACCATGGAGCCTCGGCAATACGCTCCCGCTCCGGATGAGGTCCTGAGAAAACTGCTGGGTTTGGAGGAGAGTTAAGTGGATCATCAGCATTGATGAATACTACGATTTGACATGCCGTTGGATGATCTTGGCGGCCTGGTCGGCTTGCTCCGCGCGGACCAAGATGTTGACTTCTTGCATGGGGTTGCCTGGCAATGCAGCCGAGAAATTAACGCCGTCGAGCCGGGCGGAGATACCTTCGTTGTGGAGTTCATTCTTGATCATCTCCGCCACCAACGGGTCGTGGAGAGTATAAACGACAACCAGATCATCGTGTTTCATGATTCACCTCCATACAGACCAAGTTAACAGATTGCCCACTGGTTCCAAGCTATATCGTGAAGTTAAACCAAAAACAGACCATCCGTCTGTTTTTTAAGACAACTTGAAAAATCAGCTAGTACAATAATAACATGTTTGGTGAACGGGATTTAATGTTGGGTCGGAGTCGGAAGATGGCCAAAATTGCTGCTGAGATCATAGCAAATTCGCTTTACGGCTCAAAACTCATGCTACATCGATTCATCGATGATTTGAAGCCAAACGAGTTTGCCCACCGACCTGTGCCTGAAGCCAATTGTGCAGCTTGGATCATCGGCCATTTAACTTGCATTGACCGGCGCATGCTGAATCGCTTCCCATGGGCCACTCCCCCTGTCTTGCAGCGGGACTTTGAGGCACGTTTCTCCACCAAGGGTGATGCTCCAAAAGCCAAGGAATTCGGTGATCCTGCGGAATTGATCCGTCTCTTTGACGCCCATCGTGATTCCTTGATCGAACAGGTTCGCCAAGCGGATGAAGTGGTATTAACGGGGCCATGCCCTTTTCCCATGCCCAACTTTGTGACCAACATGGGAGATGCATTGAGTTTCTTGGCGTTACACACCACCATGCACGCTGGCCAGATCACCCTCATCCGCCGATCTTTAGGCTATCCCCCGGTCGTCTAAAGAACCGGTAGGTTCCGAATGATCACGTGAGTCCTTCCTCGGCCAACCAGCGTTCGGCATCCAGGGCGGCCATGCAGCCTGAACCCGCTGCCGTGACCGCTTGGCGATAATGGCTGTCGGCGACGTCGCCCGCGGCAAAAACGCCGGCGATATTGGTATTGGTTCGGTGCGGTTTGGACCAAAGGATATATCCTTTGTCGTCCATTTGAATCTGCCCGGCCAGAAAGTCCGTGTTCGGCGTGTGGCCAATGGCGCAAAACATGCCGCTGGCCGGCAACTCTTCCGTCGCTCCGGTCTGGGTATTCTTGAGCCGCACGCCCGTCACGCCGTCTTCGTCACTCCCCAGGACTTCATCGACCACGCTATGCCATTTCATGGTGATTTTGGGGTTGTTGAGGGCGCGTTGCTGCATGATCTTGCTGGCACGCAATTGATCGCGGCGATGCACGAGGTAAACCACGCTGGCGAATTTGGTCAGATACGTGCTCTCTTCCACGGCGGAATCGCCGCCGCCCACGACGACCAGGGGCTTATTGCGAAACCGCGGCAGCGCCCCATCGCAGACGGCACAGGCCGACACACCCTGGTTTTTGAAGCGGTCTTCGCTGGGCAGGCCGAGATAATTCGCCCTGGCCCCCGTCGCAATCACGACGGCATGGGCCTCGAAACGCTTGCCTTCGCTGCTGGTGAGGGTAAAGGGGCGTTGATGGAATTGCACCGCCGTGACGTCGTCGGTGATGATCCGCGCGCCAAAGTTAACGGCTTGTTGGCGCATGTATTCCATGAGTTCAGGACCGAGAATCGCCCGTTTTCCTTGATGGGCGCTTTTGCCCTCGTACCAAGGTGCATAGTAGCGATCCGGCGCGAGGGCCGATTTGGAAAAGGAGGCCAAGGCGGAAGCATCCACGTGGGGCCACCCTGGAAAATTCTCCACTTCCGTGGTGAGCGCGAGCTGGCCGAGCGGCTGCGTGCCCTTGATGCGATTCGCTTCGGTCACGGCCCCTTCAAAAACCAAAGGCTGCAAATTCGCTCGGGCAGCGTAAATGGCGGCGGTCCACCCCGCGGGACCAGAGCCAATGATGATGATTTTTTCGGGCATGACCGGTTTTCTCCCAACCTTACGAATCCAGAAAAGCGACGCAAGTCTTTCTTTCAACCTTAGCCGCTATTTTAGACGTCAACGACCATCTGACGACCGTGAACCGGGCCATTCATCGGCGACTCTGGTAAGTATCCATGAGCATGATCACCCAGCGAACGGCCTGGATGAACAATAGACAAACTTCGTTGCATTCCCTACACTTTTCCTTCACGGGGCCGTAGCTCAATTGGGAGAGCGCAGCGTTCGCAATGCTGAGGTTGTGGGTTCGATCCCCATCGGCTCCATTGGTTTCATTTCTTGGTTTCGCCGGCGCCGCTTTGCTTTTTAAGCAATAAGCACGTCACAAAGCCCACAGCATCCTGGCGCTCCTGGCACCAATGCCTCCAGGCGGCGAAGTCCCCCGATTGGACGCTGATCTCGGAGAGCGAGGGGCAGCGCAGTTCCCTTGGGGGGACGGCGGCGAGATACGCGGCATATGCGTCCAAGGCTTCCTTGAACCGGCCGAGGTGATACAGCAAATGCACCAAGACCTCGCCGCAGCTACTCGAACCGCCTTCCTGCTTGGCTCGATCCGCTTGATCGCGAAAATAGCCCAAGGCGCTCGCTGCGTCGCTGCCGAGCAACGCCTGGAAAAATTTGGCAAACGCGGCATAGCCTTCGTTGAAGGGAGGGTCGTTCACGGGTTGGAACCGGGGATGGAGTCGTTGGCCGTACGTACTCAATTCAAAAGCCTGCTCGATGCCCGGTCCAGGGGGAAGCTCCAGGGCCATTTCCAGAACGGAGTTCAGATGCGATAGATCGATGTGGTACAAATCCTCCGGGGCGTCTTGCGGCAAGGCTTTCAGCAAAGCGGGCAGCGATGGGACGGGTTCAGGCGGAACCAGGCCGCGCTGAGACAGATCGTACTGGAGCCGATCGATCAATTCGGCGTGAAGCGCCTCGAGCAAGCGGATCACGCAGTCATTGCGGATGTCCTGATGGACGTTGCTTTGGGTCAATGTGGTGATGGCATTGCATAAACCGCGGTGCTGCAGGACCCATTGAAAGCCGAGCTTGGGATGCACGCCTTCTTGCCAGGCCAGGGCGAACATCGTGGGAAACTGCTCCTCGGTCGGCGTCGGAATGGTTTCCAAAAATTTAGCGACGGGTTCGATTTCACCGATGAGACGGAAGTAGGGCCAGGCGCCGACCACGTCCTGATTGTCGAGGAAAAGATGTCCCACCGCATGAGCGGCTTGGCGGATCGCCTCTTCATAAGGTTCTTGCAGAGACGCTGGGATGACTTGGCTCGATTCGCCTTGGGGCAGCACCAAGGGCAGTCCCAGCCTGGCCCTGGCCTCCAACAGCATGGCTTGAAACAGGCCGGCATAATCCCGCTGCGCTCGCAAATGGTCCAGGAGAAGATCGAGCAGGGTCTGCGGGGCCAGCGTGCCAGCCTGGTCGTTTAATTGCTGATAAAAATCCATGCGCCATCCAATGCTAGGGAGAAGGCAAGCCTCTTGGACCCGCACCCGCATTTATTCCTTGGCCAGGGAATAGCAGACCATTTCCTTGTCGTTGCGGACAAAGATGCATTTTTGGGCATAGGCGGGATGGACCCAAACGTAATCTCTGCCCGCCGTGACGGACGTGGGCTCAATGAGCTTGGCGCGGTCGATCTCCTCATAGCCTTGAGGACTGAGGCGGCAAATGATCAATTCCCCATGTTCGTTGAAGAGGAAAAAGCGATCCTCATGCGGCGTGAGAAAGGCGTTGGCCCACCGCACGGGGCGGCCTGCCGTGGTGGCTTTGTAGGTCTCCCACACGCGCTCGCCTGTATCCAGCTTCAAGCAGCGCAGTTGGCCGTAACTGCAAACGCCATAAATGTGGCCGTCTTGCAGATAGGGAGTGCACATGATGGCGTGGAGCTTGTCGGTGCGGCTGGCTTGTTCGGAGTTGCTTTTGCCGCGCCATAGAAGTTTGGCCGAGGGTTTGGGACCGCCGCTCAGTTCGAGCAACATCGGACCATTGTAGAACGAAGTAATGAATAAGAGGTTGCCGGCGTACAATTGCGGCGTGGGGATGGCCAAGCCCGCTTGCAGTTGAAAAGGTTGACGCCAATAGACCTCGCCCGTTTCCGGGTTTAAGCCGTTGACGGCCTCGGGATGCCAAATGATCAACTGGCGCGTGCCGCCGACTTCATAGATCATCGGCGGGCAATATCCCGGCTCCCTGGCCGTGAGGTTTTTCCAAATTTCCTTCCCGGTCATTTTGTCGAAGGCGATGGTGGTGGTGCCGTCGCCGCCGACCATGCAGATCAGTTTATTCCCATCGAGCAGGGGATGGGCCGACCAGCCCCAGATGGGGGCCTCAAGTTTATAATCCTTGACGAAATCCTTGGACCAGATCACTTTGCCCGTGGCGGCTTCCAGGCAGAGCAAATGACCCATGGCTCCGAGCGTGTAAACGCGGTCTTCATCGACCAAGGGCGTACAGCGCGGCCCATTTTGATAGCTGATCGTATAGTCGCAGTCATAGGCCTGCGTCCAGTGGATCGCCCCCGTTTTCGCATCCAAGCATAGAACGCGCTCTTGGCCTTTGATTTTGGTTTGCCGATCAAAATCGGTTTTGGGTTTCGCAGCGTCCTTGGCGACGATCCGGTCCATGACGTAAACCTTGCCATCCTTGACAGCAGGTCCAGAGTAGCCCCCGCCCATGGGCGTGCGCCAGACCAGCTTGGGACCATTGGGCGGAAAACGCTCAAGGATGCCCTCTTCGCGCCAATAGCCATCGCGCCGGGCGCCCAACCATTGCGGCCAATCGTCGGCAGCCAGCGGCGTGGCGATCGACAAGGCGAGGAGAAACAGCAGGATATGGCAGCGCATGATCGTTTCATCCTTTAGTAATGCATGACACATGGAATGGTCCATCATGGCCCGTTCGTGTTCATGTTATTCAAGCGGTCGCGGCCTGTCGATTCAAGGCGGCGTGCTTTCGGATGGTTTTTCGAGGGACGCGGGCGTTTCGGGACCGCCGGCATCGAGGAAGGATTGCAGGAGAATTTGCGCGGCCACTTTGTCGATTTTCTCTCGTCTTCGCTTGGCGGTCATGCCTGCTTCTTCCAGCAAGCGATGCGCCAAGGCGGAGGTGAGACGTTCATCGTGGTACACCACCGGGAGATCAACCGCTTGACTCAACCAATGACCGAACTGTCGCGCTGCCTGGGCTGATTCCCCTTCTTGATGCGTGCGCATGTGCAGCGGCAATCCGACCACGAGCCCGACAATGCCATGCTGCTTGGTCACCTGGCGGAAATAGGCGGCATCCAATTCTGGGGTGCGGCGGTGATATAGGATCAGCGGCGCGGCGACCTTCCGCTCCGAATCGCAAACGGCCAAGCCCACGCGGCGTTGACCGTAATCGACGCCCAGCAAAGCTCCGCGCTCAGGGAAGGTCATGCTCATTAAAGGAATGCTTCCAGGCCCTGTTGCTTGAGTTGCTCAACGAGCTGCTTGATCCCCGCTTCATCCCGATGATCGGCGACCAGAATCACGTCCCCATCACGAACCACTAACAGATGTTCGACCCCCACTGTGGCGATCAGTTGGCGCGCAGCATCATCCCCCGCGACGATGCAGTGGCGACTGTTCAAGCCGAGGTGGCGCGTGCCGAGCACCGTGTTTCCGGAGGCGTCTTGCGGGTGATGCCGTTGCAGGGCCGGCCAGCTCCCGACGTCATCCCACTGAAACGCGGCTCTGAGCACATAGCTTTCCTGCGCATGTTCCATCACGGCGTGATCGATGCTGATCCTTTGCAGCGCCTCATATTCCTGGCGAAAAACGTGCGCTCGCTCCGGGGTGTCCCAGGCATGGGCGATCCGGTGAAGAGCCGCGTGCAGCGCGGGTTCCAAGCGCTGGATTTCCTTGAGGATGGCGGCGGCGCGCCAAACGAAGAGGCCGCTGTTCCAGAAAAACGCACCGCTCTGGAGATACTTTTCCGCCGTGGCATAGTCGGGCTTTTCCTTAAACTTGGCGATGCGATGAATGTCGATGCCGTTGCGGCCGGGTAAAGCTTCGCCCTGCTGGATGTAGCCGTAACCCGTGGCAGGGTATTGCGGCGGGATGCCCAAGGTGATCAAGGCATCAGGTCTTTCCTCCGCTAACTGCACCGCGGCATTCAAGGTGCGGTGAAAACTGGCGAGGGGCTGAATGATATGATCCGCGGGTGTGACCAGAATGATGGCGTTCGGGCTCTGGCGGGCGATGAGGGCGGCGCCGAGGCCAATGCACGCCGCCGTGTCCCGGCCGAACGGTTCGCCGACAATCTGGTCCTTGGCGATGTCATGGAGTTGCTCCGCGACCAGGGGAACTTGCTCGGACGTGGTGATGATCCACGTCTGCTGGGGGGGAGCCAGCGCTTCCAGGCGCTCCACCGCTTGCTGCAAAAGAGTTCGCTCGCCCACCAAGGTGAGAAACTGTTTGGGACGCCGCCGCCGGCTCCTCGGCCAGAAGCGCGTGCCGCCGCCTCCCGCCATCACCATCGCATACGTGTTCGTATTCATTGCCGATGAGGTTCCGCCAGTGAGTCGATTTCAGAATGGAAAGCTGAGAGTATCATAAGCGAGCTGAACGCGCGGGGGAAGTTTGGCTTGGACTTCCGCGTATTCCAGGTCGTGGCTGAGGTGGGTCAAAAAGGCCTGCTTAGGTCGCAATTCCGAGATCACTTCCAGCGCTTGGTCCAAGGTGAAATGGGCGGGATGGGGTTTCGTCCGCAGGGCATCCAGCACCAGGACGTCCAAATCCATCAGCATGTTCATACTGGAGCTTGGAATATAGCTGACATCCGTGCAATAAGCCACCGACCCCAGGCGAAACCCCAACACCTTGAACTGCGCATGGTCCAGGGGGATGGGAAGGATGCGTTCTCCCAAGACCTCAAACGGCTCGCCTTCCAAAATACGCGCGAATTCCAGCAGTGGCACGAAGTTATAGGGCGATTTGTAGTCGCGCCCTTGAAAGGCATAGGCGAAGGTTCGCCGCACCATCTGCTCCGTTTCCATGTTGCAATAGATGGGCAGGGGGCCGCCGAGATGGTGGGGGAAGACCCGCACATCGTCGAGGCCAAATAGGTGATCGGCGTGATAATGGGTCAAGAGCACGGCATGGACGAAGGGGATCTTGGCCCGGAGCAATTGCAAGCGCAGTTCGGGGGGGGTGTCGATCAGGATGCGTCCTTGGGGAACCTGAATGGCGACGCTGCAGCGATAGCGCTGATTCCGGGGATCGTTGGAAGTACAAGTTTGACACCCACAACCGATCATCGGGACGCCCACGGACGTGCCCGTACCCAAAAAAGTGAAAATGCGTTCTCCAGGCATTTGGACATTATATGTCCTTGCTTGGGGGAGTTCCTCCTGGAACAAGAATAAAAAAACCCCCGCTGGGCGGCCCAGCGAGGGTCGGTTCTAGGTTCTTTCCCATTCATGGGATGAGCGTCTTAATGGGCATCCACGATCTTCACGGCCTTGTAGCCGCCGCGCAGCGCATCAACGATGGTGATGAGGCCGAAGATGACCACCAAGATGGCCGGCAGGACCGCGACCCAGCGAAACGCCCAGGCGGCTCCCTGAGCCTCGGCTTTTTCAAGGGCTTGCACTTTATCGGTGCCGATGTCCTTGAGAAATTGATTTGCCCTTTCGTAGCTCTGTTGCTCCGTTGGGCTTAAGGTTTTCCCCCGGGCTAATCGGCGTTCCGCATCCCTGACCGTGTCGCGGGCGCCATTGATTGGCCCAAAGACGTCGGGATTGGGTTTCAGGGGATCGGCGGGATAAATATGCTGCGTGATGGCGGGGGGTAGAAAGCTCGGAGTGTCGGTTTTGACCAGCGGCATCACCTTGTTGTCGATCACGACGGCCGCTTTTTGCAATTCGGCGGGGAGGTTGGCCACGGTATAGGAATCATAGATGCCCCCCATCAGCGGCATCGCTTGCCAAATGGCGAGATTACCCACCGAACCGATCAGTCCCAGCAGCAGGGCCCCGCCCTTGGGAAAGCGTTCCGCCGTCACGCCCAGCATCGTCGGCCAGAAATAAGCGATCCCCAAGCCGAAGACAGTGGCGGCCACGAAGGCCATGATCGCGCTATCCACGAAGCTCAGCCAGTACAAACCGATGCCTGTGAGAATGGCGGAGGCCGTGAGCATGCCCACCGGAGACAGCTTGTGGGCCAAGGGCCCCGCGAAGAAGCGCAAAACGAACATCAATCCCGAGGTATAGACGAAGACCAAGGTGCCGGAGACGTTGGCGGTACGCTTCAAGACGGACTCTTGCCATTGATTCGGCCCCAACTCCGAAGAGGCGGTCAGCAGCATGCAAAAAGCCCACAAGAGAAACATGGGGCGCAGGGCTTGGAGAAACATCGTGCCCGTGGACACGTTCGCCTGGACGCGCTCCGTCTTGGGGAACTTTTGTCCAAGGCACAGCAGGCCGTACAAGAGATGCGGAATCAAAAGCAAGCCGACTTTGACCTTCCAGCCGAAGCTGGCCACCGACATCACTTTATCGGCGGGCTGCTGGCCAAAGTACCAGGCATGCAAGTCGTTCAAATAGGGATCGATGGCGAACGTGGCGAGGAGCCCGGCCATGATCAAGCCGCCAGGCCACCAGGCGTGGAGGATGTTGAGATAATGGGTTTTTTCCTCGGGATAGAGGGTGGCCGCCAAGGGGTTGATGGCGATTTCCACCAGGCCGTTGCCGCAGCCCACCAGAAACGTCGACAGCCATAGCACCCAAAAACTGGAGTTGATGAGTAAGCCCCAGTCTTGTGGAAAACTTTTCGTCACACTCTCGATCGTTGAACTGATCCAGCCGATTTGCGACAGGTCCCCGGCAAAGATGGTCCCTAGGATGCCGGCTAAATGGCAAATCCAGGCCAGGAAGAGAACGGTTCCCATGCCCAGGGCGTCGCACAATGGGGCTGTCACCAACATAGAGATGGCCATGCCCAGAAAAGCGGCGCCCATGACCTGGCCGATGGCTTCCTTGGTGAGTCCGAAATCCGCGGCCAAGGGGTCCGTGATGTTCTGGCGGATCATGAAGGAAAAAGCGGAGGTGATGAGAGCGATACAACTGGCGGTAAAGAGGCGGCGGGCGTTCATGCAGAGTCTCCACGAAAAGCAGTGGCGATATCTCGTGGTCATCGTTCCATGATGATGCTTCCACTCGATGGATGCTTTGTGTTATCACGCCAGACATCCCATGTCAATCGCCAATGCCCGTTCCGTGGCGTGGTCTTCAGGAAACCACCAGGTGATCCGAGTTAAAACACGCGGGACGATGGCAGGTCGGGCCATCGTCCCAAGACGTCATGCAGGGCGGGCTTGGCTCGTTTCACTCCTGTTGAGCATTTTCAGGAGCACCGTGCCGTTTCCGCCAATACAGCTTGTGCAACTCCATGGCTACAAAAACGGTCAGCGCCAGGATCACCATGGTGATCCAGGTTTCCAGGGAAACCGGCTCCGTGCCCAATAATTTTTGAAACATCGGGATGTACATGGAGGCGACGTGAACCAGGAAAGCTATAATCATCCCGCCTAGGAGAAAGGGGCTGCGGAAGGGGGAGTGCTTGAAGGCGGACCGCGTCTCCGACCGGCAATTGCCAATGTGCACATTTTCGAAAAGGACCAACAGCAAGAGCAGGCAGTTGCGTGCGGCTTTAACATCGGCCTCATACTGCGGCGAATCGGAATGATGCGGCGGCACGAGAAACCAAAAGGCAGCCAAGCTGACAAGGGCGATGACCATGGCGGAGACGATGGTGCGTTCGATCATGAGCCGATTAAAAATCGGCTCTTGCGGCGGGCGCGGTTTGCGGCGCAGCGTGTCGCCTTCATTCGGCTCAAACGCCAAGGCAATGCCTTGAATGCCGTTGGTGACCAGATTCAACCACAATATTTGCACCGGCAAGAGCGGCAGGGGAACGCGCTGGCCGACGGCCAGGGCCATGCCCAGGAGAATCACCTCGGCGGCGCCCGTCGAGATCAGCAAGAAGATAACCTTGCGGACATTGTCATAAGCCACCCGGCCTTCCTCGATGCCCGCGACAATGGTGGCGAAGTTATCATCGCTGATGACCAGTTCGGCGGCTTCCCGGGCCACGTCGGTTCCGCTTTTGCCCATCGCCACGCCAATATTCGCCGTCCGCAGGGCAGGGGCGTCGTTCACGCCATCGCCCGTGACGGCGACGAAATGGCCCGCCGCGCGCGCTGCTTCCACCAATTCCAGCTTCTGGCGCGGCGTCACCCGGGCGAACACGCGGATCTGTTTCAGAATCTCCTTGAGTTCTTCCTGGGACTTGCCTTCCAATTGACGTCCCGAAATCACCTGATTCGGTTGATTGGCCAATCCCAAGTCGCGCGAGATGGCCAAGGCCGTGACTGGATGGTCCCCCGTGATCATGCACACGCCCACACCGGCCTTATGGCACGCCTTCACGGCTTCCTTGACCCCGGTCCGCAGGGGATCGATCATGCCGACAAAGCCAAGAAACTTCAGCTTTTCCGGAGCGGGGGGCGGCTGGCTCTCGTCCATGGACGGATCCGCTTTGCCTTCGGCCAAGGCCAGGACCCGGAAGCCGCGTTCGGCCATGGATTCGGCCAATTTATGGAAATCGCTGGGGGCTTGCGAACCTTCGGACCACTCGCACATGGACAGCACCCGTTCGGGAGCGCCTTTGACAAAGACCCATCCTTCATCTTGAAAGCGATGAAAAGTAGCGGAGAAGGCATGTTCCGGTTCGAACGGGATTTCGTTGATCTGTTTGAATTCATCCAGCGTGGCTTCGCGCAGCCAACCGCATTTATGCCCCATGGTCAAAAGGGCCAGGTCCGTGGGATCGCCCCGCCAGACCCAGCTTCCATCGCGTTGATGCAAATCGCCTTCATTGCAGAGGACGGCAGCTCGAGCCAAGGCGTCCAGAGCGCTGTTTTGCCCTTTCTGCAAGGCTTCGCCATCGCGGACCACGTCCCCATTCGGTGCAAAGCCCTCTCCCGAGACGTGCAGGATGGTTCGATCCGCCAAGCGTATTTCCTTGACCGTGAGCTCGTTGCAGGTGAGGGTGCCCGTCTTGTCGCTGGCGATCAACGTGCAACTTCCCAAACCTTCCACCGCGGCCAAGCGGCGCACGATGACGCCGCGTGCGGCCATGCGCGTGGTGGCAATGGCCAGGGCGACGGTCAGGGCGGCGGGAAGGCCCTCGGGGATGGCGGACACGGCCAAGGCGATGCTGAACATGAACATGTCGTGAATGCTGTACCCATGCAGCACGATGCCCATCAAAGCAATGATGATGACCGACACGAGGACCACGATCGCCACGGTCTTGGAAAAGCGTTCGATCCGCTCAAGCAGCGGCGGTCGGCCGCCGCTCGTATCGAGCACGTCAAGGGCGAGTTGACCGACGACGGTGTTCGCCCCGGTATTGACGACAATGCCTTTTCCCCGGCCGCGCTGCACAATGGCTCCCGCAAAGGCCAGATTGCGGCGATCCCCCATCGGTGCGTCGGCTTCTCCCGTCCAGGCCGGGTCCTTGAGAACAGCCAGCGATTCGCCGGTGAGAAAAGATTCATCGATTTCCAGGCCATGAGCGGACAAGAGGCGCATGTCGGCGGGCACGCGATTGCCCGACTCGAGCCAGACGATGTCGCCGGGGACTACGTCTTCCGCGTCGACTTCAAAGATTTCACCGCCGCGCATGACCGCCGCGCGAATGTGCAGCAGCGATTGCAAGGCGCGGCTGCTTTGCTCGGCGCGCCATTCTTGATAACCGCCGATCAAGGCGTTGATGGCCAACACAGCAAAGATGAAGCCGGCGTCGAGAAAGTCCCCCGCCCCCAAGGCCACAATGGCGGCGATGCCCAGAATGTAGATCAAGGGGCTGTGAAATTGACGCAGCAGGAATTCCCACCAGGCCGGGGGAGGTTTATGGGGCAAGCGGTTATGGCCAAACTCCTTCAGCCGCGATTGGGCTTCCTCATTCGAAAATCCTGTTTCCTTGGCTTCCAGAGCGCTGAATAGTTCATTCACGGCGAGCGTGTGCCATGATTTCTTCAGTTGTTCCTTCATCGATGTTCCCTCGACTTGAAAAGCCAGCCAACTCGGACCAATCAATCGTCGTTTTTCATTAACGCAAGAATTGACCTGTTCGTAAACCATTCTCCCTTGGTTAAAGCCTTTAGCCTGGCACTCGTATCTTGGCCTTCATGCCAGCACGCTGCTATCAAGTTATTTGAGGCACATGGGAAATGCCATGAAATCAGGCCGTGTTTTGAGCCAGTTTAAAACCATATATAGCCAGGTTGCATTCAACCATGAATGAGGCTCATCCAAGCCAGCGTTTTGGACGTGCCCTTAAAACTGATACGAAGAAAACCGGGCAAAGCAAGGTTCAGCGACCGAGGGGTCGCATGACGAATGAAAAAGGGTTAAGATTGAAGAAAGCAGCCAGCGACGAGGGGTGAAACATGTTCTCGAGTCGGTTACCCAATCTAGCCTTGGCCGATCATTGCCGATCCTTGCGCTATTTGATTGAATCGGGATTGACCCTTCCCAAAGCGATGAAGCAGCAAGCGACCAAGGGGCCGCTTGCCATTCGACCGGTGGCCAAGCGCTTGGCGGCGGTCTTAGCGGAAGGGGAAGACCTGCCCACCGCGCTCCAGGACGTTGCCCATTATTTCCCGCCGATCTTTCTTTCCTTGATCGCCGTGGCGGAAGAAACCGGCCAACTCCCCATCGCCTTGGAGGAATTGGAGGAGTACTTTCGCTTGCAGGATCGGCTGTGGAAGAATTTCATCAGTCAAATCACCTGGCCGGTGATTCAATTTATCGGCGCCGTATTGGTCATCGCCTTCCTGATCTACATATTGGGCGTCTTGCCCGCCAATCCCATCAGCGTCTTTGGGTTAAAAGGCGAGACCGGCGCAATGATCTTCCTGGGTTCCGTGGGCGGCGTGGTGCTCTTTATCTTCCTGGGCTATTGGTTCATGAGCCATGTGGCGAAGAAAGGCGGCGTTATCGACAAATTCCTTTTGGGCTTGCCCTATTTAGGCGGGTGCCTGGAAGCTCTGGCGTTGTCCCGTTTTTCTCTGTGCATGGGCATACTGGTGGATGCGGGAGCTCGCATCGGCGATTCCTTGAAACTGAGCCTGGAAGCCACGAGCAATCACGCCTTCGCTGAGCGTGCGACGCAGGCCAAGGCGCACATCGAAAGCGGCTTGACGCTGGAGGAGGCCCTGCGCGAAATGCATTTGTTTCCGGAGGAATACATCGACATTGTCGGGACGGCTGAAATCGCGGCGCAGGAAGGCAAAGTCTTTCACCAACAGGCCAAATATTACAACGACACGGCGACCCTGCGCATGAAGGTCTTGGCCACCGTGGCGGCCAAATTGGTTTGGCTTTTGGTGGCGATCTTTATCATTGCGTTGATCTTCAACCTGGCCTTGCAGTATATCGGCACGATCAACAACGCCCTCCAGGGACTGTGACGCCGCGGATCGAGCCGCGTTCGATGAGCAAAAAAGAACAAGGCCGCCGGTTTAACCCGACGGCCTTGCGAATTTACCTGATGCATGCGTGGCTTACTTCAACATTTTCTCAATCACGGCACCATCGACCTTCAAGGAGACGGTGACCACGGCCCCATCGACGTCGATCTTGATGTTTTTGAGTTGGTCCACCAAAGGCTTCAAGCTTTTGGCGTTGTCGCCGAGCAATTGGGTAAATTGCTTGTCCATCTCGGCGATGTTCCCCTTCATTTCATCGGCGTCCGTCTTGGCGGTCTCTTCGTCCTTGAAAGTAATGTTCATTTTGAAGTCGATGTTCTTGTCGAGCTTCGCGGAACCAGTGACCTTGAGAACGTTGTCATCCACTTCACTTCCAGCAAAGAAAAAGGTCTGATCTTCCTTGCGGCCCTTCAGCAGTTCCTTCATCGTGTTCGAAAGGGAACCTTTTTCGCTGCCTTTCAAACAGCTTTCCATGGTTTCCTTTTTGACCGCGAACGCCAGCGCGCCGTCGGCGATCAAGGAAACGTACACCTTGTCATCTTGATCGGGAGGCGACATGACGAACATGGACTTCTTGCCCACACGAATTTTTTCGAGCATGCCGGGCTGAGCCCCGCTCAAAAGGCCGTAAACCATCTCCACATTCGCATCCGTGAAGTGGGGGCTGATGATGATGCAGATGAAGTCCTTGTCATCGGCACTCTTGGTGTTGCCTGCGACGATGAACTCGCCCACGGCTTCCTGAGCCATATCGAAAAACTGATTGATTTGATCCTGATCGCGCACGGCTTCCTGAATCATCGGCCAAACCATTTCCAACTGGGCAGCCTGAGGATTCAATTGGGATGCCATTTTCGTCAAATTTTCGCCGTACTTGTCGATCAGCTTCGGGAGCGATTTGCGCACCATTTCGGAGCCGCAAACTTTCTTCAGGTTGATCGAGAAGTACATATTCGCGTCCGCGGGCAGATACTTATCAAACTCGGACGCACGCGCTGATTGGCTCATCAACCCCAACACCATGAGGGCCAAGCCGGCGAGCCAAAGTTGAAATCTGCTCTTCATAATGCACCGTTTCCTTTGTTGAGTTTTGGCTTAAACCTTATTGGGAAGATAGTCACGCCATGGCCAATTTCAAGGGAGGCCCCAATACCCAATACCCTCATTCCATAGGCTTGTTTCAATGAAAACCAATTCGAAGCAAAAGGCAGCGGCGAACGATGTCCTGGATCAAATGAGGATCAAGCGCATTCAAGAGCAAATCTTGAAGGCTTGCTCCATAGAGGCGATCGGATCGCGTTTGGGGATGAATTCCTGTCCCAAGTAGCCTTGATAGCCGGTATCCTGAATCGCTTTCACGATGGCGGGGTAGTGCAATTCTTGGGATTCATCGATCTCATTGCGCCCGGGAACGCCGCCCGTATGGTAATGGCCGATATATTCCTTGGACTGCCGAATCGTGGCGATGACGTCGCCTTCCATGATTTGCATGTGATAGATATCGTAGAGCAATTTGAAGCGGCCGGAGCCAATCTGTTTGCACAGGTCCACTCCCCACGCGGTCTTATCGTACATGTAATCGCGGTGGTCTCGTTTGCTATTCAGACCTTCCATCAAGACCGTCACCTGTTTGGACTCCGCGTGCCCCATGACGAGTTTTAATCCCTCGGCGCATGCTTTAAGCCCATCCTCATCGCTGATCGTTTGCCCCTTGATGGTGCGATTGCCCGCCATGCAAATCACGGCGGGCAGGCCAAACTCGGCCGCAACGTCGATGTTTTTTTTCAGTTGTTGAACCAGCCGTTCATGATGCTCGCGCCGATTGAAGCCATTGACAATATCCACTCGGCCATAAACGGCACACGTCAAGCCCGCTTCCATGACGGTCTTGACTTCTTCGGGGCTGCCCAGCAGTTCAATCGATTGATAGCCGATCTTCGCCGCCTGGCGCGCCAGCTCATCAAGCGGGATGCGGCCATAACACCAACGACAGAGCGATTGTTTGATGCCGCTCGATAAGGCGATGTGATGCGGCGAATAACCGGCATCGGTTTGCGCAGCAGCGGCCAGCCAACCCGCCACTACGCCAGAAGCCGCCAAGCAATCGCGCCGCGTCACGGGATTTGCAGACATCACAGGACTCCTATCAAAAATGAAGCCACCGCTAGCATCGTAGCGAGCCAGGCCATGCCGAGCAAATGATTCCTGTCGGAATCACGGCGGAGAGCGCTGTTCATCTGGCAAGCGAACCGATGGACCGCGGCTCGTCATTCCTTCTTCTTTTGCCGAGCGAAATACTCTTTCATGATACCATCTGGGTCTTCACGAAACGCATCCAGGCAGCCGGTGCAGCAAACGTAATAGGTCTCTCCCTTGTAGGTCACGGCGATGGTGCCTGCTCCCCCCGTCACCACGCACTCCTTCGCCTTATTGGCATCCTTGGCGAATTCAACTCCTTCCTTCGTGGCGCCCACTTCGAAGATGCGAGTAAATGTGCGACCAGACCGCGGCTTGCTCTCCTGGCGGAACAGCATGCGGCTTTGGTGCAGTAATTGGATCACGATCCGTTTGGAGGTCTCGTTGTCCTGATCCTCGCATTCCAGGGTCAACTGCCGATTCTTCCAGACGCCTTGATACGTTTCTTTGACTTTCGAAAGCGTTTCCAACTGCAATGCGAAGCGTTTGCTTTCTGGGTTGTAGGTCAACACTCCCGCCCGATAAAAGCGGCCATCCTCGATGCGGAGTTGGATCGATGGTTGCTTCCCTTTGAAGTCCCAAACCCAATGCAACTTCTCCACCCAATGACGCTGCTCCGACCCCTGGCTCTTTTGGGCCAGGGTGCCCGTGCCGCGCCAAGAACCGATCAAATCGCCCAGCTCTTGCAGCGCTGCCTGGGCCTGGTTCCGATCCGCACTGCGGTTTTCAGGCCCGGGCGGGGATGGCGCGCCGGTTGCGTCATGAGCCAAGAAGCATGCGGCTGGAAAAATCCACATGAACCAGATGAAGCATGGTTGTCGAAATGCGCTTTGTTGCATGTTCAGTCTCTTTATTTGAGGAGACACAGGGAGACGGCTTGTTGCCCGGTTCGATCAGCCCATTGATCCTTAAACCCGCAGAGGAGATGATCGCACCCGAAAAATGAGGAAATCTCAATCAATTGACCCTATTCGCATGGAGTGCTGACTATGCCAAGCATAACGACTTTTTGTCCCAGTGGGTCCAGTGAAACTGGGTAATTCACGCGACCTGGTCCTTGCGTCATGTTAAGATCAGGGTTCACTGTCGATCGGTCCTCTGTCCATGCACATGGCCGCGAAGCACAGTGCCTACCTGTACATGATCACATTTGCCATTGCCTGAGGGAGGAAAAGTAAGGTGAAAAGGCTGCTCTCTTTACCTATTGCCTGGCTCGTTACCATCGGCTGCATGATTGTTTTCACGCAACCTTCGGGTGCCTGGCAAGACGAATCCGATCAAAAAAAGCGTGACGAGAAAATCGCCGAGATTCAAAAACAGATCACCGAGTTGCAAAAACAGCTCGATCAGATGAAACAAGCAGCGGACAAGCCTGCTCCTCAGCCCGAATCGCCCAAGGCGCAGCTCCCCGAGGAATGGGTCAAACAATTCAAATGGCGGAGCGTTGGCCCTGCGGCCATGGCGGGAAGAATCACGGCAATAGCAGTCTGTTCCGATGATCCTAGCATTTACTGGGCGGCGACCGCTTCGGGGGGATTGATCAAGACGGTGAACAACGGCGTCACCTTCGAGCATCAGTTTGATCATGAAGCCACGGTGTCCATCGGCGACGTTTGCGTGGCGCCGTCCGACAAGAATATCGTGTGGGTCGGGACCGGCGAAAACAATCCGCGCAATTCGGTTTCCTACGGCGACGGCGTTTACAAATCGGTCGACGGCGGCAAAACCTGGCAAAACATGGGCCTCAAGGAATCCTTCCAGATCGGCAGAATTGCCATCCATCCGAAAAATCCCGACATCGTTTACGTCGGCGCCTTGGGAAGGCTCTATGGCCCGAACCCGGAACGCGGTCTATTCAAGACCACCGATGGCGGTAAGACCTGGCAGAAGATTCTTTACAAGGACGAAAACACGGGCGTCATCGACATCGCCATGCATCCCACGGAACCGGACACGCTGCTCGTGGCCATGTGGGAACGCAAGCGCGATGAGTTTGATGCCTCCGTCGGCGAGCCGCGGCCGCCCGATGGCTATGACGCCTACGACCCCGTGGTGAAATGGGGCGAGCACGCCGGGATATACAAGACGACGGACGGCGGCAAGTCCTTTACCAAACTCTCCAAGGGTTTGCCCAGCAATAAATTCGGCCGCGTCGGCCTCGACTATTACCGAAAGAATCCCAACGTCGTCTACGCCATCGTGGATTGTGAAAAGATTGGCATGGGGACGCCTCCCCCCGCCGGCACGGGCCGGGCCGACCTTGGCTTCTTCGCCCAGGACACGGAGGAGGGCATGAAGATCGCCATGGTGTTTGAAGGGCGCGCCGGTGAAAAAGCGGGCTTGAAGATCGATGACGTCATCCTGACCGTGGACGACAAGAAGATGCCCTTCAGCGATCTTTCAAGTTTAGTCAGGGATAAGAAGCCCGAAGACAAGCTCAAGATCAAGTATCAACGGGATAAGGAAACGAAGGAAATCGACTTTGTCTTGGGGGAACGACCTGAATCCGGCGGCGGCCCTGGCGGCGGTGGCGGCGGCGGTGGCGGCGGAAGCCCCTCCGCTCCCGGATCGAATTTGGCCCGCCGGCCCTACACCGCCTTTTACGGCGGACAGCGTGAAAACGTTCAGGATCGCCAGGGCAAGGATGGGCATGAATTCGGCGGCATCTATCGCTCCGACGACGGCGGCGAATCGTGGACGCGCGTCAATAGCTTTAATCCGCGCCCCATGTACTTCAGCCTGATCCGCGTCGACCCGCAGAACGACCAGAACGTCTACATCGGCGGCGTGAACATGCACAAATCCACGGATGGCGGCAAGACGTTCCGCACGGATTCCAAGACCAGCCGCGAAGTGCATTCTGATTACCATGCCATGTGGATCAATCCCAAGGACCCGCGGCATATCCTCGTGGGCACCGATGGCGGCGTGTACGTCACCTACGACCAAATGGCGCATTGGGACCACCTGAACACCATGGCCTTGGGACAGTTCTACCATGTTTGCGTGGATAGCCGGCAGCCTTACTGGGTTTATGGCGGCTTGCAGGACAATGGCAGTTGGGGCGGCCCCACGGTCAACGTCAAGGGTGGAGCCATGTTCAATCGCAGCGGCGAACCGAATGGCCCGATCAATGAAGATTGGCTCTATTTAAATGGCGGCGACGGCTTCGTTTGCCGCGTGGATTGGAACGATCCTGATTGGGTCTACTGCGAAAGCCAGGGCGGCATGATGGTCCGGCGCAACCTGAAAACGGGGGAGCGCGGCATGATTCGCCCCACGTCTGCCTCCGGCGTCACCGCCAGGCGTTGGAATTGGAACACACCGTTCATCTTGTCCCATCACAATAGCAAAGTCTTCTATTGTGCGGGCGAATACGTCTTCCGCTCCTTCGATCGCGGCAACAACCTCAAGGTCATCTCTCCCGAGATCACCTTAACGAAGAAAGGCAGCGCCACGGCGTTGTCCGAATCGCCGCGCAATCCCGAAGTCCTGTGGGTGGGCAGCGATGATGGCGCTGTTTTCGTCACCCGCGACGGCGGCAAGCAATGGACCAAGGTCAACGACAAGGTCGGTCTCGCGGGACCCCGCTGGGTCGCCACCATCGAGGCCAGCCACCACGTGGAGGGCAGGGCCTACGTCTGCTTCGACGCCCACCGCTCCAACGATGACGACCCGCACATCTACGTGACGGAAGACTTTGGCCAAACGTGGAAATCGATCCGTGGCAATCTGCCGCGGGGTTCGAGCCGATGCCTCCGCGAAGATCCACAGAACCCTGATCTGCTCTTCTGCGGGACGGAGTTCGCCATCTTCGCTTCGGTCAATCGCGGCAAGAGCTGGACCAGGATCAATAACAATCTCCCCACGGTCGCCATTCACGAAGTGGCGATTCATCCGACGGCCGAGGAGATCGCCGTGGCCACGCATGGCCGCAGCATTTGGATTCTCGACGTGGCCATGCTGAGGCAAGTCAAGGAGGAGACCTTCAAGGAAGACGCGGTCCTCTTCAAGCCAGCCACGGTGACCCGCTGGCGCTCCGAGGCTGGCCGCGGCGGCACGTCGCGCCGCTTTGTCGGAGAAAATCCCGTCAACGGCGCGCCCATTTACTACTACTTGCCCAAGAAGGCGGAAAAGGTGACCCTGAGGATCATGGACCATGAAGGCAAAACGATCCGGGAGATCAGCGGCTCCGCCGACGCGGGACTGAACAAGGTCGTTTGGAACCTCACCCGCAGCAGCACGCGGCCCACGGGCCAACAACTCCCCCGCCGCAGCGGCCAAGGCGGCTTTGCCTTCTTCGCCGCGCCAGGCAACTACCTGGTGGTGCTGGACGTGGACAAGAAGGAAGCTCGGCAAACCATCCGCGTCGAAGGCGATCCGAATCTCCCCGCGGGCGGCTCCTTCCTCGACGAGGTGTTGTGGGAGTGGGAGCAAGAATGGTTGGAAAAGCAGCATCGTCGGATGGATCAATAAGCCATCGGTCGAGGCTCACTCATCGTTCGAAAGCAGAAGGCACGCTCTCGCCGAGCGTGCCTTTTGCCATGGATGGGCATTCCCGCCCTCTTGGCCATGAGGAAGTCCATAATATGACCCGTATAGAAACGGAGTGAATGACGATGCGGGAAGAACCAATGCACGACCTCACCGCCGCTGTGGTCGCACGGGCGGGATTTTTCTCCTATGTGCGCCTCGTCGCCGCTTTGCTCATCACGGCCGTCATGCCGTTGGGATGGGGTCGCATCGTCGTCGTCGCCATGCAGACGGGCCGGCCCGAAACCATCGTCCTTGGGGCCTTTGCCGCCGTCTTTCTGACCGTCCTGGCCTTGACCTGGGGGTGCGGGCAAAAACTCTCGGTCGAACGGCCTTGGCGGTGGCAGCGGCAGGACACCCTGTTACTGCTGGTGCTCGTCCTCATCTGGTGCGGTTCCTATGCGCTCGTCTTCGGCTACTACGTCGATTCGCTGATCCACCCGGCGATCGTGTATGGACTTTTCGTGCCTTCCACCTTGTGGGTTTTGGCCGCGGCCTGGAGTTTTTATTGGCCCTTGTCTTGGAAACTTCGCCTGGCGGGGATCGGCTTGCTCCTCTTCCTGGCCGTCGATTTTCCGCTGCTCATGCGGGTGGATGGGTTGACCGGCGACGGCAAGGTCAACTTCGCCTGGCGGCATACCTCCGCGCCGGCCAACATCCCGCCGGAAGCGGTCATTCCCGAGCGACCACTGCCATGGCAGCCGCCCAGGCCGGCGGACTTCACCCAGTTTCTGGGGCCGGCCCGGTCCGCGATGCTGCCAGGGGTCCAGGTCGGCGGCGATTGGTCGAAGCAGCCCCCCAAGCTGTTGTGGCGGCGGCCGGTGGGGCTGGGCTGGAGTTCGTGCGTCATCCTCCATGACTGGATCATCACACAGGAACAAGTCGGCAACATGGAAGCCGTCACCTGTTTGCAACTCAAGGACGGCCAGGTCGTTTGGCGGCACGTTGATTCCGAGCGGTTTGGCAGCAGTCTGGGCGGCCCCGGCCCGCGCGCCACGCCCTGCGTCGCCGATGGCGGGGTCTATACGGTCGGCGCCACCGGGCTGCTCAATTGTCTCGACTTTGGCACGGGGAAGGCCATCTGGTCGGTCAATATCTTGACGGACAATCAAGGTCAGAACATCGACCACGGCATCTGCGGTTCGCCCCTGGTACGGGGCGACCTGGTCTATGTCTGCCCCACGCGCGAGGGCGGCCCCAGCCTCGTTGCTTATCACCGCGTTACGGGCCAGCGGCAATGGCAAGCGGGGAAGGATCGCGCCAGCTACAGTTCGCCCATGTGGGTCGAACTGTGCGGCCAACCGCAGATCCTGGTCTTTCACAGCGAGGGCGTGACCAGCCACGACCCCGCCGACCAAGGGGCGGTCCTCTGGACCTTCCCGTGGACCAACGGCTACAAAGTCAATTGCTCGCAGCCACTGGTGATCGAGAATGGTCCCACCCAGGCGGACCTGCTCATCTCCACGGGCTATGACAAGGGGTCGGCCCTGATCCGCGTTCAGCCGGGGCAGGGCAAGGCATGGTCGGTCAAAACGCTCTGGGAAAAACGGCATCTGCAAGCGAAGTTCACCACTGCCGTGCTGCATCGGGGGTTTGTCTTTGGTCTCGACAACGGCATCCTCTGCTGTCTCGATCCCAAGACGGGCGACCGCCGCTGGAAAGGCGGCCGTTACAACCACGGCCAGGTGCTGCTCGCGGGGGATCGGCTAATCGTCCAGACTGAGGAGGGGCCGCTTGTCTTGGTCGAACCCAGCCCGGAGCGGCTGATCGAGCGGGGCAAGGTCGCGGCCCTTGACAGCAAGACCTGGAATCACCCCGCCATCACGGATCGGCATCTCGTGGTGCGGAACGACCTGGAGATGATCTGCTTCGAACTGCCGGGAGAACCGTGAGCCCGGCGACCAAGAGATGGCTGGAAAGCCATCGCTCATTGCATATTGATCAACCGAAGGTTATTTGACAAACAAGGCCAAATGCCAAGGGGACGATAAGCAGATCATTGCATAAGCTCTCGGTCGATTGGCCCGATCACTGAAGTTCGGCATTTGGCTTGAGAAGTTTTGATTGCGAGGCAATCCGCAAGAAACGATGAGGAAAGTCAAGATTCAAGAACCGCAACCTTTCTCTTTTTCTCCTCATCAACTTGAGCAAGCCGTACTTCAACTATTGAGAACAGCTCCACAACACTTTGGCAACGGCATTTTTTGGGATTTTACCATGACGGACGACTTAGCCCGAACTCTTAGGCGAATTGTAGGACTAGCGTTGAAAAAACTGCTTTCAGACCAGCAGATACGGGACGAATTGCAGACCTTGGCCACTCTACTAGTGCGGAGTGACCTGCCAGTCGACAATGAATCGCTGCCGCCACAAGAAAAAGAAGTTTTACAAGAGTCAGATCAAAGTGCCATCACTGCGATTCGAACTCAGGAGCCAAGTCGAGAAGCGTTACCTGAATTAACTTTGGGCCAGCCAAAAAAGAACGGACCCAAAACCTCCACTGTTACTTTCGACCCTAAATTGCTGCCCCTCGAGTCAATTCCAGCCTCCCTGGATTTCCAAGCCGTGGCTACACGCTGCCGTTTGAAATCGGAAGCTGCACAATGGGTGTTGAAAAAGCATCGAGGGAACATTTCAGACGAGGAAGCTCTGGAGCTTCGCCGCGATTTACTGAAACGAGTTCAAGAAGTTCAACCCTGTTTCTTATGGATGTTGCATTTGCATCTTCCACCTGAAGTCGCCGATGAAAACGTCGACAATCTTGCAAGTAACTTCGAATGTATGGCTGAAGTATTGGACGCTGCCGCGATTCTTCCATGGGAGCGTATGTCAACTGAATCGTTAAGAGAATATTTTCAAGTAGTCGCGGAGTCCCAATCCGCCTTGCGCGTCGCGTGCTTAAAATTAAACCACGAAATCGAAGAAGACCAATTGGCTATTTATGAATGGCTGAGACTGAAGACGCGCGAATTCAAAATTTATTTAGCACGCCACATGCGAGCTGAAGAACCAGCCGATCCTTTGACATGGCGTCAGCGCATCCAACGATTGCGCGATTTTCTTCAAGGGCAGAAAGTGCTCGATGGTCGCGACAAAACGAACAGGAAAATCTGGAAAAATATTCGACACAAACTGACCAGCCGCCAAGTTGGCGAAGCTATTCCTGAAGACGAATGGCAGCGGATAGCCGACTTGGTCAATCAACTAATCATAAATGGCGTCCCGCCTAGCCATGTGGAGTTTCGTGATTATTTTTTGCCCGTTTATCATCAGATCCCGAGCATGGATGATCCGCCCGACGGCTTTTCAAGAGTTATAGATGCTCTTGACGTGTTTGTTTCCTCTGCACCTGGCACGGAAAGGGATTGGGAAGAAGATGACCTATCCACCTCGACTCTGGAAGTGGCGCAAGCCGCGGCGTTGCTTAAGGGACGATCCTTGATTTTGATAGGGGGTGATGAACGTCCACACGCTCGCCGCCGATTGATCGCGGCTCTGAAATTATCAGAATTGCATTGGATCGCCACGCGGCCTCACGAATCCATCGAAGGTTTCAAACCTTTTGTGGGCAGACCCGAAGTGGCAGCAGTCCTCTTAGCCATTCGATGGGCAAGCCACTCCTACGGTGATGTTCAGCGTTTTTGCCGACATTTTCAAAAGCCACTTGTTCGATTGACCCGTGGGTTCAACCCTAATCAGATCGCGCACGAGATCATGCGTCAAGCAAGTCGCCAACTTGCCGATTCGCCATGATCATCGTCTGCTCATCCCTGTCTTGCTGCAATGCGATGGTTCTTAAAGCTGCGAAAAAGCTTCACAGATTTTCATCACCTCTAATCGCAACTATTGCAAAACATTCCAAATCAAAAATCTCCCTTGCGTGGAGCAGTCTGGAACAGGAGAATGGGACAGCTTGGCTTGCGGCTCGCACAGGGGGCGAGGCCGGGGCCGACGGTGCTTGATCAGACCATGGATATCGTAACAAGGTTGAGTTCATGATAAAGCGTTTAATCCCGATCAGCGCCGCGGTGGCTTGGATGTTCTGGGGATGGGCCGGCGTGGCTTACGGGCAGTCGTACACCGGCGTCACGATCAGTGCCGCGGCAAATATCTATGGGGCGGGTTTTGACGATGCCCCGGCCCCGGGGGGTGGGACGGGCGGTCTTCCGCCCATCGTCGCCGCCATCACCATCCCCGATCCCGTTAAACTGACTTTCTCCTCGGTGACGGGTTTGGTGCGCTGTTCCGTGAGCGATCCGCTCAACGGGCCCGACGGCGGCACCGGAGCGGGCGGTGTCACCAACATGGAGTCGTTCCGCGACGTCTCGGGGCTGATCCATTCAAATCGAACCATGTTCCTGGTCGGGGTTTTTCGCGACAGTAATGCAGGCTCGCCCGGCGGCACGCCGCCCGTCCGCCTGGGCTTCAGCGACCCGGAAAACTTCCTCACGCTGTCGCCGCTGCTGAATCAAATGTTCTTCATCGGCGATGGCCGCACGGACGACACGAACGCCGTGCAGACCTTCTTCGTCCCCGCAGGGGCGACGAGGTTGTATTTGGGCTTTGCCGACGGCTTCAGCTTCACGGGTTTCCCCGGCCACTACGGGGACAATACGGGAGAATTGGTCGCGGATTTCGAATTCACCCCCGTGCCGGAGCCAGCGGTGTCGCTCACCGCCGCGGGCATCTTCCTGGGCGGTTGGGTGCTTCACCGGCGCCGCAACGCCAAGACCAGCCCGCCGCAGGCTTAGCCAACCCAAGAAGTGTTTGCCCGCGGATGCCCTTACTTTGTCGTGCCACTTCCCCTCGAGCCCAAATTCGGTTTGGGCACGCCTTCATTGCGATACTCGGTTTCACCACTCATCCCGCTTGCACTGGGCGCCCAAATCCACTGACCTCCAACTGTGGGGCCGGCCTGACCACAGTTCCTAGTATTCGCCTAAGCCGTGAAACTGATTTTTACCCTCCGTGATTCGTCGCTTGATATTTAGCCCCCCGTGAATCACGGGGGGCTAAATAAACACTGTTGTGGCCGTTCTGGCCATTCCAATCATAGCTCCCGCTATCTAGGATGAAGCCGCGGTATTCTTGCAAGACGATCGGGCTGTCGCCCGTGGTCCTTGAAGTGCAATATTAAGCGATAGGAGTAATCTAGGATTCATTCGTCTGTGCTGAGTGAAAATCTCCCAGCGCTGATGTGGAGTGAGCGGTGTTGCGTTAGCGCCCCGAGTGCAAATCTCCCGGAGCTGACGCAACCGGGCTCAGCGAAGAATCTAGCGCTTGAGGTTCGCGGCGCTGTAGAAAACACACTTAAGTGCTTGCTGTGTAAGGAAATAGCGTGAGCGTTTCACACACCGACCCCCCTCCCGTGAAACGATCACAATGGGGCTCCACTATCGACGCATGACAATAACACGTAGGGACTTGCGTCGAATAGCGGCCAACGAGAATGATATGAGCGTTTCAAGACGGTTGGTCCATCCACCTGACAAACTGCTTGATTGTCAGACGCTGATCCATGCGACCAAGCACCAAGCTCAAGCAGGACCTGTGGTCGCTTAGCTGCCCGTGCTTGGTGTTGGTTTAGACCAAATGTGTCATTTTGGATGCCGGGGTCGATCTTTACATCGGCTTGCGGCTAGTGGGGGTGCCGCCAGTGGGAGCGGGGCCTTTGGCAGCGCCGGTCGGCTGATACTGCTGCAGCTTCCAACCGGGGGGCGTCTTGGGCGGCACGAAGTCGTTGCGATTGACCTTGTCCTCGCCGACGTTGCGGCCGATTTGCTGAATGTCCCATTTCACTTCCGTCTTGTTCGGCTCGATCCAATACAATTCGCGCGGCATGTCCTTGCCGATCTGCGGATGGCCCTGGTTCATGATGCAGATGCGGGCATAGGTGAAGTCTTGCATGTCTTCCTGAAACTTGGGTCGAACTTCCAAGTAGGTCAGGGCCTGATCGATCTTGATCACCTGGAGGTGAAAGCGTTTGCGAATGGTCTCGGACCGCATCAGGAAAAGGGAAAAGGGCATCGGTCCCTCGGCCGGGTCCCGGTTGGCGGCCTGGGGGAGCGTTTGAAAAATAATTTCCTTGGCCACGGGGTCGATGGTGTAGAGAAAGCCGCCGGTCAGGATGTATTGTTCGTATTGATCCTGCTTGTATTTCCTCTGGACCGGGTCGAATTCGTAAAGCCGAATGTTGGCGCCAAACGTGTTGGCGGGCAAATGCATGAACTTGGCTTCGCCGTTGAAGTATTTCTCGCGGCCATCGAGGTTGTTGTATTTCTTCTTGGCGATGAAGTGCATGTAAACGTTCTGCATCGACTTGGCTTCGGTTTCCCAGGTCAGCAAGATTTCATCAAGGCGCTTGGCATGCTCAGAAGACGGCGGCGGCGTGGCGGGGGCCGAACCTTGCACGGAGCTGGTCGGTGGATTCAGCGTGGGGGCCGTCGGTGCCTGGGCGGACGCCAAGGAGGCGCAAAGAAACGAAACCAGCCCCACCAAAATACAGCAGCGTTGCATCAGGCTACCCTCACGCATTGCAAGTTGAGCAAGCCAAACCTGGATATATCAGCTTTAGGATTGGCTGAAAAGGCCATCTGAAGTAGTGTCTCCTTCTCTGTATTGCCTCTTTTGCCTTTTTTGACAATCGCTGCGGAAGACTTTATGCCAGGGCAAGACCGCACCCCCGCATCAACTCAGCCAAGTGGGCAGGGCCCCTTGAGCGGGAAGGGCTACCCAGCGGACGCCATGAACGTGCGGATGCAGACCGATATCGTGGATGGCGTCCTTGGGCGGAGGGCTGTCCAAATTCATCACAGCGATGGCTTCCCCGCCTGGATGTTCGCGGCCCACGGTCATCTGAGCGATGTTGACCTGATGCTTGCCGAGGACGGTGCCGATGAAACCGATCAGTCCGGGCATGTCTTGATGGTTCATCAGTAAAAGATGGCCATCGAGGTAGGCATCGAATTGGAACGGCCCCCACTGCACGAGCCGAACGTAATTTTTCCCAAATAGGGTTCCCGCGACGACGTGCTGGACCTGCTCGGTTTCGACCTCGACGCGGATGAGCGTACGGAAGTCGCTGCGGGCGGTGGACTGTTTGGCTTCGATCAGAATGCCGCGCTCCTTGGCCAGTAATTCGGCGTTGACCAGATTCACAGGTTGAGTGAGTCGCGTCGAAAGCAGCCCGACCAAAAAGCTGGCGGTCAGCCAATTCGGGTTGCGTTCGGCAGCTTCGCCGATGTAAGTCATTTGAATGCGGCTCAAGGGGGAATCCTGCATGCCGCTGACGAGCAGGCCGAGGCGGTAGGCCAGGTCCAGTTCATGACGCACGCGCAGCAGTTCGGAGCGGTCCAGGGGGGCCATGTTGACCGCGCCTTGCACGCGGCCATGGAGCAGAAATTGAATCATGCACTCGGCGGCTTCCAGGGCCACGGAGCGCTGCGCCTCATGGGTCGAGGCGCCGAGATGGGGCGTGCACAGAACGTTGGGGCGTTTGAGCAACGGATGATCAGCGGGCAGGGGTTCTTGCTCGAAGACATCCAAGGCCGCGCCTCCCACATGCCCTTGCTCCAGGGCTTCCACCAGGGCCGCTTCGTCAATGATGCCGCCGCGGGCACAATTGATCACCCAGCTACCAGGCCGCATCAGCGCCAGTTCACGCCGCCCGATCAGGCCCCGCGTTTGTTCCGTCAGCGGTGTATGAACGGTGAGGACGTCGCAGTCAGCAAGGACTTGAGCCGCGTCCATGGCCGGTTCGATGTCCAGTTGTTTCACTCGTTCCGGCGGCAACATCGGATCGAAGCCGATCACCCGCATGCCCAGGGCCAGGGCGCGCTTGGCGACTTCGCGTCCGATTCGGCCCAAACCGATGATGCCGAGGGTTTTTCCAGCCAGTTGAGCACCGACAAACTTTTGTCTCTGCCACGCGCCTTGTTTCAGGCTGCTGACCGCCGAGGGGATGTGCCGAGCCAAGGCGAAGAGAAGGGCGAGGGTGTGTTCACAAGTGCTCAGCGTGTTGCCGCTCGGGGTGTTCATCACGACGATGCCCCGACGAGTAGCCGCCAGGAGGTCGATGTTGTCCACGCCCACCCCGGCCCGGGCGATGGCCTTGAGTTGACCTGGTTCTTCCAACAAAGCCGCCGTTACCTGCGTCTGACTGCGGACGATCATCCCATCGGCTTGCCGCATGGCCTGCTTGAGTTCCTCGCCCGCCAGGCCCGTTCGCAGATCAACCCGCAGCCCCGCATGGCGCAGATGGTCCAAACCCTCGTCATCGAGCGGATCCGCCACCAACACGCTTGGCATTGCATTGGATTCCTTGCTCACGGTTGTCCTTTCCACGTCATTCCGAGAATCGGGTAAAACTTTCCTGGGCCGCGGCCAGTCCACACCCCCACTCGCATCGATGCCCCATGTCGCGGAGCACATGTTCCAGCCCGGCCAAGGCGGAGAGGATATCGAAAAAGTCGATGTATCCCATGTGGGCCAGGCGGATGATTTTGCCTTTGAGTTGATCCTGCCCCCCGGCCACCTTCAGACCGAATTGCTTTTCGAGGCGGCTGAGCAGTTGCGATCCATCGATGCCTTGGGGAACGTTCACCGTAGTCAACGTTTCCGCGGGGGGATGGGCGTAATTGGTGAGTCCCATGGCTTGCAATCCCGAACGGGTGGCGTTCGCCACGCGCCGATGCCGCCGCCAAACGTTTTCGATCCCCTCCGCCAACAACCGATCGAGACTCACCTTGAGGGCGCGGATTAAGGTGTGGGCGGGGGTGAAGGGCGTATCCGATTCGAGAGCTTTCTGCCTGGCGCGGCAGAGGTCGAAGTAGTAAGTCCGTGGCTGGCGGTGGGCTTCCATCTTGGCCAGGGCCTTGGGACTGATCGTGACGAATGCCAACCCGGGCGGCGCCATCAGGGCCTTCTGCGAACCAGTGCATAAAAGGTCGATTCGCCAGGCGTCGGTCCGGCATTCCATGGCCCCGGCGGAGGAAATGGCATCGACGATGAAAACTGCATCAGTCGCGGCAACCAAGCGGCCCATGGCTTCGATGTCATGCTTGACGCCGGTGCTCGTTTCGCTGTGGACGGCCAAGACGGCCTGGACGTCTGGGTGGGCCTTCATGGCCTGTTGCAGTTGATCGGGTTGAACTGCCTGTCCCCAGGGAGCAGCGACGGAAATGACTTCCACGCCGAATTGCTGCCAAATTTTGACCCACCGCTCTCCAAAGCGGCCCGCATGCACGCAGATGGCTTTCTTGCCTGCGGGGACGAGGTTCACCTGGGCGGCTTCGACAGCTCCGGTGCCCGAGCAGGTGAGGGGGACCACGTCATATTGTGTCTGAAAAATGACTTTCAAGCCTTGGAGAACTTCGCTCAGGGTCTTTTTGGCCTCGGCGGAGCGATGATAATGCACAGGTCGGGCTAAATCGAGCAGCGTCTCCTCGGGAACGGGGGTCGGCCCCGGCGTGAGCAGGCGAACCTTGAACATGATCTACCTCCTTGGGTTTCATATCATTGTAGGAAGAAAGCGGCATGGCCTTCGAGGTTCGTGCAATCCATGGAAGGACCGTTGCCTGTGAATTCACGGATATGCCATCCCTGGTGGGAGACGTTCGAATGCAACCCCTATGGCAAACCCAGATCGCGGGCTATCCTATGCGCCGCGGCAAGGTCCGCGACATTTATGACCTGGGAGACCGGTTGGTCATCATCGCCACCGATCGGATCAGTGCTTTTGATTGGATCTTGCCAACGGCCATTCCCGACAAGGGGCGCGTGCTCACGGGGCTGACGCTGTTCTGGTTGGAGCACTTGCAAGTGGCCAATCATCTGCTGGGGACGGACCCCCGCGAGATGGGGCCTGCCTTTGCCGAGCAAGCCGAGGTGCTACAAGGGCGAAGCATGATGGTGCGGAAGACGGACGTGGTGCCCATCGAATGCGTGGCCCGAGGCTACTTGGCCGGGTCGGGCTGGAAGGAGTACCGCAATGCGCGCACCGTCTGCGGCATTCCCTTGCCTCCAGGCTTGCTGCAGGGGCAGCGATTGCCCGAAGCGATTTTCACGCCCGCCACCAAGGAAGAATCGGGGCACGACGTCAATATCTCTTTCGATGAAATGGCCGAGCGCGTGGGCTTTCCCCTGGCGGAACTGCTTCGTGATCGGACACTCGACCTCTACACGCGCGCCGCGGCTTACGCCGAAACGAAGGGAATCATCATTGCCGACACCAAGTTTGAATGGGGGAAAGCGCCCATGGGCGAAGTGCTGCTCATCGACGAAGTCTTAACCCCCGACAGTTCCCGTTTTTGGCCAAGGGATCAGTATCAGGTCGGCCAAAGTCCGCCATCGTTCGACAAGCAATTTGTCCGCGACTGGCTGGAAGCGACGCCCTGGGACAAGAACAGCCCGCCGCCGGAGTTGCCCGAGGCCATCGTGCGACAAACCCGCGCCAAGTACATCGAAGCCTATGAGAGGTTGACGGGACGAACCTTTGCCTGGACGTGACCTTGCGAGAATTAGCGCACGGCATCGAGCGGCTTCAGGCGCATGGCCGATAGCGCGGGCAGGAAGCCGCCGAGCAATCCCATTCCCAGCGTGAATTGCACGGCCAATTTGATCACGCTGGCATTGACGATCATCTTGAAGACAACGGTCTTGCCGCCGCCTTGCCCCGAACTAAGCTGGCCGGTTTGTTGAATGCCATCCACCATGGACCCGAGCAGCAGCCCCAGCAACCCGCCGATGCACGCAATCAACAGCGATTCCAGCAGAAACGACAGCAGAATGGCCCGGCGGGGATACCCGAGGATGCGTAAGACGCCGATGTCCTTGACCCGCTGGGCGACGGCGGCGAACATGGTGTTCATCAAGCCGAACATGCCGCCAACGGCCATGACGATGGCGATGAATACCGCCGAAAATTGAAACGTCATGATGCTTTCGGAGAGCTTGTCGTAGTAATCCTTCTCCGGCATGGCGTTGATCTTGATCTCGGAGAGATTGCGAAAGAGTTCGGAATTCCGCTTGGCCGTGTCGTAATCCGCGGTGCGAACCACAATCGACGTGTAGAAACTCTGTTTGCGCTCCTCGTTGTCCTTGCCGAAATACTTGCCGACCTCTTCCCGCTTAC
This sequence comes from Planctomycetota bacterium, assembly GCA_014584395.1. Classification (GTDB taxonomy): domain Bacteria; phylum Planctomycetota; class Planctomycetia; order Gemmatales; family HRBIN36; genus BJ17. The sequence continues at coordinate 106,415 of JACTMY010000011.1, read as the reverse complement.
TCCAGATTTCAGAATCGAAGGGCGACCCGGCGGTATCCATGATGCCGACGACGGTCCAGGTGGGAGGCAATCCCGGACGAGGCTGGAACGTATCCCCCATTTGCAGTCCCAAGGTTTTGGCGATGCCCTCGCCCATGACGCACTCGGTGCCATTGCGATTGAACCAGCGGCCGCCCACCTTGAGCCGGAGTTGGTGCACCCGTCCGCTGATCTCCGGCTCCTCGATCCCGCGAATTTGCAGAAAGCGATAGGTGGCCCTGGCCCCCGGGGAGGAGGGCGGGATTTCCAAGGTGGCGATGCTGTATACCTCGAAACTGACCAGGGGCACGCCGTTATCGCGAATGAGCTCATCGTTCACCGACCAGAGGCCTTGCAAGCTTTGATGCACGTCCTCGACGTTGATGTCGCTGAAGAGTTCATCGTTGGCCCCATCTCGCAGCAAGATGACGTTGCCCGGGTGGCCGGCGTTGGCGGCGAGGTCTTTTAACCCCTCGACAAATGCCAGCATGACGACCAAAAGGGCCACGACGAGAGTGAACCCCACGGCCGTGAGGGCCGTCGTCCACCAGCGAACCATCAAATTGCGTGCGTTGTACTTGAGGGGGATCATCCGGCGCTCGAAACCATCAAGTGACCTTGGAAAAGACGTCCACCACCTTGACCGAGCGGGCGCTCAGGGCGGGAAACAAACTGCCGACGAAGGCCGTAAATAATCCGGCCAGTGGCCCCCAGACCAAGGCTTCCGGGGGCACATAAAAGACTGGGAAAAAACCGATCGGGATTTTGATCCCGGCGGCATTGACCATGAAAAACGTCAGCGCCGAGCCGAACGACCCCGCGATCAGGCCGATGAGCAATCCCTCCCCCAGGACCAACGTCAAGACTTGCCGGGCGTTGAAGCCTAGGACCTTGAGGACGGCGATCTCCTTGCGCCGTTCGCGGACGGTGATGCTGATGGCATTGGCCACGATGACCGTCATGACGACGAAGATCGAGGGCACCAGCAAATACTTGACGCCCCAGAAGAGGTCCTTGAAGGGTTCGAGGAAACGGCTGACGGCGGACGAAGCCGTCTCGCATTTGATGTCGTTCAAATAGTTTTCAATCACGCCGGCCATGTTCGCCGCGGCTTGCGGCGTGGCCGTTTGAAACCATCCCAGGTTGACCTTGCCATCCTGGTCCGACTTCTTGTCCTTGAGGACGCGGTCGAGATATTCGATGTCCATGAAGCAGCCCTGCGCCCAGCGGCTTGCTCCGGGCAATTCGCCCACGATTTCAAACTCCATAGGGATCGGTTGTCCAAACGAATCGCGGTGGCTGATCGAGATGGCCTTGAAGACGTCCCCCACCCGCTTGCCGATTTTTTGCATACGCTCCGGCCCCATGAGGAGGCCGATGTTGTCGATCCCCGAGCGGGGCGGCTTCCGCATTAATTCCGCCAATCGGCCATCGGGATCGAAGCCTTCCAGTCCATCGGTCATGACGCCGATCTTCTCGGGCAAGGTGGCGATGCAGAAGAACAGTTTATCCTTGTCCTTCATGGTTTCATCGAGCGTGAAGCCGACGAAGTTCCAAATCGTGTGCAGCTGCGGGTCGAAGCCGTCAATTTCCTCGAGCTGATCATTGACCGTGGACCCCGGGGAAACGATTTCCTCCATGTAGCGGCGGTCAAAGCGGCTTGGGATGCGATAACGCTCGGTGATGATGGATTTGACGTCCTTCTCCTTGTCGGCCATCGCGGATTCGAGAAAACGCAGGACCGTCATGATCATCGTGAAAACGGCCACGAGGAAAAAGATGGACATGGCCGTCAAGGCGGAGCGGACCTTGTTGCGGAACAGATTCTTGAAGATGAGCACCAGGAGTTTCATGAGGCTCCCCCCAGGGAGGCGAAAGCGGCGTCGTCTTCCACGAGTCGCCCCTTTTCCAGACGCACGATGCGGCGCGAACGCTCGGCCGCGTGCGGGTCGTGGGTTACCATGATGATCGTCTTGCGCAGCGAGCGCTGCAGTTCGTTGAGCAACCGGAGGATTTCATCGGCGGACTTGGCGTCAAGGTCGCCCGTCGGTTCGTCGGCGACGATGAGGGTCGGATCGGTGACAATGGCCCGAGCGATGCCGACGCGCTGCTGCTGGCCTCCGGAAAGCTGACCCGGGCGATGCCATAGCCGATCCGACAGCCCGACGAGTTCGAGCGCGGTCAGCACCTGGCGGCGGCGCGCTGATGCCGAGAGGGGCAGCAGCAATAGGGGCATTTCAACGTTTTCATAAGCCGTCAAGACCGGCAGCAAATGATAGAACTGGAAAATAAAGCCGATGTTGCGAGTGCGCCAGCGAGCCAGTTCCTCTTCGGTCATGGACGACACCAGATCGTCGCCTACCCAAATTTCACCTTCACTGGGCGTGTCCAGTCCCGCGATCAAATTCAGAAGCGTCGTTTTGCCCGACCCGCTTGGCCCCATGAGGGAGACGAAATCGCCTTCCTCGACGTCGAGGCTCAAATCCATCAAGACATCGATCTGCTCGCTGCCGCGGGTGAAGTATTTGTGCACGTGTTGAACGCGAACGATGGGCCGGCTCATGGTCAACTCCTGCGCCGTGGGGTCAGTCAAGGAGTCGGTCGATCGGGGGCAGTCGGTGCTGGTGCGGTCGTCGCGGCAGGGGCGGAAGGTTGATCCGTGGAAGCATCGTTGCCTTGAGGGGCCTGTTCCGAATCCATGCTCATGAACTGCACCCTAGCTCGCATTTCAGGACGCAGGCTGACGTCGTTTTCCGGGATGAGGATTTTGATCTTGACGGTCACGCTGGCCTTGCTGCGGCTGGCGATGGGCATAAGCCGCGAGACATAACCATCGTACTCTTTGTCCTTGTAGGCTTCGGTGCGAATGCGGCATTTTTGACCCTTATAAATGCGCTGGATGTCCCGTTCGCTGATGTCGATCTCCGCCTCCAAATTGTGCAGGTCGGCCATGTCGCACAAACTGGCGGATAATCCGTTGGAGAACGCCTCGGGTCGGACCGTGTTGCCCACTTCCGCCTTCTTCTCAAGGATCACGCCGCTGATCGGCGAACGGACTTGCGTGTTGTCGAGACGATACTGGGCCTTGTCCCTCTCCGCGAGGGCTTGTTGATATTCCGCCCAGGCGGCTTGAATGCGTTCTGTCCGCGGACCAATGACCAGCATGACGTGGTTGAGTTTGAGTTGTTCCAACTTTTGCACTAATGAACGCACCCGCACGTCGGCCCGAACCAGTTCCTGAGCCGTGGCCGTTCCCGAGTTTCGAAACCGCGTCAACTCATCGCGGGCTTCGTTGATCGTTTCCTCGGTCTCCTTGATCGCCGCGAGGGCCTGTTGGATTTCCTCCTGCCGGCTGCCGTTTTTCAGTTCCTCATAGCGTGCCTTGGCCAGATCCGCGGCAGCCTGGGCACGGCGGAGGTCAAATTCAAACTCCGTCTTTTCCAAAGTGGCGATGACGGTGTCCTTGGGAACGAAAGTGCCTTCCTCGAGGTTTTTGTAGAGCCATTCCACTTGCCCGCCGACTTTGGGGCTGACCTGAACCTTTTGTGCCGGGACGATGTAACCGCCCGCTTCAAGGACAACGTCCTTGGCCTCGGCAATCTTCTTCATTTCCGTAGGTTGCGGCGCGGAGACGGTAACGCTGGCCCCCGCATTGGCTTGATGATTCTTCCACCAAACGTAGCCACCGCCGGCTCCTCCCACGAGCAGCAGAATCAGCAGCCAGCGGAGGTAGCCGCGCGGCCGGGGGGGGACCCGAACTTGGGGAGGGAGTTTCAAGGATTGTACACGCTCTTGCAACGATCCCGTGGAAGAGGTCGCAGGGGCTTCGTTCATGGACCATTCTCATGCTGGCAAGGGAAGGCAATCCCGTCAGGGACGAGACTTTCTACGATTACTCTCATCATACCGACTTTAGACGGTTTTGTGTAACGCCAACTCGACGTCGGCATGCGACTTCGGTCCCTTATTCCATTCCAACCCTATTTGAAGAACACGTGAATTTTGGGGGTGATGTCTGCAACCAGTGATCTATTTGGTGCTTCATTCGATTTTACAACTGCATAGTTTTGATGAGAAGGATTTAACCATCCTTCGGTAAGCGGTAACGGATTTCTCCATCGACCAGGACCGTGACTGCCCGGCCTTTAACCTGCCAGCCTGCGAAAGGACAGTTGCGACTCTTGGATTTGAATTTGGCCGGGTCAATGACCCATTTCAGGTTGGGGTCGATGACAGTAACGTCACCGTCCGAACCGGGTCGAAGGGTTCCTTTGGGGATGCCCAAGACCTGGGCCGGTTTAATGGTGAGCTTGTCGATCAACTTTGGCCAGGTCAAGTATCCGGGTTCAATCAGCGCCTTGATGCTGATCGGCAGCAAGGTCTCCAACCCAATGATGCCGTTGGGGGCTTGATCCAATTCGCGCAGCTTCTTTTCTGGAGCATGAGGGGCATGATCGGTGGCAATAACCTCGATCGTGCCGTCTTGAAGACCCGCGATCAGGGCATCGATGTCTTGCTTGGTTCGCAGGGGTGGGGACATCTTATAATTGCTGTCGAAGGTGCGTAGACATTCATCCGTGAGGGTGAAGTGATGGGGGGCCACCTCGGCCGTGACCCGCACGCCGCGCTGCTTGGCCCGGCGAATAATCTCAACGCCGCCCGCCGTGGAGACGTGCAAGATATGGAGCTTGCCGCCGGTCATCTCGGCCAGTCGGCAATTGCGGTCGATCATGATTTCTTCCGCCGCGGCGGGATAGCCGCGCAAGCCTAGTTCCATGCTGACGCGGCCTTCATTCATGACGAACCCATGAGTCAATTCGAGATCCTCGCAGTGATCCATCACCGTTTTGTCGAACATTTTGCAATATTCCAAGGCGCGGCGCATGATCTCGGCGCTCATGACCGGTGAGCCGTCGTCGGAGAAGGCGACCGCGCCCCCCGCCACGAGGCCTCCGAATTCCGCCAACTCCTCGCCCTTGCGACCATTCGTGATGGCGCCAATGGGGTAGACATAAGCCAAGTTGGCCCGCTTGGCCTGAAGGACTACAAAATCTGCCGCGGCTTGGCTGTCGATGGCCGGCTCCGTGTTGGGCATGCAAGCCACGCTGGTCACGCCCCCAGCCAGGGCGGCGGCGGCGCCCGTGGCGATGGTTTCGTCCTCTTCCCGGCCCGGTTCGCGCAAATGGACGTGCATGTCGATCAGGCCCGGGACAACGTACAACCCCGTGGCGTCGATGTACTCATCCGCCATCAGATCTGGTCGCGGCCCCACGGCCAGCACCTTGCCGCCCCGCAGCCATAAGTCCGTAACCTGATCCAACTCCTGGCTGGGATCGATAACACGTCCGCCTGTGATCCGCAACGTTCGCATGGCCTGCTCGCTTCACGGGGCATTAAATCTCGTTTCAGGGATTTTAGGATGCCCTGGACTATTGGGAATGGCCGTCTGCCCGTTTCACGATCAGCCCGAAACTGACATGCAACATGAGCCTGCTTCGACGTGAGTTCTTTTAGGTTAATTGATTGACGATCGTTATACGTCGTTGTATAAGTTAAATGCTTGTCCTCATTGGCTCACGCGTTTCATGTCAGCAGCGAGGCCCTATTCATGGTTGGTTTGCGTCGATTCATTGGCATGCTTTGGATTGTCTTCTGTCTAAACGCTGTCATAGCTTCCTCGGGGAACGCCGCTGACCACTTGATCACTGGCGAACTGCATTACAGTTCCTCCTCGGGAAGCGTGGGCGGCGAATACCTTTTACGCCCATGGCTTCACGGGGCAAAACGCACACATCGCCAACGTCGAGGCCGGCCACGTCTGGAATGGCCATCAAACGATGACCCACCTGCCCGCCGCGAATCTCTTCTACACGCCAGGCACGTTGACCGGTTCCTGGTCCAGTGACAGCGGAATCGATCGCCATGCGACTTGGTGCGGCTTTATCATGAACGGCCGCATCCAGACCGGAGGTGGCTATTTTCAGCAGGGCATGGCGCCTGACGCCAACCTGTTTTCCGTCAACATTGCTCAGAGCTGGAATGGTTCGCCCTATCGAACCAGCTTCAACACCACGACGACCATCACGCGGACCGCTTATCGGCAAGCCATGATCGTTGGTATCAATGGGCAAACTGCCGACGTGCTCAACAGCAGTTGGGGCGGAGGTGGTTCGCCCGGCGGCAATAATTATTTCGCTGCGTCGGTGGATGCCCTGATTCGGCAATCCGGGAAAGCCTTTTTCGCCTCGGCGGGCAACAGCGGGACCGCCAATTCCATCGGTTATCCCGCGAATGCCATTAACACCATCGTAGTTGGCTCCGTCGGCTCAGACACGGCTAATCCGCCTTATAACACGACGTCCTCCTTCAGCAGCCGCGGTCCCCAGAGCTTGGCCGTGCCCAATTCACAAAATGCCAACTTTAGCGGGACCTACACGACCATCACCGGCGCGCGGGCCCGGGTCGACTTGACGGCGCCAGGACAAAACCTCACCGCCGCGTTTTATGGCGGTGCAACCGGCGGCAATCTGAACGGCACCAACAATTCTTCCACCAACAGCTATTCGACCAACATCCAAGGGACAAGCTTTTCTTCGCCCACCGCGGCTATGATGAATTCCGCGGATAAGACCTCCAATTGGTCCAACGCTCAATCCAACGTCGGGGGCGTTATTGTCACCACGCAAGCCTTGGATTACGAAGATGGCGCGGGGCGCATGAATCTGACCAAAGCCTATGACAATTTCATCGGTCCCGAAGCGACTCGGGATGCGGGCAACGGCGGCTTGGCCAATCCGATTACTCGAACCGGATGGGCCTTGGGCAACGTAAGCACGTCGGGGACGCGGGATTATTTCTTTGCCGCTCCGCTGCGCGGGGGGACGGCCTTCACCGCTACCCTGACCTGGTGGGCGGATCGGTCCTTCGTCAATCCTGGCGTGAATGAAAACATCCTCGAAAACGCCTTCGCCAACCTGGATTTGCAGCTGTGGACGGTTGCCAGCGGCGCGGCCAACACATTGGTCGCCCGCTCCTCGACCTTGTGGAATTCGTCCGAGCACCTCTTCTTGACCTTGCCGGCGGGTGACCAGGAATATCTGATCCGCGTCGTGCACACCGATTGGCGCTGGAATTTCGCGGGCAATACCGACGAATCCTTCGGCTTGGCATGGTCGGCCACGGTGGTCCCCGAACCCCTGACCGTGCTTTTAATCATGGGCATGTGCGGCGGATCGGTTTACTATGTTCGCCGGCGCCGCCTGCAGCGCATGCTCATGGCCACCGAACAAGATCGTGACGATGGCCTTGAGCCAAATACAGAAGGCTGAACCGCTTGGTCTCGCAAAGGATGGCAACGCAACACTGCGGGCAGGGGGCAAGCATGTCTTCTGCCCGATGGTTTTAACCAAGGTCGTCATGCAGCGGGTTGAGTTTGCGGCCGGCAGAGTAAATAGAGCACCGCCATGCGGACCGCCAGGCCATTGGTGACCTGCTCCAGGATGGCGGAATTCTGGCCATCCGCCACGTCGGGCGTCAGTTCGATGCCCCGGTTGATCGGCCCGGGTGCCAGGATCAGAATATCCTTCTTGCTCCGTCTGAGCCGCTCGCCGTTCATCCCATAAAGCGCGGCATATTCGTGTATCGAGGGAAAGAGTCGGCTGCGTTGCCGCTCGAATTGGATGCGCAGCAGGTTAATCACGTCCAAACGCGGCAGGATGTCGTCCAGGCGATAAGCGACCTCCACATTCCAGTGGTGAATGGAAAGCGGGATTAGCGTGGGAGGGCCGCACACAATGACCTTGGCGCCGAGCTTGGTCAGGGCGTGGATATTGCTGCGCGCGACGCGGGAGTGCGCGATGTCGCCGATGAGGCCGACGGTGAGGCCATCCAATCGCCCCCGGGCTTGCCGGATGGTGAAAGCATCCAACAGGCCCTGCGTGGGATGTTCATGGGCGCCGTCGCCGGCGTTGATGATGGAGCAGTTCAAATGCTTGGCGAGCAGATGCGGCGCCCCGGGAACGTTGTGACGCACCACCATCACGTCCACGCCCATGGCCTCGAGATTCTTGGCGGTATCGATGAAGGATTCCCCCTTGCTCACGCTCGAACCGCTGGAGGTGAAGTCGATGGTGTCGGCGCTAAGCCGCTTGGCGGAAAGGCTGAAGGAGGTACGCGTCCGCGTACTCGGCTCAAAGAACAGGTTGACGACGACCTTGCCGTTGAGCACGGGAACCTTTTTCTTGCGGCGCCGGCTGATCTCGATGAAGCCCTCAGCCACATTGAGGATGGTTTCGATTTCGGATCGGGTCAAGTCTTCCAGTCCCAAGAGATGTTTGTGGCTCCAGGCCGAGGCCATGATCCCCATGGGAAAGGAGGAAGATTCTTCTCCACCAGTGGAGGCGGCATGCTCGTTCATTGCTGCAAGACCTCGTCTACGCCGTCGATTTCCTCGATCATGACGCGAATGCGGTCCTGGGCGCGCGTCGTCATGTGTTTGCCGACGACATCCGCCTGGATGGGAAACTCCCGGTGGCCGCGGTCGATCAGCACGGCCAAGCGCAGCCGAGAGGGGCGCCCCAAATCGAGCAGGGCCCGCAGCGCCGCCAAGGTGGTTCTTCCCGTGAACAGAACGTCGTCGACCAGTAACACAGGGCGGTCCTCGATGGCGAACGGGATCGAGGTGCCGTGCACGATCGGCCAATTTTCGCGTTTTTCCAGATCATCCCGGTAAAAAGTGATGTCCAGACTGCCGACGGGGAGGGTGTGATCGGCGAGTTTGCGAAGGCGCCAAGCCAAGCGCTCGGCCAACGGCACCCCGCGAGTGCGGACGCCAATGATCACCATTTTCTCACTGACTCCGCCCTTGGCAATGGCGTCGGCCATGTGATCCAGGGCCAGGGACATGGCCGCGGCGTCAAGCACTTTGTTCATCCCGCGTCTCTCCGGTTCGTGGGGCGAGGGCAGGGGACTCGGCAACCTCGCCCAGGATGCCTGTCAGGCTGTCTTGCCCCAAGCTGACTTTTCGACCCGCGATCTCCAATTCAAAGACTTGGTCCAGCGGATGATGATCCAAAACCTTGGCTGGAGTTCCCGGGAGGATGCCAAGCTCTTGCCAGCGTTTCAATCGTTGAGGTTCATCGTCGGGGACTTCGCGGATGATGAAGTGGTCTCCGGGATGAAACGCCACGACGGGGCGAAGGTCGCGCCATTGCAGATGACCCGCATCGGTGGGAATCGGATGGCCGTGCGGATCTTCCATGGGCTGTCCCAGGAAATCAGCGATGGCCTGTTCAAGGCGAGGCGAGATGGCATGCTCGAGCGCTTCCGCTTCATTATCTACTTCGCTCCAGTCGAGCTTGAGCACCTGGTGTAGAAAAAGTTCGACGAGGCGGTGCCTGCGGATCACGCGCCGCGCTGCGCGCAATCCCTCAGGGGACAATTGGGCGCCTTTTCCGGGGGCGTATTGAATGAGGCCGGCCTCGCCCAGCCGCTTCAACATGGCCGTGACAGAGGGGCTGCGGATGTTGAGCCGAGCCGCAATCTCCACCGGTGAAACCAGTCGATCCGCGCCGCCCAAGCGATGCAGGGTCTTGAGGTAATCCTCGACGGCTTTGGATACTTCCACGCGTCTTGTCCCCACTCGGAGTGAATCATCCTTGACTTGATTGTATCAAATCATTGCAACAAGAACCGCAGCCGAATCAAGGATTGCGTAAAGGCCACGAGCACGAATCAGCCTCACCGCCTGTGGAGCCAATCCGATCGCCCGTGGCGTTGACGCACCATTTCTTCGACCTGTTCCTGGGGAGGTGGCGCGTAGGGATCAGTGGCCAGCCATGCTTGCGCGAGGGCATGCTTGAGTTGATCCGCCGCGATGGGGAGATTGCGTACAAATGCGACGTGTTCCCGGCTGCCACGGTACTCTGGGCGGCGCTCGGGTTCCTTCAAGCACTTTGGCAGCAGGGTCAGGTCGAAGTCATAGAGCAGCGTGCCGTGATGCAGCAGCGCCTGCCGGCTGCGCTTTTGTGCGTTCCCCGAGACTTTGAAGTTACCCATGGCCAGGTCGCTGCTGCCGCGCCATTGGATGGTCTCTTCCGCCATCGACGGGGTCAAGGAGCGCAATGCGGCCGCCGTGTGATTCATAATCCACTCATAGGAGAGCGAGACATTGATGAGTGATGGATGATGAGTCAACGGCAAGATCAGGGAGAAACACAGGCAACCCGGGCCGATGAGCACGGTCCCGCCGCCGCTGCCGCGCCGAGCCAAGGAAATGTCCAAGGCGGCGCAGGTTGAGCGATGCACTTCATCTTCGAGGCGGCCATTGATGCCAAGCACCACGGCGTGCCTGGGGAACTCCCAGAAGCGAAGTAGACCCGAGGCACGCGATGGATCGGACGCCACAGTCCCTTGGAGCAGCACCTCATCGAGCGCCAAGTTGGCTTCTATCGTTGGCAGCGTCAGATCAAGAATGCCCATCAAGGGTCGGTACAGCCAAGAATACGACCGGGAAGAGGGAAAAGATACAGCCCGACGGCAGGTCGCTCCATCGGGCTAAATCGTGATCGGCAGAACGCGGTTACTTTTTCGGTTTGCAGTAGGAGAGCGTCATCAGGGCATAGCCCGTGACCAGGTTGGGATCGCCTTCCATCCAGCGATCCTGCTCATTAAGCCAACTGCCGTCCGGCCTTTGCCGCTTGGCCAGGGCTTCGGTCATCTCCTTGCGCCAATCATGTTTCCGTCCTTGTTCGTCCTCGAATTCATCCACGCCCAGGGTATCGAAGCATTTGGCCATGGTGTGATAATAATAGTAGAGGCCGAATTGCCGGCGTCCCGGCGGCATGCCCACGTTTTCCTCTAACGAATAGTTCTTTCTGACCCAGGCCAAGGCCGCTTTGACTCGTGGATCGTCCTTGGAGACGCCGGCATAGATCATGCTCTTAATGCCAGCGTAGGTCATGCTGGCGGTGCCGGGTAGACCGCCGCCGGGAAGCGGATCGGCCTTGGTTTCGCCCTCTCCCGCGGGAGAGTAGATGAAGCTGCCGTCGTTGATGAGGCCAGCCCAAGGTTGATCCTGATGCTCGCTTTTCAGGTTCTGAGATCGGCTCACGAACACCATAGCTTTCTTGAAGGCGGGATGATCGGGGCTCAGTCCAGCGGCTTTCAAGGCGTCCATGGCCATGTTGGTGTTGGACATGTCGGGCCGATTCTTGCTGTCGTAGCCAAAACCGCCGAAAAAATTGTTGGCGGCGGTGATGTTCTCCCCTTCATCCCACTGCAATTCGGTGAGGAATTTAGCGCCGCGATCGACGATGGCCTGGTAGCGGCCCGACGCATTAGCGGCGGCGAGGGCCATGACGTTGACCGAGGTGACGTAATTTTTCAACTGCTGACGGGGATTCATGCCGGCGATATGGCCGCTTTGGGGATCGATGAGCTTTTCGATATAGCCCAATCCCTTGCGGATCATTGGATCCTCCATGTCCAGATGGCCGCAGCGCAACAGGCCCGTCATGACCACGCCAGTGATGCCGATGCTTTTATCTTGGCTGAAACTGCCATCTTCCCCTTGGGATTCACGAAGATAGCGCGTGGCGAGCTGGACGACGTCGTTCCAACCTCGCTCGTTCCGTTGGGGTTCGTCTGCTTGTGAAACCGAAGGATTCCAACCCGACGACCACGACAGGAGACACAGGACGATGCCAACCGCGGCCCAACGCCAAAGAGTTGTCATGGGAGAATGCTCCACAGGAAAACGCGGCCTGCACGAGACGCTCGTTTCATTATAAGCGCCCCGGCCCATGGCCGTGCAAAAAGAAACCCAGCAGCTTCAATTCTGCTGGGCAAAGCCTCTGACTCCAATGGCTAGTTCAGGACGGCCAAGATATCGTCTTCGGTCATGATGAGGAATTCTTCACCGTCGATGCGCACCTCGGAACCGGCCCATGAGGAGAACAAGATGCGATCGCCTTCCTTGACCGTGAACGCTTGCCGAGTGCCATTGGCATTCAATTTGCCATCACCCACGCTGAGCACTTTGCCTTGCCGTGGCTTCTCGCGTGCCGAATCGGGCAGAACGATGCCACCGGAGGTTTTTTCCTCGGCTTCCATCCGTTTGACGATCAACTTGTCATTCAAGGGGACGATCTTCATGAGAGGGTTACTCCTTCACCAACGTAAGATGGCTTCAAGAAGAGGAAGCCATCGGCTTACCATAAACGCGCCCCAAGGCGCGCTGAGTCGTGAACAACAATTCATGTTGGTCGACCGGCTTGCTGAGCACGCTGAAAACATTGGCCTGCATGGCCTGTTGCATCAGCCGATCATCCGCCTGCGCGGTCACCAAGATGCAAGGGATGGGAGGTCGAATTTGCCGGGCCAGTTGAACCGTTTGCAGGCCCGATAGACGCTTCATGTGCATGTCGCAGCAGAGCAGATGGATCAGCTTGTCCTCGAGCACATCCAGTGCTTCCTCGCCTGACTCCGCTTGATGCACTTGAAATCCGACCGGCTCCAACACGGTGCGAAGATGGTTGCGGCACGATTCCAAATCGTCCACGACCAGGATATGATAGTCATTAGGTCGACCAAGCAACTCCATGATGCTTCACACCCAAACGGAACCAGTCGTAATCGACATTTTAACTGTTAGCAAAGCTGATACCAAAATCAGTATTTGTAAGGTGCGAGATCCTAAGTTCATGCTAGACATAGCATTATAAATTATGCAAGGCAAAGATGCGATGGCAACGCTATTTCAATGAGATTAAATGGGGGTTTTGCCTGCCAATTTGGCGGGATAGGAGGTCTGGATTGTTATGAAGCCCAATTGATGAAAGAGTCCCTTGGACAGCTTGCACATCAACGACTGGCCCATAATCGATCCGGATCGAAATCTCTTTCATCCAGATCGACATTAACCACCAAGCGGTCGTGGAAATAATATTCGACTTCGCGTTTTTTCTCATCGAACGTCGTGATCAACGTGGGTAAGCCATACTCGGCCGCTTTGGGGTCGGCGCAGAAATACCAAAAGCGTTGGCCGCCGTTGGGCAAATGCTTTTCTTGGCCCGGAGGGATGTGCTGCAGAACGACGTCATATGCATATGAGGACTCGGGTCGTTCAAGTTGCCCAACGTAAACGACAGCATCAGCCTCCGTGGAGGATTGGAGATCGCGCTGCAGGGCGACTTCGAAGCGTTTGATGATATTGCTGAATCCGGACTCATCAATGGTGCGACGGGCATTGAGCGTGGCACGCGGGGACTGCGGGCTCAGTTCGAGTCGAATGCCGGGCATGACATCGCCGCGGCCCGTGCGGATTTGCATCATGTTGTTAAATTTGCCCTTCACGAAAACGACCTCCCGCCCCGCAGTCGGGGAACCTTCCAACGATTTCATGTAGACGCTGAAAGGTTGGTCGCGGTACTGACAGAGCAGCAAGTCTTCCGGCAAAGCTTTGCCGTCAATCACTTCGCGGCGTTTAAGCCGGACGATATAGTTTCGAATGCCATCCTTCTGTTCGCGTGCCCGGGTGTAGATTTCCTGGACTTTACGCAGTGAAGGATTGGCTTCAGTCCGCGATAATGGGGCCAGGTTGACCGGCTGATCGAGCTCCTGTTGAACGATGGAATTAAGCCCAGGGGCCATGGGCGAAGGTGTGGAGGTGGTGGTCGGTGGCGGGGTAAGCGGCGATTCACTAACTTGCATGCCCGCCTGCTTGATGTCTTGCCCCTTGGGTGACGTTCCCTTGGCCAGGTCTAAACCTGAGGGGAGCAGAGGCTCCACGTCGGGGCGGACCACCTGGGGTGCGTGCGCGACTCCGCCGCCTAGCATTGGCGAACCGGGCGTTCGCTGCTTCCCCTGGCAACCGGCCGGCAGCAAACCGCTGGTGAGCACGATTCCAATGATCGACCATCCCATGGCTTGACGGATCATCCTTGACCCCATTTCATGGCGTGAGATGGGCTTTTTGCATTATTGGGGCTGTTCGACAGGTTGTGTGTTCATCTCGATCGGCATTTGATCACGGAAGTGGGGGTCAGCGATCAAGCTTGGGCGCTTGTACTGTTCCGCGGTACCACCCGTTCGCTGCAAACGCTCGCGATCCCATTGAGCCCATGCGCCGTTGGCGACGAAGATCGGCTGAATATCGCCGAGCCGGTCGCTTGCGCGTTTTGCATCATACTCAAGATTACAAGCGCGTAAATACCGATCCACGGATTGCGTGAATCGTTGGGCCAGAGACAAACTACCTAAATCCCCGAAATCCCGGCGTTCCACAAACAAGCCATAAAAGGGCCGGGTTTCATTAAAGCATGGGGCCAGCACAAAGGCGTGCAGCAGCAGGTTCAGGTCCAGCGCAGCCTGCTTCACGGCGGAGTTGACTTGGAATTCGGAGAGTTTTTCACCGGTCAAGTTTGAAAAGAGGGACCCCTTGTTAAGGAATTCGATCATGGGCGTGCGTTCGTGAAAACCCGTGACGCGAACAACGTCGAAAATGTTGTAGCGGTACAAGCCATAGGCGGTCGTGGGCAGAATGTAGTAGTTTTTTCCTTCTTCGACTTCCATGGCCGTGAGCACGGTGGGCTGCGGCGAGTCAATTTCGCCTTCGGGAATGAATTCGTAAAAATGGCTGGTCACGTCGAGTACGCCTGAAGCAGTTCGGTCTTCCAAGGGAATGGAAAACCGGCCTTCGCTGGCAAGCAGTCCCAAATCGCGGATGGCGGGGGCGTCGCCATAGTATCGAGGGAGATGGCGGACATACAGCCCGACGCTGCCGCCGGTCCAGTGTCCCAGACCTTGCAATTCAGGGAAGCAATCCTTGGGATATAAATGACCGGTGCGATGGACGATGTCTTCCAATTCGCGGGCCCGATCCGGCATCTTCTTGCGAAAGAGCGGCTCCAACTGGCTGCGCAGGGCCGGGTCCCATTCAAAGCGTTGCGAGAGCGTGCCATCGAAGAGATCGCGGATCAAGTCTTCCTTGTGCTCGTCGCCGAACTGGGCCAGCTTGATCAACGTGCTGGGATTGGCCGAGACCACCAAGGTGAGTTTTTTGCGCGGCAGGGCGGAGCGCAGGGCCAGGTAGGTTTTCGTCGAATGTTCCTTGATCTTGCACGACAAAGGGGGCAGACAATAAAAGCGCCTGACGATGCGGCGCTGCATCATGGTGGACAAACCGCTCACGCTGCCGCAGGGGATGTTTGCCTCGGAGCGGAACTCGTCCCAATCGCTGGTGAGTTGCAGGATGGGCCTGAGCAGCATCTTTTTGTACTTGTCGAAGAAACCCACCCCCCAGATCGTCATACCGCGCCGATAGTCGTACAAATACTGATCCGTGACGGGGATGTACTTGCGCTGGGCCGTGGTGCCGCTCGTCATGGCGAACATGTGAATGTGCCGCGCGTTGACCAGGGCGTTGAAATGGCCTTTGCGGACTTGGGCGATGTATGGGTCCAAGTCTTCATAGCGATGAATGGGGAGGTTTTTGCGAAAGTCGGCCAGATTGCGGATGGAGCGGAAATGGTGCTGGCGGCCGAAGTCGGTGTCGGCCTGCTGGGCGAGAATGCGTTCCAAGAGTTGATCTTGGACCCGCTTAGGGTCCTTGATGTCATTGAAAAAGGCGCGCTGCCAGCGATGTGCTTGGCGCAGCGCCACCTGCCCCAGGACGAAAAGCACAGGTCTCAGCAAATACCACTTAAGTGTTTCGATCATCCGATCTAAGAACCCTGAAGGCCCAAAGCGAGTGGCGGGGATTCTGGGACCGCGGCCGGTTTTGGCGCCAAATGCCGCTCGAAGAAATCGCGGAGGCGATGGGCATACTCCTCGGGCTGAATCAGGACGGCCTGGTTGTGTTTGGCACCCTCGACAAGCCATAACTCCTTGGGTTCTCGCGCCAGGCGATAAAGCCCCTCGGCGATGGGAGCGCGGATATAGCTGTCCGCTTCGCCATGGATCATGAGCAGGGGACGCGGCGACAACCGGCCCAGGGCATATTTCATGCTGGGAAATGTACAATGACGCCGACGTTGCACAGCCCATAGCGTCGTGCGGCTCAAAACGCGATAAAACAGCGACGGCAGAAACGGACGCAACCAATTCAACCGGCCGTAAATCTCGATCCATTTTTGCATGTAGTGGATCATCGTGTTGATGGTGCCAAACATGCCGTCGGTGACGACGCAGCGAACCCAGGGGTCCTTGCTGGCGACAATCACGGCGACGCCCGCTCCTCGGCTAATGCCGAGCATGCCGATGCCTTCCTCCGGGCTGGGGGCGTCAAAACGCTCCTTCAGATGGGCAACGGCGGCCTTGGCGTCCATGACTTCATGATTGGTCACCCATTGCAGGGGAATGTATTTCGGTTCCGATTCGCTGTCGCCCATGTTGCGAAAGTCAAAGGTAAAGAGATCGAATCCTTGCTCGACCAGCGTCTTGGCATAGTTGAGACAGGTCATTCGGCCCGCGCCGTATTCGGGGAGATAGAGGATCACGCCTTTTCTTTCGGGGGCCGACGTGCGTATGTAGCTGCCAGCCAGGGTCAACCCGTCTTCCGTCTTGAAGGTGGTGTCCTCAACGTCGAAATCCGTCTTGGGGGCAAACTTCTTGAGGAAGAGCGGTTTTTCCTCGAAGATGCGGATAATGGTGGATTGATAGCGGAAATAAACGTACAAGAGGAACCCCAACAGCGTCAAGCCGGCCAAGAGCACCGCGCCGCCTAACAACCAGAGTAAATGCGTTATTTCCATGGCAACAACAACTCCTCATGCTCGCCAAACACGTCCTGCAAGACCCTTCCCATGGGTCTGTCCAGGGCTTGCTTCCGTGCGGAGCTTATTTTCCTGAAAACCGACTGACAATCAAGGATACATTTTGCCCGCCGAACCCAAAGCTGTTGCTCAAAATGTGGTCCACACGCTTTTCGCGAGCCTGGTTCGGAACGTAATCCAAATCACAATCCGGATCGGGGACCTCATAGTTCATGGTTGGCGGGATGATACCACGCAATAGCGTCATAACGCAAATAACAAGTTCTACCGCCCCCGCGGCGGCGATGAGATGACCCAGCATGCTCTTGGAACTAGACACGGGAATTTGATAAGCCCGGGGGCCGAACAAGGTCTTGATGGCGATCGACTCGCCGCGGTCGTTCACTTGCGTGCTGGTGCCGTGCGCATTGATGTAGCCTATCTGCTCGGGGGCGAGCCCTGCGTCTTGCAGGGCGCCGCGCATGCAGGCGACGGCTCCGCGGCCATCCGGGCAACTGTCTGTCACGCGAAACGCATCGGCGGTCGTGCCGTAGCCCGTCAGTTCAGCGTAAATCTTGGCGCCGCGGCGCTGGGCATGCTCCAAATCCTCGAGGACGAGCATCCCCGCCCCCTCGCCCATCACGAAACCCGCGCGCCGGGCATCGAAGGGACACGACGCCTTTGATGGTTCGCTGTTCTCCACAGAGAGCGCGGTGAGCAGGTTGAAACCGGTAATGCCAAAGGGGTGGATCATGCTATGGGCCCCGCCTGCCAGGATGACGTCGGCCTCGTCGCGGCGGATCAAGTCGGCCCCTTCACCAATGGCCTGGCTGCTGGCGGCGCAGGCTGTCAAGCAACTGTAATTCGGACCTTCCAAAGCATACACGTCAGCCACGTGAGCCGTACAGGTGTGCATTTCTTGTTCACGTTCCGAGCGGGGATCGAAACCCGAGCTGCCATGGCGGTAAAACGCGCTGGCATCGACCTGGAGCCGATGTGGGTCGGAGCATTTGGCGATGGTAGGGATCAAGTGATAAAAATCTTGCTTGCCCTCGCCCGCTCCTAGATAAACACCCATACGGGTGCGATCGCCCGCACCGGGATCGAGCAACCCGGCGTCGGCCAGGGCGGGTTTGGCCGCCGCGAGGGCGAACTGGCTGTTGGGGCCAGCTTTTTCGAAGCGGCTCGCATCGGCACCAAGATATTTGGCGAGACGGAAATCCTTCACCTGGGCCGCGATCTGCGTCGGGAAGCTGCCCGGATCGAAAATGGTGATGCGCGATATGCCGCTGCGACCTTCGATCTGGGATTGGTACAGCCCTTCGACGGTATCTCCCAAGGGGGTCACAACTCCCATGCCGGTGATGACGACGCGTCGGCGATGTCGATTCATGAGGTCACCTCGTCCGCATCAATCCTGCCACCGCTTGACCACCACGGCGCAACATTGGCCCAGGTCGCTGAAGCTGATTTTCAACACATAATCCTTGGTGATGGGTTTTGGCTCGCCATGCAGCACGTGCAGCGGACATTCGGGATCCGGGTATTCATAATTGAGGCTGGCGGGCAACGAGCCGTGTTTCATGGCCAGCAGGCTAATAGCGAGCTCCGCGGGACCGCCCGGGGAGCCGATGTTTCCAAGATATCCCTTCGCGGCGAAGACCGGTGGAGCCTGGTCGCCAAATGCCTGGCGTATACCCTTGGCCTCCATCACGTCGAAATGGGGATGGCTATATCCATGGGCATTAATATGGTCTAGTTGCGCGGCGGTAATGCCGGCTTGTTTCATGGCCGCTTGGATGGCTCGGGCGATGCCTTGGCCGTCGCGATGTCGGTCCTGGGCCGCCCCCGCGCCAACGACCTCGCCATAGATCGAAGCTTGGCGTTTCTCTGCGTGGCTCAGCTCCTCGAGAATCAAGTTGCAGGCTCCCTCGCCGGGGATGATGCCATCGCGCTCGCGATCAAAGGGGCGGCAGGCCCTGGCGGGGTCGTCGTTGCGTTTTGTGAATTGCTGAAACAAAGACAAGCGGGTCAGGCTCAAGGGATTGATGCGGCTATCGCTAGCGCCCGTAAGCATCACATCGGCCAAGCCGCGTTCGATGATCCGTTTGGCTTCGGCCAGGGAAAGCAGCCCGGCCACGTCGTTTTCGGTGATGGTGTTGCTCGGCCCTTGCAGGTTGTGCATGATCGAGACGTGGCAGGCAGGCATGTTGGGGAGGTATTTGAGCATCCACAGCGGCGGCATCACCGCCAGGCCTTGCGTGCCCCAAATCTGCATGTCCACGGGTTTCTTGCCGTGATCGGTGCTGACATGAGCCCCGGGCGCCAATTCATCCAGGTCGGAGGCGATCAAGCTCGCGCCGAAATCGATGCCGATGCGCGTTGGGTCGAATTGGCTCGGGTCGAGGTTGGCGTCCTTGAGCGCCATGCCGCTGACGGCCACGCCCATCTGGATGGAGCGGGCCATCATTTTCAGGCTCTTGCGGTCTTTTTTGTCGATGTATTTCTTGGCGTCAAAGCCGGTCACTTCCCCGGCGATGCGAATGGGAAAACCTGTGGCATCGAACAGGGAAATGCGTTTAACACCGCTCTGGCCGGCCATTACGGATTGCCAAAACGGATCGATGCCCTCGCCGATCGGCGTAAGGACGCCGATCCCCGTGATCACCGTTCGTGGCCAAGCCGTGCTCATGATGCTGACTCTTGAACCATCAAGCCTGCGTGTGCTTCACCGAGTCGTTGGGAAGCGTTGAACCATCCGCGGGAGCTGGCGCGAGCTGGGAAAGGCCCAGGATTTTCTTCAGTTCGCCGCTAAAGACGAAATTGCTTTCGCCGAACAGCTTGCCCGCCAGACTTTTATCTAGATGAATGAACATAATCTCCGCCTCGGCCACCGGGTCGCCCGCCGAGGTAATGGTTCCATGGATGGTGGCGCCTTCGGGCCTGAGATCGAGAATGCGAACGCTGTAAAGGAGCGTTTCTCCCGCAATTACGTCGCGCTCAAATCGAGCCTTGGGGATTTTCGCCAGAACAACCTTTTCCTGGAAATCAAAAGCATGGCCCACCAGAATTCCCCCGGTTTGGGCCAAGCCCTCGAGCATCAAAGAAGCCGGCATTACGGGATAGCCTGGGAAATGCTGGGCGAAATGGTCCTCAGCCAGGCTCGTATTTTTCACCGCTTGCGCGGATTGTCGCGGTTGAAAGTCGATAAACCGATCAATCCAAATCCAACGCATGGTCGGGGCTTCTCATGATCGCCTGATGCTCCACGGTCCGAGCGGGATCGAATGCCCTGCTCGGACCGGGTGAGAAAAAGGGAGCGTTCTTTACTGGCCGGCGGCCAATTTACTCTCGATGTACTTGGTGATCATGTCCACCGTGAACAGGTCGCCAAGGTTCTTGAATTGCGGATCGGCCGCGAAACCGTCCACGTCGGCATAGGGCAGCTTCTTGCGCAATTCATCGATGCCGGCGGGGGTGACTTTCCCCTCCTGCACGAACTGCGGATCGCCCTGGAACACCGATTCGGGGAACAACTCATCGCGGGGAATCTTGATGCCGAAACCGCGTTCCAATCGGAAAACGATATCGAGGAAATCGATGGATTCGGCGCCCAGGTCTTCTTGCAATGTTGACGCGGGGGTGATTTCATCCGGCTCAACATTCAGCGAGTCGGCCAAGGTGTCGCTCACCTTCTTGTAAATCTCTTCCTTTGTCGGCATCTCGTCTCTCCACTTAACAAAACAGGGAAACAACCGTCATGACGACGGGACTGGCTCGCACCGGTCCGGTGGACGCCGTCGTCCTACCCCGCCATGACACCTAGCCCCAAGCCTCCGTCCACGGTCACCACTTGTCCAGTGATGTAAGCGCTATCGTCGCTCGCCAGAAACACCGCCACCTTGGCGATGTCCTCGGGCTTGCCGTAACGACGCATGGGGATCATCTTCTTGATCGCGTCTCCGGCCATGTTTCGAACCGTTTCGCTCATGTCCGTCTCAATAAAACCAGGGGCGATGGCATTCACGGTCACGCCCCGGCTGGCCAGTTCGATCGCCAACGCCTTGGTGAAGGCATTGATCGCGCCTTTGCTGGCTACGTAATTCGCCTGGCCACGATTCACGCGATCGGCGGCCACGCTGCTGATATTGATCACCCGCCCCTTGCGTTGGCGGAACATCCATTCGACCACGGCGCGGCTGAAATTGAAGGTGCCGCCCAGGTTGGTGTTGATGACGTCCTTCCAGTTGGCCGGGTCCATTTGCATGAACAGGCCATCCTTGATGATGCCGGCGTTATTCACCAGGATGTCGACCCGGCCCCATTTCTGGTGGATTTCCTCAGCACACTTCATAACGGCGGCCGTGTCGGCCACGTCCACTTGCCACGCCTGGGCTTCCCGGCCCATGCTTTGCAATTCCTGGGCAAGCTGGGCGGCGGCTTCCTGGCTGCCGCGATAAACGATCGCTACCTTGGCTCCCTCGGCGGCAAAAGCCTGGCAAATGGCTTTACCAATGCCCCGGCTTCCTCCCGTCACAACAGCGACTTGATCTTGAAGTCTCATTCCCAATCCAGTTAAGGAAACAGATCACACATTGGATGCTGCATTTCGGCTGATCAGAGCAAACTGCTCGCGATAATAGCGCCGAATAGGTTCATCCATGGTGGCGAGTTCGGGCCGGCTATCCTGTAGGCGGCGTTTTTGCATCACAAAGCGAGCTTGAACGGTCGATTGCCCATTCGCTTCTCCGGTTCCCTTGAAAGGAACCGTCATAAGTTCTTTGTTATAGGAGCCTTGCACCTCAACGGCCAGTTTTAATTGCTTGCCAGGCTCCATGAAGTTGCCATACTTGACGCCTTTGACTTCCGTGAGCGTGATCACCGTTGGGTCGAAATCCTCGGTGATCCTGATGAGCCAGGCCGCTGCTTGCACCAGCGCTTCGAGCATTAATACGCCAGGCATGACGGGGAAAGTCGGAAAATGATCCGCCAAGTATTCTTCCCCGAGGGTGAGGTTCTTCGTGGCGCGCAACCGCTGCCCCGGGGAAACCTCGTGAATGCGGTCAATCAACGTGAAACGCATAAATCCGAGTATAGTTAATCACGATGAAGCGGCCACTTTTCCCGGCGTCAGGGCCGGAATATACCGCAAAATCGGACCCCCTGCAATCACAAGCATATTAGTATCATGAAGTTGGAGATCAGGTATCAAAGTCTACCTAAAGGTCTCAACTTCACAAATGATGCTTCATTGTGGCGTAAATGAGTGGATTAGGCAATTTAATTGCTTGGCTTTAAGAGCGTGATTTCGATTTATCCCTGGAAGAGACGGAAAAGGCTGTATGCCGGGTTTTTTCATGCTTTCACAGGGAATTCACGGGTCAATTTCGTGGTGATTGGTAGGAATGCAGTGGAAAATGAAGCTGTGAAGGCATCCGAATGGCTGAAAAAGCGAGGGACCTATGAAAGCTGAAATGATACGACGTGGTCTATTCATAGGTTGGTGGTTGATCGGGGTCTTTTCCCTCATGCCTTCAGGAGCCGAGGGCTGGTGGGTCAAAGGCCACGGGCTGATCGCCGAAGCCGCGGCCAGTCGACTCCCTGAAGAGATGCCCCGCTTTTTCACTTCCTCGGGGAAAGCGTTGGCTCACCTCGCCGGCGACCCGGATCGCTGGAAAAACCGCGAGACTCCCTTCCTGAGCAAATCGGAATACAGCGAACACTTCCTCGACTTGGAAGACCTCGAAGAGCAAGATTGGCCGACGGATCGGTTCAAATACATCGAGTTGTGTCAAAAGCTGAATAAGAAGCCGAGCCAGGTTGGATTCATTCCTTACACGATCATGGACTACCACGAACGATTGGCATTGGCCTTTGCCGATTATCGCAAGGACCCAGAAAACGAAGCGGTACGGATGAAAGCCATCGTATATGCCGGCTGTCTGGCCCACTACACGGGCGATCTGTGCATGCCGCTGCACACGACGCGGGACTACGATGGCCGTAAAAGTCCTAACGGCAAATTAACGCAAAAGGGCATCCACGCCAAAATCGATGGTTTTCCAGAAACACACGGATTCACGGCCGAGGAGATGGCGCGCCCCTTGGAAGCCAAGAAAATGGATGATCTGTGGAAGCATGTGAAAAGCGTCTTCATGGAATCTCATGGCCAGGTGGATCGCTGTTATGAATTGGATTTGGCCAAGGCTTTCGACAAACCAACGGCGGAAAGCCGGGAATTCATCATGAAACGATGCCACGCTGCGGCACAGTTCACGCTCGATATGTGGTACAACGCTTGGCTGCGCAGCGCCAATCTGTCGTCGCCTTATTAACCACGCTCAAATGAACCGCTCGACCGGGGTTGGATTGTGCCGGGGGGATTGGCCCAACGACTCCTCGGATCGAGCCCTTTTGGCTTGTTTCATAAGGCTTTTGGCATAGACTCAAAGTCAATCTCACCCTTCATCAGCCACGATGACCCCGCGCGTCGCGGCTCATCTGACGCTCACCAGACAGAGGTCCCATCCATGGCAATCGTGGTCCATTGCGAAAAGTGCGGCAGTCGATTCAAAGCCCCGGACAGCGCGGCGGGGCGCGACGCCAAGTGTCCGAAATGCGGGGAAACGATCTTCATTCCCGAATCGGACATGGAAGTTGAATCGGCCGCGGCGCCGCGGCGTGAAACGCGATCCTCGGCCGGGGCGGAAGGAAGCGAAGACGATTCTGCTATCTCGGGCAGACGGGCACGCAAGCAACTTCAGTCGGGCCGCTTCATGGAGTTTTTGACCTTTCGAACCATGCTGTTGCCATTGATCATTCAGGTCGTTTTCTGGCTGGGCATCTTTGGCGTGGTTGGGTTTGGCGTATTCTCCATGGTCAATGGGGCATTTGTTTATGGATTGCTTTCTACCATCGCCGGTGTCATCTTGTGGCGGATTTATTGCGAATTGATGATCGTCTTCTTCCGCATCAATGACACGCTGACCGATATCAAGAACATCTTGCAGCAGCAAAAGCAAAGCTGACAGGCTGCAGGATCGAATCGTTCATCAGCATGTCATTTTCCATGCTTGATGGGTGGGTAAGTCAGGAGCCTCTCGGGGTCGCCGATCCGTGCCCAGAGCCAACTTGGCCCGTAAATATTATGGATTTTGAACAGCAGGGTATTCTTCCCCTCTTTTAGCTCAACATCAAACCGTCTGCCTTGATAGGAATGCAGGCGGCGGTGCACCTCTTTCCCATTGAGCCAAATCTTGAGGTCTTCATCCGCAGCGGCCTCGATAAAAGTCTTGAGCATCCGAGGGGAGTGAACTTCAACATAAACATAGGCGGTGCTGTCCGTGGGAGGGGCGAGAACTTTGAGTTTCTCCATGTCGATCTTGCCAAAGGGGCCGACTGCAAAGGGTTTCCATTCGATGCCCGAAGCATGCAAGGGATCGGGAGCCGTTTCGATCGGGCCTGCTAAATCCAACGCCATCTTGAACGGGCCGGCCACCAGGCCGTGCGTGAGGAAGGGGTCTTCCATCAAATAAGCGATCAAATCACGAAATTCTTGATCATTGAGGTTGTTTGGAATCCCCTCAGGCATCAGCGTTTTTTCGCTGATCTTCATTTCATCGATGTCCGAACGGGGGATCGTGGTCAACTTGTCGTTTTCCCCCTTCAGCACGATCCTTTGGGGACTATCCTCGGCAAGCAATCCCGTGTGAATGCGCCCTGTGGTGTCTAAAATGGTGACGGCGTAGTAATCCTTGCCGACCACGCGATTCGGATCGATGATTTTGGCCAAGATGTATTCCGGATCGCGGCGATTGGAACCGGTCAACTCGGGACCGACCGTGTGCCCCTCGCCAAACAGCTTATGGCAGACCATGCAGCTTTTCTCAAAGATGGCTCGGCCAGCGCGGCGATCTCCCGGCATGTCATGTAATTGAGCGCGGTACTTGGCCAACTGTTGTTCGATATGCTCCGGCGTCCGCTCGCGGAGCTTGCCCCAACTTTGTTCGACCTGTTGCGACAACGCCTGATCCCGATGCGCCAGGATGCGTTTGATATCGTTTTCCGTGATCTCCTTGGGATCGATGGCTTTGGTTTTGACGGCATCGAGCAACGCGCCGGCCCACGATTTCCTGCCCGTCAGTAAAACCACCGCTTCCTTCTTGAGTTCTTGAGGCAAATCCAACCAGGCTTTGAGGATGGCCGGAGCGATCTCATCGGAATCGAAAACGGCAAGTCCACGCAAGGCTTCGAGCCGCAGTTCGCGGGGGCTTTGTTGGAGGGTCAAACGCATGACCGGATCAAGGGACGTCGGCATGCGCGCCAGCAGCAACGACCGCAACGCCTCCAGTCGGCGCGGCACCGGAAGCTTGGCATCGTGAACTTCCTTCTCCATGTCGGCAACGGAATCTTGATCGCCAAAGTGAATGCCGACACGGCGTTGCAGTCGAGTCAATTCATGAGCTTGAGGCCAACGCTTTCCAAAATCGTCCCGCATTACCTGCCATGCCGCCGGCATGTCCAGCCGTCGGCCATCCAAGGCTTGTTGCAATCCTTGCAGACAGACCACGGCGGAACGTTCATGCTTCACCTGGCCGATCTGAAGCAGGAGGCTGTTCAATTCGACTTCGTTGGCCAGGGTTGCCTTGCGCCGAATGGCTCGCGGAAGGATCCAATTTTGCAGAAAGGAGCGGCCTTGGGATTGTTCGGCTTCGGTTAACAGGTCTGGGAACGGCGTTGCCGCGTCCTTTGTGGCCCGGGCTAGCGCTTCGTAAGCGAACCAATACATGAAAGGCAGGACCGGATCGTCGCCCAACGCATCTCGGCGGCCCACGACCGTCAGGATATCTTTAAGAGCCGCGGGATAATTTGCTGCCCGGTATTGTACTAAGGACAACAGGCCGCGGAGCACGTCGGGATGGGATTCATGTTGAACCCATTGCAGCAGTGCCCGCTGGGTGGCTGGCCGCCAAGCCGCGGGTTGATGGGCCAGCGCGTGCAGCGCCCAAAAGCGGACCCAAGGCTCCTCAGCACGAAGCAATTCGACGGCGAAAGACTCCTCGCAAGCCTCCATGTTGAGCAAGGCCCAGAGCGCTCGAAGCCGATGGCGATAATCCTTGGCCGACGTGGCCAACTGCTTGAGGGCGGGGATGACGGCGGACTCCTTGCGCTCGCCCAAGATAAGCAGGGCCTTGCGCCACATCCAACTGTTGTTATGGGCAAGGAGTTCCACCAACTCCGCGGAGTTTTTTTGACTCAGATCCATGGGCTGTTGGGTTGCAGCGTCCTTTGAGGCTCCATCGGCTCGAAAGCCAATTTTGTAGATGCGGCCGTAATTGCGATTCCAGATGGCACTGTTGGTGTTATGGCAAATCTGGGGATCGTACCAATCGATCATGAAGATGGAGCCATCTGGGCCTGTCCGGAGTTGCACGACGCGGAAGTTGGGATCATTGGCAACCAACAAGTCGCCTTTGTAGTTGCCGATGTAGGTCGAACCATTTTTGCGCAGACTATCCGTATTGATCCGGCCGCCATGGATATTGTTCATGTAAACCCGGCCATGCCATTCCTGAGGGAAAGAGCCTCCCTGGTATATCAAGCAACCGGCATGGGCGTGCCCGCCGCCGAATTTAAGGCTGCGCGGGTCGCGGTTGCCAAAGTGGGGATTGGGGCCGAAATAATGTAAATCCTCGCAAATCCAGGGGATTTCGCCATAGTTGAAGGGATTGAAGTTTTGACCGGCTTGGCGGACGTAATGACCGCCGTGATAAATGTGGAACAAATGCGGGATAACGCAGCACGCCAGGAAACCTGAGCCATTTTCATCGAAATCGAATCCCCAAGGATTGCTCGTGCCCTCGGCAAAGACTTCAAAGGCCTGAGTGCGGGGATGGAAGCGCCAGATGGCGGCGTTGAGGCGCACGCGCTGTTCCGGCGGTGTCCCTGGTTTGCCAACGGCAGAATGAGTAAAGACGCCATGACAACCATACAACCAACCATCCGGACCCCAGATAAAGCTGTTGAGTGTTTCATGGGTATCTTGATAACCCCAGCCATCCAGCAACACGACCCGCTGATCGGCGACGCCGTCGCCATTGGTGTCGCGGAGGAAAACCAATTCCGGAGGTTCGCCCACAAAGACGCCTCCGTGTCCCAGGGCCATGCCCGTGGCCAGGTTCAGTCCCTCGGCGAAAGTGAAAATCTTATCGGCCACGCCATCGCCATCCGTATCCTCGTAAACCCGAATGCGATCGCGGCCTTGACCCGGCGGCTGCTTGTGGGGATAGGCATAACATTCCAGGACCCACACCCGGCCGCGTTCATCAAAGTCGATGGCAATCGGTTTGCGGACCTCCGGTTCATGGGCGAAACAGGTGGCGTAGAAGCCTGGCGGCAAAGTAAAACGCGCGACGGTTTCTTGACCCGTGGGGAAAACGTCTGCCTTTGGGACGTCTTCCGATGCCAAACTGCCCAAGCCAAACGATGCAAAGATGAAACACAAGCCAAGATAACGCAACATGGTTGCTGGATTCCTCGATGTGGAAACAGGTGAAAACCATTTAGTCATGGGGCGGAACAGTCCCTGGTTCGATTGACAAAAGGAAATGGTTTAATGGCTTCGGAGTTAATCCAACTCCTTGATGCGGAGATGCCGGAATTCGACTCGGCCATCATGGCTTTGCAGCCCGATGTAGCCCTTCTCGCGCGTCAGGCCAGGATGGGCGCGGAGTTTCTTCTCGTCGCTGGTCTTGAGTTGCTCCACGATCTTTGCCAAATCCTCTTCCACGATGATCACGCCGTTAAGCTCGACCTTGATCTGCGATCCATGGGCAACAATGCGATAGTGATTCCATTCGCCATGGGGCTTGGTGGCGTCCTCGCGCGGGGAGGTAATGTCATAGATGGCTCCCGTAAGCTGCGTGGGTCTAAGCCCGGCGTAGTTTTTCTTGTAGTTGCGGTCGTCCAGGATTTGAATTTCCATGCCGGCGTAGGCTGGGTCGCCTCGGTTGGGTGAACGCAGGGCCACGCCGCTGTTGCCCATTTCAGGCAGCTTGAACTCCAGCCGCAGATCGAAATTGGCATATTCCTTGTCCGTGAAGAGCCATCCGCCGCCGCTGCCATTGACGAAAAGGATGCCCTTTTCCGCACCCCAGACCTTTTTTTTACCGCCCGATCCAACCGTCCAACCTTCGAGGTTTTCCCCGTTGAAGAGAGGGACAAAGCCCTCTTCAACTTGTCGTGACGGCTCCTGCCAGGCAAGACAAGGAACGATCAAGAAACAGAATAGCCATGCACGATATTGACGTTTCATGAATCTCGTCACTCCCAGGCGGGGTCGCGGGCAGGGGTAGCGGGTGGTGATAGTCTATCCTAAACTCTTGTTCGATTAAGTCCAAGTGTTTTTGCGATGTAATCAAGAATCATGGTCCCGGCGTCGAACGTGCCGTGGAATGGCCATCGTTGCAATAGCATCCTAATGCGCGACCGACGGCAGCGGAGCATGCCGTCGGCCAAGTGATTGGTGATTCATGAAGTCATCAATCCATTCGAATGGCTATTACTTTTGTGGCTTGGCTGTCTGGGCTTGGACATAAGCCAGTAATGCGCGCGTGGCTTGCGGTGTATTGAGCATGTACACGGCGCCATTTTGCGGGGAGGTTTGAAAGGCGCCGGTAATTCGAACCCGATACCAATCGGCATAGTGAGTCGTATTGGCTTGGGTGAATTGCAGCGTCATCAAGAAGGTCATGCCGCGATCCAAAGCCTGGTTGAAGCGTTCGTGGCGAGACAAGTCGCCTGTTTCCTTGCACACATTCGCGGCATGGATCAAGCCTTCCAACATACAGGCGTCCATGACCGTTGGGCATTCCGGCAAGGTTTGCCCCTCCCGCCAAGTGGCGAATCCCCCTTGCCAGAGCACCGGTTGGAAAGTGGCAGGATACTGGAGCCGAGCGAGGAAATCCGCCATTTCCAGTGCCGTTTCGGCGAATGCCTTGTCCTTGGTCTGTCGATACGCCAAAGCAAAACCGGCGATCAGGCCGGGCAGCGGAGCGGGGTGCTTTTGCGCGGCGAACCAGGAGCGGTAATAGTTGGCAGCTTGTCGAACGGTGTCGAGTTTCCATGCCGCTGGTCGAATGGCGTGGCTCATCATCAAAGCGTTCACGGCCCAGCCATGATAGGCCATGGCCTGCAAAGACGCATCATTGACCTGGATGGAGCCATCGGCTTGCCATTGTTGTTTGAGAAAACCTGCCAATTGGTCCATTTGCTCAAGCAGATCGCTGCCGGGATCAGGCAACTCGCTAATGGCTTGGATCAGCAAGCTTGCACTGGCCACGCGATTAACGCTGGCGTGAGGCATCATCGTCCAGCGCACCGAGGGGTCTTTCTCGTCGGTTTTGGTTTGGCTTAACAGCGACAACATCGTTTGTTTGGCGCGGACGGCAAAGGGCGGATGATTCAAGACGGAGGCGGACCGAGCCAGGGCCGCCGCGGCCGCGGCCTGATGCAGAAAATGGTCGTCATCCAGGGTGAGGTTGTTCGCGGGATTGAAGCCCGTCTGAAAGAGACCGTCCGGGCGGTGGGTTTGCCACAGCCAGGCGGCGCCGCGTCGGGCCGAAAGATAAGCGGTGCGATGGAGCGGATGCCAGCCCGTGAAATCAGGCAGTTCATCGGATGGCAGAGTCTGAGTAGGTCGAGGTGTTTCTTGCGGAGGCGCGGCCGGCGGTTCGGCTGCGGCCCATGAGACGCTGAGAAGCACGGTGACCGAAAGGATGCAGCGAATTCGCGCAGACGACATGGGGTTCCCTCCCTCGATGGAAGTAGCGGCAACGGGGTGATGCCATGCTTCTCTGAATCCGTTCAGACGCTGGTCGTTTTCTCAGGCTTCAACTATCCGGTCGATCACGACATTGGTGTAATGTTGACGATGTCCTTTGCGGCGGACGTAGCGCTTGCGGCGGCGAAACTTTTGCACGACCACCTTGTCCGAAGGGTGCTCCGTGATCGTCGCCAGGACTTTAGCGCCAGCCACGTATGGCTGACCGATCTTGGTGCCGGCGTTGGATTGCAACAGCAAAACGTTGGGAAATTCCAGTTTCGTGCCAGGCTCCCCTTCATGGAGATCGAGGGTGACCATTTCGCCTTCACTGACGCGGTACTGGTGAGAACCTTCTTGAAAAATGGCATACATGTCGTCAAAACACCTTCTCAACGAAAGATCCGAGGTAGTGCAGAACCCAATTGATGGGCTGAGTTATCCGTTGCGCCAATCAGGCCTCTATGCGGCGCGCGGAATGTCTTAACAGTCTAGAAAGCGAAGTGTGATTTGGCTAGGTCGATTTGGCGATGGCCCAATAGGATCGGGCTTGCAAACATTGCCATGTCCAAGAAGTCTATTTACTTGTTTTCAAGCCGAAAGAGAGTGATCTTGCCTCTCACGACAATGCAATGGATGACAATGCCTCTTTTCTGACCCGTCCGCACGGCGGGCGTGGAACTGTGGAGTTGGCAACGCCACTGGCTAAGCAAATAATCACCGAAGCCTTCGCGGCCTGAATCGTGCGTCATGAAGCCCGGCGCGCAATGCGTGGGGCATTGATCCGCATCGAGCCAGGCCTTTTCGCCATCCGAGGATTGAACCATCAGCTTATCGCCTTCGAGAGCGATGGCAGAGTTGTCTTCTAATAATCCCCTTGCTTCATTGATGCGTCCTTCCGCCAGCAGTTCCAAGAAACGATTTACGGTGTTGCTCGGCCAGCGAACCCACCAAAGCCCCGTGATCACAAAAATCGCGACGAATCCGAGCGTCATGACCTGCCAATAAAGGCATCCGGTCTTTTTGGCTAGAGGTTCGTTCATCTGATTGAACTCGTCCATGGAAATAAGCCCTCATGGCAGTAATCCGATTGGCCGATCGAGCCACTGTCGGCTGCGCTCGGATGGTTTATTCTCCAAGCGGCAACGGTTGAAGGCAGTACGTTGGTCTGGTTTAATCTATGCCCCGTGGTTCGAGTCGTGTTTAAGGGCCTGGATAAAAGCCGGGACCGTTTGGAAAAGGTCGCCCACGACGGGAAATACAATGGGCCGTGGTTGTCGTTGATTAAGCGTCATCATCGGAGCTTCTGGGTCTTTATTGAAGCTGATGATATGAGCTCTTGGTCCAATATATTGCAAATGTTGAGGAGCGCCGCTAATGCCGATGGCCAGCAGGATCTTGGGATTAACCGACACGCCGGATTGGCCAATCTGCCGATCCATGGGGAGGATATGCAATTCTTCGGTCACTTTCCTCGATCCGCCAACGTGAAGCTGTTTGACACCCAGACCCAAGAGAGTTTTCTCGAGGGGTTCAATGACGGCTTCGTAGCCGTCGCGGTTGCCGACGCCGTAGCCGACGTCGATGATGAATTCCGCATCGCTGAGCCGAAGCGACCCGGTGGCGTTTTTCAATTCCTCGATTAGACGCACCATGTCCTGCTGGCCGAAAAGTCGATCCAGGTTGGGCGACCAGATGCACACCGCTGGTTCGCCTTGACCTTCCGATGGGGCAGCGGCACTGGAATCCAATTCCACATCGTCCGTGACCGTGAGCCAGAGCGGTTTCGAATCCTGGCGCGGCCAGTTTTCCCGCGCTAGAAGCTTGCCAGCATGCCGACTGGTTTCGACGCCAACGAATTCGGCCCCCACCGTCAATCGCTTGGCCCGCACAGTCAGGGCAACGGCATTGGCTGCCATCCAACGGCGCTGTGCCAAGGCCAGCTCCGCCCAGCGTTCCGCCACGATCAACCAGGGTTCCCGTTCGAAACTTGGCCATGCTTCCAAGAGAACTCGAGAGCGCATGGCTTCCGCTTCGTTTAGCATGGCATGTTGCATCACATGAAGGTGGCGCAGACCCAGCGCCAGCAAGGTTTGAATCGCTTTCTCCTGGGCGGATTCCTGATTTGGTGCCAGCAGCAAAACTGCCGTCGATGCATCAGCCGCCAGCGCCGCACGGGCAGCGCTCAGACCCGCGTGGGTAAGACGGCCTTCCAGGTCGCAAGCGATCACGGCCAGACAGCGCACATCACGGATGTGGCATAATCCGGACATGGATTTCTTGGCGAACTCAATGGGATGAGACAAGTCGGCACGTTCTCCTCGAATCCCTAACGCCTGGGTGAGCCAGTCCGCGGCGGCAGGAGGATCGAGGCGCTGGGCCATCGAGGTTTCGCTGGTTGCAGGGCTTTTAGATTGCGCCATTGTCCATTGCAAATCAGTTGCCACGACCCCTTGAGGCCACGGCAAACGTTCAATGGCCATCGTCAATCCTTCCAGGTATCCATCCGTGGTGAATGGACGCAACGCGATTCCGGGTTCCAAAGTAACCGCGCAAGGCAGATTTCGAATCAACGGTTTGGACCCAGACTGCGGCAGCTTGATCTGACTGGTCTCACGATCGTGCCAGACAGCCAAGCGAGCGGCAGACCCGCCAAATGGCTTCTTGAAGGCACAGGCCGCCAAGGGTGTCAGCATGCCATCGGCTCGATCCTTGGCGTCGGCAGGTCCAAGGAGCAAATCCCAGTGGCGGTCGGCCAAGGATTTGGCGAGGGCTTCCGCGGCAGCAACGGGTGAAACGCCTTCGCTGGGAGCTTGGAGCAGCACAGGCTTCACCCCTCGAGCTGCGACTTCGCGGAGCAGAGGGACCAACCCCTGTCCGCCAATCATGGCGGCAGTAAGGCGGACCTGGCTCGGAGCCGCGTCGCGCAAACGCAGGGCGGTTTCCAAGGCGGCGGCATCAGCCTCGCTCAAGGACCAGTAGGTTTCCAGTAAACGTCCATCAAGGGTCGCCGGTTGGGGTACCGACGCCAAGTGCGGTTCCAGAAGCACCAGGACATGCAGCGGTTGCTCAATCCGGTTGGGATGGTGGAATTCCTCAAGAGCCGTGCCATGCTGCAAGTCATCGAACATGAGATCAGCGGCGCGAACCACGGGCGCGTAGCAGCCGCGCTTGACGTCCTGCCATTCGGCCCTGAACCACGACAAGCGCAGTTGAATTTCATGTAAACAACGGCTCAAGGCATTTTGTCCCGTCTCGGTGGAGGGAGGATGATTTAGCGGTTGGGAACAGCCATGCAACCAAGCCAGGCGACCCGCCACGGCTTGAGCGGCTAACAGCCAGGCTGACGCCTCGGCTAGCCAGAAGACGGTGGGTTGTAAATTGGGGTTTTGCCATAGTCCCTGGCCGAAAGCACCCGCTGCTTCGCTCAATTCATCCCGCAATCCGTTCAGCAAGTCCACCAAACGCTGGCTGCTCGGGTCGTTACTGACGGCTGGGGTGGCCTCCTTCCAGCGCGGCAACACATCGCCGACGAGTTCTTTAACCAGGAGAAACCGCTGCACTTCGTTGGTGCCTTCATAGATGTTGATGATCCGTGCATCCCGCTTCCGCTTTTCCACGAGATGCTGTTGGGATTGGCTGGCCAGGCCGAGGATCACTTCCGTGTGTTCAATGCTGGAGTGGAGCAATTCGCTGACCAACATCTTGGCAATCGCCGATTCCATGCGAACGGACTGGGTAGTGGGATGTTCGAATTGGCCGATGACCATGAAGGCGAGGCTCTCGGCGATCCACGTCTCCTCGCGCACCCGGTTCAGATGCCAGGCGGCATGATCGGTCGAGCCGGGATGCCGTTCGAGGTGTTCTTGCCCCAACAAGATGAGCGTTCGCATCTGGCTCACGGAGGTCATGGCCAGGCCGGCTCGACCCACGTTGAGGGTTTCAAGGGCGTTCACTTGACCGCGGCCCTCCAATCCGAGCACGTTTTCGCGGGGGACGCGAACCGCTTGCAAGGCGATCTCGTTCGTGGGTGAGCCGTTCTGGCCCATTTTGGCTTCATCCTTGCCAACGATGAAGCCCTCGGCATGACGGTCGACGACGAAGCCGGTCACGCCCTGGCTTGTCTTGGCGTACAAACTCATGATGCCCGACATGCGGCCATTGGTGATCCACATCTTGGCCCCAGTCATTTCCCAGTAATCGTACCAGGTTTGACCGTTCCGCCGCCGCAGGAAGGCTGCGTCCGAGAAGTAGACCTTGCGTTCGCCATGCAGGTAGTAACGCTGTCGACGGGGATCATCCGTTTCGTAGTCGTATTCATCGAAGCAAATCTTGGCCGGCTCTGCACCCTCTCGATAGCGGTAAAAAACACCGTGGGGTTGGAAGATTAGATGAGCAGCGTCCAGAATGACGCGCTGGCCGCCGCCGTCGGGAAGTTGAAACGTCATAACGCCATCGCGATCCGCTTCCACCGGCACAGAGACTAGTTTGGCGCGTGTGGCGACTCTGGCCGTGTCGGAGCCAGCAGACGGCTCGGTCAGTGCAAATGCCGAGATCTGGCCACTCGATATCCACCGCAAGGCAAGGTCGCATGCTTTCAGACGCAAGTCCAACTCCGCATCTAGTTCCTGAGCTGTGCTGAGTCCTTGTTTCCAGGCGGCGGCCAAAGACTTCGCTTTCCCTGCTTTTTTGAGATCCCCCACGGGCACGGCACGACTAACCTGTTTCCAAACTTCACTAAACGCCTGCAGGCAAGGTTTTAGCGTGCTCGATTTGAGACAGGGATCGATTTTGCCCTGAAGTTCCTTGAAGGTGTTTTGCGCTCCAGCCACATCGCCCTGAGCAATGCGCTGCTCCAACGCGTCCAACAACAGTATGACCTGCGCATGGAAGGCTTCATCCTTGACAAAGGGGGCCAGGTCTTTCTTGGCCTTGGGCAAATCCTTCTCCCGGGCGAAGAGAATGGGCGACGTGCCGATGCTGCTATTGGCCTGAATCAGCAACGACATCGTGGCGTCAGCATACTGGTTCATTTGCATGACCAGGCTGTAATACTCCGCTTTGAGTTTGCCCTCGCCGCCAAGCTGCGGGGCAATGGGCATGCGGAAAAAGCCATGTTGTCTGCAGAAATCCAGGTCGGCATCATCGGGTAAATGTTTAGCTTCGATGTAACGCTCGAAACAAAGGCCTTCACGAACGGACCCAAAATGTTGAACGATCAATTCATGAAAGCGCTGATCTGTCGCGGATAGTGTCTTGTCCGTTTCGATCATTTCCGGGGTGTAACGCGGCAGCCGGGGATCGAGGGGAGAGATGAGGTAATCACCGGTGTTGTAAGCCAGGGCTTTTTTCGCGGCGGGGTCGTTGGGATCCGTTGACGAAGATGCCTTGGCCAGCACTTTCATCGGCTTGCTAAGGAATTGGCGATAATCGGTGATGGCTTGATAACCGTTTGCCGTGGTAAACGCCTGAACCTGTCGTTGATTGGTTTCCACTTCCAACCACTGCGCATTCAGCCATCGTTGCGTGCGGGACCACCAGACCTGCCAGAAGGCCCAAGTCATTTCCGCGTCGCTGCCCGCCAATAACTCATCATGCAGTCGAGCGAGCCATAGTTTGGAGGTGTACAGAGCAGCGTCGATCCAGCCAGCCAGTTCGGGGAATGCAGCCAAGTCCTGATCGAGGGCCGCCGTCAACCGCTCCGCTTCCTTGTCGATTTCCCGCCACGCGGATTCGATGAAGGGATCGCCCTGAATGGACCGCGTCAGTTCAGGTTCATGCTCGACCAGACTCGCGTTTTGGAGGTTTCTGCCGTGGTCGAACATGGCACGATGGCTATCGCAAGCGAGGAAGCGCCAGGCCGCCGCGTCGCGGTAATATTTCGACAAGATGTCGTCCTCGGAGTATCCCGTGCCGCCGAAGATTTGCCCCGCATTGTAAGACAAACTACCAGGTGCTGTTCCCAGACATAGTGCCGCGATGGCCTTGGCCAGGGTGAGTCGATGTTGCGTCGCGGCGTGCCAATTTCTCGGCGAAAGGCGGTAGCAAAGGGTCTCAATCATGAATCGGTGGGCGCCCATCTCGGCCAGCATCTTTTTCACGGCGCCGAACTTGCCAATCGTATCGCGGCTGCGTTCATCATGGAACAGGCCCGGGAATTGAACTCGACTGGCGGCGTGCTGCGTGCAGCGCAGGGTCAACTGCTCCGCCATGCCCAATCCCAAAGCCAACAGGTCGGTTTGTTGAAGAAGGCGTGCCACGGTCTGCAATGTCTTGGCATCCACCGAGACATGTTCCGAGGGCAGGGAAATGCCATCTAGATCAATGCGGCACAGAGGAGTGCCTCGTAGGCCCAGTCCGGATAGGGGCTGTAGCCGATCGCCCAATTCTTCCCTGGTTTGCCAATAGAGTCGATCGCCCACACAGATCAAATACGCATCGACAAGGGGAAGCATCAGTGCCTCACCGCGAAGCGGGTTGGCTCCCGTTGCTGCGTCCTCCACCATGATCAGGGCCGACCATTGGCGACGCTGCTGGAGAGATTCGAACGTCATTTGCAAGCTGCTGCCGCCAAAAAGCGCGATCGCATCCCTTACCCAAAGTTGATGTGCCAATCGATAGCCAAGAGAGGGGTCGCGCCGTCCTAATTCCGCCAGGATTTCCTTGCGGATGGCGGGGTGGAGGGATTCCTCGAGGTTCAATGTGTCAATTGGCGGAATCAGGCCGAGACTTTCCGCCAAGGCGTCGTTTTGGGGGGGCGTCAATGGATGGCCTAAATCCAATTCTCTCCACAAATAAGGGCCCCAAACCTCATCCAATCGTTCCTTCCACGGCAACAGCGCGGTTTGGGCTCGTCGACGAATGCGGATAACCACTTCGTTAAACTCGCTGCCAGAAGTCGAGGCATGGGCCGTGGCGTCGCTGGTCGAACCTCGTATATGGGCCTTGAGATGATGCAAATGATGTTGCTGCACGTGGCGGCACTCGCTGGCTGCCCAGGCAAAGCGCTTTTCCTTGATCCGGGTTTGCATCTGCTCCATGTGTTGAACGAGATCAGAGAGCCAATCCATCCACTTTGATGGAGGCTCTTGGGAATTGATGGAGACTTGCAATCCATCAGCGTCTTCAAAAGCATGCCGTAATCGAACGGCCGTGTGGTGCAGCCACTTCGCCAATCGATGGAGGTAGTCAGCGCGAGCCGTGTCGATGGTGCGGGGTTCCGCACCCAGCGAAGCGGCGAAATGCGTGAGCTGCTGATCCAAGGCGTCGATCAGTGAACTGACTTTACCGCCCCTCGGCATCGCGTCATGAGGATGGCCACCCATTATCGGATCTGGATTGGGAGGAGAAGCGATGAAACCATTCAACTCTGCTTCAGGCAGCCGAGGTTCCTGATAGTCTTGACTCTCCCTGGCGGCGATGAGCTTGACCGCCGCCGGGGTTTGGACGGCATAGATGAAGCGATGAAGTCCATCCCGACCCCAATCGACCAGGTCGCTGGTCCGCCAACAGGTTTCGCATTTGATGCAATTTTCGTGATTGACCACGATTTGCAGTTGCCCCAGGGGATTGGTCCGGGCTTCATACACATGTGCCGGACAGACGTGCCACAGGCCGGCTTCGGTTACTTTCCCCTTGTCAGTCAACTGCCAAGGCCAAAGGACGTGAATGTGGGAGCGACGATCCGGAAAATAACCTAATTTGCCGAGCCGATCCTCCCACTTTTGATGTGCCGATGCGACCCAGGGCGTGAGATCGGGTTGAACCAATGCGTCAACTCCGGTGTTTTCACTTGCGGCTGACCTTTGGCTGGTGCGGTTCGTGAGAGACCAACGCTCCTTCATGACCTTCCAGAAAGTGGGCAGTACCTTCCAACCCAATCGGAAGAGAGCATCCCAGGGCAGATGCCGCGTCAGTTTTTGCAAGGAGCGATTGATTTTTTGAGGCAAGGGCGTGTCGTCATTGCCGTAGATTTCCCAGGCGGCCATGGCCAGACCTGGTTTAAATCGATCCATCAAAATTTGCACAGCGGCGGGTAGTTGTTTGCCAACCGTGTCGTCGCCTTGAAAGCTGATGTGATACCGGACCTGGCCGCGAGCCGTGTCGGCCTTTTTTAAACCCGTCAGTTGTCCCACTAAATGGAGCCAACCTTCGACCAATAACAATGGCCAGGGGGGCCGCTGGAAAACCTTCTTGATCGGCAGCGCTTGCTCGA
This sequence comes from Planctomycetota bacterium, assembly GCA_014584395.1. Taxonomy (GTDB): domain Bacteria; phylum Planctomycetota; class Planctomycetia; order Gemmatales; family HRBIN36; genus BJ17. The sequence continues at coordinate 68,611 of JACTMY010000011.1, read as the reverse complement.
GATGCTTGAGATCGGCGGAGATGGATGAATGTGCTTCATCGGCGAACCCGTCCATACTGAGCCAGCGCGCCGCCTGTGTCAGTTTGTCGTGCTCCGTGGCATCCTTGGCCGTTAAGGTTTGTACTGCACCCAAGATCAAGTCCACTTGCTGATCGAAGAAGAACTTCGTGGACTCCACATATCCGGGCCAATCGCGCAGGAATTCAGCGTCCCGCCAATAGCGCGTCTTTTTCAGGGGGGTAAGATAATGTTCATGCAATTCACTGGCGGAGTAGCTGCCTTTAAGCTCGCGGATGCGACGAACCGCACGGACCAGCTCAAGCCCCATGCGCGTGGCTGGGCCTGTGTAATTGGGGTAGGGGAAATCGACGCCGAGGCCCGTGGCGGCACCGCCGATGGCCAGGCCATGATCCACCATCTGAGGGAATTCCCTAGGTCCGCCCCCGCGGATCAGCTTGGCGCCAAAGACGTCGCGCTCGCCATCGCGGAACCAGGACCGCAAGTCGGGCAAATGCTCGAACCATTCTAATAGCAAATGGGGATCGCCGGCGAAGTGATCGTGGAGATGCTCTGCAGGCAGCACCAGTCCCATGGAGAGGCTTGAATGATTGGTGTAAATGAAGCCGCCCATGTTGAGGTGCAAGGATCGCCCATGGAGTTTGGCATTGCGCAGAATGATTTCATAGGCTGCCCCCTCTCCGGGCTTGAGATCGAAATTCCTTTCCAGCGCTGCCGCAGGCATGCGCATGACTTGCTTGATGCCGTGCAGGAATTTGGGCTGCTTTTGATCCAGGGGGATTCGTTCATAACCCTCTCGGCTGACCAGATGCGAGGCATCCCCCTCGGCCAGGAACACCAGCTTGCCGTAGAGAGGCCCGCGCTGTGTGGCCACGCCTATGATTCTCTTGCCATCGCGGATGAAGCTCTCAGCCGTGGTCTGATTGAATAGCACGACTCCCTGTTGCTGTGCTAATTCCGCCAGGTGATGATCGAAAACCGGCCGGAGCACGGTGTAGCAATGCCGGAAACAATCAGGATCGTCGAAGCTGACGCCAAATAAACCATGCCCGTTGCCCACCATAGCGCCGCGTCGAACGAGCCTGCGCTCCCATGCCAGTTGCGCCATGCCGTCGCGGCCTAACAATTCGGGCTGAACCAGATTTTCACAAAAATAAACACACCCCGACCAATTCTCGGCTCCTGGATAAACGGCTGCTTCCACCACGGCCACGGGAACGCCAAGTTTGGCCAGTCCAATGGCCGCGCTTAACCCCGCGCACCCTCCGCCCACGATCACGACTTCGAATGGTTTGGTGCTCATGCGGTACAACCCTTCAGTGATCGAACTGACCGCCACGGGTTGGGAAATGACCATTTGATCAGCCTTAAGCCCTTGCCCGTGTTGAAACATCGTGCGGTTTTTCAAGGTCGTCTTTTAGGAAAGATTACGAAATGACATAGGGCTGGCGAGCATCGGCTTAGAAAAGAATTTTATCCTTGCACTTGAGATGGTGAACGAGTTAAGGTATCGTGGTGATTAGGGTAATTTTATTGCATCGTAAAAAGTGACTCGATCTGTGAGCCATTTCGAGTGCATGGATGTAATGGGTCAAAGGCGTTCGGGCCTAAATTCAATCCGATGACAAGCTCCCACGCAGGCCTCTAACATCGAAGGAGCATGGAAAACTCATGAAGTTGAGCTTGGTGGTTTCACAAGGGAATCCGGCTGGAAAGGAAATCCCGATCCGACAAACGCACTTCTTGATTGGTCGCGATCCCGATTGTCAATTAAGGCCAGCTAGCCCGCTTGTGAGCAAGCGGCATTGTGCCATTTTGGTCCGAGGCGAGCAGGTTTATGTTCGAGATTTCGGCAGCACCAATGGCACGTTAATCAACCAAGTCCAAATCAAGGGTGAAGCTGAACTCAAGGATGGCGACGAACTCAAGCTGGGGCCGCTTTGCTTTCGCGTGAAGTTGATTCCCACCCCTGCGACGCCCTCGAATGCGGATACCGTTTCTGACAAATTGAACGTTACCCTCTCGGACACGAACACGCAAAAGAAACTCGCTGGCGTGCCGACGGGATCGGGCAGCAACCCGGCCTTGAAGAAATTGCCAACTTCGCCGACGGCATCCACGGAAGAAGATGACATTGCCGAACTGCTCTTCAACCTGGAAGGGGATGAAAGCGCCAAAGCAGCAAACATTCCTGCGGGTACGACCATCATGCAGCCGATCAAGGATGAGACCGAGGAAATGAAAGAAAACATGGAAGCGTCCGCATCCGAATCCTCCGAAACCAAGCCTGACACCAAGGTCAAACAAAAAGTCCCTGACTCGCGTGCGACGTCGGATGCCGCCAAGGCCATTCTCGACAAATACATGCGGCGGCCTCGGCCCTAAGCGTCCATGAACGATTCCGCTGCTTCACATTCTTTCACCGCGACGGAGCTTTCCAGGCTTCGTCGCGGTTTGCTTTCCTGGTTTCGACGCCACGCTCAACCCATGCCATGGAGAACCACGCGCGATCCCTACGCGATTTGGGTCAGCGAGGTCATGCTTCAGCAAACGCAAGTCCGAACCGTCATCCCCTACTTTGAAAGATTCATGCAGCGTTTTCCCCATCCACGCGCCTTGGCCGAGGCTAGCGTCGATGATGTTCTCAAACATTGGGAAGGTCTGGGCTACTATCGCCGAGCCATGCACCTGCACCGCGCTGCCCAATGGTTGATGCAACATCATGATGGGCGCGTTCCCAACGAAAAGGACTTGTTCGCTCAACTTCCGGGAGTAGGGCGGTACACGCTGGGCGCCGTGTTGTCGCAAGCATTTGATCGCCGCCTGCCCGTCGTCGATGGCAATGTTGCGCGGGTCTTGTGCCGATGGTTGGCCTGGCGGAAACCGCTTAAAGCCAAACAGACGCAGGACTGGTTATGGTCGACGGCGGAACGCCTCTTGCCCAAGAAAGCCGTGGGTGATTTCAATCAAGCGTTGATGGAGCTTGGTCAACAGGTGTGCAAACCCAGGCAACCTGACTGCACGAATTGCCCTCTGCGGCGTGGTTGCGGGTCGCTTGAACTTGGGCTTCAAGATCAGATCCCCGTGTCAACTCCAGCGACCAAATCGACCCCTCTGCATACCGCCATGGCCATGGTGTTCAAAAAGGGTAGGGTTTTGGTCGTTCGGCGGCCAGATAAGGTTCGATGGGCCAACATGTGGGAGTTTCCTCAATGGGAATGCACCCTCAGGAACCATCGATCCTTGGCCCATCATCGACTACAATTGCGAACGCTAACCGGGTTGGCGGGCAGGAAATGGCGAAAAGGGATAGGCATTCGACACGCCGTCACCCGTTTCACCATCACGTTTCAAGCGTGGCACGTTGAAGCCGTTAACGGTACGTGGCAATCCTCTTTTTACTCGGCTCATCGCTGGCTGAAGCCGAACGAACTTGGCCATCTGGCCTTCAGTCGGCCCATGCGGCGTTTTGCGGAGGTTCTTGCCGACGGCCAGCCACATAGGTAGCCTGCAATTCGAAACCACCATTGGGAGCATCCTTCAACATTAGGAAATCGGCAGCTTCCCCGGACGCCCAGTTCGGAACGGGTTGTTTCAACAACTGCCTTGGCTGGTGACACGCCATGCGGATCGCTTGCTCCAAACGGACAATCCCCGAAGCGACCAATCGGCTAACACACGCGTCGGTGAAACTCCACGACCCAGCCAAGATGCCTTGATGGGACAACACGATTTTGCCTTCGGGAAGCACTTCGATCGCTTGATCCCATTGACCGTAGCGACCTGGTGGGAGGCCGCCCATTTCACTGACGTCGCAGGTGATGATGATGCGCTCGGGCGTCTTCATGCGGATGAAACAGCGAACCAGGGACCATGGCAGATGATGGCCGTCCGTGATCAAGCTGGCCATTAGTTCATCCGCCGCCAATTGCTCCCAAAGCAAATTAGGATGGCGCGGGAGCACTTTCGGACATCCGTTGCCCAGATGGGTGCTGAGTTGAGCACCTGCCTGGATGGCATCGCGAATGATCGTCGGTTCCGCGGCAGAATGCCCAATCGCTGCCACGATGCCCTCCTTGGTTCGCCGCTCGATAAAGGGCAGCGCACCGGGCACTTCCGGTGCCACGGTCACTAATCCAATGCCTCCACCCGCGGCCTCTTGCAATATTTGAAACTCGGTTTCATCCGGTAGCCGAACGTGGGCGGCGGGATGGGCTCCGCGCGGTCCATCGAGAGAGGAAATGAAAGGGCCTTCCATGTGAAATAGCGGCATCGCCCGAGCCAGTTCGGCGTCTGTTTCTCGGGCGCGTGACAATTGTTGAAACGCATGCTGCATGACGTTGCGGTCGTGGGTGACGACCGTGGGGACAAAGGCCGCGACGCCATGGCTCTGATTGAGTTGCACGGCCAGGCGGATGCGGTCCACGTCAAGCGCGGACGACGTGAAGCCGATGCCGCCCCCGCCATTGATTTGCAGATCAAAAAAGGCGGGCGCTAGCCAATCGGCCTGCTCGGCGGGTTCCTCGCGACCGGCGGGTTGGAGGCCAATCAGCCTACCTTTTTGAACGAGGAGGTCGACCCACTCGCCCGAGGCAAAGTGGCGGCCGCGATAGGTGGCGGTAGTTGAAGTCATCTCTTTGGTTCTAGGTAGATGCCCGCGGCGTCATCTTGGCATGAGGGATTTTAATCTCCGTCTCCATGGCCTGCAAAGACATGATATTCCAAATACAGCAGGTGGCGGTAGCGTTCGCTGATGTGAATCAGGTCTTCATGATGACCCATGGCATCCAGTTGACCTTGATGGATGAGCACCAGCCGATCAGCGTTCTTGATGGTGGATAAACGATGAGCCAGGAAAAGAGCCGTGCGTTTTTCGAGGAAGCGGGACATGGTGTCGTCGAGGAAGGACTTGGTGGCTTCGTCCAGGCTTCCTGACGGCGGTTCCTCGATGATGACGAGGTTGGGATTGCGGAGAATAACGCGGGCCAAGGCGATGCGATATTGTTCGCCCAAGGTCAAGGGATGCCCCCATTCGCCAATGATGGTGTCATAACCTTGCGGCAGCGAGCTGATGAACTGATGGGCGTGAGCTTCCTTGGCCGCATCCATGATTTGCGGCAATGTATAATTCGGATCCCCGCAACCGATGTTGGCGGTGACGGTATCGCTGAAGGTCAAATCCGATTGCATCACCATGCCGATTTGGGCGCGAATGCTCTCTAAAGTGAGCTTCGGGAGTTTAAATCCGTCGATGCGGATTTCACCCGAAGTGGGGTCCAGGAAGCGCGGCAACAGGTAAGCCAGGGCGTGTTTGCCGATTTCGTCCTGTCCGATCACAGCCCATCGCTCGCCAGCCGGGATGCGCAGCGTGATTTGACTCAGGATGGGTTTAGCGTGGCCAGGAAGCGTCAAGCTCACGTCGTCAAACTCAACGGCCTGTGCGATCGAGGGCAGGCATTCCGCGCCTACGACCTGGCGCACATCGTCCTCCGTATCCAGGAATTTGAAAAGGGTCGTGGCGGCCCGTTCCGCGACCAGGACTTTTTGCTGCCGGTGCAGCAGTCGTTGGAAGGGAAGCGCCATGCTGACAAAGGCGATGATCATCGTGAGGGTGCGCGGCCAGGAGAGATTGTCGTTGAGCAAATTCCACCCAATCGCATACCCCAGGATGCATAGCGAGGCGGTGATGAGCAGGGTCAACGCCACCTGATACCATCCTCTCAACAGATAGCGTTGCCGCATGTGTTGGTTATATTGCTCGAGCAATCGCTCCATGCGCCGTTGTTGGAATCGATCCATGCCAAAGGCCTTGATCAATCGAGCCATTTGCAGCGCTTCCTGCATGGCGGCCATGTCTTCCGAAGCCTGAGTGGCTCGTTGCCGTTCGCGTCGGCGCAGGGAGTGGCCCAACTCCCTTCCCATCAGCCACAAGAAGAGGCCGAGCATGACGAACGTGATCGTTAACCAAGGAAAGCCATCGCTGCAGTCCAAGAGCAAAGCAAAGCCCAAAGCCAAGAGAAAACGCAAAGGCTCAACGTAGGTCACTGTCAGCCAGCGATAGAAGGCCTCTTGAACCGCTTCAAGGTCCCGGGTGAACGAACTCAAGGCATCGCCGCGGTGGAAACCGGGCAACGCCATTCGTCCCACGCGGAGATTGTGCTGATAAATGGCCCGCCGAAGCCGCTGCGACGCGCTGAGAGAAGCTCGGGCCGCGGCGTGGACCAGATTGAACCGCAATGCGGCATATAGGCAGGCGCATAAGAGTAGCAGGATCGTCAAGCCGTTGAGATAGGAAGCGTTGTTGCGCGTCCAGCTCATATGGGCTGCGATGGAGGAAAACACATCGGCGTACCAGGCGTCGGACCGGCGAATGGCTAAGGCGACCAAGCCGTATCCCTGATCGGCTTGCTGCAGGAATTCCTGACGGCTTTCAGGGGCAAGCCATTGGTTGGCCCACGCCTTGACCGCCTCTTCCTTGCCGGGTTGTAGAACGCCCTGATAAGCCATCAATTCCAGCATTAGCCCGATCAAACACAGGCCGACGACCGTGAGCAAGGCCAAAAGGAAGGACGTGATCCGCGTGTTCCACACAGCCGGGGCATCGTAATACAGGTATTGTCGGGCACGAGTGAAGGCGGCTCGAAACACGGAACCCCCTGAGCGTTGGGCGTTTCGAAAGGGGCCCGGCCGCGGCTGTCTCCATTTCCCCCCTGGAGAAGCCGGCCAGGCATTAATAATGACCATCCTACGTCAATCGAGCAAGGATTTCCATCGGTCGGCCCGCGAAGCGTGCCGTTATCGTCCCTCCAGGCCGCTGGAAAGCACTTCCAATTGCATTTTACCGGCCAACCGGGCCACGTGCAGCATCGGCGTGAAGGAACCTTGATCGTTCAAATGGTGATCGATCACCTTGATATGATCCGCGCCCACGCCGCCCAGCCCTTGGGTGGGATCCAAGGCAAACCAATGGCCATCGATCCAGACCTCCAACCACATATGAAACCCCATGGCCTTTTCTCGGGGCACATACACAAGCCCAATCACGATGCGGCTGGGCACACCGGAGGCGCGGCACATCGCCGCGGCCAGGACTGCGTGGCCCTTGCAGTCCCCAGCAAGGGTTTGAGCGGCTTCGGACGCTGTGGCGAATCCTTCGGTGGTTTGAAAACTCTTCATGTTTTGATGCACCCAGCGTTCGATGCGCACGGCCTTCTGCCAGAGGTCGATCTCCGTGCCGCTGGCCAGCCTTGCGAGCTGCTGAACGCGAGCGTCTTGAGACGTGATCCATTCATTGCTTTTTAGATACTCAAGCGGGGGCTGGGAGGAATCCTTCCGGCCAAAGACGGGGGCCGCTTCCGGCTTGCGCCACCCTTGAACGCGGATCTCCACCTGTTGCTCTCCCACTTTCCGCACCTCTTGAAAACCATCGCTTGGGAACGCCTTGACAACGTCCTCGAAGCCGATGAGCGTGGCGCGATAGGTGGCCGACTTGAGTTGTCGTGCCGTTGGCAATGGACGGTCTAATGGAAAGAGACTGCTCTGTCCGATGTCCAATTTCGCCGAGGCCAGTCCGCTTTTGGCACGCTGTTCGGTGGTGCGGTAGCAGGTTAACTCGCCGAGCAGGGGAAGGCGGGTTTGCCGCTTCACGCATTCGCCTTCTTCGTTCACCCAAATCCGTTCTGGCGGGGCATCTTGCTCCGCGACGCCAAGGGTTCGCCATTCGGTTTTGAGCAACGATGGCTTTTGGCCATCGAGGAGCATTGTGGTTTCCGATTCCAGAATTTTGATTTGGACAGGCAGGACGGAATCGAAGACCGGTTCGAACCGATGAATTTGCACTTGTTTGAGGGATCGGGCGCGATGAGCGAGCAGCACTTCTTGTGCATACAATCCGAGAACGCTTTCCTTCAACGCCAACTGCTTTTCCGTGGTTGGCCGCTGGCCCATTTGCGTGGTCCAAATCAGCTTCTGATCCTCCACGCGACCTTTGCGATAGAGTCGTTGCTGGGTCCCCACGCCTTCTTGCAAAATAAACGTCAACAAACGACCGCTTGGGGTTTCGTGGGTGGCATGGATCGAGTGCCAGCGAACGGGCTGGCGATGGCGTCGAAAAGCAAGGTCCATCTCCACGCTGCTCTCCACAAGCAGATTCGAGTTGACGTGAATCTCGCGGAACAGCCGATGAACGTGGCCGACGTGGACGCCGTCCAGAAAAGCGGCTTCCCAAGTGTCCTTAAGAGGCGGAGTGTCCTTTTTGGATAAGGCTGGATGAGCGACAGGGGGGTCAGCAGGCGAAGCGGATTGGACCGCGAGGCACAGACTGAGCAAGAGCAAAATCGTCCAAGCGCCTCGGCTCCAAGCCAGGGTGGTTTGATGGTCTGTCTTCATGTTCGCCCTCCATGCTGACCGCCAGACAACATCCATGCTCCAGGATAACCGCTCGAACATCCGTTCGTGGTGAAAGCAAGCAAAAAAGAGGCGAATTTCGATACCAAGTTAGCGAAGTTTCGGAATGTGCCGAATGGATCGCCCCAAGGTGCTATCGGAATCTTGGACATATTCCTCTCGATAGTCACTCGTGGTATCTCCTTGGGAAATAACCCATTTAGGACCACAAAATTCCCTATCTTACCGCCCCGGTTTCAGGCGAAATAGCTCTGTACAGCTACAAGAGCAGCAACGGCAGGGCTATACTATTCAAGGTACGTCCAAGCGACGTTTACACTGAAGGAGTACATCGTGGTCATGGATGCCAACCAGATGTCACGCCACCTTGCCCGAGATCGATTTGGCTCATTCCGCTTAACCGCGGCCATTCGGCCGGGGTTAACTCACGGCGTTCATCCTCGCCAGGCCTATCGCATTCAAACCCATCGGGATGGCTCCAGAGGCCATCGCCTCCCCGTGCTGACTGCCTCGATCAGTCGTGAGCATCTGCTGGACGTCTTCCTGGCTTTGCTCGAACCGTTGGGGCCGATGGTCGATATCATTCTCGAATCCAGCCACGACCAGGAAATCGTGGACGGTCTCATTGAATCCGAGCGCGAGGGGATTGATCTGCCCATCCTGATCAGCCATTGCTTGGAGTTCGAGGACATTTTGCTCAACGATGGCTGCACGGGCCTGGCCGTCCTGAATGAAGAACGCAAAATCGAAGTCCATTTCGATGAGCACAAATTGCTCTATGTTTACGCGCCGCAGTTGCGGCCCTTCGAAGCCATCTTGCGAGAACATCGCATTCCTCGCGATGATGAGATGCGCATCTTGACCGAAGCCGAGCACATCCACTGCACTCATCCCCATTTTGAAGAAGAGCATCGTCAATTCGGTTACCGCTTAGGCGTGGCTGAACTGGCCGACCAATGGCTCTAATGGGGGAACCCGGTTAAACGCCACTTTCCATCAACGACCCTGCAGTCGCTTCTGGCCTAAAAAAAGGGCTTGATCGCAGCGCGCCAATCTGCAGCGTCCTTGGTTGCGGCATGGGGCTGATGCCATAACGGGCGGGGTCGTCGCGTGGGCTCGGCTTGTATTGGATGAGAAGGCGATGGCGGGCCGCTCGGTTGGCAGCATTTAAGGTTCAACCGTCCCCAACACTGGCCTCTGAACCGGCGCCCATGGCTCAAGCCTGTAAACAGACCATTATTTTTGCCGTTCGCGCCAGCGGAGCAGGGCATGAGCGGCCGCCGTTTTCACTTCGTCGTCAGCATCAGTTAACGCGGCTTCGAGGGCTCGTCCCGTTTCTGGATCCAGCGGCGCAATCTTCACCAGCACGTCGGGGATCAGTTTGCGGATGCGCGGCTCCGCCGATTGCAAGGCCCGCAGGCAAACGCTGTGCGCGGGGTAGGCATCTCGACCCAACCAGCCGAGCGTGGCCAGGGCGGCTTCTTGCTGTTCAGGCTCGCCTTGGCTGACGATGCGCATCAGGGGATGCATGAGCATGAGCATCGAGGCTTCCATGTTGCCATGCATGGCTTCACCCTTCATAACGAATGCTGGACCGACGGTCGAGGATTCCTGATCGGCCACCCAGAAGAGCAGCGTCCGCGAGGCCGCCTGGCGAACGTCCACGTCCGCATCCTCAAGCAAGATCACGACGCGCTGCCATTCTTCACTTTGCCGAGGGGCGCCCCATTTGGCCAGTGTTCGCAGGGCCGCCCAGCGAACGAACCGCTGCGGATGCCTGAGGAAAGGCTGTACCTGTTCGCGAACGTGAGCGGAATGATGATCCATCGCTTCCAACACGGCCAAGACGCCCAATTGCAAGCGCACGGGAGACGTTTCCAAGTCCTCAAACAGGTCTGGCAGCGATTGATAGACTTCGCGAAGGCGTGCTTGCCATGCCTGTTTTTCTTCCCCCACAAGCCCCAGCGCTTGGCTTTCGCGGTCGAAGTCCATCGCCCAATCCGCCAGCACTTCCAGAACGCGAACGGCGAGGAGCCGCTCTGACAGGGAACCCGCTTTGACCCTCGGGACAAGCGCGGTCGCCAAGGTCGTCCATTCCCCCACCCATTGAATCAACTTCCGCCTCGTGTCCGCATTGGCCAGTCCTGGCGTTGGATGGCGAGTGTGGCCCGGGAACAGGGTTTGTGTGCGCAGGAGCAAATTTTCCAAACCCGATAGCGCCGTCCAACGGACCGCGGGATCGGCGTCATGCAAACTACTAGCCAGCAGCGGAGCCAAGTCGGCTGCATCTTGCATGAATTGACTGACAATCCGCGGCCGAGAGGCGCCGGTGGAGAGTTGTACGGAGCGAGCGTTGTCCATGAGGTAGCGAATCACCGCTTCGAGAGTGATTTGGCGGAGTTCTCGGTCGGAACACTCAAGGGCTTTTTGAAAAGAGGGAAAAAGAGCGGCAGCTTCGATGCCAAGCCGTCCCAATGCCCGGACGCTGGCCAAACGCACCTCGCGGTGGTCATCCTCCATGAGCGCGGTCAGCTTCGGAATCAGCAAGGTCCCTTGCAACCGTTCGTCGGGAGGCAGCTCGAGGCCCGCCCATTGCGAGATCTGCACGACCCCAGCCAGCCGAACACTGGCCGCGTCGCTGTTCAGCAATTGCAGCCAGAACTCACAGGGCGGCTGCCCCGCGCGGAGCTGCAAGGAACCCGTCGTGAGCAGGAGCCCCACCAGACCAAGCCTGAGGATCTGACCTATCATCGGGCAAAAGGACATGCCGCTCCCCTTGTCGGTTGGCCTCATGGACGATGCAACCCTTAATCTCGTTATCGGCGGACAAGTCGCGCAACTTGACCATGAAGACCAAATCAACGTAAGCGGCGCAATTTAGGAAATACTAAGAGGATGTGCGGTCCCGGAGTCTCCAGGATGGAAGAATTCAGACAGGCCGCCGGTTGTTATGCGGCACGTTTTTGCGGCTTCGCTTCGATGAGTTTGTCGATCGCGGAGCAGACCAATTGAATCTGGGTTGGCGTCAAATTCATGGCCGATGGCAGATTCAGGCCATACGTGCCTAGATAATAACTCACGGGATTCCGCTGCTGTGCGCCTTGAGCACTTGGCTCCTTCTGATAGGCAGGCAACGAGCTGAGGGGATAGAAAAAGGGACGGCTGTCGATGCCCTGAACGTGCAGCTCTTGCATCCATTCTTCCTTGGTTCGACCGTATTGTGGATCGAAGATGGCGGTCACCATCCAATAGCCATGAGTGGTGCCCTCCGGTTTCGCATTCAGTTGAATGCCTGGATGACGCAGAAGTTGCTCGCGATAGCAAGTAAAAATTTGCCGCTTGCGGTGCATCAGTTCATCGATTCGTTCCAATTGGGCCAATCCCAGCGCGGCCTGCATGGCGCTCATTTTGTATTTGAAGGCGATTTCCCCGTTCCAGAATTGCTTTGGCCCCGAGATGCGGCCGTGATCGCGGAGCTTGAGCACGCAATCGCGGATATAGTCGTCGTTGGTCACGAGCATGCCGCCCTCGCCCGTGGTGAGGGTTTTCGAACCGTGAAAACTGAACACGCCGACGTCGCCGAAACTTCCCGCGGGGCGGTCGTGATAAGCGGCGCCGATGGCCTCGGCGGCATCCTCGATGATGGCAAGTTGATGTTGCTTGGCCAGAGCGGTGAGGGCATCCCAATCGGGCATGCCGCCGTAGAGGTCCACGGGAATAATGGCCTTGGTGCGAGGCGTGATCAACTTGGCGCAACTGGCCGCGTCGATGCACCAGGTCACCGGGTCAACGTCGGCAAAAAGGGGCCGAGCGCCGACGTAATGGATGGGAGCGGCTGAGGCGATCCAAGTGGATTCCGGCACGATCACCTCATCCCCGGGGCCGATCCCCAAGGCGACCAGGGCCAGGTGGATGGCCGAGGTGCAGCTTGGCAAAGCAATGGCGTGTTTCATGCCCAGGTGAGCCGCGAAGGCTTTTTCGAAGCGTGCATGAAAATCGTTGGCATGCTCATACCAAGCGGTTCGCGCGGCCTCGGCTACGTAGGCCACTTCCTTTTCCGTGATCCAAGGGCCAGCGACTGGAATGCGTCGCACGGTAGACATAACCTACTCCTCTTGATGGCAGCTTGGCACGCGCTGGTTGACCCTCGATGCCGGTCTTACGATCAATCATCGATACAGCGGAGGTAGCCGCTGGGCGCGGCGCTCACCATTAAGCGATTTTCCAATTCACGGTCGATCTCGAAGCGGTTTGAATTCTGGAGAAACTGCTGCACGGCGGTTTTGGGATTATTGCCAACGCCCCATGGACGATCCTGGAACAAGTCCGGGGAGAGATCCTCCACGGCAGTATCGAAAACGACGAGATAACTACCCCGCGTGACCAGCGGAGAATACAGTTCCAATTCCCGCAGCACGTGGTCGTGGGTGTGGTTCGAATCCAGGACCACCATGATCGGCGCTTCGCCGACGATGCGTTGCCGCACTTGTTGGACCACGGCCTCATCGATGGATGAACCTTGCAGCATCTCGATGCGGTGGGCCATGGGGTGGGCTTCAATGGCGGCCCGGTTGTGCGGCCGAATGTCGATGTCGATTCCCAAGACGCGGCCTGGTCCGGCCACCAACTGCAAGATCGATGCGCTGAAGACCAGGGAGCCGCCGTGAGCGATGCCGGTTTCGACGATCCAGCGCGGTTGGACTTTCCAGATGAGTTCCTGCATGGCGAGGATGTCTTGAGGATATTGAATGATGGGCCGCCCCATCCACGTGAAATTGTAGGAATAGCCATGCCGGCTCGATTCTTCCAGCCAATCCCGGCTCAGGGAGCGGAACCGGGGCGTGGGCGGCTTGGGCGGTGCGGCCAAAGTCACACCGTTGCCAGGGATTTGAGCAGGACGAGACATCGTGTACTCCTTGTTTAAGCCGCTTGGGCGTCCAAGGTTGCCTGGACCGTCGCCCAGGAGGGCCAATCCATGTTGCCATCCCCGCGACCGACGTAAAAATTGGCCAAGTTATCCGTGGCGGCGATACCGGTGATGGGATCACGAGGGCCTGAAAAGAGCCAGCCGGGCGGGGCGTCGTGGGCATCCCAAGGCTGGAGCAAGTGCGGCAGGCGAAGATGATCCTCTTGCCAGTGAAAACCACCCGCCGCCAAGAAGCCAGCGACAAAGCGTTCCGACATGCCGAAGAGATCAGCGTAACTGCAACCCTGTTCGCGGCCGTAATCGAAAACGGCCCGGGCCAAAGCCACTTGATGCTCTTCGTCGGCGATGAACTCCAAGATTCTGAGCACGTGGCCCGGTCGGCCGCTGACTTTTTCGCAGCGGACCACGGCCAAACCATCCGGCTGATAGGCTTCGCCCAACGTGATGAAGCGATATCGGAGCATAGGATGGAGGGTGTACCGCCAAACTAAATAGTCAGGAGTGCGCGCAAACGTCGTGGCTGAGCGGAGGACTTTCCAGGTGAGGTTGGCGGCGCCCGTGGGTGGGCGATTGCTCACCTGATAAGGGCGCGGGGACAGTCGCGGGATTTCCCGTGCCTTCAGCCTTTTGCTCGTCAGTTCATGCGGTTCGATGACCAATTCCTCCGCCCGCTGAGCGTCGAGAATGGCCAGCCAGCGCATCGCATGCTGCATGTAACGAAAAGCGAACTTCGCATAAACCGACTGTGAAGCAGGGGAAAGGGAACGGCCCATGCGGAATGCGTAGCGTTCGCACATCATTTCCACAATACGGGTCCCGACGCCCTGACCGCGGACGTCGGGATGATTGAGGCAACTAATCAGTTGCACGCCGGACCGTTCCGATCCTCGATCCCATACGCTCATCGGAAACATCGACAGAGCCGCCACGACCCGGTTGTGCTCATCCACGGCTACGATGGATTGATCGCCCCCCTTGCGTTTGCTTTCAGGGGGTTGCTCCAATTGCCAATGGTAAAGCACCGGGTCCATGAGGACGCATTGGGGTCGCCAATAATGCTCCCGATAGAGTTCAGCCAGGCTGGCTCGGTCGCTCGGTCGAATGAGACGATAACGAAGCTGTGCCATTATCCTGCCCTCCGTGTCCAACGGGAGAGATTTCGAGGATGTTCGGGCCAAAGGGGAAAGTGCCGATCGCGATCCGATAGGATGGCCTCCTCGGGCATCGGCCAGCGTATGGCAAAAGTTGGGTCGTTCCAGCGCACCCCTTGAGCCGACTCAGGGCGATAGGGGGTCGAGATTTGATATTGCACTTCGGCGCCATCCGTCAGGGATTGGAAGCCATGGGCGCATCCATGCGGGATGTAAATCATCGAGCGATTCTGAGCGGATAGCTCCACGGCCAACCATCGTCCCCAGGTCGGTGCATCGGGTCGCAGATCGAGGACGACGTCATAAATCACGCCGTGCAAGCACCGAACGAGTTTGGTTTCCTCATGCGGAGCTGCTTGAAAATGCATGCCGCGGAGGGTGCCCCGTTTGCGATTAAAGGAAACGCTGCACTGCGCCAGATCGGGACAGAGTCCATGACGCTCGAACTCTTCCCGGCACCAGGTGCGGGCAAAGTAACCGCGATCATCGCAATGGAGTTCCATCTCGATGAGCCAGACGCCAGGCAAAGCCAATTCGCTGAAGCGCATAAGCGATCTCACGCCACCCGCAAATGAGGGATCGGAACGATGAAGCGTCCGCCGCGCCGGCGATATTCCGTTTGTTGCTGGATGATCTCGTCGGCAAAATTCCAGGTCAGCAGCAGCACGAAGTCCGGCTGCTTTTCCAGGAGTTGCTCGGGGGCCATAATGGGCACGCGCACCCCTGGCATGAGGCGGCCTTGTTTGTAAATGCTGCGGTCGACGACGAAGTCGAGCGTTTCCTTGCCGATGCCCATGTAGTTGAGCAAGGTGCTGCCCTTGGCGGCGGCTCCATAGGCCGCGATGCGCTTGCCCGACTGCTTGAGATCTGCCAGCAAGTGGCGCAGCGAGCCTTTCAAGGCTTCCACGCGTTGGCCAAATTGACGATAAAAAGAGACGTCCGCAACGCCCCAGCGGGCTTCTTCATCCAACAACCGCTTAACTTTGCTCGAGGGTTGGACGGTCGGATTCAAACTCCATGGCGTTGCCAACAGCCGCAGGCTGCCCCCGTGGATTGGCAGACGCTCCACGTCGTGAATGAGCAGATCATGCCGACGGAACAATCGATCCAGTGCCGTCAGCGTGAAATAGAAAACATGCTCGTGATAGATCGTGTCAAACTCGCCGTGGTCTATCATGTCCTTGGCATAGGGGGCCTCGATGACGATCCAACCTTGGTCCTTAATCGCCAGCCGCAGACCCGCCACGAAACTGTTGAGGTCCGGCACATGGGCCAAAACATTGTTGGCATGAAGGACGTCCGCCCGTCGGCCTTCCGTTCGCAACCGTTGACCCAGCGGCGCCCCGAAAAATGCGGTCCAGGTTGGGATGTGTTTGCGCTCCACGGCGATTTTGGCGATGTTCTCGGCAGGCTCGATTCCCAAGACAGGCACACCAGCCGCCTTGTAGTATTGCAACAAATAACCATCATTGCTGGCCACTTCAATGACCAGGCTCTTGGGCGAAAGCCGCCGTTCATCGATCAAGCGGTTGGCCAAACGTTCCGCGTGCCGCAGCATCGTATCTGAAAACGATGAAAAATAGAGGTAATCGCGAAACAACTCCTCTGGAGGGACCGTGTGCGTCAGTTGCAATAAGGTGCATTCGGGGCAAAAGGCGACCTCGAGTGGAAAAGTGGGTTCAGCCTGATCAACCCTATCATTGGTCAGCAACGCATTCGCCAGCGGCGTTCGGCCAAGCGAAAGAATCAAATCCAAAGATGCATGCCCGCAGGCGCGGCAGGGGGTGTTCACGCGGCCTTCCATGTTCGGTCTCCCAGAAAGGACTGATACCACCGAATCGTGCGCCGAAGTCCTTCCTCCATCAAGAAATGGGGTTGCCAGTTTAGTAGCTGCCGAGCTTTCGCCGCGGACAGATGCTGATGGCGGATTTCACCGCGAGATTCATTGCGGATGTCCGGTGTCAAGGAACTGCCCATGAGGCGAGTTATGTGCTGAACGACGTCCAAGACCGTCAGCGGTTGTTCCGTAGAAAAGTTGAAAGCTTCGCCGCGCAGCTCAGGCCGCAAGGCCAACTGTTCAGCCAGCATCATGTACGCAGCCGCTCCATCCTCAACGTAGAAGTAATCCCGCTGGGCCAATCCATCGGAGCGGATGACCGGCCGCTCGCCGCGGATGATCGAACGGATGGTGCCGGGCACGATGCGGTTCCAGTTGAGGTCGCCGCCGCCGTAAAAGTTGCCGCAGCGCGTCACCACAACGGGTGAATCATAGGTTTGAGCATACGCTTGAGCGATCAGATCGGCGCAGGATTTACTGACGTCATAGGGGTGCCGCCCGCGGAGGGGCGTGGATTCGTCATAGGGGAGATGATCGTGATCTCCATAGGCCTTGTCGGAAGAAGCGATCACAATTTGCCCCACGAGCGGACTGCGCCGGCAAGCTTCGAGGAGTGCCCAGGTCCCCTTGATGTTGCTTTCGAAGGTTGAAATGGGGTTGCGATTGGCGACGCCGACGATCGTTTGCGCCGCCAAATGAATGACCGAGCGAATTTCATATTCGCCCAAGGTTCGCTCTAAAAGCGGTTGATCGACGACGTCGCCGCGCACCAGCTTGATGTGTGCAGCGAATGTCCCTTGGAGCAATCGAGATTGCGGCACCCAATCCCGAACCAGGCAAATCACTTCCGCGCCGGCCTCGATCAGGGCTGGCACCAGCCAACTGCCCACAAGGCCCGTTCCACCCGTCACCAAGGTGGGTCGGTCGCGCCAAAATCCGCTCATGATGCTTTTCGCTTTCTTGATCGAATGGAAGTTCGAACCGCTGGACCGGCCGGCGGCTTTTCCCAGACGCACCAGGGAGCCTGGCCGCTTTGCCACATGGTTTCGAGCAGCTTTTTATCGCGCATGGTGTCCATGCACTGCCAAAAGCCATCATGGCGATAGGCGGCAAGCTGCCCATCCGCTGCGAGGGCCTCCAGGGCATGGGCTTCGAGGCTGCTTTGGTCGCCATCGAGATAATCGAAAACCTCGGGTTCGAAGACGAGATAACCGCCGTTGATCCAACCTTCGCCGGCCTGGGGTTTTTCGGTAAAGCGTGCGACGCGGTGGCCATCGAAGATTAACCCGCCGAAGCGGGCGGGGGGGCGAACCGCCGTCACGGTGGCGATGCGTTTTTGGCTGCGATGAAAGGCGAGCAGTTTGCGGAGGTTCACGTCGCTCACGCCGTCTCCATAGGTGACCATGAAGGTGCCACCATAACGTAAATGGGTTTCCAAGCGCTTGACGCGCCCCCCGGTGAGCGTGTCTTGTCCGGTGTCGATCAGATGCACCGTCCAATCATCACGGAGTGCTCGCTGGACCTCGACTTGTCCGGAGCCAGTATGCACGGTCAGGTTGCCGTTGAGGGTCGGGTAATCGAGGAAATAGCGTTTGATCACTTCGCCCTTATAGCCAAGGGCTAGGTAAAACTCATGGAGTTGATAGGTGGCGAAATGCTTGAGGATATGCCACAGAATCGGCCGGCCGCCGATTTCCACCATCGGTTTCGGCCGCACTTCTGTTTCCTCGGCCAGGCGCGTTCCCAAGCCTCCTGCCAGGATGACGATCTTCATGGGCTGGACCTCCTTGCCGCCTTGCCTCAAGCCGCTGGCCGATAGTCCGTGGTCCACTTGAGCAGGGGGCGAATGACGCCCGGCATTGGACCCACATAATCGCCTCGAGCCGTGTCCCCGGTTTGTCGATCCACGACCTGAAAGCCAACCGCGTCCCGTTCACAGGCATGCACCATCAACGGCTCCAAGGTGCTCAGGGCCGCTTGAACGCTATAGCGTCCTTCGCTCAACAATTGTCCGGGAATGTATGCGGTGCTGACATAGCGACCCTTGGGCCGGGGTTTCCGCCGCCACTGTGCATCCTGATCACCCGCAACGAAAACGCAGAGACCGTCTTCATTGAGCAGGTGAAAATTGGGCAACAGCAGATGCCCCGCTTCGAGGATTTCAAATTCCAACTCAATGCGAATACCCTCGCGGATGTCGATGATTTCATTGACGGCGCCGGCTTCGTCCCGAATGCGGGCCGCGCGCAGGCGGACAATGGCATTGCCAGGGGCGGCATCGTTTTCGGGCCAATGCCGGGAAGCGGAAGTGCCACTTTCGCTGTTGAGGTATTTGCGGACGACGTCCACCGTCGGGCCATCAGCCACAATCTGACCCTGTTCGAACAAGATGGCGCGCGGGCAGAGCCGGGACGTGGCTTGCATGTTGTGCGACACGAACAGCACTGTGCGACCTTGAGCTGCCCGATCGTGCATTTGCTCGAAACATTTCTTTTGAAACCGGGCATCCCCCACGGCAAGCACTTCATCGACGAGCATGATTTCCGGTTCGAGATAAGCGGCCACGGCAAAGGCCAGGCGAACGAACATGCCGCTCGAATAGCGTTTGACCGGGGTGTCCAGGAAGCGATCCACTTCGGCGAAGGCGACGATCGCATCGAAGCGTTTGCGAATCTCCTCGCGTTTCATCCCCAGGATGGCGCCGCTGAGAAAGATATTGTCCCGTCCTGTGAGTTCAGGGTGAAACCCCGTGCCGACTTCGAGCAAACTGCCCACCCGGCCGCGCAACTCCACCCGGCCATGCGTCGGTTCGGTGATGCGGCTGAGGATTTTAAGCAGCGTCGATTTACCCGCGCCATTGCGGCCGATCACGCCCACGACCTCCCCGGCTTGGATGCGAAAACTGACGTCCTTGAGGGCATCGATCTCAGGGGCCGGCTCACCACGGCGGCCGCGCGTCCAGCGCTGGACTTGATGCATCAGCGCTTCGCGCAAGGTATCGTAGCCGGCGGTTGCGCCAAGCCGATAGCGTTTGCTCACTCGCTCCACTTGAACGGCCGTGTAACTCACGAACCTTTCTCCCCAGACGATCCCGTCAAATCACATCCGCGAAGCGTCTTTCCACGCGCTGAAAGTAATGCCAGGCACTCAAGTTGAGCAGGGCCGTGATCATGAGCGCAATGCTCATCAAAGCGGTCGTGGTCCAGCCCCATTGGCCCAGGAGGCATGCCCTGAATGATTCGACCCAGCCGGTCATTGGATTCGCCAGGATCAACCACCGCCATGGAGTCGGCAATGGTTCCCATCCATAGACGACGGGCGTTAAGAACATGCCGATCTGCACGATGAACGGCAGCAAAAATCGGAAATCTCGATAGGCGACCGTCAGGGCGCTCAGCCAGGTTCCCGCTCCAGCCGCGGCGGCGAGAATCCCGAGCATGAAGAACGGTGCAAGCAGGGTCATACCTGTCATGGGAACGCCAAAGCCCACGAGGAACCCCAGCAAGAGGAGCATCATGATCAGGAAGTCCACGCTGCTGGCAAGAACCGCCGAGAGTGGAATCGCCAGGCGAGGGAAATAGACCTTGGTGATGAGTTGTTGACTGCCGACGATGCTTTGGCTGCTGGAAGTCAGGGCGTTGGCAAAAAACATCCAGGGAACCAGGCCCGTCAGCAGAAATAAGGCATAGGGAACGGTGGTCGATGCCACCATGTGGGCCACTCGACCCAGGAAAAGAACGAAGACCAACATGGTTACGGTCGGCTGCAGAATCGCCCAAAGGACGCCCAGCACGGTTTGCTGATAGCGCACCTTCACGTCGCGCCAGGCCAGGAAAAGCAGCAGTTCACGGTGGGCCCACAGTTCGGCCCCGAGCCTGCGCAGCCGAGGGGAACTGGCTTCCAAGATGGTGAGCGGCGGGATAGCCGAGGCGGCTGGGGCCAACTCCTTTGCCAGGGGCCGGGCCAGACCGGCCAGCGATGTTCGAGTGGAATCGACGACAGGAGTCAATGATCCATCCTCATCCATGAGGGGCGAATCGCTCCAGGGAGGATTCGCAAGTCAGCCTTTTTGACTTCACATCTCCGTTGACTTCACCGGGGTCAGGTCGACGTCCTCGATCTCAATGGCTGCCCCGCGCTGTATAAAGTCCACTTTCACGACAAAGCGTTGATTGCGGGTGGAACTGATGATCGTGCCTCGCAGTCCGCTCAAGGGGCCGGCTTTGATTTCCACTTCATCGCCGGGCTCGAGGTGGTTTAAGGGCGTTACAGGTCGGCCCGTGTCGAGCAGCAGCTTCACTTGTCGCAAATCCTGAATCAACCGGACCGGATCGTTCACGGCGATGGCTTGCACTACGCGCTGCGTCTGGAAGGCTTTTTGCCGTTGGATCAAAGTTCCCCACAGGAATAGGTATCCATCAAACAAGGGTACATGGGCAACCTGCAACCTGCCGCGAACGCGGTTCCGCTTGGCATACAAGGGGAGATAAAACGCCGCGTCCAACTCCAAAAGTTGCCGGGCCAGGGCCTTTTCTTGGCGTGGCTTAGTGTGCAGCACCCACCATCGCGGCGGGTCGTCCTCATCTGCCTGACTCGAAGCCAATAACTCATCCTCGAGTAAACGCTCGGGGTAAATCGCGGTTTCTTTCGGCAAAATCGGCATCGCTGCCACCGTTCACGACAAGCTGGAAGCGTTATAACTCTTCTGACGAAAACTGTCAACTTGGGAATGAAACCCGGGGCTTTTGGTAGTTTAGGCGATGTGCCTATTAGAAAGCTATGCATCAACTTGATCTGTCAGCCGCGCTCCCATGGCGGTCGATAAGGTCAGGCGTCAGCCCACCGTATGACCAGAGACCTAGGGTCGGGCTTTGGCCTTGGCTTTGGCGGTTTTCCGCTTGCTGTTTTCCAATCCCGTAGGGCAAAGGTCGGCGAGCGGGCAATTTGAGCACCTCGGCTCCTTCTCCAAGCAATAATCATGGGCGATGGCGCTGAGCATTTCCGTGAAACAACTGCCCTTGGCCTTGGGAATCAGATGCTCCAACATGCCCTGGGCCGTGCTGGCGGAATCGTTTTCGGAAGCGATGCTGAGCCGGGTGAGCGCACGCAGCATGTTCTCATCGACGGGCATGGCGTGTCCACCCAAGGCATTTTGAATGACGAAGGCGACCGTGTAATTCGTCGAACAATCGAAACGCTCCAATTGTTTTTCAGCGAGTTTCAGCCCTTTTTTACTCATGCCCTCGAGGTCGTAATCATAGCTGGTTTCAAAAACTTGCTGGAGCAAACTGATGATGCGGCTAGCGCGGTCGAACGTCTGCGTCAGTCCCGGCAAGGCGCGGGCAACATCACGGGCCGTGCTCACGCGGACTTCATTCCAATCAAAAAAACGCTCGCGCAGTTGTTGGAACGCCCGGTCGGCTTGTTCGCGGCTCGAATCTTCCCGGAGAATGGCGTAAATGATTTGATCCAGGACGGGTCGCGGTTCCGTCTCTTTCACGCCCAGTTCTTTTTTCAAAGCCGGGCCAAAACGGGCGATGACTTTTTGCTTGACGTTGTGATTGGTGGTGGACATGGCGTTGGAATTCCCTTTCAGCCTTGACGGTTCGCGAATTAGCTAATTACCCTTCGCTGTCGTTCTCTCCATCCATGTTGAACGGTTCATCCTCGCTGACAATCTCTGGCTCTAGGCCGGCGGCATCCTCGTCATCCTCCGACGCGAGAGCCGGTCCTTCTTCCCGCAGAAGCCGGGCGATATCCAGGCTGTTTTTCACGCCCTTGTCGAGCGTGAATACAATGGCGGGCGTGAAGCGCATGCGCAGCCGGTCAGCTAATTGTTTTTGGACAAAGCCCGCCGCGTGTTGCAAACCCTTGAGGCAAGCCCGCTGCTCTTGGTCCGTTCCCATGATCGACACGTAGACCTTGGCATGCTGCATGTCCGCCGAGACTTCCGCGCGCGTCACGGTCACCATTTTGACCCGGGGATCGCGGAGCTTGAAGAGCACGGTCTCGCTCGCTGATTCGCGGATCGCTTCCGCCACGCGTGCTCGGCGATGTGGACTACCCTTCATGGAGCGTTGCATCCTTACACGTTGATTTCATATTTGACCAATTCCGCCACGGGATGGCCGCGCAAAGCGTCCAGGATCTGGTCGAGGGTTTTCCGGATGTGGCTCGATTCATTGCTCACCATGGCCACGCCCAGTCCCAAGGTTTGACGATCCTCTTGAAAGGCCACCTCGGCCACCGACACATTGAAATGATTGCGCAACCGATCCTTGATGCTGTTCACCACTTGGCGTTTGTCTTTCAAGGAGCGGGCCTCGCGCACAATCATCTGCACTTCCAAAGTTCCTACATACATCTCGTTTCACACATCAGTGTCTAGGTCAGACTCGGCTGCGTTGGCTCAGGTTCAGAGGGTTCGCTGCACTTGTTCGATCTTGTAAGCTTCGATGACGTCGCCTTTCTTGACGTCGTCGTATCCCGCTATTTTCAGGCCGCATTCGAACCCCTCGCGAACCTCGCGCACGTCGTCCTTGAAGCGCTTGAGCGAATCGAGCGTGGCCGCGCGGTCAGCGGGCGGATAGATGATCACGCCGTCGCGAATGAGCCGAATCCGCGCGGAGCGTTCGATCGTCCCTTGAGTGACATAGCAGCCGGCAATCGTGCCCACGCGGCTGATTTTGAACGTGTCGCGTACCACCGCTCGGCCCAGGTTGATAATCTCTTCGTGCGGCTTGAGTCGGCCTTCCAGGGCGGCGCGCAGATCGTCGGTCAGTTGATAAATGATGTTGTATTGCCGGATATTCACGCCCTTCTCATCGGCGAGCGACTTGGCGCGATCGTCGGGGACGACGTTGAAACCGACGATGAGCGTGTCATCCGGCGAGGCCAAGGCCAACACCACGTCGCCTTCCGTGATGGCGCCCACACCGGCATGAAGCACCTTGAGCCGCACCTCTTCATGGGTCAACTTGCCGATTTCCTTGGTGATGGCTTCGATCGAACCGCGCACATCAGCCTTAATAATCAGCTTTAATTCGAAGGCTTTCACCTTCCCCAAATCCTCGAGGCGGAAGGTGGATTTTTGCATGGGTTGAATCTGCCGCTGGCGGTCGCGACGACGCTCGGCGATGTCGCGGGCCTGGGACAAATCGGGCAAGACATAAAATTTGTCGTCGGCGTTGGGCGGCTCATCCAAACCCATAATGCGAACGGGCACGGATGGCCCTGCTTCTTCGATCGCCATGCCCAGGTCGTTGAACATGGCACGCACGCGGCCATACGCAGGGCCGCAAAGGATCACATCGCCCTTGTGCAGCGTGCCATTTTGCACCAGAACGGTGGTGGACACGCCTTCGTCGCCGCTGACGCAAGCCTCCAGGCACACGCCTGATGCCGGCTGATGGGGATCTGCTTTCAGTTCCTTCAACTCGGCAACCAGCGAGATCATGTCGAGCAGTTCGTTAATGCCGCGGGCGCGGTCCTTGGTGGCCACCGTTTCGAGGAACGGCGTGTCGCCGCCCATGTCGTCGGGAATAAGTTCGCGGCCATACAACTGTTGGCGGGCCTTTTGGATATTGGCATTCGGGAGATCGGCCTTGTTGATGCAGACGATGATGGGGACTCCCGCCGCCTTGGCGTGGCTGATGGCCTCGTCGGTCTGCGGCATGACGCCGTCATCGGCCGCGACCACCAGGACGACAATGTCCGTGACGTTCGCCCCGCGAGCGCGCATTTGGGTAAACGCTTCGTGGCCTGGCGTGTCGAGGAAGGTGATCGGGCGGCCCCCATGTAGAACGCGCCAGGCTCGTAAATGCTGCGTGATGCCGCCGGCTTCCGTGGCCACCACATTGCTTTCCCGAATGCGGTCCAGCAAGCTCGTCTTGCCGTGATCGACGTGGCCCATGATGGTCACGATGGGGGCGCGCGGGACCAGACGCTCCGGCTCCGAGGTCATTTCGAAGCGTTTGAGGAGCATCTCCTCCGGGTCCATGGGTTTCTTGATTTCGAGTTCATGGCCCAGTTCGATGGCGATTTCTTCGGCGAGAGACTCTTCGAGAACGGCATTGATGTTAACCATCATTTTGCGTTCGAGGAGTTTGCGGAGAATGTTTTGCGCGGGGACGCCCATGGCCTCGGATAAAGATCGAATGGTGAAGGGCGGCTCCACGAGTATCTTTGTGCTTTTCTTGGCCTGAGCCGAGGGGCGCTGCTGATGGCGCAGACGATGCAGCCGCTGCTGGCGTTGATGGGATGTTTCCTCCTCGTCGAGTTCGATGCGTCTTAGGTCGACCACGTCGTCGGGGCGCGTTTTGGCGCGGAGGTTGCGTTTTTTGTGCCGTTCTTCTCGGCCCTTGACGGCTCCTGGTCGGCGTTTCTCCTCATCCTCTTCCTCATCCTCGGCGGCGCCTGGAGCCACGGCGGGAATTTTCATACCGCGTCCGCCATCCTGCTCGGAGCGAACTTTTTCCTCAATTTTTTTGAGGACGTCCTTCACATTTAACCCGCCGCCTTGAAGCATTTCTGGTGACAACTTCATCAAAGGTTTCTGAGTGGCGGGTTGGTCTGCCTTTTTTTCCTCGGTCTTGCCGGGGATGGGAATAGCCAGCTTTTTCCTTTGCGGGGGAGGAAGAATCCTCGGCGCGCCAGCCTTGGGACGGTCGGGTTTGTCGGCCTTTTTTTCCGCGCCAGGTTTGCCTTTGTCGATAACGGGACCGGTGGTCGAAGAGGGCCGGCGAATGGCGTCCAGGTTGCGAATCTTGCTTGTCATGTCGGGGGGCAGGCGTGGCGGGATGGTGGCCGGTGGCGGCGTCGCTGCAGGGCTAATGCTAGTGGAAGCGTCGGCCGCTGCCGCTGGTGGAGCAGGGGGTGCCACTTCCTTGACCGCGGGCCTTTCGACCTTAGAGGCGGGAATGGGCGTCGTGGCCGGCGTCAAGACCGGGGAGCTTGGAGCAAGTGGTTTTGGCGTATGTAATACCGGGATGGGCTTTAGCAGTTGAGTGGGCCTGGCGACAGAGGGAACCGGTCGAGGCGTGGCGGGTGTGGCACCGGCACCGCTGCGTTTCTGTTTCAGCATCTGCTCAATGAGATCACGTTGATCGGCGTCAATGCTGCTAAGCTGGTTTTTAACGTCCAGCCCAGCCTCTTGGCACATATCGATTAAATCTTTGCTTTCAAGATTTAACTCACGTGCCAGTACATAAATTCGCACTTTATCCTTTGTCAAGGACCACCACCCCATCGGAAAAAGTTACATAGGCCAAGCCTCCCGATTGAAGTTCGAAGGAAGCCGAAGCGTTGGCTCCAATAAAATAACAAACGAACCCACCCCAGAGGGTAGGCTCGAATCGGATGAGCCAACTTTGGTCCGATTCTTCAATTCATTATAAGAGCCACCCTAGGCGACGAAAAGTCCTTCCTTGAAAAGCCTTTAAAAAGCGGGGATTGAGTTGTTGATTGCCCTTGGGGTGAAACCCCATTTTCGGTATGGTCAGCATGTAATCCAGAACTCATACAACCGACGAACTTAAAAGCGATTTAGACGACTCTAAATTGCCAAGAAAACATCAATTAGTGGTGTTTGAACGACTCCATGCTCGATGGAACCTCGATGCCCTCCTTGATTTGCACATAATGGTCGAGAAACAAGCGAACGAGTTGTGGATCGAATTGCTTTCCTGCTTCCTCTCGGAGGTAGACAAGGACTTTGCTTTCGAGCCAAGCTTCTTTATAAACCCGGGGTCAAATCAACGCATCCCAAACATCCACGATCGAAAAGATGCGGGCGCTGAGAGGGATTTCTTGACCCTTAAGGCCGCGGGGATAACCATGGCCATCCCAGCGTTCATGATGACAGTAGGGTATTTCAACACAAGTCTTGAGATGGCGGATTTTTCTAAGCAGATCATAGGCAATTTGCGGATGTCTTTTCATCTCAATCCACTCTTCCGCGGTCAGGGGGCCTCGCTTTAGCAAGATGACATCGGAAACGCCAATTTTACCAATGTCATGCAAAATGGCGCCGCGCTCCATTTTGATGAGGTCTGTCCCGGTCAAGCCTGCGAGACGGCCCAGTCGCAGCGTCATTTGCGTGACTCTTTGCGTGTGATGTTTGGTTTCCTTATGGCGAAGGTCCATGACCTCGACCCATCCGAGAAGTGTTTGATCATAACTGTCTAACAGCGCTTGATGGGCGCGATGGATTATCCTAAGGTTGCGGTCGATGAGAAAAAACAACAACAAGCTGGTAAAGCAGATGAAAAGCCAACCCTTGACACTCTGATTTGAAGATAGGACTCTGCTTCCGACGCCCACTTCATGGTGAGTTCGTCGGAATAAAAAATTCACAATATACCAAACTCGAGATAGAGCAACACGATGCGGTATTGCGGCATTTTGGGTTGAGTTGACATGGCGCGAAACGCCTTTTTAAACACCTAGCGACATGTATGATCAACATTCGTTCAATCATATAGCATTCAAATTGGCAGGAAGCCGCTTTTAAGAAATGAAAAGTTACTCTTATCTGTAAAAACGATCTATTTTGACGCTTTGCAAGTCACTATTCAACTTTGAGCGATGGGAAATAGACTGAATTTTCTTCAAGTTTACAACCGATAAAAGGGTGATGGCTGGCAGCAGACGCGCTCAGCCGCGCCTTGCGTCCAAGGGGACGGCCAGCCGTCAGGCTACCGTCGCCGTTCCCGCGGAGGTCGGTCATGACCCATGCCGACTGGCTTTTGGCTGCTCTACTGATCACCAGCAACCCCCTCCTTGATCTTCCGGATCCGGGCGCCTTGGAAGAACGCTTCCATCTTTTGCGCGGTCCCCTCATTTCGTTGGCCCTCGAGTGGGAAATACTCGATCCGAGGGAAACGCGGTTTACTTTCGCATCGGCCAAGGATTTCTATTCCGACCTGATGAAAATCCGCCGCAACTACCAGGAGTTGCAAGATGCTCCGACCTTGGCGGATTCCATTCGGTTTCCGGATCGAGCCGTGGTTAATGAGCTGCTCGTCTTTAATCGGGCTTATCGGAAATACTTGGAGGAGCGGCAACCCATCGACGTGACCAACGCTGAAGAGTTGCGCCGGGCCATTCGAGAAGTGGACCAGCTCTACCAAATCTGGGATGCTGTGCGTGATTCGCGGTGCGAGTATTATTACATCACCGTGCGCCGGCAGGCGCTGAAGAAACTTCGTGAACTGCTGCCCGCCCAGGATTATCAAGTTGGCCGCTTGCCGCCGCACGTTCCCATTTGGCGTTTCCAGCAGATTCCCTAGGGATTGGTCATTACTGCGAAGGCTCAAAGCCTTTACGCAATCAGTTGAAATTTTCACCGGCGTGCGTTGCCTGAGTGAATGGCGGATGCTCTAATAAAAAGAGTCATCACCGTCTTCATTCGGGTGCCGCATGTCGGAAATCTCCTGGCTCCATCTCACTTGCCCCTCCTGTCAAACCGCGTTTCGCATTAAATCGGAATACCGCCATATGCGCGGCCGATGCCCGGAGTGCAATTTGCGGATTCCTCCTCCGGAGCCAGCGCCGGCACGGCAAATCGAGATCAGCCATTCCGATGAACCCTTGGGGTTGGTTCCCTTGGAGGAAGAAGACTGGCCTGAACCCGCGCAATTGCTGCCGAATGAGCTGGATCAGAAAATCTACACCTTGGCAGCGGGCGAATTCGGAGAGAAGACGTCCGTTTCTACGATAGTCGCTCCTGCTCCACCTGTTTCTTCCACTTCAGAGCCAACTCTGGATTCGGACTTGGGAATTTTTCGCCTTGCGGATGAACCAAAGCCTTCGCCAGCGCCGCTTGTTCC
Source organism: Planctomycetota bacterium (assembly GCA_014584395.1). GTDB lineage: Bacteria > Planctomycetota > Planctomycetia > Gemmatales > HRBIN36 > BJ17. Next base: position 40,444 of record JACTMY010000011.1, on the reverse strand, counting down.
TCCGCCAGCTTCTCGACCTAAAAAACAACCCGATGCAGAAGCCGAGCGTCAAGCCAGGGAAGAGGAGGCCGATCGCAACCGCCTGGAAAAAGAGTTCGATTCCTTTCTCCAGGCTGAACATGGATCGAAGCTAGACAGCACCGCCACGGGTCAGCCCATGGCTTCCCTCTCCACAAAGATCACCACAGAAACGGAAGATTTTTTTCAGGCGCCCGAGCAAAAGCAGGTCGAGGTGGACCCACTGTTTTTGGATGCCATGCCAGCGCCGATGATCACGCCGGCTCCTGTGCCGATGCCAGAGCCTCGGGGCAAGCAAGAAGTCCCCATCGGGAATCAACCTGGTTCCGGTGTTCGAGACCCTCTCGCAGAAAAGCCGCCTGAGAAAACGCCCAGCGGATCGCCATCGACCGTTGCTGCCTACGGCTTCTCCATGACCCCAGATGAAGCCGCGGCTGAAAAGGCTCCGGTAGCAAAATCCATCGAGTCCGAACCGCCCCCATTGGCCAAGCCCGTTGCCGATGAGCGGGCCGCGGCTGCACCCACGGAGGCAACCAATGATCTGCAGATGTACAAATTATCGCGGGCAGAATTGGAACCCGAGCGACCGGAGCCGCAACCGGAACATTTGTATTTCGAGGGAGTCTGGTCGCTGCCATTCCAATCGGGCAACATCGGACCTTGGCTTTGGAATAGTTTCGGTATGATGCTCATTTTTTTCCATTTGCAGTTGATGTCAGGACTGATCGCCAACCTGGGCGGCAACACAGGCAGCAACGTTGCCAGCGGCCTTGGCCTGGCGGGGCTGGGCGTCTCGCTCATCTGGATCGTCGTCCTGCTTGGTTCCTATTTCTCCATGTGTTTTTTCAACATCGTGATCGACACCAGCCATCGGGCCAAGAGCATCAGTTGGCCGGAAGGCTCGTGGCGGGAATGGATCTGGGGGATGTTCAAGCTCGTTTGGCTCCTGGCATTGACCATGGCCGCGGCGTATCCCTTTTATTGGTTGTTCGGCGGCATCGGTTGGTCCCTGGGAACCACCTGGTTGTTTCCCGTGGTTCTGTTCAGTTCGCTTATTTCCGCCAACGAATGGTTTCCACTGAGCGCGGTAGCGCTGGGCCGCATCGCCCTGCGCGGCCGCTTTTACTTTTCGCTCTGCTTGATCGCAGGGATACTCATGGCGGGCGTGTTTTACTTGAGTTGGTGGAGCTTTGATTATCTGATCACCGCACCGCTGATGGGCTTAATCTGGGGCGCGGCAGGTCTCATCTACGCTCGGCTCCTGGGCCGCTTTGGCTCCTTGCTATATGAGGAAGAGGTCAAACCGAGCAAGAAAAAGAAAAAGAAGAAGCGGAGAGTCAAACAGGAAGCAGGTGATAACGTCAGCAGCGACCTGGATAAGGAAGCCACGCCAAGTTCACCACCCCCATCATAGACACTTCCCCGATGGACCTGAATCTGCTTTCGGGGATTGCGCTGGCATCCATGATGCAAGTGAAATCAATGCTAAAAGAGGCGATCTTCCTTCGCCTTCATGATGCTTCCGACAACGGCCAAGCCAGCCCCAACGAGCATGAGATAGGCTCCAATACTTCGTCCAGCACTGACCTTTGGTATTGGAATTTCCATGGAAACGTTGGTCCCACCAGAAGTCTGGAAGAAGAGCCATAGTGTCATGACCAGAGCGACAGCGGCACAACCTAAAGTGGCAAACATCAGCTCACGCTGGTTGGCATGCGGTTTTTCGCCAAACAAGAGGTAGGATAGAACCGCACATCCTCCAAAGGTCAACAAGGCAATAATGCCTTGCCACGCTTCCAATGCCATTGCACTTTGCGACATTTTTAAGTTGATCGGCCCCGTATTGCCTGAAACGCTCACGCTAAAAAAGGGCAAGAAGCACGCCACGAATCCGATCAAGCTACCGGCCAGCAAGAGTTTCCCGGGCAGGGTGAGCCTGGCCAGAAAGTTTTTCCCCATCGACTGCAGTTCGCTAGCTGACTTGCCGCCGACAGCAAATCCAGATGCACCTTCAGGTTGATTTTGAGTGGGATGCACCATGATTGGCTCGCTTTTGAAATGGGTTATATCAGTCCAAGTTATTGTGCATAAGGCTAACTGAAAGAGGCCAATAAAGCAACCCATTGCTTCTCAGTGCATGGATTAAGCCAACCATGAAGCTAATCAGGCTTAAGAGATGATTAAATGGAGTGAAGGCAGTTCGGGCTGCTGCAAGCGTTGCACAAGTTCCTTGGCGTCAATCCCCAAATGAAGCGGCCAACCTGGCGTGGCGGTAAGGACATGGTCAAAAAGTTCCCTGGCGCGGCTCGTGTGGCTCCGCACTCCCTGTGGAACACCTTCACGGACCTTCACTCCCGCGGCAGCTAAATGGATCAACCCTTTGAGAAAGTCGGCCAACAGTCCTTTGCGGCCCACGGCTTCCCAAAGCCCTTCCCACTGCTCGTGGGCTTCCCAATAGAATCCGTGATTGAATAAATCCAAGGCAAAGCGAAAGGCATCCGAAGCGGAGCCGGTGGTCCAGTCGATAGCGGGAGGATGGGGACGCGGCTGGCCAAAGCTGTGGCCGAGGGGATCGGAAAAGGGGTGTGGCTGCTGACCCGGCACATAGGTGTAAGGCGGAAACGCCCTTGATGGAGCATAACGCGGATGCTTAACCATGGACATGTTTAGAGCAACCCAAGCTGCAACTTGGCGGCTTCGGACATGCGGCTCTGATCCCATGGAGGTTCCCAGACCGTTTCGACTTTAACGCCGCTCACGCCAGGCAGTGACTGCACCTTGTTCTGCACCATGATGGGCAGGGTTCCCGCCACCGGGCAAGCAGGAGAGGTCAACGTCATTTTGATGTGAACGGCGTTTTCGGGTGAGACGTTGATCTCATAGATCAACCCAAGTTCATAAATGTTGACGGGTATCTCAGGGTCGAAGCACGATTTCAAGACGTCGATGATCTGCTCGTTGAGGGGTTGTTGAACATCCACGGTTGGCATACCCGCATCGAGAGGGATTTTGGGTTCGTGTTCACCCGTCGTTTGCAAGGGTACTTTCGATGATAGGGACATGGCGGCCTCCACGCTATTCCAGGGTGATGCGCTTATTTTCCTCGCACTGGGCGCAATCTTGCTTGGTGCAGGTGGCGGCCGAATGTTCCAGCGCCAGGGCCAAGTGTTGAATCCGCTTGACCATTTCGCCCAGGCCGATGCGGCGCTGCATCGCTAAGTTTTGGTCGATGCCCAGCCGATGGAAAAAATCCTCGACGTCGAAAGCGAGAATATCCTTGGCCCGTTGACCTGAATAGACTCTTTGCAAGATGGCAATCAGTCCGCTGACGATGTCGGCATTGGAATAGGCCAGGAAATCCATCACGTCATGGCTGCCGGGCCGCTTGCGGGCCGACAAATAAACCATGCTTTGACAGCCCTTGATGCGGTTGGCTTCCACTTTTTCCGATTCCGGCAGGGGGAGCATCTTCCTGCCCAGATCGATGATGTATTCGTAGCGCTGCGGCCAATCGCCCAGGAAGCTGAACGCTTCCACCAGGTCGGCGGCGGCCTCCCTGGGGGAGGGCGCCGAAGCTTCCGGGTATTTCACGTCCCCCAGCATGGGCAGTTCCGCGCAGCGGGGAATTTCCGCTTGCTTCTTGATGCGAATCCGCTTGAGGGCGGCCACCAGGGTATCGATTTCTTCCACGGTGTTGTAAAGTCCAAGGGACGCGCGAATGGTGCCGGTGATGTGGAGCCGCTGCATCAAGGGTTGACAGCAGTGATGGCCGGTGCGGACGGCGATGCCATCGAGGTCCAATTCCGCGCCGACGTCGACCGGCGCGATGCAGGGACTTTCAAGGAGGAACGAGATTACGCTGGATTTCCGCGGGGAGGTGCCCACGATCCTCAAGCCAGGGACTTCGCTGAGCCGTTCCGTGGCATGCCGCAGCAACGAAGCCTCGTGGGCTGCGATGTTATCCATGCCCAGTGCATTGAGGTAATCGATGGCGGCATGGAGTCCGATGACCCCCGCGATGTGGGGAGTGCCTGCTTCAAACTTGTTGGGCAGTCCCGCATAGGTGGTTTTTTCAAAGGAGACGGATTCGATCATGTCGCCGCCACCCTGATAGGGGGGCATTTTCTCCAGAAGCGTCCGTTTGCCATAGAGGACGCCGATGCCTGTGGGGCCGTAGAGCTTGTGGCCTGAAAAGGCGTAAAAATCGACGTCGAGGTCCTGCACGTCGGTGGGGTGATGCGTCACCCATTGGGCGCCGTCGGCCAGAAACAGCGCTCCCCGTTCGTGGGCCAGTCGCGCGAGTTGTTTCACGTCGTTCATCGAACCCAGGGCATTAGACTGGTGGGTGATGGCCACCAATTTGGTCCGGGACGAGAGGTGTTTTTCATACTCCTCGATCAACAGCGTTCCTTGATCGTCGACGGGAACCACGCGAATGACGGCGCCGGTTTGTTCGCAGCACATTTGCCAGGGGACAATGTTCGAATGATGCTCGAGCTGCGAAAGGAGAATCTCATCACCTGGTTTCAGAAAGGTTCGGCCCCAAGTTTGTGCGACCAGGTTGATGCTTTCCGTCGTGCCGCGCGTGAAGAGGCATTCATGTGCGTCAGCGGCATGAATAAAGCGTGCCACCGCCTCGCGGGCTTCCTCATAAGCCGCGGAGGCCGAGAGACTGAGCTGATAAACGCCGCGATGAATGTTGGCATTGTCCCGCCGATAGTAATTCATCAAAGCATCGATGACCGCTTGCGGCTTTTGGCTTGTGGCCGCGTTGTCGAGGTAGACCAGTGGTTTGCCGCGAACCAATTGCTGCAGCAGCGGAAAGTCAAGCCGCACCCGGGCCACGTCGAAGCCCGATAGGCCGCGGCCTCGCGGCGGCTGCGTTGTGAGAGTTTGATTCATAGATCGTCCCTGGAGGATCACTCCTCCGGCAAATGATGCACCGCCAGCAACTGATGCTCAAGTGCTTCGCGCAGGGCAGTCAGATGAATGCGGTGGATGATGTCGTTGGCAAAAGCAAAGGTTAACAGCGCTTGGGCCTGTTGTTGCCCCAGTCCCCGGGATCGCAGGTAGAACAATGCATCCTCTTCCAGTTGGCCGACCGTGGCGCCGTGCGTGCATTTCACGTCGTCGGCAAAGATTTCCAACTGCGGTTTGGTCAGCACGCGTCCATCGGGGGAGAGCAACAGCGTTTGATTCGTCTGCTTGGCATCGGTCTTTTGGGCATCCTGGCGGACGAAGATTTTGCCGTTGAACACGGCCTGACCCTCGCCATCCACGACGTGCTTGAACAATTCATGACTGGGGCAGTTGGGCTGCGCGTGATCGATGGCGGTGTGGTGATCGATCAACCGCTGCCCATCGACGTGGACGAGTCCATTGATCGTGCATTCGGCGTATTCCCCATCCAAGACAGCTATCACGTCGTTGCGAACCAAGCGGCCGCCCCAATGCAACAGGTGCGAACGCCACTGACTTTTCTGAGCCAGATGGACATGTTGCGTGGTGAAGTGGAAGCCGTTTCGGCTTGTGCGCTGAACCTGGTAATGGTCGATGTAGGCGCCTGGTTCCAGATGGTATTCGCTGACGCCGTTGGTAAAAGGGATGCCTTCATCCACGCTTAAATGCGTTTCCAATAGCGTGGCCTGGCTGCCCTCTTTCGCTACGAACCATTGTCTGGGGAAATGAGCACGAGGCTGGTCGGCCGTGCTCAGGAAGATCAGATGGATTGGCCGTTCGACCACGCATTGATCTGGTAGGTAGATGAACACGCCGTCTTCGAACAAGGCGGTATTAAGCAACGCAAACGGCATTCGATCCGTCTTGAGATGCTTGTTTAAGTAACCTTCCACCAGGTCGGCATGTTCCACCATGGCCTTCGCCAGGGATGTAATGATCATTCCCTTGGGCAAGTCAGCATGGCCCATGATCCGTGCGCAAAAGCCGTCAATGACAACTACCTGCACGGCATCGGGAATGGACACGGCCTGGCTCAAGGCGGAGTCGACGTCTACGTGATCGACGCATGCAGCGTCGGCCATCTGAAAGTTCGTTTGCCAAAGCGGCGCAGTTGGCGTGAAGCGGAATTCCTCGTCCCTGGGGCCAGGGAAGCCTATGGCACTTAGTCGAGCGATGGCAGCCTTCTTCAGATAACGCACGGCAGGCCGCCAAACAGCGCCCTGGCTTCGTTCCAGGGTGGTGAAAGCGTCGACGTAAGGTTGCACCGCTTGTCGGTGCGGGGGCGTCGTGGTGCTCACGGATTTGGTCGTACTTGACATCTGGAGACCACTCCTTTTTAAACTGAGGCCAACTGCGCCTGGCGAGCTTCCTTTTCGATCCAGCCGTAACCTTGGCTTTCCAACTCCAGTGCCAGTTCCTTGCCGCCGCTCTTCACGATGCGTCCTTGATAGAGCACATGAACGAAATCGGGGACGATGAAGTTGAGCAGACGCTGATAATGGGTGATCACCAGGATGCCGCGATCCTTGCCGCGCAGGGCATTGACGCCGTCGGAAACGATCTTGAGGGCGTCGATATCCAGGCCGGAATCCGTTTCATCCAGGATTGCCAAGCGCGGATCGAGGACTGCCATTTGGAAGATTTCGTTGCGTTTCTTCTCGCCGCCGGAGAAGCCTTCATTGACGGCCCGTTGCAGCATGGCTTCATCCATCTGCAGCAGTTTGAGCTTGGAGCGGACGAGCTTCAAGAACTCCACGGCGTCCACTTCGGGCTGGCCATGATGTTTGCGCACGGCATTCAGAGCTGCTCGCAGGAAATAGAGATTGCTCACGCCAGGGATTTCGACGGGATATTGGAAGGCCAGGAAAACGCCTTCGCGGGCCCTCTCTTCCGGGTCCATCTCGAGCAGATCCTTTCCCATGTAGGTCACGGTTCCGCCCGTGACCTCGTAGGTGTCCCGCCCCGCCAAGACGCCAGCCAACGTGCTCTTGCCCGAGCCGTTCGGCCCCATGATGGCGTGAACTTCCCCGGCCGTGATCTCAAGACTCAGGCCGCGCAGGATGTCCTTGTCTTCCACTCGCGCGTGCAAACTATCAATTTTAAGCATGATCTTACTTGTCCTTTTCAGAGTCGGAAAACTGATCGAAAGGCTTCTCTTCCGAAAACAAAGTGACCTGATAGTTGGTGATGCGATCCATCATGTGCTTGGGCAGGCTGATCACATTGCCCACAAAGGTTGACTTGCCCGGAGCAACGGCGCTCATGCCATTCATCGACGACGTGGCGATCAAATGGCCTTCCTTGTCAAAGAAAGCGACGTGGTAGCCGTAGTAGAGGGGGGCTTTCGTGGGATTTTTGATCTCGCACTGCACGGAGATGACCCGCTTCTTGAAAAAGTTGGGGTTAATGTACCATTGGCATTCGCCCTTGAGTTTATCGCCGATGTCAATCTTGGTGGCGTTTTTAAATCCTTCTTTGAGCTCAATCGTGCCTTTCTTGTGGTCCGCGCTGGCTAAACCCGGCAGCATCAAGATAAACCCTGCAGCCAAGATTACGAGCAACGTTCGCATGATGTCACCTCGAGTCGTTGAAAGGAGGATGGTACTTTCTAGCCGACGCTGCCTTCGAGGCTGACGCCGAGCAGCTTCTGCGCTTCGACGGCAAACTCCATGGGCAGTTCCCGAAAGACTTCCTTGCAAAAACCGTTAACAATCAAACTGACGGCATCTTCCGCGCTGATGCCGCGCTGCTTGCAGTAGAAGATTTGATCTTCGCCGATCTTCGACGTGCTGGCTTCATGCTCGACCCGGGCCGAGGGATTGCGCACGTCGATGTAAGGGAAGGTATGGGCACCGCAGCGGTCGCCAAGCAGCATGGAATCACATTGTGAATAGTTGCGGGCGTGGTCGGCTCCTTTCAGAACCTTCACCTCGCCGCGGTAGGTGTTTTGCCCTTCACCCGCCGAGATGCCCTTGGAAACGATGGTGCTCTTGGTGTGTTTGCCGATGTGGATCATCTTCGTGCCCGTGTCGGCTTGCTGCCGGTTCTTGGTGAGGGCAACGGAATAGAATTCGCCCACGGCATGATCGCCTTGCAGGATCACACTGGGGTATTTCCAAGTAATGGCGGATCCGGTTTCCACCTGAGTCCAGGAAATCTTTGACCGTCGGCCTCGGCAGGCGCCGCGTTTGGTGACGAAGTTGTAAATTCCGCCGCGTCCCTCCTTGTCGCCTGGGTACCAGTTTTGCACTGTGGAGTATTTAATCTGAGCATCATCGCCCACGGCGATCAGCTCGACCACCGCGGCATGGAGCTGATTCTCATCCCGCATCGGCGCGGTGCAGCCTTCCAGGTAGCTGACGTAAGCCCCTTCCTCGGCCACGATGAGCGTGCGTTCAAACTGGCCCGTCTCGGCGGCGTTAATGCGGAAGTAGGTTGACAACTCCATGGGGCAGTGCACCCCTTTGGGAACAAAGACGAACGAACCATCGCTGAAGACGGCCGAGTTGAGGGTCGCAAAAAAGTTGTCATTGTAGGGAACAACGGAGCCGAGGTACTTGCGAACCAGCTCCGGGTGTTCGCGGACGGCTTCGGAGAAGGAGCAAAAAAGGATGCCTTTCTCCTTCAGGGTTTCCTTGTAGGTCGTGGCCACGGAAACACTGTCAAAAACCGCATCGACAGCCACCCCCGCCAGCCGCTTTTGTTCCTCGAGGGAGATCCCGAGCTTTTCGAACGTCTGGCGCAGTTCCGGGTCCACTTCCTCCATGCTTTCCAGTTGTTTTCTTGGCTTCGGGGCTGAGTAATAACTAATCGCCTGATAGTCAATCGGCGCGATCTTCAGGTTGGGCCACCAGCGCGGCTCCTCCATCGTCCGCCAGTGCTCGAATGCCTTGAGCCGCCAAGCACATAACCAATCAGGCTCCTGCTTCTTGGCGGAGATTTGCCTAATGGTTTCTTCATTCAAACCTTTCGGCAAGGTGTCGCTTTCGATGGCCGTGAAAAAGCCTTCCTTGTACTCGCGATTCGCCAATTCCGCGATGGTTTGCGTTGAGGTTGGCATTGGGAGATTCCTCGTGTATGTTGTGATCGATCCGTGTCTATTCGACAGCGGTTCGTGAATTCGTTGTCAACTAGGGCGCCATCTCGATCGGAGAGGCGACGCGATCCATGGTCGTCAATGGAATCAGCGGCTTCGGCAATTGCTGCACGGATTCAAGCAACCGGGTCCGCAACAAGTTGGACAGTTGATCTTGGTCGCCCAATAAATCGGCCAAGGTGATGTGATCCATCGCGGACTGCATCCAATCTTCCATGGTCTGCCACAAGGCTCTGAGAGAGCATTGGCCATGATGAATGCACAGGCCCGAGGTTTCCGTGCCCGCGTGCCGTTCGCAATAGGCAGGATCCTCGAACATCGGCTGACTCAAGGCCTTGAGAATTTGGCCGACCCGAATCTCTGTCGGTGGACTCACCAGCCGATAGCCGCCGCTGCGGCCGCGGACGCTTTCAACCAGTCCTTCTTGGCGCAAGATGGATAGTAGTTTGGCGACGTATGGGCTGGACATGCCTTCCCGCTCCGCGATTTCAGTAATGCTGAGCGAGCGATCCAGCGTCCGCGCCAGTTGAATCAGGCAGCGTAATCCATATTCTTCCAGTGCGGAGATTTTCATGAATAGCTCTCTTGCAAGTGAATCCGCGGTGGCCTCTTTTGGTATAACTATAAATATCTACCTTTTTGTCTACATTTTATCTAATTATTCCTTTATATCCATCCAGGCATAGACTTACATAAAAGGAAACCTTATGTCCTGGCCCACGAGCGAACGCACGGCTCAGTTGCTCGAGCTGGCTAAAAAAGGCCAATCAGAAGCTTTGACGCAATTGCTGACCGAACACCGCGAAGCGCTGCGAAGGGCGATTGCCATGCGTTTGGATCCCGCATTAGCGCGGCGCGTCGATGCCAGCGACATCGTGCAAGACGTCATGCTTGAGGCAAGCAAACGATTCGAAGATTACCTTCGACAGAACAAGATGCCGTTCTCGTTGTGGCTCAGACATTTAGCACGGGATCACATAATCGATGCGCATCGCCGGCACCGGAAAGCACAGCGGCGCAGTCTGGATCGCGAGCAGGCCATGAACGCCGCGAACGATCAATCGTCGATGGATCTGGCTATGGCCTTCATCGACCCAGAAAAGACACCCGCCGCCGCTGCCATACGTCGCGAATTGCAAGAACGGTTTCGCCAGGCTCTGCTGCAGATGGATGAGGATGATCGCGAAATCATCGTCTTCCGCCACGTGGAGCAGTTGGCGAATCAGGAAGTGGCCTTGCTGCTCAATCTGACGGAAGCGGCGGCATCCATGCGTTATCTCCGCGCCTTGAGACGCTTGCGAACGCTGCTAGGACCCGAGGATAGTCAAGTCATGAAATCAGGTCCTGCCTCGTGAATCCCAAACCTGCCCCCGCCATGAGTGAACGCGATGAGGAGGCATTGGCCAAGTGCCTGGCCGAGTTGACCGCGGCCTTGCGTCGAGGGGAGACGCCCGATCTGGACGAAGTCATTCGCGATCATCCCGCTTGGGAAACCGACCTCCGCGAACTCTGGCCGGCCTTGCTGCTGGCCGAGGAATTAGCGCCGCCACTTCTTTCAGGCGGAGCAACGGCGCCCTATCGCGGCACGGCGGCGTCTAGCCGCCCGATGCCAGAGGCATTCGGTGATTATGAATTCATCGAGGAAGTGGGCCGCGGAGGGATGGGGGTTGTTTATCGAGCATGGCAGAAATCGCTGCATCGGAAGGTCGCCCTGAAGATGATGACCAGCGGTGACTTGGCCAGCTCGGAGGAAATAACGCGCTTTCGAGCCGAGGCGGCTGCCATCGGCCAGTTGGACCACCCCAACATTGTCCCCATCTATGAAACTGGTGAGCATCAAGGTCGAGCCTATTTCTCGATGAAATTCATCGAGGGGGAGACGTTAGCCGCGCGCGTGGCCAGGGGGCCGCTGCCGGCCGAGGAGGCGGCTCAGCTATTATTCACCCTGGCCGAGGCAGTTGAACATGCTCATTCGAAGGGCATTTTGCATCGGGATCTAAAACCATCCAATGTCCTGCTCGACACGGAAGGACAGCCGCACATCACCGACTTTGGCCTGGCCAAGATGATCCAACCTCCGGCCACCCCCCAGGTCGAGGCAGCAGGCAAGGGCAAACCCGACCTCCTTTCGCTTACGCAATCCGGAGCGATTTTAGGCACTCCCAGTTACATGCCGCCGGAGCAAGCGGGCCGCTTTCGCGGCTCCCTGACTCCTGCTTGCGACGTCTATAGCTTGGGTGCGATCCTGTATCACCTGCTCACCGGGCGGCCGCCATTTCAAGCGGCGACCCTGGTCGATACCCTGATGCTGGTCCTCGAACAAGACCCGGTGCCGCCGCGGATGCTCAATCCCAAAGTGCCCCGCGACTTGGAGAATATATGTTTGAAGTGTCTGCAGAAGCCGATCGATTTGCGGTATTCGTCCGCCGCCGCCTTGGCCGCTGATCTGCATGCCTATTTAGAAGGTCAACCCATCACGGCTGGCCCGGAAAGTCTTGTGCAATTTGTCATCCGCATGCTGCGGCCGACGCATCATGCCGCGGTGTTGGAAAACTGGGGTTTGCTTTGGATGTGGCATAGCGTAGTGGTGCTTTTCCTGTGTGCTGTGACAAATGGCCTCAAGGAACTAGGACAAGGCTCGCATTTGGTCTACATGGGCCTGTGGGGCACGGGACTATCCATCTGGGCCTACTTTTTCTGGAATATCCGACTGCGGGGGGGGCCAATTCATTTCGTCGAAAGGCAGATTGCCCATGTTTGGGCCGGGGCTGTGCTGGCGAGCATTGCGCTTTTCTTGGTGGAAATCTTGCTCCACATGCCCGCCCTGACGCTCTCGCCGGTGCTGGCTATCATTGCGGGGATGGTCTTCTTGATCAAAGGGGGCACCCTTTCGGGCAGCTTCTATTTCACAGCGGGGGGAATGTTTCTCTGTGCCATCGCCATGGCCATTTGGCCGCGCATGGATGTGCTGCTCTTCGGTTTCGTCTCTGCCGTGGCCTTTTTCGTACCGGGGTACATTTACTACCAGCAAAGGCAAACCGCCATCAAGGTAGCATTAGAACAAGCTCGCCACCTCAACACCTCCGAGCTCGCGATCACGGGAATGCCAAGTCGAAAGTAACCTCATGTGTGGCATGACGGACAAGGACCCTTGTCCTTAAACAACGTTTCTCTAGCTGAGGATTACGACTTTGGCTTGAGCAGGTTGGCGAACGGATTGCCCTGGCCGACGCCGCCCTTGAGGTCGGTTCGGCGCGGGGGCGGCGGCTTCGAGGGCAGTTCCGCTGCTTCCGCTTCTGCTTGGGCTTCGGCCTCGGCCTTGGCTCGCTCTTCAGCGGCCTTGGCGACGGCCTTGAGAGAAAGGGCGATTCGCCTTTGTTCTGGTTCAATCTTGAGAACTTGAACGAGAACAGACTGATCAGGTTTAACAACGTCGCTGGGTCGATGGACGCGCTTGGTCGATAGTTCGGAGATGTGAACCAGTCCTTCCAATCCCGGCGCAATTTCCACGAAAGCACCGAACTCCATCAAGCGGGTCACTTTACCCATGACCTGGGTGCCAACGGCAAATTGTGTCTCGATATCGTCCCAGGGGCTGGCTTCGAGATGCTTGCGGCTCAGTGTAATCTTTTGCCTTTCCCGGTCCAACCGCATCACTTCAACGTCGAGCCGCTGGCCAACTTTAAGATGCTCCTCCAGGCTGGCGGTTCTTTGCCAACTGTATTCTGAAATGGGCAGCAACCCATCGACGCCACCCAAATCGATAAATGCGCCAAAATCCATGATTTTGCGGACGACGCCGCTGCGCACCTGTCCCTCGGCCAGCTCGGTCCACAATTTGGCCTTGGCGGAATCCCGTTCCTGTTCAAGCAACGCTCGGCGGCTGAGCACCAGATTTCTTTCCGAGGGAACCGCCTCCGTCACGATGCAAGTCAGGCGTTGGTTCACAAAGGGCTGCAGGTCCTCGATCCGCATCAAGTCGATTTGACTGATGGGAATGAAGCCGCGAATGCCATGGACTTCGACTTGCAGGCCGCCCTTGTTGTGGCCGGTCACCTTGGCTTCAACGATCATGCCCTCAGCCACGGTCGACCAGTCGACGTGGGCGACGGCCGCCCCTTGGCGGGTGAGGATGAGCAGCCCGTTGGCATGGTCATAGCCCTCGATGTGGACGTCGATGTCTTGGCCGATTTGCGGCGGCTCCGCAAATTGATCGAGTCCCAACACGCCCTGGCTGCGGCCGCCGACGTCCACGAACACATCATCGCCATGGATGCTGATGATGCGGCCCTTTTTCTTGCCGCCATCGGATGCCGAGCTTGCCGGTGCAGCTTTCGCCTGGGCTTGATTGATTTCTCCATGCAAACTTTGCCGATCGATGCCCGACATAGCGGCTTCCAGTTCCGCTTCGATCTCCGCGTCGAAGGATTTGCGCAAGGCCAACCCCGACAACTTGGGTGGCGATTCCGCCAAGGGTGCCACCGATGGAGGCAGCCCCTTGGCGGGTGGCTTTGCGGGAGCAGGCGGGGACGTTTCTTGTTGCGACGAAGCGGCATCCCCTGGCGGCATGGGGGGAGGAGTATTGCTCATGGAGAACATCCTTGATGAATCAAGTGGGGATAATTATTGGCAATGTTCTGCTTCCCAGCGGGCAATTTTCTCGACGCGACGTTGATGGCGGCCGCCCTCGAAGGCCGTTTCGACCCATATTTTGAGCATGCGTTCGATCAATTCCTCGCCGAGCAAATCCGCGGAGAGGCAGAGGATGTTGGCATCGTTGTGACGGCGGCTCATCTCGACGGTGATACTGTCATGGCACAGGGCTGCCCGGACGCCGGGGATTTTGTTGGCGGCGATGCACATGCCGATCCCCGTGCCGCAGATTAGCACGCCGCGATCCACTTTGCCTTCACCGACGAGTTGGGCCACTTTAAAGGCGAAATCGGGGTAATCGCAACTATCGTGGGTGAAGGCGCCCAAGTCTTCGACTTGATGATCCCATTGACGTAATGCGTTGATCACCTTGAGCTTCGTCTCGAAGCCTCGATGATCGCTGCCGACGGCAATTTTCATAACTCTCCTGCCGGTTCGACCGGCCCGCGGGGTTGATGCATGTCGGTGCTGGCCGACGGTGTGGCAATGACCTCCAATGGTCTTTTTAGCAATTCAGCCAGCCGCCGCTGCACATTCTCCATCAAAATGGCCGCACATTCATCGTAAATCGGTTGTTCGCTCCCATATGGGTCCATGATATCAAACCCGTCGGGTGAAAGCAGTTCTAAGTTGGCATGGAGGTGCGGGAGTCGGCCCAGGAGGGCCTGGAGGTGGCTTTGTGTCATGGTGAAAATATGGTCAGCTTCATCGAGCAATCCCAGGTGGATGGGCTGGCTCCGGTGCGACTCCAAGGAGAGACCATGTGGAGCCACCGCTTTTCTGGCGCCTTCGCTGGCTTCCATCCCCGGCGCTGCGGCCAATCCCGCGGAGACCACTTGCCATCCATGGTCGCCCAAGGCATCCATGGTGCACCCCAGCGCTTCGGCCAAACCTTTTTGAAACAAGGCAGCGGCCATGGGCGAACGGCACGTGTTTCCCGTGCACAGAAACAGGACCATGCATTGGTGCATCTTCTGGAGCACGTTTGGATCCAGCGCCCCTTCAATGACGTGGCCGTGTTCCTCTTGCCAGGCCAGCACCGGTCCCTCAGGCTCTTCGCTGGGCGTTGGCAAGGAAAGCATGGCGTCCACGTGGGGCGTCAAGTCCGTTTCCGGAGGATGAGCCAGGAACAGGAGTGGTTGCCGCAGGGACAACGCCATGTCACTCAGAATATCTTTATGGCCATGCATCAAGGTCAGGTAGCCCTGCTGATCGATCCACTGCCGCAGGGTTTTGGGCAATCGAGTGAACAAGCCTTGTTGGAACCCGTCGTGGAATCGAATGCTGCACCCCATGGGCCAAGCCCGGCGACAAAAACGCCGTCCGCGTTGGCTTAAATCGGGGACCCAGTCGGCCATCTCGGCGGGGCGGCGCAAGAAAAGCCGTAAATCGCGGCTGTGGGTCGAACGCGCGATTTGGAGTAGTCGATCTGCTCCAGTCAGAGACGTCAAGGCCCATGCATGTGAGGGGGTCGTCCAGCCCAATAAGTCGCCGCGCGTCAGGATTTCCAAAAGGGGGAGATAACCTTCCGGAATGGCGTCGGCGTCTTTGGCAATCGCTATGTGCATCATCGCGTCATGGATCCAGACGCCCTCAGAATGGAAAGAACAGCAGTCAACAAAGCTTGCTTGACATCGGAGTGCGAGTCGCATGGAGGTCATGCCTTCCATGCCATACTTCATGATCGTAAAGGAGTGTCTGGCCAGGGTCAAGTGACCGCCCAACAATTCCTAGATGTTACAGTCTCACCCATTCAGAGGGAAAATCAAAGGATTTGCGGTTGAAGCCTGCGGCACGTAGACCTGGATTTGCTAAAATCGAAAGGAACCCGCCTGAAACGCAATCCCACCGAAGGGCTAAAGGAACGAAGGCATGAATGCTCCGCGAAAGATCGGTTTATGGCTCATTGGCGCACTGGGAGGGGTGGGGTCGACCGTGGCCTTGGGGCTGGCAGCCTTGAGGTGCTCTTCCATTTCCTCGACGGGACTGGTCACGGAATTGCCCCTGTTTGCGGGGTTGGACCTGGATGCTCCCGCGTCTTTTGTGGTTGGCGGCCACGACGTTCGACAATCGACTTTTGTTATCTCGCTCAAGGAATTACATGCGCGATCGGGGATTTTCAGCGAGCCGCTCATGGCTGCATGTCAGGATGTCCTGGAGTCGTGGACGGAAAATATCCGGCCCGGGACCGTGCAAGGCAGCGGGCAAACGATTCAAGGATTGGCGGACTGGGTCATGACGCCATCGTCCGCGAATGGATGGCGGATCATCGAAAACATCCAAACGGATTATCGCCAGTTTCGCGACCAACATCAGCTCGACCAGCTCATCATCGTCAATGTGGCCTCGACCGAACCGCCGACGCCGCTCGGCGAAATTCATCAATACTGGCCGCGACTCAAGAGCATGCTGGATGAAGTGAACGATCCGCCGCGTTTGCCCGCCAGCACGCTTTATGCCCTGGCGGCGATCGAGATGGGCTTGCCGTACCTTAATTTCACTCCCTCTCTCGGAGCTTCTTTCCCAGCGGCCCTGGCGCTGGCCGAGGAACGGCGCGTGCCGCTGGCAGGCCAAGACGGCAAGACGGGCGAGACGTTGCTGAAATCGGTCTTGGCCCCCATGTTCGCCATGCGGCATCTGAAACTGCTCAGTTGGGTCGGCCATAACATCTTCGGCAATCGCGACGGCCTCGTCTTAAATGATCCCGCCAATAAGGCATCGAAGATCCAAACCAAGGATCAAGTGATTTCTTCCATCTTGGGTTATGCACCTCAAACGCATGTTTCCATCGAATACATCGAATCCCTCGACGATTGGAAAACGGCCTGGGATCATATTCATTTCGAAGGTTTCCTGGGCGTCAAAATGATGATGCAGTTCACGTGGCAAGGATGTGATTCGATCTTGGCCGCGCCGCTGGTCATCGATTTGGCACGATTCATGGCCTTGGCACAAAGGCGGGGTGAAGTCGGGGCCTTGACGCACCTGGCGTGTTTTTTCAAAAATCCCCTGGGCGTGCAGGAACATGACTTTTTCAAGCAAAGTCAGATGCTGTTGGAATACGTAACCAAAGTGCGGTCAACCTGATGAACGATTGGATCTGGCTGCCAAGCCTGGGGGTCATCATCCTCGCCATCGTGGCAGTGATGAGACAACTGGAGGTCCGATTGGTCCTGCTGGTGGCTTCCGTCGCCGTGGCCAGCATCGGGGGACGGCCCGAAGTGGTGCTGCACACCTTCTTCTCCACCTTGGCGGATGAAAAATTCATCGTTCCCATTTGCTGCGCGATGGGGTTTGCCCACGTCCTCAAGCAAACCGGTTGTGATCAGCATTTGATTCATCTGCTCACCGGGTCGTTGCAAAAGTTCCGCTGGGTTTTAATTCCAGGAGGCGTGTTGATCGGCTTCACGGTCAATATTCCCATCATCAGCCAATCCAGCACAGCCTTGGCCCTGGGGACCGTCTTGGTGCCGCTGCTGCAACGGGCAGGCCTGCCGATGGTGACCGTGGGTGCCGTATTGCTCTTGGGGTCGTCCATCGGCGGGGAATTGCTCAACCCTGGAGCTCCTGAACTCAACACCATCGCACGGGAATTAAAGATTGGTTCCCGCGATTGTATTCGGACGCTCATGCCGTTCTTGATGATCCACGTTGTGGCCGCCACAGTGGTTCTTTGGTGGAGGCAGCGTCGCTCATTGAACGCGGGAGAGGCGGCGAACAACGATCAAGAGGCCGCTTTCAAAGTCAATCTGATCAAGGCCGCCATCCCCATTCTGCCGCTCATTCTTCTATTTCTAAGCGGCCCACCGCTCAACTGGGTCCATATTCCCGAGGATTGGCTCGTTCAGCCCGGCAAGCAAGGTTACGAAGCAAGACTGATCGGCGCCGCCATGATCGTGGGCATCATTGCCGCGGCTTTATCGGACCGAGCCAGCATCCGCCAGACGGCCACGACGTTCTTCCAAGGAGCGGGTTATGCCTATACGCACATCATTTCGTTGATCGTGGTAGCCAGTTGTTTTGGCCAGGCGATTGAAGTGAGCGGCTTGACCGCCATTTTGAAGAGCCTCATCGTGCAGTTCCCTGGACTTCTCATTCCATTGGCCACATTGATCCCATTGGGATTCGCTTTTATCAGCGGCTCTGGCATGGCGGCGACGCAAAGCTTGTATCCTTTCTTCGTTGAGCCGGCGAGGCTTTTGGGCGTGGATCCGATCGCCATTGGCGGCCTGGTGTCGATTGGATCTGCGGCGGGACGCACCATGTCGCCGATTGCCGCCGTCACCCTGATGTCCTCCACGCTGGTTCAATGCAAGCCAGCCGAATTGAGCCGCAGAGTGGCTGGGCCTTTGTTGGCGGGCATAGGCGTGGTGATGGTTTACGCCATGCTGACCATAGCACATGATGCTGGACCCTTGGAATCAGCATCCACGCATCAGACCCTTACGGCACCGATGCCGAGTCAACTCACGTTTCGCAATCAAACGGAAGCACCATCTTACGGATTCAAATCACTTTTCTCGAGGTAGGTTAGCTCATGCGGTTGGCCTTTAGCAGCAATGCCTATTTGCGATTTAGCTTTTCCGAGGCGGCCAAGAGGATCGCTCAGTTGGGCTATCGCGGCATCGAGATCATGGCCGATGTGCCGCATGCTTGGCCTGCATTTCTACTCGCAGAGCAAAAGCAAGCCATTCGCCAAGCCCTCAAAGATCATCATTTATCCATTTCCAATATCAATGCCTTCATGATGAACGCCATCAATGACGCCAGGCAACGTTATTGGCATCCCTCCTGGATCGAACCTTATGCTCCTTATCGACAAGTCAGGATCGATCACACGCGTAGAGCGTTGGATTTAGCGGCTGAGTTGGGCGCGCCGTGCATCACGACCGAGCCTGGCGGTCCCTTGGAGCCAGGGCAATCGTGGGAGGATGGGCTGGAAATCTTTATCGAAACCCTCGCGCCGGTCGCGGATCATGCAGCGGCGGTGGGTGTGTTGTTATTGGTTGAGCCAGAACCAGGATTATTGATTGAAACAGCGGAACAATATGAACGCTTTGACCAACGATTCAAACATCCCGCCGTGGGTTTGAATTTCGACGTGGGCCATTTCTATTGTGTGGGTGACGATCCTGTAGCCACGGTGCGTCGCTTGCAAGCGCTGATTCGCCATGTTCATTTGGAAGACATCGCCGACACGCGCGTGCATCATCATCTGATTCCTGGAGAGGGAGCGATCGATTTAACGGGCACCTTGTCCGCCTTGCAGCAGGTGAACTACCCAGGTTGGGTGACCATTGAGCTCTATCCCTATGTGGATGATCCCGATCAGGCCGCCCGCCTGGCCCGAGAGCGCGTGCTGACATGGTTGCCTTCCTTGGCTTGAGGACGATTAGGATTGTAACCTCATGGCACGCGCTCGGACGATCCTTCAACTGGTCCGTTTTCCCAATGTCTTTACCGCATGGGCAGACGTGGCCTTGGGATATCTCATCACCGCGGGCTTGCCGGACGGGTCGTGGGCATATTGGGGGATGGGGTTCGGATTGGTCTTGATTTCCACCTGCTTGTACACGGGCGGCATGGCGCTCAATGATGTCATGGATGCCGAGATCGATGCGCGAGAACGACCCTTTCGCCCGATTCCTTCGGGGCAAATCAGTCTACAACGTGCTGGACGATGGGCATGGGGTCTCCTAGCCCTGGGATGTCTGAGTGCCGGAATGGTGTCTCTCTTTGTCGGAATTTTGCCGCTGCTGATCGCTCTTGCTCTAACCTTCTCTATTGTCATTTATAACGTTGGATTGAAAGCGACGTGGGTTGGGCCCGCGGGGATGGGGTTATGTCGAGCATGGAATGTCCTGCTTGGAGCGTCAGTTTCCGGGCTTTTTCATGAGTCAGCCCGATTAGCTGCCCTGACGGTCGGCAGTTACATTGTTGGCGTGACCATCCTAGCAAAAGATGAAGCAGGGAAATCGAAAGCCGTTTCGCTATGGTTGGGCAGCGGCGTCATGGTTCTGAGTCTCAGCATGACTTTTCTAGCGATAATTATTGGATCACATGCCGTTCATACGGACAGTCATTTATGGGTCTTCATTCTGCTCATGGTCCTCTTGACGAGTTACTTGACCTGGTTCGTATGGCGGCCCGTGTTTCGAAAGAGCGCGGAGCACGTTCAGCGGGCCGTCAAGATGGCCATTCTGGGAGTGATTGGCTTGGATGCCTGTTTAGCATTTGCCGTGGTGGGTGAACCCGGCTTGTTGCTGCTCGTGCTCGCGTTGCCAGCTCTATGGTTCGGTCGTTGGCTTTACGTTACATAAGCAGGACAGCATTGGTTGGATGAAACAATGTGCCAACGGCAGTCTGAGGGTATACGGATGGAACCTTAACCAACGCTATTTCATGGCGGAGGCGGGACAGACCTGTTCCTTTGGCATTTCACGAGCCCACGCCTTATAAGCATCTTCGATATTGACCTTGAAATTTTCGAATTCGGGGACGCCCGGCAACGTCATTAATGGCTTATCTGCTTCGCCTAAGATCGTTAAATCAGCGGCAAGGTAAAAGGGCATTTCCGACCCGGGCACCACCTGAACGCGCCGAATTTCCGTTAACTTCACTTCCTGGATCGGCTGAATCCCCTTGGCGGGGTATTTTTGGATGACGAGCCGCTGATTCGTCAATAAATAGCGGCGACCCAAGAAGGGCACGACGCGGAGAAAGTAGAACGGCGCCGCCATCAGCCAAGCGACCAAGGCGATTCCCAGACAGAGTAAGGTTACCGGGACGATCAGAAAAATAGATAAAAACAAGGGCAACCGAATCGTCGCTTGAAATAGGGACTTCGCTACTCCTTGGATGCGATCCACCAATTGAGCCAAACCTCGCCTGGCAGCCAAGGACGGCACCCGCCATGCGATCATGGCTTCAGCCACGCTGGGGGGAATCACTCCCAAAATGGCTTGATGGCGCATATCAGTCATAGGGGGCTCCTGGTTGGACAAGGGCTCATCTGCGGACGTTGTCAGATTATCAGCCATTTCGGGAATGGCTATAGTTCGTGTGAAAATTCAGAGTAGTTCGCAGCGGTTGCAGTAGGGTTAAGTATCATGTCTTCGGGGTGATCAAACGCGTCCAATGGAGATGGGTCCATCCATGTCTCGTGTAATCTGGGTCTTGTCCGCCTCCGTGGGTGCGGGACATTTGCGCGCGGCCGAGGCCGTCACGCTCGCGCTCCATCAGCTTGATCCAAGCGTCGAAGTGGCCAATCACGATGTCCTTCAAT
This sequence comes from Planctomycetota bacterium, assembly GCA_014584395.1. Lineage (GTDB taxonomy): Bacteria > Planctomycetota > Planctomycetia > Gemmatales > HRBIN36 > BJ17. The sequence goes on along the minus strand of JACTMY010000011.1, from coordinate 19,433 downwards.
GGGCCTCAGCGGCATTCCGGCGCGTCTATGGCCAGGCCTATTTGGACCTCGTCAACAAGGCGCCCCACGTGTTGGGGTATTTTTATGATCGCCTTGATCGGCCGCCTGGCAAAGGCAAACACCGCGGCAAAATGGATGACTTGCGATTGATCCTGCAAAAAATGAGTCTTCGGCCTTTTCTTCGCGCCTTGAAGCAGAACGCCGCTGATTTGATCATCAATACGCATTTCTTGTCCGCGGAGATCGTTGCGTCGCTGCGCCGAAAAGGCCAGATCACAACGCCGCATTTCACCGTCACGACCGATTTTGAAACGCATCGGTTGTGGGTCAATCAGCCTTGCGATCGCTATTTCACCGCCACGCCAGAGGGGGCCGCGTATCTCTGTTATTGGGGGGTGCCTGGGAAGGACATCGCCGTGACGGGCATTCCGATCGATCCCATCTTCGTCCAGCCAAAGGATCGCGTGGCCTTGCTGCAATCGCGGCAGTTGCCCCATGATCGTCCCGTCCTCTTGCAGTTGGCGGGGGGCTTTGGTGTGGGGCCGATCGCGCAGATTTTTCATGGGCTTCTTGAGATCGAAGTGCCGAGCACCATCATCGTGGTGACCGGCAAGAACGTCAAAGCGAAGGAACAACTTGAACGACAGCCCACGCCAGATCGGCATCGTGTGCAGATCATTGGCTATACCCGGGAGATGGACGAATGGTTGGCCATGGCGGACGTCGTCGTGAGCAAGCCCGGCGGCTTGACCACTTCCGAGACCTTGGCGCGAGGAGCCGTGATGGTCGTGATCAATCCCATCCCCGGCCAGGAAAGCAGGAATAGCGATTATCTGTTGGAAAATGGGGCGGCGCTCAAGGTCAACCACGTCGCCACACTGGCCATGAAAATCAATGGCCTGTTGCAAGATCAGCAGCGCTTGCGCGAAATGAAACGGCGCGCCAGTGCACTCGGCACACCCGATGCCGCCTTAAGCATTGCACGTCAAGCGCTGGCATGGGTGCAAAACCGCTCCAGGACTCAATCACGCTGAATCGGCTTGAATCGAGCGGCGTTGCGGCTCACTTGATTAACCCCATTCGCTCGGGAGCCATGGAAGGAGCAGGTTCATGAGGAGCGCTGCAGGAGAAGCTGATCACCATATCGCCTGCCACGGGTTCGACAAAACCGTGAACCGTGCGAATTTGCAGGGTGCCATCCTGTTTCAGAATGCCTAATGGAATCACGGAAGTGCCATGCATGGCCAGGTAGGACTTATAGTCGAACGCGGCGGTGAGTTTGGTTTTGGAAATTCTGGGTTGAAGCCCAACCTGTTTTTCCAGGAAAGCAAATGTGTATTGTTGGCCAAAGAGCAAGCGGCCTTGATAATCGGGAGCAATGGCTTCGTAACGCTCTTCCCTGGGAGGCGGGAAGGGCAGTTGATAAACCCCTTGGCGGCCAAAATCCTCCACGAACCGCAAGCAAGCCAGTGAGTTGACCTCGTTGTTGGAAGTGATCGCGAGCATGCGGCCGAGGCCAGTGTAATCGATCTCATCGCGGGTGACCTCCGCCAAGGCACTCCCAAAATGGCAAGGCAAACCAGCCATCCGCGTGTTGCAAATGTTCTCCCAGTCCGTGTCGATGAGGAAAACAGGAATCCCCTCTTGATGCAAGGCATGGGCCAAGCTGCGCGCCCAAGGATGAGCGCCGATGAACAAAATGCCTTGTGGATTGGATTGAATTAACCCAAGCCATCGAGCGAGCGGGGCCGCGGTAACGCCATAGAAAAGGACGGTGACAAAGACGAGAAGAAAAGTCAGCGGGACCATGTCGCTCGCCGTGGGGTAGCCCACTTGGGCGAGATTAAGGGCAAACACCGAAGTAATCGCCGCCGCCACGATTCCCCTCGGGGCCATGCAACAAAGGAAGCAGCGTTCCGACCAGGTCAAACTCGAGCCGATGCTGCACGCCAAGACGGATAAGGGGCGAGCCACGACGATCATGACCACCACAAAGGCGAGGCTTTGCCACCCGAGGCCCTTGAGATCGTCCATTTGGAGTCGTGCCGACAGGATGATAAAAAGGCATGAAATCAGGAGAACGGTCAGGGTTTCCTTGAATTCGACGACATGTCGGATGGAGACCCATTTTTGATTGGCCAGGGCCACGCCCATGACGGTCACCGCCAGTAAGCCTGCTTCGTCCTGAAGGCCGTTGGCAAAAGTCAGGGTCCCGATCATGAGCATCAAGGAGACGGGATTATGCAACACATCCGGAATCCAAAACTTGGATAAGGCCACAATTAACAGAATGGCGGCCAACACCCCCGCGAGGACGCCGATGAGAAATGTCGCTCCAAGATGAAGCGCAGCGGCGCCGACGCCTTCGCTTAAGACGCGCGATTCGACCACGGAAAAGACCAGCACGGCCAGGATGGCGCCCAAGGGATCGACAATGATGCCTTCCCATTTCAGCAGGGCGCCCACTCGGCCGCGCAGGCGCAAGTGGCGCAGAATCGGGCCGATCACAGTCGGTCCCGTCACGACCAGGATCGCACCCAGGAGTGCGGCCACGGCCCAGCGAAAGCCCACGATGTAATGCGCCGCCAGGGTCCCGATCAGCCAAGTGATCAAGACGCCAACAGTGCACATCAAAATAAAGACCCGGCCGACGTGCCGTAGCTCCCGGAACTTGAGATTCAGCCCTCCTTCATACACGATGACTGCGACCGAGAGCGAGACGAGTGGCAGCATCAAATCGCCAAACAAGTTGTCAGGCTTGAGCCAAGAAAAAATGGGACCGGCAAGGATTCCCGTCACGAGCAACAGCAAAATGGAAGGCAATCGGATGCGCCAGGCCACCCATTGGGCGATGACACCCAAGACGAGAATCCCGGCTAATTGCAACATGATCTCTTTGGACAAACAACCGGCCTCCAAAAGCAACCCCGCATCAAGGCCGATGTGAGCCGCGGTGCAAGCGCTTCATTGATTCGTTTCCAGTGAAGGAAATAACATACCCCATGGTTGAAATCAACCCAAGACAATTCAATTCGCTGAATGGCATCGTAGCAGATTCCAGTTTTATTAGATCAAGGATGCTAGACAGTGCCGCGTAGAATCAAGCAATCTCGATCAGCCCATGTAATAACCAATATTGCAGAGCGTCCAAGCAGGTTTGCCCCATGCGTTCGAGGCTGAGGTTATGTTTGCTGCTGAGTTCGTGAATCAACTCATCTACGGTTTTTGACGCTTGGCCCAAGTGAATGAGCAAGCCTTGCGTGATGGCGTTCAGTTGCGCCGCAAAGGCAAGGCCGGTCGTCAGACGGGCTTGACTGGAACCGATTTCCCATCGTCCGCTGGCGGGAGTGAGGGTTTGCTCGATGCGCAAGGCGGGATGGGGGCGCAAGCGCATCGGCAGCCAGTCTTGTGATGACTTCATGGCTCTAATGCGATCATGATGGTTAATCAGGCAGAGAAGGTGTTCACCCACTGTTGGCGTTGCGGGCACGTCGGGAATATCGTAACCCGTGAAAAAATAGGGTCCGTTAGCGCGTTTGCGAAAGATCAGGCTGCCTGTGGCGATGGCTTGGATGTGGCGCTCGCGAAAATAGGCGAGCCATTGCTCCGTGGTCTGAGCAAGACTCTCCCAGGTCTGATGTTCGACCCCTTGCCAGTGAATCGTGTAACCCAGGGGATCTGCTTGCTGATTGAGCAGGGCAATAACGTCCACGTGGCACCCATCGAGCCACTGCTTCGGCTCCGCCGCCCAATCCTGCCCCGGTATGAAAGGCCAGTTGCCCAAGAGGACGCCCAAACCATCCTCATGAAGTCGAGCTGCCGCATCTTGCGCAACCATGCGGCAAATCACGTCGCCCGGCTGGCCGCTGTCGCGATACACAAATTGGGACTTGGGGGAAATGACAAAGGGCGGGTTGCTGACGATGAGGTCGAAGCGGTCGTCGCTGACAGGGGCGAACCAACTGCCCAAACGAAATTCGATGTTGGCAATGCCGTTCAGTCGTGCATTTGCTGCCGCGACGTTCAAGGCTCGAGGATTGATATCGGTGGCAATCACCTGTTGGGCGTGCCGGGCCGCGAGCATGGCCTGAATGCCGTTGCCGGTGCCCAGGTCCAAAGCTGATGCCACGGTCCGCCGCGGCGTCATTGCCGCAGTCACGACGGCGGATGGATTGAGCCGAATGACATGATGGGGCGAGGGTTTTTCACTGGGTTGATCGCCGAGGACGTATAAATCTTCATGCAGGTTGAGCGTAAACGGGCTTCGATAGCCTTGATCGTCCTTGAACAACAATCCTAAGCGCACCATTTCCTTGATGGAAAAGGGTAGGAAGGCTGACGTCGCTTCTTTCTCGCTCAATGGTTGTCCCAAACGAAACAGGCGAATCAATTCTCGAAGCGGACCCTCCTTGGGCAGCCTGCGTTCCACCTCGATCACATTCAGGTTGGCTGATGTCTCCAGTCCAAGAATATGCGTGGCTTGGCGGAGTCCCTCCTTGGTATAGCCAACATTCTTGAAGTGTTCTCGAATGGCACCATAGTCATCACCAGGTGTTAGAGAGAGTGGAGCTTCACGATTCTGGACGTCAGCAAATGAAGTCATGGGATGTTAACCTTTTGTTAAGTGCACGTGTTGTTAAATGCACGTGCATCAAAGGACTTAGCGGCATGCGACGCTGGATGGGATTGCGAAACCATCTTAACGTCTGCCATGCTCGCGTCCTTGCCAAAACCCAAAAAATGATGATGACATTGAACCGCTTGGACGGGTTCCCATGCAAAGCCATGGACAAAAAAAATCCCCCGGAAAATCACTTCCGAGGGAAAGCCGTTTGACGGTTGTGGATCATTCTGGCTGCGTCTTGCGTTTCTTGTTGGTGGGCCGGACCATCAAGAAGCTGTTGTTATGGCCAGGAACTGCTCCGCGAACCAGCAGTAAATTATTTTCCGAATCGACTTTGACGACGGACAAGTTGCGAATGGTCACGCGCTCGTTGCCATAGCGGCCGGCCATGCGTTTGCCTTTCTTCTTCTTGCCGCTGTTGCCGCGATCCGTGGCATGTCCCGATTGACTTCCTGAAGCCCGGTGATGCCGTTTAACGCCATGGCTTGCGGGCAGACCGCCAAAATTCCATCGCTTCATAACGCCCGTCGTACCGCGACCCTTGGAGGTGCCGATGACATCCACAGCTTTAATGTCATTGAACAAAGTAACCGATAGTTGATCACCCACTTTATGCGTGGAGGCATCCTCCACTCGAAATTCACGAATACAGCGCTTCGGTTCACAATCGGCCTTGGGCGACAACGTTACTCCAGCCGCTTGTCGTGCCTTGTTGCGCTTGGATTCGATGCGGGCCACGTGACCGCGTTCGGCGCGGATGGCCTTACGCCGTGGCTTATCCATGTAACCCAATTGCAAGGCCGTGTAGCCATCGCCATCCTTGTCTTTGACTTGCAATACCGTGCAGGGGCCGAGTTCCAAGACCGTACACGGCACGGAAAGCCCCTTTTCATCGAATATCTGCGTCATGCCAATTTTGCGACCAATCAATCCAAGCGGCATGTGGATGCTCCTAACCAATAAATGGCTCACCGAGCCATGGTATTCTTGCGTGAGTGCGAAAGGTCATCATAGAAAGCAAGCCACATGGCGGAAAGACCGATGCGGCCAATTTCCAAGGGTCCGCATCGGTCTGGAATAGGTGAACATGCTCTTGAGTGAGCAGATTAGCTTGATGTCGTTATCGGAGGCGTGTGAATCGATTATTGCTTGCCACCGACTTGCATCACGGCAGGGAATTCCACGGTTTTAACCATGGCCTGATCCTTCGTGCCCAATTTGGCGGCGTGCTCTACTTCTGTGGTGAAGGTGAAAACGACTTGGTCGCCTCTCGGGCCGCTGATCGCGTAGGCGTTTTGCAGCAACGGCAGTCCATCGGCTTCACCCACGGTGGATAAGCGATAAATCCAATAGCCTGGCTGCCCTTGAATTTCGCCTTGCTGAGCGATCTGCTGGACTTTAAAGCCTGGAGCCTGCGTGATGTGCTTTTGCAAGTCTTCAGGTTCCATGTGCTGTCCCGGCTTGGCTGACTTCCAGGGGGTGATGTTGACTTGACTGATCAACTCGCCGCGGTCCATCTGCCTCATGACGATGAACTCCGGCGTTTGCGCGACCATGTGCCAATTGCGTTCGTGGGTAAATTGAAAGCGACCCTTCTCGTCGCGATACGTCAGCATGAGATGCCCTGCCAGTGGCTCGTCAGGGATAGTGGCCAACAAGGCCGGGGTGAGTTCCTTGCTGACCGTGCCGTAGGTCCACTGGACATTGGTTAAGCTTTCCAGAAAACAGGCTTGATTGATGGGGCCTTGTGCACGATCTTCCCTGAGCTTCCATTCAGCCCGGAGGGGGCGCTGATCCGACAAGTTGTATTCCAAGACGCCAGCGCAGGTGACTTTCAGTTCCGACCCTTGTTGAATGCCTTCCACCGTGCCCGTGACGTGGATATAGGCGATCTTTTGATTCACCTGAGCCAATTTCCCCTTGAGGTGAGATTCAATGACGCCTTCCAGGTCTGCTAGGGCTTGGGCGGTGGGAATGGGGATGTCCCATTCCTCGCCCATGGCCACTTCCTTGTTTGGCAAGATGCCGTGAATGGCGAGCGTGTCGAAATGATCGCCGGTGAGTTCCAATTCCTCGCGCGTGAGCGGTCCCGTCGGGGAATAAAGCGTCGTGCCTTCCGAACTGGAGCGGGCGACTTGAAAGCGGCGATCCGCGCGAAGCGTGCGCGGCCGCGGCTGACCTTGATTGAACACGATGTTGGCCTTGGCCACTTCATAAAAGCGCGCCAGGCTGGTCGGCGTGCCTTCCAGGGAATTCAGGATCATCTCTGAAAAACGGTGCTCTGCATCCGCGCCAATCTCGATCGTGGTTGTTTTGTCGCCGCTTTTCATCACGATGTTGCCTTTGACCTTCATGGTCATGGCGACTTGCCATTGATCGTTTTTTTGTGCGTTGGACTTCAATATGACTTTCTCGGTCGGCTGCGCATGCAGAGCGGCGAAACTCAGGCCAATCAGAATGCCGATCCAGGTGAATCGCATGACGGGGGCGGGCAATGGGATGCGTCCTTGCATGGGTTGCTCCTCGGATGGGGAGATGGCGTTTCGGTTCAATGAGCCAGCGCAGTTTACCTTTCTTGCGTCAGGGGGTCAATTCGGACTGGCTCGCCTTGGTCAAGCAGCCATCGGAGTGCAATGGTGCCGACATGACTGAACAGCGGTGGGCTGGGCACTATAAAACCCCAGGGGGGACCTGGGGTGGAAACGGTTATTCGTTGTTGGCCTTAAGGGCTTGAACTTTACGTGGAGACGGCCGGCGCAACGGGTTCAGTCTTCTTGGATTTGCGGCTGTCGCCTTCCTTGACAAACTCAATAATGGCCGTGGGAGCGGCATCCCCCAAACGGCGGTAATTGCGCTTGACGATGCGCGTGTAGCCGCCTGGACGATCTTTGAAGCGTGGAGCCAATTGATCGACAAGCTTCTTGGCCGCTTCCTTGCGGTTGCCCAGCCGAGTGATGACCAAGCGGCGTGCATGCAAGGTGTTTTTGCGAGCCAGCGTGACGAGCTTTTCGATATAGGGGCGCAATTCCTTGGCCTTGGCCACGGTCGTCGTGATCCGCTCGTGTTCGATCAAACTGCAGGCCATGTTGCGAAACATGGCTTCACGATGTTCGGAATTCCTGCCGAGTTTGCGGCCGCGTTTGAGATGTCGCATGGTTGAACCTGTTTCTATGTTAAAAACGCGTGAGCTTTTAATTCTAGGAAAACTGATCTCAAAAGGCAGGTGGTTCCCAGCACATGTGTGGAAACCTCTGCAACTTTATCGCAATGGTGTGGCCATCCACCTTATAGCTGGATGGGAGCACATTATCGCCTGAGAGCGGTCGACTTCATGCCCAAGTGAAGACCGCGTTCGGCGAGTTTCATTTTAACTTCCTTGAGCGTCGTTTCCCCGAAGTTGCGCACTTCCAATAGCTCATCTTCCGAGCGAATGACGAGATCGCGAACCGAGGTGATCCCTTCCGATTCCAAGCAGTTGGTGGCTCGAACCGACAACTCCAACTCGGCCAGGCTCATGTTGAGTTTGCGCTCCAGTTCGGTGTCCACGCTGGAAGCGGCCGCGGTTTCGCTCATCTCGACCGGAATTTCTTGGCCGAGTTCAGTGTATTGGATGAAGGGATTCAAATGCTTGCGGAGAATCTTGGCGGCTTCCACCAAGGCCATTTGCGGTGTGGTGGTGCCATTCGTCCAGATCTCCAGGATCAATTTGTCGTAGTTAGTCTTTTGACCGACGCGGGTTTCCTCGATGTCGTATTTGACCCGGATCACGGGCGAGAAGCTCGAATCCACGGGAATGACGCCGATTTCACGCTCTTTCTCGGCGTTCTCCTCCGCGGTGCGATAGCCGCGGCCGTTTTCCACGGTCATTTCCACTTCAAAGGGAACATCGGCCGTGAGCGTGGCAATCACGTGTTCGGGATTGATGATCTGCACGGCTTCATCGGTTTGAACATAAGCCCCAGTGACAACGCCCTTCTCATGTCGGCTGATTTTGATGGTTCGCGGCGTGTCGCTGACGTTCTTCACGACGAGGCTTTTGATGTTGAGGATGATGTCCGTCACATCTTCCACCACGCCAGGGATCGTGCTGATCTCATGTTGAACCCCTTGGATTTTGACCTTGCTCACTGCGCTGCCTTCGAGGCTGGAGAGGAGGATGCGGCGCAGGCTGTTGCCAATCGTGACGCCAAAGCCGCGCTCGAAGGGTTCCGTGATGAATTTGCCGTAAGTGTCGGTGAGGGTTTCTTTTTCGACCAAGACCTTTGTGGGCAATTCGAGCCCGCGCCAACGGATGCGCATATCGCTGTCTCCCATGAGTTTGGGGTTGTGTCGCTCATCGGTTGCCTACGGACCGATTTTGCCTGGACCCCAATAAACGACTGTCAGAATTGAGGGTAGGCTGTCCTCCTCAACGTCGACCAATCTTCACTGATGGAAGTCATGGTCGTGTTACTTGCATGGGCACGACTATCGAGTCGCGATTTCGATGATGAGTTGTTCGTTGATGCCTTTGATATTAGAATCGACGTCCTCGCGATTGGGAAGGCGAATCACACGCCCTTCAGGGGGGTCGACGGCAACGCGCTCGAGGAAATCAGGCGGCTTCGGCGGGTTGTTTTGCAGCACCATTCTGACCTGGCCGCGACTCGCCGGGCGATTTTTTACAGTAATGACATCGCCTTGGCGGACGATATAGCTGGGGATGTTGACATAATGCCCATTCACCAGAATATGCCCATGGGTCACCAGTTGCCGTGCATTGCGGCGGGACATCGCAAAGCCCAGACGATAAACGATATTATCGAGTCGTCGTTCCATGAGGGACAACAACACTTCGCCCGTGTTGGCGGGAGACCGCGAGGCAATTTGGAAAACGCGGCGGAATTGCGCTTCCAGAACGCCGTAAAAACGCTTGAGTTTCTGTTTTTCTCGGAGGCGAACGCCATATTCGCTCAGCTTGGATCGTTTGGCGCCATGCATGCCGGGTGTGGAGTTGCGCCGTTCGATGGCGCACTTGGGGGAATCACAACGTGACCCCTTGAGATAAAGCTTCATGCCTTCTCTGCGGCACAGTTTGCAAACGGGATCGATTTGACGGGCCATGTTGAATTCCTAAGGGACGGCGATGCGATCTCTTGACTTATTCGGACATTCACCTGGCGCTTGGCCGGGTTCGTAGGCGTTTCTAAATTCATTACACGCGGCGGCGCTTGGGAGGTCGGCAGCCATTGTGCGGCAATGGGGTGGCATCTTCGATGGCTTTGATCATCAAATTCGCCTGCTGCAACGCCGTGATGGCGGATTCGCGGCCCGCGCCAGGGCCTTTGACCTTCACGTCGATTTCCTTCATGCCGAACTTGATAGCTTTCTCCGCACACACTTCCGCGGCCCGCTGAGCGGCGAAGGGGGTGCTCTTGCGGCTGCCCTTGAAGCCTACCGTGCCAGCCGAGGCCCAACACAGCACGTCGCCATTCGTGTCCGTGATGGAGACGATGGTGTTATTGAACGTGGCCTGGATATGGCATACCCCGCGGCTGACGTTACGCCTGGTTTTTCGTTTTTTGCTCTTTGCCATGTTTCTCCCAAAACCTCATCGTCTTGAACCGAGATTGGATGGTGTCGTCGCAGCCACAGCCGAGACCGCCATCGACTAGCGCATTTCCTTGACGCCCTTCTTGCCGGCCACGGTTTTGCGCGGCCCTTTGCGGGTGCGAGCGTTGGTGCGGGTGCGTTGTCCGCGAACGGGTAGTCCGCGGCGGTGGCGGATGCCGCGATAGCTGCCGATGTCGCGTAAGCGGGCAATGTCTTGTTGGACCTTGCGGCGGAGTTGTCCTTCCACCATGAATTCACGATCTAAGATGGAAGCGATCCGGGACAATTCATCGTCCGTCAGCTCGCGGGCTTTTTTCTGCATGTTAATGTTGCATTGCTGGCAGATTTGCACCGACGTGGTAGCCCCAATCCCATACAGGTAGCGTAGCGAGATGTGAACGGGCTTTTCGTTCGGAATGTCAACGCCCATGATACGCGGCATATTGTCTTGCCCTTTCCTTTAACCTTGCCGCTGTTTATGACGCGGATTGGTACAAATGACGTAAACCTTGCCTTGTCGGCGCACGATCTTGCAATTCTCACAGATGCGGCGAATGCTCGCTCGTACTTTCATGATCCAGCCCCAATAAAGGAACGCCCCACCCAAGGAGGTGGGGTAGATGGAAATCCTATGATCGGCCTGGAAATTCGACAAGATGCTGCTCGTCAATTTTGCCTGCGTTCTTGCTTTGATTGGATCATCGAGGAGGTTACAGCATAACTTCAAGTTGAGCCGAGGGCTTGGATTTCCTTCAACCGTTTCTCTAGTTTGTCCTTGGAGTCGCTGATCTGGCGCCGAAACCCTTCAGTCATTCTTTTGAAGATGGGATCGGCTTGGACTTCGCTGAGCAGTTTAATGGCTTCCTCGCACTTCTCCATCAATTCTTTCCTTTGTCCCGAGCTTAATTTGGATAAATCCTTCACTGGATGAATATCCAATTCAGAGTAGATGTCCGCGAGCGCGGCCCGCCAGGCATAGGACTCGATGTGCTTGGGGTGCAATCCCAACGCTTTTTTGAGAAACGAAATCGCTTTGTCGCCAAAAGATCGTTTAAGGCGTTCTTCTTCAGGATTGGTCGGGACGAGAGGTAGTTGAATGATCATGCGATAATAAAACTCACCGATGCGGCCATAGAGAATGGCGACCAATTTGGCATCATGTTGATCGGCATCCAGCAATTGTTCACAGCGGACCAATATGTTCCGAATATCCAACAGGTCGATGGCTTTAGAGGAGGGCAAATCTTTCTTGTCTTTGACGAGGAGCATCAGCTCGGCACGCTTGAGCAAAAGCTCCAATTCCTCTGGCTTGACGGCCTCCAATGAGCGGGGCAGTTTTTTGGTGGTCAGATCAAGGGCTTCTTGAAGTTGGCCCTTGTAATTGAGCACCTCGATTTCGATGATGGCGCTCTGGGCCTTTTCGCCCAGGTCCTGCAACTCCTTGGCGATGCTCAAGGCTCGTTGATACGCCTGGTCAGCCAACTCCGTCTTTCTTTGATTTTGAGCGAAAAAGCCAGCATTAGCCGAAGTTTGGGCTTCGATCTTCATAATGCTGATCAGCAAATCCTTGCTCAATGGAGAGTGGATTTGATCGAGACTGTCAACGTAGCCGCGGGCCTTGGCAAACCCTTGGGTTCCCAAAGGATCTTGACTTCCAGCCCGGCTGGCGCCCGCTACCCGGGCCGCGTTCAAGGCCAAAGTTTGATAACAAGCGGCCACCCAATCGATGCGCCCTAATTTTTTAAAAGCCTCGAGTGATGCCTTGAATTCATCTTCCGCGCGCTGGTGCTGCTCTTGTTCGAAGTAAATCTTCCCCAGCCAAAAACGGGATTCGGCGCCATAGACGGTGTCATTTCCCTTATTAAGGGCCTGGTTCAGATAATTGATCGCCAAGGGAAACTGCGTCCTCGGCACCGCTTCGTCCATGATAGCTCGGTATAAGCATCGTCCCCGGGCAACATAGGAATGGGGCAAGTCCCTGCGTGCGCGGATGGCTTGATCAAAAGCTTGATCGGCTAACTGATAATGTTGAACTTGCCCCGTGAACATCGCCATGTCTTCATGAGCGTTGCCCAAGGCTTCGTAGGCCAATTCGGGATATTTTGGCTGGCTTTGGATGGCTTCCTGGGCATCAATGATGGCTTTTTGCAGCACGTCGCCGCGCAAGGTCCTGAGCCGTTGCAGATTTTTCTCCGTCATCGAGTTCGCCAACTCGACATAGGCGCTGCTGCGGCTGACCTTCCAAGAAGTCCATTCGGTTTTGTAGCGCTCGTCTTGACTGGATTTCAGAATGGCTTGGTCGTAACCCTTTAAAACATCTCGAAGTTGCTGCTCCTTCTTTGGCAGGTCGAGTTGGCTTCGAGCTTGATGGTGCAGGGCATAGGCAATCCATCCATGGGAGCCTGGCAGTTGATCGTCGAGTTCGCGGGCGGTTTCGCCATCCTTGAGGATCGTGGGAAGGTCTTCCACGCGATTGAGCTTGCTCAGGGCGGAGGCTCGATGAATGTAAAAGTCGGCTGTTTTAGGTTGCAGCTCAATGGCCCGAGTGAATGCTTGGACTGCTCGTTCCTTATGTTTACCCTCGAACATAGGCATGGGGGTGTACAAATTTTCCAAGATCATGAGGCCAAGGGCATCGTGCATCTTGGCCATGCGGTTGCGATAGGAGGTTAGCTCAGCCTCGGGAATGGAGCTTTCCTGCTCTCCAATGACCTGTTCAATCTTCAAAGCCGGCTCAAACACCAAGTGATACTGATCCGCAAGATCGAGATAGGATAAATCCGACTTAAGGGCCGCTAAAAGCTGTTCCACCATGGCTGTGGTTTGCAGAAGTTCTTGGAGAGTTGCTGGCGGGTATTTGAGCCGCAGGCAATAGACCTCATAGCGCTCCATCGGAGAGAGCTTTTCTTGCAGATCAAGTCGATTCGAGATGCCCTTGAGCAAAGCAGTCATGATTTGAGCGGGTTGCTTGGTTTCCTCGGCGGCCAGCAGTTCCGTCAATTCTTCCTTGGCTTGCCAAGGAGCGTCGGGAAGGAAGTTTCGAGCTTGCTGCAGCCATTTCCATGCCAACTGGGCTTCCTCATCCCCTGCAAAGGGATGTCGGAATTTTTCAGGGATGACCCGCAACACCATGGCTGCTTCCAGCAAAATGGCCACCGCTCTGGTTTTGCGATGCTCGGATGATTGTAGAAACGCATCCGTGGGGGCCACGTCCATAATTTTTTCCGCACTCAGACGCCTGGCCCGGTTTTTGGAATCCAGCACTGCTCTCACATATATCGCATAGGCCTTTTCTTCGGAGGGTTGACCTGCTTGTTGGAGCAAGTCCCTGACCTGCTGTGCCGAAAAGGGTTCCGCTTCGCTGCTTTTTTCCATCAAGGCCTCGGCCAAGGCCAGCTTCAGCCAACTGACTTGTGGATATTTTTTGATAAGTTCCTGGCAGTGGTCCGCATGGGTCGGCCAATCGAACGCTGGTCCTAGATTCGCGACCACCACGCGGAAACGCTCCAAGGTTCGATCCTGTTCTGGAGGAGTGTCGATCGGTACCGTTGGCTTAGTGGTTTGGGTTGCTTGAGTCGGTTTCGTGCCGTTGGCCATGGCGACCAGTTCGCCGATCCGTTTGCGCGCGGCTTCAACGATGTCGCTGACGTTGGATTCGTCAGGAAAGTAGCCAAGGAACTCCTTGCCCTGTGCAGCCACTTCCTCGAGATCGGCTTTGCCCTGAACCTCGGCATACTTCTTTTTCAAGGACGACAGCCATGACTGGCCAATTTTCTGCTTCAACTCCGTTCGCTTGTCATCGCTGATGTCTTGCTCGCCCTCCAAGCGTTTGAGGGCTTCTGTCCATTGATTTTGATCGATCCGTTTGACAATCCAAGTCTCAAGGTCTTCTCCAGGCGGATATTTTTTCAAATACCACCATGCACCAACTCCGAAACCCGCCATGGCCAGAAGCGACATGAGGATAATCCACGGCGCCATGGATGGTTTGGGGGGAGGTCGATAATCGCGGCCGCCAGGCCGTTCATCTTGCCATGCTTTTCGTTCTGCAACTTTACCCTTGGTCGCGGAAGGGGTTTGACTCGCCACTCGAATCGTGGCCGATGAATCCTCGACATGATCGGAGCGCACCGTGGCTTTCGTGCTGGCCCGGTGAGGTGCCTCGGGATGCACCGGGACGGTTGGTTGATCCCCGCCATATCCAGGTCGAGTGCCGCCGTAAGCCTCATCCTCTTCAAACCCGGCCATGGTTTTGTCGAGAGACGTGGGCCGCGAGGAGGCCTTGGGGATGGATGACGTGCTGGAACTGCGTTTTCCCAGACCGGCGCCTGAACTAGAACTGCTAGGCCGCCGGGACAGTTGACCCGAGGATCCAGGGGGAGCATCGAGGCCGGGCTCATCCAGAACGTCCTCGGCCGCACAGGCATCGTAAATGGATCGATAAAACTCCATGCAACTAGGGAAACGGTTTTCTGGCACCAGCGAGGTGGCTCGATGAAGCACCTCGGCTTCCGGGGGAGGGACGCGATCAAAGACCAATCGCCCTTGGACGTGGATTTGCACGACGTCGTTCGCCGAGGTGACCCCGGAGAAGGGCAGAACCCCAGTGCGTAATTGGTAATACGTGATGGCCAGGGCGTATTGATCTGTCCATTGCGTGACTCGACCGCGGAACAATTCCGGGGCCGCGTAGGCCATCGTCAGCCCGGCACTTTCACTATGCACGATCGCGGACGTGTCCTCTAAGACCTTGGCGAGGCCAAAATCGGCCACCTTGGCGCCGCCCTCCGCCAGAAGAATGTTCTCCGGTTTGATGTCGCGGTGCTGAATGGCGACGATTTTATCTCCCATGCGATGCTGGGGCGTGTTGAGAAAATCAATGGCCTCAGCCGATTCGCGGATGTAACGCAGCAATTCGCTAACGGGGATGCCCTTGCCGGTCTTTTCCTGGCATTCACGAAGCCTCTGACCCAGATGCATCTTGGCCAATTTCCCTGCGATGACCAGCGTGGCCGCTTGAGGGGCCTGCGGTTTCTCACGCATTTCGTCGGTGATGATTTGCCCTTCGCGATCAATCAGCCAGTATGCGTGCAACTCCATCAAATTGTTGTGGTCGATCCCCTTGATGGTTTCCAGGGCTTTAAATTCTTGCTTGCCTGCGGGAGCATCCAAATTGCGGATGATTTTCAAGGCAACGTGTTTGCCGCCGGGAGCCGTGGCTTCCCACACTTCGCCAAAGCTCCCCTTGCCCAGGAGCTTGATCAACTTGTATCCAGGGACTAATTCCACGCCGACTCCGGCCCGGCCGCCGTATTTGACCTTTGGGGTTGGCTCCATCGCTGGTGTGGTTTTGGGGGCGAAGGCTTGTTTGAGGGCCTTCACCATATCCAGACAGGTCGGATAGCGATCTTCAGGATTAGGGGCGGTCGCCTTGCGAATGACGATCTGCTCTTCAGGGGTCAGTTGCGAGAGGTCGAGCTTGCCTTGCAAATGGGCGTAGAGAATGCTGGCGGGAAAGCTGGTATTGAAGGGGAGGTTGCCCGTGCGGAGTTCGATGTAGCTGATGGCGAGGGAGTATTGATCTGTGAATCGGCTCGGCTGATTGCTGGTGAGCACCTCAGGTGCGGCATAGGCGGCGGACACCGAGGCGGCCGTGGTTCGTGAATCGCTTAGGGCGCGGGCCAAGCCAAAATCGCAGACTTGCGCCGAACCGCCGACGATGAGGATATTCTGCGGTTTAATATCGCAATGTTGAATCGCCACTGGGCCGGAACCCAGATCATGCCGCGGGCTGTTCAAATAATCGATGGCCTTGGCGGATTCCTCCATGTAATCCAGCAATTCATCCGGGGGAATGCCCATCTTGCCCTCGGCCTGGCACTCCTTGAGGCGGTCCAGCAAATTCTTGTCGCCCAGCCCCATGATGATGAGCAGTTCCTTGGCGCGGGACATGATCATCGTACTGGTGTTGCCGTCGGGGGAATCCGATTCGCCGACCAGGTTGCCCGCTTCGTCCTTGAGCCAAAAAGCTGTGATGGGAGCCAGATTGGGATGGCGGATTTGCTTGAAAAGTCGAATGCCGCGAAACTCCTTGATCCCGGCACTGCCCTGCAGATCGATGATTTTGAGGGCGACCTCGATGCCGCCCGGGCCGATGGCTTTCCAGACTTGACCGAACCCTCCGCGCCCCAGGAAGCGCACTAGCTGGTATCCGGGCAGCGGTTTGTCACCCTCAACGTATGCTTTGCCCATGAGGCGTTGATCGTCCCAATGCAAAAGTCCATGCCGCGTCTATGCTGAATGTAACCAGTTTTAGCGGCTCTGAAAAGGGAATATCTTTGCTGCACGTCTTGGCTGGGCCGATTTCTGTCCATCTTGGACCAAGGTCACGGCGAATTGGCGAGCGATCTCCAACGCGTCACCACGAGGCAGCGTATATCCCTGTTCTCATTCATGAAGTGGAGGGGCGGGCTTTCTTCCTCACTTGACTGCTTGGCGTTGGGGCGGTGATTTGACCATCTTCCAGGATGGGGACGGGAAACTCGCATGACAGTAAATGAGCAGGCATCCCGGTATCGGGCATCTTGGATTCGCATAATTCCCCAGGTTTCACCTGGCTCGGCGGCTTCAGCGGAATGGAAGAGTTCTCCCAAACGATCTTAAAGCGGATGTTCCCAATCCAAAGCTCATCGCCTTCCTTCAACTCGGCTTCCTCGTGCTTTTCCCCATTGATGCGGAGACCATTCGTGCTTTCCAGATCGCGTATGAAGAGCCGCTGATTGACCAAGGCGAGGAAACAATGGCGCCGGGATATCTTGCTCGATTCCAGTTGAACATCGCATTCCGCGTGCCGGCCGATCAACAGAATGGGTTTATCCACGAGGATGGTGAAAGTGTAATCCAGTGCTTGCAATCGAACGGCCATGGGCTTGCTTCACTTGCATAGCCTAGGTGGTAGTCAGCAGCACGCGGTTGGAACACGTAGGTACGAACCGGTTCATCCCTGAGTATATCATTCACTTGCACGGGTCACTAGCGTAATTCTCCGGGGGGGGGAGGATACCTTCGACTCCGTGAACCCGGCAGGACCGGACGCCCCGGTGGCTTCACCCTATCGCCTCGAAGGTACAGTTTTTATAATCCCATGATGAGCGTAGACTCTGATCGCGATGTGAAAGGCAGGATCATCGACATGCATAAGCTCAGCGTGCAGCAAGCAAGACAATCCGAGTCCATTGGCCAACAGGCGATCGTTCAAGGTTGGATCCGAACCCGCCGCGATTCCAAGGGTGGCTTCAGCTTCTTGGAGATCAACGATGGCTCGTGCCAGGGCAACCTCCAAGTCGTCGCTGACGCGCAGTTGGCCAACTACGAAACCGAGGTCAAGAAAATCAGCGTCGGCTGCAGCGTGAGCATCGAGGGTGCCATCAAGGCTTCGCCCGCCAAGGGGCAAGCCACGGAACTCCATGCCCAAAGCGTCCGCGTGCTCGGTTGGGCGGATCCCGAAACATACCCGCTGCAAAAGAAAGGCCACTCCTTCGAATTCCTTCGCACCATCGCTCATCTCCGGCCGCGCACCAATACCTTTGGCGCCATCGCCCGACTGCGGAACTGCGTGAGCAAATCCACCCACGATTTTTTCCAAGAGCAGGGCTTCCTCTACATCCATCCCCCGATCATCACGGCGAGCGACTGCGAGGGGGCAGGGGAGTTGTTCAAGGTCACCACGTTGAACCTGCAGCAAGTTCCCCTGAAATCAGCCGTCCCGCCGGGGCAAGGACAGCCCGTGCCGAGCGAAGTCGATTTTCATAAGGACTTTTTCCACAAGCCTGCTTATCTCACTGTCAGCGGCCAGCTTCAGGCCGAAGCCCTCGCCTGCGCCCTGGGCAAAGTCTACACCTTTGGCCCCACCTTTCGGGCTGAGAATTCGAATACACCCAGGCATTTGGCGGAATTCTGGATGATCGAGCCGGAGATGGCCTTCTTCGATCTTGAGGACAACATGGCCTTGGCCGAGGCCTACATCAAACGCATCATTCGCGATGCACTGAACCAGTGCCAGGAAGACATGCGTTTCTTCAATGACCGCATCGACCAGGGGCTGATTGAGCGGCTGGAGAAAAACCTGAATAGCCCCTTCCTGCGCATCTCCTATACGGAAGCGATCCAACACCTCGAAGCCGCCAACCAGGCTTGGGAGTTTCCCATTGGCTGGGGGCGCGATCTGCAATCGGAACACGAACGCTATCTCACCGAGAAAAAGTTTGGCTCGCCGCTCATCCTCCATGACTATCCGCGCTCGCTCAAACCCTTTTACATGCGCGTCAACGACGATGGCAAAACCGTGCGGGCCATGGACGTCCTTGTGCCCGGCGTGGGCGAAATTATCGGCGGCAGCCAGCGCGAGGAACGCTTGGAGGTGCTGGCGGAACGAATGAAGGAACAGGGGCTCGACCCCGCCACCTACGGCTGGTATCTGGACCTGCGCCGCTTCGGCACGGTCCCCCATTCGGGTTTCGGATTGGGGCTGGAGCGCGTGATCCTCTTCCTCTCCGGCATGGCCAACATCCGCGACGTCATCCCCTTCCCGCGCACCCCAGGTAACGCGGAATTCTAATAGCGAACTTTAGCAATGGAATTGCTTCCCCCATCCCGTGCACGATTTACATAGACGGTCATCGGCAATCGGCTGCGGCATAGATATCTCACTCCGATGCTCGCCGTGAAATGATCAAACAGTCCATCTGAAATGCCATTTGCCGTAATCCGCTACATCGCATAGTCATGCGTCAAGTATGACCCCATCGTAGTGATCGTTTCACGGGAGGGGGGTGCGTGAAACCAAGCACTTAAGTGTGTTTTCTACAGCGCCGTGAATCACGCACATGGTTTTGATCAACAAGCCCCAAGCGCGAGCGCAGGGCGCAGCACGCCTCGGATACACCCCGCTCACCGGGTTGCGCACACCCCGGGCACGGCTGCGCACCCTACCTGCACGCCTCCAACGCCCGCCGCTCGCCGACTTGGGGCGCTGACGCAATCCCGCTCGCCAAGTTTGGCAGGGTGCGTTGAGCGCAGCGAAACGCACCAAAAAGATCTGGTGGAAACTGAGAATTCATTGGCGTTCGCTTTGGTTGTGTACTAAATTGTGGTCAAAGCTGAATTAGGCTAGCATTAGGGCACACGAACGTGGAAACGACCATGATCTACACGCATG
>JACTMY010000005.1 GCA_014584395.1 Planctomycetota bacterium | reverse complement strand
GAATAAAAAAGAAACATTTTCTCAATTAAGGCGATAGCAGAAAATGACTTCGTTTTCGGCGGAGGCAAGCGGCATGGCCGGGAGTGCATTGTACGACGGGAGGGATCGGCCCTCGAAGGAGGGATGGTGCGTTTCGCTGCGATCAACGCACCCAACCGAACTACTGTAGTTGTGGATTGGCCACCCTGTTGTGAAATGGTCTCCAGACCAAACCACTCCGCCCCACCGCAGCTCTCTTTTTCACACCACTAACACGACGCCTTGCCGCTGAGGTTGCCGGCGGCGCCGCCGAGGAACCGCTCTTCATCGCGGCGCACCATGGCCATTCCATCCAACAACACTGGAGCCTCTTCCAGAGCACTCATTGCAACGGCTCTCGCATCGGTTAGAATGAATTGGACTCCCGCCTTATGATCCCTCCCACCCTGATTGAGTGAAGGATGGACCATGCATCAACCTTCGACCCCGAACTGCAACTGGGGTCATTACCCGTCCATCTGGAACCGCAGGCAACTGCTGATGACCACCGGCGGCGGCTTTCTCGGTTTGGCCATGCAGTATCTGCTCGGCAAAGAGGGCCTGCTCGCGGAAGACACGCCGCCATCGAAGCCGGGAGCGAACCTCAACCCGCTGGCGCCCAAGCCGCCCCACCATCCCGCCAAGGCCAAGGCAGTCATCTTCATCTTTTGCTACGGTGGTCCGAGCCAGGTCGATCTGTTTGACCCCAAGCCCACCTTGGATGAATGGCATGGCAAGCCGATCCCGGTCTTCAAGAAGGAAGACGCCTTCTTCCCCGATACGAAACCGACGGCATACCGCAGCCCCTATCGCTTCAAGAAACATGGCGCCGCGGGGATCGACATCTCCGAAAAGTTTCCCGAATTGGCCAAACATGCCGACGAGCTTTGCGTTATCCGCTCGCTCCACTGCGAATCGAACAACCACGCCCCCGCTCTGTTTCAAATGAACACCGGTTTCCTGCTCCCGGGGCGGCCGAGCATGGGCGCTTGGGTCACCTATGGGCTAGGTTCGATGAGCGAAAGCCTGCCCGCTTGCGTCGTCATGTGGGATCACCGCGGCGGCCCCATCGGCGGAGCACAAAATTGGGGGTCCGGGTTTCTCCCCGCAGCGTATCAGGCGACGCCCCTCCGCAGCCAGGGCGATCCCATTCTCGACCTGCATCCCCCCAAGGAGATCAGCCCCGAACAGCAAAAGGCTCGGCTGAACCTGCTGAAAAAACTCAACGAAATGCACCTCGAGCAAAACCCGGGCGAATCGGAACTGCTCGCCCGTATCAACAGCTACGAATTGGCCTACCGCATGCAGATGGCAGCCCCCGAAGTGGTCGACCTCAGCCGCGAGCCGGAAGCGATCAAGCAGATGTACGGCATCGACGAAGGCATCACCGATTACTTCGGCCGGCAGTGCCTCATGGCCCGGCGGCTGGTCGAACGCGGCGTCCGCTTCATTCAGCTTTACTCCGGCGGCGGCCATCAACAACAAAGCTGGGACGCCCATTTCGGCATCCAGGAAAACCACGACCTGCACTGCGCGGAAACCGACAAGCCCATCGCGGGGCTCCTGGCCGACCTCAAACAGCGCGGGCTGCTCGATTCCACCCTGATCATCTGGGGCGGCGAATTCGGCCGCATGCCCACCAATCAAGGCTCCGTCGGCCGCGACCATAATCCGCGCGGCTTCACCATGTGGCTGGCCGGCGGCGGCGCCAAGCGAGGCACGATCTATGGCGGGACTGACGAGTTTGGCTACGTCGCCGTCGAGCGCCCCATGAGCGTTCCCGACCTGCACGCCACGTGCCTGCACCTCATGGGCCTGGATCACTTGAAGCTGACCTTCCATCACATGGGCCGGGACATGAGGCTCACCGACGTCAGCGGTGCCATCATTCAGGAACTCATTCAATGACCCTGGCTGAAAGGGGATTGTCATGCGTCCTTCCTCATCGAATCCGTTTCCGACGCATGAGGTCGACATCCCCGCGGGCCGCCGCCATCTGCAAGCTTTCTTCACGCTCCCCGATAAGCCGCGGGCTGTCATTGCCTTTGCCCACGGCAGCGGGAGCGGCCGCCACAGTCCCCGCAATCAGTATGTCGCCCAGGTCCTGAATCAGGCCGGCATGGCCACGCTGCTCGCCGACCTGCTCGATGAAGCGGAGGCGGAGGATCAACGCTTTGTCTTTGACGTGCAACTGCTGGCCGAGCGGTTGATCGCCTGTGCGGATTGGCTGGGAGAACAGCCGAGCACGTTGCCCCTGCCGCTGGGCTACTTCGGCGCCAGCACCGGCAGCGCCGCCGCGCTCATCGCCGCCGCGGCTCGGCCTGACCTGGTTCGGGCCATCGTCTCCCGCGGCGGACGGCCCGATCTGGCCTGGGAGGCCTTGCCAAAGGTGAAGGCCGCCACGCTCCTGCTCGTGGGCGGGCTGGATGGACCCGTGGTCGATTGGAACGAGCAGGCTTATCAACGACTGACATGCCCCAAGGGATTGCTTATCATCCCCCATGCAACCCACCTCTTTCCTGAACCGGGCGCCCTGGAAGCCGTCGCCCAGCACGCCTGTGATTGGTTCGTGCAGAACCTCCTGCCGGCGGAGTGAATGTCCCGAACTTCCTAAACACAATTTGTGGATGAACTATCGTACTTCCCAATTATCTTTTCATGCCATTTCCTCCCGCCGGCGCGGCCGCCCGCCTCTTGGCCACTGGGCTTGCCTTGATCCGTGCTTTCTTGGACGATGATGCCATAGGTGTGGTCGTCCGTCGCGGCTTCAAATGGGGAGGCGTGGATGCTCGGTCTGGGTCAGGTGGCGCCGTCAGCCGCGGTTGCCGCTTCTGAATTTTCCTGGTGGACCATCCTGATCGGCCTTCTGGGAGGTCTGGCCCTGTTCCTCTACGGCATCGAAAAGATGTCGGACGGCCTGCGGGCCGTAGCGGGGGAGCGGATGAAGGATCTGCTCGGCCGGCTTACCGCCAACCGCTTTATCGGCATCGTGACGGGGGCCGCGGTCACCGCCATCGTGCAATCCTCCTCCTTGACGACGGTCCTGATCGTCGGCTTCGTCAGCGCCGGGCTGATGACGCTGCAGCAGTCGGTCGGCGTCATCATGGGGGCCAACATCGGTTCTACCTTGACGGTGCAGATCGTGGCGTTCAAGGTGACGCAATCGGCCTGGCTGTTGATCGCCCTGGGATTCGCGGGGATCGCCTTATATCGCCGCGACTTTACCCGGCAATGGGGATCGGTCTTGATCGGCCTGGGACTGCTCTTCCTCGCCCTGGATCAAATGTCGAACGCCACCAGTCCGCTGCGCTCCTATGGCCCCTTTCTGTCCTTGATGTTGCGGCTCGAGCATCCGTTCTTGGGGATTATGGCGGGGGCCATCGTGACGGCCATCGTGCAAAGCTCGGCGGCGACGACGGGCATCGTCCTGGCTTTGGCGTCGCAGAACGTGATGACGCTGCCAGCGGCCCTGGCCGTCGCCCTGGGGGCTAACCTGGGGAGCTGCGCCACGGCCTGGCTCGCCAGCCTGGGCAAGCCTCCCGAAGCCAAGCAGGCGGCCCTGGTCCATCTCATGTTCAACGTCATCGGTGTGTTGAGCTGGAGTTTCCTGATCCCGCAGCTTGCCGCTGTGGTTGTCCAGCTTTCCGACGACCTGCCGCGGCAAATCGCCCATGCCCATACGCTGTTCAACGTGGCGAACACGGCGGTATTGATCTGGTTTTCGGGACCGTTGGCGCGGTTGGCGTGTTATCTGATTCCGAGTCAGCCGCTGCCGCCGTCGCCGATCGCGGCGGGCAAAGCCCGCTATCTCGACTCCGCCATGCTGAGCACGCCGGCGCTGGCTTTGGACCGCATCCGTTTGGAAGTCACCCATCTGGGGGAAAACGTCCTGCGGATGATGGAGCGGTGCAAGCTGGCCGTCCTGGAGGGAACGCGCGAGGAATTATTGGAGATTGCCCGCTCGGATCAAGAGGTCAATCAACTTTACGTCGCCATCGTCGATTATGTGCGTCAATTGGCCCGCCATGAACTGTCCCATTCGGAAACGGAGGCGCTGGAGGATTGCCTGGCCGTCGCGAACGACTTGGAAAACGCCGGCGACGTCATCGCCAACAACCTGGTCTTGCCCGGTTTGAAGCGGCTCGAACTGCAACTGACGATCAGCGCCCCGACCAAGCAGATGCTGCGCCGGCTCTTTCAGTTCGTGAGCGAAAGTTTCCATAACGCCATCCAGACCTTCAAGGAGGACGACGAGGAATTGGCGGCCAAGGTCGTGGCGGGCAAGGATGAATTCAATCGGCTCTCCCGCTCGGTCCTGTTTCAACTTCGCCGGCGGCTGATGGCGGATGAACCGTCGCGCACGGCCACGTTTCAAATGGAAGTCGACCTCGTGGCCCAATGCCAAAGGCTGCATTATCATGCCCGCCGCATCGCCCGGCTCTTTCTGCCCAAGCGCAAACAGAAACCCATCGAACCGACGGCCTCAGCTGAGATCGGCACTAACCAGGCCGGCTAGGCTTTAAGCTGGGAGGGTCCGGCGGGCTTCTTGAAGTCGAGGAGGATTTTCTGCACGTCGTCGTCCGAGACCTCGGAGAAATCGGCATAAAATTGAGCCACGGCCTGGAAATCCTCGGGGGCAAGCAGACAGATGCATTCATCGCACTGAGCGCGGACGAGGGGCAGCCTTTCGGGGGCGGCCACGGGGAGGGCGAGGATGATCTCCTTGGGCTGCTGGGCCCGAATCACGTGCAGGCCGGCGAGGGCCGTGGAGCCGGTGGCCATGCCGTCGTCCGTAAGGATGACGGTTCGACCAGCGAGGTCCACGGGCGGCCGACCTTGGCGAAACAGCTCGCGGCGGCGGCGAATCTCGCGCATCTGATGGCGGTATTCCTCTTTCATGTCCTCGAGGCTCACGCCGGAATGGTCGAGGGCTTCTTGATTCCAAATGACCTCCGCGTCCTCGCCGACGGCTCCAACGGCGTACTCGGTGTGGATCGGATGGCGGAGTTTGCGGGCCAGGATGACGTCCAAATCGGCATGCAGCGCTCGTGCCAGGACGGCCCCCACCGGGACGCCGCCGCGCGGGATGGCCAGGACGACGGGACGCTCCATCGGTCGATGCTGCAGCCGCGCCGCCAGGCGCTGCGCCGCGTCTATGCGATCTCGAAACATCGCTTGTTACTCATGCAGCGAACCCAATATCAGCCGAACACCTTGATTCCCGCATCGCCCTTACAACCACTCGGAGAGCACGCCCGCCTGGCGGAGCCGCTGCCGCAGCCGGCTGAGCCGCACGCGCAGGACGTCGGCGTCCAGTTCGAGCCGCTTCGCCACTTCCACGGTGGTGAGTCCTTGCATGCGGAGCGTCATGACGCTGCGTTCGACCTCGTCGAGATGATTCCATAGATGCTGAACGGCGTCCCGCAACTGGGCGTTCTTGGCCGGATCGCCCTCGCCGCTGCTGAGGTCAGTCAGGACATTGGTCGTTTGCTCTTCGCCGGCTTGGCCGTGGAAGCTCATGCGTTGCTGCCTTTGCATCCGCCGCCAGTGACGGGCGACTTTCCGCCGAACCATGGTAAGGGCCAAACCAATCAGATGATCGGGCGTATTGATCTCAAATTTGTGATCCTTGAGCCCCATCATGATCGAGCGATGCACCGTCTGCACCAGGTCGAGCGAATCGAGATAAGGCCTGAGCGCCGGGCCCAATTGGACGCGCGCGACCAGCCGAAGCTCCTTCTCATAGACTTCGCTCAACCTTTGCAAAGCGTCAGCATCGCCCTCCCGCGCCTTGCACATCAATTCGTTGAAGTCATCCACTTGAACGGCCATGAGCGAATGGACCTCCTTCGGCGGGAGAGATACGGGAACGCCGCTCGTCCCGGCTCATCTTACCATGCTTTGCCAAAGTCACCAAGCAAGAAGACGGGAAAGGAATCTCTGGCATTTTCGCCCGGCTTGTGCATAGGATAAGGGCTGTTTCGGTCCGTTGGCGACGGGGCCAAGTACCCCGTCGATGGGTCGGAGGCGGAGCGGAGCAACAGCGCCACGAAGAGAAATCGGTCCAGCGGAGAGCCATGCGTCCATGAGTTCGCTGTCGGAAAATGCCCGTGAAGTGGAACGGCTCCTGCGGCAAGCCTGCGCGGAGTTGGACCGGCGTCGCCGCCAGGGCGAGGACGCGAAGGTGGAGACGTTCTTTCAGCAATATCCGCTGCTGACCCGCAACGCCGACGCCGCCATCGAATTGATCTACACGGAACTGGTGCTGCGGGAGGAGTTGGGGGAAACGGTTCGTGCCGAGGATTACTATCGCCGTTTTCCCCAATTCTCGGATCGGCTGCGCAAGTTGCTGGCCGTTCACGACGGCCTGCCGCAATGGTCCAAGCACCCGACGCAAGCGATTCAGCCCGCGAACAAACCAGCGCCGGCGGCAGGTCCACCGACCGCCATCGAAAAATGGACGGCCCCGCTCAACCCCGCCATGTTGCCGCTGGGCTTCCGCCTTGGGCAATATGAAATCGTCAACCCCCTGGGGCGCGGCGGATCGGGCGTCGTCTATCTCGGGCGCTCCTTGAAGACCCACAAAATGGTGGCGATCAAGATGATCCTCGAGGGTCATTGGGCCGGTGCCGATCTCGTCTCGCGTTTTCAGTCCGAGGCACGGGTCCTGTCGCGGCTGCATCATCCCAACATCGTGCAGATCTACGAAGTGGCGCAATGGCAAGGGTTGCCTTATTTCGTAATGGAATACGTCGGCGGCGGCAGTCTGGCGGACCGCATGACCGGACAGCCCATCGCGCCTCGGGCCGCGGCGCGCATGATCGCCTCGCTGGCGCGGGCGATCCAATTGGCCCACAACCAGGGCGTCGTGCACCGCGACATCAAACCGGGCAACATCCTCCTGGTCGGCGGGCTGGGTCCCGCCTTCGCCAATCCCCAGGAACCCGCGGGCAAGCCGCAGCACGAGGCGGTGATCGTCGCCAAGCTCACCGACTTTGGCCTGGCCAAGTTCATGGACGAAGCCGGCACCCTCGAAGTCGCCCGCCGCCAGCCGACGCGGACCGGCGCGATCATCGGCACGCCCAGCTATATGGCCCCGGAACAGGCCTCCGGCCGCAACCGCGATGTCAGCGCCGCCACGGACGTCTACGCCCTAGGAGCGGTGCTTTATGAATGCTTGACCGGCCGCCCCCCCTTCCAAGGCGCAACCTACATCGACACGCTCGAACAGGTGCGGAACGAGGAGCCGATCTCCATCCGCCGACTGCAGCCCCAGATCCCGCATGACTTGGAAACCATCTGCCTGAAATGCCTGCAAAAGTCGCCCAGCAAGCGGTACGAGCGGGCGGCGGACCTGGCGGCGGACCTCGAGCGGTACACGGAAGGGCAGCAAATCCAGGCCCGGCCCATCGGTTATCTGGATCGCGCCATGGCCTGGTGCATCAAGAAGCCCGTGCACGCCACGATGGCGGGGGCCATCGTGATGCTGACGACCCTGATCATCCTCGGCGCGATCATGGCCATCTTTCGACTCGATCACGCTCGGCAGCGGGCGGACGCGGCCAAGCAGGAAGCCCTCCATCGGCTCTGGGAGGCCAACGTCAGCCAGGCGCGCGTTTTCCAACTCAGTCATCAAGCGGGCCGGCGCTATCGCGCTCTGGAGTTGCTCCGGGAAGCAGCGCTGTTGCGTCCCGATCCATCCTTGCGGGACGAGGTCATCGCCTGCCTCACGCTCCTGGACGTGCGGGTACGGCAATCCTGGCCGCTGGGGGATGAAGCTCCGGAGTGGACGCTGATGCATCCGAACATGGAATGGTTCGCCCGGCATAACACCCAGGGAGGATTCGATCTGTGCCAGATCAGCGATCAAGCCGTGGTCCGACGCCTGGCCGTGGATCGGAATCACGTCTTCACGCATCTTGCCTTCAGCCCCGACGGACGGTTTTTCGTCTGCCTGGCCCGGGACCGGGAACTGCTCTCCGGTCGGTGCCTGGCCTGGGAAGTGACCAGCGGCCGCAAGGTCATCGACGCGGTTGTGCCCGCGCAGGTGGCTCAAGTGGGCTTCACGAACGATCGCCGGGGGATTGTTTGCCCCATGCCGGATCAGTCCCTGGCCGTGCTGGAGGCGGCGACAGGCCAGACGCTGCTGCAGCATAAAAACCTGGGTCCGGTCGAACGGATCGCC
Organism: Planctomycetota bacterium; assembly: GCA_014584395.1. GTDB lineage: Bacteria > Planctomycetota > Planctomycetia > Gemmatales > HRBIN36 > BJ17. The sequence goes on along the minus strand of JACTMY010000005.1, from coordinate 113,090 downwards.
TGTCAGCCGCATGGGACGCTATGGGCCGTCGTCCATGGGCCGGAGCGCTGGGTGGGATTGCGGGACAGTCACACGGGTCGGCTGAATTATCGCATCCCGACCGCAGCGGGAACGACGGCGGTGCAATGGAGTCACGATGGCCGCTGGTTGGTGCTCGGCCACCAGGACAAGACCGCCTCGATCTGGGAAATGCCGCAAACGGCCCAGCAGCAGCCGCGTCTCATCATTCGGCTCGCGGGCCACGATCGGGCCGTCACCGCCGCGCGGTTCAGCCCTACGGGCCGGTGGTTGCTGACGATCAGCGGCAATGGCATGACCACCTTCTGGTCGACCGCGACTTGGCAGAAGGAGATCGTCATTCGCGGCTCGGCCATGCAGGTCAGTCCCGATGAAAGCCAGGTGGGTTTTCGGGATGGCCGGTCCATGGGCTTTTGGGAAATCGGCATGGATTCCCTCGCCCATGCCTACAAGATGCCATCCACGACATTGCCTTCGGCGGGCTTGCCTTTGCAGCGTTTGGGTGACTTGTCCTTTTCACCCGATGGGTCGATGCTCGCCGCGGCCAGTCTCCGCGGAGTGCAGATATTCGACTGCGACCAAAGGCAAGAGGTGGCCCTGCTGCCCACGGATCAGGCGGGCACGGCTCAATTTCACGCTTCGGGCCAGTCCTTGCTGACGTTTGGCCGGCGCGGCGTGCATCTCTGGAACCTGGCAGCCCAGCGCGATCGGCATGAGGTCGTCATCAACGGCCCCACACTTTTGCATGAACCGTTGATCGATGCCGCGCCTTATCGGGCCGCTTTCAGCCCGAACGGGAAAGAGGTGGCGGTGCTCGATCCTTTGCGCGGCCAATTGATCCTGCTGCAAACCGATGCGGCATCCTCTCGCGAGATCATGACCATCATGCCCCAGGGCCGAAGCCTGGCCTGGCATCCACGGGAACCCTGGCTGGTCTGCGGCCATGCCCAGGGACGGGGCATCGGCGTCTACGATCGACGGACGAAGTCCCTGCTGCAGCATCTCGGCAAGGATGCTTTCCATTCCAACGACGTCGAAGCGATTTTTGCTCCTGGCACGGGGCATCTGATCGTCAACATGCCGCAGCGGGTGGACTGCTATCAATGCCGCTCCTGGCAGCGGTTTCATAGTTTTCCTCGCGGGGAAATGGACCAGGACCTGGGTGTGGCGGCGTTCAGCCCCGGGGGGCGGCTCTCGGCCTTCACCCTGCAGCCGCGAAAAATTCTGATCCATCATTGGGAGACGGGGCAGAACCTGATTTCACTCACCCTGCCCGAGTTCAACGAAATCCAGGCCCTAGCATTCAGCCACGATGACCGCTTTTTGGCCGCTTTGACCGATGCCCCGAACGTTTACGTTTGGGATTTGGAAAAAGTGCGCGGCTACATGGAAGCGTTCGGCCTGGCCTGGCCCCCTCTGCCGCCAGGCTCGACTGTGCAGCAACCGCTCGAGCCAAACAGCAAGAAGACCTATCGAGTCCAGCCCAGCGTCCCGGCGACGCCGCCATGATTCATGCGGCTGCCTGGCGAAACCAATCCTTCACCTCATCGCCAAAATCGGCGATGCCGCTCAGGGCGATGCGATGCGTGATGCAGACCCTTTTGGCGGCTCCCCTGGTTGCCAACAGCCGTCCCATGGCGGTTACCATCTGTAGATGTAAACCGAGATCGATCTTGGGTTTTGTAAAAATGCAAGTCGTGGCTAAGCGACGAGGCATGAGGAGAAAAGTTCAGTTGGCCTTCACGCCATGGGCGAATTGAGCATAATCGAGGCGCGATTCCCTGGAAAGTGGTCAGCCGATCCCCTTATCCAGAATAATAGAGTTGGCCCTTTCGCCCGACAGCACCTCCGTGAGCCTGGCCCTGGCGCCGGCGCGACACGGTTCATGATGGGAGAGAAGAATGTTCGAAGGGAAGGACGTGCGGGAGCCGCAAAAGAGCACCCTGAAGCAGGAAAACGGTGCGGTTCGCCGCTGGGGGAAAGGCCCCTCGGCGCCGGAAGTGGACCGCTTTCTCCAAGGCCCCCAACGGCGCGGCTTCGAACTGTTTCGCGCGATTCGGATCTTCATGGAACTGATCCGCGGATTCCGCTCCTTGCACTTCGTTGGCCCTTGCGTCACCGTCTTCGGCTCCGCCCGGTTCAAGGAGACCCATCCTTACTATCAGCAAGCCCGCGAGATCGGCGCCAAGCTGGCCCAATCCGGGTTCACCGTCATGACCGGAGGCGGCCCGGGGATCATGGAGGCGGCCAACCGCGGCGCCAAGGACGTCGGCGGGCGCTCCATCGGCTGCAACATCGAGCTGCCCCATGAGCAAAAGCCCAATCCCTATCTCGATCAGTGGATCACGTTTCGCTACTTCTTCGTCCGCAAGGTCATGCTGGTCAAATATTCCTACGCCTTCATCGGCATGCCTGGCGGCTTTGGCACCCTCGATGAGATCTTCGAATTGGCCACTTTGATCCAAACCGGCAAGATCAAGGAATTCCCTCTGGTCCTGGTCGGCAAGTCCTTTTGGGAGCCTCTTGTCGGTTTCATCCGCGATCGCATGCTTCACGAGCAAACCATCGACCCGCAGGACTTGGACCGCATTACGATCAGCGACGACCTGGATGAGATTGTGCAAACCATCACGCAAACGACCATGAAGCGGTTTGGCCTGAACTACGGACGGCCTTCGCGCCGCCGCTGGTTTTTGTGGGAGTGACCACCGGGGCCAGCCATGCGCCAGGGTCGCGTCAAACTGTGCGGCTTTCTTTCCCTCGATGAGGCCAACGCAGCCCATCGCCTTGGCGCCTCGGCCATCGGACTGAATGCTGTCCCCGAATCGCCGCGCTGCCTGGCCGCGGACCAAATCGAAACGTTCACCGCCGGGCTGCACTCGGAAGGCGCTCGCCGCCTGATCGGCATCTTCGTCAGGCCCACACGGGATCAAGTGGCCATGGCGTTCCGCCAAGGTCTGGATGCCCTGCAGCTTTATGAACCGGATTTGGCATCTCTGGCCGCCCCGCTCGCCCAGTCGGGTCAGCCGATCATTCTGGCTCAAGGGGTGGCGAGCCAAGTGGACCTGGAGACCTTGCAACGGGACTGGTTCCGGTGGCGCAGCGCGGGAGTCCATGTCGAAGCCGTGCTCATTGATGCCAAGGTGGCGGGTCGGCACGGCGGCACCGGTCAGCGGCCGCCATGGGACATGCTGGCCGCGTTCGACGCTGGCATCCCCTGGATCCTGGCCGGCGGGCTGAACCCGGACAATGTGGCCGAAGCCATCGCCACCGTCAAACCTTGGGCCGTGGACGTCGCCAGCGGCGTGGAATCAGCTCCTGGGAGAAAAGACCAGGCCAAGATGGCGGAGTTGATCCAACGAGTTGAGACCGCTTTTGAGCAGTTGCCCGATGCCCCTCCGCCCTTATGGACCTGAGCGCCGCCAACCTGATTCCTGACTCAAGACCAACCTTTTCGCCCATGCTTCTGGACTCATGTCGGAAGCGTTGGGTACGATTCGGAAACTTGTTCAACTTCGGTCCCGCAAAGACTGGCAAGTGGCAGGCGTCATGTTACAATCAATCCGTGGCGTGCATCGACCTTACCCTCCTTGCCGCGAGCCTGCCCATGGCGCGACCGATCTTCGTGGTGGATGCCTTTACCGATCAGCCTTATCGAGGCAACCCGGCGGCCATCTGTCTGTTGGATCGGCCCGCCGAGGCTGCTTGGATGCAGCGCGTGGCGGCCGAGATGAACCACTCCGAAACGGCCTTCCTTTGGCCGCGGCCCGATGGTTTCCAACTCAAATGGTACACGCCGAAGATCGAGATCGATCTCTGCGGTCATGCGACGTTGGCCAGCGCCCACGTCTTGTGGGAAGAACAGCGCGTCCCCTCCGAGGAAACGATCCGCTTTCACACCAAGAGCGGCGTGCTCACCGCCGCGAAGCGGGGCAACTGGATCGAAATGGATTTTCCTGCCGAGCCGGTCGCGGAAGCCACGATTCCCCCCGCCCTGGCCGAGGCGTTCGGCACAACGTTTCGCTACGTGGGACTGAATCGGCTCGATTATCTCGTTGAAGTGGCCAATGAAGCGACCCTGCGCGCGCTCAAGCCCGATCAGGCGATGCTGGCCATTCTGCCCGTCCGGGGCGTGATCCTGACCTCCAAGTCGGCCAAGCCGGAGTATGATTACGTCTGCCGCTTCTTCGCTCCCCTGGCGGGCGTGGCCGAGGATCCTGTCACCGGGTCGGCCCAATGCGCCTTGGGACCCTACTGGGCGCAGAAATTGGACAAGCCCGAACTGGTCGGCTACCAGGCGTCCCAGCGCGGCGGCGTGCTCCGCGTCCGCATGGCGGGCAAGCGCATCGCCTTGGGCGGCCAGGCCGTTTCGGTCCTGCGGGGCGAATTGCTTCACGACTAAATGGGGTGCGTCATAGCCCCTTCCGAAGCCGCAGACGCATCCTGACCCTCTGCCGTCAGCACCTCGGCATACAGCTTCCAATAGGCCGCCAGTTGCTTCACCTTTTCTTCCTTGCAAGTTTCCTGGCCGTTGTCGATGCGCGCCATCACGCTCCCCAGCGCGATCAAGTCGACGCCTTCTTCCCGCGCGGCAGGGATCATGACGTGCTGGATAAAGCGGCGAAAGGCGCGTCGATACAGCCAGATTAAAAACCACACCACGCCCAGACAGATCGCCAGATAGATGAACATCAGAGGGATCACCATCCAATTCCACGCCCTGGGAAGGAACGACTGAATCGCTGCATAGCCCACGAAGAAGAGCACCACCAGGGTTACCACTAGGCTAATCACTTGCAAATTATGGAATTTCAAGTACAGCTTCTTGACGATGCGTTCCAGAAACGGCTTGGCCCGGGCTTCCTTGTAGCGGACGAAGCCGACCTGGTCGATGGCCTCGCGCAGCCCTTGCCTTTGCTCTTCATCCAAGGCATGCCAGCGCGTCACATCTGCGATAGCTTCCTGCACGCTTTCGTCGCGGTAACAGTGGTACAAGGTGAGGATCAAATCCAGCGGTGGCGCTTCGTCCGGATCCTCGACCTCCGCGAGTTGCGATTCGATCTGGACGATCCGGTGCAGCAAAGCATTGGTCCGCGGCAGCAAATGCTCGAGCGGATGGTGCTGCTTGTCGTTTTCGAGCACGATTGCCGTGAAATCATCCGCTTCCAACTTGACCGACGTCAGACAAGCGGTGCATTGCACGGAACTGGAATGCAGCGACCGCCAGATGGGGATGAAGTAGACGTGGAGATAATGGAAGAGATCGATCACCGCAAAAGGCTGAATGCACTGGCAAGTCTCGCAGAACTCCGCGACCAGACCGCGTTTTTTCTTCCAGGGATAGTGGCCATGGATGATGAACATGGCTGAGTAATTGACGTTACTGTGGATTGGGCAAACGGACGTCGGCGGCCTTCTCCGAGGCCGGTCCCAGTTGGCCGCGATGCGTCCGGGCCGGGTCGGTGCCGGCCTGGGTGGTCTGATCGTAAACGCTGAGCAGCTTTTCCTTGTCGAAGAGCATCTCCTGCCGCGACAGACCGGTCAGATCATAGAGTGTCGTCAATTCGATGGCGTCCACGGGACAGGCTTCCTCGCACATGCCGCAGTAAATGCAGCGCAGCTCGTCCAGGACGAACATTTCCGGATACTTTTCCCGGTCGGGCCACGGCGAGGGGGCGGCAACGATGTCGATGCAATGGGCCGGGCACGCCGTCGAGCAGAGATAGCAGGCCACGCATTTGACCCGCCCCTGCTCATCCCGGTTGAGCCGATGCACGCCCCGATAATGGCTGGGCAGCTTCGGTTCCACTTCAGGGAACTGCTGCGTGAATTCGCCGCCCCGAAGCGTCTTCACCAGATGCTTGCCGGTGGTCAGAATGCCATCGACGACCGAAGGCAAATAGAGCCGATCCATCAGGCTCAGCCTCGGCTCCTTCACCCAGCGAACGTCTTGCGCTTGCATCGGCATGGGAAGATTCCCTTGAGTTGTAAAACGCGGTCATCGAACCACGAGCCAGCGGTCAGACTCGCGCCGCCGCACCGACGCCGACCTCCCGCACGGGACGGCGCATGGAGCCGATCGGCCCGCTCGCCCACCAGGCCGGCACGAAGAACAGCCCCACGTTGACCAGCGTCAGCCACCAGGGCGAAGCGTCATAGTGCTTGACGAACATGGCCGCGACCAGGTTGACCAGGGCCAGCGGAATGAGCACCTTCCAGGCCAGCCCCATGAGTTGATCGAAACGGAAACGGGGCAGCGTCCAGCGAATCATCATGATCAACAGGATGAACAGGGACATCTTGCCGAACAGGACGATGAACTTGAGGGCCACGCTGCCCGCCGTGTTGGGGCCCAGCGTCGTCAATCCAGGGAAATGCCAGCCGCCCAAGAACAGGATCGAAAGCAGGAAGCTGACCGTGATCATATGGGTGTATTCGCCGAGGAAAAACATGCCGAATTTCATCGCGCTGTATTCGGTGTGGAAGCCGCCGATCAGTTCCTGTTCGCATTCGGGAAGGTCAAAGGGCAGGCGGTTCGTCTCGGCCAGCGCCGCCAGCCAAAAGATCAAGAATGCCATCGGCTGGTACCAGACGTTCCAATGGAAGAACCCTTGCGCCTGATGCTCGATGATCCGCTCGAGATTGAGCGAACCGGTCAAGAGGACGACGCCGAGGATCGACATGCCCAGAGGGATTTCGTAGCTGATGACCTGCGCGCTGGAACGCAAGGCGCCGAGGAAGCTGTATTTGTTGTTCGAGGCCCACCCGCCGAGAATGATCGCATAGACCGCCAAGCTGCCCACGGCGAAGATGAAGAGGATGCCGATGTCCACGCCCGGGGCGATCATCCATTGGAACTCCTCCGGGTTTTGGGTGTTCGTCGAGCCGAAAGGCACAACGGCGAAGGCGAGCAGCGTCGTCAGCACCGCGATGGCCGGCGCGAGGAAATAGATTACTTTGTTCACATGGTTGGGGACGACTTGTTCCTTGAAGAGGAACTTCAGGCCGTCGGCGATGGGTTGGAACAAGCCCCAGGGGCCGACGCGATTCGGCCCGATGCGGTCCTGCACCCAGGCCGCGATCTTGCGTTCGGCGAAGATGAGGTAGGAACAGATGCCCGGAATGGCGGCGATGACGAGCACGCTGACCACGAAGGCGATGAACATCGGATGCGAGAAAATGGCCATGAACGAGCTTGCCTCAAACGCCAATCATCGAATCAACCCTGCCTCTGGCTGCGGTCCCCGGCCTTACTTTTTATTGCCCGCGGCGGTCTTCGGCTTGGCCGGCCCCGCGGAAGCCGCCACGGCGCCAGGCTCGCGCTGCGTGGCCAGGAAGACGCCCCACTCCCCCAGGTCGCCGCTGCCCAGCGCGGCAAAGGCGGGGATTTTCTGAGCGATCTCCTGCCGCAGCGACGGCGCATGAAACAAGCCGCGCCGCTCCAGCCAGTCCATGAAGACGCGGCCTTCGGGCCGCACGTCGCCGGGCGAGAGGATCGCCCGCTGAATCATCTGGGCCAGATCGGCGTGGTTCACAAAGGTGCCGTCCTTCTCGGCAAAGCTGGCCGAGGGGAGGAGATACTTGGCCCTTTGGCTGGCCGGGCTGGGCAAGAGGTCCATCAGCATCAGCAGGTTGAGTTTGTCCAGTCCCTTGGCCTGTTCGTCGCTGATCCAGGCTGTAGGCGAACTGGCCGCGATAAACATGGCCTTGATCTGGCCAGTCTCGACCTGCTTCATGACCTGGTCAAATCCCACTACCTCGCCTTGGAAATGCTTAAGCACTTCCTCCACGCCGCGGCGGTTGGGGCACTTCTCCGCCCGAATGGTGAACTTGATCTCCTTCGGGTCGGTCGGGGCTTCACCGCGGGGTCCCTTGGGATAATGGTCCTCCGCGCCGACCTTGATCACAGGTCCGAGGGCCAGCGTGACTTGCGGGGAAAGCCCCTTGAAGAAAGCGGCCGCCAGGTAGGCTTCCTCGACCGACAGCCAGGGAGAGAGAACCGCCGCCAAACCGTTTGGCACCGACTCTTGCAGTTCGCGCTTCATTTTGTGCAGCAGACCATCCCAGCCGATCGGCACGAGGTCCTTGCCAATGCGGACCTGGGGAGCGCGGAACCGTTCCACGCGATTGATGTACTTGTACCCAAACCGCCCCTCGTCGCACATGAAGTGGCCCTGAGCTTGCGGGTTGAAGCGGGGCTTTAAGCGGTAGACGATATTTTTGTTCTGATCCACGCGGATGCTGCAGCCCGTGGAGCAACCCGGACAGACGCTGGGGCTGTCCTTCAGGAACCACACCCGCTGCTTATAAAGGAAATCCTTGCTGCACAGCGCACCCACGGGGCAAAGATCGACCACGTTCCCCGCCAGCTTGTTGTTGCAAGGCTCGCCGGGGAAGACGTCAATCTCGGCGTGGTCGCCGCGGTGGATGATCTGCAACTCCGACGTGCCGCTGATTTCGCGGGTAAAACGGACGCAGCGCGAACACATCACGCAGCGATCCGTGAAAAGGGCGATGTGATCGCCGATGTGGTCCTTGTCCGGCTTCTGAAGCTTATCGTCCTTGAGCCGGCTCTCGGCACGCCCAAAGCGGTAGCTGTAGTCCTGCAGATAACATTCTCCCGCCTGATCGCAGACGGGGCAATCGAGCGGGTGATTCAGAAGCAGATATTCCAGCGTGGCCGCCTGGGCTTCCTTGACCTTGGGCGAGTTGGTGACGACGACGGTGCCGTCCTTGGCCGGGGTTTGGCAGCCGGGCACGACGCGGGGCTGCATTACGACCGTGCCGTCCGGCTTCTTCTCACCGACCTCGACCAGGCACATGCGGCAACTGGCGACGACGGTCAGCGCGGGATGCCAGCAATAATGGGGAATCTCGACGTTGACCTTGGCAGCGGCTTGGATAATGTTCAACCGCTCTTGCTCACCCAAGGTCACGGGCTGATCGTTGACATAAACGGTGGGCATGGGATACCACTTCTCTGCCAGTGCATCATCCAGTCCGAAGGCTGGGTCGCGGGGTTAGCATCCTGGGCGAGCCGCGCAGACTCCGCCGCGAACAACGATCGCCCTGGGATGTTATCGCAGAGAAACGCCGTTCCGGCTAGTGGGCGGCCGGGTCATTTATCATCGGCCTTGGGGAGGCGGCGAAATTCGTCCTCGGTCAGATAGACGGGCCGACCATCGGCCATCAAGCCGCAGCGTTTCCCCTCGCTGTTGGCCGAGCTTTCCCACATGAGCAGCGTTTCCGTTGCCCCTTGGGGGAGCGAACTGAGTTTGACGTTGTAACATATGACGAATTTTTCGCCGTCCCGAGGGGAGCGCAGCAAGCGATCCCCGCCTTCGAGGTTGGCTTTGAGATCGTCTTCCGTTCGCGGCCCGTCGCCCATGGCCTGGGACGCCATGTAAGCCGTGTAGAGCTGCCGCAACTGAAACTGCGCTTTGTCCCGGTCGACCCGGTTCTTGACGGTGCCCGCGCCCTCCGGCTGAGTGGCAACGGTCCCGGTGGGCATGGCCACTTTCCGTTCGCAACCTATCGCGAGTCCAGCGAGGCAGAGCGCCACCCCAAGGGTCTGACTAAACCTGATAGATTGTTTCATGCATGCACCCCGCTGGGGTTGATGATGAGGTCCCGTTGCTCTTATACCGAAGCCGCCGCGGCTGGCGAACGAGAAAACAGCCGCCGCAGGGCCACTTCCAGCATCATGCCGAGCAACCCCCCGCCGACCGCGCAGACAAACAACAGCCATGCGGGCGACTCGATGATGCCTTGCATTAACCAGCGAATCAGCTGATTGACGAAGCTCAGTAAATGATCCGATGCTTCGAGGGTTCCTCCCATCGCCTCGGTCACGCTCCGGGTGATCTGGTCGCCGCGGAGGTTTTTTGCCAGCAGCCGCCCTTCTCGATCCACCAGGAGCAGGAAGGGAATGCCTTGGAGGTTCCATTGTCGGGCCAGGGGATGATCGAAGCCGACTTTCTCCGGATCATCGAAAAAAATCTGCGGCCAGGGATGCTTCTTGTCCTTGAGGAATCGCTCCAGAGCGGCTTTTTGAAAGTCCAGACTCACGCCGACGACCTCGAAGCCTTGGCCATGGTATTTTTCGTACATGGCTTCCACCAGGGGCAACTCCGCCACACAGGGGCCACACCAGGTCGCCCAGAAATCGATCAGGACCACCTTGCCCCGATGCTGCGCCAGGTTCCATTGACCGCCATCCAAGGTTGGCCCGGAGAGTTCCACGATTTGTCCAACGGCATGGTCGCCGTCAGCTCCCTTGGGTTGTAACTGAAGCCGCTCCGATGCGTATCCCGCAAGGACCAATCCGATCAAGCAAGTGATGCTGCCGAAGTCGCCCCGCTCAAACCGCATCGACGTGAATGAGTTCGTGGCCGCGCCGGCAATCCCCCGACATAGTGCAGCCGTCAGGCCACACACCCCGGCCAATAACCCTAAACGACCCGCCAAGGGCCACACCGCATCCCAGTCGCGTCTCTGAAGCCAAACCAAGCCTCCGGCAATCACGGCGAAGCCAAGAATGATGCTGGCCAGAAACACTCCGTAAAGGACCGCTCCTGACCATCCGCGATACTTCGGCAAGGGCTCCGCATTCATGGACGACTTCGATTCTTCAGGAATCTGGCTCATGGTTGATCCCCTTCCGGTTGGGCGCGCTGCAGCGCTGCAAATTGATCCGCTTTTACATATGCCGGGAACCCCGAACAATAGAGCACGCATCGTCCCCCATCCCGATCCGCCGTCGCTTCCCATCCGAGCAGTGTTTCCTGCAAGCCGTGAAGCTGCTGCTCGGGCCGCACGCGCCAGAGCAGCACAAAGGGCTGACCATCCCGGGGAGAGGTGAGCGTGGCTCGGCCCTTGGGAAGATAGGGCAGAAGATCGTCTGGCCCGGCAGGTGGACACCCTCCCACGAGGGCATTGAAGAACCCTTCCCCCGCCTTCAGGGCTTTTTGGTAAGCTTCTCCGATCTGCCGCAGTTGAAACATGCTGCGCGTCCGCAAGTCCAGTTCATGGCCTTGACCCATGCCCGCTTGGCCTGGCGAGTTGACGTTGGACCGATCCGCTCCCCCTGAAGAAGCGGCTTTATCGCATCCCGCCACGACCAAGATCACGCCAAGAAACGCCCATCGCTGCATGCTGCATGTTGTCCAAATAAGAAGCCATTGGTCCCTGTCCCATCGAGGCTGCCCCTTCAGCGTAAAGTCCCATTCGCGCTGAAACAAGTCCTTCACTCCGAGTCAGTGATAGGATAGCCGGTATAGAATGAACTGTCCTACGGGTCATTGTGCCCGTGATCGGCGAATCAGATTGAACGGTGAGAGTTTTATGGCGCGAGTCATCCTGGCCATGTCGGGGGGGGTGGACAGCTCCGTGGCGGCCTGGCTATTGCAGCAGGCAGGCCATGAAGTGATCGGCCTGTTCATGCGCACCGGCGTCCATGCCGAAGCGGCTCCGGCCAAGGGAAAAAAGGGCTGCTGCTCTTCCCTGGATGCCGCCGATGCGCGGCGGGTCGCGGATCGGCTGCACATCCCCTTCTACGCCCTGGACTTTGCCGCCGACTTCGACCGCGTCATGGATTATTTCGCCGACGAGTATGTCCATGGCCGCACACCCAACCCCTGCGTCATGTGCAACAACTGGTTGAAATTCGGCCGGCTTTGGCAGTATGGCCAGGAGCTTGGCGCGGACTACGTGGCCACCGGCCATTATGCCCGGATTCTGCCCGGCCCGTCGGGTCTGGAATTACATCAGGCCGTCGATCAGACCAAAGATCAAAGCTATGTCCTCTTCGGCGTTCGCCGCCCCTTGCTGGATAAGCTGCTGCTGCCCATCGGCTCTTACACCAAGCCGCACATCCGCGACCTCGCCCGGCAAGCCAATCTTCCCGTTTATGACAAACCCGATAGCGTGGATATCTGTTTCGTTCCGGAGGGAGATCATGCCGCGTTCGTGAGGCAGCGCCGGCCCGGCTGGGATCGCCCCGGACCCATCGTGGACTCGGAAGGTCATGTGCTGGGGGAACACGAGGGCATTGCCGGCTTCACGGTGGGTCAACGCAAGGGATTGGGAGTGGCCGCGGGGCAGCGCCGCTACGTGCTGGCGATCCTGCCCGAATCGGCCACTCTGGTAGTCGGTACCGAGGAACAGGGACGGCACTCCGGCCTTCGCGCCGAGCGCTGTCATTGGTTGATCGACCCGCCCAGCGAACCGCTGCCGGTCATGGCCAAGATCAGCTACCGCGACGCCGCCGTGGCAGCCACAGTGCTGACCGCTCCAGCGGCGGCCACGCTCCCGCAACCCCTGCACCTGGACCGCCATGAAACCTTGGTGTGCTTCCGGGAGTATCAACGCGGCGTGGCTCCGGGACAGGCCGCGGTCTTTTATCTTGGCTCCCGCGTGCTCGGCGGTGGCTGGATTCGCGAACCCTGGACGATGGACGCCGCCCCGCCCGCTGCAGCTTCTTCGGACGCTTGGACGCAACCCTCTTCCAACTGGCAAGGAACCTCATGAACCCGACGCTGTTCCGGAAGATCATCCGCGATATACGCTGGCCCTTTCTCGGCGTCTGCTTGCTCCTGGGGACGATCCAGATCATCCGCGCCATGATCACCTATCGGATCACGGTGGAAGTGCTGCCTGAACTGATGAAACGGATTCCCTACGACGCCTTGATGAAAATCATCTTCGGCGGCAAGGGTAAATTCCTGGAAACGCTCATCACCGCCGAGGGCATCCAATTCAACAAACCCGAACACATGCAGACCTTCGGCTTCGTCGATCCCGGCGTCGTGGTCATTTTCTGCATCTGGTGCATTGGCCGCGGCTCGGCCTTGGCCGCCGAAATGGAGCGCGGCACCATGGAATTGCTCCTGGCACAGCCCATCGCCCGCTGGCAGATTGTCGGCACGCACCTGGTGGTTGATTTGATCACCGTTCCGCTCATGGCGCTGACCATGATCGCCGGGACCTGGGTGGGCGTCACCTGGATGGAACTCGAAACTATCGACGTGGCAGCCTATTGGGGAGCGGTCTTCAACGTGATGGCCTTGCTCTGGGCCTTGATCGGCATGACGACGGCCATTGCCGTCATGAGCCGAACCCGCTGGCAGGTCATGAGCCTGGCTATCAGCATCATTCTCTTGATGTTCCTGCTCACGTTTCTCGGCCAATTGGTGGAGGTCCTGAAACCCTGGCGGTTCCTCTCCTTGTTCCATTACTATCAACCACAGGGCATCATCCTGTATCAAAGATGGAAGTCGGTCGTCCATCTCGGATACGGCTCCTCGGAAGTGATTTACCTGGTGCCCAAGATACCGACCTTGCTGTTGGTGGCGGCGTGCACCTATGGCTGGGCCTTCTGGCGTTTCACGCACCGCGACCTGCCCGCTCCGTTGTAATGCGCGAGCATTGCCTTGCGATCAGGGCGCCGCGCTGGCGTTCACGGTCGCGGCATGCTTTTCGGCGTGGATTTTGATGGAAGTGAGCGTGTTCTTCCAACCGATGTCGCAGCGATGGTAAAATTCATCGGCCTCGGGATCGCGCGGAAAGCCGGTCTGCTCGATCTTCAATTCCGCTCCATTCGTTGTCGGCTTCACTTCGAAATGGGTTTTAAAATCGCTCATGGAAAAATTCATTGGCGTGACTTTGGAATGATAGCGGAAATCACCCAAAGTCAGGATGCGGGGCGGCTCAAACACCAGGATGCGGGCCGTTGAGATGAAATTGGGGGAATTTTCATCGTCTCCCCAGGTGGTAACCCAAATGCCGCCAGGCTCCGGCCAGACGACTGCCCGCATCGCCCCCCACCATTGTCGAATCGAGCTTGGCGTGTGCAGCAAGGAGAAAGCCGCTTCCGGCGGAATATTCAGCTCAACGGTAAAAGTCAATTTGCGGTGCGACACGGGTGAAATCCTCGCTAGGTGGAGCGGCAGTGGAAGGCCATCCTTCATCACTGAAATCCGGAATGCTGCACCTCAAGGAAGATGAAGCACGGGCATCCATTGTCATCATGAATGAAAACCCATGACAGCCTCATGAGATTTCATGAGAGAATAAACTCATATATTCTTTCTAATCAAATGCTCTTAATATCGTTGAAAGATATAACTAGAGGCTAGATAACTATTTGTGATCTCTTCATTGGACTTCTATTGGCTTTAAATTTTTGGCTTGCGGCAGCGATTGGGAAGAACTGTAACCGGAATGTCGAAAACTAGAAGGAACGGATGTTGCGTCATCGGCTGTTCGGATTTTCCGACTTTACCGTCTCTGCCCCTACAAACGGTTCCGTTTACCGCGTTTTTCCCGATGATGCCGTCTATTTTCACTTCCGTGTCCGGAAAGTCTGGGTAAACTAGGATTGATTCGCCCGCGCTCGGCCTATACTGCGCGTGTACTCTGGGTTTGACACAGGAAGCCAGGCCCGGATCGATCGGCTTGGAGACATTGCCAATGACGTGGACGACACGAATTCTCGCCCTCTTGAACATTGTAGCCGCCATCGTCCTCGTGTACGCCTCGGGGCGAGCTTACTACCAGCGACAAGTTTGGAATCAATTCGTCGAAGCCGGCGAGAAGCTGCGCGACGGCGGCAAGACCACGGCGGAATGGATTCAAAGCCTGAGCGACGCCGATCTGGCGGCGCTGGTGGAGCGCGTGCAAATCACCGAACAATTGATGGAACGGCTACCCCCCGCCGACCGCGCCAAGGTCGAACGCCTCGAACAAAACAAGCAGCGCGATGAATCGGCCCGGCGCGGCCGCGGCGACCAGGTCCCCCACCGCCCCCGCAGCGAAGGCCAGGTCCGCATGGGACTGAGCCGTCTGCGCTACAATCCCGAGGCCCCCAAGAATGACGACCCCGGCAAGCTCCTGCTGGACCGCGAAGGCCTGGACCAGTTGGCCAAGGACCTCGGCCCCGGCGGCTTCACTCGGCTGCTCCGCGAGGCGATCCTGATGAACCACCCGAAACTGGCCTCCGAAGAGCGCGAGTTGATGGAGCGCAAGGCGGCCCTGGTGCGCGTCAAGGAGCAATACCTGGCCGACATCGCGGTCATCACCGAGGAATCCAAGCGCCTCCAGGAGCGGCTCGAAGCGGAAGTCCTCCTCCGCGATCGCACCCTGTTTGAGAACACCGAACGCCGCCGCGAGATCACGCAGCTGCTCGCGGAGATCGAGGAAGCCCTGCACGCCCGCGACGTCGCCATCGGCCGGGAAAACGACGCGCGCCGCCAGCTTGAAGAAGTTCAAGGCCGCATCGAAAAACTGCTCGACGACAATGAACGCCTGGAACAGATGCTCCGCACCGTGGAGATGCGCTCGGCCGATTCGGTCCGGGCCAGCCGGCGCTGATTGGCTCCGGAAGCGAAGGGGCCGTGCTCCGTTCTGGTTGAAAGGGATTCGAGATGCTCACCACTATCGGCAAAGTGTTCGTGTTCACCATGGTCATCTTCAGCACTCTGGCCGTGGGCGTGGCCATGTGGGCGTACGCCGACCAGACGCAATATGGCGAAGTGCGCAACCAACTCGGCAAGGAAATCACGGACCTTTACCTGCAGCGCGACTTGGAGAAGCAGGCCCTGAATTCCCTCTTGGCCCAGATTCGCTTGGGCGACCGCGCTGTCCCCTACGACGCCGAGGACCCGTTTGCCAGCAACAAGCCCAAAACGGTCAAGCAGACCAAGGAAGACATCACGCGCCTCGAAAATGAGACCAAGGAAATCTACGACAATTGGAATCGGCAGCAGGTGGCCCTGACCGTGCTGATTCGCGACTTGAACGCCATGCGCGAGCAGACGCGCGATGCCTTCGCCGAACAGAAACGGCTCCGTGAAATCATCACGCCCGACCCGGACAAGAATCCCGGCGCGCGGGCGATGCGGGACCAGGTGGCCGCCGCCATGGCCGCCAAGCAGGAATCCGAACGGCGCTTCGAAAGCCTGCAACCCGTGCTCGTGAACGAAGTGCTTCGCCTGATGGTGCTCATGAAACGCAACGACATCCTCAAGACGCGCGCGGAAGCCCTCGGGAATCAGTAGCCGCGGGTGATTGCATCCAGTGTGGAGCGGAGCGAACAAGACATTGGGCGGCATGGGTCTAAAGGCCTAGCGGGAGAATCGAGGCAAGGGCGGATCCTTGGGCCGTTCTGGACAACCGATCCTGCCCAAAGCCGCTGAAAACCGGCTAAGGTCGCAGATCGCGCGGTCGAGGATGGACATCGCCAGCGACCCAAGTTAAACTAGGATGCCTGATGGAAAGCATCGCGAGCAGCCCATCAGGTCGAGGAACCAGATCAAACCCGCCAAGATCGCCTTGACAAGGGTAGTCAAGCTTGGCATATGCCGACCCGATCAAGGGGAAGCCATCATCAGGGTTTGATCCATCCATGGATGATCAAGCGGCGCCGTGCGTGTCGCGGGGAAGATAGATCAAGTTGGGGGCCCAGCGAATCACGCGGGCGGCTTCGGGAGGGGTGTTCATGACCATTATTGGGAAAATTCTTACGGTCTTCCTGTTCCTGTTCAGTTTGGTGTTCTTGGGCTTCGCCTTCACGATCAACACCTTGAACAAGGACCGCCAAACCGGCAAGAGCTGGTACACCGTGGCCATGGACCTGCGTTCGCGGACCGTCCCGGCGATGCAAGCCGACCTCAAAGCACGCGACGAGGAACTGGCCGCTTTGCGCGGGCAAATCGCCACGCTGTCCAATGAAATCAAGAGCATGAAGGACAACGTCAGCAAGGAAGTGGACCAAAAGAACAACGAAGTGCAGCGGGCCCGCACCGAAGCCGACGCCGCCAAGCGCGCCTTCGAGAAAAGCCAGATCGATCTCCGCGCCGCGCTGGAAGAACTGGACAAGCGCCGCCAGGAAGTGACCCGCGTTTATGAAACCATCAAGCAGAAAAACTCCGAATTGGCGCAGTTGACCACTGACAAGACGAACGCCATGAACCTCAAGACGCAGTTCGAAGTGGCGGCATCGAGCCTGGCAGCTCGCAATCAGTCCATGGAATTGCAGATCAAGGATCTGACCGAACAGGTCGAATCGCTGCAAGTTATGCTCAACGATCCGACCAAGCGCGTGACGTCGAAGACGGCCCCGCTGGGCGACGTGGTGCCCGTGCCGAACGACGTGGAAGGCATCGTCAAGGCCGTGGGCCAAGGCGGACTGGTGTCGATCTCCATCGGCAGCGACGCGGGCTTGCTCCGCGGCCACACGCTCGAAGTCTTTCGACTCAAGCCGACGCCCATGTACCTGGGCCGGCTGACCATTCGGGAAGTATCGCCGCATGAAGCCGTCGGGCAGATCATCGATCCCAAGTTCCACAAACTGGTGCAACCGAACGACATTGTCGCCAATCGGATTATCCAATCCCGCTAACTCGATTCCAGAACAGGCCAGGAGTTTTCCGCCCGAGGAGTGTTGGACATGCCACGAGCCAGTCTCGCCGATCTCAAGCCCAAGCCGCAAAACGACGCCTATACGGTGCTGTTGGGCGTTTCGCTAATGGCCATGATTGCCGCCTGCGCGTTGCTGTTTTACGATCTGCAGCGCTACCCCACGCCCAATCCGCCCGCGGGGTTTGAAAACGTGACCCGGACTCAAGGGGGTCCCGGCGGCGGCGGCGGGTTTGACCCCAATCGCTGAACCTTCTTTACAATCTAAGTAAAACGCAGCACGCCCTGGCACCTCAGCGCCAGGGCGTTTTCTTTTTCCATTTGCTCATTCAAGCACGTCGAACCGTTGACCTGCCCTTGACACTGCCGCGCCCCCCAGTATCATCCGCCCGCTTCCGTCCCTGCGTCCGGGGTTGCCCCTGGAACGGCAAGGACGACCGGGTGGACCGTGGTTTGGGGGAAGATCGTGCCGCGTGGGCCGTTGATCTATTGGCTGATGCCTTGGCTAGTGGGTTTCGGAATCCTGATTCCGTCAGGATCGCTCCGCGCCCAGTCGGCCGCGGAGCCGCCCTCTCTGCCCGCCTTGGAGCCGCCTGGCCCCGAAACCACGACCTCTGCCGCATCCCCCCGGCCGGATCGGCCCGAGGATTTGGCCAAGCCCATTACCATCCAGGGCGATCAATCCTGGGGCTGGAGCGATGAGGAACATCACGTCCTGCTCGTTCGCGGCAAAGTCGTCATCGAACAGGGGCTGAATCGGCTGCGGATGAACGAGGCCCTGATTTGGATCTCCAAGCAGGAGCCTAAGCCCGGACAGGTCGTCCCCGCGCAGATTTACGGCGAAGGGGAAGTTACGTTCGAGGAAGGCACCGAACGCAAACGTTACGCGAAGATTTTTCTCGTCTGGCGCACCACGGGCGAATTACGCCTCAAAAACACACAGCAAAGCTTGGGCCAGGCCGCGGCGGACGATCCGTTTTATCGCCGGGCCGTGGCGGAGCAGCAGCTTTTCTTGCACAATGGGTCGGTCAATCAGCCGCTCCCCGAGACGCCCAAACAGCAAGAGTCCGATCTGCCCAAGCAGGGTCCGACGCCGCTGCTCTCGACCAATCGTTCCCCCGCCAAACTGATGCAACGACCCGATGGCCAAGGCGGGCCAGGTCCCGAGGGAACGGGGCAGGAGCCGGGACCTTCCTTGGGTTTCGGCCAGTTGCAGGGCAAGCGGATTCAGATCGCCCCCCGGGGCACGCGCAGTCCCGCCGCCAAGATCGTGCCCACCGGGCCGAACGAGCAAGCCGTCATCGTGACCGATGGCGTGGCCATCTATGTCACCGACGACGCCGCGGGCCAGTTGATCGACATCAGCACCGACCGGGCCATCATTTGGCTCAAGGACCTCGATCTGAGCCGGGGGCTGGCCGAGCTGCGCGGCGGCATCAGCCGCGATCAGGCCGAAATCTATCTCGAAGGCCACGTGGAAATCCGTCAGGCCACCCTCAAGGGCGATCAGGCGGGAACGAGCATCCTCATGATCGCCGACAACGCTTACTACGATGTAGGCCGCAACGTGGCCACGATGCGGGACAGCGAGGTCATCGTCCGCCGGCCTGGGCTGCCCCTGCCCGTCTATCTCCAATCATCGGAGATTCGGCAGGTCAGCCTCAATCGCTTCGAGGCCTCGGACGCCGTGCTCTTCGCCAGCCGTTTGCCGTCCGATCCGGATTTCAAGGTGTTTGCCCGTGAAATCAGCCTGGAGACCCGGCAGGTGGAGCGGCGCGGCCTCTTCGGCATCACCATGGCCAATCCCGAAACCGGCCAACCCGAAATGGTCACCGAACTTTTTGCCACGGCCACCGAAGTGGTTCCCCGGCTCAGGGAGTTTCCCATCGGCTACATTCCGTATGCCGAGGGCGACCTGCGCGAGCCGCTTGGACCGCTCCGCGACATCCGCGTCCGCACGGATCGCGTCTTTGGCTTTGGCCTGCTCGTGGGTTGGGACATGTTCTCACTGCTCGGCATGCACGATCAGCCCAACACCCGCTGGCGCCTGGAGACCGATTACCTCAGCAAGCGCGGGCCCGCATTGGGCACCGAATTTCTGACCACCGGCGTCGGCCTGTTCGGCATCGGCGGCCGATACGACTCCTCTGTCCTCGGCTACATCATTTACGATCAGGGCACCGACATCCTGGGCGGTCCGCGAACCTTCGAACCGCCCCGCGAGCTGCGCGGCCGCATCATCGCCCGGCATCGGCAAGAGTTGAACGAAAATTGGAGCTTGATGGCCCAGGGGGCGTACCTGAGCGACCGCAACTTCCTCGAGCAGTATTACAAGCGGGAGTTTGACGAGGAATTGAACCAGGAAACTTATCTCCGGCTGCAATTCCTCCATAGTAACTTCGGCTTCACCGCCGAGGCGCAGCCCAATCTGCGCAGTTGGGTCAATGAGACGCAGAAACTCCCCGAAGGCAAGGGCTACCTCATCGGACAGGATTTGCTCCAACTTTTCAACTACAACGCCCGAGCCAGCGCCGGCTATCTGAGCTTCCATCGCACGCGGGACGTGCCGTTCGCCTATCTGGGACCGGTGCCCAATGAGTTCGACCGCTATCGGCCCCTGCCGCCCTCGATCGACACGCCCAATCACGACGACTTGTCTCTGGGCCGCTTCGACCTGTGGCAGGAATTGGAACTGCCCTTCAACCTTGGCCCGATGCGCGTGTCGCCGTATGGCCGGCTCGATTTGGCCTATTACACGGATTCCCTGGTCGACGACGCCCTGGGCCGGGTCGCGGGCGGCGGTGGTGCGCGGGCTAGTTTGCCTCTGACCAAGATCGATCTCGACGCCTACAGCCAGCTTCTCAACGTCAACGGCTTGGCTCACAAGGTGACGTTCGAAGCCGATTATCGCTACATCGTTTCCAACCAGGATTTTCGCAAACTGCCCGGGTTGGACCGTCTCGACGACGACGCCACCGACCAGGCCCGCCGCGATCTGCGGCTCTATCGCCTGGGCTTTCCGGGACCGTTCTATACCGCACAGCAACTCGGCGGGATCAACCTCGCCACGAATCCGCTCTATGACCCGCAACTGTTCGCTCTGCGGCGCGGCTTGGACTGGAACACGGAGCTGATTGACGACATGCAGTTTCTCAGGTTCGGCGTCCGCCAGCGCTGGCAGACCAAGCGCGGCTTCCCTGGTCAGGAGCACATCGTCGATTGGATCACCTTCAACATGGAAGCCACCTATTTCCCGGACAACGACCGGGATAATTACGGCCATCCCTTCGGGCTTTTAGGCTACGATTTCACCTGGCACCTCGGCGACCGCACCACCCTCGTCAGCCATGGCTTCGCCGAACCTTTCGGGGGCGGCGGCAAGTATTTCAACGTCGGCTGGTTCATCGACCGCACGGAACGGCTCAACTTCTACCTCGGCTTCCGCCACATCGATCCCCTGGGAGTTGACGCCGTCGTCGCCAGCACCAGTTACGCTTTCAGCTCCAAGTATCAGGTCACCTGGGCGACCAGCTACGACTTCGGCAACAATCAAAACCTGGGCAACAGCATCATCCTCACCCGCGTCGGGACGGACCTGCAGTTGAGCATCGGCGTCACATACGATGCCTTGCGCAACAATCTCGGCGTGAATTTCGAGATCATCCCCATCCTGGCCGCGCCGAAAAACGGGCGCCGCGGCGGACTGATCAATCAGAGCATGCTCTTCCAATAAACCCTTGTGCGGGCCGAAAACGCGACGCGCTGGCGGGGTGTTCATGGACGACCTAACTGCGCGGGTCAGGCTGCGCCAGGACGGCGGCGGTTTGCTGTTGGCGATAGGCTTCGAGCGCTTGACGGATGGCGGGATGGCGGTTGCCCAGGATCGCTGCGGCCAGCAGCGCGGCATTGACGGCCCCGGCCTGGCCGATGGCGAGCGTGCCCACGGGGATGCCCGCAGGCATTTGCACAATAGCCAGCAGCGAGTCCAACCCTTGCAACGCCTTGGACTGCACCGGCACGCCCAGGACGGGCAGCGGGGTTTTGCTCGCGGTCATGCCCGGCAAATGGGCAGCGCCCCCCGCCCCGGCAATGATCACTTCCAGGCCGCGACTGGCCGCCGTTTGGGCGTATTCGAAGAGCACATCCGGCGTGCGGTGGGCTGAGACGACCCGCACCTCGTGGGGCACACCCAACTGTTCCAATATCTGGGCGGCGTGCTGCATCGTCTCCCAGTCCGACTTAGACCCCATGATCACGCCCACCAGCGGTTGCTCGGTCTTGGCCATGCCGCGTTTCTCCCCAGGGACCATGAAGCGGTCGTTGAGCGAAAGCCCGGAAGGGGCTTGGTTGTTCTAAGAAAAAAGGCCCGCGGCCGCATCGGTCGCCGTGGCGAAAAAGGGGGAGAATAGGGCGACCGGCATCGCAAAGCCGCTCTCTTTGATCGTCACGGGCAATCGATGTTTGCATTCACCCCGCTCATGCCGCTACAGTACAACATGCAACCCATTCGACGATGTTTATCGGGAGATGCCTACCATGATCAACACACCAGGCGGACGGTTTTCTCGGCGGTCGTTTCTTGAGTTTGGCGGCGCGGCCGCGACGCTGGGCGCCGCCGCCTTTGGCTGCGCCGATGATCAGAAAAAACCGATCCAGGGCTTTGAAGAAAAACCGACCGACCCTAGCGCGTCCAAGGATTGGAAGCCGATCTCCGATCGCAAGATTCGCGTCGGCATCGCCGGCCATGGGGCTTGCCAGTTCGGGGCGGCGTTTGGGTTTCAGAATCACCCCAACGTTGAAGTCGCCGCCGTGACCGACCTGTTGCCCGACCGATGTGCCGCCCTGGCCAAGGCATGCCGCTGTTCTCAAACTTATCCCTCATGCGAAGAGATGCTTAAGGACAAACGGATTGAAGCCGTTTTCATCGCCACGGACGCACCCAGCCACTATCAACTCACCGTGGAGGCGCTGCGACACGACAAGCACGTCGCCTGTGCCGTGCCGGCCGTGTTCGGCTCGTTGGAGGAAGCGGACGCCTTGTTTGCCGCCGTCAAGAAAAGCGGCCTGCAATACATGATGTTCGAGACCTCCTACTTCCACGACGACCTGCATGCCTGGCGGCAGCGTTATCGCGCCGGTGCTATGGGTCAACTGATCTATTCCGAGGGGGAGTATTATCATTACTTCCCGACGCCGTTTCCCTCCTACAAGGGTTGGCGCGTCGGCCTGCCGCCGCAGTGGTATCCCACGCATTCCAACGCCTATTACATCGGCGTCACGGGCGGCCATTTCACGGAAGTCTCCTGCATGGGTATGCCGAGCCATGTCGAACATCTTCAGCCCGCGAACAACCCGTACAAAAACCCGTTTGGCTCGGAGATCGCGTTGTTCCGAACCAGCGAGGGGGGCATGGCCCGGATGGCCGTCTGTTGGGACATGCCGGAAGCGGCGGGTGAAATGGGCCGCGTCTGGGGCCAGAAAGCCGCCCGGGTCGCCGTCAATACGAAGAAGCCGCCGCTGCCGCCCGGCGTTGCAGCCGGCGGCCATGGCGGGTCCCATGGCTATCTCATGAGCGAATTTGTCGAGGCGATTCTGCTGAACCGCAAACCCCTGGTCGATATCGCGCAGTCCTTGAACATGACCGTGGCCGGCATCGTGGCCCATCAATCCGCGCTCAAGGGGGGTGATATGCTGAAGATTCCGCGCTATGCACTGTAACAAGCACCGTCCAGCTTATGAGTCTGGATAGCCTGAGTGAAGGCAGCGGGAGGTGATGGCTGGAAACCTGTCCGATCAGGAAGCCGAGGCGATGGCTTCCTGGGATGCGGCTGGCGCGGGCTCGGTCGCCGACTCGCCTGCTGGCGTTTCCGCGGCGGCCTCTTCCGTCGATTCCTCGATCGGAGGCAGGCGGCCTTCCTTGAGCAAAAGTTCAATCTCGTCCTTGTGCAACTCTTCGCGCTGCAGCAGCGCCTCGACGATCATGTCCAATTGATGGCGATGTTCCTCGAGAATGCGGCAAGCCGTTTGGTCCGCGCGGGTGAGCAGGGATTGCACTTCCTCGTCGATGGCCTTGGCAGTGGCGTCGCTGTACTCGCGCATGGGCAGCTCGTAGGGATTGTCGCCGTCGCTGCTGGATTGGAAGGAGACCGGCCCCAACTGATCGCTCATGCCCCAGCGGGTGATCATCATGCGAGCCACGCGGGTAGCCTTTTTCAGGTCGTCCTCGACGCCGGAGTAGTAGTTGCCATAAACGAGCCGATCGGCCGCCCGACCGCCCATGGCCATGACCAAGTAGGCCATGAATTGATCCTTGCCATGATGGACGCGGTCTTCTTCGGGAACCATCAGATTGACGCCGAGGGTCTGGCCGCGGGGAATGATGGAAACCTTGAGCGGCTTGTCGGCGGCCGGCTGATACCAGGTGACAAGGGCATGGCCGGCTTCGTGGTAGGCCGTGCGCCGTTTGTCGTCGGCGGTAAGCAGTTCCTCGCGCTTGGTGCCGATCATGACGCGATCCGCGGCGGCCTCGAAATGGCGGCGGCTGATCTTGGTTTGATTTTCCCGGGCCGCGATCAGGGCGGCTTCATTCGCCAGGTTGCGCAGGTCCGCGCCGGTCATGCCAATGACGCTGCGGGCGATGTTGTCCAGCTTGACGTCGTTGGCCAGGGGTTTGTCGCGGGTGTGGACCTTGAGGATGGCGAGCCGACCCTGCCAGGTGGGACGATCCACGCCGATGTGCCGATCGAAGCGTCCGGGCCGAAGCAGCGCGGGATCGAGGACGTCGGGCCGATTGGTGGCGGCGATGACAATCAGATTATCGGTGGGGAGAAATCCGTCCATCTCGCTGAGGATTTGATTAAGGGTTTGCTCGCGCTCGCCGTCGTGTCCGCCGCTCATGCTGGCGCCACGGCGCCGGCCCACGGCGTCGATCTCGTCGATGAAGATGATGCAGGGGGCATTTTCCCTGGCCGTCTTGAACAGATCGCGGACGCGGGTGGCCCCGACGCCGACGAACATTTGCATGAATTCGGAGCCGCCGATGCTGAAGAAGGGGACAGCCGCCTCCCCGGCCACGGCTCGGGCCAGCAGCGTCTTGCCCGTTCCAGGCGGCCCGAAGAGCAGCACGCCCTTGGGAATCTGCCCGCCCAGCCGCTGGTATTTCTCGGGGGTGCGCAGGAAGTCCACCACCTCTTGCAGCTCCAGCTTGGCGTTTTCCATGCCGGCGACGTCGTTGAAGGTCACCCGCATCTTGGAGCTTTCATACTTCTTGGCGGGGCTTTTCACGTAGGAGTTCAGGAACCCGCCACTCAAGGGATCGCGGAAGCGCGGCAACAGAAACAGAATTAAGAGGACGAGCAGCACCACCGGCAGCAGGGCATAGATCAGCGGCCCCAGCCACGGCCAGGCTTCCTGCTCGAATTCGAAATCGATCTTGGACGATGTCAGCAACGGCACCAGATCGCGGTCTTCGATGCCCGAACCTTGTGGCGGTTTTTGCGTCGTGAAATGCTTGATCTTCTTCTTGCTCAGATCGGGCGGCAGCTTATCCAGGTCGATGATGTCTCCCTTGATCTGATTCGAAATCTTCACCTTCGTCAGGTTTTTGAGCTGAACCTGTTCCAGGAACTGACTGTAGGTGAGCTGGACCGAGGACGGATTGACAAACGGCATCAGGACCAGAAGCACCAGGCCGATCATGACGACGGCCAGGATCCAGCTCCCTGGAAGCATGGGGGTGGGCGCGCGTCGATTCTGGCCAGAATTGGAAGGATTGGACTTGAGATCACGCGACGCCATGGAGTTTCCTCAACATCGGGGACATCCTCGCTCCCCTCGCCCCCCCGCGGCAAATGGATACCATCTCGGCGGGTGGAACGAAAAGGAGGTCTATCCCATTATACGGCCTCGGGGCAGGATAGCGAGTCGAACCCTCGCTGGCTTGCCCATCTTCCGCCGGTCAAAAGGGGCACCACCTTTCGGCCATGCTTTTCTAACCACCCAAAACCGTGGCCGACAACTGATCGAGTTTCTTTTCTGCCTCGGCCAGACGTTGCTCCAGACTTTCAATCCGCTGCATAAGGTCCGGAGGAAGGGCAGTCATGCCCCGCGGGCCACTCTCCCGATGGCCGAGAGGTGCAGGAGCGGCATCCGAGGTTAAATGGGCCACAGCGGCAACGCTTTCCTCGATTTCCTTCGGTGATCCAAACCCATGGGTGACCATCGCCCCGCGCCGTTCCTCGGGGGTGAGATAAACGACCAAGCCCCGGCTGACGAGGCCTTTGAGGTGAGTTCGCAGTTGGTCCAAATCCGGGATCGGTTCCATGCGGCTGGCCCGGCCCCGGAGATCGCCCAATGATTGGGCCCCACGAAGCAGCAATTCACCCAGAATCGCCAGTTCAACCTTATTCACACGCCAGGCTTCGTACAGATTGTGCCGGTATTTGTCGACCCTCCCGCTGCCCATGATTTGCTGCACGTATCCCTGGCCCTTCAGGTTTGGCATGACCGCTTCGATGGCAGCGTCATCCAGGAACATGACTGGGTCGCGGTTGCTCTTTTGATTCGAACCTGTGATCAGGCTGTTGAGCGTTAAGGGATAGGCATCGGGGGTTGTCTTGGCCTTTTCGATCAGGACACCCAACACGCGCCTTTCAACGGCATTGAGCACGGGCCAGGATTGCGGTTCGGTCGGCGATTCGGACTCTTCAATGATTTGGTTTTCCATCCTGGAACGCCTTTGCTCATGGGGAAAATGAAATTGGGCAAGCCGGGAAAGCTAATCAGGCCGGAGTTTCATCCTTGTATGCACTTTAACAGTTGGGGTAAACGTATCGCTTTTAGGGAAGAGTTCAAGTTACGGGGATATATGGGCCGATGTACAACCAGGACGCAGACTCGAAGCTTGCGCCTACCGGCAAGGCAAGCTGTCTGCCCAGGGGGGTTTGGTTCACACGGCACAAAAGCCTGCCGACAGGGGAATGGAAACATGGCCAAGCGATGGGTGCTCGGAACGCTTTTGGGGGCATTGGCGTCCTGGGGAACGCCGGCTGAAGCTTTCGCTCAGGGCATGGGTGATGCCGTGCCTGCCGCTTCCAGCGGCGTGTTCAGCGGCTTCGGAGAGGGCGGCATGGGCGGCCCCTCGCCGGCGGGTGCCTATGGCGTGCCCGCTCCTTATTCCATGGCTTCCTGCCCGCCTCCTCCGGGAGGATATGGACCGCCCCGGCCGGGTGTGTCCTTCGGCTCGGAACCGGGCTGCGACACCGGGTGCGGCAAGTTCTTTGTCGACTTCGGCTGGTTGATGCTGAAACGCAATCCGTACAACACGCGGCCCTTCGTCGTGGCCGACGTCAGCGGCTTCGACACGGGCAATCCCGCCGACCCCACGCAGGTCAACCTCTTCCGCCTCAATGACGTGGGCATTCCCTGGAACAACGGCTTCCAGGTCAACTTCGGCGTGCAGCAGGAAGACGTGATCTACGAATTCGCCGGTTGGTACGTCCCCAATCGCGGTGCGGCTCGCTTCCTCTCGGGAGAAGCGGGATTGAGCAGCTTCTTTGTGCGGCCGCCCCTGGGATTCGAAGGCAACGCCGGCATGTGGCAGCAAGCCGACACCATGCGGTTCGACTTCCGGCAGAATAGCGCCAGCGGCGCCTTCAACGCCAAGATCATTGGCCCCTGCGATTGCGAAGAGTTCCGCTACAGCCTGCTCGTCGGTCTGCGCTACGTCGATCTGTGGGAGCGGCTCGATTATACCGTGGATGACGACGCCATCCGTTTCGGCTCCTTCCCCGGCACCATCGCCACTTTGACCTATCAAACCACGAATCGCCTCATGGGTCCGCAGGTCGGCTTCGATTTGAACTACGCCGTCAACTCCTGGTTCGGCATCGAAGCGATGGGCCGTCTCGGCTTCATGACCAACCTGATGACCATCCGCCACACGCTCACCCGCGGCGACGGCTTCCAGGGCTTTGACACCAGCATCCAGCGCGCCGAGTTCACGCAGCTTTACGAGACCGGCGTCCATCTCTACCTGTATTCGGGCAACATGCGGCTCAAGGGCGGGTACGACTTCAAGTGGTTCGTCGGCACCGCCAAGACCGACAACCAGATCAACTTCGATCTCGAAACCCAGCCGACGACGTTCAGCACGACTGGCACGCTGTTCTTCCACGGCCCCTCAGTGTCCCTGGAAATCTTCTTCTAATCGACGGCGGGTCGACACCTCATCAGAAAGACGAGCAGGCCCATGGAGAACATCCATGGGCCTGCTGTTTTCGTGGAGGTCAGAGCGCGGAGCCGACTACGTTTGCGAGATCGTCAGATTGTAGTTGCCCATGTGGCCATTGACGCCATAGACCCAGAGGAAAATGTGGTATCCCGCGGGGATGAACCACGTCACCGATTGGGAACCGCCTAATTGCGGCTTGGTGCCCTGGCCCGCGCCGAGTTCGATCAGGGAGCGTGTCGGCGGCCAGTAGACGAACATGCGGAGCACCACGTTGCCGCCACCCGGAGCGATGTCGATCTGGGCCGTTACCTGGCTGGTGCTGGCGGTATAGAAGCGGAACCAATCGCGGTCGACCTGAGAATTAATGGCCAGGTTGTTGACCGTCAAGCCCGTGGAGAGATTGCCGAAGTTGTAAGCGCGATCGGCGGTTTCGTTTGGTTCGTAGAAGAGGTCGGACGTGCCGTTGCTGCTGCCGCCGCCGCCACCGCCGCCGCCGCCGCCGCCGCCGCCACCACCGCCACCGCCGCCGCCACCGCCGCCGCCGCCGCCACCGCCGCCGCCATCTGGAGGTGTGACGTAATGGCCGTAGACTTGCAGCGTCCAGCTATTGAAGTCGCCTTCATAGCCTGGGCGAGCGTCGCGGACGTTCAATGTCCAGGTGCCACCCGCCACTTCACCCCAATGCCGCACGGAATTGAGCGTGAAGTTGGGGTAAGAAACTCCATCCGGCCCAGGCAATGGCCGACTCAGAATCGACTGGGTGCCGCTGGGCGCCGTCAAGGTGATTTGGTAATCGCCCGCGACCGGACTATCGATGTTCATCTGCACGGCGACTTTTTCAACAATGAAGTTCGTGGGCAGGTTGAGATTGATCGACCGCGTCACGCCAGCGAAGTTGCCATCGATGACCCGCTGGCCCACGTAATCCGTGGTGGAGAACAAGTGCTGCGCGGGCAGATAGCTGGTGTAGCTTTGGGCCATGTTGACGGCGGCAAATGCGTTCACCAAGCCAAAGCCGTACTCATGATTGATGTTGAGCCCAGCGGCATTGGTCGACCAGCCAAAGCTGGAGGGATCCACGACTTTCGCGGTCCGTGCAAGGATGTTCATCACGTCGCGGTAGCCGAGATTCGGGTTGGCCTGAAGCATCAGCGCGACCACGCCCGAGACGACGGGAGCAGCCGAAGAAGTGCCGCCGAAGCCGGATGTGAATTCAAAGTTGGCTCCCAGATCGCCCGTGCCCCGCGTGGCGGTGGTCGTGATGCCCAAGGTGCCGCCCGCGGAAGGAGCCACCACGAACAGGTTGGAGCCGTATTGGCTATAGTCGGCCCGGCGTCCGGTGTTTGCCAGGGCGCCAACGGTGATGACGTTGACGTTGTTATTCGGATAGACGTAGTTCGCATCTTCTTCGCCCGAGTTACCCGAAGCAAAGACGATGACCGATCCCTTGCCGCCGCGGCCATTGCGAACCGCGTTCTGAATGGCGGCTTGCAATTGCGGGGCGAGGTTTTCCGTCGCGCCGAAGCCGAAGCGCCAGCTATTATTCGAAATATGGATGTTTTGATTGTCTCCCGCCACGGCGTCAGCAAAGCCTAATTGGCTGATCCCGCCGCCGAAGATCTTCCGCGATGCCACGCGGCCGTTCATGGCCACGCCGGAGACGCCGTAGAGATTGTTGCCGCGAGCGCCGGAAACTCCCGCCACGGAGGAACCATGCGAGGCCCCATCCGAGGGGAAGCCAAAGGGCGTGCCTTCATCGGTAAAATCGCGGCTGAACATGGAAATGAAATTGGGCTGCAGATCAGGATGCAGCCAATCAATGCCGTCATCGACGATGCCAATCACTGAACCTGTCCCCAATACCGTGTTCCAGGCATTGATGACATTAATGTCGGTGCCCACCAAGCCGCCGCCCTGACCGGTGTTGCGCAGATGCCACTGCTGGGAGAAGAGCGGATCATTGGGAATGAGCAATCGTTGATGGGTGTTGATGTTGTAGATCTGGTAGTAATCCTTCACGGCTCCGGAGACGAAGTTCAGCCGCGCTTCCACTTGAGCAGTGGTCAAGTTGGTCGGGAAAGCCCAGACGTATTGATTGGCGATGTAGGTGCTGCGAAGGTGCTGAGCGCCGATGTAGGCCGCGATTTGCTGCACGTTGACGCCGGGCACGACGGTCACCATCCATTGATTCGTCGCCAGGACGCTGCCCCCGCCGCCGCCGCCAATCGAGCCGCCCGAACTGCCGCCGCCGCCAGGCGTCGACATGACCGCCGCCGTCAACTGGGCCAAGGCGGCTGGATCACCCGCGGCATGATAGCGATTCGTGGAGCCTGACCCGGTATATTCCGAACCAGACGAGTTGGCCGAACCATTATGGAACCCATCGCCCGTCGTGTTGCTTGGCGTCGGACTCGTGGTCGAAACGGCATTCGTCAATTGATTCGTGGCTTGGGCCAAAGGATCGTCATAGCCGATGGGCTTTGAGCTGCCGCTGGAAGAGCCTTGGCCAAAGGAACCGGTGTCAATGGTGTAGGATGAAGATGGGAGATTGACCGTCGGGATCGACAGTTGCGGCGTCCAGCCCCCGTTCGCGGTCGCTTGGTTCCAGCTCATGCTGGAGCGGGGCGCGGGAGCCGGCTGCAGGATCGACAGACGAGCCGGGTTCATGCCGAACATCGGATCGCTATATCCGGTTGCCCCCATGAGGAAATTGCCGGGAGCTTCGCGGGTTTCGAGGAGTTCTAGCGTGGGGCGAATCTTCCGGGGTTCGGAGGTTGATTTGGACTTCGACATGAAACACGCTCCTGATGTTGCGAATTAAAGCGTTAGGATAACGGTGATGACCAACCTCGGCCGGGTTTCACGACCCAACCTCAGGCGGGCTTGGCTTTTTGACGCTGAACAGATCGAGTTGCAATAACCTTTCCGGTGGATTCAACCCTATATGATGAAAGAACATTCCACCAATCGTACCCGCTCCTAAGCGTCTGTCAAGCTGGCACCCCTACGTGGGTTAGACTGATTAGTCAAAAAAAAGTTCCGTTTGTAAGCAAAACTCATGCTGTACCTGATGTCCTTGCCCTGGGGCGCTGCCTGGCCTGTTTTTTTCTCCACATTTTCGATCAGGCAAACTTTGACATCGTTGGAGACGCATGGATCGCCGAATTGAGAAGAAAATTCGATCCGGCTTGCAATCAAATGCACTCTAACGGACAATAGAATCTAGTCGTGAACACTTCGCAAGGGTTCCTTTCGCCTCTTGCTTGGAGAGCCGATCCATGTCCCCGAACAATCAGCACCTTCCCTACAACAGGCTGACCTGGGGGAGCCTGGCCATGAGCCTGGCTTTGTGGCTCGGCCTCGCCCATCACGTCGCGGCGCAGCCGCTCACGCCGGAGCAGGTCCGCGAGAGCATTCGCAAGGGTGTGGAATACCTCAAGGGGAAACAGCAGAACGGCAACTGGGAGCACCTTTTCCCCTCCTCGCAACAATTGATGCAGCAGTGGTACGGCGGCCCCACGTCGCTGGCCACGTTGGCGCTGTTGGAGTGCGGCGTCGATCCCAACGACGACGTGATCCAAAAAAGCCTCCGCTTTCTCCGCGACTTGGAGCCGAAGTCCACCTATGTGGTTTCCCTGCAGACCATGGTCTTCTGCAAGGCGGCCCCCAAGGTGGATCGCCTGCGGATCAAGCGGAACGTCGATTGGCTGGTGCGCAACGCCAAACGCATCCAAGTCGGCGGCGGTTTGGCCTGGGGTTACCCCTATGAAGCGATGGACTTGCCCGACAATTCCAACACGCAATACGCTGTGTTGGCCCTCCGCGAAGCCGCCGTGGCGGGCGTCAACGTCCCCAACGACATTTGGAAGGGCATCCAACGTTATTACCTCGACACGCAAATGCACACGGGCGGTTGGAATTATCGCGGGGCCACCTTCGGCCTGCGGACCGATGAACGCATCACCATGACCGCCGCCGGGGTGTGCGGCCTGCTCATCAGCGGGATGCAGCTTTACCGGGTTCAGGAAAATCTCCGCGCCGACGGCACCGTGCAAAATTGCGGCCAATTCGTTATGGACGATGCGCTCTCCAAGGGGATCAAGAGACTCGGCCAGATTTTCAGCGTCACCAACCGCATGCCCAATAAGGAAAGTGGAACGGAATACAAGTTCTACAACATCTACGGCCTCGAACGCGCCGGTCGACTCTCCGGGCAGCGCTTTTGGTTCGATGCCAACAATGATGCGATCGACTGGTATCGCCTCGGCGCCGACCATCTCCTGAAAATCCAAAAGCAGGATGGTTCATGGAAAGGCGAGAACAGCGAATCCCGCGAAGTGATCGCCACCAGTTTCGCCCTGCTTTTCCTGGCCAAGGGCAAGACGCCCGTCCTCTTTTTTAAAATGACCCACGGGGCCGATCGCGGCCTCAGCGGCGACTGGAACAACGACCGCAACGACATCCGCAACCTGACCGAGTATTGCAGCAACGAAATCTTCAAGAAAGATGGGCGCCCAACCCCGCTCACCTGGCAGATTTACGACGCCAGCCGTTTGGCGCCGGGCGATCCCGAATCCTTAAAGGACATGCTGCAGGCGCCGATCGTTTATTTCAACGGCCACAAGGCCCCCCGCTTCAGCGAGGGAGAAAAAGCCCTGCTCAAGGCCTACATCGATCAGGGCGGCTTCATCCTGGCCGAGGCTTGCTGCGGCCGGAAGGAATTCGATGAGGGATTCCGCAAGCTGATGGAGGAAATGTTCCCCGATTGGCCGCTCGAACCCCTGCCCGAAGGGCATCCCGTTTGGAGCGCCGCCTACAACGTCCCGCCAGGCAGTTTTAAGTTGGAAGGCATTAGCCGCGGGTGCAAGACTGTCCTGGTCTACGCTCCGCAGGATCTGTCGTGCCACTGGGAATCCAATCGCTTCGACGAGGAGCAGGCCAATGGCCCCGTGTTGGAGCGGACCATCCTCGCTTTTCGCACCGGCGCCAACATCGTCGCTTACGCCACGGGGTTGGAACCGCCCCAGGACAAGCTCTCTAAGAAGGAACTCACGAAATACGCCGACGACCCCACGCCGCGGAATTACCTTCAAGTCGCCCAAGTGGATTATGGCGGCCGCGATTGGCAACCCGCGCCCAACGCCATGCGCATCGTCATGGACCACGTCGCCAAGACCCAGGGCATCGACGTGATTCGGCAGACCAAACCGATCCGCCTCCTTAGCCCGGACCTGCCGCAATACAAGTTCCTCTACATGCACGGCCGCAGGGAATTCACCCTCGACGACAACGAGATCCTCAAGCTCAAGGATCATCTGCATACCGGCGGCTTCCTGCTCGCCGACGCCGCTTGCGGCAACGAAAGTTTCGACCAATCCTTCCGCGCCATGGTCGGCAAGGCGTTTGGCCGACCCCTGGAGCCGATTACCGTCGACGATAAATTCTACAGCGACGACATCAGCCACCTCTTCCGCTCCGGCGCAGGACAGCCAGTGAAGCAAGTCCTCTGCCGCACCCAGCGCGGCAAGCCCTATCAATCCATGGACCCCTTTCTCGAAGGCATGCGGCTTGATCCCAAAAACCCGCGCAGTCCATGGATCATCGTGTACAGCAAATACGACCTGGGCTGCGCCCTCGACAAGCATGCCTCGACGGACTGCATCGGTTACAACACCGAGAGCGCCTTGCAGATCGCCACGCAAGCCGTGCTTTATTTGCTCAAGGAATGATCGGAGCTGGATGCGGCAGGAGCCAGGGGCAAGGAAACACCGCGTTCGCTGCGCCGCCGCAGTTGTCCGCAGGCTGCATCGATCTCCGAGCCTTTGCGTTTCCGCACTTTCACGCTCAGCCCCGCCTTCTGCAACTCGTCGATGAACACTTTGAGGGCTAGATCGTCGGGTCGGCGATAGGGCAAACCATCGACTTCATTGAACGGGATCAGGTTGACGTGCGCGGGC
The DNA here is from genome assembly GCA_014584395.1 of Planctomycetota bacterium. Lineage (GTDB taxonomy): Bacteria > Planctomycetota > Planctomycetia > Gemmatales > HRBIN36 > BJ17. Next base: position 79,469 of record JACTMY010000005.1, on the reverse strand, counting down.
CGGCCGCCCAGTCGCTTGGCCAGCGCCTGGGCATGTTGCTTTTGGTCGTTCAGCTCCCTGAGCAGCACGTATTCAAAGGTGACTTGTCGCCCGGTTTTTTCGAAGAAGTAATCCGCCGCTTGCAGGATGTCGTCGATGCCCGTGTTCGTGGGCACGATGGTTTGCCTCAAGGCGTCATCGGGAGCATGCAACGAGACGGCGAGGTGGTATTGCTTTTTGAGGTCGGCCAGCCGGCGCATCTTGGCGGGCAAGCCGACCGTGGAGATCGTGATATGCCGGGCGCCGATGCCCAGACCTTTCGGGTCGCCCGCCAGGGCCAGCGCCTCGAGCAGCTCATCCAAGTTGGCGAGCGGCTCCCCCATGCCCATGACCACGACGTTGGTCAAACGCTGCCCGGTTGGCAAGGCGTTGCGCAGTCGAATCAATTGCTCAAGGATTTCACCGCTCTTGAGGTTGCGGAGGACGCCGTTCAAGCCGCTGGCGCAAAAGACGCATCCCATGCCGCAGCCGACCTGGGTGCTGACGCAGGCGGTCCGGCGCTCCTCATCGGGGATCATCACGCATTCGACGCTTTCCCCATCCCAGAGCCGCAGCAGCAATTTGCGCGTCCCATCCGCGGCCTTTTGTTCGACGATTTTTTGTGTGCCGAGGGGGCGAAAGTCGGCTTCGAGCTTGACCCGGAGTTCCTTGCCCAGGTCGGTCATGACGTCAAAGCTTTCCGCGCGGCGCTGAATGACCCATTGCCGGATGGCCTGGGCTTGCCAGGCCGGTGCATGGCGCGCTTTAAGCCATGTTGCTAAATCGCCAGGAGCGACGGCTAACAATGGCTGCGGCCCAACCGGGTCATGCATCGCAGGATGTGGAGGGGACGTTTCCATGAGCACCTTGGGATTTTCTTCGACTGTTCCCATTTTACCGAACCTTCCACGACCAGGCGAATGAACGGCGCTGATTGCGTCTTTGCCAAGCCGCCGGCCGCGGCCAAGCCACCCCTTCCCATCAGGCTCGGCCGGCCTGCCGTCACAACGATATATTCAAAATGACCTGGCACGAATGCCCAAGATCGGGTATGCTTGAGATGGTTTGGTACGCGCCAGCGACCGAACCTGACTTCCAATGCAAAGACTGCCTTGGTTTCGCCGCGGAAGGATACGGTAACAGACTCGTTACTCAGGATTTTCCTGATTCATGTTCCGTATGTTGGAGGCGACCCATGGACGCTTTGATCCATGCCGCGTGTCCGAGTTGTCATGTCGAAGGGGATGTTCCCGTTCAATATGCAGGCAAGGTGATTCGCTGCCGCAAGTGCGGCCAGCAATTCACGGTGCCGCAACCCAAGCCGGTCGACAACCGCCCCGTGCAGCAACATGCCGTCTGCGCCAAGGGGCTGGATGAACTCGACGAGGTGGGCTTGGCGCCCATGTCCCCTGAAGAGATAGAACACGAAGAGCGCATAAAGAAGAAGATGATTCAGCAGATGAAGGATTCCTTCTAACTGAACCGCCGCCTGCCTGCCGTCATTCCTTCACCGCTCCGCGGACGCCATCGTCGCACGCTTCAGCGCATTACCCATCGCTGGGAGCGGCGTCGTTTTCCCCATGGCCCCAACGGATCAAAAACACCGTACCCTGCTGAGCGTTCTGGCTCGGCGTTACACTGAGGGTCGATATGCGTTATGGTAGGCAAAGACGAATGAGCCGTTCTTGATCTTGTCCACCAGGCCAGGATTGACCGTGGCCGGGGTGGCGAAGCAGCCCCAACTGTTGCCGACCGCTTTAGGCTTGACGTAATCAGCACCATGAAAGACCACGCCCCGCTCTTGGGATCGCGCATTGATTCCTTTTTCCAACCCGATGATCTTCATGGCCGGTTTGTTGTTCAAGTGCCCCAGATCGCTCAGGGAAACCCCTTGCGTGATGAACGCTCCCAGCGAACTGTACTTCATGCCATCTTCAAAATGATGGGGCTTGTCGCCTTGCGGATTGATGAGCTTCCCTTTGGCATCCTTGGGTCCGCTGCCGTGAGCCACCCACGTATGCAGGATGCGCAACTGAGTTTTGAGGTCGAACACCCATAGCCTTTCGTCCTGGCGGCTGATGCGAAAGTCAATGATCGTCAGTAAGTGGGGGCGCTCCAATTTCGGATGATTGGCGAAGCGCATCATGGCCTTCAGCGCTTCGTTCCAGGCATCCGCGGCAATTCCCCCCACCGGACCGCATGCCATGTTATGCAACACCATCGAGTGGGTTTGAATGAGGCCCAGCAAACCCGGGCTAGGGTCCTTTAAGAGTTGCGCCATCGAGCTGCCGGGCAATGGATCGACCGTCCCATCCGGTTTCCCCTTGCCCAGAATCAGGCGCTGGAAATCCTCGATGTACGGCACCGTGGGCTTCCAGTCCCCATCGACAACCAGCGGTTTGCGATCACCGAGCAACTTGGCGCCAACGTAAACGTTGAGCCGATTCTGGACAATTTTGACATCTTCAGCCCGGTTGCTCCCTTTTTTCCCAACGGCCAATTTGATCGATTCGGACATGGTTTCACTCCAATGAACGAGATTCCACATGAACTCTAAGTTAAGGCGCGGGTCAGCGCGCCCGTTGCCGGCTGGACGGAATGGGCCGTTTGCGCATACGACCATGTAGACTGGCTGATCTAAGACGCGCAACCTACTCGTTACTTAGTTCCCAGAGAAAGGCGCAAACCTAACAGCGGGACTGATTTTTTTGAAGTTGCTCCGGGGCATGATGTGTGAAGCAGCAAAAGAGCAAGGCAGTGTTTCGAACCGTTTCCTGGGTGAATTCTCCTTGCTTTCCTAAAGGACGACCTTTTGCCTTTCGCCTACCAAGTGACTTGACGAATTCAGGACAGAAGGTAGGGCGGCCGGCGAATGGCTCATAAGCGTGGAGGTTCAGATGCGCAGCATGCAAGTGCTTATCCTGACAGTGGCGGCAACGCTGGCCGGCCTCTACCCCGCGAGCGCTCAAGATTTGTTAATAGCGAATTTTGCTGCTGGCTCTGGGGCCAGCGTCATGCGGTATGATGGCGTCACCGGTTCCTTTCATCGCCATTTTGCGACGGGATTATCCGGGCCAACCTAGATGACTTATGGATCGGATGGCCGCCTCTACGTGTCGAGCTCAAGCAGTTCCGAGGTATTGCGCTTTGACGGCATGACGGGAGCCAGCATGGGCGTCTTCGTCACGGCTGGCAGCGGCAGTTTAGACTTCCCCGTCGGCCTCCAATTCATGAGCGCCATCCCGGAGCCGTCAAGCCTGGCTCTGGGCGGCCTGCTCTTGGCAGGAGCCGGCTTGGGCTGGAAACGCCGCCGCCAGACGATGGGCAAGAAAAATCTTCGAAAAGTTTGATCGGTCGTGCCATGCTTGTGCTCGGCTACTTCTGATCCGCCAAGAGTTTGCCCTTGGGGTCCTTGGCCGGGAAGCGCCGCATCGACAGCGGACTGAATCGGTCCACCGGATTCAAATAAAAATCATGTGCATCGGAATGCGGCTTGATGTCGCGCAGTTCGTGCGCGGCCAGCCCCACTTGCACGGTTTCGGAAAAGTTGTAGGACCCTTGATAGATGGGCTTGGTTTCGACCATTTCCCGGGTGCTGAATTGCTGATTCACCTCCCCGATCATGTCGTACCCCTTGTTCTTGAGAATGATCTCGTTGGAACCGCCCGTGTTGTCGGGATTGATCATCTTGAAAACCGGGGTGTCATTTTGTCCCTTGATCTTGTCGACGACCACCGCTTCCACGCTCTTGACCTTCGGGCGCTTGCCATAGTGATAAATCGTGGAACCGGCCGACATCTGATACCACAGCCGATTGGCTTCGTCCTGATACACGAAGTCATCCAAGCCGAAGCGCGTGCCGATTTCATCCATGACGCCGATATGGACGACGTCCTTATCGGGCTTGGCAGGGCACCCTGCCGGCACTTTGAGGGGTGGAGGGTCAAGTTTGCCCCAGGGATTCATGCGATAGTTTTGATGCGTCCGGTTGAAGGATTGCACCGCATGGCAGTCGAGGAGAAATTTGAAGCGCTGCACCTGTTTGATGAGCTGCTTGGACTTGTCTTCGGGGAGCCGCTTCAGCGTTTTCGGCGTCACGTTAAAGTAGTTGCGAACCCGGCTCGCCCAACGCGGCACGCTCGTGGGGAAGACGTTTTTCCAGCCTCCCGCAGCCAGCACGGAGAGATAAACGGTCTGAGCGGTTTCGCCAATCCACTTGTTGTAGTTGCGCAGATCGTTGAGGGTCATGATCTTTCTCCTTACAACCTTGACTGCCTGTGCTGTGATCCTGCGCCGCCAATGACTCAGCGGATGAGCACCACATTCAAAAACTCTCTCTCTCAGACTATCTGTTCGCCTTGAAGAGAACTGGCTTTGGCCTCGTGGTTCGAAACTCGTCCCCTCGGACAAATCGCTGGCCAACGCCCTTCAAGCTCAACGCTGCACGGCGGAACGACGTTGCGCAAACAAATCTGGCTATGGAGTGATTTTCCGAGGAAGGCAGAAACGTCACTCAACTTCCAGCAGATAGGACCTCAAAAGTGATGGACCGACTGCACCTGAGATCTGATCATGGGGCCGCGGACCGGTCATCATGGGAAGCAGCGGCTGCCCTTCCCAAACGAAGTATACGTTCGCTGGACTTAAAGGTAAATTCTCATTCATCCCAGAAAGGCATTTGGGCAGATTCTGGTCTGGGATTAAAGCCGTTTGGGCTTGCCCAGATAGCGGCGCTCGGCCAACGTGCTGCCGATCAAGGCGCCGGCCAGGCCGAGAATGATCGTCAAGATCGCAGCGTACGCCAAGCTCTCGCTAGCGTACCAGCGGAAGGAGATCGTTTTATCCAGTGGTTCGTCCATGGGGTCGGTGATGTGGATGACTTCACGATGCTTCACGGTCCTCAGGAAAGGCCCGACGAACCATTGCCAGCGGTCGAGCAAGTCAGAGGAGCGGTCGTCGCGCCGGCCCAGGATCACGACGGCAGAGATATACTGGAAAGCAGAAGGAAAATCGGGCAAGGCGAAATGGGCCAACACGCGCTGATAGGCCTGGCCCTTCAATTCGCAGCGTTCGAGATGGGTCACGGTCACTTGGCGGTTTTGATCGATTTGTATGCGATGCGGGACAGGCTCATGGGGTAGTCGAATGAACTCTTGCGTGATGTCCACCGCCACGGGAAAGGCGAGCGCAAAAAGCAGGATCGCTCCCAAGACGGGCAAGGTGGCGTTGGAACCTGTCCAGCGGGCAATGCCGCGCCCCGCGGCGCCGAGCAGAAAGCCGCGCGCCAGGCCGACGCAGATGCCGATGCCCAGGGGATAATCGGGAATCTGCATCGAAACCAAAGCCGCTCCCGCGATGGCCAGACCGCCGATGAGGAAATTCCATCCTTTGGGCCAGATGAACCAGAACGCGATGCCGATCATGAGGACAGCGTCGAGGGCAAAACCCGCCATGGCCTGTCCGAGGATAACGATCAGCAAATAAAGCCCGCCGAGAGCGAGGACCGCCCGGCGCAGCCATTTTTGTTCCCGCGGCCCGAGCAAACTCCAGATGCCCTCGGTCTTCGCCTGCACTTCCTTTCCGGTTTGAAAGCGGTGCAGGTCCTCGGCCAAGGCCTTGGCAGTGGGATAGCGTTCCGCTTGATTCTTCTTGAGGCAGCGCAGGCAGATGTTTTCCAAATCACGGGGGATGGCGGGATTGAATTCGCGCGGCGGCCGCGGCGGATCGCTCATGACCTGCATCAGGGTGTCCATCGGAGTCAGGCCTTCAAACGGCGGACGCCCCGTCAACATTTCATACAGGATGGCCCCCACGGAATAAATATCGGTAGCTGGGCCAATTTCGTTCTTTTTGCCCGCAGCCTGCTCCGGGGACATGTAGCTAGGCGTGCCCAGAATCATGCCGGTGGCGGTTTGGCGATTTGAATCTTCCATATGCCGGGCCAGGCCGAAGTCGGCGATTTTTGGCTGACCTTGCTTCGTGAGCAGGATGTTGCCCGGCTTCAGGTCGCGATGGAGGATGCCCTTTTCATGAGCGGCATGAACGGCCCGAGCGATGGCTTCCACCATGGCTGCGGTTTCTTGGATGGACAAGGCCCGTTCGCGAAGCCGCTTGGCCAGGTCGCCGCCATCGACGAACTCCAAGGAGAAAAAGGGCAAGCCGTTGTATTCGTCGATGTTGTAAATTTGCACGATGTTGGGGTGATGCAGCTTGGCCACAGCGGCGGCTTCACGGTGAAAACGGGACAACGCCTCTTCCGCCTGCTCCCCTTTGGCCAGCACCATTTTCAAGGCGACCATGCGGTTCAGATTAAGTTGCTTGGCCTGATACACCACGCCCATGCCGCCCCGGCCGATTTCATGGATGATTTCATAACCCGGGACGATCGGTTTGAGACTGCTTCGATGACGCGGCAGAACCGTCTCCTGCTCATGGGGATTGGCCGGGATTTTCATGGTCACTTCCGGCTCCGCCGCGAAGGATTCGGGCAGCGGGGCCGGCCCCGCCTGGTTCAAAAAGGCAAAGGTATCGCCGGTTCCCGCGGAGGGGGGCGATTCGGGGAGCGGACCAAGCGGCAACTTCAAGTCGGGATAAGAATCGTTGGGACCTGACATGAGCTAAACACCTCGCCTTTCTTCGCCTCACTGTACCATGAGGGGCGCGGCAGGTCGAGTGACTCCCGCTCAGGATTCACGGCTGAAAAGGCTCAGGTTTTTTCCGATCCAGGCTGACATTGGCCACGCATAAACTATCTTATCCTCAGTGCCCTGGGCAGCGAACTTGAGGAACGCCGTTGATGAAACCCTTGATCCGCTCGCGCCGCTGGCGTTTGGCGATTCAGATCGTGATCGTCGCCTTGCTGTTCGCGGCCCTGATCTATTTCGGCGGCAAGGATTTCCTCGTCGCGCTGACCAACTTCGACCACCGCTTCCTGGCCTTGGCCTTCGCAGCCTACTTTCTCAGCCTGATCCTGACCTTCTATCGTTGGTATCTGCTGGTGCGCGCCTTGGACCTGCCGTTTCGGGTCTATGACGCGATTCGCCTGGGATTCGTCGGCGCGATCATGAGCCTGTTCATGCCCGGCAGCGTGTCCGGCGATTTGGTCAAGGCGGGCTTCATCGCCACCGAGCAGAAACGCCGCGCCGCGGCGGTGGCGACCATTGTCGTCGACCGCATCATCGGCCTGTACAGTTTACTCGTGCTCACCAGCCTGCTGGGAATTTTCTATTGGAACGAAGTTCTGAACTACACCGGCGTGAGCCAGATCATCATCTTCGTTTGGGCCATCACCGGCGGAGCGGGCGTGGCGGTGATGCTGACCATTCCCTTTCGGGCGCCGCCGCTCATTGCCCGGCTGCAGAAAGTGCCCTTCATCGGCCGGGCCTTGGCGGAATTGGTGCGGGCCTTGCAAAGCTATAAGCACAAGCCTTGGGTCGTTTTAAAAGCCCTGCTGATCGGCATGGTCGGGCACGTCGGTTTCGTCATGTGCTTTCACCTGGCGGCTTGCGGTTCGCCCTTGCCGACGCCGACGTGGCAAGTCCACTTCCTGATCATTCCGGTCTACATGGTCGGCGGCGCGGTCCCCATGACGCCCATGGCCAACCTGGGGGTCGGGGAATGGATGCTGGGCGGCCTTTATGAGATGGTCGGCGCCGACCTCAAGATTGGCGCTTCCGTGGCCTTGGCGCAGCGGGTCATCTCCTGGCTTTCCGCCTTGATCGGCCTGATCTGGTACATTCCCCTCAAGCGGGCCGCGAAACTCCATTTGCCCGCGCATCCGGAAGATCAACAAACACCCGCGGAACTTGAGGCGGCGGATGGACGCGTGCCACCCCTTGCGCCAACGTCGGCTGCGACCCTGGCGAGCGATGCCGCCCCCTGCCCCGACGAGAGCGTAGCATGACTCCTTGCTTCAGCACGGTCACGCTGCTCTCCGCCGATCTGCCGCGGCAGTTGTCCGCCTGCGCCGAATCGGGCTTTACCCAGGTGGAGCTTTGGCTGACGCAGTTGGAGGAACATTTGGCCAAGCATGGCGATACGGCCCTCAGGAAAGTGATCGAAGAAACGCATCTGCAATGCGTCTCCGCGGCTTACCAGGGAGGATTGCTGCTTACCCAGGGCCAGGAACGCCGCGAGCAGTATCAGCAATGGCAGCAGCGGCTCGCCCTGTGCCAGCAATGGGGCGTGGGGACTATGATCATCGTTCCCGACGTTGTGGACAAGCCCACCCCGCAAGACCTGCAGCGCGCCGTGGTTTCCTTGAAACAAGCGGCCCCCCTGGCGGCCAGTTTCGGCGTTCGGCTGGCCCTGGAGTTTCGCGGGTCGTCGCGCTGGTGCGCCTCGATCCCCACGGCCTGTGCTTTGCTCGCCGACGCCGAGGACGCCAACCTGGGACTGTGCCTGGACCTGTTCCACTATTACACGGGATGCAGCAAGTTCGAGGATCTGGCCTGGCTGACGCCCGCCAACCTCTTCATGGTCCATGCGGCCGACCTGAGCGGGACGCCGCGGGAATGGGCCGGCGATGCGGACCGTGTTCTGCCCGGCGACGGCGAGTTCCACATCGCCCCGATCCTCCAACACTTGCGAACCATGGCCTACGCTGGACCGGTCAGCGTGGAGTTGATGAATCCCCAGCTTTGGTCCATCGCCCCGGCCCAGGTGGCATCCCTGGCCATGCAATCCCTCAAGCGTTTCCTGGAAGAGTCATCATGACCAAGGTTTGCTTGTTCGACATCGATGGCACACTCGTCTCCACCAGCGGCGCCGGCAAGGCGGCCCTGGAGACGGCCCTGCAAATCACCTTTGGCCTGACGGAGCTGCGCGGCACGGTCGACTACAGCGGCCGCACCGACCTGGCCATCACCTGCGATCTCCTGCGGATGCACGAATTGCCCGACGACCCCGCCACGCGCCGCCGTCTCCATGAGGCCTACCTGCAACAACTGCCGCTGCAATTGGCGCGGAAGACCGGCCGCGTCTTGCCGGGCATTGCCGATTTGTTGGAACGGCTGGGCGCTCATGGCGATGTGCGGCTCGGCCTTTTGACCGGAAATCTCAACGAAGGAGCCAAGGTCAAACTCGGCCATTTCGATCTGATGCGATATTTTCCCTTCGGCGGGTTTGGCGACGACCATCTCCATCGCGACGACGTGGCCCGCGCCGCTCTGCAAGCCACGCGCCGCTATTTGCAAACCGAGATCGAACCCGAACAAGTTTGGGTGATCGGCGACACGCCGCTGGACGTGCAGTGCGCCCGTGCCATCGGCGCTCGCGTCCTTGCCGTGGCCACGGGCATGCATCCTGTCGCCGAACTGGAAGCGACTCGCCCCGATCTTCTGCTGCGCGACCTCGCCCAGGCCGAGCCATTTTTGGATCGGCTCTTCGATTGAGCCCTCCCTCTGGCTCCGGGGTTTCCAGCGCCGAGTTAGTTCGAAGACGAGGAACCCGCCTCCCATGCACGGCGGAAACGCCGCTTGGCCGACAAGAACAACAACAAGCTGAGAATCAGCATCGTCCAGAGCGCCAAATTGATCCACTGCATCCGCAACGATAACAGCCATGGCGTGCTCGCGTCGCCAAGCGTCACCCACCAGGCCAGGCAAGGATTCCAGCCAATCAAGAAGTAATCCACCAGCGCATGAGGGCCGCCGGGATGGATCAAGTAGAACATCGGCGCGAGCAGGAAGAAGCCGAACAGAAACAGTCCGGTCAACAGAAACGCCCAGGTCGTGCGGCGAACCAGGCTCGAAATCCACAAGGTCACCGTCGTGATGAACACCAAATGCACGGCCAGCGTCGTCGAATGGAGCAAGAGTTCGATCGGACCGATGGAACCCATGAGCGTCAAGGCCAGCACATTGGCAAACAGGATCACGACTTTGACCCGCTGCCGGAGATACGCCGACAGCGCCTTGCACAACAAGACCCACTCCCGCCGGGCCGGGATCATTAACAGACTCACAAGGGTGTCCTTTTCCACCTCCTCGACAATGGTGCGCGAGGTGGTGAAGGCCACTTCGAGGAAAAAGAAGAAGGCAAACACGAAATGGAACGCCAAGAAGATGCCCCTCAGGAACGTTTCCGCGCCCAGCGTGACGTGCCGATACTCCGTCCAATGGTTGACGATCAAGAAAAACCAGCACAGCATCACATAGGCCCCAAGGATGCTCAGGGCCAAATGCATGCTCAGGTTGCGCCGAAAGAGCCGCACGGTCGGCCGGGTCAAATGCGTTTCCTTCCAGATCAGCGGATCGCCTTCCAGGGGCGGCAAGGGATCGCGATCTTCCATGTCCCAATCATGGCGATGCACCCGCCAATCGTCATCGTCTTCCACCAGCCGCGGCGCGATCGCCTCAGCTTGTGGAACATAATCGATGACCTCCAGCGGCGGGCTTGGCAGGGGCTGAGCCTCAACCACGGGAACTTGGCCAGCCCCTTCGCCGGCACTCAGAAGGGACGCTGACCGCACCGGCTCAGCAGCAACGTCTTCTTCCTCGACGAGCAAACCTTGAAACACCAACTCCGTTTGCAGGGCCAAAGGCTCGGCCTTGAAGCTCAACGGCTTAACGTCCGTCGGGTCAGACCAGGCGAAATCCCTCAGCGTTTCCGGACGGAGCCGCTTGATCGACAACCACAGCATCACCAAAGTTATCAGTGTTGTGCCGGAGAGGATCAACAATACCAGAATCAACGACTGCGCATATCCGTCCCATTTCAACAGCAAGGAGGTGCCGAGGAGGACTGGCGCCAAACAGATGAGATAGGCCGCGAGCAGGGATTGCATGGAGGAGAGCGTGAAGACGGCGGTGGTGATGCTGACGCTGCCCACCATGATCAGGAACAGGATGGTGGCCAAAAAGACGACCACGACGTGCCCGATGTTGACGCCCCCCATGGATTGGGCCAGGGCTAAAATGGGCAACCCCGCCAACCAGACGCCCAGGAGATGCACCAACCGCGACCCCAAGATGCCGAGGATGATTTCGTGGTCGCGCACATGCGTGGTCAGCAGCAACTCGAGCGTCCGTTTGCTTTTCTTTTCAAGGATGGCGCTGGTGAAATAGGGAGGAGCGATCATCAAAATGCCCAAGCATTGCCAATAGAGCAAGATTTGCGTGATGCTCTCGCCAATCCGGGACATTTGCCCCAAGGTCATGGAGGAGCCAACATTTCTTGGCGATGAAGCTTGTCCCACGGAGGCACGCTCAAGCATTAAAAACATCGTGGACATGATCACAAACAGAAACAAGCTATAGACCACGCGCAAGACGAAACCGCGCCCCCGGCGTGCCAGCCGTTTGAGATCGAAGAAGAAGTGCGGCCCCACCCATCCGGGTCGATTCCAGTTCCCATTCTGGGGGGCAGGGTCATGGTCCATGGCGTTGCGTGCATCCAGAATCGAGACAATGTAAATCAGTCATCTTGAATGGCAGGACTGCGCCAGGATAACACGAACCGAGCGGTTTTTCCCCGCGCATGAATGACTTTCGGCCAATTGGCGGGCGATGCCTGCGCGAGCCATTGGTTTCATCACGCCCTTTGGCTGGCTGTTTCCTTCCATTTCTACAACTGGTTCACTTGCATGAGCGTTTTCAGGGGCATGCCAATATCTTTCTTGTCAGCCCCTGAGGAAGGGGTTAGGATGGAGTCGGTGCGTTTTTTTGTCATCCAACCCCTGGTCGCGATGCCAGCCCCTTGAGGGGAAGCGACAAGGTGGGTTTTGCGCTATTGGATCGAGCTAAAACGGTTTTGAACTTCCTTGGAGTGTGTTGACCATGAGCAAAGGGCGAACGGGTGAGTTCACCGATGTACTGGTGAAGAAGGGCATCATTGGCAAGGACCAACTGGCGGAAGCCCAAGCCGTGCAGCGCTCGACCGGGGCCAAAATGGCCGATACCCTCGTGAAGTTGGGTTATTGCACCGCACAAGACGTGATCGAGGCATTGGCGGAGTTTCACGGCCTGCAATTCGTCGATCTGGCCACCATGACGATCCCGCCTTCGGTCGTCGAGCTGGTGCCCGAATCCGTGGCCCGCGAGAATGTCATCCTGCCCATGGCCGCCGACAACGGCGCCCTCCGCGTGGCCATGTCCGATCCCATGGACCTGGACACCATCCAAAAGTTGACCTTCATTCTAAATAAAGACATTCAGCCCGTGTTGGCGCCGCGCGAGCAGATCATCGAATCGATCAACCGCTACTACGGTCAAAGCGAAACGGAGTCGGTCGACTCGATGTTGGCGGAATTCACGGATACCGCCATCGACACTACCGAAACCGAAGCGGTCGCCAAACAAGTCGAGCTGGATCAAGCCGACGCCCCCGTGGTTCGCTTGGTCAACTTGATGATTCAGGAAGCCATTGCCCTGCGCGCCAGCGACATCCACATCGAACCTTTTGCCGACCGCATCCGCGTGCGCTATCGCATCGACGGCGTGCTGGTGGAACGCGACAGCCCGCCGCGCCGCCTCCTCCCCGCCATCCTGTCGCGCATCAAGATTATGGGCAATATCGACATCGCGGAGAAACGGCGCTGCCAGGACGGCCGCATCAAAATGGCCCTCCAAGGCAAACATTTCGACTTGCGCGTCAGCGTCCTGCCCACCAATCATGGCCAGGCCTGCTGCATGCGCATTTTGGATCGAGCCAACATTCAAGTCGGCATCCGCGATCTGGGCTTCGCCGACGACGATTACCAGCGCTTTCAACAAATCATCAAGCGGCCCAACGGCATTTTTCTCGTCACCGGCCCCACGGGTTCCGGGAAAACGACCACGCTCTACGCCGCCCTCAACGAATTGAACCGCCCCGACCGCAAGATCATCACGGCCGAGGATCCCGTGGAATATTACCTCCCCGGCATCAATCAGGTGGAGGTGAAACACAACATCGGGCTCAACTTCGCCCGCATCATTCGCGCCATGCTCCGCCAAGCTCCCAATATCATCCTTGTCGGCGAAATCCGCGACCGTGAAACCGCCGATATCGCCATTCAAGCCTCCTTGACCGGCCACTTGGTCTTCAGCACCTTGCATACCAACGACGCCCCCAGCGCCATTACCCGTCTGATCGACATCGGCGTCCAACCCTTCCTGGTGGCCTCCAGCGTCATCGCCGTCATGGCCCAGCGGTTGGTTCGCGTCGTTTGCCCTAAATGCAAGGAACCCGATGTACCGAGCACGAAAGAACTCCGGGCCGCAGGTATTACCGATGACCAAGCCGCCAAGGCGACGTTCATGCGCGGCCGAGGCTGTGGCCATTGCCACCACACCGGCTATCGAGGTCGGCTCGGCATCTTTGAATTAATGAAAATGAATTCAGCTATCCGTGAAATGACCTTCAAACGCGAGCCAAACCAGGTCATCCGCCGACAGGCCAGGTTGCTGGGTATGAGGACGCTCCTTGAGGATGGCGTGATCAAGGCCACAAAGGGCATCTCTACCCTGGAAGAAGTCTTGAGCACCTGCCATCATGAAGCTTCCTAGTCGATGGAGCGTGTGCCGAGTTGCAATAACTGATTTTAAGGGGTATTCTAGATCGAGTTACAAGGGCTTAGAGGTCTTGACAAGTTCAGATAACCAAATGTCCAAGTTCAAAAGCCTTGAATTTTTAGGGCTTTCCATTTGTTATGGTTTTTTAAGGGCAAATGGCGAGTCGAACCTGGACCAATGGGTGTAGTTGTTGGGTTAGGGTGTCCTCCTGATGGATAATGGGACAAATGGCGCAAAGCCTGCGCCATCAGGACTTCAGGCTGGACACGTGGTTGGCTGAAAGCGTCAAGAGCGCTTAAGCCTCATTAAGGAGTTCACGTGAACAACGTACTGATGGAAAGATTGCTCGAAACCGTCTTCACGTTAAAGGCGAGCGATCTTCACATTTCCGTTGGCCAGCCTCCCGTTCTTCGGGTCCATGGTCGATTAAGACGGCTTGAGACAAAGATTCTTGAACCTGACGACACGATGGCTCTCATGAAAAGCATCACCCCCGACCGCTGCCAACAGGAGCTGCAAGAACGGGGTGGAGCGGATTTTGGCTTCGCATACGCCGATAAATGCCGCTTCCGCGTTGCCATTTTCAAGCAAAAAGGCAACGTCAGCATCGTTTGCCGCCGCATCCCCAGTCAATTTTTCACTTTCGAGCAATTGCGCATGCCGGATGCGATTCGCCGGCTCATCACTCGGCCGCGCGGATTGCTTTTGGTCACGGGGCCAACCGGCTCAGGCAAGACGACCAGTTTGGCGAGCATGATCAATTTCATCAATGATAACTATGACCGGCACATCATCACCATTGAAGATCCCATCGAGTATTACCACACGCACAAGCGCTCCACGGTCAATCAGCGCGAAATCGGCGTGGACGTGCCGAGCTTCAAGGAAGCCTTGCGGCGGGCGCTGCGTATGGACCCCGACGTGATCCTCGTCGGCGAAATGCGCGACTTGGAAACGATCCATGCCGCGCTGGAAGCCGCTGAGACGGGCCACTTGGTCTTTGCCACGTTGCATACCTCCGGCGCCGCCTCGACGATTAACCGCATCGTCGACGTGTTTCCCAAGGAGCAGCAGGATCAAATCCGGACGCAGCTTTCGACGGCCCTCATCGGCGTCTTGTCCCAGGCCCTGCTGCCCAAGAAGCCGGAAGGCGTCATCGCGGCCTATGAAATGATGGTGGTCACGCCCGCCATCCAAAACCTGGTGCGTGAAAACAAGGTCTACCGCATCGATTCGAGCATCCAGACCGGGCGCAAGCACGGCATGTTCCTGCTCGATGAAAGCTTGTTCAAGCTCTGGAAGGAAGGGCTTTGCGAGAAGGAAGAAGTCCTCTTGCGCGCCTCCCGTCCCGCTGAATTGGCGCAGAAGATCGCCTTGGCGGAGCGCGGCCAGTTGGAGGAAGACGAATACGGGGATGAAGAGGAGGAAGATGAATACGAGGACGAAGACGAGGATACCGACGATGAGACGGAGGACGACGAGGATGATGATCGCCGCCGGCCGTCCGTGCGCCGGTCGGGCCGGTAACCCGACGTCTCATGTTGTCGCGACTTTAACCTTCTTCCCAGGACGAATCGCCTAGCAGCACCGAGGATCGAAATGGCCACTTCACCGCCGAACCCCAATCCAAAACCCACCCCTGGCTCGACCAACAAGCCGGCGGCGCCGGCCAGCGCGGCGCCAGGGAAGCCCGGCGCGGCCAAGCCCGCGGCCAAGCCCGCTGCGCCAGGGACGGTCAAACCCGCCGCCGCGGCGCCTCCAGGCAAGACGCCTGCCAAGGCCCCCGCCCCGGCTGCCGCCAAGAAGCCCGCCGCGCCAGCCAAGAAACCCGTGGAGCGCGGCATGGACTCCGGCGGCCGCCGCAAGCTGGGACAAGTGCTCGTCGATCTCGGTTTTCTCGAGGAAGATCAACTGTTCGACGTCCTCAACGAAGCCCGCGAATCCGCCCTGCCGATCGGCCAGGTGGCAGTCAGCCGCGGCCTGGTGACCGAGGATCAGTTGTACCAGGCCCTCGCTGAGCAATTCGGACTGAAGACCGTCAACCTCGCCGAGTCCAAATTCCAGGAGGAAGCGGTCAAGCTGGTCCCCGAAACCATGGCCCAGGTCTACAAAATCATCCCCTTGAGCCTCAAGGACAACATCCTCACCGTGGTGATGTCCGAACCGCAGAACCTGCCCGCGCTCGATGACTTGCGCAACTTCATCGGCGTCAAGGAAGTGCGGGCGGTGCTGTCCACGCCGAAGCTGTTGCAGGAGTATCAGCCCAAGGCCTACGCTGGCAAGCAAGAATCGATCATCGACATCATCAAGGAATTGGAGGACAACCCCGAATTCGGCAAACTGCAGCGCGAGACCAGCATCGACCTGGAAAGCCTTCAGGAATTGCAGGACGCCGCCCCGGTCCGCAAGCTGCTCAACATGGTCATGCTGCTGGCCATCAAGGACCGCGCCAGCGACATCCATTTCGAGCCGTTCGAGGAAGAGTACAAAATGCGCTACCGCTGCGACGGCGTGCTTTACGAACTCGTGCCGCCGCCGCGCCACCTGTCCATGGCCATCGCCAGCCGCATCAAGGTCATGTCCAATCTCGACATCGCCGAACGGCGGCTGCCGCAAGACGGCCGCATCGAGCTCAACGTCGGCGGCAACCAGGTGGACATGCGCGTCTCCGTGCTGCCGACGATGTTTGGCGAAAGCGTCGTCATCCGCGTCCTGGACCGCACGGTCGTCCAATTAGATCTGGACCGCATCGGCATGGAATCGGAGATGCTCGCTGGTTTCCGCGATCTGATCAAGAAACCCAACGGCATCATCCTGATCACGGGGCCGACCGGCGCGGGCAAGACCACGACGCTCTATTCCGCCCTTAACGAGTTGAACGACATCAGCGAAAAAATCATCACCACGGAAGACCCGGTCGAATACGACATCGACGGCATCGTGCAAATTCCCATCAACGCGGACATCGGCGTCACCTTCGCCAACGCCCTGCGGGCCATCCTGCGGCACGATCCGGACAAGATTCTCGTCGGCGAAATCCGCGACTTGGAAACGGCGCAAATCGCCGTCCAGGCCTCGCTCACCGGGCACATCGTCTTCAGCACCCTGCATACGAACGATGCGCCGAGCAGCATCACCCGGCTGCGCGACATGGGGCTGGAGCCTTATCTGATCACGGCCACGCTCGAGGGCGTCATGGCGCAGCGGCTGGTGCGGAAGATTTGCGTCGATTGCCGCAGCGAATACGAGCCAAGCCCCGAACTGCTGATGGAGCTGAACCTGCGCCCCCAGGAAGTGGCGGGGAAGAAGTTCTATTACGGCCGAGGCTGCGACCGCTGCAACAACACGGGCCACCGCGGCCGCACCGGCATTTACGAATTCATGCCGATGAACGATGAAATCCGCGATTTGATCATCGCCAATGCTTCGACCGAGGAACTGCGCAACACCTCGCGCAAATACGGCATGTCGACGCTCCGCGAGGCGGGCTTGCGGGCGATTTACAACGGCGTCACCACCATCGAGGAAGTCGTCCGCGAAACGGTGATGGAGGACGAGGTTTAGTCCAGAGAACCGGCTTTTTATTCCGCGGCGCAGCTCCAGGCTCTCGGCGGCGCATCGGATCGGATTCATGAGGGCGGCTCCAGTCACGCTTCCTGAGCAGGGAGTTTTTTATGCCGACGTACAAGTACGAAGCCATGAGCACGACGGGCGAAGAGGTCAAGGACACCGTCGACGCCGCCTCGGAAGATGAGGCGCAGCAAAAAATCCGCCAAATGGGCTACTTCGTGACCCGCATCCAGGAGATGGCCGGGCAGAAGAAGGCCAAGGCCAAGAAGAAAGCCGGCGCCAAGAAACGCAAGACCTTCGTCATCGGCGGCGTCCGCACCAAGCATTTGTGCACCTTCACGCGGCAGTTCTCCACGCTGCAGGACGCCGGGCTGCCCGTGCTCCGGAGCCTTAAAATCCTCGAAGGCCAACTCAAGCCCAGCGCCTTGAAAAACGCCCTCATCGACGTGGTCGACGACGTCGAGTCCGGCTCGACTCTGAGCGAAGCCTTCGCCAAACATCCCAAGGCCTTCGATCGGCTCTACATCAACATGCTCCGCGCCGGCGAAGCGGGCGGCGCGCTGGAAGTCATCCTCCAGCGCCTGGCCGATTTCAAGGAAAAGGCCCAATCGCTCAAGCGCAAAATCATCGGCGCCATGGTTTACCCCGTCGTGGTCATCCTGGTCGCCCTCGTCATCCTGGCGGGCATCTTGATCTTCATCGTACCGAAGTTCCAAAAGATCTTCGACGACTTCGGCATCCAACTGCCGCAGATCACCAAGCTCCTCCTCGATGTCTCCTCCTTCGCGGTGGATTACTTCTGGGTGGCGCCCATCGTCGTCTTCTGCTGGTGGATCTTGATGAAAATCATCCGCATGTTCGCCAAGGGGAGATACGCTCTCGACTGGATCTGGCTCCATGTCCCCGTCATCGGCGGCATCATCGAAAAAACGGTGGTGGCGCGCACAACGCGCACCCTGGGCACCCTGGTGGCGTCCGGTGTCCCCATCCTCGAGGCGCTGTCGATCACCCGGGAAACCGCGAACAACGCCGTCTTCGAGGCCATGTTCCAGCGCATCTATGAATCGATCCGCGAAGGCGAAACCATCGCCGTGCCCCTCAAGGAAAGCCGGCTGGTGGACGACATGGTCGTCAACATGGTGGACGTCGGCGAGGAAACCGGCGAATTGGACAAAATGCTCTACAAGATCGCCCAGGTCTACGAGGAAGAAGTGGACATCCTCGTGGAAAGCTTGATCAGCTTGCTTGAACCTCTCATGGTCGTGTTCCTGGGCGTGTGCGTGGGCTTCATCGTTATCGCCCTGTTCTATCCCATGATCACGATTCTGGAAAAACTCAGTTCTGGCGGCGGCGGTGGCGGCGGCGTCCCCGGCGGCCCCGGCGGCGGCCGTTAGTTTCATCGAGGGCCGGCCGGGTTCGGACGTCACGCGACTCCCCCGGCCTGCCTGGCAGCTTTTTATTCATCCGTTGGATCGAGGAAACTATGATTCCTTCTCGAGCAACACGACGACCCGCGTTCACCCTGATCGAGCTTCTCGTGGTGATCGCCATCATCATCATCCTGGCCTCGCTGACCCTCGTCGTGGTCAGCCGCATCTGGCAGCGCGTCGAGGACCAGCGCACCTCGGTCGAAATCTCCAAACTCACCGAAGCCTGCGAACAGTTCAAATCCGCCTTCGGCCGCTATCCCAGGGCGCGCATCCTGCTCGTCGAGGGCAACGGCACCCCTGGCTCGGGCTACGGCCCCTACCTTGCTTCCGGCAACCAGGGTCTGGCCCAACTGGCGGCGGAATCCGTCGAGTATCTCCAGGCCATTTTCCCGGGCATCGTCCTGGACGGCTCGGTCATTCACGACTGGAATGGCAACGGCGTCAGCAACGAATTCTTCCTGCTCGAAGGCCATGAAGCCCTCGTCTTCTGGCTAGGCGGCATGCGCTACGGCCCGATCAATTTCGCCGACCCCCTCAACGGCCTGGCCAATCGCTCCAACGGCCTGGGATTCAACACCAATAAACAACGGCCCACGGACAATACGACCGGCTCGCGGCTGGGGCCGTTTTACGAAGGCTTCAGCGCCGACCGCGTCATGTACTCTTACTTCAACCCGGCCCTCAACGGCATGTCGCGCTGGAACGCCGATCCCGCCGTCGGTCCTGCGGGTCCATCGGGCCAGCTCAACAGCCGCGGTTGGTTCCCCTGCTACATCGACCGCTTCGGGATGCCGTTCGTCTACTTCTCAGCCGTGCATGGCAGCCAAAACAACTATCGCAACTCCTTCAACCCTGATCCGGGCAACGGCATCCCAGCGGCGGTGCCCGCCTGGCTGGCTCCCCTGGGAGCGAACGCTGTTTACCTCTACGATTGTCCCTTGCTCACGGGCAATTTCACGCCCTACTGGCAAGCAGGCACGGCGAGCGGCTCTCCGGGCACCTCGAACATCCAGTTTTACAAGCCCGACCGCTTCCAGATTATCTCCGCCGGTCGGGATCGCACGCTCGGTTCGGGCGGCCGCTTCGATCCGCGCAATCCGGAGCAATACTTGGTCAACCGCGCCGATCATGACAACATCACCAACGTCGCCGATGGCAAGTTGGTGCCTTAATGGTGCCCCTTGGCCGCTTCCTTGGCCGTTTCGAATTGGCGGGGAAGCGGCATGATCCAATGAGACCCGCGCGCCGCCTCCTATGCAGGAACGCCGCGGGCCGCCAAGCGAACGACCGCCATGGGACGAAGGGTGCTGCCCGACGTCCTCAGCGTCACAAGGAAATCGGGGACTTTATCTCTTAGGTGCTCCATGTTCATTTCCCCTCGATCGCGCTCCGGCTTCACGATCATCGAATTGTTGATCGTGCTGGGCATTTTGATGACGATGATGGTCCTGGGCGTCGGCGCCGCGCTCCGGTCCTACAGCTATGTGCAAACCCGCAACACCGAAATCACCCAGCGGAAAATCCAAGACCGCTTCCAGCGCCGCTATCAGCAAGTCTATAGCGAAGCCAAGGCCTGGGAGGCCAACGCCCAGTTCATCGGCCTGGGCTACGGCAACACCCGCCGCTCGCTGGCGCTCAAGACCAAATTCATCTACAAATGGTCCTTCCCGATGAGCTATGCCGAGGCCGAAGCCAACGTCGTCGAAAGCCAAACGTATGGTTTCGCCGGCGGCCTGGGGCATCCCCTGGCCATCGCCATCCGGAATCGGCTCCGCCAGCGGCGCAACATCGCCAACGCCATTAATACGCCGCTCATCCCGACGACGACGACGGCCGCCGAGCAGAACGCCGCGTGCCTGACCGCCATCTACGAACTGACCTTCGCCACCTTCATCGATGAATTGACGACCACGGAAATCGCGGTCCAGCAAAACAGCCCCGACCTCAACCCCCGCCCCGTGGATTCCTGGGGCAGCCCGATGGTCTTCGTTCGCTATGGCAACATGGACACGCGGTTCCACCCGGCTTTGATGGCCCTGTTCGGTCCCCGGTTCGATCTGCCCGGACTGCCCTCGGGAACCTATGGCCAGTACCATCCGCAACTGGTCCAGCGCGCCCTGTTGGCCTTTCCCAACAGCCAGGGCACCGACCCGGACGATCCCGACAACTTGCTCTCCCTGGGTTGGCGCACGCAGCCTGGCTCATATTGGCAGCCCCCGCAAGCCCTGACCACCAATGCCGATGGCCTCAATAGCGTCTTCACGCAAACGTTCATGTATTTCATGCCGTCAAGCCTGGTTCCGAGGCCCAATGGCAGCCCTCGCATTTATGCGCCGTTCGTGATCATCTCCGCTGGACGGGATCGCGACTTCGCGACCTGGGAAGACAACATCGACAGCTATCGCTTGCAGCAAGCGGTGGCCGGGCAACAATAACCCCGCGCGGGCACAGCCGCCCGCGCCGAACCGATCAGGTGTTCTATGACCAAGTCCAATAAACCTGCCGTTGCCCCGGCCTCTCGAGCCGGCTTCACACTCGTGGAGTTGATGCTCGTCCTGGCGATCATCGTGATCGTCGCCGTCGTGCTGGTGCCGGTGGCGCTGCGAATGCAAGAGCGCAATCAAGTGAGCCGGGCCGTCTCCCTGCTGCAAGGGCTGCTCGCCGAAGCGCGGGGCCGGGCCATGGCCGAGAAAAAAGCCTGCGGCTTGCGGCTGATCCCGATGAATTTCGGCCAGCAAACGACGGCCGCGGGCATCCCCGCTTTTTGGTACGATCGGGTGCAGTTCATCGAACAGCCTGGCGACTTCAACGAAGGCTGGGTCTGGGCGGTCCATCAACCCAATCCCGCGGGACCAACCCCTAAGTCATTCCCCATGGCAGCCTGGCAATACACCCCGAATACCACATTCCCGATGGCTTCGCCCCCCTCGTACACTGGCATGGTGAATGTCACCCCCTACCAGGTGGCTGCCAACAACCGCATTTACGGTCCTTTTCGCTTTTTTGGCATCGATACGAGCGTCGATCCGCATGTTATAACTCCTGGCGGAAGTACGGATTATGGGCAGATCTATATCGACTCGCCCTTCTCGTTTGTCGGGCCTCCCAGTTTGCCTTCAACGTCATTGCCCCCGATGGTGGAAGTCGGCGACCTGTTGGAAATCAATGGCATAGGTCAGCTTTATGAAATCACCAGCGTCAATTTGCCTGCCGGTGTGATCCCCAGTTTCGTAACCGTCACGCCGCCGATCACGCGCGACATTTTACCGCCGATGAACGGCTGGCCGAACTATCGCATCATCCGCCGACCGCGCCCGATCCCGAATCTGCCGGTCATCAAGCTGCCGAACGAGGTCGTCGTGGACCTGAACAGCGCGACCAACCCGGCGATCGGCCCCGCGGCCCCCGCCGACCGGGACACGAACAATACGATCTGGATGCGCGGCATCTCGCAGGGCATCCCCGCGCTCAACACGGCTCCCCTCATCGCGGGCACCGTGGACATCGTCTTCAATCCGTCGGGCCAGGTGATTCAAGCCCCGGCGGATCTCATGTATATCTGGATGCACCCAACGGGTTCGCCCGATGCGTGGCTGAATCGCCAGCCCACGGCGGCGAGCAGCGATCCCGACAATCAGGCGCTGCTGGTGATTTATTCCCGCACCGGAGCCATCGGCAGCTTTCGCGTGAATCAAAATCTGCCCGGCACCCCCTGGGATGACGCCCGGCGGGGCCGCGCGGAAGGCATCGGCGGTTTGTAACAGGAAACAGCGCCGCTCCGGGTCGGTCCCGGGTCGGCTTCGATGAGGTTCGTGTTTCATGAAGCAGTGCGAATGAAGCCCCGCGGCCACCGCGGGCCCTTATTTCCCGGATCATTCTTCATTCGGCCTGCCCGTTTTTATTCGAGAAGGAACCTGTATCATGAGAACCCCCGCTTCATGGCCTCGGCGCAGCGGTCTGTCGCTGACCGAGGTGCTGATCGCCCTCTTCCTGATGGCGATCGGCATGATCTCGCTCCTGGCCCTCTTTCCCGTGGGCTTGTCGAACATGCGCTGGGCGATGCAAGACAGCCGCCTGGCCCTGGCCTCGGCCAACGCCATCGCCCAGGCGGAAATGTCCCGCGTCGATTCCTTCACCGGCCGGCAGGTCAACATGCGGTCGGATTCCCTTTATTACGAATCCATCAAGATCATGATGGATCAAACCAGCAGCGAACCGCCGCTGTACGACCGCGATCCGCCGACATTCGCGCGGACGCATCCCTGGTTTGATCCCTACAACGGCGCCTGGCCGTCGGTCTACGTCGATCCGATCGGCGTGTTCAGCGCCTTCCCGGCCGACGGCGGCAATTTCCGCTTGGGCTTCAACATCGGCACGGACGATGCGAGCGTGGCGGCGTCCCGCAAGTATTTGCCCTTCACGCCGCCGCTTCCCGCCGGGTCCAACGGCTTGCCGCGCGTCCGGCCGTCGTTTCTTCAGAACCGGGATCAAGCCCTCCGGGCCTGCGCCCAGGAAGACGAGATCAACTTCGATCCGCAAGGTCAGCCGGCCAACACGACAGGCACCATCGAGCGGGAAACCCGCTATTCCTGGGCCTACATGTGCCGCTGGCCGCGCGGCGCGGATCCCTCGATCTGCGACCTGTCGATCGTCATTTACAACGGCCGCCGCTTGCGCGCCGTCGGCGCGGAACGCACTTTCGGCGAGAAACGCTACTTCGGCCACCAGGATTTCGGCTTTCAGGTCTTTCGCCAAGGCAGCCCCGAAGTCGTGATCGACGTCGGCGAATTTCTGGGCACGGGCCTTGCGGCCCCCGCGCCGACGCCGTCCGCCTTCAAGCGCGGCGACTGGATCCTGGACAACACTTTGATCCGGCCCACGATGGCGACGGTCACGGACAGCGTCGGCAACTCCATCCGCGTCTTTGGGCCGTTCCTTGACAAATGGAACGTCAACGCGGCCATCGATCCGCTCGCGCTCCTGGCGAAATATCCGCCGGAGTTCTTCCCGCTCAACTGGACGCCGCCGGTTTCAGCCTCGGGTCCGGTGCGCGGCGGCCTCACGGGTGGGAATTTCTATCGCATCCTCAGCGTGGGCGACGTGGAGTTTTCCAACGGCCGCTATTTCCAGCGCATCATCCTGGATCGACCGGCCCGAACGGACGGCTTCGAGGCGGCTTATCTGCCCAACGTCATCGACGTGATCGAAAAGAGCGACGGCCGTTCGCCGCAACATTAAAAAAGGTGATCCGCCGCGGTCGAGGCACGTTCGACGGCGGGTTTCTTGGAGACCTCAACAGCATAAAGGTGGCCTGACATGCACCGCCGATCGGGTTTGACACTGGTTGAAATGATGGTCGCCCTGGCGCTGACCATTTTCATGATGGCGATTTTATCCGAGGCCTTCGCCACCGGGCTGTGGGCCATGAGCAAAATGAAAGCGCTCTCGGACGTGGAGCAGCGGCTCAAGCAAGTCGCGGACGTCCTGCGCCGCGACCTCAGTTCGCCCCATTTCGAGGGCCAGCGGCGTCTGAGCGAATTGACCGCCAGCGGCTTGCCGATCCCGTCGGAGATGGACCCCGCCCAGGCGCCGCTTTACGCCCCCTTCCGGGCCGTGCCGCCGCAGTTGGGCTTCTTGCGTATCAATGAAGAGCCATACCGCGATCCGGCTTCCACACCGGAGCAAACGTATATTTATGAAGGACAGGATTTATTAGGGCGGGTTTCCGCGCGCGACGTCGGTGATGAAATCGGCTTTAGCGTCCGCCTGTCGGGCAACAGCCCCGGGCAGTTCTTCGAAGGCACGACCTTCACGCCTGCCCCGGTCAACCCCGCCTATGCACCGCTCTATGCCCTGGACAGCGGCAGCGTCAATTACATGGCCAGCCGCTACGATGCGCCGAACAACCAGCGCTACACCAGCCAATGGGCGGAAATCTGGTATCATCTGCGGGCCGACACGACCCGGCTGACGGGCCTCAACACGGGCGTGGCCACGAATCTGCTCACCAACACATACAACCTGCATCGCCGGCAGTTGCTCCTGACGCCGGACACCTTCACCCAAGGCGACTTCTTTTTCGATACCCAGGCGGTCTTCCTCACAGGAATGCCCGGGGCGAATTTCTTCCAGCTCAACGACGTCAGCGCTTTCCTGGCCGGCAACGGCCAATGCTACATCAACTCCCCAGCCAACGTGCAATTCCGCGCCCGGCGCTTCAATCAGCGCGACGCGGCGGGGATCAACGCCGGCCGCATCCAGCCCCTGGCCGGCACCCGCGAAGGCGGCGACTTGCTCCTCACCAACGTGACCAGCTTCGACGTTAAAGTGTGGGATCCCTCGGCCTTGATTCAGGTCGTCCCCGCTCCACCTGGAGGCTTGATCATCACCCGCGGGGCCTATGTGGACATCGGCTTCATCCCCGCCGGAGTCCCAGGCACCTATGATCCTTACAACGCGTCTGTCGTGATCAACGGCGAGACCTATGCATGGAATCCCAACTCGCCCTTCGCCCATAATACGAACAATCCCATCAACCAGCGACCGGCGTTCCCGGTGCCTCCGACCAATAATGGCCGCTATTTCGACACGGGCACGAACCGCGATGGTCGAACGCAAAACACTGCGCCCGGCACCACGCCGCTCGAACCGAGTATGCCGCAGCCGACGCAAGTGCTGCTCGGGCCGCCAACGATTGGCCCGGTGGCGCCGCTGGCCATCAGTTCGATCCAGATCAAGATCCGGGTGTATGAGCCGAAAAGCGAACAGACCAGGGAAATCACCATCATCGTGGACATGTAGTTCCTGAACCCGGGGGCGAAGGTTGCCCCGCCGCGGCATTCAGGCCCATTTATACAACTTATCGAGGTTTGAATCATGATCCGCCAATCCCGTCCAAGCCGAGGCCGCCGATCCGGCGTGGTCCTGCTGGTCGTCCTGGCGATGCTCACCCTCTTCGCCACCTTGGCCGTGGCTTTCGTGACGCTCTCCGAAAGCACGACCAGCCAATTCGCCTTGAACAAGGCCGAGCAGACCGTGACCCGGCCTGATCCGGACCTGCTTTTCAATTACGGCATCAGCCAGTTGCTCTTCGACACCCGCAATCGGAACTCCCATTTATGGGGCCAGAGCCTTGTCCGCAACATGTATGGCAACAGCGGCAACATCCCCTACAATGGCACGGGCCGGCTGCATCGCCAGGGACCGTCTCCCTTGATCACCGATGCCGCCACGGCGGCTGTCATGGCGTTGCCGCTCTACAATTCAGCCGTGCCCGCGCCGGGCACGCCGGTCCCCCCGGACCACTATTACCTCACCAATAACGCTCAGCGCAATTTGACGGAACTCTACGTCGGCGCTCCTAACACCTCGTATACCTATCCCGACCATAACCACGCGTACCTCGGGTCCATGACGGCTGACGGCCGCGTCCTGGCGCGCTCCTTCGTTCGCTCCGGCACGCAACCGATCGTCAACAGCGACGGCAGCTTCGGCGGCAACGTGACTTGGCCCAACGGGTTCAACCCCTTCGTGCCCATCTATTCCACGGGCGGGCCGCCAGTTTTCGATCCATCTGTCTACATGGATTTTTGGTCCAACCCCAATTATGTGCCCCCGGGCTTGAATCCCGCCTTGTTCACCGGCGCCACGGGCGCCGCCTTCAAGCGGATGATGACCCTGCGCCCCGGCCCCTGGGATCACCCCAACTTCGCCGCCCCGGATGATTTGGGCGGCGACGTGAAGAACCTGCCCCCAGGCTATCGCACGCAGATCAACACGCCCGCCGGTCCCATCTTCGCCAACAACGACAGCTACTGGGTCGACCTGGATTTCCCGATCCAGACCGACCCCTTGACCGGCCGGCGGTTCAAGCCGCTGTTCGCCTTTTTCATCACCGACCTGGACAACCGCGTGAACGTCAACACCGCGGGCAACGTCCGCGCCTTCCATCCCGTGGCCGGCTTGATCCACGGCTCCAACGCGGGCATCGGCAATTGGGAAGTCAATCTGCGCCGCCTGTCGGTGCCGCCCCTGTTCGGCGCGGGTCTGCCCACTCCCGCGGCTTATCAACAAGAATGGTTGAACCTCTTCGGCGGCAAGATCACCTCCGGCGCCGCGGGTGTGAGCGGCGAAGCCGAGCATGGCCGCTATGGCGTCGATCTGGCTAACAATAACACCGACCCCAAACCGCGCCTCATCGGCCCGCTGCCCAATAACTACTTGATGCATCACCTGTTTCAGCCGGCACACGTTTATGCGCAGATGAACCTCGATGGCACCGGCCAGGCGACGCAAAATTACGTCAAAAGTGATCCGTTCCTGGTCTCCCAGTTTGGCGGACCGTTCGCCAGCATGGCCTCCAGTCCCCTGGCCTTGACCTATGATCGCTTCCCCCGGTTCCTCTATCGCAATGGGACCTACCTGGGACACAGCACGCTGGGCACGACCGCCCTGGTGACCGATCAGCTTTCCCGTCCGGGCCGCGCCACGAATCATCCTTCGTTTTATAATCCGCTCATCTCGCCATCGATTCCGAGCCTGCCCGCCGCGGGTTTGCCGCAAAATCGCGCCTTTCCCGCCTGGAACATGGAAGCCCTGATGCGCCACGGCGACACCGGCGCGGATGCGCTCAATTCCGACTTGCGCCGGCTGCTTCCCTACAACTTCAACAATCCCATGGTCCGCAATCTGATCACGACGATCAGCGTCGACCAGGAGCGCGTCGGCGGACCGCCATGGCTGCGGCGCTTCGACGGGGCCGCCGATCCTCCCGTGATGGGTGGTCAGCCCTATTTCAATCCCACGCTGGCCCCCGATAGCTACAACTTGCAGTTAGTGGACAACGCCTACGGTACCAACACCATTTATGGCCCCGTTGGACCGCCGATCCCGCACGCCGCCGACACCCTGGGCACGCCGCCGGCGCCGCCCAACAACGCCGAGCATAACGGCTGGCGTTCGTTCCTCTCGAACATCTATCCGCGCCTGGATTTGAATCGGCCGCTGCCCAACTTCCCGCTGCCCGTCGCGGACCCCGGCATTCCCAACCGCATGCTGATCACGGACGTGGCCGGCTTCAACGAAGCCCAGCGCGCCCGGCAGGACCTGGCCCGGCAAATCTATCTGCGGCTGGTGCGGGCCACCGGCGCCTACGACCAATTCAACGGCGGCATGGTCATGCCCCCCGTTTCGCCGCAAGACCAGGCCCAGATCAATGCCCTGCGCTACCTGGCGCAAATCGCGGTCAACATCGTCGATTACATCGACAATGACGACTACCCCACGCCGTTCAATTGGAGCATGATCACCAACGAAATCGGCCAGCCCGGCGATCCCAACTTCACCGCGCTGTACGCCGCGGAAACGGTCTTCGGCACCGAGTTGCCGCGCGTGGTCCTGAATGAAGTTCTGTGCGAGCGCGGCGCGATCGTCCCCGGCTCGCCCACCAACTTGCGGATGTGGATCGAGCTCTACAATCCGCTCAACGACGGCAGCGCGGAATATCTCATGATGCCCGGCAACATGG
Source organism: Planctomycetota bacterium (assembly GCA_014584395.1). Lineage (GTDB taxonomy): Bacteria > Planctomycetota > Planctomycetia > Gemmatales > HRBIN36 > BJ17. Next base: position 51,432 of record JACTMY010000005.1, on the reverse strand, counting down.
CCAATCCCGAGTATTCCGTCTATCGCGTGTTGTTCGCACGCTCCAATGCCACAACGGGACAAGTGCTGCGCAATCCGACGAACGTGCTCGGTCAGCCGCAGTTCACCGACGCCAATCAGGTTTACCAGCCTGGCGCCGACCCCAACGTCGCCCCCGCGCCGAACAATTCCATGATCTTCCAGACGCCGGTGCCGGGAGCGAACTTCCAAATCCTGTCCTCGAACGACCGCTTCCGCGGCAATTATGGCGAGAATCAAGGCTTCGTCGTGATCGGCCCCGCTCCCTTGCCGACCTCGGGCGCGGCGGTCACCGACAATGAACCCGCTCCCTTCAACCTCTCCTACACGTCGCCTCAGTTGACTTTCGACGTCGCCGACGGCACGCCGCTGGATCCGCCCACCGTCCTGCTGCAGCGACTGCTCTGCCCCTATCTGCCGCCCAACATCCCCGGCACGCCCGGCTTTAACCCGGCCATGCCCGTGAACGTCTATCTCACCATCGACATGATGGAGAATTGCCGGGTCAACGACGGCACCTCCGGCTCGTTCGACAACCGCTGGTCGCAAGGCAAGATGCAACCCTACGCCGGACTGACGACGATGAAGCGCCGCCAGATGCCGGATCGCAATGCCGACGTTTCGGCCATTGATCCCTACCTGACGCAGCCGCAACACACCTTCTTCCGGCACAACTGCATCGAAACGCCCCCGGCGCCCGCAGCGGGCGACAACCCCGCCACCGGCATCCCCGATGGCTGGCCTCTGCCCGATCCCTTCCGCGTGGAGCAAACCCTCACTCTGCCTTTCGATTGGCTGGTCCATTTGGATCGACAATTGGCCAACGTGGGCGAATTGCTTCACGTTTCCGGATTTGCGCCGCACCTGCTCACCCAGGGCTTCATGACGCCGACGACCATCATGACCTCGACCGTGGCCGCACCGGGCGTGACGACCGTCGCCGTGGCGGGCGCCATTCCCAACCCCAATTTGCTCGGCGGCTACACCAACGGCCACGCCTGGGCCATCGTCCCGGGCATGCGCCTGTCCATCGACGATCTGACGCCCGGCGGCAATCCCGAGATGGTCGTCGTACAATCCACGGACCCCGTCAACGGCACCTTCACGGCGGATTTCGTGTTTGCCCATCCTAATCCCAACGTGACCATTTCGGCGACGAAGCACGCCCACCGCGTCCCCTGGTACAACGCCCAGGCGCGGTTCCAGCGCTTCTTCGAAATGATTCAGACCCGCGACCGCACGACCGAAATGCAAACGGTCTACCTGCAAGTCGCCACGCGCGTGCAGATTCCGGGTCGACCCTATTATGTCCTGGAACTGAATCCCAACACCCCCGCCGTCGGCATCGGTCCCAACGGCGGCGCCTACAGCGTTCAACCCGGTTCCGTCCTCGTCGCCAATCCAGGCTCCTTCGGCGACCTCGGCTTGCCGCCCGAATTCCGCCTGCGCATTGCGGATGTACCCCTCGACAATGGCGGCCCCTTCCCCGCCCTCGCGCCGGGTCAGTTCATCGCCTATCTGCCCAACCCCGCCCTCGTGGGACCAGGCACGATCCTCGCCTTCACCCATGAAACCGGTTCGCGGTTTGGCAAGATCAACCTCAACACAGTCAACGATCTGCGGACCTTCAAGGCCCTGTGCGACGCCGAACCTGTCAACGGTTTCAATCCCGCGGTCGGCGCCTACGCGGCCTCGAATAACTTCAACGTGGCGGGATACCTCTCCGGAACGACCCTCTTCAGCCAAGCCGCTTCGGGCAACCATTGGTCCTTGAGCGTGGGCTCGATCCTGGAAATCAACGATCCGGTTAACGGCCCTGAAAACGTGTCCGTGATCGCCATCAATCCCACCGCCACGCCTGGCGTCTACCAGGTCGCACATTCGGCCCCGACCTATGCGAATCTGATCGGTTCGCCGATCCACATCGACTACGTGGCCAGCGTCTTCAACAACCTGGTCGCCTCGCGCGATGCCCAGCCTCGGCCCTTCAAGCCCATGGGCAGCGGTTATGCTCCGCCCTCGGCCCAGTATCCCCTGGGACAGGGCATGGAAGACACGGTCATGCGAACGAATCCGAACAACCCGCTGATGCGGCTCTTCGAAGTCGGCCTGCCGGGTCAAACCAGCCCCTACCGCGGGTTTGAGATGCTGTCCAAGATTTGGAACAACAGCACCACCCGCTCCAACACCTTCGCCGTCTGGATCACGGTGGGTTATTTCGAGGTGGACACCAACAATCGGCTGGGCATCGAGATCGACCGCACCATCGGCCGGCACAAGCGGCATCGCATGTTCGCCATTGTCGACCGCACCGTGCTCGACAATTGGACGAGCCGGGTCAATTACGACATGAGCGGCCTGTTCGGCAACACCGTCGTCGATGGCCGCCGACCCACGAACTTGCCCACGCTGCTGTCGCCGAACCCGATCGCGGCCGTCGGCCCTCCGGGCGAAATCGTGACGCCGATCCATGTCTCGACCACGTTGTCCAACGTCAACATGCCGAACCCCATGACGGGTATTCAGCCAGGAACCATCCTCCGCGTAGATGACGGTCCGCCGACCTATGCCAATCCGGAGTTTGTGACGGTGGTGGCGGCCAATCCGACCAGTTTCCAGGCCATCTTCACCATGGCCCACCCAGCGGGGGCGCGGATTCTGATCTGGGACCCGAATCCACTGGCGCCGCAGCCCGCGGTCGTGCCGCCCGCGATCGTGCATTGGTCCATCATCGAATAGGCCCGGGGGGTTGCCTTCGCCTTTGCGGTTCCAACCATTCCCCTGCCGGCGCATGACGTGCCCCGGCAGTTTTTTTTCTTTGCCACGGGCCAATCGAGCTTGCCCTATTCGGTTACTTGCTTAGGATAGGCCGACGTGGATGGGCACGTTCATTCCCAATGGAACGTGCGGGTTGGATCGTTCCTCCAGGATGGAAGTTTATGAACCAACGGGTCCAGTTGCCGTTGCTCAATGGTCAAGAAGCGACGTTCGAATGCGTGTATGGTCGAGGATGCGAAGGACTGTGTTGTCAGAATGGTCGACCAGGATTGCGGGACGACGAATTACACCGCATCCGCGAGGCCATTCCTAAAATTGTACCGATGCTGCGGCCGGCGGCTCGAAAGATCGTGCAGCGCAGCGGCGTCGTCACGCGCCGCACCAGGGATGGTTTGCCCTTGGTTCCCGTGCAAGGAGGGTGGTGCCTCTTTTTCAATGAGGGGTGCGTGCTCCACAAGCTGGGCGTCCAGGAAGGCGACGCCTATCGCTATAAACCACTGCAGTGTGCCTTGTTCCCGTTGCTTTGGGATGACCAAGGCCGCTGGTATGTGCGGCAAAAGGGGTATATGAACGAAACCTGGGATGAGCTTTTCTGTCTCAATCCCCAGCATTCGCAGCGCAAGGCCATCGACACCTTGCAGACGGAATTGGCGATCGCAGCTAAGCTGAACGTCGACGAATGAACGGGCGTTGAACCTGATCCCTTAAGCGGCGCGTCCGACTCGGGCGGCTATGCCGTTGTCGGCTGCACCGTTTTCCCAGAGCCAACTTCGACGTTCATCTCGTGGATGAGGAGGTGATCGACCTTGGCCGCCATGGCCAGCATGGCCCGATACGTGATCCACAAAGCCCATCCTCCGGCCAGGGCCGATACGCCGATGAGCGGCCAAGGACCAGGCACGGCCAAGGGTAGCCCCATCCAGGCCAGAAAGTGAATCAGCGGGCTAAGCGTCAGGCCCAGGTTTTCGGGCAATTCCACCCTGGCCGCCTCAGGCAGTTGCGCATGCAAATAAATGCCCAGGCTCGTGGGCATGGCGAGCGACATCAGGACCACCAGGAAAAAGACCCCGGTGCCGTACTTGCCCGCCACGACGAGGAAGCACTGATACAAAGCCCCCCCCGCCAGCAAAAGCGCGCAGTTCACGCCCAGGGCGCGCGGGATGATTTGTTCCGCCGAGCGCTCGAATGTCCGCTCAACGGAGAGGTGGATCTCCTGAAGCCAATCCGCAGGGTCCTTGGCCATGGCGATCATGCCCCAGGCCATGGCCAGAAGGATGAAACAACTGGTCAGGAGCATCATCGTGTTGAGCGAACGATCCCCCAGCCATTCGGCCAGGAAATAGGACTGCCGTCCGCGATAACGCCACACCCAGGTGGAGAGCATTTCCCGCGTCGGCGTGGCGGCGATCACGATCACCATGGTAAAGAACAGGTGCAGGATGCAGAACAGGGCCAACCTCGGCCCCAAGGCCAACCCCATGGGTTTGCACGCATCGAGCACGCCGATGGAAATCAAGTCCATGATCAGCAAAAACGCATAGCAGCTTTGCTTATCCAACACAGGCTGGGCCAGATTTTCCAAGCGCCGAGCCATGGAAAACATGCACAGATAGGCGATAAGCAACTGCGCCAGAGGCGTGACCACGAGGAAAGGGATTTTCCATTGAAACCAGGACAGCCCCACCTGCCAGGGGTCGCCCAGGGCGATGCCATAAAGCGACGGAAGGGGCGTGAGCAGACCGATCAAGGCCACGGACCAGGGTTTGGCATGCCAGGCGCCGCCCGGAGCGGCAGCGCCGATCCAGGCCATGTTCAAGGAAGCGGCGATGGTCAGCCCCACGAGGATGCCGAAGCCCGGCACGCCCCCTCCCGTGGCCTTTCCCGCGGGAATGACCAGCGTGTTCTGCAAGCCGAATGAGCCAAACATGAGGCTGGTCGAAAACAGGCTGAGATAGAGCAGCGCCAAGGTCGTGAGCGACAAGCCCGGCATGCCGAGCAGCCAGCAGAAAAAGGCGAAAGGAAAGGAAGCGATAATGAGCAGAAACGCCAGGGATGCTTCGCCAAAGAGTTTGCCGATCATGATGTCCCAGGGGCTCAGGGCGGCAATGCGCTGAAAATCGAGCGTCTTGTTGACGACCTCGGCTTTGATCGAAGCGGACGTTCGCGACACCGCCATCATGCTGCTCAAGGCCAATTGAATCACGAACAGGGCGATGAAATACCCCACAAGAGGATTGAAGGGAATATGCAAGCCCGGCTGCGAAGGGACATAGACGCTGACATAATAAAGCCATGCCATCGATCCCATGGCCAGCAGCACGACGTAGATCGACGTGGACATGAACAGGCCGCCGCGGCGATTGCGGATTTGAAAGGCCGTAGCCACGAGCGGATTATTCCAGGGAGCCCGCACCATCACGGTTACCTCGACACCAGGTCATGGCCAAAGCGTGATTCGGCCGTCATTCCCCATGATATGCTTCCACGATCTGTTGCACGAGGGGGTTGCGAACGATATCCGCGTTAGAGAGTTGAATGACGGCAATCTTCTCGATCTGCCGCAGGCGGTGAATGGCGTCGGTCAGGCCGCTTTTGACGTTGCGGGGCAGGTCCGTTTGCGTGATGTCGCCCGTGACGATCACCTTCGAGTTCATGCCCATGCGGGTCAGGAACATGCGCATTTGGGTAATGGTCGTGTTCTGTCCTTCGTCGAGGATGATGATCGCTTGATTGAGGGTGCGGCCGCGCATGTAGGCCAGGGGGCAGAGTTCGATGATGTCGTTTTCCAAATAGCGTTTAACCTGTTCAGGAGGGAGCATGTCCTCCAGGGCGTCGAGCAAGGGTCGGAGATAGGGGTTGACCTTTTCCTCGATGTCCCCCGGCAAATAGCCGAGACGCTCGCCCGCCTCGACCGCGGGCCGGCACAGCACGATGCGCTTGATCTGATTGGCTTTCAGGGCCTGAACCGCGGCAGCCACGGCCAGGTAGGTTTTCCCCGTGCCCGCGGGACCGACGCACAGAACCATGTCATGTTCGCGCATGGCCCTGATGTAGCGAGATTGGCCGTCCGTCCTGGGCCGCACCATCCGTCCGCTCTGGGCGATCTTGAACGCATCCGGCCCATGCGGTTGATCCCCCTGTTTGATCACGTCGACGACCATCTGCACGTCCGACGGAGTCAGGTCGCCCTGCCGGGCCATCTGCCGCAACTGCGTGAAGACCCGTTCGGTCTGACTAACGGCGACCTCCGCCCCCTCCACGTTGAGCGTGCGATCCCGGGGAATGATGCGGACGCCCAGCGCTTCGCGAATGAAGCGAAGATGCTGATCCCTCGGCCCCAGCACGCGGAGCATTTCATCTTGATCATCGAACTGCAACACCCATTCCGCCATGATGAAGAGACTCTCGCCAAGTGAAAAAGGGGAACCACGAGGGACGCTCGCCCCCGGTTGGGTCAGGTCAGCCCCAAGGCCCACGCCCAAGCATACATGATCGGGGCGCTAAAGAGAATCGAATCGAGGACGTCGAGCAAGCCGCCAAAGCCGGGCATGGCCTGCGAGGCGTCCTTGGCCTGGCAATCCCGTTTGATCATGGATTCCATCAAGTCGCCGACCATGCCCGCCAGGCCAACGCTCAACCCCAGGAGCACCACCTGCCACCAGACGAGCGGCCAGGCCTGTTCCCCTGCCCAAGTTTGGATCACCCAGGCGGTCAAGACCGCTCCCGCCAGACCGCCGACGGCCCCTTCCCACGTTTTCTTTGGACTGAGGATGGGCGTCATCGGATGACGGCCGATCAGGCGGCCGGTGAAATAGGCGAAGGTGTCGCACATCTTGGGGATAAAAATCGCCAGCAGCAGCGCGGTTAAGCTGACCTTTCCAGGGAGCCAGCGCAGTTGCACGAAGTAACTGGATAACAGACCCAGGTAGCCCACGATCCAATAGGTGTAAGCCAGACGGACCACGACGCCGTTGGGTTCGCGAAACCGGCAGGCTTCGAACAGCATCGATCCAAGCAGCCCCAGCACGGCCGCGCCGAGCACCCAGGGCCAGGGCGAACTGAGCAGCAACACGGGGCCGATCCAGTTGGCCAGGATAACGGCTAGAACGCAGACCGTGGCCAGGCCGCGATGAGGCGGCCCAGGCAGCAAACCTACGATCTCCCGCGCGGCCCAAAAGCCGGTCAGGAGCGCGGCCAGCAGCAGCATGGGGGCCGCGGGCATAAGGTAGCCGTCGACCCAAGTGATCCCCAAGGCGAACACGATGAGCAGCGATCCCATCCATAGGCGGGTTTTCAGCATGAGGCGATCTCAAGCGGCGCGGGGAACGGAACGGGATTGGCCATTGTCCTTGGGTCCGAGCCGAAGGATATAGGGAGCGGCCGCGCGGCTCCAAGTCTCGGCGGTCGGATATTGACCGGCCTGGTCGTGGAAACATTGCCGCAGCATGTCGGTGTCGATGATGCCGGGGTTGAGAGGGACCGCGGCCAGGCCGGGGGGCAGTTCCATGGCCAGCGCCTTGGTCAGCCCCTCGATCGCCCATTTGGAGGCGCAGTAGCCGCTGACCTCGGCGTCCACGCTGCGTCCCCAGCCGGAGCTTAAATTGACGATGACGCCGCGCTCTTGGTTCGCCATCGCGGGCACAAAATGGCGCAGCACGTTGACCACGCCCTTGACGTTCACGTCGATGACGCGATCGAATTCCTCAACCGGAATTTGCCACAGGGGGGCGTTGGCGTGGATGACGGCGGCATTGTTGATCAGCCAATCGGGAGGACCATGGTCCGCCAGGGTCTGTTTTGCCCAGCGCGCCACGGCCTGATCGTTCGCCACGTCGACGACCTGAAAATCGTGCGGCGGGCCAAACGCTTGCCGCAGCGCTTCCACCAGGTCGGCCCGGCGGCCGCACCCCAGCACGACGTGGCCGGCTTCGCGAAAGCGTTCCGCCAGGGCGCGCCCGAGGCCGCGCGTCGCTCCCGTGATGACGATCCGATACATAAGCCTCCTTCGATGGACGATTCGTTTCGGCGCATGTCGAGGCAGGCCGACGCCGCCCCATCTTGTTCCCTGTCCTGATGCTCATTATAACCGATGACAGGGAAATCCAAGGGTCTGAATTTGAGGGAAAGGAACCGTCATGACCGCCTCACCAGCCAGCGATTCGTGGGGATTCGCCACCCGGGCCATCCATGTGGGCCAGGAGGCCGACCCGGCGACGGGAGCGACGATCGTTCCGATTTATGCTACGTCGACCTACACCCAGGCGGCTCCGGGCCAGCATAAAGGGTATGAATATTCCCGCAGCGGCAACCCGACGCGAACCGCCCTGGAGCAGTGCCTGGCGGCTTTGGAAGGCGGCGAGATGGGTTTGGCGTTCGCTTCCGGCCTGGCGGCCACGAACGCCGTGCTCGCCGCTTGCTTGAAGCCTGGCGATGAAGTCGTCGCCAATGCGGACCTCTACGGCGGCACCTTCCGCATTCTCGAACGGGTTTACAAACCTTGGGGATTGGTGACGCGCTATGTGGAAGACCCCTCCCCCGCCCATTTCGAAGCCGCGCTGACGCCGAAGACGAAAATGGTCTGGATCGAAACGCCGACGAATCCGCTGCTGCAGATCATCGACGTGGCCGCCGTGGCCGAGGTGGCCCGCCGCCATCAGGCGATCAGCGTGGTCGACAATACGTTCGCCTCGCCCTATTTGCAGCAACCGTTAAAGCTGGGGGCCGACGTCGTCCTGCACAGCACGACCAAGTACATCGGCGGCCATTCGGACGTCGTCGGCGGCGCGGTGATCGGCCGGGCGGAGTTGCTCCAACCGATCAAGTTCCACCAAAACGCCTCGGGGGGCACGCCAGGGCCGTTCGATGCGTATCTCACACTGCGCGGCCTGAAGACCCTGGCCCTGCGGATGGAGAAACATTGCCACAACGCCCGACACCTGGCGGAATGGCTGGTCAAACACCCCAAGATCGAACGGGTCTACTTCCCGGGCCTGGCCGACCATCCGGGACACGCCGTGGCCAAGCGGCAGATGAAGGATTTTGGCGGCATGATCAGCGTGCGTTTGCGGGGCGGCTCGGCGGACATGCAGCGTTTCTTGAGCCGGCTGCGGCTTTTCAGTCTCGCCGAGTCGCTGGGCGGCGTGGAGTCCCTGATCAATCATCCCGCCAAGATGACCCACGCCAGCATCCCCGCCGAGATTCGCGTCAAGCGCGGCGTCGATGATCAACTCGTTCGCCTGAGCGTCGGCATCGAGGAATTGGCCGATTTGCAAGCCGACCTGGTACAGGCCTTGAAGGATTGAACCATCCACCGGGACGTGGAAGAACCTAGCGCGAATGAGGCGCGGCAATCACGCGCCGGCTGGCGATTCGCCTGTGCGATAGAAGCGGACCTGGGCCTTCTCCAATGTGGCCAGGCCTTCCTTGATCACCGCGTCGCATTCGACCAGGAAGGCGTCCAGCTTTTCCGCCGTGTCCACGATCTCGACGATGATGGGCAAGTCCATCGACAGCCTTTCAATTTTGAAGGTGTGGATGCGGCTCTTGCCGCCGAAGCCCATCAGGCCGCGGAGCACGGTCGCCCCGGCCAAACCCATCTCTCGAGCTTTCAGCACGAGCCATTCATAAAGCAACTTGCCATCGTGGCGATCGCTCTCGCCGATGAAAATCCGCAATAGATAACCTTCCTTGGGAAGCATGACGATTACCTCCAAATGAAGTGCCCGACGACGCGCCCCAGCCAAACGGCGGTCAGTCCGAAGAGCAGTTGGGCGGCGATATTGCCCAGCCCCAGCGCCGTCTGACCGTCGCGCCACAGATTCATCGTCTCATTACCAAAGGTTGAATAGGTCGTGAACCCGCCTAAGATGCCCAGCATGAGGAAGGTTCTGATTTCCGGGGACAGGGCTTGCCGGGTGTCGGCCAGATAGCTCAACAGGCCAATGACGAAGCAGCCAACCACGTTCACGACCAAGGTGCCGAAGGGAAAGATGGGCCGCGGAATCAAGGATTGCACCCAGCCGCTGATGAGATAGCGAGCCATGGAACCAAAGGCTCCCCCCAAGCCGACGAGCAACAGTATACGCATGAGTATCGCATCCTGGGTCACGTTGACGAATCGGGCCGCACAAGGATTATCTTCCGCACTCAGAGGAGAGGGGACAAGATGGATTCGAGGTCGCGCGGTTTTCCCTGAATCGTGATTGACAACGGAGCCAGGAATAAGGGATAACCAAGGCCTTCGCGGTGATCCTGGATACGTCGGAGTCCACATGACATGAGTGCGCAACCTGGCCCCGCAGCGCCCGGGGGTCGATCCCTTCGCTTCCGCTTCAGCGGCGCGACGTGGGCCATGGCCCTGCTCATCGTGATCAATCTCTTCAACTACATCGATCGGTATAACCTGGCGGCGGTGGAGAACCTGGTGCGGGATGAATTTTTCGCGCCGGACGATCCCCTGGCCATGGGCAAGATGGGGAACCTCGCCCTGGCCTTCATGGCCTCTTACATGCTGATCGCGCCCCTCTTCGGCTGGCTGGCGGATCGCTATTCGCGATGGAAGATCATGGCGCTGGGCGTGGCGGCCTGGAGCGTGGCGACCTGGATGTCGGGCCATGCAGGCAGCTATTCCGCCATGTTCTTCTCCCGCTGCTTCGTGGGCGTCGGCGAAGCCGCCTATGGCCCCGCGGCCCCGGCCGTCATCGCCGACATGTATCCGGTCGAGCGGCGCGGGCGGATGATGGCCTGGTTTTACGCCGCCATCCCCGTGGGCACCGCCATTGGCTACAGCCTGGGCGGCATCCTCGCCGAGGCCTTTCAAAGTTGGCGGTGGGCGTTTTATTTGATGTTGCCGCCGGGGATTCTCCTGGCCCTCATTTGCTGGTTCATGCCCGAACCCGAACGCGGCGGCGCGGAGCGGGTGAAAACGCAAGGCAAGGCCCCCAAGTGGCGCAGCTACTTGATCATTCTCAAAACCCCTTCGTATCTGTGCGACTCGCTGGGCATGATCGCCATGACGTTTGCCATTGGCGGCATCGCTTTTTGGATGCCGACGTACGTCTACGAATTCCGTTACGGCAAGACCGTCAGCCTGGCCTATGTCACGACCGTGTTCGGCGGCATTACGGTCGTGGCCGGCTTCATCTCCACGCTCCTGGGAGGGTGGCTCAGCGATTACCTGCGGCCGCGCATCAAGGGGTCCTATTTCATCGTCTCCGGCGTTAGCATGATCCTGGGCTTTATCTGCTTCATCGCCGTGTTGGAAACGCCCTTTCCCCTGGCCTGGGTCCTGCTCTTTGCGGCGGTCTTTTGCCTTTTCTTCAATACCGGCCCGACGAACACCATCCTGGCGAATGTGATCCATCCCTCGATGCGGCCCACGGCCGTGGCCATCAATATCTTCCTGATCCACGCCTTCGGGGATGCTTTTTCGCCGAGCTTGATCGGTTGGGTGGCGGGGCACGACCGCAATTTGAATCGGGGGTTCTATCTCGTGTCCGGCATGATCCTGGTCAGTGCCGCGGCGTGGCTTTATGGCGCGCGCTTCCTCGAAGAGGATACGCGCAAAGCGCCGCTCAGGTTGGAAGAGGACGCAGCGGCGTCCGACAAGGAGGCCGCCAACGGCTCGAACCCGCCTGTCGTCTGAGGCGCAAGACTAATCCTCGTCGCGATCTTCCAGTTCGAGATGCTTGATCTTGTCCGGCGGGGTGAAGTTGATGATGAGCCGCTTGACGGAATAGTAGCCCAAAGTCCAGATATCCACGAGCAAGAACATGAACATGTAAACCGGAATGGCTTTCCATTCGGGATCGTAATACATCCAATCCAAGAAACCGAGATAAGGCACGTGCGTGAAAATCGACTGCGCGATGAAGATGCTCAACAGACAGAAGAACAAGGCCACGAAGCCGGGCGTCAGATGGACGAACCAATCCCAGCCTTCGGTCGCTTCCACGACCACATTGGGCAGCCGTTCGCGGGTGATGGTGTTGTAACCGCAGTTAAGACAAATGACCTCCCCTTCTTCCATTTCATGGGCGCAAAAGGGGCAGCGCGGCGCTTCCTTGCTCCCCCTGAGGTGATATGCGGAGATCGGCCCCCATTCTTGGGATTGAGGCTGGTTGGCCGCGTCCTTGGGCGGAGGCGCGGCGGGGCTGGCGGGCTTGGCTTCCGGTTCCACGACCACGGCCGGCGTCACGATTTGCGGGACCACTTTCTTCGCGGCCCCCGGCTTGGTCGCCGGCACCGCCTTGCCTTGCACTGGAATGGGGATCATCTGCCCGCACTGTTTGCATTTGATCTTTTTCCCCTGTAAAACAGGGGGAACCAGATAACCCTTTTGGCAACGCGAGCAGGTCACGCTCATGGTCGCAGTGGACATGCTAACCTCATCCCAATATGACCGGCCAAGGACTCCCTGTGGGAAGCGCCCTTGCCCTCTCCTTGACTCTCTTTTAGTCTAACGATCACGCCCCTGTCGATGCAACCGATTAAGGGCGATTCCTGGTTCTGGGGATTCGTGGTGGCCCAATCAATCGCTCCGATCCAACCGCGTTTCTTGGTGGGGATGGCCACTTACAATGAGATGGACAACCTGCCCCGGCTCCTGGACGCCATTCGCGACATCGCTCCCCAGGCTCACCTTTTGATCGTGGATGACCATTCCCCCGACGGCACCGGCGCGTATGCCGATCAACAAGCCGCCGCCGATGAGCGAGTCCACGTCATTCACCGCGCAGGCAAGCTGGGCCTGGGTTCGGCCATTCTCACCGCCATGCGCTTTGCCATCGCGCAAAAGTACGACTTTTACGTCAACATGGACGCGGACTTCAGCCACCATCCCCGCTATCTCCCCGCGATGATGGCCAAGGCGCCGTCCTGCGACGTCGTGATCGGCTCGCGCTACATCCCCGGGGGCGGCGTGGAGAATTGGCCGTTGTCGCGGCGCTTCATCAGCGGCATGATCAACGTCGTCAGCCGCGTGTTGCTGCATCTGCATGCCTTGGACGTGTCCGGCGGCTATCGCTGCTACCGCGTGGCCAAACTCGCCGAGATCGACCTCGAGGGCATCTGGTCCAGGGGCTATTCCTTTCAAGAAGAAATGATCTATCGGCTGTCGCGGCGCGGCTGCCGCGTGGCCGAGGTGCCCATCGTGTTCGCTGACCGCCGGGGGGGACGATCGAAGCTGAATTGGAAGGAATCGGTCCGGTCGCTGGGCGTGCTGCTCGCCCTGGGGGCGATGGCATTCTATGACGAAGTCTGACACGTCCTCGTTGTCTGACGTTTCCTAGCTTTCCCCGCATCCTTGCCAATCATGTTCAAGTCGAAACGGGCAGCATCAACATTCCATCGGCCGATGCCTGGGCGGAGCGATCGCCAGATAAACTACCCGCGAGGGAGATGCTCGCGGGTGGCAGTTTTACGGTCAATGCATGGTTTCAACTCGCAGGCTTGAATAGCGTCTTACCCGGCGGTGCATTGCCGCTCAAGTAATTGAATAAATCCTGGGCAGCTTGCTGATGCTTGCTCTGATCGTCCAGATTTTCGACCACGCGCATCATCTGCGGGAGCAGCCGGCGGGTGAACTCCTGACCCGGTTCGCTGCCCGAGCTTTCTTTTTCAATCGCATCCAGGCCTTCCTTGAGCTGCAGGGCGATGTACTTCCAACGCTGGAGCGTACGGCCGGGGTCGCCGTTCGCATAAGCTCCCAGGCTGGCCATGAACTGGCCAATTTGGAATGCGACCACGTCCATATTCAAACTGGGCGATAGTCGGGGGTTCATCTGGCTCAAGGCATAGGCGGCTTCCACGCGCTCCGACCAACTTGCCTCGGGCAACACCACCCCTTGAGGGTTGAGCATAATTTTGGCTAACAACTCGGCCACCGGCCCCTCGCGTTCCCCCGTGCGTCCGCCGTCGATGATCATGGCCCGGCGCGTCATCCCCAGGGCGCGAATGGCCCGCTTGCGAATGTAGACGATGGCGTCCTTCTCGGGAGTGGTCCACTGCTCCAATTCCTCGGCGGACATCGAAGCGTGTTTATCCAGCCATTGATAAATGGCTCGGCTGCATTGCTGGTAGCGCAGCCCCTTGTCATCCGCGGCGCCGAGTTGGCCTCGCTCTGAATATTCGCGGAGCAGATAGCCCAATCCCTGCATTGCCCACATGCGGACAGCGTCGTGTTCTTGGGGATGATTCATGATGTTGAGCAGCGGTTCGGCCGCGCTGTCGAATCCCCAATCGGCCACGCGCTCCAAGATCCGCGCGGCGTTGAGCCGGGCCGCCAGGACCTTGTTCCGCAGCACGTCCTGGCTGGCCTTGATCACGTGAGGCACCGCCAGGCGCAGATAGGCCATCTGCCGTTCGCGGCGCTGGTTCATCTCGGGGTCGTCGCTCTTGCGGCGAATGAGGATGGGGGGAAAGATTTTGCTGGCGGGATTGTTGTTGGCGCCGCCCAGGATTTCCTCCATGACGTCGCTCATCGAACTGACCCGCGCTTCTTGCACGTCGCTCCAGGTCAGGCGATAGATGTAGTACTTGATCGAACTGGCCATGATGGCTTGGGCGGCCGGATCGCGCAAGGCCGCTTCGCTCGGATTGTCAAAGGGATAGGTTCCCTTGAGCATGCGGTCGAATTCGCGGAGGTCCCGGTCGCTGGGCTTCTCCGCTTCCAACCGTTCATCCTTGAACTCTTCGCCACCGGCGGCGGGAGGCTGCGCCGCTGGCGCATACGCCGCGACAGGAGCCGCGGCCAGGGTCCAAACCATCAACATCGGGCCCGCCGCAAGCGGCAGGCAGGTCAACCAGCGTCGCATGATCCATTTTCCCAAGTGAACGATTGGTCTCGACTATTGAGAGGAAACGACTAGACTCTTTCCAGGGTAACAGTCCGTGCCGCCAGCGTCAAGCAAGCGTCTTTCATGGAGTCTCGATAATCCCATGAGCAAGACCCCACCTTGCCGGTTTGATTTGCATATTCATACCACTCGGTACTCCCCCGACAGCGAAATCAACCCCTTTCTACTCATGCGGCGCGCCAAAAGCTTGAACTTAACCGGCATCGTCATCACCGAGCATGACCATCTGTGGCCGGAAGCGGAATTGGCTGAATTGCGCGCTGCCACGCCCGAGGTGCAGGTGTATGGCGGCGCCGAGGTCTCGGCCATGGAAGGCCATTTTCTGGTCTATGGCATTCAATCGCTGGATCGGCTGCCCAAGGGGATTGCCCTGGCGGAACTCTGCAAGGAAGTGCATAAGCAGGGCGGCGTGGTCATTGCTGCTCATCCATACCGCTGGGGGCAGGATTTCGACGCCCTCTTGAAGGAATCCCCGGCCCTCGACGGCGTCGAGGTCATGTCGAAAAACATCGAGGCGGCGCACGAAAGCAAGATCACGGAGCTGTGGCGGAATCGCCGCTGGGCAGGCTTAGGCAATAGCGACGCCCACCAGATCGACCAATTGGGTTGCTGTTACACGGAGTTCAACGTCCCGATCCGGTCCTTTGGCGATCTGATCAAGGCGCTGCAAAAGGGCATGGCCCAGCCGGTGCATCAAAATAAAGAAGTTCTCGATTCCGTCGCGGATATCACCATCTGTTGATCTCCCGCCGCGACAGGAGGCGCAGGAGTGACTTCATTGATTCCCGCATCCCTTGGCGTCACGGGTCGGTTGCTGATCTTCGGGTGGCTCCTGAGCCTGGCCCCATGGAGCCGGGCCCAAGCCCCGGAGGCGGAACCGCCGCCGCTCCGCTGGGCCGCCGATGCCGAGGGCGGCGCGCCTTACATCTTTATAAACCCCAGGAACCCGGCCCAAAATATCGGCTTCGAGGTGGACCTGGCGGCAGCGCTCGCCAAGGAACTCAAGCGGCCGATCCACTTCGTGCAATACGACTTTAAAAACCTGATCCCGGGGTTGGATCGAGGCGATTTCGATTTCGCCATGAATGGCCTGGAGATCACGCCCGATCGCCTGGAGAAGGTCCGCTTCAGCCGACCGTATTACGCCTTCAAGCTGCAACTGACCGTGCGCGAGAAAGAGGATCGTTTCGATTCCCTCATGGGTTGCAAGAAAGTCGGCGGCGTCGTGGGCACCCTCGAGGACACCGCTGCGGAACGGCTCCTCAAACAGCTCAACGTGCGCTACAAGATTTACGACGGCCAGGTCGAACCCTACCTCGATCTCGTCCAGGGCCGGCTCGATGCCGTGTTGCTGGACCTGCCCATCGCCCTTTATTACGGACAGCAAAGCATGGTCGTTCCCGAACCGATGCCCGTCAAACACGTCGGCGACATTGTCGGCCGGGGCTACTACGCCATCGCCTTCAAGAAAAACAACGACGCCTTGGCTCGGCAGATCGATGCGGCCCTGGATCGGCTCTTCGAGCAAGGGGTCGTTCGCCGCCTGGCCCAAAAGTGGCACCTGTGGAACGACCATCAGGAGGAATTCATTCCGTCGGGGACGTTCCTCGAGGATCTACCCGATGAGGGCGGCGACCTTCCTTTTGAGGAAAAAGGGTATTTGCTCCTGCTGCTCGATGGGGCATGGGTGACCATTTTCCTGACCGTGATGAGCTTTGCCCTAGCGGTGTTCATCGCCTTGCCCGTGGCCTTGTGCCGGTTGTATGGCCCCTGGCCGCTGCGCGCCCTGGCGACCTTGTACGTCGAATTTTTCCGGGGCATTCCCGTCCTGCTGCTGCTGGTCTTCCTCTACTTCGGCCTTCCGGGCATCGCCGAGTATTATCAGCTCAACATCGACCTGCGGCTCAACGCGATCACGGCCGCCGTGCTGGGCTTTGGGCTCAACTATGCCGCCTACGAGGCGGAGATCTATCGGGCGGGGATCAACGCCATCCCCGTTGGGCAATGGGAAGCCGCCGCCTCGCTGGGCATGTCGCCGGGGATGACCTTCCGCAGGATCATTTTCCCGCAAGCCTTCAAATTGATCCTGCCGCCGATGACCAACGATTTCGTCGCCCTGTTCAAGGATACGAGCATCGTGAGCATCATCGCCGTGGTGGAATTGAGCAAACAGTATCAGATTCTGGCCAAGTCGACGGGCAACTATCTCGAGTTCGGGGCGATCACCGCCCTGCTCTACCTGATCATGTCCGTGCCGTTGGGCTATTTGTCGAGGCATCTCGAAAAACGCTGGTCAAAAGCGTGACCGCCAGGGGAGACCAGGCTCCGATGCAAATCGCTCTGCGCAACGTGACGAAAAAGTTCGACGGTCGCACCATTCTCCAAAATGTCGACATGACCGTGGAGGCGGGGGAGACCGTGGCCCTCGTCGGCCCCAGCGGCGGCGGCAAATCGACCCTGTTGCGCTGCCTCAATGGACTGAACACCTTCGACGTCGGTGAAATTCAGGTCGGCGAGCATCGCCTCCAAGCCCGGCCCAACGACCCCAAGGGCACGCTCCTGGCCGCCCGCCCCATCCAGCGTCTGCTCGGCATGATCTTCCAGGACTTTCAACTCTTCCCGCATCAATCCGCCCTCGAGAACATCATGGAAGCGCCCTGCCGCGTGCTCGGCATCCCCAAGGCGCAAGCCAGGGCCAGGGCCATGGAGCTGCTGCGCCAGGTGGGGCTTGGAGATCGGGCCGCGGCCATGCCGCGCGAACTGTCCGGCGGACAAAAGCAGCGCGTCGCCATTGCCCGGGCCTTGGCCATGGAGCCGAAAGGCTTGCTCTGCGATGAAATCACCAGCGCCCTCGACCCCGAACGCAAGCACGACGTCCTGGACGTGCTCTTCGAGCTGAAGCAAAAAGGATTAACGCTCATCATGGTCACGCATGAGATCGGCTTCGCCCGCAAGGCCGCGGATCGGGTGATGGTCCTGGCGGAAGGAACGATCATCGAATCCGGCCCGCCCAGCCAGGTCATCGACGCTCCAGTGCATGAGCGCACCAAGCAGTTTCTGAGCCGCGTCTTGGGTTGATCCCTTGAGCATGCCGCTGGCACGCGGCTGGCCCGCGCAGCGGCATTCCCTAGTGCATCGCCGAGGCGGCATGTGCCTCGTAGGCTTTCGACTCCAAGATTTGGCGTATCTCTCGAATCACCCAGGTCAGCTCCTCGTCCTTCGTGTAAAAGTGCGGGGCGATGCGAATACCCGCACCGGGCCGATGATCGACGAGGAAGTCGCGCTTGAGCAGTTCGCGCGTCACTTGTGCTCCATGAGGAACGTCCATGATGACCGTTCCGCCCCGCGCGCGGGGATCGAGGGGGACGTTGACCTTGAAGCCCTGCTCCTGGGCCAGTTCGATGAGCAGCTTCGTTTGCCGGAGCGACTTTTCGCGAATAGCCGGCACGCCGATCTCGTTGATGATTTCATATCCCGATCGGGCCGCGTACATGGCAGGGATGGCGGGCGAGCCATGCAGGAAGCGGTAGATGTCATCGGCATAGTCGATGGGGCCCGTCTCGAAGGCGAAGGGACGCTGATGGGCCAGCCAGCCCGTCAAACGCGGCTGCAGCTTGGGCCAGAGGTCGCGGCGCACGTAGAGATAACCCGCCCCCGGACCGCCGCAAAGCCACTTGACCGACCCCCCCGCGGCAAAATCCAGATTCAGTTCCCGGACGTTCAGGGGCACCGTCCCCGCGGACTGATAGACGTCGGCCAGGATATACGCCCCCACCTCATGGGCGCGTTTGGTCAGTGCGGCCAGGTCCTGGATGTAAGCGCTTTTGAAAACGACGTGGGAAACGCTCACCAGGGCCGTCCGCTCATCGATGGCCTGGAGCATCGCTTCCAAGGGAACGGTCACTCCGTCGGGGCTAGGGACGGTTTCGACCCGCGCGCCTTGCCGCTCCAGGGCATGGAAGATGTAGAGATTGGAGGGGAAGTTGCTCAGCTCCGAAACGATCTTGTTGCGCGGGCCTGACCAGTCGAAACAGGAAAGCACCATCGATTGGCAAATGGAGACATTTTGATGCATGACGACTTCGCCGGGACCCGCGCCGATGATCCGACCGATCAGGTCGCCCACGGTCCGCGGCATCGCCCACCAGGCCTCCTCCCAGGCGCGGATGCCGCGGTCGGTCCAAAGGTCGCAATATTCTTGCAACCGAGCGCGGGTTCGCTTGGGCATGGCCCCGAGTGAATGGGAGATCAGATGGACCGTCTTTTCCAGAGTGGGGAACTCATCGCGCCAACGCAGTAATGGATCCATGTGAGGAATGTCCTTTGCAACGGGGACCGCGGCCCGGCATTTGGTCCATCAATGACCGTACCCTTGGCCCTGCGTGGAGAAATAGGAGCGAACTTCCCAAAGCGCGGGGAAGAACTGTTTATCGGTGGTGCTGCGTAGATAGGCGGCGCCGGAGGAGCCGCCGGTGCCCATCTTGCTGCCGATCATCCGTTCGACCATTTTCACGTGATGCAGCCGCCAGAGCATAAACATCTCATCGAATTCAATCAAACTTTCGGCCAAAAGATACAGGTCGTAATGCAGCTCCGCTTGCTGATAAACCCGCAACAGGGCCTGCACGCGCTGTTCATTCAAGTCAGGATGGCCGGGGAGAAATTCGCCGAAGCCGCGCAGCTCGAGCAGGGCGTCCAGGGCGTCCGGGAGCGTGGGGGCCGCGAGTCGATGGCGCAGCCTTTGCTCCTCTTCCGACTGCAGGGGAAAGAAGCGCAGATAGCGTTCATCCTTGAGTCCGCAGGCAAATTCCACCTCGCGAAACTGCACCGATTGGAAGCCGCTGGCGGGCATGAGCCGATCGCGAAAGGTCAGAAAGTCCATCGGCGTCATCGTTTCGAGGACGCGGATTTGAGCGACGAGCACGCGCTCGATCTCGATGCAGCGGCGCACCAGGCGATGCGCCGCCAGCACTTGCCCCTGGCGGAGCATGGTGATGACGGTGTCGATCTCATGGAGCAGTTGCTTGAACCACAGCTCGTAAACCTGGTGGATGATGATGAAGAGCGTCTCGTCGTGCTGCGGCGGGTCGGATTCGAGATGCTGCAGCCGCAGCAGCTCGGGCACCTTGAGGTAGCCGCCGTAGGTCAATCGCGGTTGTTCTTGCTTGGGGGGCAAACCAAAGGACATCGCGTGCTCCCATTTCCAGAAAATGAACCAAGCCGAACCGGCGTCGAGGATGGCACAGGCCCCTCGTGCCTTAGCATAGCAATCGGGCGGAAGTTTGCCATTTTCCTCTTCCCCTGGAGCCTGGCAAACCTTAGCCTGTTGTCAGGACACGTCTTCGCTTCAACTCTTCAACAGGAAAGGACTATGCCATGCGTTATGGTGTCACGTTGGCGATCATGGGTCTGATCGGCGGTTCCATGCTTTTGGCCGATGACAAGGACAAACCCATGCCGGTGCCGGGCATCGGCCCCATCGGCGAAGTGAAGGCCGTCGCTTCGGGGTTCCGTTTCACGGAAGGCCCCGCCGTCGACGCCAAGGGACAAATCTTTTTCACCGACATCCCGAACAATCGCATCCATGCGATCAGCCTGGATGGCAAGTGCAGCGTGTTCATGGAAGACACGAATGGCTGCAATGGCTTGATGTTCAACCCGCAGGGCCAGCTCATCGCCTGCCAGGGGGGAGCGAGCAAGCTCATCGCCATCGACCCGATCACCAAGAAAGTGACCATGCTAGCCGATCAGTTCGAAAGCAAGCCCTTCAATTCGCCCAATGATTTGGTCATCGACCAGCAAGGCGGCATCTATTTCACCGATCCCTCGTTTCGCGGCCCGGGCAAGCAGCCCAAGGAAGGGGTTTACTACGTTCGGCCTGACGGGCAGGTGACGCTCGTCACCAACGAACACGCCAAGCCCAACGGCGTCCTCCTCTCCATGGACGAAAAAACGCTCTACGTGCTCTACAGCGGCAAACCGGCCTTCGTTTCCTATCCGATCGTGGCCCCGGGCAAGATCGGACCGGGCACCGTCCATGAAAACGTCACCCAGCCAGGCGATGGTCTGACGATGGACAAAAAAGGCAACCTTTACCTCACGCAGCCTCGGCTCAAGGCGATCCACGTCCTCAGCCCCGATGGCAAAACCCTGGGCATGATCAATGTGCCTGAGAATCCCTCGAATTGCGTCTTTGGCGGGCCCGACATGAAAACGCTTTACATCACCGCCCAGACCTCCGTCTATGCCGCCCCGATGAACGTCGAGGGCCACCGTTTCGGCATGAGAAGCGCTCGCTAACCGTGATTTCATGGAAGATTTCATACAACAGGGAGCAAGGGTTCTTCACCAAGGACGCTTGCTCTCTGTCTTTTTGTAATTCTCCTTCAAGCAACGCCGCTGCGCCATGTACCCCCACCGCATCCGACTCCACGGCCCCTGGATCGCTGAACCCCTGGCGCGGACGCGCCTCTGGGCTGATGGCCGCCGCAACACGGCGCCTGGACCGGTGCCGAAGGCGGTGACCATGACGCCCCCATGTCGATGGAGCGACGCGGGGTTGGCTGACTTCGAAGGTTTGGTGCGGTTTCGGCGCCGCTTTCAATGGGTGCAGCCCTTGGCCAGCCACGAGCGGCTATGGCTTTGCCTGGGAGGCATCGATTACTTCGCCACGGTAACCTTAAACGATTACCTCCTAGGCCAACATGCCGGCGCGTTCTTGCCGTTTGCTTTCGACATCACCGAACAGGTGCGTTCAACCAACGAACTGATCATCGACGTGGATGCCCCCGCCCTGGCGGAACCCGCCGCCGCGATTCACCTGTGGCGAGCGGCGCTGCCCTCCGGCGGCGGCCTCTGGGGCAGCGTCGTCCTGGAGGTGCGCCGTGAAACTTGCCTTGGAACCGTGACGCTTCAGCCTCAGCTAACGCCCGCGGGCCAAGCCCGTTTGCACCTGCAGGGCCAACTTTTGGGGCAACCCGCGCGGCCGTTGGAAATCAGCCTTCGGCTCGATGACCGCGAGGTGCATTTCAGCCCCTTGAGCCAAGATGAAATGCAACAAGGCTGGGAGAGAACGATCACGGGTTTGGACGTGCGACCCTGGCAGCCTGAAGGCGCGGGAGAGGCCGTCCTCCACGAGGCGCGCTTGGAATTGCTCGATACCGCCAGTCGGCTGGATGGCGGGCTGTGGATGATTGGTTTTCGCCGTGTGGAACCGCTGACTGGGGGTCGTTGGCGAATCAACGGAGAGCCTGGGTTGATCGAACCGCCCGTGATTCCGCTGCGTGAGCCGATCGCGGAGACGGCTGAATTGGACCATCGGGACCGCCAGGGCCAACCCTATTTGCTCGCTCCACCCTACCCGCCGGAGATGCGGTCCACCCTGGCCGTTCATGCCGACTGGCTGGCCCAGCAACAAGAGTTGAATGGGTATTTAAACCATCGACCCGCCTTCCTGGGCTGGAGTGATGGCTTGGAAACATGGAGATATGGTTCCTCGGCCCCGTAACGGTGCCGTTATTCTTGACCACTCGCTTGTTGTATGGCGGGCATCAAATCGTTCAGTTCCTCAATTCGTAACATGCGGATATCTCGGACTGAGGCAGCGAACCAAGGGAGAGACCTGGCCAAATCCTGCGCGGCCAAAACGCATGTCACAGCCGTGACCGATTCTCCGCCAAAATAGACACTGCCCTGCTGCCAAATAAAACCATGGCGCTGTAAGACGCGACGAATCTCCAGGTAGGCGTTGTTGTAAGGATCGCCAAAGTGATTCCGCAGCGCCTCGATATCCATATCAAACGCAATGGAGTATATGCGGCCGCCCTTTCGAATTTCACTGGGTAATCCCTGTCGAATGATCGGCTGTGCGATTACGGTCGTCGTCGCCATGATGTCGCCTTTCGCCCATTGATGAGAGATCCATTCGCGGAGTCATAAGTCGCGAAGGGCCATTTAGCGTCAACCATGCCACCGCGGCTCATTCCATGATTTTCGCTTTTGTGTTCGATCAACGCAATGTTTTCTACCTTGGACGTCGTTGAGGCACTTCGTGTGGTTGCCTTTTCGATCCAGACAGACGGAAAAAAAACGGCCGAATGCGCTGCTGGCATTCGGCCGTCCGTCACGATTGACAAGAGAACTACTTCCCCGGCTTTTCGAGTTCCGCAGCGACCATCTTTTCAAGGACGCCTTCGCCCCGCAGTTCACGGGTCACGACGACGCCGTCCTTGCCGACCAGGAACATGGCGGGAATGCCGCTGATGCCAAATTTCTTGGCCAGGGGATTATTCCAACCCATTTCGTCTTCCTTCGAGAAGATGATTTGCTTCCAAGGCAGTTGTTTCTCCTCAACGTACTTTTTCAGCGCCTCTTTGTTGAAGTCCAAACTGACGGCGACGACCTCGAAGCCCTTGTCGCGGTACTTTTCATAAACCGCCTTGACCGTCGGCAGTTCCGCGATGCACGGCCCGCACCAGGTGGCCCAGAAGTCCACCAATACCACCTTGCCCTTGTACGATGCCAGGTTGAAATCGGTGCCATCAAGCGTCGGTCCCGATAGTTCCATGACGTTGCCAAGGATGCTCTTATTCTTGATTAAGCCTTCGATCCTTTCACGAATGGGGCTATCGCCGACGAGCGCTTCCACTTCGCGGAGAAAGGCCACGGCTTCCCGGTCATTATTGAATTGTTCCGCGAACACGCCCACCAGAGAGCCGACCAGGGCATGCTTGGGATGTTTCTTGCAGATCGCGATCAACTCATCCTTGCCCTCCATGTTGACCTTGCCCTCATTCGTCATGTACTTGCCGGCCCAGCGGAAACAGACGGCCATCCCGGCCAATTCTGGATCTTTATCCTTAGCCAGTTCGGAAGTGTATTTCTCGAAAGCCTCGCCGAAATCGCTGTTCATGCGGCGGCTGGCTTGAAAGAGAACACTCACCTTGGCGCGCCGTGCGTGGGTCTTTTCTTCGTCCGTGGCCTTCTCATGGCTGGCCACTTGATCGGCCACCTTGATCAACAACTCGAAGTCGGTCTTGGTCAAATTAGGTCGATTGGCGCGGTTGATGAATTGCAGCAATTCAACGGGCGTGGAGCCTTCCTTGGGCGGAGTAAGCTGATTGTCTTGGGCGAACAGCAGCGAACCCGCGAACAACAGACTCAAGGTGACGAGTCCGCGACGTAACGATGGCATGAATACATCTCCTCAGAACGAAAGGAACGGCGCGCCGTTCCGCTTGTCCCCTCCCCCACCAGCGGGGTTGGCCGACAAGTTTGTGCCATTATACGGTTTTTTTGGGGGAACGATGGGCCTGGGGACAAATCGCCGGGTAAAAAAACACCGGCGAGGGAAAACCCCGCCGGTGCGGTTGAGTTTCAGGGCTGAACCCAGGCTAGGAAGCCTTCTTCTCCCGCAGGTCGGCCAATTCCTCCTTGACGGGCGCGTAATGGCTGGGTTCCATGCTGAAGCTGGCTTTGCCGCTGGTAAAGTTCCGCAGCTCGCTGGTGTAGCCGAAGAGGCTGGCCAGCGGAATGTAGGCCTGCAGATGGGCGCGTCCCTTCTCCAGGTCGGAGTGAATAATTTCGCCGCGGCGGCGGCTGACGTCCCGGGTCAGGTCGCCGAGATATTCGCCCGGGGCCGACACGGTCACGTTCATGATCGGTTCCAACAGCACGATGCCCGCCTGGCGCGTGCCCTCCATGAAGCCGTATTCCCCGGCAATCTGGAAGGCGATCTGGGAGGAATCGACTTCATGGTGCTTACCATCGACGAGCCGGCAGCGGACGTTGACGAACTGGAACCCCCACTTGCCTCCCTTGCGGGCCCCTTCGCGGAAGCCCTTTTCCACGGCCGGGATGTACTCGCCGGGCACCACGCCGCCCACGATCTCATCGATGAAGTACAATCCATTGGGATCGGGCTTGTCGCCTTCCTCGGCCAATTCCACTGCGATTTCCTCGAGGTCTTCCTTGTTCAATGGCTCCAATTGCAGCACGACCTTGGCGTATTGGCCGCGGCCGCCGGTCTGCTTCTTGTGCTGATACTCGATCTCGATGGCCTTGCCGATGGTTTGACGGTAACTGACCATAGGCTTGCCGACCGAAACGTCGACTTTGTAGTCGCGCTTCAGCTTGTGAACCGCCACCTCCAGATGCAACTCGCCCATGCCGGAGAGGATGATCTGGTTGGTTTCATGATCGGTCCGGCAGCGGAGGGTCGGGTCGTCGCGGACCATCCGGGCGATGGCTTCGGAGAGCCGGCCTTCATCCGTGTCCTTGCCGGGCTCGAGCGCCTGGCTGAGCACCGGTTCGGGAAAGCGGATTTCCTCGAGCACGATGGGATCGTTGTCCTCGCACAGGGTGTTGCCCGTGGCGGTGTTCTTCAGGCCAACGATGCCGACAATCTCGCCGGCGCCGGCGTATTCGAGGCGGTCCCGCTTATTGCCAAACATGCGATAGACATGGCTGACGCGCTCTTGCTTACCCGTGGTGCTATTGAGATAAACCGTTCCGGGATAGAGTTTGCCGGAGTAGACGCGGGTATAGACGATGTCGCCGTTGGCCTCGGAAACGGTCTTGAACGCCAGGGCCGACATCGGCTCCTCCTCGGAAGCCTTGCGTTCGACCGCTTCCTTGCCCTTGCCCGGACGGTAGCCCTTGACCGGCGGACGATCCACCGGCGACGGCAGATACTGGGTGACCGCGTCGAGCAGGTTTTGCACGCCCTGGAAGCGGAAGGATGAGCCGCACAGCACGGGCACCAGCTTCATCGAGAGGCATCCTTCGCGGATCGCCTTGCGGAGCAATTCTTCGGAAATAGGCTGGCCTTCCATCATCAGCATGGTCACTTCGTCGCTGATGAGGGAAACGGCGTTGAGCAGCTTCTCCCGCGCCGCTTCGGCATCGGCTCGGTATTTCTCGGGGATGTCGCGCAGCTCCAGCTTCCAATGGCGGTTGTCGCTCGGATCCTTCCAAATGTACTTCATGCGGACGATGTCGATGACGCCCTCGAAGTCGCTCGGCCCCTGCCCCGCCGGGATGGCGCACACGGCCACGGTGGCTTGCAGTTTTTCCTCCATCTCGCGGACGGCGTTGTCGAAGTCGGCCCCCATGCGGTCGAGCTTGTTGACATAGGCAATGCGCGGGACGCGGTGCTTGTTCGCCTGGAACCAGACCGTCTCGCTTTGCACTTCCACTCCGCCCACGGCGCAGAACACGCACACGCCGCCATCCAGCACCCGCAAGGAGCGCTCCACCTCGGCCGTGAAATCGACGTGGCCGGGCGTGTCGATGATGTTGATCGGAAACCCTTGCCACTCCACGGTGACGGCCGCCGAGGAGATGGTGATCCCCTTCTCCGCCTCCAAGGGATCGAAATCGGTTGTGGTGTTTCCCGAATCGACGTCGCCGACTTTGTGCTTGGCCCCCGCATAGTAGAGAATGCGTTCCGTGGTCGTGGTTTTCCCCGCATCCACGTGGGCGATGATGCCAATGTTCCGCAGTTTTTCGATCATGACCTTTCCACCTGAAACCGCCCCAGGAGCGGGGCCGTTCAGACGCTCCTGAAAAGAAACAAAAAACACGTCAGAGTCGCCTCCCAGCAACTCTCGTGAGCCAAAGCCTCAACCGGTTGTAAGTCTTCCTGGGTTGGTCGCCACCCGCCTTTAGCGAGCGGTCTCAATCGGTAACAAAGGCGCGATCCATGATGCGACGACTGAACACCACCCGGAGAGGGATCGAAGCGATCCCGTATTAAAGGTAGAGTTATCAGTATAGGTTAAAGATCGTAAGTTGGAAAGGGCAATAGTTGATGAAGATGGTCCCATTTTGCCGCGGAAAAGTGGGCTTGACACGCCGCCAACCGAACCCAAAACAGCCAACCCCTTGGCCCGTTTCGCCTTCATGACCGTGGCGATGGCTCCCGCCGACCATCATTCCCCGGGGGTCGGGGGCGGGGCCGGCGGGGCGGCTGCGGGCGGAGAGAAACCGCCGGCTTGCTTCAACTGATGGATTTTTTGCAGGGCTTCCTGCACAACTTGGGCCAGATCCTGCGGGCGATAGGGCTTGCCGATGCAGCCCAAGCTGGCGTCTTCCTGAGCCTGGGCGAGCAGCTCATCTGACTTGCCGCTGGTGAATATGACTGGCACCTTGGGATTGAAGGCCCGCAAGCGGCGGTAGGTGTCTCGTCCAGAAAGCCGCGGCATGCTCAGATCGAGGATCACCAGGTCGATGTTGTCTTTCTCGCGGAAGTAGAGGTCGAGGGCGTCGTACCCGTCCGAGGCCAATAAGGTTTTGTACCCATACCGCGAGAGAATGCTGTAACCCAACTTGCGCAGGATTTCCTCATCTTCCACGAAGAGGATCGTGGCGCTGCCCCAGGAAATGGCCTCGGTCGGCGCAACCGGTTCGGGGGCCGGTGCCACCGCTTCGTATTTGGGCCAATACAAGGTGAACGTGGTGCCGCGATCGACCTCGCTTTGAAATTCGATCCATCCGGAATGGCGCTCAACGATAGTGTAGACCATGGCCAGTCCCAACCCGAGGGACATGTGAGGGGCGATTTTCGTGGTGAAGAACGGCTCAAAAATGCGGGCCTTATGCTCCTCGGCGATGCCGCAACCCGTGTCCGAGACTTGCAGGCAGACAAAATCGCCAGGCCGAACATGCGGTTTGTGAGCGCTATAGGCCGAGTCGACCTGGACCAGGGCCGTCTCGATCGTGATGGAGCCGTTGCCCGAAACGGCGTCCCGAGCATTGAACAGCAAACTTTCGATCACCAATTGCATTTGCGTCGGATCGCCCTGGATGAGGCAGCCTTCGTCGTTGAGGTTGGTTTCCACCTTTAGATTTGGCCCCCAATGATCCTCGAGGTAGTCGAGGGTATCGCGCACTAATTGATCAAGGCGCAAGGGTTGCAATTTGAGCGGCAGGCGTCTGGAAAAGACAGTGAGCCTCTGGATCAATTCGATGGCCCGCTGCGAAGCGTCCTCAAGGGCCTGTAAATAAGCCCGGGCCGGATGGTCCGCTGCCAGGCTTTTGTCGATCAGGTCGAGGTTGCCGAGGATGGCGGTGAGCATGTTGTTGAAATCGTTGGCGACGCCGCTGGCCAACTGGCCGATGGCATCCAGCTTCTGGGCGTGGCGAAATTGGGACTCGAGCATGCGCTGTTCGGTCACGTCCCAGGAGATGCCAAGCACGCCTATGACGCGATTGAGCGAATCGTGCATCGGGGTTTTGATCACGCGCACGGTGCGGGTTTCGCCGCGGATCAGGGTCGGTTCTTCCAATTCGATGCGGCGATTTTGCGTCAAGACGATCAGGTCATCCGCTTGGAACTTCTCCGCGAAGTGGGCTGGATAGAGATCGAACACCGTTTTCCCCAGGATGTCCTCCTCGGGTAGCTGCAGGGTTTCGCGAAAGCAGCGATTGACCGCGACGAAGCGCAAGTCCGTATCCTTCATGTAGACGGACTGCTCGAGGTGATGAAGCATGTTTTGGAAGATCATCTCCCGGGATAGTGCCGCTTCTTCGCGCTGCCCGTCCGTGGTCAATTCCCGCTGCGTGCCCCAAACCCGGACCAGGTGATCCTGCTCGACGACGCCGACGAGATTGTTCTCGAGGCGCAAAGGGTGGCCGGTGCGATCGATCTCATGCGACTCGACTTGGGTCAAGCGATAGCCTTGCGTGAAGAAGTCCTGGAGCATCTTTTGGTTCTTGGGGTCCGCCTCGACAAGCAGGTCGATGAGGCGGGTCCCCAGCAATTCGCTGGCCTGGGCAAACCCGTACATTCTGGCCATGGCGTCGTTGCAAAACGTGATGCGGGCGTTTTTGACGTGGGCAATCTTGCGCTCGATGCTCCATAGGGTGGGAATGGGCGGATCGACTTCGCAACAGAAAATCCCCTCCGCGCATAGATCGACCAACACCGACAGGCACTCTTCGACCAGGGCCGGGGGCAAGGTTAGTTTGGGGTGAGGGTTGGTTTGATCCTTGTTCATTCCGTTCCGACTCATTCCATGCGACGAACTCGACGTTACTTTCCGTACCAGGCAATCAAGCGATCCAATTCTTGCCGCGATTCCAGGATGCCCAGGGCCAGGCGCTGCCGCCGGCTCCCGAGGAGCGGATGATAGCCGAAGTTTTCATCCACCACGGAGATGGCCTTGAAAACCGACTCCGGCTGCCCCAGGCGGCGAAAGAGCCGGGCCGTCCAGAAGATGATGGGCAGCGTCATGGCCAGCGCGGTGAAGCCTTCCCACACGGGCATGCCGTAATACATGCGGCCGCAGAACTGTCCCGAATCCAATTTCACCTCATAATAACGCTCCAATGCCTCGAGGGACGCGGGATGCAGTTCGCCCAGCGGCTCCTCGACTTGAGCAAAGGACTGATCGGGCAAGCCGCCCTGCAACAAAGGCACTTGCCCTTGGCCTAGCACCATCCGCAGCGTCGACAGGACCAAGGCCAGCCGCCCTTTCTTCGCCACGCCGATGCGAACGCCTGAGTCCTTTCGCAAATACAACGCCAAGCTGGAACGAAACAGCACGCGGCCAATCCAACCTGGCCCCGCCATGCGCTCGAGCTGTCGGGGAACATCCGCGTCCACTGCAGGACTCATCACCCGCAAAAATTCCTGAAACCGTTTGCCTTGAAGCTCCGACAACTTGGCCGACTTGAGCACCCGCATCAGCGCCAAACAGCGCAGCATGCGCCGCGGGAACGCGTCGTGCGGATCGCGCAGCGTGGCGATGAAAAGGTTGATCATCTGCTGCCAATCAGGCCAATCCAATGCCTGATGCCGGCTCAACGGAGGCGGCGGCAAATGCAGCAGCGAACCCCGCCGCGGAACGTCGCCCCACGTCTCCATCTCCCGGGCCATCCCCGCGATTTCCTCGGACTGGCTCGACAAGGGCCGCCCCTTGTTGGCCACCGCCGAGGGACAGGCATAGCGCATGCTCACGCGCCACTGCTCACCCGCCGGCACCAAGATATAGGGATATAAACGACAAGCAAGCGGCTTGGTTTCGAAGCCGAATTGATCATGGATGCGGCACAGCTTCTTGTCATTCAAAAAGATGCACCGATGCCCCGGGCCTTGATTCAAGCGATAGGTGCGGCGCCAAAACTTCCACCACGGGCTGGAGCGGACGAACAAGGGTGTATTTTGGAACTCGGGCAATGCTGACCAACCTTGTTGCTCGATGCGCTGGCGTTCGGCTGCGGTTACGGGGACGACATAATCCGTGCAGCAATCACCACAAGCATGGCAATCCCAATTCTGAATCAAAGGTAAACGAACCACGGGTCGGCTCATGTGCATTCATTCTTGCATGAGTCGCTTTTTGTCCATTCAGGCACGAGCCGAAAATTAAGAGCCAGTTTCGGCCACGCCTGAATGACATTATAATGTAGTTCACGTTTCAAGTGGTTGGAAATAATTCATACAAGAAACAGTAAACAAGTATGCCAGTCAGTGAGACGTAGAGCCAAATCGGCCATGTCCATCGGGCCCAGCGGCGATGGCGCGCCCATGAGCTGCGCCAAGCAAAAAACAAGGTGATGAGCACCAACGGCACGGTCGCAATCGCCAAGAAAACGTGGCTGATCAGGATCGTCAAATAGGTCCAACGCAGCGCTCCCGTGTGCGGGAAGACCGTATCTCCCGCATGAGCGTGATAGTAAAGATAGGAAAATAGGAAAAGGGATGAAACCGCGCACGCCGACAGCATCAATGCGGCATGCCAACCGAACTTCTTCAATCGAATCAGCGCACCACCGACCATAAGCATGATCAAAGAGGTGCTGTTCAGGAAGGCATTGATCATGGGGAGATCACTGAGGCCAATCAATCCCCCCCTCTCCAAATCCATGGCGCGCAGCAGCACCCAGCGCACCTCGTTGGTCTTGACGACAAAGGGGGGCCGATTCGAAACCGGGTCGGCCGAGGCCACCACTTCGCGATGAAAGCGCACCTGGCCCTGAGCATCCACCAGGTAAAACCGATTGCTATGGGCGACCTGCAGGTCCGGCGTCAGCGTCTGATCCACGGCCACCGTGGCGAGGAACTGTTCTTGCACGAACCGATGCAGGGCCGACTCTTCACCGGTAAGGAAGAGCCAGCGATCCGGGTCCGCGCCGAGCGATTGGGCGTATTGGTTCAGAATGGCTGGCGTATCGTGGCTGGATTGCACGGAAAAGGCGACGAGCTTGACGCGGTGGTCTTTGAGTTGTTGCTGAAGCTGCCCCATGGCTTGCATGAGTTGCGGGCAGGTGAGCGAGCAGCGCGTGAAGAAAAAGGCCGCGACCCAGGGCGTTCCCTTCAACTGCTCCAAGGTCACTTTTTGGCCCCGCTGATCGATCCACTCAAAAGGTGCCAGGGGCCGCGGGAAGCCAAGGGGAACGTCGCGGCTCCGTTGCGCGTTGACTGCCACAAAGGCCAAGCCGCCCATGATCAGAACAAGGACCAGGCTGAGGAGCCAGCCGCCCCCCATCGGGCCGGGCTTGATTTCCGATGGCGTCATCATGGCAGTATCCTGGGCATGGCAAAGCCCGGCTCCTGGCGGGAAAACCGGGCTGCGTTTCATCGGATCGGCTCGATGGGCCGTTTACGGGTTGACCGTCGCCGCGGGCGGCGGCTCGCCGAAATTCGTGATCCGCGTCTGTGAGAAGGTGATGTCGGGCAGCAGCGCACAGCACAGCACGGTGCCCACCACCAGGCAGGGAACGATCATGAAATAGAGCTTATTCCAGTCATATTTCAAGTGCATGAAGAACATGGCCACAAGCACGGCCTTCAGCACGGCCACTATCATGACGAGGGTATGGCCGGCCTGATGGCTCATGAACCAGATCGGGCTGACGGTGATGAAGGAAACCGCGGTGCAGATCACCAGCACGCCAAAGACCTTCATGTAGGTCTTTTCCATGTCGCCGTGATGTTCCGCGTGGGCAGCAGCCGCTTCAGCCATGGGTTGAACTCCCGCGATGATGCGCCCCTCCGCATGAAGGGAGGGGATAAGGACCAAGGAAATCAAAACGCTTCGCCGTTGGCGTTGTGCTTTAACCTAACAGATACAGCAAAGGGAACAGGAAAATCCAGACCAGATCGACAAAGTGCCAATACAGCCCGATGTTTTCGACCAACACTTCATGCTGCGTGCCCAACCGGCCCATCAGATAGAGCATGAGGACCACGCCGAACATGACCAACCCGCCCAGGACGTGGAGGGCATGGATGCCGGTGAGGGCGAAATAGAGCGAGGACCACAGGCTGCCATTGGGCACAAGCTGCGGCATTTCCAGATCGGGGTATTGCGAAGGGGGAAAAGCTTCTTCCGCCTGCTTGTGCAGCGCGAGTGCCTGCTTCACCCGGTCGGCCACGACGGGCATGTCGCCCTTGCTGATCGAGCCGCCAAAGGCTTGCAGCTCCTTGAAGAGGGTTTCCTGTTGGGGATTCCGCTGCACTTTTTCCATCTTGGGCAGGACGATTTCGTTCAACTCCTTGATGTAGGTGTCGTTCACGGTCATCCGCACCTGCCAGGGAAGCAGATGATGGTCGATCTTGGCCTTGTACTCAACGGCCTTGATGCCCATGAAGACGCAGCCTAAGCCCAGCGTCGCCGCCAGGAGCATGGCCGCCCGGCTGATCTGCCCCTTGCCCAAGGCGCTGTGGGCGAGCACGACGGTCACGGAACTGCAGATCAGGACAAAGGTATTGACCGCCCCCATCCATTCGACGAGATGCACGTCGTGAGGCGTGGGCCACGTGGCGGAGCCGAACCGCAAGACGATGTAGGCCCCCAATAGCCCGGAGAAAAACATGATTTCCGTGGCTAGGAAAATCCACATCGCCAGTTTGCTGGTCGGCATCGGAATGCCCGGTGCACACTGTTCTTCGCCGTGGTGATGCTCACTCATTACCCAACCACCTCCCTCAGGAAGATCATCTCGATCATCAATACCCAGGCCAAAAATAAACCGGTCTAACCCCAAAAGGTGCCGTTGGCCAGCAGCAACAACATCAGGGCCGGCAGATAGAGCAGCGACGCCCACAGCGTCTGCCTGGCCCGGGCATGGGAGGGCGCCTGCCAAAACCGGTGCGTCGACCACAGGAAAAAGACACCCAGCAGCCAGGCTCCCACGAAGTAGACGAATCCCGCCAATCCCATGACGGCGGGCAATAAGCTCACGACGATCAGCAGCAGCGTGGTCTTCATCATCCAGCGCCCCGTGAACCGGCCGTCCTCGCGATCCACGTTGGGCAGCATCCACAAGCCCGCCCGGCGATAATCCTCCCGATACATCCAGGCGATGGCCCAGAAGTGGGGAAATTGCCAGACGAACAAGATCGCGAACAAGGCCCAGGCGGGTCCTTCCAAGCGTCCCACGCCTGCCGCGTAGCCCAGCAACGGCGGCATGGCGCCCGGAATGGCGCCGACGAACGTGTTCCAGGCCGTGATCCGCTTCAGCGGCGTGTAGATGAACGTGTAGCTGACCAGCGTCCCGGCTGTCAGCCAGGCGGTCAACGGATTGACTAGCAGATACAGGTAGACGACGCCGCCCATGCCCATCAGGAGGCCCCAGCTCAGGGCCAGCGTGGCGTGCATCCGCCCGGCGGGGAGCGGCCGATTCTCCGTCCGCTTCATCAGCCCGTCGGAAGCACGCTCCAGCCATTGATTCAAAATGCTGGACGAAGCCGCCACCGCGCTGATGCCCAGCATGGCATGCAGCAGGTGGACCCATTGCGTCTCGCCTCGGACGGCCAGGAAGTAGCCGATGGCCACCGTGAGCAGCACCATGACCGTGATCCGCGGCTTCACCATCAGAAGCACATCCGACCAGCGGACCTTGAGCGACTCGACGCCGAAGCCAAGGACCGAAGAAGCCGGTTCCAGCGTCTCGACCTGGCTCATGGGAACGGAGTTGGCTTTCATGCCGACACCTCCTCGCGAGCCGAAGCGGGAAGCGCCACCGCTGATCGCGGCGGCAGGACGCGGCGAGCGCGGAACCAGATCACGAACACGGTCGCCAGCAGGATCGCCCCCAGGAATTGATGAGCCGTGGCCAGAGCGATGCGCTGCTTCGTCAGTTGACTGGCTTCCAGGGCCAAGGTTCCACCCCCGGCCATCCAGGCGCCCAAACCGAGCAGGAATTGCAAGGCCACGAGCACCAGGGACAGCAGCGCCGGCCGAGCCAGGTAGGTGGACGGTTGATCCACCGTTCGGCTCCAAAAGAGAATAACGTGCACCGTCACGGCCATGGCCAGCAGCAAGTGAATCCCGAGCAGCAGATGCCCGCCCATGTGCCGCAGCCCCGCCCCGGCCATCAACTGCAGCACGGCGAGCAGGGCCGTCAGCCGAGCCAGGCGGCGCAGCCTCGCGGCATGGAGCGACTCCATCGGCACCGCTTCATTCCAACCGCGGGAGAGGACCAGGCTCGTCAACACCATGGCCACGAGGGTGAGTTGACCAGTGATGCCGTGCACCATGGCAAATGGCTGGCCGAACAGGGCGTGCAGCTTGATGCGGAACGCCCCCAGCGCGCCCTGCAAGCACACGGCGAGCAGAATGGCGGGTCCAAGCCAGCGGCGCGGCCCTTCCAGGAGCAGCCAGGTTCCCGCGGCAAAGACGATCGCCAGCATGCCCACGATGAAACCGATCTGGCGATGGCCATGTTCGATGAGCAGGGCGACGCGCGCCGCGGCCTCGGCCAAACCATCGGGCGTCAACAGCTTGAACGGGGTGAAAGCCCAATCGGGATCGGCCATCCCCGAACCGGTCGACGTGACCAACCCGCCGGACAGCACCAGAGGCAGCGTCGCCGCCACCAGGATCAGCGACCAGGCGAACAGCCAGGGCTGATAGGTTGCGCGAGAGCCAGCGGTGGAGGTCGTCATCATGGTTAGCGTCAACAACCAGCGTTCGAGAAGAAGTCATCATTCGGTCGGAAGGCCATGTGGTTTAGTGGCCCAGGTCGCGCACTTCCTTGGTCGACGTTTGCGGCAGATAATCCTCCTCGACGTCGGGGTGAGCATATTCGTAGGGGCCGTGATGCACCACCGGCGTCTCCCGGAAGTTGTGATGCGGCGGCGGCGAATCGGTTTGCCATTCCAGGGAATTGCAATTCCAGGGGTTGGCGGCCGCCTTCGGGCCGCGGAACAGGCTGTAGAAGAAATTGATGGCGAAGAAAATCTGGCTGGCGACGAGCAGGAACACGCCGTGCGAGATCACTTTGTTCATCATGGCCATCACCCCGGCTTGATCAGGCGTGATTTCCGGCTGCAGCGTGTAGTAGCGGCGCGGCGCGCCCATGATGCCGATATTGTGCATGGCGTAAAAGGCCACATTAAAGAAGACAAACGTCAGGAAGAAATGAATCTTGCCCAGCGTCTCGTTCATCGTGCGTCCGAACATCTTCGGGAACCAGAAGTGCACGGCGGCGAAAAAGCCGAAGAGACTGCCGCCGAAGAGCACGTAGTGAATGTGGGCCACGATGAAATAGGTGTCGTGGAAATGGATGTCGGTCGGCGTCGAGGCCATGTAGATGCCCGATAGCCCGCCGATGATGAACATGGCCACGAAGGACATGGCGTTGAGCATGGCGGCGGTGAACTGGATGTTGCCGTTCCAGATGGTGAAGATCCAGTTGAAGACCTTGATGGCCGAGGGCAAGGCGATCAATATCGTGGACACCATGAAGGCCGTGCCCAGGTGCGGCGCCATGCCCGACATGAACATGTGATGGCCCCAGACGATGAAGCCCAGCCCCGCGATGCCGGCAATGGAGTAAACCATCGGCTTATAGCCGAAGAGCGGCTTCCTTGATTGGCAGGTGATGATGTCCGAGACCATGCCCATCGCGGGCAGGATCATGATGTACACGGCGGGGTGGGAATAGAACCAGAACAGGTGCTGCCAGAGCAGCGGTTGGCCGCCCGTGGCTTCGCGGCGATAACCGTTGACGATCCAGTTGGCGTCCAAGTTGGCCGGGATGAAAAAGGAGGTCAATCCCAGATTGTCGGTCAGACCAAAGATCAAAGCGACGGTCAAGACCGGCAAGGCAAAAGCTTGCAGGATCGCCGTGATGAACAGCGACCAAGTGGCCATGGGCATGCGGAACATGGTCATGCCAGGGGCCCGGCAATTGATGATGGTGGCGATGTAATTCACCGAACCCATCATCGACGACACGCCGACGAAGAGCAGCGAGATGTACCAATAGGTTTGCCCCCAGCCGGAACCGGGCGAGGCGGAACGGATGACCGAGAGGGTCGGATAACTGGTCCACCCCGCGGCGGCGGCGCCGCCTTCCTGGAAAAAGCTGAGGATGGCGAAGACACTAGCCGGCACCATGAACCAATAGGACATCATGTTCAGCGTCGGAAACGCCATGTCCTTGTAGCCGATCTGCAAGGGGATGAGGAAGTTGCCGAACGCTCCCGTGAGCAGCGGAATGATGACGAAAAAGATCATGACCGAGGCATGCATGGTCACGATCATCGTGTAGGCGTGGGGCGTCATTTTGCCGGCGTTGTCGGGCCACAGCCACTGGCCGATCAGCGGGAAGGCGTCGTTGGGATAGGCCAACTGAATCCGGATGGCCGCCGCCAAGGCGCCGCCGACGAGCATCCAGATGAGGCCGGTGAAAAGAAACTGCCGGCCGATCATCTTATGGTCGAGGGAGAAGACGTAGGTTCGCCAAAATCCTAGCGGTTCATGATGACCATGGGAATGATCGTCATGGGCATGGGAAGGATTCGCGGCATGTTCGCTCATGATTCGTCCTTAAGTCTGCTCGAAAGAGGAAGGAGAGGCATGGAGTCCAGGGTTAGGGGGCCGACGCGGCCGTCACAGCCGGAGGAGCGATGCGCTCGTGGCTGGCCGCCTTGAGCCAACGTTCATAATCCGCGCGATTTGGGTGCACGATCATGCGCGCCCGCATCCGGTAGTGGCCCCAGCCGCACAACTCGGCGCACACCCATTCATACTCATACAGCTCTTCGAATTTCTCGGCGCCGTACATGACCGGTTGCTGCTTGGTCGCAATGCGACGATGCGCTTGATGATCGCCCAACTTTTCCGGGTCGATCTTGAACCAGACGGGAATGACGTTGCCGGGCACCGTGTCCTGCTTGACGCGCAAGGCGGGAACCCAGAAACAGTGCAACACGTCGCGGCTCTTCACGTGGACGAGGAACGGTTCGCCAGCGTAGACGTGGAGTTCGTTGATCAGCTCGAACGTCTGCGACAAGTTGGGCGCCATGGTATTGATCGTTTGGGATTTCTGCCCCGCCGCGTCCCAACCCGGATAGCGGACCTGCCAGAGGAATTGGCTGGCTTCGACCAGCACGTCTGGCGTCTTGCCCGCGGGACGGTTGTGGTAATATTTGGCCTTGGCCCAAATCGGCATCTGCGTGAATGCCATGTAAAGCAGGATGGCGGCGGTCCCAAAGGTCCAGCCGATCTCGAGCCACTGATTGCCATGGGTGTATTTGGCCTTGCCGGCTTCGTTGCCGCGGCTGCGCCACATGGCCCAGACCAGCAGCACCTCGGTCACGACGAAAATGATCCCCGTCACCCACAAAATGATGTTGAAGAGCCAATCGATCTCGCCCCCCGAGTCAGTGATATTGTCCGGGAGCCAGCCGCCTCGCGTTACCTTGGACATGGCGAACAATCCCACGCCCATCACCGGCACGAACAGGAAGAGAATCGTCCATATCAAGCGCACGTGGATTCCCCTTGCAAGTCAAAATGAATAATCCCTGGCAAGGCCCGCCCGCGGCGAGCAGGCC
Source organism: Planctomycetota bacterium (assembly GCA_014584395.1). GTDB lineage: Bacteria > Planctomycetota > Planctomycetia > Gemmatales > HRBIN36 > BJ17. The sequence goes on along the minus strand of JACTMY010000005.1, from coordinate 13,990 downwards.
TTGTCAAGGCGATTTTCTTCTGCCTGGCCGAGGCCAGCCCATGACGACTCGCCCCGCCTCCCCACGCTCTACTCATCGCGCCGCCGATGACCCGCCGCCAATGCGCTGGCCGGGAATGTTCATCACATAGTCCACGAGTTGCCAGACCTCTTCATCCGTGAACGGCCGCATCGGCTTGGGCTGCTCGCCCGGCTTGACCGGTTCGGACTGCCAGAAATCGGCGGCCGCCGGCATCCCCGACCCCGCGATCCCCAATTTGATCCGATAGAAAAGATCGATGGGCCGGCTGCCCCCGCGATACACCCCCAAATGCAGATTCCGCGGCGGATTCAGATGGCCCCACGAGTCGAGGCGCGTTGCATTATCGGCCACTTCCACGATGCTGGACGAGCCGTCCTTGCCATGGCATTGCACGCAGCCGCCAACCGTGAGATAAATGTGGCGGCCCTGCTCCCAGTTCGTGCTGCGGCCTTTATTGGCCACTACGTCCCACCCTTCCGACGGCGGCTTGGGTATGAGCCGCTGCGAGGCGTCCTTCTGCCAGCGTTTGGCGATTTTTTTGACTTCCTCGGTGATGTCCTCGGCACTGGGCACGTCGCCGCCGATGAGCCGCTTGGCCATGGCGATTTCCGTTTGCCCGCGAAGGCTGAGGTGAATCACATAGCTCACCAATGCGTTGAGGTCGGTTTCAGGAAGCAAGTTGAAGGCGGGCATCGACGCGGAGGGGATACCGTGTTTCAGGGTTTTGAGGAGGTCGGCCCGCGACGGCGGCGTCACCGCGGCGGCGTCCACCTTGCCTTGATCGTCCACTTTGGCCGTCGAACGGAATTTAAACAGCCCTGTCCGAAAATCACGCGGCAAGGGGTTGAGGAACTGGCCCGTGGGGCCGCCGCCGTCGCCGTTGATCCCGTGGCAATAGAGGCAATGCTGGCGGTACAAAATCGAGCCGCGTTTGAGGGCGTCGTCGCTCAACTGCATGTCGGGAGCGGTGAGCAAGGCCGCGTCGTCCGGATCCATGTCGTCGCCCGGAGTACCGCGCACGACCGGATTCGCCGGCGTCCCGAAATGGGGCTTGAGTAGTTCGTTGAGCTGCGCCGCCTTGTCGGGATCGAGGGTCAATTCCGATCGCTTGTTGTCCACGACCGTGCCGTGCGTTCGGAATTCATAGCTGAGATAATCAGGATATTCGTTTACATTGCAGCCCGAGAAGATCAGCAAGCCACTCAACACAACGCCAACCAAACCAATGCGGACCGTCACGCTTGCTCCCTCCACGATTAATGCTGGTGAGTGGGGATGTTTTAGTGGCTCCCCGCGCCGTGTCAAGCAGACACAGGATAGCGAATCAAAGCTTTCCATGCCAGCAAATTGATCCTCTTTGTCTGATCGTCAGTGCAGGGCTAGCATGAAGAACTTCCCGGCAAAGCCCTTGGCCCCATGTCGCCTCATGCAGAATTTCATGGGTTGTTCCGAAATGGCTAGCAATCCTGATGCCAAGACGCTGCTTCATGACAAGAACTTGGAGAATCATGCTTCATTAGCGCGTTTAACCATAGCACGATTCCAAAAACTAGGAAGCGGCCCGGCCAAACTTCCGACGACTGGGAAGACCGGTACGGTCGCCACGGTCCGGCGACGTTGCCCATGGACCATGGCCGTCTATAATTGCGATACAAGATTCATCGGGCCGGACAACATGCATCGGCTCCGGGTTTGTTTCCGTCGCAGCCATATCCCCGACCGCGGGGAAGAAAGGTCATCCATCATGGCAAGCAGCTTGGTGCACGAGTTCACCTCCGAGAATTGGCAAAAGGAAGTGATGGAAAGTTCCATTCCCGTGCTTGTTGACTTTTGGGCCGTCTGGTGCGGTCCCTGCCGGGCGTTGGCCCCCACGATCGATGAATTGGCGAAGGAGAACGAGGGCAAAATCAAGGTCGGCAAGCTCAACGTCGACGACGCCCAGGACATCGCCTCGCAATATCGGGTGAACAGCATCCCGCAAATCTTCATCTTCAAGAACGGCCAGGTGGCGGAACGCATCGTCGGCGCGGAACGCAAACCCGTGTTCCAATCGGCGATCAAGCGCGTCCTCGAAGGCTAACGCCCATTTTTATATCGCCGTGCTACCCGGCCGGGGTCTGGTCTTCGATTGCCGTTTCCTTTACGCATGGACTCATTGCATGAAACCGCCGTGAGCCATTCGCTTTAGATCGAAAAGCGGCTCATCAAGGCTCATCATCTCCTTGAGCCGAGGATCAGCCATGATTTTCTCGTTGGCCCGGTCTCGATGTTCACGCGATGCAAAACCGCCCACGCAATATCACGGTTTCATCGGGACGTGCTTGGACGAGCTGTGGAGACGAGGCGTCGCACTGCTCATCCGCCTGCAAGTCATCGCCGACGCACTACCAGTCATCGAGTGCGCCGTGTTCTTTCCAATTCAGCGCCGCCTTCTCGGCCAAACACCGATGTTCTTCAACGTGATCTTTCGCCGCGGGTAACACGAAGCCATCGATGTATCGACCCATGAATTTCTCCTGGTCCATGAAGGAAAGAGCTCTTGCCGCCGAATCGCTCGGCTAACCTGCCGGGGCCGCCTGCAAGGACGTGTTCGCTGCTGCCCCGCCTACACGGGTGGACGCTGGCTCATAAATAAGAACTTTGGAGCAGGAATAATGCCGAGTTCCAACTGGTGTAAATAGTCTTCGGGGTCATCGAGGAAAGCTGCCAGCGTGGCGCAGTCTTCGGTCCACACTCGAGCGTTCTTCGCGCCTGCGATCAGCTTCCGGCTGGCGGTAAGCAACTCTGCCTCAACCCGCTCTGGAAGAACGAGCGCTTCGTAGGTGATCTTTTTGGAATCAGGCTTGCGTTCTACCAAGCTCAACCGCCACCAATGCGAAGCGGTCTTGCGCAGCCAGAATTCGTAGGTGTACCAGAAGGTCAATCGGGCGGCGCGTTCCTCGCCGCAGGACATGCCCCAAACAGCTCGACACCATTTGAACAGCGAAGCGCCAGCGAAATCAGTCCAGAAGGACGCGGGGAAATCGCGCTCGCCGACACGGATGGCGAACGGCGTGAACAACAGGTTGGTGTGCCGAAACTGTGGCGGTTGATTGCTGAGAAGTTCGCGGTCGGTGCAGACTCCGATATGAAATCTGTTTTTCATGGTCACCCCTGCCGTTCGGCTGTTTGAGCGCCTGGGACTTCGCTGGGACGCGGTTGCCGGACGTCAGATAAAGCCTCCCGCGACTTAGCCCCGAACGTTTTGAAATTGACGCGCGACTGATTCAGACTTTCCTTGTTGGCTCCTCCCTCGAACGAAGGGTTTTCGTACTGCACGTTGTCGTCTTCCCAGTTGCACACCTCGCAAATCTGGAAGGTGCCGGGTGGTTCTTGGTCAAGGGTTAAATAGCCGCAGCACGGGCACGGAAATCGGTTCATGGTTCGCTGCTCCTTTCTGGTCATTGCAGGTTCCAGTAATTGATGCCTGCGCCTGGCTTGAAGAACGTCCTCGGAGCTCGGTTTGGTCCGAGCAACCCGAACGTGTTCGAGGGCGGGTGATAGCGCAGGATATCTCCGTTTGGACGGACCTTGGTTAGCGTTCCGGCTGGAGGATTCCGAAGGAAACTCTGAGCTTGTCGAACGTAGTCGAGCGAGTTTTTCGCGCCAAAATCAGCGCCGTGCTTGAGGAAGTGGCCGTATGCGTTCTGCACCGGGGACAGTTTTTTTGTGCCGGTCCACAAGCTGCTTTGCAGCTGCTTCGGCGTGTTGATGTATCCGCCCGCGCCGCTGGCTCCGTTGTGGACCAGCACCGAGTTGCCTTCTCCACTGCCGACGTAGTAGTTGTGGAAGTGCTCTACTTCGATGTTGTACAGGTCGATCAGGCCATGACGCGGCGCGCTGACCGAGAGGACCGGAGTTACCAGGTTGTCGTCAGTTCGAAGCAACTCGCCGACTTGAAGCTGATTGGCCGGGACATAGCGCTGGCGGCTGACCGAGTAGTATGGGTGTTCCGGGCTATTGGTCGCAGTGTACCCAGCCCATTGCACGTCGATGACCGTAGGGCCCTTGTGCTTGATAGTCCCGATGACGCGGCTCAGCACACGCCCATTTTCCCCGACCGTGGGCGGATCGGGCGGTTCATAATAAAGCCGAACCTCGGTGATGGTCGCGATTTGGTCGTCGCGAAGCACCACGTGGTCGCCGGATTTCAGGTTTTCGACAAGGATTGGGTCGTCGTTCTCGAGTAGGAAGCACTTGCCAGCAGGGAAGACGAAAGTGACTTCGGCTTCCCCGAACGGCTCAGGATAGGTGTAATGCAGGCCGACCTCGACGGGGAGCAGCGGAACGCTCTGCAATGGCGGCGCGTCTGGTTCGTCTTCTGCGGTCTCCGCCGGCAAGTCATCAAACAGACCCGCCATTCGTGGAGGTGGAGCACTGCGAGCGCTCACAGGCCCGGCAGTCCGTGCGAATGAGCTTCGGGCCGGCGGCTGCACGAAACGAGCGGACGTTGCCGGCAGATAGGAATGGCGGGCTTGCAGGCAGCACTTCTTGAACTTCTTGCCGCTGCCATACGAGCAAGCGTCGTTGCGTCCGACTCGTAGTGCTTCCATTATGGTTCCTCTGGTAGCCGAACGACTGTGCTCACTTGCCGGGCCGCTCAGTGGGCTATGAACTCCAGAACCGCTACATGCCGCCCCGGTCTGCTGCAGCCGTTGGTTATGTGCCGAACCCCACACTTAGAGGTGGCCCATGTAGCCGATGACACCGAAACGCATCACGGGCTCAACATAGTCGTCAATCAGAGCCATGCATTCGTCAAGGTCGCGATATGCGAATGGGCCATCGGTTCGCAGCGACGAATCGCTGACACCCGTGGGGATCAATATCCGTTTGCGCATCGCCGCGAAGTCGAAGCGGTCGGCTAACGGCTTGCAGTCGCTACGTGACATTTTGCGGCCGGTTCCATGACTAATCGAGTTCAATATTTCACCTACATTCTCCCTTGCGCGCACCAAGACTACATCGCCAGACATATGGGAGGGCAACACAGACAAATCACCAGGCTCGACATGCACCGATCCTTTGCGAATGATGGCACTCCCGTCATCGAGAATCTGATAGGTGTTGTGCGGCAGATCAAGCACAAGGTCGACGTCACCAAACACCTCGGTGATGGCGTCGTGGATCGCGGCGCGGTTGTCGACAGCCCATTGGACGACTCGGTCAAATTCGCTGTCGAAGTGGCTCGGATTGTTAATCAGATTATCGACATGACCCGATTCGTTTCTCGATCCGGTGTGTATCAAGAAATGCAACGGACCGTTGTCGTACGGTTCCAGTGCGTCCAGAAAGTGATTGCCGCCGCCCAGGTCGCCAAGCCCACCTTTATTCCGGCGCAAAATATCGGCAACGTGATCCCAGCGCAATAGGTCAAGTTCTCCTGGCGAGAGTTCAGAGCGAAGGAGACGCATCCCGCATCCACAGTCGGAGACGGCGAACTTGCGCCAATTCACCTGTCGCGTGTGAACCGCTGTGCCCGTAGGCAATGGCGATTTCCCCGGGCAAGCATCAGGAAGAAAGACGATTTTGTCGGCGGTCAGGTCGTGCGGAATCCACGAACGCAGTTTGCCGCGAGGCTCTGCCGAGAGGTTCACGATGTCCATGATATAGTCCTTGTGGTCCAGACGTTGAGGACACAGCTGGCAACGATAGGTTCGCGCCCTAAGGCAGATAACGACCTAGCTCAGCCGCGGCAGGGCGCGGGGAGCTACGCATCTGGGAAACGCTACATGCGCCGCCGTAGGCGTGCAGCGCCTGGTTAGGCCCTGTTTAAGACCGGGAGCCGTTCAGCGAAGTTCACAACGTACTCGACGAGTTCGCCGAGCAGTTGCACAGAGCGCTCGGCATTCACCTTTGTCAAGTAATCCCACTGGCCAAAGCCCACGCCCAAAACCGACTCGAAGCAGAGCGGCGGCGGCGTCCTCACTTGGTTCGCCGACCGAACTTGGACTTGGTAATCCAGTTGCGGCCGTGACATTCTTCCCGAATAGCGGACCATCACACGCACCGACGACTCGCCCAGCGTGCCGTCGTAACACCAGATCTCGCTGCCCATGTCGCGATCAGTTGCGGCGAATCGCTGGGCAAATGCGGTCCGCACAAGTCGGCGTAAACTGGCTGGCTTGACGGGAACCAATTCGCTGACATCGCGCACCAAGAGTTCCGGCAACTGCAGGGCCATGCCGTCGATTCCACGGCTTTGAAACCAGTTCACCAGATCGCCGTGCTGTTTCTTGAGACCGGCGAGGAGGTTCACATTCGTGTAGCGCAACCCACCGGATCGACCTGGAATCGCCGTCGCCCGAGTGAACTGCTCGGAGACAATCTGGGGCACCGGCGTCCCCGACAAGGGGTACGAGGCCCACTCGGATAGAACCGCGGCAATACTCGTTTGCTCGACTTCGTTAAGGCTTGCGAAGTGATCGAGGAAACGAATCACATGCGTATCAGGTACTCGTCTCAAACGTGCGAAGCCAGTCGATTTTTCCTCAGCGAACTGGCTTCGCAACCAGTCAACCAGAATCGCACGCGAATCCATCACGTATCACCCTCCCAACCCGCCGAACGACCCAGCTCAGCCGCGGCGGGGGCCGAGTGAGCTATGGTCAGGAAAAACGAATCACGCCCCGCCGTCGGCTGCAGCGCCTGGTTCGGCCCGGCTTGCACTCAGTCTGATTCGGCCGCCTTGATTTGGCGCCGAAATCAACCGTGCTCCCTCCCACCCCCTGCATCCGGCCTGTGGATCGCCTCAACCTGCTCGCGCAGTTCCCGGACCTGCTGGCCTAAACGATGCAGCTCTTGGGCGAGGTGGATGAACACGACCAGCAGGCCGACGATGAATGGGATTAGCACGAACGGCAACCACCGGGTATCCGAGGGGGTGCGGGCGATCAATGGCGTTGCGATCATCCCGACCAGCGTCACCGTGCATACGAGCGTCGCCAGCCCAGCCAATCGCCATGCCGTCTTGGTGCTCGGTTCCGCCATCGACTCCTCCTCTCGCCGAACGACCCAGCTCACCTGCCGGGGCCGCTGAAGAGACTTTGAACTCCGATAAGCCGTAATGCGGCCCCGGTCAGGTGCAGCGACTTGTTAGCCGCTATTGCCCTGTAGCTCAGCGATCAGCCTCTCAAGGTACTCCCGCGAGGGAATATGCGGGTTGGGCGCCCGTCCCGAACTCACCAAGGTTTGCAGCTGATGCTGAAGGCAGGCCAGTCGGTAGGCCCGTTCTTCCATGCTGTCCTGCTTGGCGGCGCTTAGGACGAGGTCTCGGTAGGGGTGATTCATGTAATCTGCGGCGAGGCAGGTACTGTAGATGTCCTCAAGACACCCCAAACAAATCCACTTGGCAGAGTCGGGGCGCATGGGGCAAACAACCCAGCCGGTGTCTGCCTCATCGCGAACGGACTGAGAGCGGCAGTACGGACAGGTGTAATCCGCGCCTCCCCTCTTAGCCAGTTCTGTTCCTGGGATGATCGCAGGTCTGATCGGGAACATGGGTCACCAGGGGCGGAGAGTAATCAGATTGCCGGTTTTAGGGTCGAAGACGATTGCCATCCCTTGATGCACAAAGGCGCTTTCGCCGCGCCCCGCATCCACGAGGGCCCCTCTGCGAATGATGGTTTGCAGGTCTCCGAAGGTTCGCACGCCCAAAGCCTCCGTCCGCGCGTCCAGTGCGCGACTGATGAAGTGGCTGGATGGCGTAAAGCCAGTTCCCTCGAAAGCCTTCACGACATCGGCATGCGTTGCCTCACGGAGACCATCGATCCGGCGAGCCCCGCGGATCGTGAACGATTCGCGGCCTGCGATGGCCTCCGCGGGCCTGGGAACGCAGGCACCCGGCCCGTTGTGGACAAGCATGGCGTTGGGGCCGCCGCCGACGAAGTAGTTGTGGAAGTACTCGACCTCGATCCCGAACACCTCGATCATGCCAGGAACGCGCCGCGCCGCCTCTGCCGGAGCGACTACGTTTCCGGCCACCCGGATCATCTCGCCTTCATAAAGCTCATGCGCCCCCACCCAGCCCAGGCGACTGGCGGACCACACCGCGTGGCCGGGGGTGACCCGGACCAACTGCCCGCCCCAGCGAAATTCGACGAGTTCGTGCGCCGTGTGCTTGGCTCGTCCGACGACACGGCTCGTCCACAAGCCGTTCTCGGCCGGCAGCGGCGGCACAGGAATATCATACCGCCGTTCCGGGTTGCCGACGATGGTGCCGACGCTGCCGTCCTCCATCATCACCTGCATCCCGCGGAACAGATCCAGCACGCTGACAGGTCGGCCATCCATCAGCCGGAGATAATCGTCGGCGTCGAACACGGCACGGACCTCGGCGAAGCCGAACATCTCCGGGCAGGTGTAGGTCAGGACGACTTCCGTGACGCCCTCGGCGTTGCTCTCCTGGATCTCCCGGTACTTGGCCTCGATCTGTGCGGGCGTCGGCGGGGCCAGCGTACCCGGGAGGGCCACGTTGTCGCCGTAGGGTGGCAGCGGCGCACAGGTGAGGCGGGTCCGGCCCACGTCCACCTTGTCGATGGTCATGGGTCCGTCCCGGGGCGGCTGCGCCTCCATCCGCGAGAAGGCCTGGTAGAGCGCCTCGTTCTCCTCGAAGGGAGTGGGGATGCCGGCGTTGGGCTTGCTGAAGTCAGGCAGCGTGCGCGGGTAGCAGCATTTCTTATACTTCTTGCCCCTGCCGCAGAAACACGGATCGTTGCGTCCGAAGCCGTTGCGACTCATGAGCGCCCTCGCCTTCTTGCGGCTAACGATCAAGCTAAGCTGCCGGGCCGACTCGCTGGACTCATACCTCGGTAAGCCGTCCTGCCGGCCCGGTCTGGTGCAGCGATTGGTTAGATCGCGACTTTCGCCGGAGTCTCTTCGGCCTCCAGCTTCTGGACGTAGCATTCCAAATTACTGGCGACCTTCTCGAAAACAGCCGGGAGGTACGGCAGCAGATCCTCGAAGGTCGGTTCGGCGACAGCAGGGCCACCGTGGTACGCGCGCATGTGCATCAAGATAGCCGCCTTCTCATCCTTAGGCAGTGACAGCAGCGGATCTCGATACTCGTAGTCGTGGAAGCTGGACAGATGGATGAAGGCGCACCCAAACTTGTAAACGGACTGTGTCCAGCCGTGAAGTGACTGTGCCAGTTCGACCATTTCGCGGTCTGTTATACAGGCACTTTTGCCCTTGACGGTCCACTTGGAGCCATTGACCGAAGCGTCGATCAGCTGCTGACGGTAAGACTTGTCCGCGATGGACAGGAGGAAGATGACACGGACCATCGAGTCAAGCTCCTGCCGAAGGATGGCAACCACCTGAGACAGAAGGCGTCGGCCGTGGAGCAGATGGAGAGCCTCTCGATGTTCGGTAGAGCGAGCGCGGATTTGTCTGCAGAACGTTTCGAGCGAACTCATGCGTCACCTGTTGCGATCTAACGACTGTGCTCACTTGCCGGGCCGCCTGCAAGACCGTGATGGCGCGCGAAACCTTAATGGCGGCCCGGTCAAGTGCAGCACTTTGTTAGCCGCCGCTCCGCCTCGGTCAGACAAGCTCGATGTGCTGACCACAATGGTGACAAACGATTTCATTGGTCTTGGGGTCGGGCGTGGACAACACCGCAGTGCAATTCGGGCACAGTAGGCCGTATTGCCGTCGTTTGAGCTGAGGCCGCAAAGGAACAGGTTGCACAGCTGCTCTCATTTCCAACATGCTGCTGGCGAACTTTTTAATATCGTCATCGGCCACTGATGCTGCCCAGATCAGGGGGTCGGGGTTTCCGCCGGAGAAATCGAAACCGCGCCCGCGATTATGACCAGACGCGATTCGGGTCGCAGCAACAACCCCGTATTTCCTTTTGAGTGAATAGTCGCTCTCCAACCACGACCTGATCTGATCGACGTTCCTTCCCCCTTCGCTCGTCAGCCAGCGAAGCCCCGAAACATGCTCGAACTCGGAGTTACTGGACTCGAAGTGGCGGAGCGCGGCTCGCAATTGATCCAGCGACGCGAGGGACATGAATTCCATTGTCTTCCAACGGATCGGCCAGTCCGAATCCTGTAGCAGCGTGATTACGGCCGCGATCTCCTTCTCGTTTTTCGGCGTAGTACACGTCAGCATTGAACCGATTACGTCGCCACGCACGTGCCTGTCAGGATGATTGAGCAAATCGAAAACCGTGTCCAGAAGAGGGCCAGCCTTGGACCCAAGCTCATCGGCAATGAAAGACGCGGCACGGACCACGCTTGCGTTCTTGCTGCGAAGCAATGGGCGCAGCCGCTCAACGGGAAAGCCGCGGTGGAACTCGCCTAACAAGTCGTTGGCAAGGACGCCGTCGTCGGCCCTGTCAGGAGTTGAGGTTAACGTTTCTATCAGTTCGTCGGCTCTGTTCATTTCTTCCCCTCCAAGCGAATTAGCGGAGATCGTCAAGGCGCCGTAGCAATTGGCGCAGCCAAGCCTCTTCTTGCGCAATGCGAGCGCGATGTCCGCCTTCTTCCCCGAAAATTGCCATGTTGCCGCGGCGTCGTGCGAGGCTTCCCTGAACCTCCGCAATGGCGTCGCGGATTTCGCATTGCCGCCAACCACCGGGTACAGAGCGAGGAATATCGCCATGCAATCTACCGCTAAAATCGCGGCTCGGAAATCGATCCGCCCTTGGCATTCGATCCGAGGCTGCGCGCGGGACACGGCAACTCTCGCCGAGTCCGTTGTGCGACCAGATACCCCCAGAAGGGCCGCCGCCAACAAAGTAGGTGTGGTATTCCTCGACCTCGATATTGTAGAGGTCGCCGAACTCCCATCGCATAGGGCTGATCCATTCGATGGGCACAGACTGACCTTGGTCATTGCGGAGCCATTCACCTTGGCGAAACGTTTCGAGCGGGAACCAATCGGCGCGCGTCATGGAATAGAAAAGGTGGCCCGGCGTCGTCTCGATGACATCGCCGGGGACACCGAAGTCCATGCGTGGATAGTAGCCGGAATACTTGACCGTACCAATGACGCGGCGCAGTGAATTGCCGTTGCCGTCGCGCTCCTGCGAGGGCGGTTCCCAAACCTTCGGCGCTTCGACCTTGGTGGTTGTGGCAACACCGCCGTCTTCCAGCCGGAACTGCATGCCTGGTTTTAGCCACTCAACTGGCAACACATTCCCATCAGCCATGATGATGCGCGTGCCGAGCGGATAGCAAAAGCCTACTTCCGCCTTGCCCATGGCGTCGGCGATGGTGTAATCAACGGCAACCCGCGTGATGGGCTTCAGCTGAGGCGGTGGCCTTCGCGGTGGTTCGGGGGCGCGCCGAAGAAACGCGCCATCGGTCGGGACTGGGCGTGGCCGTGGGACGCCGTTGCCAAAGGAGTTTGCGTGGCAGCAGTGCTTGAACTTCCGGCCGCTGCCGCACGGGCATGGGTCGTTGCGAGAGATCCTTGCGGTGGACATCGTCGTACCTCGCCTTCTTGCAGCGAACGCTTGAACTCACCTGCGGCGACAGTGCCGAAGATGGAGCGGGAATCAACGAACTTCATCGCCGTCAGGTGCAGTGACTTGTTCGGCGTCTGAGACGCTACTCCAGCCCATAGTTGTCGAGTGCCCCGATGCGGCGGTCCAACTCGTCGAGCCGACCGGCCGGGTCGTATCGCCGGCAGACCGCCTCCCATGTGGTCGGCGGATCGGGGTCGGCGTACCCGGCGAACAGACCGGCCGCCTCGTCTAGCAGGGCTGCCAACTCGGTCAGCCCGTGCCGCCGCATGGCCGCGACCGCAGCGTGAATGCCGTCGAGATCGGGCAGGCGGTTATAGAAGTACGCCGACAGACTGCCCATCTCGTGCTCGATGATGAAGTCTTGGATGCGGAACAATTCGCGGTCTGCCGGGGACAAGGCATCGACGCCATCACTCAACCCCCTGTCGAACACCTCCGCAAGTTGGGTGTGCATAACCATTCGCTCCGCACTCCGCTCGCCGAACGATCAAGCTCAGCAGCCCCGCCACAGGGCGCTGAACCCTGGAAACAACTTATAAGGCGGGGTCTCCTGCAGCGACTGGTTCGGCCTCTGCGACAACCTGAGAACGACTGCGAAGGACAAGGAAAGCCCCACCCAAGAGTATTCCTATGACTAACCACTCGACTGCGAGACGGCCCTTATCCAAATCCGCGAAGAATAGAGTTTCTAATCGCAGATACGACCTATCCTCTGGCAACGGTCCTTCTACTGAACGTACTCCGTCAGTAATCGTAACATAAGCACGCGGCCAATCCCACACCCAATGATACTCTACAGAAGTATTAACTGTCTCCATAATTGGGGACTCATGCAATACGTACGGCTGCCGGTCGCCGAAGGTGAATTTCAGCGTGCCCTCCCGCTTTATTCTAAACTCTCCCTTTTTGAACGGGACATACATACCTGTCATGAGGAAAAGGCCTATGGCGATGACGAGTAGGATGCGTCTACGCTGACTGTCCAATGCGCACCTCCGCTTCTTGCCGCCGAACGCCCGCTTCAGATGCCCGCGGCCTCTCAGGGCCGCGGGTCAGCTGCAAGCGATCGTTAGGCCGGCGATGCGCATTTCGCGGGTTGTAGCCACACGATCACCGAACACGCCTCGGGGTCTGTCGAGACGACCCAAGTCAGGTCCGAAACGACGCCCTCAAGGACCTTGTGGTTGCCGACGGTCTGCGAGAAGGCATCCGGTCTGAATACTGCCTTGACGAGGCCTCCCAGTCCGATCCTGATCTTGTCCACGAGAATGCAAACCTTGTCCCCGATCTTGGGAACGGCTGTGGTCTCTGCGCGGGCGAGGAAGTTCCCATCGTGATCGTAGTAGAGAATCCGTACCCCGCCCGGTTCGGCTGCCCCTTCAGAAAACAGCACGCCGAGTGCGTCAGTGATTTCCATAGGATCCTCCGGGTAGGACTCGTGGCCTAACGACCCAGCTCAGCAGCGGCGGGGGCCGAGTGAGCTACACGTCTGGGAAAGCCTACATGCCCCCGCCGTCTGCTGCAGCGCCTGGTTCGGCGTGGGGCACGCGATACTATATGGCCGCTCCACGCATCAGGCACGGGGCATCTGGAGGGATTGCTCATCTACCTCCAGAAACGCTCTCGTGCCGAAGAACCCCTGCCTGATCCGGACGACGATCGGCTTGCCGATCCCATCCGGTCCGCAGCCCAATTGACCGCGGAGCGAGAACGTACCCAGTGATCCCTTGATATCCTGTATGGGGCGGTTGTTGATGATGAGCGTATACCGGAATATGCCGAAGAAGATGTTCTCGGTGCGGACCTCGACTTCGATCACGCTCCCGTCGTAAGTCAGTTTGAAATGGTCCGAAAACAGTCCCATGTCGTCGCTCCGGTAATGCTCTGCTCACCGCCGAACTCTCTATTAGCATGCGCCGTCGGACCGTCCGACTGTGCGCGATACCGACCCATCTTGCGCAACAAACTCAGGCTATTCCTTGGTGCTTTCCCGCAAACTCGCGCATCCTAACACCCTAAACGTCACTATGCGCGGCTTCCTCTGGGCGTTGAGGCAAGCCCGCGCCTTACAAACGATCTGCTGGGCTCTTGACGCCCAACCCGCCCCGGTTCAGCACATGCGTGTAGATCATCGTGGTTGTAACATCCTGGTGGCCTAAAAGCTCTTGCACTGTTCGCACGTCCTGTCCATCCTCCAAAAGATGCGTCGCGAAGGCGTGCCGGAAGCAATGGGCGGTCGCCGGCTTCGTCACTCCAGCCGCTTTGACTCCAGCCGTGATCGACCGGTTCACCGCGCTCGGGTGCGCGTGATGCCGCCGCCGAATCCCGCGTCGTGGATCAACCCCAATCCGCGCCGATGGGAAAACCCACTGCCACCCCCACGTCGTGCTGGCATTCGGGTATTTCCGCTCAAGCGCCTCGGGCAAATAGACGCCCGGCACCCCCGCCCGC
>JACTMY010000004.1 GCA_014584395.1 Planctomycetota bacterium | reverse complement strand
GAATAAAAAAGAAACATTTTCTCAATTAAGGCGATAGCAGAAAATGACTTCGTTTTCGGCGGAGGCAAGCGGCATGGCCGGGAGTGCATTGTACGACGGAGTTCGCAGGGGGCTGACGCCCCCACTCGCTGACGCTGACTCGAGGCGCTGTCGCAACCCCGCTCTTGTGTAGATCGCAACCCCGTTCGCCATGCAGTTGCATGTTGCGCGCGAGTCGGGGCGTGGGCTGGTTCTTGAAGTTGCCTCTTGGCACTTTCGCATCATTGGGGTATAGTAACCACCATGGTGAACTTGTTTCGCGTTTGGGTTTGCTTCGTGGCATTGCTTGCCGGTTTGGCTTGGCCTGCGGCGCAGGTCAGCGCCTGTCCGGGGTGCCGCGACGCCTTGGCCACCTCTAAAAATGGTTCGACCACGCCCTGGGACAGCGCCCAGGATGCGGAAGGTTTGGCCTATTCCAAGAGCGTCCTGTTCATGTTGGCCATGCCCTTCCTGCTTGTCAGCGGGTTTGGCTTCGCCTTCTACCGCATGGCGCGAACTGCGGCCATGGCCCAAGCGGCGCCCGCCCCTCAACCCCGCGCCGTCCCCGTCCCACCTTCGGAGCTTGGCCTGTCGTGAAGGTGAGGCCCGCCGTCGTCGCCGATGTCCCGGCCATTCATGACCTCATCAAGCACCATGCCGAACGGCAGAAAATGATTCTGCGCGGCAAGGATGAGTTGTACGCCACGCTGCGCGAATACATGGTGGCGGAGGCACAGGGCAAGATCGTCGGTTGCGCGAGTGTGCATCTTTTTTGGTCCGACCTGGCGGAGCTGAAGGGGCTGGCGGTCGATCCCACCTATGAACGGCGCGGCGTGGGGCGGGCCTTGTGCGACGCCTGTCACGCGGACCTCAAGCGGCTGGGCGTGCCGCGCGTGTTCGCCCTGAGCAGTTCCGGCGGCTTCTTCGAGAAGATCGGCTACCGCCGCGTGCCCAAGGAATCGCTGCCCCTGTTCATTTGGGGTGAGTGCACGCGCTGCCCCTCGTTCCCCATTTGCAACGAGGAAGCCTACGTCCTCGATTTAGCCGATTCCCCAGCCATCCCCTCTTAGACCGCTCTATGTGCTTCAAAGGACGCTGCTAGGATCGACGTCGATGGTGACGTCGACGTTGGCGGGCGGCGGCGCGGGCATGATGGCCCGCCGGATCAAATCATGGAGGCGGCTGGCCAGCGGGCTGAGCAACTGCAGATGCCAGCGATAATACCCTTCCAGCTTCTTGAGCGGCGCTTCGGCCGGCCCCAATAGTTTGACCTCGGGGGTCAGCTCGCGGCGCACCCCATCGGCCAGCGACGCGGCGAAGTTCTGCACGGCAAGTTCGCTTCGGCTGCGGAGGATCACGCGCGCCATCCGCCGCCAGGGCGGGAAGCCATGCTGCTGCCGATGACGCAGCTCCCAGCGGGCAAACTGTTCGAAGTCGTGCTGCGCCGCCAGGCGGATACAGGGATGATCGGGACAGAAGGTTTGCACCATAACTTGCCCCAGGCGATCGCCGCGACCGCTGCGGCCGGCGACCTGGGCCAGCAATTGGAACGTCCGCTCGGATGAGCGAAAGTCGGGGAAGTGGAGGATCGTGTCCGCCTGGACCACACCGACGAGGGTCACGCCGGGGAAGTCCAGCCCCTTGGCGATCATCTGCGTGCCGAAGAGGATGCGAATGTCGCCGCGCTGAAAGGCGGCCAGCACCCGCGCATGACTGCCCGCGCCCTTGCGCATGGTGTCGCTGTCCATTCGCTCCTTGGGCACGTCGGGGAATTTGTGCTGCAATTCGGCCTCGAGCTTTTCCGTTCCCAGCCCCAGATAGCGCAGCCGCGCTTGCTGACACTCCGGGCACATCGCGGGAGGCTGTTTCTGATAGCCACAGTGGTGGCAAACCAGTCTGCCGGGAAGGTTCACGCCATCCGCGGGCGCCTCCTCGGCCAAGGCCAGGTCGCGGGCCGAGCGATGATAAGTCATGGAGACGTCGCAAAAGCGGCATTTCTCCACGTGGCCGCAGCGTTGGCAGAACAGGTAGGTATCAAACCCGCGGCGATTGAGCAGCAGGATGATCTGACCCTCTTGAGCCAAGGTTTCGCGCATGGCCTGCTCCAAGGTCCCGCTGATGGCGAAGTAGCGGCTGCGCGATCGCGGCTCGTGCCGCAAGTCGATCAGTTGCACGGGGGGCAGCGGCCGGTCGCC
This sequence comes from Planctomycetota bacterium, assembly GCA_014584395.1. Taxonomy (GTDB): domain Bacteria; phylum Planctomycetota; class Planctomycetia; order Gemmatales; family HRBIN36; genus BJ17. Next base: position 216,379 of record JACTMY010000004.1, on the reverse strand, counting down.
GACCCGCTTGCTCAGATGCAGCAGTTGGTATTGCTGCTTCTGGACGTTGTTCCAGCTTTCCAGGGAAGGCGTGGCGGAGCCAAGGACCACGGGAATCCGCAGGGCTTGCGCTCGCCGCACGGCCACGTCCCGAGCGTTGTAGCGCGGCGTGGATTCCTGTTTGAAGCTGGTCTCATGCTCTTCATCGACGACGATCAGCCCGAGCCGCTTGGTGGGGGCGAAGATGGCGCTGCGGGCGCCGATGACCACTTGCGCCTGGCCCGAGGCGATCCGCCGCCACTGCGCCCCCCGCTCGGCCGCGCTGAGGTGGCTGTGCAGGACGGCGACCTTCTCGAACCTGGAGGAAAAGCGTTGGATGGTCTGCGGCGTCAGACTGATCTCCGGCACCAGTACGAGGGCTTCCTGGCCGCGATCAACAACGGCCCGAATGGCCTGGAGATAGACTTCGGTCTTGCCGCTGCCTGTCACCCCCCAAAGCAGATAGGTGTGAAAGCCGCCTTCGCGGATGTTGTTCTTGAGCGCATCGACGATGGTTTGCTGTTCCTCGTTGAGGGCGAGCGGCGCTTCCATGCCGCCAGGCGGCTGCGTTGGCTCGTCGATCTCGCGTTCCCGGCGGACCATCTGCCGAAGGGCGTAACCATGGCGAACCAAGGCCCACACGACCGACAGCCCGCAGCCGGCCAGTTCGGCCAATTGGCTGGCCTCGACGGGCCGGTGATAGGTTCGGAGCAGGTCAAGCACCTTGGTTTGCTTGCGGCTGAGCCGCGCGGGGATTGGAGGAAGGTCTTCCTCGGGGATGGCGGCGACATAGGGGCGAAGCTGCGTCCCCGCCCCGGTTTTCACCCCCGCGGGCAAGGCGGCGTCCAACACCTGCCCCCAGCCGCACAGGTAGTAATCCGCCAGCCATTGCGTGAGCTGCAGCAACTCGGTCGTGAGCAGGGGCACTTCATCGATGATCTCAAGGATGGGCTTCACCCGCTGCACGGGCACGTGCCGCGTCAGGCCGATGCAGTAACCGAGAGTGGGTTGATTCCCGCGCCCCAAAGGAACGCGGACCCGCTGCCCGATCTGGATGCGGTCGAGCCACTCGGCGGGAATGGCATAGGAATAGGACTGGGAGAGCGGACGGTTAAAGACGACCTGAGCGAATAATCCCTCTGGCGTTTGCGGCTCTGCGGTGAACCATTCCGGTTGTCGGGTGGTCAATGCTCCATCTCCTCGCCCGAACCTGGCCTTTTCTCCATTATAGACAGGGTCGATGCGATGCGGATGGTTGTCCTTGCCCAATTCAATCTGGCTGCCATGGAACCCGGGTCAGCGAACGCACTGCTTCGACTGCTTCATGGATTCCAAGGCTTGCAGAATATCAGGGGCCATGTTGAGTGGATGGCCGATAAACTGTCGAACCCATTTACAAAAACCGCCATTGAGGTAGACGCCGGCTTCGATGCCTGGCCCGCCTGGCAGATCCAGGATCGTGACTTGTTTCTCCTCCCAATCCATGTTGAAACCGCTGATCAGGCTCTTGCCCCAGGTCAAGGCGTCATCCGCATGCCTGGCACAAAAGGCGAGGAAGTCCGCAAGTTTGACGATGTGGCCCGCTTCCTATACGCAGCTTGGCTACTTGGCGCGATTTACCGGCGATTTCGATAACGCTTTGATTTGGAATCGCAAGGCGCTTGCCTTTCAGGAGCGCATCGTCCAGCAGCGCCCCGCTGATCCGCAAACGCAACGCGAACTGGCCCAAAAGCACGTGGCCATGGGGCAGACGTGCCTCGCCCGCGGCGTCTTGGCGGAAGCCCAAACCCATTTCGAGTTTGGTCAAAAGGAGCTTCAAGGACTGCTCGACGCCGACGCACAGCCCAAGGCCGTTTTGTCGGACCTCAGTTTTTGCACGATGCAATTGGCGTTGTTAGCGGAAATGCGGAGCGATGCCGCCGCGGCGAGCACGTCTAGGCGGCGGCATGGCTCCAACGCCTTTCATCATGGGAGAGCAAGGAGTGGCAGCATCATTATTATGCGGCGCTCGCCTATGGCTTGAGTGCTCGCCATGCCCCGACGCCGGAACAACGCGAATCCTATCGGGTCCAAGCACAAGCCGCGCTCCAGGAAGCCATCCGCTTGAATGCGACCGTGGCCGAGGCCGCCGCCTTTGAACCGGACTTGGACGAACTTCGCCGCCAGTGACCGGTTCTCCTGGACCAGATTCATCATGGGGCTAGCCAATGAAAAACCCCACTCCGGAGGGAATGGGGCAGCACGCCAGACAAACAAACCTGCAAGCTCACTCGCCGGAGAGGCTCTCCGCCAGTTTGCCAAGGGCTTCGCTTTCGATCTGGCGAACACGCTCGCGGGTCAATCCCAGGGCTTCGCCGATTTCCTTCAGCGTCTTGGGTTCCTCGGCATCGAGGCCAAAGCGCATGCGGAGAATCGTGGCTTCGCGCTTGTCCATCTTCTCGAGCAACTGCAAGACGTGCGTCAAATCGTCGGCTTCGACCATTTCGTTGTCCGGCGTCTTGGTGCGCTCGTCCGTCAACATCTCTCCCAGCGACCAGCCATCTTCCGTCTGTTCCGATTGCGGCGTGGAATTATAAACCCGGATCGCCTTCTTGATGATGTTCAATTTCTTTTTCGGCAGATCGAGGAGGCGGGCCACTTCTTCCTGGCTGGGGGGCCGGCCGAGTTCGTCCTGAAGCTGGGAGGTCGCCCGCCGCCATTTGGCCAGGAGTTCGACCATGTAGGCGGGGATCCGGATGGTCTTGGCCGTATTGACCAAGGCCCGCTTGATCGATTGCTTGATCCAGTAACTGGCATAAGTGCTGAAGCGGGTGTTCATGTTGGGGTCAAATCCCTCCACGGCCCGGAGCAGCCCCAGATTGCCTTCTTCGATGAGATCCTGCAGAGAGAGACCCTTGCCCGTGTAGTTGCGGGCAATGTTGACGACCAACCGCAGGTTGGCCCGAACCATTTGATCCCGGGCCGCGCCATCCCCCACGGCGATGCGGCGGGCCAGGTCTTTTTCTTGTTGGGCGGTCAACAACGCCGTCTCATTGATTTCACGCAAATAGGTTTCCAACGGCGATTGCACCCCTTCGGAGCGCGTCCGCTTGGGCCGCAGATCCGATAGTTCAAGGAGATTCATGGAATCGCTGTCGACTTCCCAGTTGCGCGGCATATGTGTCCATCCCTCGTCGCTGGCGGCCCGTCTTGGCGTCAATGCCTCACGTCGAATGAAATCACCGGCAGACCATCATAATGCATAAACATGAGGCTAAGTTAAAGAGGCTATCGACGCTTGGGCATCTTGGCCTTCATCTTTCACCGTCTTGCCTTGACGTTAAAGTTAGCGACGTCGTGTCACCATGGGTGCAGAGCATATCGTCCTTCTTTGCCGAGTAAATCGTCTATTCCCATCCGTCGGCAGGACCGTCATGGTCTGACCTGGATGGTTTCAGTATACCCGGAACCGCACGGCATGAAATAATAAAAATGCCGCTCCAGCGTAATTCCATCAGGATGAATCCTTGGCCGCGCATATCTTGCTTCGTTCCGTGCGGCATCTTCCAAGGAAAAGCCTCGCCGCGGCCATGCCGCGGCGAGGCTTAATTAATCCGCTATATGACCCGCTTCTAGGAAGCCGATTCATCCGGCGTAGTCTCTTCCTTGACCGGTTCAGGCATGGAAAAGAGCGGGCCGCTGCCCGAGCCCATGCCGCCCTTCAGTTCCCGCTTGGTTGACGTCTCTTCGGCAGCCGCTTCCTCACTCACCGGTTCCACGCCTTCTTCCGCTTCTTGCCCCGCCCGTTTGCGGCTCAAGCCGATCTTCCGCTCGGCCGGGTCAACGCGCAGTACTTTGACTTCGATGCTGTCGCCGACCTTGACGACTTCCTCGGGATTCTCGACCTTATGATCGGCCAATTCAGAGATATGCAGCAACCCTTCGAGTCCGGCTTCCAATTCCACGAACACGCCAAAGTTCGTGATCTTGGTGACTTTGCCGTTGACCACTTGGTTGGGGTGGTAGCGTGCAGGAATGTCCGTCTCCCAGGGGTCGCTGGCCAACTGCTTGAGTCCAAGAGCGATGCGTTTGCGTTCTTGATCCACGCTCAGGACCACGCACGTCACTTCTTGCCCCTTTTGCAGGACTTCATTCGGATGGGTGACCTTGCGCACCCAGCTCATGTCGCTGACGTGGAGCAAGCCGTCGATGCCTTCCTCGATTTCGATGAAGGCGCCATAATTGGTGAGATTGCGGACCACGCCCTTGACCACGGTGTTGGGCGGATATTTCTCGGCGACCTTTTCCCAGGGATTGCTCTGGCATTGCTTCATGCCCAGGGAAATCTCCTGCTTGTCCTTGTTGATGTTGAGGACCTGAACCTCGATCTTGTCGCCGATCTGCACGAGTTCGTTGGGGTGGTTGATGCGCTTGGTCCACGACATTTCGCTGATGTGGACCAGGCCTTCGATGCCCGGTTCGAGCTTGACGAAAGCGCCATAGGTCATGATGTTGACGACTTCGCCGGTATGGCGGCTGCCTGGCGGGTACTTCTTTTCGACGTCCACCCATGGACTGGGGGACTTCTGCTTCAGCCCCACCGCGATGCGCTCCTTGTCCTTGTCCACATTGATGATGTAGACTTCCAACTCCTGATCGATGTGCACCATGTCGCTCGGATGCTGCACGCGGCCCCAGCTCATGTCGGTGATGTGCAAAAGGCCGTCGATGCCGCCCAAATCGACAAAGGCGCCGAAATCGGCGATGTTCTTGACCACGCCCTTGCGCACTTGCCCCTGCTCGATCTCGGCCAACAGGTTCTTCTTTTTCTCTTCCCGTTCGTCCTCGATCAGCTTGCGGCGGCTGACCACGATGTTGCGCCGGGCCTCGTCGATCTTCAGAATTTTGCAGCGTACTTCTTTACCGATGTACTCGGCAATGTCGCTGGGCCGGCGAATGTCCACCTGGCTGGCCGGCAGAAACACATTGACGCCGATGTTCACCAGCAGGCCGCCCTTGATCTTGCGCGTCACCAGCCCGGTGACGACGTCCCCTTCGTGGTGCAGCTTGATGATGCGCTCCCACTCTTCTTGCCGGCGCGCCTTCTTGTAGCTCAGGACGAGCAGCCCCGCTTCGTCATCCACGGACTCCAGCAAGACGCGAACTTCCTCGCCGATTTGCGGCGGAACGATCTTATCCGTGCCTTCGTCTCGCCATTCATCCAGCCCGATGATCCCTTCGCTTTTATAGCCAATGTCAACGACCACATTGTCATCATGGATTTCGCGGATCTTGCCCACGACGATCTTGTTCGCGTCAAAATCTTGATCTTGGACCACGATCGCTTCGTGCAAGGCTTCCTCGGCCGAGGCGCCAAAGGATTGCTGAAACGCTGCCTCCACCTCGGCATCGGTCACGTCAAAATCACGAAGTAAGTTACGATTTACCATGGAATCTAAAAGCCCTTTCGCGAATTCCACCGCCAAACGTTGGGGCTCGAAGGAGCCGACTTGATCGTTTGGCCAACAGTCGCAAAGAAAACAGACAACCCCCGGCCACGTGACGCCACGTGATCCACCGTTGGCTTGCACCGGTTAATTATAGGAAAACCACGCCCCTATCGGCCATGCTTCCGCTTCGGCCGCAGTCTTCCCGGCGAGACCATCCATCCATCCAGTGGGAATCGATCCAACGGAACGATTTTGCCTTCGGACCTCGCCGGTAGAAATCTGTAGAATAAGAGTTAAGGTAACCTCGGTTCGCGGCTTCATCCCTTGGGGGAAAGGTCATGCCACGCTATCTCCGTCACGGCAGCTTGCCACGCAAACGACACATCGAACACAAGCATCAGCCCGGCTTCCGCGGCGAAGGGATTTATTACGAGGAAGTGATCACGACGGCGGGTTTTGGCAGGGCGTATAGCGTCGTCTACCATCTGCGCCCGCCGACCCGGGTGCGCAAGGTCGAGGCGGCAGGCTCGATCAAATTGATTTTGGCCGAGGAACCCGCCCTGCGCCATTTTCATTTCAAGTCGGGCCAGATCAAGCCGGGAGGCGACCCGATCCTCGGCCGCGTGCCCTTCATGCTGAACGACGACGTGACCCTGTCCCGCTGCCGGCCGACCGAGCCGCAAAAAGAGCTGTATCGCAATGCCCAGGCCGATGAAATCCTTTTCGTCCACCGCGGCAAGGGCATTCTTAAAACGCTCTACGGACTGCTGCCTTTCAAGCCCTTCGACTACATCGTGATTCCGCGCTGCACGACCTATCACATTGAGTTCGAACCGCAAACGCCGCCGGACCTGCTGGTGATCGAGTCGACCGGCAACATCGGCATCCCGCCGCGCTATCTCAACCCGGACGGCCAGTTGATGCTGGGCGCGCCTTTTTATGAGCGCGACCTGCATGGACCCGCCGAACTCGTCACCATCGACAAGGAAGAGGAGATCACCTGTTTGATCAAATCGGGGACGCAGTTGACCCGTTACACCCTGGCCCAGCATCCCTTCGACGTCGTCGGCTGGGATGGTCTGGTTTACCCCTACACCTTCAATGCGGACGACTTCGAGCCGATCACCGGCTATATCCATCAACCTCCGCCCATTCACCAAACCTTCGAAGCACCGGGCTTCGTGGTGTGCACGTTCGCGCCCCGCAATCTCGATTTCTGTCCGGAAGCCATTAAGGTCCCCTACGTCCATAGCAACATCGAAGCGGATGAAGTGCTCTACTATGTTCGCGGTCAATTTGGCTCCCGGCGCGGCGTCGAAGAAGCCTCCTTCACCCTGCATCCGCGCGGCATTCCGCATGGGCCGCATCCCGGGACGATCGTCAACAGCCGCCCCATGACCAAGACCGATGAATTGGCCGTCATGGTGGACACCTTCAGGCCGCTGCGCGTCACTCAGGCCGCGATGGAATGGGATGATGCGAACTATCCATACAGTTGGTTGGAATAAGCGGGTCCCGCAACATGTCGTCCATTCCCAGACACCAATTGCCGCTGGTTTCTGCCAGCGGTGCGCCGGGGGGCATGCCGTCGCATGAGGACATGATCCTCGACGTGGCGTCATGCAAGCCCATTGATGCCTATTTCGCTTTGGTCGACGTGGTCAATCCGCGGCCCATCGGCTGGATCACGACCGTGAATGACGCTGGCCGCGTCAACCTGGCGCCTTACAGCTTCTTCAATGCGGTCAGCGGCCGTCCGCCCATGGTCGCGTTTTCCGCCGCCTTTAAGCGGGATGGCTCCAAAAAAGACTCCCACCGCAACGCCGAGATGATGGGCGAATTCGTCTGCAACGCCGCGACGTCAACGCTCATTGAAAAGGTCAATCTCTCCTCGAAGGAATTGCCCTATGGCGAAAGCGAAGTCGACCTGACGGGACTATCCCTGCTGCCATCGTTGAAGGTCAAGCCGCCCCGCATCGCCGAGTCGCCGGTTCACTTGGAATGCAAAGTCTGGAAAATCCTGCCCCTGGGCGACAAACCCTCGGCACACCTCGTGATTGGCGAAGTGGTGGTGTTTCATATCTCGGCCAGCGTGCTCGATCACAAGCGGCGCGTGGACCCGCATAAGCTGCAGACCGTGGGGCGTCATGGCGGCGATTGGTACAGCCACGCCACCCATCTCTTCGAGCTAAAGCGCCCTGAATGACCGCTAGGCCAAATCCTTCGGTGGAATGCCCATCGGCCAGGGCTTTCATGGAAATGAAGCCTTGAATTCAGATAACGAAGACCGATGGTGGAAAACCGGCGGTGGAGCGGCGATCCACGTGCCTCGCTGTCAACCTTGCTGAAGCAGCTCAGCCACCTCGGCGGCAAAATAGGTTAAGATGCCATCCGCTCCTGCCCGCTTGAAGGCCAGCAGACTTTCCATGATCACCTTTTGGCGATCCAGCCAACCCTGTTGCGCCGCGGCGGCGAGCATGGCGTATTCGCCACTGACCTGATATACAAAGGTGGGCACGCGAAATGCGGCCTTCACCCGTTGCACGATGTCCAGATAGGGCATCCCGGGTTTGACCATGACCATGTCCGCCCCTTCGGCGATATCCAAAGCAACTTCCCGAAGGGCTTCATCGGTGTTGGCGGGGTCCATCTGATACGTTCGTTTATCGCCCGTTCCTAATGACGAAGCGGAACCGACCGCGTCGCGGAAGGGGCCATAGAAAGCAGAGGCGTACTTGGCGGCATACGAGAGGATCATGACCCGCTCGAAACCCGCCTGGTCGAGTGCTTGGCGGATGGCTTGGATGCGGCCATCCATCATGTCCGAAGGAGCGATCACATCGCAACCCGCCTGGGCCTGGACCACGGCTTGCCGGCACAGCACGTCGACGGTTTCACGATTCACCACGTAGCCGTCGCGGACCAGGCCATCCTGTCCATGGCTGGTATAAGGGTCGAGGGCCGCGTCGCATATCACGCCCACCCGAGAGCCTGCTTCCTTGATCGCCCGCACCGCCCTGCAGATGAGATTGTTGGGATTAAGAGCTTCCTCGCCATCGGGGGATTTCTTTGCCGGGTCCGTCGCCGGGAACAGGGCGATCGCCGGGATGCCCAGTTGCTCGGCGCGATTCGCGGCCTTGACGACCAGGTCGATGGTTAAGCGCTCGACCCCGGGCATGGAGGCAATCGGCGTCGCTTGCTGGGTTCCTTCTTGAATGAACAGGGGCCAAATAAGATCGTTCACGCTGAGTGCATGCTCGGCCACGAGCCGGCGCGACCATTCATGGCGGCGCAAGCGGCGTAGTTGGCATTCTGGGTAGTTTCCCAAATGAGCGAAAGGACTTGAATCAGACATGCGTGCATCCCATCAACCAAGGTTTGGTTATAATCAAGCGAAGTGAACCAGGCGCCAACGAGAGCCGGGGTTGGCGTTATTCTACGGATTGACCGCATAAGGTCGAAATCGAGGCTGACATGAACGAACGACCGCCGCCCGCGGAGCATGATCGTTCAGAACATCCGACCCTTCCCCAGGCGGATGAGCATTGCCATGAAGCCACGACCTTGGCTCCCGAGTTGGGCAAGCCAGCGATCATGAGGATGCCGTGGCCTGATCTGCCTGGCTACGAGATTCTCTCCGAGCTTGGCTGCGGCGGCATGGGCGTGGTGTATCAGGCCAGGGACAGGGAACTCAACCGCGTGGTGGCGATCAAGATGATCTCCTCCATGAGCCAAGTCAATCCCGAGATCGTGGCACGGTTTCAAAGAGAAGCCCAAGCCGTCGCCCTGATGCAACATCCCAACATCGTGCAAATTCATGAGATCGGCACCCATGAAGGCCGCCCCTTCATTGTGTTGGAATACGTTGCCGGCGGCAGTTTGGATCGGCTATTGCATGGCACGCCGTGGCACCCGCGCCAAGCGGCGCGCCTGGTGATCGAACTAGCCCGGGCCGTGCATTACGCCCATCAGAAAAATGTGATGCATCGCGATCTCAAGCCGGCTAACGTCTTACTGCTTCATGCCACGGAATGCCAAACCTGGGATGCGGATGATTTCGCCGAGAGAGTGTCCGGCGTCGATCACGCGCCGCTTCCCAGTCTCAAGATCACGGATTTCGGCCTGGCCAAACAGATCGACACCGATTGTTCGCAGACCAAAAGCGGCGCCATCTTGGGAACGCCCAGCTACATGGCTCCCGAGCAAGCCGCGAGTGAAACGGCCAGGCTCAGTCCCGCGACGGACGTGTATGCCTTGGGAGCGATCCTGTATGAATTGCTTACGGGCCGTCCCCCCTTTCGAGCCGCGACGACGTTTGACACGATGATGCAAGTCTTGAACGATGACCCGGTGTCGCCCCGCAGCATTCAACCCAAAATTCCCATCGACCTCGAAACGATTTGTCTGTATTGCCTGCGGAAAGATCCCCAACGGCGGTATGCCACGGCCGAAGCCTTGGCGGCGGATTTGCAGCGTTTTCTCAGCCATGAACCGATTCAGGCGCGCCGCGTCGGCCGACTTGAGCGCGGCATCAAATGGGCCAAGCGGAATCCATCCCGCGTGGCCTTCTACAGCATTTTGCTGATCACATTGATGCTCATGGTGATCTTGCGGGAAACCACGCGCTGGGAGCTTGAAGGCGCTTGGACCATCGCGCGCGAGGAAGCCGATGCCGCCCAGACCGCCCGGCGCCAGGCAGAGCAAGAACGGCTGCTGGCCCAACAACGCTTGGATCAAGCCTTGGCCGCGCTGGACCGCATCTCCTGGGTCACCAACGAACGGCTCGGCCGTTCGCCGAGCTTCCATGAGGAGCGGCGGCAAATTTTGGAAGAAGTCGTGAAGCTGTATCAGGGCTTTTTGAAGACTGAGAGCACGGAGCCGCGCGTGCGCCATGACACGGCCCTTGCTTATTATCAAATGGCCAAGATTTATGATTCCATGGGTGAAGAAGCGCAGGCTGGGGACGCTTGTGCCCAGGCCATTGCTTTATTGAGGGACTTGCGCGAGCGTTCACCCCATCATCCGGTCTACACCTTGGATTACCTCAAATGCCTGAACGCCCGCGGCATCATCCACTCCACGCAAGCGAAGATGCCGGAAGCCTTGAAGGATTATCAGGAGGCGCGCCGCTTGGGCGAAAGCTTGATCGCGTCAATGCCTGATTCTCTGGACTTGCTGTCCGAAACTTTTTTAGCCACGATTTTTTGCGGCCACTATTCATTCGGGCAAGAGCAGAATGTCGAGACGTATTTCCGCAGGGCGCTTGAGCTCAGCCAGATGATGCTTGAGGAACAGGAGCAACATCCCGATGCGTTGTGCTTACATGCCGCCGCTCATGCCCACCTGGCCATGCATCACATCAAACGACGGGATGTGCCACAGGCCGCTGTTTATGCTCGCAAAGCACTGGCATTGATCGAATCGACCACGCTTCCCAGTCCCCAGGCCTCGCGGCACTTCGCGCAAACGCGCGCCACCATCCACTTGACTTTGAGTCAATGCCTCCACCTGTCGTCCCAGCCGCGCGAGGCGATTCAGCATGGGGAAGCGAGCCTTAAAATTTATGAAGAGCTGCTGGCAAGCCAGCCCAAATCGTTTGTTTTTCTGCTGCAATGTCAAAGAGCGTCCGCCCATTTGACTGAACTCTTGATCCGCGTCAAGGAGAATGAGAAGATTGAACCTGCCATGCAAAAGTGCCTGTCATTCACAAATCAACTTCATGAGTTATATCCCGCTTTTGCTCCTTTTGTCGCTCAGTTGAATCCCTCGCTGACGACGTGGATCATGCTGCATGACATCCAGCGAGGCGATTATCAGAAAACCTTATCAAACATCGAACGCAACCTGGCGCAGCCAGACCAACCCCCTGGCATGCTTTACAATTATGCTTGCGCCTACAGCAGAGCCTTCGAGGCCGTCGACAAGGATAACCGTTTCAGCCCTGAGGAAAAGAATACGCTGCAAGAGCGCTTTGTGCGGCGGGCCGTTGAGCTATTACTTCTGGAAAAGCAAAAGGGCTACTTCAATGAGCCGAGACGCATCGATCATTTAAAGTCGGACCCGGACTTCGATCCGATCCGGGCATGTCCCGAATTCATGAAGTTCGTCCAAGAACTGCCGTCCTGACGGCATACTTGGCACTTCACTCGTCATGTCCATTGAGAAAATCTTCCTCGAGACACCATCATGAGTTGGCTTGGCTTCTGGCGTAAGAAATCGTGGAGCAGCGACGAGGTCCGAGACGCCTTGCTGGGCGCCCTGAAGCAAGGGGACGATCAGGAATTTGCGCGTTTATGCGGCAAGCATCGCCCAATCATCCTGGAGTCCTTTGCCCATTGGCAAACGATGCCCGACCTCGTTCGCCGGGATCAAAACCTGGCAGAACTTTACCCCGCGCTGCTGGAGCGCGTCGCCAACTGGTTCGCGGACCAAGGGGATGCCGCCTTAAAAGCGCTGTTGCTGTTTCAGACCGACGAGGATCCCGCCATCACCTGGGAGCGCTTGTTGCAGCAGGCCCAAACCCATCTTGATCAGGGGCAGCCCGCCCAAGCCATGAGTCTTCTCCAGCCGCTTGAGCAGCGGTTGGCGCGGGAAGAAGGCACCCACGTGGATCATTATCGACCGCGGGTACGGAGCCTGATGGGCACCGTGCATTTTCGCCAGGGCCGCCAAGCCGAAGCGATCGCCGCCATGCGCCAAGCCATCGCTCACTGCAACGCTATCGGCGATGAAGCGGGAGCAGCGCGTTACACGGAGAGTTTAAACCTCATGCAGCGGGATGAACGCTGGCGATAGCTCGACTTTCCCCCGAGTTGGTTGCCCGCTCCCGGAACATCTCGTAAAATACGGATATCCCACCTGGGAGTCCGGGTATGCCCGGCTGGCCTGCCCTTGTGCCTCATGTCGCTGGTTAAAGAGAGAAATTGCATCATGCCAGTTCAGAGAACGATCCTGGTCGTGGATGATGATTTTGAAATCATGCAGGCCATCCGAGCCGTCCTGGAAAATAAAGGCTATCGGGTCATCACCGCCTCCGATGGGAACGCGGGCATCAACGTGGCCGAGCGTGAAAATCCCGACATGGTGATCGTCGACATGATGATGCCCAAGAAGAGCGGCTTTCTAGTCCTGGAAAGACTGAAGAAAAAGACGCAGCCGCCCCGCATCATCATGATCACCGCCAATGAAGGCGGCCGGCATCGCGCTTATGCCGAGATGCTGGGCGTGGACGATTACATCCGCAAGCCATTCGCCATGGATCGCCTTTTGGAAAGCGTTAAAAGGCACTGTCCATTGGATGCCCCCATGCCGGCCAAGGAATCCGCGTCCGAAGAGACGCCTTCCACCTAAATCGAAATGGGCCAGGACGATGCTCGCGCCCGCCTTGCCGTGCAGGTTCCAATCAAAGCGCCTGTCCAGCCGGCGGATCGCGACTCCGGCAGGGACGTGGGGTTGCCTGGCGCTAGCCCGTCATGATACAAATACATGAGATCATCACCGGCCAGCCATGGATTGCCAAGGCTCGGCCAAGCCGGACCGTTCGACCTGAGTTCCAACCGCACGTCGCGGGATGAACCGCCAGATTCAGGAGAGCGGCCTTCTTTAGTTGCGATTATGGGCACCATTCATCTCAAGCTCCCGGAATCGCTTCGCTCCCAGAAACTCGAGGAGTTGCAACCCAGTTACTTCACGGGCCTGCCCGACTACATGCCTTGGGTGACCAACGTGCAAGTCGTCAATGGCGAATTATGCGTGGGCAAGGAGGTGTCGGAGTCGGGCTGTTTATGCGTCCCGATCACGCTTCCCAGTTCGCTCAACGGCCAAGCCATGCCAGGGCTTGACGGCCAATCGCCGATCATGCTGATGACCGCCACCCTGGTGGAACGCCTTGAAGCATATCGGTTGCTCACGGAATTGGCGCGGGGCAAGGTCAATCAGCTTCGCAACCAAGCCGCGGATTGGATCTCCGGGGGGTTGGAACTGCCCGAGGAATTGGATCAACAGATCACGCAAGCCAGCAAGTTGTTTTGCAAGGCGGTCTGCGAGTCTTCGGAACAAGTGGCCGATCGCGAAGCCATCGATGCCCTGACCAAGGCGATCGGCGTGGGCGAGAAATTGGTCGATTTATACATCGAACAGGTCATGGCGGCCCGCTTGCTCCGCATGCCCAAGTTGACGACCCTGCTCGGCTGCAACGTCTCGCGCCCCGCCACTGACCATCTCGACGACTTGAAAGCCGCGTTCAACACTATCCGGCTGGCCGTCAACTGGTCGGAAATCGAACCCGAAGATGGACAATTCCATTGGGAGCCCTTGGATGAACTGCTCGCTTGGGCCAAACCGCTGGGCATGACCGTTAAAATGGGCCCGATTCTCAACGTCTGTCCCAGCCATCTCCCCAAATGGATCGAACCTTTGCTCGGCAATCCCGACGGGATCGTGGGCGCGATTCTCGCTTTCACGGAAACGATCATCGAGCGCTACCGCGATGAGGTCAAATATTGGCAGCTCTCGGCAGGAACCAATGATCCAGGGTTGCTGGAGATCGATGAAGAGGAGTCCCTGAATCTGAATCTGCAGATGGCCGCCATCATGCAGGAATTGCATCCTTCAGGGGAATACACGCTTTCGCTCAGCCAACCTTGGGGCGAATCGGTGGCGACGGGTCAACCGGCTTATTCCCCCTTCGTGTTTGCCGATGCCTTGATCCGCAGCCGCATCAATTTATCCGCACTCGAGCTGGAAGTGGTGATGGGCATCACCCCCCGGGGCAGCCGCTTCCGCGACCGCTTGGATTTCTCAAGAATTATGGACTTGTACGGATTACTTGGCATTCCGCTGCACATCCATTTAGGCATGCCATCCTCTATGTCGGAAGACGCCAAGGCTGACGCGGCTTTCCAATACCAAGCGCAAGGCTCTCCCTTTACTCCAGAGCAACAAAAAAATTGGTGCGCCCAGGCTGGTTTGCTGGCCTTATGCAAGCCCTTTGTCAGTGGTGTTCATTGGCTGCATTGGAGCGATGACGCCCCCCATTTGTTCCCCCATTGCGGGCTCGTCGATGCACAAGGGAACCTGAAACCCGCACTCGAAGTGCTTAAAAAATTCCGCGAACAATACTTGCTTTGAACCTTATGAACTCTGACTTCGTTTCACTTCTCCATCGCGATTTCGGTCAAATTAAGCAATCCAGCCAAACTGATTAAAAGAAGCCGTCTGGTGAACCATTCTGCCCCTGATTTTAGCCTAAAAATCGGCATAACCCACAAAAGAATGATTTTCGATACACTCGCCATCCGAATGAAAGGTTAAGGCATGGCTTGCGCGCCATAGCGGGACGACTGCCGTCAAGGGGGTTAGGAATTCACTCATGAAATGCAAGCACTTCTGGCAGTTTTGTTTCATGGCCTGGGTACTCATGGGTGCCACGGTTCATGCCCAGGAGTTGGATTCCTTGTCCATGCCCCCCATGAGCGAGGAACCTTGGCCGACGTATCGCAAACCCATGACGTTGGCCGTGGATGAAACCGGCTTTCCTCCGCCTGGCCCGCCCTACTCGCTGTTCAGTCCCTTCGAAATCTTTGTCCGGGGCGGTCCTTCCTTTGTGACGGGAACCGGAGCCCTCGATCGAGCGATGCGCACCGGCAAGACGATTGAAGGCGGCGTGCGCAGCTTTAGTTTCAATGCCGACCAAACCGCGGCGTGGACCTCCGAAGTCGGCATCGATTACACGTACAACAACATCCATACCTCGGAACCTCTCTTGGCGCGCGCGGCCTTCGTCGGCGTCACGCGCTTCGGCGGCCTGGAGGAACTCCCCGGCCTCAGTCAATATGCCTTTCGCGAGATGCATCGCACCAATGCGCGGCTGGCCCTGGGCAGGGAATGGTACTTCGCGGGACCCAATGGGCTGCGCTATAATTTCGGCCTCGACGTGGGCGGACGCATTGGCCAAACCTCCGTGAAATTATTCACGGTGTCGCGGGTGATCGAAGGGGCGCTCGTCTTCGATACGTTCCCCGACTTCGAGGACGGCCACACCAGCGGTCTGAACAAGGGCGTGTTCATCGGCGTCAACACCGGATTGCTGCTTCCTTGCCATGGCTTCGACATCACGCTCGGCAGCCGCTTCGAGTGGGGCCAGGAGTGGTTCAGCATCACCAGCGTGGATGACAGCGTCGCTCAGATTAAACTTCTCATCTCTGTGGGATTGCGATTCTAGCGGCATCGGCTGCCACGGCGTCCGTTGGCCCCTTCTCAACCCGCATGATCCTAGTCTAGCTATTACTGATCAGCCATGATTGGCGCGTCAAGCGTTCCATCTGTTGAATCCCCTTGGGACTGGCCATCGACATCAACTCTTAAGTTTTTAGGTTTACATTCCCGCCTCGTTCCATTAGTTTAAATACAAGCGTCAAATGCCTCACGGAACGCGCAAGGAGTTCACCGATGCTCCCATCTAAGTTGAAATGGACCCTTATCTTGGCGGCCTGCGGATTCCTGGCGGGGAGTTTGATCTGCTTCGCTCAACCGGGCCAAAAGCCACCCGCGAGCGTGGAAACCCTCATCAAACAGTTGGGGCACCCGCAGTTTGCTGAGCGCAACCAAGCGGCGCTCGCCCTCGAAAAGATGGGGAGCCAAGCCCTTCCCGCCTTGCGGCAGGCCTTGCAACACGATGACCCTGAAGTCGCCCGGCGCGTCAAGGAGATTATTCAAAAGATTGAACAACAATCCGAAGTCGATCATTTGCTGCAACCGACGCAGGTTGAATTGGATTTTCAGCAAACCACGCTTGAAACCGTCATCAAGGAATTAGCCAAGCAAACCAAATTTGTGATCGAGATCGCCGATGACCAAATGAAGCAGCAAAAGATCACGATCAAGACGGGGAAGGTTTCCTTTTGGCAGGCGCTGGATCAGCTTTGTCAACTCATACCCTGCCAGGTGCGCGGGGTCGCTCAAGAAAGCCCTGAAAGAAATCCGTTTGGCAATCGAGGCCAGATACAACAGGGCTTGCCGCCCAACCTTCCGCGCATCAATCTACCCGCCATGCCGGGCCTCACGGACGGCGCCGAATCGACTTCGCCGCCGAAATTGAGGCTTGAAGCAGGTGAGGCATTGACGGTTCCCCAGGTGCGCGTCGGTGCTCTTTCGATTCGCGCTTTGCCCATCCATCTCGCGGAGAATCCTCGGGTTCGGGAATATACGGGCATCCTCTTGGAAGTCCGGCCCGAACCTGCACTGCAGTGGAATGGTCCGATCGACTTGCGCATGGAACCCCTCAAGGACGAACTGCAGCAGCCGGTCGAAGTCACGACCATCGAGCTGAGCAATCGCTTGGAAGGAAAAAACGACGCGGAATCTCCGATTGCCGCCAAGCGATTCCCCTGGAATCAACAATTAGTGCTTTTGCTCCGTCCTCCCGAAAATCCCGGCAAGCGACTGCCCTCCTTCAAAGGCACCTTAGTGCTGCCGATCGTGCCCGCGCAGCGCCCTTTGATTACCGTGAGCAACCTTGCCTCCATCAAGAAGACCAGCACGCACACGGCGCTGAGCGGCGAGCAACTCACGATCCAAACCATCGACGTCAAGGAAAACGGCGAAGTGATCCTCGTGGTGGAACAACAGATGGAATGGACCGACCAAGCACCCGGGAATCAAATCGTGATCAGGCAAGGGAACATGCGCTTCCAAGGCAACTTCCAAGTCCAAGTCGGCGGCGTCGGCCCCCAAGGAAAAATCCAATTCGAAGGCAGCAAACAACCTATCGCTGGCCTGTTGCTCTATGATGAAGACGGTCAGATTTATGGCGGGACGACGCGCTCCGAGTCGATGAAGCTCAGCGACCGGCAACAAACGCGAACGATGACGATTTACTACTCGCCTCCGCAAAAAACGTCGAAACCCGATCGGCTGGTCTGGCTCTCCTCGCGGCCAACGACTTTGGAAGTGCCTTTTGAATTAAAAGATCTGCCCATGCCCAAATGACCGCCCATCCTGTCCCCCAATAAGCCTGAAAATCACGGCGACTCGCCCCATGTCCACAAATAGGAGATGGGGTAGAGAATCGGTGAAAATGCCCTGAAACCTGCGTGGGACCAGAGAAAGTACGTCGAAAGTAACGAATTTTCCATTTTTTCCAGGAAATTCGGGATTTGATGATTGACTTGCCTATCCTGAATAACTAGTTTTGTTAACAATTCGTGGATTTTTCCGCAGTTTCAGCAGGAGACGCCGCATGGCAAGTAAAGTGAAACCCGCGACCAAGAGTGAAATCTTGAAGACCTTGGCCGAAAAAACGGGGGTTGCCAAGAAAGACGTTGCGGCCTTGTTGACCGCGCTGGATGAGTACATTCGCGATCAACTCGGCAAAAAGGGGCCTGGCCAATTCACCATTCCCGGTTTGGTGAAGCTCAAAAAGGTTGAAAAGAAGGCCACCAAGGATCGCCCGGGTCGGAATCCCGCCACGGGAGAAACGATTACGATCAAAGGCAAGCCCGCTCGCAAAGTGGTGAAAGCTTATCCTTTGAAGGTTCTCAAGGATTGGGTTTTATCCGCCTAGTCGCTCAAGCCGAAGTGAGCTTCGCCCATGCTCGCCAAGGTAAAGAAGAAACCCGGCTCGTTCGAGCCGGGTTTCTTTCTTCAACGATGCTCCACCTTTAGACTAGAGTGGCTTAAACCATGGCCCACTTTATTTAACAATTGAATGACGCTCCTGTCGCTAAAAAGAGGAGTTGTCGTCATCCACTTTCTTCTCCATGTCTTTCGACTTGTCCTTGCCCTCAGTAGCACCGCCGTTTGAGGTTGGCGATGGTTTTTTCTCGACTTTGGGAAGGTGGTTCATCGGGTTGTCGCAGTTGCGGTCGACATCCCGGAGGCAAAGGATAAAACCGTCGTGACTGGCCAGGACAATGCGGTCCGTAAATTCATTCGCCGACAACACCGTGAAATCCTTAACGTTCCAGTCGGCCAGCACGCTGCCTCGGGCACGGTCGAGAATGAGCAGATTCTTGAATTCATCGACGGCCACGACCAGGCGCTGGCTCGCAGCGAGAAACCGTTTGGCCCTGGGTTGCGTCCAATAAAGCAATCCCGTATGACGCTCCAGCCGCGTCATTCCTTCCACGGAACTCACGACGAACAGATCGGAACCAATGGGGAACGGTTTTTGGACCATCTGACTGCCCGCCGTGTGCCGCCACCGCAGCTCCAGCTTGCCAGCCACTTGTTCCGCCGCATACACCTGCCGATCGAGCGAGGCGAGATAGACAAAATCGCTCGTTTGGGCCAAGTCGGCGGCGACCGAAGCGCCAGCTCGAAAGTGATCGCCCAGAGTCCGGCGTTCATTTTCGATGCAATAAATGGAGCCTTCCCCATCGGCGAACACGACGTGGGTGCCGAACACGGCGGGAGCGACCCGGATGGCCGCGGGCAGTTGATACGACCAAATCATCTCCGGTACCCGGCTGTTGATCCGCTCTGAAGAAAGCCCCCGGCGGCGCAAGGCCTCTTCAAACTCCGAGCGCGAAACTTGAGCTAAGGATTGCCGCAAGGAAAAGGGCAAGAAATAGCCGCGCACCATGCCATCCGAAGTTCCGATGTAAAGGTGTTCTTCGTCGGCGGCCGCAACCGTGGCTGGAATGCCTGGCAAATCGAGCGACCATTCGGTCATGCCCGTCTTGCGATCCAAGCCCAACAATTTGCCACTGGCATAGACGAGGAAATTATTTTCGTTCGCCCCCACGGGAAGTTGGAAAGCGCGGTACGGATGTCCCGGCAATACGCTCCATTGCGTGGCGCCGCTTTCCAGGTCCACAGAAGCAATGCTCCCCATCCGGGTTTGCACCGCGATTTGTTTCTCAAAGATCTGCAGCGACACAATCCCATCCCTGGCCCCCTGAACCGGAACGTAGGTGTGCCAATGCCGCTTGAGTCCCAACCGGGCCAATTCCGCATTCGTCGGCACCTTGGGGCGCGTGATTTGTCGTGGATAGTCGGCTATCGCCAACGCCGCTAACATCATCATCCCCAAGCCCGTGAAGATGAATTTTTTCATGTCAACCTCTTTTCCCCTTGGGTGCCAATGGATCAAGGCAATAAACCTGATGTATTCCGATCCATGCGTAGGATCGCTAAGAAATTAGCTTAACGTCCCAATCGTTAAAGTTGCAATGACCTGCCAAGGACATTCCAGGGAACTAGAGCCGTTTTTTTCGGAAGAATCGGCTTAAAACTTCCGCGCAGCGCTGATCCAGGCAACCGGCTACGACCTGGCTGCGGTGATTCAAGCGCGGATCATGGGTGATGGAATAAAGGGAGTGGCACGCCCCAGCTTTGGCGTCGGGGCAGCCGTAGACCACCAGAGGAATGCGGGCCTGCACAATGGCTCCCGCGCACATCGGGCAAGGTTCAAGCGTGACATAAAGGATGGATCGTTGCAGCCGCCAGGAGCCCGTGGCCTGCGCGGCCTGGGTAATCGC
Source organism: Planctomycetota bacterium (assembly GCA_014584395.1). GTDB lineage: Bacteria > Planctomycetota > Planctomycetia > Gemmatales > HRBIN36 > BJ17. The sequence continues at coordinate 196,452 of JACTMY010000004.1, read as the reverse complement.
CAACATTTCCGCGTGGGCGGTGGGATCGCGAAGCTGTTCTCGTTGATTGTGGGCTTGGCCGATGATCCCTTGATCCAGAGAGATGATGACCGCCCCCACGGGCACTTCATCCTCCGCGGCGGCGATCTCCGCCTCGGCCAAGGCCAATTCCATGTGATACACATGAAGCGGGTGTCTGGGGTCCAATAACGTGGGCCATGAGAGATCCTCAAAATCCCGCCAATCCATGCTCATGACGGCTTCTTATTCCCCTGAGCGATCCGCTCGGCCTGCCGGAGGACCCGCAGCACATTGCCGCCGAGAATTTTGCGAATGTCATCGGCTGAATAGCCGCGATTGAGCAATTCCTGGGTGATGTAGGGATATTTGGAGACATCCTCGAGTTGTTCCGGCGTGTGCGTGATCCCGTCGTAGTCGGAGCCGAGGCCGACGTGGTCGACGCCAGCCACGCGGACCAGGTGATCGATATGATCCACCACCATGTGCAAATGTCCCCGGGGGAAGGGATTGTCCTTGAACCATTGTTCCCAGGCCAAGCGATACTGTTCGTCATCCGAATACTTTTCGCGAAGCTGCCTCCCCACCTGGAACATGTTCCGGGAGACTCGGGCCGCCTCGGGAACGATGAAGCCGGAATAAAAATTGACCATCACGACGCCATGGTTTTTCTTGATCAGCTCCAAGACATCGTCGGGGACGTTGCGCGGGTGCTGGGCAATGGCGTAAGCGGAGGAGTGCGAAGCGATCACGGGCGCTTGCGAAATCCGCAGCACGTGCTTCATGACGTCCGGCGACACGTGGGAGATGTCCACCAGCATGCCCAGGCGATTCATCTCGTAAACGACTTGTTCCCCAAAGGGAGACAAGCCATGGAGTTTGGGGGTATCCGTTGCGGAGTCCGCCCAATCCACGTTGTCGGAATGGGTCAACGTCATGTAGCGGACGCCGAGTTGATAATAGAGCCTGAGAACCGCCAGGGAATTGTTGATGGAGTGGCCGCCTTCCACGCCGATCATGGAAGCGATCTTGCCCGAACGATGAATGCGTTCGACGTCGTCGGCTTTGTCCGCCATCTCAAAAACATCGGGATATTGGCGCACCAGGCGATGAATCACATCGATCTGCTCTAAGGTCATTTGCACGGCCTGGTCGCGCTTGGCGGGCGTGCTCGGCACCCAGGCGGACCAAAACTGCGCGCCCACGCCGCCCTGGCGAAGGCGCGGAATGTCCGTGTGAAAATCCTTTTGCGGCTGCCGTAAGTCACGATCGATCAGCAATTGTTTACTGTTGCTGCGCAGCCGCCACGGCAGGTCGTTGTGGCCGTCCACCACCAAACACTCGGCATGGAGCTTGAGGGCCGCTTCGGAAAGCTGCACCGGCTCGCGGTTCCGCCGGGGCGCGTCATCCGCCTGGAGAATGAAGGTGGACATGAAAATGCTCACGAAGATCAGTATTAGAATGCAATGTCGTTTCACCTGACCCCCGCCTTGTTCATTGAGAAGAGCGATGGTCTGTATTATAGTTGTTAAGGCCGTGATGTTCACTGAGGAAAGGACCGTTCATGTCTTGGGGCAATTCCCAAACCGTTGGCGAAGTCATGCTGCCGGTTCGCCGCGTATCGGCGGACCAAACTGCCAGGTCGGTGCTTACGATCCTCCTGGCGGAAAAATTGGAAGCCGTCGCTGTCATGAAGGATGAAGACCTGTTGGGCATGTGCACGCATGATGAGATCATCTCCGCTGTAGCGGCCCGACCGACGCATTGGGGCGATCAACCTATCGGCGACGTCATCCCCAAAATACAGCCGCCCCCCTCGGTCCGCAGTTCCCTGGTCCTGTGGCGAGCGGAGGACCTCCTCCGCCAGCAGCGGCACGCCGTACTGCCCGTGGTGGATGAGCAGCATCTGGTCGGCATGATTTCGGCCAAGGATATTCGGCAGCGTTTCTTGGCCATGCTGAGCGACCGCTTGAGTGAGCGCTCCAGAGAACTGCGCAACCTGCTGGAGCGGATCCAGGATTTGGATGATCAGATGATCCAGATGGAGACGCTGGGGACCCGGCTGCAACAGCGGCTCAACGAATTTCCCTGCCCCCTGATCGAACCGCGACTAAGCTGGTCAGCCCTCAGTCGGCCGGGCGAGTTGTGTGCGACGTCATTCCAAGACATCGTTCATGGGTCTGGAGACACCGTTTTCTTCATTCAGATTGACGGCGCGGGGCATACCCTCGGAGCCGTGCTCGTGGATTTGGCGCTGCGTGCTCAGTTGGCGGATGGGCTCCGCGTCACCCAGCAACCGGGCGAGGTGTTGGCGAGCCTGAATCGCTTCCTGGCGGGCGTGGCCAAGGATCAACTGATCACGGCTTGGGCGGCGCGCATTCATTTCGAAGACCAGACCTTGAGGTACGCCACGGCTGGGCATCCCCCGCCGTGGTTCCTGCCTTCCACTCATGCCAGTTGGAAAAACTTGGAAGGAAGAGGCAGCTTTTTAGGGCAAGCGGGCGACGTGAAGTTTGCAGAGTATACGGTTCCCTGGACGGCTGGCGCCAAGCTCTTTTTACATAATCGCGCGGTGCTCTCCCCCACCACGCCCTACAGTCCCCACATCACGGCCACCGACTTGATGCGCTTTTTAAGTGAAAACGCACAACAAAACGCGGCCACGCTGGTCACGCGCTTCGCGGATTATCTCAGCGAACATCGAGGCGCATCGCTTCCCAGCGACACGATCCTCTTGATGGCGATGGCATTTCTACCCAGCCCATGAGGAGTCTATTTTTCCTTTTCCAGGACCAAGACGATGGCGGGCCCCTTGAGATCCGTAAAGCGCTTGGGTCGTTCCGCGTTGGCCTCGACTTCATAACAAAGCCGCAGCGTTCCCTTCTCCAGTTCGTAAATCCCTTTGGACAAACGACGGTTGATGAGCAGATCGATGTGCTTGGGCTGCTGCGCGGGGTCGATGACGATGCGCAATTCCTTGCGTTCCATGCCTGACCCGATGAACATGCGGTCGCCGTCGAACTCGACATAACCCTGTTCCATGAACGCCGGTGGAAGATTGCCGCTGATCATTTTCCAGCGGCCCTTCATCGCTTCCAGATCGTCTTTAATGGCTTGTTCCAGCGTGACGGATGACGATGATGTTTGATTGGGTGGTGGTTTTTGATCAGTCTCAAAAGGCAGAAGGAGCAGAAGGGTCAGACTAAAGACAAATGACATGACGGATTCCTTCCCGGTCAGTTGATGGTCATTATGGCAGACCTCTCTCCAGCATAATCGCAATCCATCCTGGGTCAACGTGAATCGACACCATCCTGCAAACGGCACTTCACCGGATTTGATTACTCCACCCATGCAGGCTGTTCTTTAGCGCCTCAAATAACTCTCGACTGTCAAGAACCATGCCCGCCGGTGGTGCATACTTGAGCTGCTCAGCCGTCTGCAGATGACGGCAGATGATCTGCTTGAAATCGTTGGGCATGGCAGCCGATGCCGAAATGCGGTCGATCCATTCATGGGTGGATAGCGCTTCCTTCACGCTCAAAATGTTAGGTAATAGTTCATGTGTCAGATAGGCGATCATTTCCAGATACACGGCTTGATCGCCGATTTGAACATGATCCTCCCATCGTTTGAACAGCCGCTCTCTTTGGGCTGCCGAATGAGCAGGGGCCGACCGCCGACGCCATCGGCGCAGGGTCCACCCAGCCAGCGCCAGCAGGAAGATGCCAAGAACCCCCACGGCCAACCAAGGCGCATAGGAAGCAGGCGCAGCCGAAAAGCTCTCCCACTCCGGAGGCAGCGGTCGCAGTTGCAGCGGCACGCTTGCATTCGTCGCCGGGTTGGATTGCCATGAATGCCAGGACATGGCCCGTATGGCTACTCCTCTTCCTCGCGAAGCCTGGCCAGAATGGAGTAATCTTCCAAGGTGGTCGTGTCGCCCGTGGAAGCGCGTCCCGCGGCGATGTCGCGCAGCAGTCGGCGCATGATCTTGCCCGAGCGCGTCTTCGGCAGGGCATCGGTAAAGCGAATCTCTTCGGGCCGAGCCAAAGCCCCAATTTCCTTCACGACGTGGGCCTTCAGTTCTTCCTTGAGTTTTTCGCTCGGCGTGTTCTTGCCTTCCAAGGTGACAAAGCAAACAATGCCTTCGCCCTTAAGCTCATCGGGCCGGCCCACGACCGCGGATTCCGCGACGAGCGGATGGCTCACCAGCGCGCTTTCCACCTCCATGGTGCTTAGCCGATGGCCCGCCACGTTGAGCACATCGTCCACGCGGCCCATGATCCAATAGTAGCCGTCCTCGTCCTGGCGCGCCCCATCGGCCGTGAAATACACATGCGGTATGTGTTCCCAGTACTGCTGGCGATAGCGGTCGGGATCGCCATGAATCGTACGCATCATGGAAGGCCAGGGCTGCTTGATGACCAAGAAGCCGCCCTTCCCCGGCGGGACAGGCTGCCCTGTCTTGTCGACGACATCGGGCACGATGCCGGGCAACGGCTTGCAGCAGGAGCCTGGCTTGGTCGGCGTGGCGCCCGGCAGCGGCGACATGAGGATCATGCCCGTCTCGGTCTGCCACCAAGTATCGACAATCGGACAGCGGCCGCCGCCGATCACTTCATGATACCACATCCAGGCTTCCGGATTGATCGGCTCCCCCACGGTGCCGAGCAGGCGCAGGCTGGAAAGGTCGTGACGCTTCGGCCACTCATCGCCCCATTTGACGAAGGTGCGAATGGCGGTCGGCGCGGTGTACAGGATGCTGACCTGGTACTTGGCAATGATCTCCCAAAAACGATCTTCGCGGGGATGATTGGGGGCCCCTTCGTAGAGCATGACCGTGGCCCCATTGGCCAGCGGCCCATACACGACATAGCTGTGACCGGTGATCCAGCCAATGTCGGCCGTGCACCAGAACGTGTCGTTATCCTTCAGATCGAAGACCCAACGGTGGGTCACGGCTGTCCCGACCATGTAGCCGCCTGTGGTATGGACCACTCCCTTGGGTTTGCCCGTCGAGCCGCTGGTGTAAAGGATGAAAAGGGGATGCTCGCTATCGAGGGATTCCGCCTCGCAGTGGCTCGAAGCGTTGTTCATCAGTTCATGCCACCAAAGGTCTCGTCCCGGATGCATTTCGATCGGCTGGTTGCACCGGTTGTATACGATGCACTTTTCGATGGTGGGAGATTTTTCCAATGCGGCGTCGGCGTTTTGCTTCAGGGGAACGACTTTGCCGCGCCGCCAGCCGCCATCGGCCGTGATCAAAAGCCGCGCTTGGGCGTCGTTGTTGCGGTCCGCCACGGCGTCGGCGGAAAAGCCGCCAAACACCACGCTATGCACCACGCCCACGCGCGCACAGGCCAGCATGGCCACCACGGCTTCGGGAACGAGAGGCATGTAGATGGTTGCCCGATCCCCCGGTTTCATCCCAAGCAGCTTCAAGACATTGGCGAATTTGCAGACCTCGCGGTGCAAATCCTGATAGCGTAAGACCCGGGTATCGCCAGGCTCCCCTTCAAAGATCAACGCCGCCTGATTTCTCTTGGCGGTATGCAAATGCCGATCGAGGCAGTTGTAACTGATGTTGGTTTTGCCGCCGACGAACCATTTGACCCATGGCTCGTTCCACTCCATGACCTTTTTCCATGGTTCAAACCAATGAAATGCTTTCGCCTGGATCGCCCAAAAACCCTCCGGATCGGACTTGGCTCGCTGCCAGAGCTTGTCGTATTCGTCCATGGAGGAGATGTGCGCTTGCTCCGCGAAATGCGGCGGCGGCGCGAAGGTCCGGGCTTCCTTGAGCACGCTGGTAATATGGCTTCCAAAATGAATGGAACTCATGATGGCCTGTCTCCTGCTTTTCCGGGGATTGAATCAGGCCCCATTTTAATGAGCGCTGGTGCTGATTGAAAGCGCTTACCCCGCGGCTTTGCGTGAGTGTCGTCGCAGGGGGGAAACGATTGAGTACGCGAGGTGATCAGGCAGGTTAACGACGCTTGCAAGATAGTCGGTCGAACGGTCACCGCATTATTCAGCTTTCGGCTTCTTTTTTTTGACCCTGATCTTTTTCCGCCGTTTTGGGAAGAGCCCCGCATCATCATCCCGGTCGGCCCGGATTTCTTGGAGGCCAAACCAAAAATAGACGCCGCCAACGACGAGCAAGGCCAGCCCCAACACCGTGCCGGCCATTTCCCCTGCGGCGTACGCTCCTCCAGCCGCCTTGGCCCCGCCGAGAAAGGGGTAAAGCAGCGCGGATGCCCCCATGAGGCAACCTAATCCGCCAAAAAATAGATTACGCATGATGTCCCCCCATTCAGAAAACCCCCTTTTCGAGGAAAGAGGTGTCCCCTGCCTGTTCGGTTTCATCCATGGCAAAAAGAGCAGTTATTTAGGCGGCAATATTGTACCTTAAACCCATGACCGCAAGCAATCTTGTTAGCCCCCGGTTCGAGATACGACTTAGAGAAGGAATCACCATGAGCCCTTTGCCCCGCCGTCTGCGACCCGCTCCCGACCCGGACGTGTTGGAAATCCTCACGCCTTTAAGGGAAGGGTTTCTGCGCCTTCACAAAGGTTTGGTCGATGCGGAGCGACTACATTACGAGGCCGCTCACGGCCCCATTAGCAATACGCAGTATTTGCAATTGCTGATCCATGAGCCATCCTTTTCCTGGCTACAGCCTTTCTTGCAACTGGTGGTCCGCATCGATGAAGCCCTTGAAGCGGAAACCGCCCTCACGCTCGCTGATGCCTTTTCCTATATCGCCGAAGCGAAGAATCTCCTTCAGCCAAACCAGAGCGGTTCCCCCGCCGCCCAACGATTTACGACTCTTTTGCAAGAACATGATGCCATCGTCCACGTCTATGCGGAACTTCGTCAATACCTGAAGCATCACGAAGCGCGTGGAGATGGCGATTGAACCGGGCCGCTACTCCGCGTGATTCACCTTGCCTTGGCGATTTCGCCAATGTCGTTCCACACCCAGCATCGGCGGGGCCAGGAGATCTTTGAAATTGAATTGGCATTGGCGGACCACCTGCCCGTCGCACAGGCAAAGTGCCAGGTCGGCATCATCGGTTAACAGTCGCCAACGCGACTCTATGCCAGGCTATCGAGCAGGTATTTGAGCTTGCGCACTTCCGATTCGACGTTGAAGGGCAGGTGCGGGGCATCGTGGATATCAACGGACAACAAGCGGTTGTAATGAAACCGCTCCAGAAGTGAAACGAGGCGGCTGTATTCCAGTTCTCCTTGGCCAACCCGAACTTGCAATTTATCAGGCGTGCGGCCCGTGTCCCGCAGGTGGACATGGCGGACATACGGATAGACATGATCATAAGGGCGATTTTGATTCGGGCCGCAAATATAGTGGCTGGGATCCAAAGTCAATCCCAGGCCAGGCACTTTCTCACAAAGCTTGACCGCCTGATCGGGCCACTCCGTGAGCGTTCCCATGCGCGTCTCCACGGTGAGCACCACCCCATCCGCGGCGGCAATTTGCACCAAGCTTCTGAGCCGCCGGACTTCCGAATCCCAATCCGTTCCCAGCGGGCCCGCGGGCAGGCTGATCGTCGCCACGGTCAGCCAACGGGCTAATTTGCAGATGGCCTTAAACTGTTCATCGAAGACGACGGGATTGGTTTCCTCGATTTCAACGCTGAAGGCGGCAGGGATCAGATTAGAGGTCAGCTTCAAGCGGCGCATGACCTTGTTCGTGTCTTCCACGACTTCTTGCGGGGACAATTGGTGGCTCCCGGAACGAATGGCCACGTCGACTTTGCTGAATTCCAGGGCGGCGATCGCCAGCAAGGCGTCTTCCAAGGAATAGCGAGCGAAACATTGTGTCGAGCAGGAAACAAACACGGCAATCCCCTCCCCGAGTCGGCCGAGCCGCGATCGTCGACACCCTCCCCCAGGATGCCGGCTTCATGCACGAGAACGCACCGTCCCCTCTCTCGGCAGTCGGCTGGCTATAAATGTTATTCCAAAAAATGCAAGAGGAATCGGCCTGATTTCAAGCGGATTCAGGGCCTTGCAAGCGTAAAACTCTGCGTCCTTTACGCAAGATACCGCACTCGTCAGGGTCGGCAAAACCCAACGTCACCATCGTCTTTTTGCATTCCCCTGGACCGCTCTGGTTTGACTGCGCCTTCCGAGCCGGTAAATTGGAAGGACTGGAGGAGAAGATGGCACCATGAATCACGATGGGTGAACCCGCCCTTCCCTCAGGGCGCGTTCATGGTCAGCCTTCATGGGTTTTTCTCCTCGGTAACGAATGGCGTGGCCGAGAACCGGTCGATAGGCGGTTCTCAAGTGAGAAGACGTTGCGACGGTGAGCCACACCAACCCCTCACCAACCTCCAGCGTCTTCTCGGCCCGTCATCCCTGCCTGCCGGTGCTTCGTTCCGTAGGATATCCAAGCCGATTTTTATTCTCCTGGGAACATCGTGCCGCATGAGCCGCGCCGGAGCCGACTCTTCACCGCCCCCCCGTCGACCCCATATTGTCCTGCTCTATCATTACTTTCATCCCGATGACGTCATTTCGGCGCGCAACTTTTCCGACCTGGCGGAAGCGCTGGTGCAACGCGGCTGGGACGTTGAAGCTCTGCCTTGCAATCGGGGCTGCCGCGATGATCGCCAACGTTACCCGCTCCGCGAGGAATGGAAGGGCGTCCGCATCCGCCGGGTTTGGCGGCCGCGCTGGAAGCAGTCCTCCTCCCTGGGCCGCCTCGCCAATGCCCTCTACATGATTGGCGCCTGGTCCCTGCTGGCGTTCCGCCGAGGTCGGCAACTCCCCGACGTCCTCTTGATGGGTACGGATCCCGTCTTGAGCGTGCTGGTCGCTGGCGTCTTTAAGACTCTGCGTCCGCAAGTGAAAATCGCTCATTGGGCGCACGATCTCTATCCGGAAGCCCCCCTGGCCGACGGCATGCTGAAGCCAAACCGTCTTCTCGTTCGCTGGATGACCCGCCTGCTCCGGTGGGCCTATCATTCCTGCGACTGGATCGCCGACCTTGGTCCGTGCATGCGCGAGCAATTGGAAAAATATGACCATGCGTGCCGCAAGGTGACCTTGGTCCCTTGGGGCATTTCGGAACCCGCCCAAGTGGAGCCAGCGGAGCCCAGGCTTCGGGATAAGCTGTTTGGCCAAGCCCGTCTGGCCTTGTTGTACTCAGGCAATTTCGGCCGCGCTCATGCACATGACTCCATCCTCAAATTGGCGCGTTTGCTGCGCGGCGCAGGAGTGGCGTTCACGTTCGCCGTGAGAGGCAACCGCGTGGATGAACTCCGGGCCGCGATCACGCCGGACGATACGAACATCCGCTTGGCTCCCTTTGCCGAGGAAGCCGAACTCGCCCAGCATCTCGCCGCGGCTGACATTCACCTCGCCAGTCTGAGACCCCAATGGACGGGGATCGTGGTGCCGTCCAAATTCTTTGGCTCCTTGGCCGCGGGGCGCCCCGTGCTGTTTGCGGGTGACGCGCATGCCAGTATTGCTCGCTGGATTCGGGAATACCAGGTGGGATGGCATCTGGAAGTAGGCCAGGAAGAAAGCCTGGCGGACATCCTTCTAAAGCTGAGCAAGGAGCCTGCCGCGCTCCGTCAAATGCAGCAGCATTGTTTCGAAGTGTATCATCAACATTTTTCCAAGTCTTTGATGCTCGACGCCTTCAATCGCGAACTGCTCGGCTTAATCCAAGCCCGCCGATAATGCCTCCATCGACCGCTCTTGGAGAGTCGCTGTTATTTGGTCTGCTCAGGGCGTATGATGGAAGATCAAAGACTAATCGGCATGCACCGAGATATTGCCATCACTCTCATCCATCAATGAAAAGGCATGGAAGATGTCCACACCGACGATCGACGCGTCACCGGCAACCCCGGATGGCCATTTGCCCCTGGCGTTGCATCTCGAACTGGTCCTTCAAGATGCGGAGATGATACGCGAATTAACGGCTCATCCCGAAGGCCGAGCGAGAGAGGAGTACGCGGTTCGCGCCCTTAAAATTGGCCTTCTGGCGTTGCAACAAGCACGCGGTCAAATCGATGCCGAAAGCGTGCAGCGCGCCGGCGATCGACTGCTTCAAGAATTGGATAGCCGATTGCAACACCATGCGCATGGTTTGACCCAGCAACTCGCCAGTTCTCTCAAGGAGTATTTCGATCCGGAAAGCGGCCGGCTGCAAGAACGCATTACGCGGCTGATTCGCAAGGACGGCGAGTTGGAGGAGGTCCTGCGGCGGCAAATCGGCCAAAACGATTCGGAGCTGCACAAGACGCTGCTCAACCACTTCGGCCACGAAAGCCCCTTGATGAAAATGTTAAGTCCCAAAGAGTCGGAAGGGTTGCTGCGTCTGCTCAACGACACGATCAGCAACGCCTTGATGGATCAGCGGGCGAAAGTACTGACGGAATTTTCACTCGACAACAAAGAGAGCGCGCTCAGCCGCTTGATCCAACATTTGACGGAAAACAACGCCGGCCTGACCAAAAACTTGCAGTCCCGCATCGATGACGTGGTCAAGGAATTTTCCCTCGACAAAAAGGACTCCGCCCTGAGCCGACTCGTGGAGGAAGTCACGAAGGCCAAGGACAGCATTCACCACCAATTTTCGCTCGATAATCCCGACTCGGCCATGTCGCGGATGCAAATGCAGCTCGCCTCCGCTTCCGAGAAAATCGATGATCACCTGACCCTCGACAAGGAAACCTCGGCCCTTGCGCGGCTGAAGCGCGAACTGACCGAAATGCTGTACAAACACCATGAAACGGCGCAAAAGTTCCAGGAGGAAGTCAAGGTGGCCTTGGCCGAGATGCGCAAGGCCAAGGAAGTCTCGGAGCGTTCGACCCTGCATGGCCGCTCGTTCGAGCAAAGCGTCTACGCCCTGCTCCAGCAAGAAGCCCAAGCCCACGGTGAAGTGGCCAGCTTCGTCGGCCATGAAGCGGGTTTGATCGCCAAGGCCAAGGTGGGAGATATTGTCATCGAGCTAGGAGCGGATGCCGCGGCGGCCGGCGCCAGGATCGTGTTCGAAGCCAAAGAAGATGCGAGCTATCGCTTGGACAAGGCTCGATTGGAAATCGTCGAAGCGCGCAAGAATCGCGATGCCGGCGTGGGCGTATTCGTCTTCTCGGCCAAAACCGCGCCGGCCGGCATCGAGCCGTTTCAACGGCAGGGGGATGACCTATTCGTGGTGTGGGACAGCGAGGATGCGCGCACGGATTTATATCTGCAAGCCGCGCTCATGGTCGCCCGCGCCTTGTGCACCCGCAAGGCGAAGCATCTGGAAGCCTGCACGGCCGACTTCACCGGAATGGAGAAGGCCATCAACGAAATAGAACAGCGCAGCGAAAAATTGGAAGAAATCCACACCTGGGCCACCACGATCCACAACAACTCGGACAAGATCATTAAATCCATGACCAAGAACCGCGCCGTGATCATGGAACAGGTCGAAATCCTGCGGTTAAGGATGCAGGATTTGAAAGCCACCTGGGAGCAAGAATCCGCCTGATCCGCTGAAAAAATAAAGACCCGAGAGGTCACCCTCGGGTCTACTGATTCCTTGTAATTTGACGATTACTCTTCCGTCGGCGGCGTCACCGGAGGCGGCGGTGTTTCTTCCACGCCGCTGGCGGAGGCTTCAATGGCTTCCAGCTTTGGCCCCGCCGAGGCCATGGGAACATCTTCATAGGTGGCGTGTTCCAGGACCAGATCCAGGGCTTTCCGCTCCAAGATTTCCATGACCAAACTTTCCATCATGTCCTCGCGCTCCAAGCGGGCCCGCACCTTGCGCGGCGATTCATCGGATCGTTCGGCGATGCTCTCGATTTCCTCTTGAATATCGTCATCGTTCACGTCGATGTTCTCCACTTCGGCGATCTTCTGCAGGACGAAATGCTCCTTGAGCGCCTTGGCCGTCGTGGCTAGAGAGTCTTGTTGTAGAATGGTGATCTGTTTGCGCACGTCCTCTTCGCTGTAGCCGGCGTTGCGCAGCTCGAACACGCGGCGCTGCAGGGTGCGGCGCGCCTGCCGATGCAGCAGATCATGGGGTAGATCCCAGGTGGAAACCTCCGCGATGTGCCCCAAGACTTGTTCACGAGCGCTCTGCCGCTGAGCATGCTCCAACTGCTGCTCCAAGGCGCTGCGAACGCGATCTCGCAGCTCCTCTTCAGCTTCCACGCCCATCATGCTGAACAAGTCGCTATTGAGTTCGGGAAGTTGAATTTGCTTGACATTTTTAACGAGAACGCGGCCTTGGACTAACTTCCCACGCAGGGCATCATCCATCAAGGAGGGAGAAAGCTGCACGCTGATGTCGCGTTCGTCTCCAGCCTTGGCCCCCTTGATTTTCTCGCCAAATGCCTCGGCCATGCCATCCTTGAATGCTAATTGGGGTTCCACCCTCAGCACCAAGTCCTTGAACTCATTGATCACTTTGTCTTCATGCCGGATCGTCATGTCGCATTCGATGTAATCTTCCAATTCCACCGGTCCGTCCTTGGGAATCAGCGTTCCCATCCGGCGCAAAAACTTCTTGAAAGCGTCATCGACGTCGGCATCGGTGATGTCCTTCACGGGCCGCTTGAGCGTTAACCCCTTGTACTGCGGCAGCTCGAATTCCGGCGCCACTTCCACTTCAAATTCGTAAGTCAAATCCCCCGCGTCCGGCAATTGAATCTTGAAGGGATCGATGTTGGGTTGGGCGATCGGCGTCAGCTTGTGATCTTCCGCCAATTGTTCGAGGCTTTGCAGAACCAGTTCCGCCTTGATTTGATCGCTGACTTCCTTGAAATAGTGCTTTTGCAACAGTTTGCGGGGCACTTTGCCCGGTCGATATCCGGGAATTTGCGCTTCGGGGGCAATTTCCTTGAACTTCTCGTTCAGCCGCTTATCGATGTCGCCGCGGTTGATGATTACGTTGATGCGCTTGCGGCATGGGCCGACATCGTGGATGAGGACGTTTTGGTTGAGCCGCTCTTTTTTTTCTTCACCTGACGGCTCCACCGTCTGGTCGTCGGCCTCGGTTTTGGCGTTCACGTCATCGAGAGTGGAGCTGCCTGTGTCTTTAAGCTCATCCGTCATGTTGACATCCTCTGGCGTTGAAAGACGAAAAGAGCCGGGCCGGCCATTACGCTTGGCCGAACCGGCCTCGTCCTAACCCCGGAATTCGGGTTGGCAGGACCGAATTCCTACAAGAGCGGGTGATGGGACTTGAACCCACGACAGCCACGTTGGCAACGTGGCGCTCTACCACTGAGCTACACCCGCACCATTTGCTGGCAACCGGAATTATACACGTCCCCCCAAGGGGAGCAAGAGGGCCTCTATGATTTCAAATGCTCCAAGATGGCCCTCTCAAACCGATTAGAGGGTTGCCGCTGACTTGGCCCCTCACCATAAACATGCCTGTTGCATCGAAACACGCCTGGCTCGGATTGTTCCTTTTTGGCCTTCCATTTATAATTTCACATGGCAATGCCCCCTGGGATGGAACCCTCACAAGGAGTTTGGCTCATGCCGCGGCAAAACTTGCGCTGGTTACTTGGATGCTTGACACTCTGCGCCTTCGGTTGGTTCATCGCGCAAGGTTCTTTGGCGGGTCCGCACGGACCCTTGCGCTATCTGAAAGGCATGCCCGGCCATTTTCAAGATTATGAAAATGTGAGCCTGTTCATCGACGTCCTCCAACACGTGGAAGCCCAATATGTCCACGAATTGAGCAAGGAAGAGCGCCGCAAGTTCGTCGAAGCCGCCATTCAATCGGGCCTGCAGGGTTTGGATGAACACTCCGGCTTCATGAACGCCCGGGAATATCGGACCTTCGCTAAGACCACCGAAGGGAGCTTTGGCGGCGTCGGCATCAGTTTGAACGTGGCGCGCGACACGAAAAAGCTCACCGTCGTCAGTCCCATTGCCGGCTCTCCCGCTTATCGAGCGGGCATCAAGCCCGGGGATGAGATCGACAAGATCAATGGCGTGAGCACGAAAGGGATGACCAGCGATGAAGCCGTCGACAAAATCCAAGGTCCGCCAGGCGAAGCGGTCGTTCTGTCCATCCGCTCGCGCGGCGCGTTTCGGACCCGCGACGTCAAGTTGATCCGCGAGATCATCGAGGTCGAAAGCGTAATGGGCGATCGCCGGGACCACCAGCAGCAATGGGACTACATGATCGACAAGGAACATCGCATCGGTTACGTGCGCATCACCGTGTTCGGCCGCAAGACGGGGGAGGAGTTGAAAAAAGCCCTCCTGCACTTGCAAGAACAGCAAGTGCGCGGCCTGATCCTCGATCTGCGGGGCAACCCCGGCGGTTCGCTGACGGCGGCCGTGGACGTGGCCCGCCTGTTTTTGGACCGAGGCCGCATTGTCAGCGTCGAGGGCCGCACGCATAACCCCGAATATTACGACGCCATCCCCGAACTGGCCCTGTTCAAGAACCGCGATCAGCATCCCATGGTGCTGCTGGTCAATGAAGGCAGCGCCAGCGCCAGTGAAATCGTCGCGGCGGCCCTGCAGGACTGGGAGCGGGCCTATGTCGTTGGCGAACGCACTTACGGCAAGGGCAGCGTGCAAAGCTTGATTCAAATGGAAGGCGGCACCACGGCGCTGAAATTGACCATTGCCAAATACCTGCGGCCCAATGGCAAGAACATTCACCGGTTTCCCAACAGCAAGGATGACGAAGACTGGGGTGTTCGGCCGGACGCGGAAGTCAAACTGTCGCCGCAAGAAGAGTTGGCCTACTGGCTGAGTCGAAGAGACCGGGATGTGATCCGCGTTCCATTGTCGCCGCAAGAACAAGGGGAAATCCTGGCGGACGTCATTCGACCATGGGCCAGTCTATGGGTCCACCCCAGCCCCTCCGGAATGACATGGAATCTTTATTCGTTGATCCAGGCTTGTGAGCCGCTGCCCGCCCCCAAGACCCATGGCCAAGACCGGGTTCTCGACAAAGCTCTGGAATATCTCCGGCGTCAACAGCAACAAACAAGCAACGCCGTCAAGCAAGGGTAAGGCTGGCCCCGCCAGCGGGTCCAAGGCCGTCATCACTCTTTAACCATCATGGGCATGAGCCGAACGCTTTTCCTAGCCTTGGAGACTTCCTGCGACGAAACCGCCGCGGCCGTTTTTGACGACCAACTCCATGTGCGCTCGAGCGTGGTGGCCTCTCAACTCAAG
The DNA here is from genome assembly GCA_014584395.1 of Planctomycetota bacterium. Classification (GTDB taxonomy): domain Bacteria; phylum Planctomycetota; class Planctomycetia; order Gemmatales; family HRBIN36; genus BJ17. The sequence goes on along the minus strand of JACTMY010000004.1, from coordinate 181,271 downwards.
CAACATGAACGCTTCGGCGGCGTGGTCCCCGAGATCGCGGCTCGTGCTCATCTGACTCAGCTATTACCAGTCATGGAACAAGCACTGACCGACGCTCAGGTTGCCCTCAAGGACCTGAGCGCGGTGGCGGTCATGAACCAGCCTGGCCTGGTCGGGGCACTCCTCGTCGGCGTCAGCGCGGCCAAGATGCTGGCCGTCACCTTGGATATCCCCTTGTTTGCCGTCAATCATCTCGAAGCCCATATCTACGCTTGCCGCATGACGGCGCAGCGCGACATTTTCCCATGCGTTGGCCTCGTCGTCAGCGGCGGGCACACGAGCCTGTTTCATTGCCATGACGCCTTGCGCTTCGAATGGCTCGGCGGCACCATCGATGATGCCGCTGGAGAGGCGTTCGACAAGGTCGCGGCAATCCTCGATCTCGGGTTCCCAGGCGGTCCCGCCATTGAACAATGCGCCAAGGGAGGAAATGCCAAGGCGTTCCCATTCCCCCGCTCCTTCCTGCATGAGGAACGGTTGGACTTTAGCTTTAGCGGCCTCAAAACGGCCGTGCGTTACAAGTGGCGTGATCTGCTCGACGAAGGCAAGGAGCCGACCGCGCGGCTTAAAGCCGACGTCGCCGCGAGTTTCCAGCAGGCCGTAGTGGAGGTCCTGGTCGCCAAGTGCCGACAAGCCCTAAAGCAGACCGGATTGACGACCTTGGCCGTCGGGGGAGGCGTCACGGCCAATCAATGCTTCCGCGCTGCACTGGAAAAAATGATGGCCAAGCAAGGAGGGCAACTCATCATCCCCCCCTTGTCGATGTGCACCGACAACGCTGCCATGGCCGCCTTGGCCGTCGAGAAATGGCGGCGCGGCGACAGCGCTCCCTTGGATTTGGATGCCGAACCTTTATTCCAGACCGCACCGCACCCTCGACGCATGGTCAAGCGGCCGCGCAAGCCCTAAGACGGGGAGTAAGGCGTCACTCGACCTGTTCAGCGGACGCAGCGGGCGGCGGTGGTGGCGGCGGCGCGTCCGGTTCGACGACGGTCGGCTCTTCCATAAGGGCTTCTAGTACTGGCTCCGCCTCACCGGGATAAGTCACAAAGACCTTTTCGGCCTTTTGCTCTTGTCCTTTGTTGCCGATGGTGACTTCTTCCACTTTCACGTCCACGGGATTGCTGTTGCCACAAGCAGGGCATCGATAAAGAGTCGTCACGTAACGTGCCCCCTCCGCATTAAACACATCGAAATCCTTGCGGGGCAATGGCGTTCCTAGTCGGATCGCATCCAGCCATTCATTGACCCGATCGGCACGGACCACGAAATCGCTTAGTTGTTTTGAAACTTTCCATTGGTTGCATGCCGTGCAATAAGGCTCCGCCGCTGCCGACCTGCCGATGGCGAACGCGACGAAACCGATGATCAGCATCTCCACGCCGTAATAGATCAACGTGCCATAATAGCCAAGGTTGAAGCCCTTGCTGCTCCCCCGGCCAATCGACACGCCTTCTTCCGCCGCGTAGTCGATGTATTTCAGAAAGGTATCCACTTTCCTTACCTTGATGAGCAGCTTCCACTCGTTCCATTCGGCTTGCTCCATGTCCCTCGGTTTTTGTTTGTCCATGCCCAGCTTCTCGAACAACTCAACTCGATCCCATACTTGGGGATCGACCTGAGCCACCTGGCTTAATTGCCGCTGATAATCGAAGAACAGCATCATGACCGTGGAGAGCGCTCCGCCCATCAAGCCCGCCACGCCGCCCAGCCATGGACTGCGGACTTTGCCCAAGCGGATGGCAAAGTTCAGGGTGAAGCCGACGACGACGCCAACCCCGATTGGGAAAAGAATAATCAGATAAAAATGCTGTCCGATCCAGCTCGTGACGAAGCCCATGATGGCCGCGGCAATCAACGCCATGACGATGCACAGCGCCGAACCCAAACTGCTGTACCCGCCGTCGGGTTGATAGGGATGCACGTCAAAAGACGGGATGTTGGAAGGGGTCGAAGGGAATGCTTCCGCGGACATGACGACTCCTAGCGCGCCTGGCCCAGGGATGGTTGATCGTGCACGCCACTTTACCATCCACCGGGCCGCATCGCCATGGGTTCGCCTATTTTTCAAGGTGCAGACGCAAGTGGTCGATCAGCTCCGCCTCCGCGACCGTCTGGCTCGCGTTGGCCCGGAGGTCTTTCACCTGCCAGACGGCTTTGGCGAAATCATCCGGCCCAGCGATCAGGGCCACGCGGAAGCCGCGCTTGTCCGCATAGGAAAGCTGCTGCCCCAGCTTCTTGGCTTCGGGGAAAACCTCCACCCCCATTCCAGCCTGGCGGAGGTGCCGCGCCATCTGCTCATAGCGTCCAAGATATTCCTTGGCGAACTGCACCATGAAGATCGGCGCCGCGGTGGCTTCACGGGACAGCAGCTTTAACTCCTCCATGGCCGCTAACAAGCGGTCCAGCCCCAAGGAAGCGCCCACGCCGGGCAGAACCTGCTTGGTGTACAGGCTGGCCAGGTTATCGTACCTGCCGCCCGAACAGACGCTGCCGATGTTGGGCAGATCGGTCAGGAAGGTCTCGAAGACCGTCCCCGTGTAGTAATCCAAACCCCGGGCAATCGAGACATCGATTTGGATGCGTTCATCGGGCACCCCCGCCGCGTGCACCACCTGGACCAGTTCCCGCAGCCGCGCGATGCCCTCCGCCGCCTTGGGGTTTTGGCCAAAGTCACGAGTGAGTTGATCCAGGATCGCTTCGTTTTGCCCGGAAAGTTCGGCCAAATGGATGATCTTGAGTGCCTGCTCCGCGCTGACCCCGGTCCGTTCCTTCATCTCAGCCACCACGGCCTCCTTGCCGATCTTGGGCAATTTATCCAGGGCGCGCAGGAGCAGCGGCGTCTGCGGCGTGAGCTGCATCTCCTCCAACAAACCGTTGAGGATCATGCGATTGTTGATGTGGATCACGAACCGTTCAAACCCCAGGGCGGCCATCAGGTCGTGAATGACCAGGGCCACTTCGATGTCCGCGGCGTTGCTAGTTGTGCCGATGGTGTCAAAGTCGCACTGTACGAATTCGCGATACCTGCCGCGCTGCGTGTTCTCGCCGCGCCAAACCGGGGCGATGTGATACCGCTTGAAGGGCACTCCCAACTGGCCGATATGCTCGGCGGCGAACCGGGCGAAGGGCACCGTCAGATCGAACCGCAAAGCCACGTCCCGGTCGCCATGATCACGGAAGCGGTAAAGCTGCTTGTCGGTTTCCTCGCTGCCCTTGCCCAACAGAATCTCCGTGTATTCGAGGGCCGGAGTATCGATGGGTACGAACCCAAAGGAGCGGTAAACCCGGCGGGCGGTTTCCATGAGCTGCTCGCGGGGAATCATCAGCGTGGGCACGTAATCACGAAAGCCCTTCAAAGTGCGCGGCTCGATGAGTTTGTCTGCCAAGGGATTCTCTCGCCTTAATGAAATATCGATGTCCACCCCTCAGGACGCCGCCTGGTGCAGCCTTTGACGGCCACTCTGCGGCTCATCGCTCTGACCAGGGGTCTGTCTATCTGCTTACGCTTGCTCTGCCGCTTTGGCAATGGGCAGCCGTTGAAGTGATCTACGAGCGGTTTTTATCTTTGAGCTTGGCCGAGAAGCGTTTGAGAAAGCGTTGCTCTTCGGTCGTCAAGGACTGCATGCCGAACTCCTTGACCTTGGCAAGCAAATCATCGACGCGCGATTGATCGGCCTCGAATTGCTGCTGTTCGCGCTGCCGTTTGGCCTCGGCCCGGCGTTCCAGCCAGCGTTTCCAGAAGGGCTGCCGGGGCGGACTCGCCTTGCCGCTGGTGCGTTCGAGGCTGGTGTACCCCTGGGAGAAATCGTAGCCCATGAAGGTGTCGTCCACCAGACCGCCCGTTTCCAGCATGATCGATTGCTGCCGGCATGAGATGTAGATAAAGATGGCCAGGGAAAACATGATCAGCCCGTTGACCGGCTGTTTCTCAGCGAAGATCAAGACGAGGAGCACGATGGCCACGGCGATCACATTGCCCGTGAAGATGACGAAGCGTGTGGCGGAGGCGAACCCCACCCGGGGCCACAAGAAGGCTTGGACCAGTCGGCCGCCATCCAGGGGGAAGCCGATCAGCACAATGTTGAACCAGAAGAGGAGCCAATTGACGTAGAAGAGCCGAGCGAAGAGGAGGGCGACCCAGGAAAGATCGTTGACCCATTGTCCAGAAGCGAATTGGTACAGGGCATCCTCGCGAGCCACGGGGATGGGATGCCACAGGGGGTTGAGAGGCGGGATCAGGCCGAAAATGGCCAGCCCGCCCGCGCTCAAGAGGCACAGGATCACGTTGACGGCCGGTCCACCCGCCGTGGTGATGAAATTGGCCCGGGGTGTATTGGGGATCTGGCAGGAAGCCAACCCGCCCAGGGGCCACATCAGGATTTCATCGGCGTCGCCATCCACGTAGCGCGCGGCAAAGCAATGGCCGAATTCATGCAGCAGGACCGAGACGAAAAAGAGAAGCTGAATCGCAATGGCATCAAGGACATAGCCCGGCGCCTTGGCGTATACCCGCAAAATAGCGGGGATCGAGATCAGGAAGAACGTCAGGTGAACCCGGACGTTTATCCCGAAATAACGGCCAATGGGAAGCGACCAGCTTAGCGCATCGTTCATGTGGATTTCATCACACAGTCGAGGTTCGATTGCATCCTAACGCCCGTCATTTTATCATCCAAGAGGCAAAGACGCAAATAGCACCTCCACCCCGGCTGTCCCGACCATGGAAAAAATCCTCTATGCAGGACGCAAGTGCCAACTGGTTCAACAAACCGTGATGACCGCCAATGGACAACCCCATCAGCGCGTCTTTCTGCGCCATCCCGGGGCGGTGCTGCTGCTGCCTTTCGTCGACGCCAAGACGATTTGCATGGTCCGCAATCATCGTCGGGCCGTGGGCCAATGGCTGCTGGAACTGCCCGCCGGGACGCTCGAACCTGAGGAGCCGCCAGAGGCGACGGCCCAGCGCGAGCTCCAAGAGGAAACCGGCTACCTGGTTCGCAAGTTGACCCTGGTGCGGCGTTTTTTCCCCTCGCCGGGACTGCTGAGCGAAGTCATACACTTGTATCTGGCCGAGGATTTGGTCCCGGGGCCAGCCCAATTGGCCGAGGGTGAAGAACTGGAATCGCTGCTCGTTCCCTGGGACGAAGCCATCGCTTGGGTCATGGATGGGACAATTCAGGATGGCAAAACGCTGTTCGCGCTGCTGTACTGGGACCGCCTACGTAAGCAAGGAAGGGACGAACTGCCATGACGACGCTCTTGATGGTCTTGTTGATTCCCTGGTGCCCTGATCCGATGCGGCTCGAACCGCCCGCGCCCCAGGAGATTTTGGCCCGGGCGATCGAGGCGCGGGGCGGCGCCGCGGTGCTCAAAAAACTGATGCTCATGAGAGAAACGCAAAAGGGCACCCTGCGTCTGGGATTGAAGGAGACCACGTTTCAAATCGAAACCCTCATTCATCTTCCCCACCGCATGAAGATGACCTATCTCCAACCGTCGCTAAGAGGCGAAGACCGTTCGCTCTGCGTCATCGATGGCGATCAGGGCTGGGAGCAGGATCAAGACCAGCCGCCGCGGGACTTGTCGCCGGATGAATTGGCCGCGCGCAAGCAGGATTTGTACATCACGCGGCTGATCCATCTGCTCGAGATTCGCGATGGGGGCCACGAGCTTCATGCTCTTCCCCCGCGGCGGATCGATGGCCAGATGGCTCTTGGCGTCAAAATCACCGCCAAGGATCGGCCCGATTTCATCCTGTATTGCGACGCCGCCACGTTCTTGCCCGTCAAGTACGAATATCGCATCAAGGACGCCAATTTTGGTCGATGGGTCCAACAGGAAGTATTCGTATCGGATTATCGCGAAGTCCAGGGCGTGGCCTATCCCCATCAGACGGTGATCTACCACGAAGGCAATCGCTATCTGGTCAGCCAGGTCGTGAATGTGGAGTTTCTCGACAAGATTGATGACAAGGAATTCCGCAAACCCTGAGCCATGCGGCCTAGTCTCATTTCATCTGTTGCGGCAGGCCGAGCCTGATGCGAGGAGAGGCTGTTGGCAGGGTTGATTCGGAAGGGGCAGGAACAGGCGCACCGGCCGGCCGCCAGTCGACTTGCATGATCGGCGCAGGAGGATAATCCACGTTCGCGGCGACTGGGGGCTTGGTTTCATTCAAGCGCGAGGGCGCAGAGGTCGAGGTCATTGGCGATTGAGGCAACCGGGCCGGCTCACTCTTGGCCAACGACGATTGCATGATCTTCATCTCCACGCGCTCCAGGTCTGCCAGGCGATCCTTGGCCAGTTGCAGTTGCGGGTTGAGCGCTAGAGCCATGCGGTATTCCTGACGAGCCTCGGCCACCCGCCCTTGCTGCAGATGGATAAATGCCAAATTGCAGCGGCTCTCCGCTTCGGGCAAGACCACCCGAAACGCCGCCAGGCTTTCATCGAACTTCCCCTGCTGCCCCAAGGCCAGACCCAAGTTGATCTGTGCCCGCTTCAGGCTGGGCTGCAAGGCCAAGGCTTGCCGAAACCACTTTTCCGCTTCGCCGCCGTTGCCCTTCCGCCAATGGATGTAGCCGACGTCGTTCATCAATTCCGCGTTCTGAGGGCTGGCCTTGAGGACTTTTTCATATTCCGCAAGGGCCTTGTCGTAGTCGCCGGCCTGCTCATAGAGCCGGCCCAGCTTGCGGTCCAGTCCAGGCAACTGAGGTTGATATTGCCGAGCCAGTTCGTACTGCAGAATGGCTTCTCGGAAATGTTCGTTGGCTTCCAGGCTCTCGGCCACGAGCAAGCAAGCCTGGGCAGCCTTATCTTTGGGCAATGCAACGGGTTTGCTTTCGGGCTGAATGCCCAATGGCGGCACGTCGGCGCGAGTGGTCGCGGCGGAGTCAGTCGAGGACCATGGCATGGAGACGGAACCGAACGATTGGCAGCCGCTGGTCATGACGCCAAGCAGGATCAAACTGAGGGGCTTGACCCAGAGCCGGAACTTCAGTCCGCCACGCCATGAGCGATCGATGGGCTTGATCATGGCGTGAGACTCCTCAGCTACCTTGGGAACCACTCGTTTCCTGCGCCACATGGCCGATGCGATTAAAAGAACGGACCGCTGCCCAACCCCAGGTTGCCGCGGAAGAAGTTGCGCCCGCCGCCAAAGAAGTTGCCGAAGCCGCGGCCAAAGCCGCCCATGCCGCCCATGCCGAAGCCGCCAAAGTTGTTGCCCCCCCCTTGCTGCATGAACTGGTAAGCCCGTTCCGCTTCTTCGCCGTATAGGCCTTCGGCTTCGGGATACCCCACGGCCACACGGATGTCCACGTCGGTCAAGCCAGCGGCGGTCAAGGCGCTGACGACAACTTTTCGGCGGGTTTCGTTCAGTTGCTGATCGGGCGTGGCTTGGATGGTGACGTTGAACGGCACGGTGGGCAGACGTTGGGCGATTTGCTGCACGTGATACTGTCCATAAGGTCCGAGGGTCACGCCGCCCAGATACCATTCATGGTGGTAGATGACGAAATCATCGGCCTCGGCGCGCGCCGCCTGGGCATCGACGATGCGATTGACGTTCGTCCCCACAGGAGCCGGCATGGCGCCGGGCGGAATGGTGGCACAACGATCCCAGTTGGCTTCCGTGGCGCATCCATTGAGCAGCCCGGGCAGTGCAATCGCCAGGGAGGCTAACCACCACGAGTTCGCGGATGATTTTTGTTTCATGGGGCCGTTCCTATGAGACTCAAGGTTCCGTCCATGTGAACGGAGTGCATGTTTTCTTCCACACGACGGTCCGCCGGTGCATGCAGCCGCGGCGCGAGCCATCGCGGCCAATTATCGATTCCCCGTCGCCGGCGGCAGCGCCTGATCCACGAACCCATGCGGTCCGACGATGAAGATGTTCTCGCAGCGGCGGTAGCTGCGCATCCGTTCGATGTCGGTCCGGGTCGAGGCTCGATAATCGGTCGCCCGCCGGCTCTCGAGCAAGCCTCGGAGGTAGAATTCGATGTCGCCCGGTTCAAAGACGTCGGAGCCGGGCAGCGGCGGCACGTCCTTGCATTCCAATGGATGCACCAGTTGCGGCGTGATCAGGATGACCAATTCCTGCTCGCCCGACGTCGTGCGATCGAAGGCGAACGCCCGGCCGACAAACGGCAGATCCCCAAAATAGGGGACGCGGTCGGCATTCGCGCCGTAATTGGTTTGGATCAACCCTGCCACGGCGAAGGTCTGGCCTTCGCGCAGCTCGACCGTGGTGCTGAAGTTCCGCGTCGTCAGGCTGGGGACTTGGGCGCCGCCGATGTTGGTTTGTCCCGATTGCAAATCCCTGGCGCTGACTTCGGCATTGATGACCAGGCGAATGCGATCCTTGTCCGTGATAAAAGGCGTGAAGGAAAGCTGCACGCCGAAGGGCACGAACTGGACGCCCTGCAGCCCGGCGTTGGTGAAGCCGGTGACGACGGGCACGGGAAATTGTCCCCCCGCCTGGAAGGAAGCGGGTCGGCCGTTCATGGTCGTCAGCATCGGTTCGGCGTAAGTCCGAGCGAACTGCAAGGTTCGCAAGGCATTGATGGCCAAGGCGACTTGTCCGGAATCGAGGAACACGGGCATGTTGTTGACTTGCGGACCGGCGCCCAGGATGCCGCCCGTGAGCTGGCTGAAGATGGGCACGCCATTGTTGTTGACCAGGGTGAAATTCAGGCCAATGCTGCGCGCCGCGGCGCGGTTCACTTCCGCAACGGTCACCTTCAACATCACTTGCTGTTCACCGGGCACGCGGATGAGATTGATGACATTCGGGCCGCCTGCCAGCAGGAAATCCCTGAGGGCGGGCGGCGCGGCGGGGTCTTGCGGGTTCATGTCCGCGTTGACGTTGAGGGAGATATTTTGCACCGGAATCTGGGCGGCGTCGGGCCCGTCATTGCCGCCAGGAGCGTTGGCCCGAACGATGCGGAGTATGGCCGTGGCCTCGGCGATGTCCTTGGCTTGCCCGGAGACGGCGATTTTATCACCCACCAGCCCCAAGCAGATGCTGCTGTCCGGAAAGGCGCGATTGATCTCTTCCTCAAGCGCTTTGTAAACGTTTTCAAGCCGTTCCTTGGCCTGGGTATCGGGCAGGATGTGCAGCAAATAGCTGAGGATCACTTCCTCATTGGGATTCGCGGGATCGGCAAACCACAGATTGAGCACGGTCGTGCCGACCTGGCGGCCTTGAATGGAGACCTGTTTGTCCGTGATGAAGCCATATTCGGCCACGGCTTCATCCGCGATCTGCACGCGGCGAGGCTGCGTCTTGAGTTGCAGCAATCGCGGCCGGCCCACGACCAGGTTCAACGTATTGTCGGGATCGACGATGGAGCCGACGAACTGATTGTACTTTTGCAGGATCTCGGGGGTCATCTTGGGCGGCGTGCCGAGCTTGGGCACGCCCAATTCCGGCAAGCGGCGTTGATTTTGAAAAGGAACCTCTGCGGGCGGCGTTCGCGCCGCTTCGCTGCTTCCCCCCAGCTTGTCAGCCGGGTCCTTGGGCAGGTTTGGAATCGGCGGCACGCGTTCGGGAAAGCGGGGTGGTTCGGCCTGGCTGTTCTTCTGAATCGGCGCCGATAGCTTGGGGAGCGTTTGCGCTTCGCTGGGGGATGGCTGAATGACCATGACACCCGCCATGCACAGTCCCATCCATCGATCTTTCCAGGCCTGTAAGCGACTGGACCGACTCGACATGGGCTTAGCGTTCCTTACCGACGTCGCTGATCGCATCGTGCTGGCCCCTTGACAGTTCGACGCCTCGTTTTCCCTGATCGCAGCCACCCGGGGGGAAAGCTGCCTGGTCTCCAATGCGAGACCGAATCCGACGCGCAGTCATCCTTGCAGCTAGTATCGGTTATCCCGCGCCGGGAACTTGTGCGGTTTATGGCGAAAAGACAGCCGTTGACGTTAAGCAGACAGGGTATGGCAAGATCGCTAAAACAGATAAGAGATTTGATTAAAGAACCGCTCGCCAGTTTGTTTCACCCGCTGCGAATGGCCTTGCACAGAACCATGACACATTGGAAGAATGGATGGATACGGAACACGTCCTGAAGAGTGTCATCATTCAGCTCATCGTCATCATCACGATCGCCCGCTTGTTCGCTTGGCTCTTTCGACGGCTGCGGCAACCGGCCGTGGTCGGTGAAATCGCGGGCGGATTAGTCCTTGGTCCTTCTGTCTTTCAACCGCTGGCCGCTGGGCTAGGGTTGACCTGGCTGTGGCAAGATTGGCAGGGGATCATCCACGACGCCAGCCCCATCTTCGGCGTCATGAAGGAAATTGGCTTGATTCTGTTGCTGTTCATCGTCGGGCTGGAATTTGATTTTCAACATCTACGGCAAATGGGCAAGGCGGCGCTGGCCATTTCCCTGTCGGGCATTGTGCTTCCCTTCTCCATGGGCGCCCTGCTCGCCCCCTGGATGCATCATGCGCTGGAGTTGAAGGTCGATCCCACCGGTTTTTGGCTCTTCCTAGGAACGGCCATGTCCATCACAGCCTTGCCCATCCTGGGCCGCATGATGATCGAACTGAACGTGACCCGCACCCATCTGGGCGTGGTGACGATCACCGCCGCGGCCATCGACGACGCTTCAGCCTGGATCATACTGGCCACGGTAGCGGGAGCGGTTCGGGTCGGGTTCGATCCCTGGCTTACGCTGCGCATGCTGCTCCTGACCATCCTGTTTTTCATCGGCATGCGGTTTATCATTCGGCCTGGTCTAAAGCGGTCGATCGCCTGGTATTTGCAAAAGACGGATGGCAGGCTGGAGATCAACGGCATGGCCGTGCTCTTGATCCTGCTGTTCCTTGCATCCTTGGCGACGCACCTGATCGGCATCTTCGCCATATTTGGGGCTTTTCTCCTCGGCGCCTTGCTGTCGGATGAAACCCGGCTGCGCGAGACTCTGTCGGGGCCGTTCCACTATTTCGTGGGGGCCTTTTTCCTGCCAATCTTTTTCACCTTCACCGGAATGCGCACCGACGTCGGCACGCTTCATGGCGGGGTGGCCTGGTTCATGGCAGGAATGGTCTTGCTCATGGCCATCAGCGGGAAATGGGGTGGCTGCGCCTTGGCCGCCCGCTGGGCCGGTTTTTCCTGGCGCGAGGCGAGTTGCATTGGTATCCTGATGAATACCCGCGCCTTGATGGAATTGATCGTCATCAACGTCGGTTTTGACTTGGGAGTGATTGAACAATCCGTCTTCACCATGTTGGTTTTTATGGCCTTGATAACCACGATCATGACCACGCCAATCCTGCTTTGGCTGCATAAGGGGACCGAGCTGGAGCCGTGGATTCGGCAAAGCGGCTTTGGACAACCCGGTTCAGCGTGGCTGGAACAGCGAGGACCGCGGGATGATTAAATGGCTGCTATGGACGTGCCTCAGCGGCTCAATGATGGGCATGGCCGGTTGGCATGGACTGCTGATCGACGTGCGTGTTGACAAAGCGCATTTGATCGTGGAGGCCTATTTTGATGACGACACGCCGGCCGTGGACGCCGAGGCTCGGCTGGAAAAGCCCAGCGGAGAAATCCTGGCCCAAGGCAAGACGGATCAGCGCGGCACGTGGCGAACGCCGCGGCCCGAATCGGGGACGTATCAGGTCAGCGTCAACGCGGGTCTTGGCCACAAGGCTTCAAAAAAAGTCGTGATCCCTGCGGCGATGGAAGTCGCGCTGAACCAACCACCCTTCGGCGCCGGCCCGCGCGGCACCCCGCATACCTCCACGGCCAGCATGGCCAGGCCCAGCCAAGACGCCGCCGACCCCATAGCCACGAGTCAAATCGTGAGCGAGGGGCCGACGCGCCAGGAATATTTTGACACGTTGTGGATCAAAATTTTGATCGGCCTGGCCGTGATCGCGGCATTGGGCTTGGCCGCATGGCTGGCCAAGCGTGAGCCGCCGCCCATGGTGCAAAAGGAACCGACCACGGAGAAAGACCGCATCGATGTTTGACAGACCTTACCCGGCCTCGGAGTCCTCTCACGGCATTGGCCATCCTCGACGGCGGCAAGATGCCCCGTGACGGCTCTGAACGCTTCGAATAAACTTGGATTGAAGCCCTTCACTCTCAGGTCCAGGCGTCTCATTCATGTCCAGATGGTCCCTTAGGTCGGATCAGTTCAACCCCTTCTCGGAGGATTGGTGGCTCGACACGATTTATGGGCTGTTCACCAGTCCGAAGTTTTGGCGCATCGCCCGGCACGTCATCGCCTGGTGGATTACATTGGGAATCGCCCATCATTTTTGGTGGAATGCGTGGGAAGTCGATGGGCACGTCACCTGCGACTTCGCCGGGCAATGGCTGATGGGCCGGATGTTCGTCGATCCCGCCTTTTCCGCCAAGGACCTGTATCTGGTCCAGCCGCAGAAGAAGGTTTTTGTTTATGGGTATCCGGCGCCCAAAGAACATCAATCCATGACCAATGACATTCTCCGCAAAGGCTACTATGCCACCTCGGATGTCCTGCGCGATCAGGCGTGGCTGCCGCCCACGCCCTCGCTCATGGCATGGCCGATGTTATTTTCGCCCTTGGAGATCGTCCGCCTGGTGGAATCAGGCAAGTTCCACCTCAGCGATCCTCTCATCGAGGGCGCACTGTATCCGCCCACGGCGGGCCTGCTCTTCGCTCCGATCATGTGGCTGCCGCCCAAGGCCGCCCACATGACCATCACCCTGCTCTACTTCATCTTCCTTATACTGAATGGTTATCTCATCAGCGTGATCACGTCGCGGCGCATCCAATGGGGCGAGGCCGCACTGATCATGATCACCTTCCCCAATTTCTTCCAGGCGCAGCTCCTGGGTCAAAACAGCATGTTGACCCTCACGATCCTCGTCCTGGGCTGGTGGTGCCTATTCCATCGCCGGCCCTTCCTGGCGGGGCTGGTTTGGGGTTTACTGGCGTACAAACCGGTTTTTGCCGTCTCGATGATGCTTGTGCCGATCCTCTTGCCCTCGCTGCGGATGACGATGGGCTATATCCTGAGCGGCGGATGGTTTGTCTTGGCGACGCTGCCCTGGGTCGGCGTGACGGGCTTGGAGCGATTGATCCCCTTCCGGGACAAACCCGCCATCACTTTCTACAACGTGCACCAAACCAATCCCTGGGAGCGCTGGCTCATCGTCGGCAAACACGCGGCGATGATGTACGACTACGACCGCAACTGGATCTGGATGAGCCGCGACGTCACCGGCCTGCCCCGGCGGGACATCTGGCAACGAAATTCAATTAAGGAACATGGCCATTACCTTTACCAACGCTACGTCAAGGGCGTGGACATCGCCGGTTATGGCAGCGACGAAGTGACCTTGGACGACTACGTTCTCGATGAATTGCAGCGGATTAACAAGGGCGAAGGGCCTGGGCTGATCGGCAAGGCCCTGCTCGCGGGATTGGCCGCGGCCGCGGTGTTAGCCTTGGCGATCCGGCGTCTATGGCATGGCCCGGAGAACCCGTCCATCAACCCTGCGACGACTCGCCGAGCGGCCCTGCTCCTGATTACTGGCGGCTTGACCTGCTTCCATTTCATGCACTACGACTTGCTCATTTTCGTGTTACCCATATGCCTTCTGTTAGCTGATTGGCCGAACCTGCGCTGGCCCAACCGGCTGTTTCTACTCGTCATCCTTGGTTTCATGGCCCTGTGCAATCAGGATATGATGTATCCCCGCGGGATTGTTCGACTGCCTTTCGAGACCTTTGCGATGCTACTGTTGTGGCTCTGGACCTGCCTGGCCGCGGCATTCGAAAAACCCCGCCAGACAATGGCCATGGCCGACGGCGCCGTTGACATCCCAGGGGAGATAAGGGCGCCATCGGCGGATAGGAGTCACATTCGTCTAATCGAACCCACGAGGGATGCCAGTTCATGACCCCGCTGGTGCTCGGAACCCGCAATCGCAAGAAAGTCGAGGAAATGCGGCCCCTGTTGGCCGATCTGCCGCTGCTGTTGCAAACCGTGTCGGACTATCCCGAGGTCAAGGAAGTGCACGAGGATGGCAGGACGTTCGAGGAAAATGCGCGCAAAAAGGCCAGCGAGGTCGCTCGGCAGAGTCAGCAATGGACTTTGGCGGAAGACAGCGGCCTGGTCGTCCCTGCCTTGGGGGGCGAACCCGGCGTGCATTCCGCCCTTTATGCGGGAACGCATGGCGACGACGAAGCGAACAACGATAAATTGTTGAAAAAAATGGCCATCGTCCCCGACAACCAAAGGCAAGCCTATTATGTTTGTGTAGCGGCCTTGGCCAACCCCAAGGGAGACGTCGTGGCCTTGACCGAAGGGCGATGCCATGGCCAGCTCCTCCACGAACGGCGCGGCCAAGCCGGTTTCGGTTACGATCCGTTGTTCCTCATTCCGGAATATCATCGGTCGTTTGGCGAACTGAGTCCTCTGGTCAAGCGCGTTCTCAGTCACCGGTCTCGAGCCATTTCAGCCATGCGGCCCAAGTTCATCGAACACATGGGCTTAAAGGCAACTCAACCGACAGGGGCCGGCTGAGAGCGTTCCCAGCGGCTATTTATTCATCGAGTGAATCATCATGGACCTCGTGCCCATTGCCCTCATCCAGATGCGTTGCGGCCCGGAAGCCGAGGCCAACGTCGACAAGGCAGAAGCCATGCTGCGCGAAGCGGCCGCCAAGGGCGCCAAGATCGCTTGCCTGCCTGAGCTGTTTCGCACCCCTTATTTTTGTCAAAGGGAAGACCCTGCCCTGTTCGATCTGGCCGAGCCGATCCCCGGTCCCACGAGCCAGCGATTGAGCGCGATCGCTCGGCAGACGCGCATGGTCATCGTCGGTTCCCTGTTTGAACGCCGGCAGGCCGGGCTGTATCACAACACCGTCGTGGTCCTGGATCAGAACGGCCAATCGCTGGGTCTTTATCGCAAGATGCACATCCCCGACGACCCGCTCTATTATGAAAAATACTATTTCACCCCCGGCGACTTGGGATTCCGCTCGTTCCAGACGGCCGCAGCCCAGGTAGGCACACTCATCTGCTGGGATCAATGGTATCCCGAAGCGGCCCGGCTGACTGCGCTCACCGGCGCGCAGATCATCTTCTACCCCACGGCCATCGGCTGGCATCCAAAGGAGAAAGCGGCGTTTGGCGTTGATCAACATCAAGCCTGGGAGGCGATCCAGCGCGGCCACGCCATCGCCAACGGCGTTTTTGTCGCCACGGTCAATCGCGTCGGTCATGAAGGCCCCCCCGACGGCGGTTTGGAGTTTTGGGGCGCCTCTTTTGTTTACGACCCCTTCGGACGATTGCTGTATCGGGCCAGCCATGATCGGGAAGAAGTCATCCTGGTCGAATGCGACCTGAGCCGGCAGGAAGAGACGCGTCGTCATTGGCCTTTCCTGCGCGATCGCCGCGTTGATGCCTTCCATTCTTTGACGCAACGGTTTATCGATCCTTCCTGATCTTTCGCCGACGATCCGATTGGAGACAACCCCTGATGCCCACCCACAAGCGACGCTGGCCTGCGGAATGGGAACCTCATGCCGCCACGTGGCTCGCCTGGCCGCACAATGAGGCGGATTGGCCCGATAAGTTCGAACCCATTCCTTGGGTCTACGCATCGATCATCGGGCACCTTCGCCAGCATGAAAAGGTCAAAGTGCTGGTCAGCGAGCATAGCCATCTGGCGGCGGTCAGCGCCCTGCGCCGCTGCGGGATGGAGGCCGATGGCGCTAGCATCGAGTTCGTCCCCTTGCCCACGGATCGGGTGTGGACGCGTGATTTCGGTCCCCTTTGGATCGACCAGGCCGGACAAGCGTTGGCCGTCAAATGGCGGTTCAACGCATGGGCCAAATATGAAAACTGGGAGCAGGACGAGGAAGCAGGACGAGCCATGGCGGATTGGACCGATGCGGGGGTTGAGTCGCCGCAGTTCAAGGGACAGCCCGTCGTTCTGGAAGGGGGCAGCATCGACGGCAATGGCGCAGGCACCGTGCTGACCTCGGAAGAGTGCCTGCTTAGCTCCGTCCAATGCCGCAACCCGGGCATGACCCGCGAGGATTACGAATCGGTCCTGGCCCAGGCCATGGGCATTCGCAAGGTGATCTGGCTCCAGCGCGGCATCGTCGGCGACGACACACACGGCCACGTGGACGACTTGGCCCGGTTTGTTGATCGGCAAACCGTTCTCCTGGCCGTGGAAGATGACCCCGCGGATGAAAATTATGAACCCCTCCGCGAGAATTTGGAGCGTTTGCAAGGACAAACCAATGCCGATGGCGAACCGCTGCGCGTCATTTCCCTGCCCATGCCCAAACCAGTCTATTTCGATGGGCAGCGGCTGCCAGCCAGCTATGCCAATTTTTATATCGCCAATGGCCTCGTGTTGGTTCCCACGTTCAATGACCCGAACGATCGGCGCGTGCTGAACCTATTAGCCGAAGCGTTTCCGGAGCGGCGCATCGTGGGCATTCACGCCCTGGATTTAGTCTGGGGCTTGGGCACGCTCCATTGCATGACGATGCAGCAACCCGCCTTGGGTTGATTCGCGGGAAGGTTGTCCGCATCCAGGGTCGCCGGTTGTATAATGGTTGAACCCCCTGAGATGGATCGGTCCGATAAGCTTCCCCTGCATCACGGGACCAAGACGATCAGCATGAAACCACGCAAAGCCGTTCTTATCCTGCAGCTTGGCACGCCCGACGACGCCTCCGTTCCGGCCGTGCGCCGCTATCTGGCGGAATTTTTGTCTGATCGCCGCATTATCGAAGCCAATCGCTTCTTATGGTGGCTGCTGCTGCATGGCGTCATTTTGCGCACGCGGCCTGCGCAGTCGGCCGCCAAGTACCGCCGCATTTGGTCGCCGGAAACGGGCATGCCCTTGCTGCATTATTCGCAGCGGCAAGTCGACCTGTTGCAGCAAGCCTTAGGGTCCGATTGGCTGGTTCGCCTGGGCATGCGATACGGTCAACCCAACCTCCGGGAGGTCGTTCCGGAGTTGGTGCGCGACGGTGTGGAGACCATCGTGGCGCTGCCCATGTATCCGCAGTATTCGGCGACAACGACCGCCTCAGCCCTCGATGGCTTGTTCCTGGCATTGATGAAAGAGCGGCGCATCCCCGCGATCAAAGTAGTGCCGCCGTATTACGACCACCCCGCCTTCCTCGGCCCGATGGCTGCCCTCTTGCGAGAATCCCTGAGCCAATGCCCCGATCTTCCCGATTATTACTTGCTTTCGTATCACGGCATCCCTCGGCGTTACGCCCAGAAAGGCGATCCCTACGCCACGCACGTGGAGCGCACCACGCAGGCCCTCGTCGCCGACGCGGGTTGGCCTAAGGGTGCATGGTCCAGAACCTATCAAAGCCTCTTTGGCCGAGACAAGTGGCTAGGCCCCTACACGGAAGAGAAACTGAAGGAACTGGCGCGGCAGGGTCGCCGCCGCGTCTTCGTGGCGACGCCAGGCTTCACGACCGATTGCCTCGAGACCATCGATGAAATCGGGCACGAGGCCGCCGTCGTCTTCGCCGAAGCCGGAGGCGGATGGCTGCATCGCTGTCCCTGCTTGAACGACGATCCACGCTGGATTCAGGGAATGGCACGCTTGGTCCGGGAAACGCATGAGGAGCCTGCTTGGCGCGGCGGCGTCAACTTCGAATCTGCTCAATGGACGCCGGACCAAGAAGTCCCCCAACCGACCTAGCCCCGGCATTAATGGGGTGGTGGAACGTATTGAATCTGCTGAATGGCGGACTGCGCTTCGGCTTGCGCGGCCGGATTGTTCAAATGAATGAGCAATTCGCGAGCCTGCGCCAATTCAGGATCGATTTGAAGCGCTAATTGAGCAAAGTGTTTGCTCTTATCCCATTGACCGAGGTGCATGGCCATCTGGGCGACTCGGAGGTAAGCCGGGCCATCGCCGTAGAGGCCGCGGAATAGGTTCCAACTTTCCTCGAAGCGTCCGACGCGAGCCAAGGCCCAAGCATATTGCGAGGTATAATTCGTGTTCTTGCCGTCCAGTTGACACGCCTTTTGCATGCATTCCAAAGACTCATTCCACTGTTTCTGCTTGGCCAGACACAGCCCGTATTCGAACCAAATAGAAGCGTCCTTGGGGTATTCCTTGAGCACGCGTTGATAGTGCTCATTGGCCTGGTCAAAACGCTTTTCATACTGGGCTAGCTTGGCCAATCCAAGATAAGCGCGCATATCCTTGGCGTCGAGCTTGAGGGCCTGATGATATAGCTGCTTGGCGTTTTCGTAACAGCGGCTGGACTGATCGAGGAATTGCTGCCGTTGTTCGTCGGAGGCCGCCTTGTGGGCGTGATTGCGGGCGTTGTCGCCAGCGGTGATCATCCAGTCGCCGAACGCGATGCAAGTGCTGGCCTGGGGCGTCTTGGGCTTGCCGGGCAGATCGGGAATGACGGAGGTGGCCGTGTTAGTTGTGCTGGACTGATACTCCGGCCCGAGATTCATATTCGGGGGCACGAGCGTTTGATGCCGGGTGCACCCCAGGGAGAAGGCCAAGCCGCTCAATAACACCATTCCCACCCATTGCCGGCGCATCCTTGCCCCCATGGCCGTTTGGCCTATTGCATGGCTGATCGACTGGTCTCGTGGATCGTGGTAGGGCGCTGCGCTTGGACTTGAGTAACCTCATCGCTGCCGCGCGATCCCACGGTCCAGCCGTGGCCTGGCGCGACTGGTAAATGCGGTCCACACCGTTTGTGGAAGGAGTAATGCGTTTCACCAAGGTTCGCCGCCGGGCTGGCTTCCCCCATTGCCCCAGTCCACCGAGCTTTATTGAAATTCGGCGATGAACTGTCCAGCGGCTTCCGCAACGAGTTGCGGCGTCAGGCGCACAGGCTGTTTTCTATATCGGCAAATCGCCTGCACAATCTCCAATAAATCTCGACAATCGCTGGCACGCGGCGACCGACCCCGGTCGTAATACCGGTCATAGAGGTAATCGATGGCCTCGGGACTGGAGTTCATGCCCAGCCGCTTGCAGTTCATCTCAAAGATTTTGGTATAGACTTCCCGGGCGGGAGCGTTGATGGCCACTTTGTGGCGAATACGCCGCAAGAAGGCGTCATCGACCAGGTCCTTGGGATCCAAATTCGTGGAGAAGATGATGAGCTGTTCAAAGGGGACTTCGATCTTCTTGCCTGTGGCCAGGGTCAGGTAATCGTGGCGGTTTTCCAGGGGCAGAATCCAACGATTGAGCAACTCCTTGGGGCTGACCAATTGCCGGCCGAAATCGTCGATGAGGAAGACGCCGCCATTGGCTTTGACGTGCAGCGGCGCCTGGTAGAAGTTGGCGTCGGTATTGTAGCGCAAGTCGAGCATGTCCAGGTTCAATTCACCACCCGTGATCACGACCGGCCGGCGAATGCGGACCCAGCGCGCATCAACCGTGTTGGTGTTGAGCAGGCGGCGAATCGTGGCTTCGTTGTCGTCGATTCGCTCATTGGCCGGGTCATCGGCGAGTTGGTGAATGGTGGGATCGTAGACGGTGACGATGCCGCCGTCGGCATGGAAGGAATAGGGGACGTAGATCGACCCGCCGCTGCGGTTCATGAAGTCGCCGATGGCCGTGGCCATGGCCGTTTTGCCGTTGCCGGGCGGGCCATAGATGAAGATGGACTTGCCGCTGACGACGGCGGGACCAATGGCCATGAACAGGTCGTCGGGCACAACCAAGTGAGTGAAACTGATGCGCAGAGTTTCCGGGGTGCAATGGATGCCCGTGACCGCCTGGCGGTAGGCCTGCTCGACGTAATCTTCGAGCGGCACCGGCGCGGGGCCGATGTAACTGCACATTTTGAACGCTGCCTGGGCGCGCGTGCGGCCCAAATCTGTGAGCGTGAACCGATAGGAGACCTGGCCGATCAAGTCGCCGCCCGTCACTTCGATGCACTTTTCGGCCTTCAGAAATTCAAGCGAATCTTGCAGAACGCGGAAGGGTAAGCACAACAGTTTGCACAGGTCGATTCCCAGCATGGTGCCGCGAATAAGCAGCGACCGCAACAACATGTCATTGAGAAAGCTGAGAGTGAGGCCCGCCTCTTTCAGGGTTTCCGGCGTGGATGGCGCCTCCGGCATGTCGGAGGTATCCCAATCCATCATGGCGTTTTTGTTAGCGAGTGCGGCCAGGGAAACGGCGTTGCGGGAATTGAATTGTGACATGACATCGGCCCATCTAAAGTTGCTGCTGCGGGTATCGTCAAAAGGCCCAGGACTAGGCGCGTTGAAGGATCACTGCTCGGATCATTCTTCCGCGATTAGGATTATCGCTTCCGCTGACTGGCACTCCAAAGGATAAAAAGCGCAATCACCATTCCCGCCAATCCAAATTGGACGACGCGGGTGCGATTCGAAGCTTGTTGAGAGAACCACTGTTTGGTGTCATCCCACCAATCCCAAAAGCCTCCATAAAGACTCATGACGGCTACAGGGTTCATCGTCACCGACGAGGAAGAGGACCGATGAGAAGCGATGAGTTCGGCGGCTGGCCAGCGTGGCGGCGCTAGTAATAGCAAGCCAAGGACCAGCCAACCAAACCATAACTGCTTTATCTTCATGTGGAACTCCCCATTAACATCCTACCTCACCATCATAACATATTTTGAAAAAAACACAGCCCCGCGCGAAATTTCCGCACGGGGCATAGGAATATTTTGATTGACGTAAAAGTCCTTGGCTTTTAGCGAGGCGCTCCACCACCACCGCCGCCTTGTCCGCCACCGCCCTGTTCGCCGCCGCCACCGCCGCCCGCGGCAACACCTCCAGGCCCTTGAAGCTGCATGTTGCCGGTCGCGGAACTGTGCATGTCGCTAATGGCGGAGCGAGCTTCTTCAGAGAAGATGCCGATCTTGCTCGGGTCATGCACGGCGATCGTGAAGCCCACGTCGGGACGAATGGCCTTGAGGAACTCGGCCACTGCGGCAACCCGCTTTTCGTTGAGTTCCTTTCGCTTAGCGCCGATTTCTTCTAGATTGCGATTCCCCAGCACAGATTCATCATTGGTCGCTTGCACATAGATGCGCGTGTCCGGTTGGGGACGGCGGCGCGCCAGGCGAATCAGCAGCGATTTCCCGCCAGGCAGCAATTCATCGCTGCCTTCACGGAAGTGGTAATTGTAAACGGTTTGTTCCAAGGCCGTGCCATTCTCGGCCATGGTGGTTTGCGGCACAATGACCGTTTCCCGGGCCATGCAGTTGTATCGATCCGGATAGCAGGGATCGACGATGTCGCTGTAGGTTCCCACGCAACCGGTTAAGGAGACCATCCCGGTCGCCAACACGCCCGCCAGGATGGCATTCTTGGACTTGAGGGTCATGATCACCAATCCTCCTTGATTGTCTCCCACTGACCGCCGGGCAAACCTCATGTTTGCCCCAACTGGCGGAGTGTGCTTGAGTTCACATGGCACCGCGTCCGTCGGAGCGTCGCGGACTATATCGGGCTGATCTCCTGATCAACCGCTTACATGGGCGTCCCCAGGAGCTGTTCCTGGATTTGGATCGCCGCGGGTCCCGCTAACACGATGAAAATACCCGGGAAGATGAACAACACGAGCGGGAAAATCAGTTTGACCGCCGTCTTGGCTGCTTTTTCTTCGGCAATTTGGCGGCGCCGAGTTCGCAAAGAATCGGATTGCACGCGCAACGCCTGAGCCACGCTTGACCCAAAACGGTCGGCCTGAATTAACACGGCTGCCAAGCTTCTCATGTCATCCACGCCGGTGCGAACCCCCAAGTCATGCAATACATCCCGTTTGGGACGCCCCATCTGAAGCTGGAAGTTCGCTATATTTATTTCTTCGGTAATTACGGGGTGATGGTCCTTCATTTCTTCGCAAACTTTCCGCATGGCGGCGTCCAAACCTAGCCCAGATTCGACGCAAACCACCATCAGATCAAGAACATCGGGCAAAGCCAAAAAAATCGCTTCTTTTCGCTTGGAGATGATGTAACTGAGAATCCATTCCGGGGCGAACAACCCCAAAGCCAGGGTTACGGACAGGATGATTCCAGCTCCCCCTTGGAAAAGGTCCATGACGTTCCCCGTCCAATAGACCGGGATCAGGGAGGCCAGCACGGCAAAGCCCAGCAACATCGAGGCAAAACGAATGCCCAAATAGACCTGGACAGCCTTTTCCGAGCGGAACCCTCCATTGGCGAGTCTTTGGCGAAGCTGGGAAACTTCAAATTCCGATTTTGGTTGCAGAGGTTTGGCCAGACCTGAAAAGCGGTCGATGATGTCCTTCATCTTGTGGTCCAATCCACCAGACGAAGGCGGTTCGATATCCATCATTGAAACGGGCCGATTCAAGCGGGCCAACCGTTCTTCCGCCTGAGTATTCCGCTTCGAGAAGAGGGTCAGGACCAAAAAGAGCAGCCCGAGGGGCAAGACAAAGGCCACCACCACGGGTAACAGGTCACTAAATAGCGATGTATCCATGAGCAAGGCTCCTCAACTTGATCTACTTTGATGTGTTTCCTTGGGCCTGCGAGCTGACGTTTTTCCTTCCATGGGATTGGGCCGACGACGACCCATTCGATGTTGCCTGGTGGTTACACCTTGATGTTCACGATACGGCGAATGACGTAGGCTCCCATGAGCTGCATGATGAGACCGTACACGCACCACCGCTGGCCCGTTTCCGTGGTCCAGAGCACCTTGACGTAGTCGTAATTGATGTGCATGACCGCGAGCAACATCACGAAGGGCAATGCGATCAAAACGTTGCCGCTCAAACGACCTTCGCCGGTAAGGGCTTGGACCATGCCGAGAATCTTGAACCGTTCGCGGATGACGTAGCCGATCTTGTCGAGAATTTCCGACAAGTCGCCGCCGGTTTGACGCTGAATGAGCACGCTGGTGACGAAGAATTTCAGATCGAGGTTGGGCACGCGTTCGCACATGGCCTTAAGGGCGTCTTCAACGGTAACGCCCAAGTTTTGCTCTTCATAAGCGCGGCCAAATTCCGTGGCGATGGGCGGCGGCATTTCCTCGGCAATGATGTGCAAGCCTGCCTGGAAGCTTTGACCGGCGCGCAAGGCGCGGGCCAGCAATTCCATCGCGTCGGGCATTTGCGCCTGGAATTTATCCAGCCGCTTCTTGCGCATGTAAAACACCCACCACCAGGGAGCGATGCCGAAGATCAAGCCCGGGATCAAGGCCACGGCCACGGGCGCGCCCACGGCGTAGCTGGCGATAGAAGCCACGAGGAACAGCAAGGCGGACAAGCCCATCACGGCGCTCGGCCGGATGTTCACCTCCGCTTGCTCGAAGATGCGGTCCAGCGAGGGAATGTTCGGGGCGATCTGCTCCACCAGCGACTTCTTGTTGAGCTCCATCGCATCTTTCCAGATTTCGATGGATTGGCTGGAGGAGGTATTCTTGCTGCTTTTGCGCGCGAAGATCTCGAGCCGGCTCTCGGCGCTGCTTACCCTGCCCTTGGCGATGAAGCCCACGGCCAAGACCAACGCCACGGCCGAGGCAAAGGCAAGGAAGGGAATCAAAATCAACGGGTCGGTCAATGTTTGGAGATTGAGCATGATGGCTCCCCTGGGGTCCGAGGCGGATCGCGTGGCCGACGCTGGCCGGTCCTGGTTCCCGCAGCCGCGGCGTCGCGCCTCTTCGTGGTGTTTTAATCGCGAAGTAGAATGCGCTCCTGGAACAAATTCGATGGCAACTTAATTCCCGCAGCTTCCAGCTTGGGCAAGAACGTGGGTCGAACGCCGCTGCATTCGAACTGGCCGAAGGCGCGGCCGTTTTGATCAATGCCCATTTGCTTGAAGCGGAAGACTTCCTGCATGACGATGATTTCCTGTTCCATGCCAACGATTTCCGACACACTGGTGATTTTGCGCGGCCCTCCCTGGAGGCGATTGGTTTGAATGATCAAGTCCACCGCCGAGGAGATTTGCTGCCGCATGGCTTTCACCGGCATTTCGAACCCCGCCATCATGACCATGGTTTCCAAGCGGGCCAAGGCGTCGCGGGGGCTATTGGCGTGCAGCGTGGTCATCGAGCCTTCGTGGCCGGTGTTCATGGCCTGGAGCATGTCGAGCGCTTCGCCGCCGCGGCATTCGCCGATGATGATGCGTTCGGGCCGCATGCGCAAGGCGTTGCGCACCAGGTCGCGGCAGGTGATTTGCCCTTTGCCCTCGATGTTGGGCGGCCGCGTTTCGAGCCGGACCACGTGCTCCTGCTGTAGCTGCAGTTCCGCGGCGTCCTCGATGGTGATGATGCGCTCGTGGCCGGGGATGAAGCTGGAGAGGGTGTTGAGCAGAGTCGTCTTACCGCTGCCGGTGCCGCCGCTGATGATGATGTTGAGCCGAGCCTTGATGGCGGCTTCCATGAGGATTGCCATTTCCTTGGTGAAGGCGTTGAAGTTGAGCAAATCCTCGAGTTTAAGGGGGACCGAGCCAAAGCGGCGAATGGACATCGCTGGGCCGTCCAGGGCCAAGGGGGGAATGATGACGTTCACGCGCGAGCCGTCGGGCAAACGGGCGTCGGCCATGGGCGTGGTTTCGTCGACGCGCCGGCCCACCTTCGAGACGATGCGGTCGATGATTTGCAACAGGTGTTGATTGTCGCGGAACTTGACGTCGGTCTTCTCGGTCTTGCCGCGGCGCTCAACGTAGATGCGATGCGGGCCGTTGATCATGATATCGCTGATGGTCGGGTCCTTGAGCAGAATTTCGAGCGGCCCGAAGCCGAAGGTTTCATCGAGCACTTCGTCGATGAGGCGCTCGCGCTCCATGCGGTTAAGTAAGGGATTTTCCGTGTCGCACAAGCGTTCAACGACCAGGCGGATTTCGCGGCGCAGCACATCGCCTTGCAAATCGCTGACTTTGGACAGATCGAGTTTCTCGACCAGCTTGCCGTGAATGATGCGTTTGAGGTCGTCAAAACTTTTATTCGCGGTGCCGGCGGCCAAGGAGGTGCCGCTGGTGTTGATGCTGCGGGAGGGCAAGTTGGGAAGGCCTCCCGAAGTCCGCCCGGGGGGCAGGGAGGGGGAGGAGGTCGACGTCAGACCCGGCAAATGACTGGGAGGCATGCCTCCACGCGATGGAAACTTGGACATGGTCGGCCTTCTTTCGCTAGTGCATCCTCGGTTTCAAGCCTTGAACCGCTCCCCCAAGGAGTCGGCCCCTATAGCCATTTCCTTAGCTAAACCAACCGGATTTCTTCTTGGTCTTCACATAGACGTTGGAAGGCATCTCTTCCTTCCCGGACAACACGTTCGCCAGTTGTATGAAAGCTTGGCATGCTTTCGACTTCGGGGCAAATTGAATCAATGGTTTTCCGACGTTGCGGGAACTGAGCATCGCCTTGCTGTCGTTGGGAATCACGAAAAAGACCCTGCGGCTAATTGTTTCCTCGGCGCGTTGGATGCTGATGTCCTGGTCGTCCGCGCCGACGCGGTTCATGAGCAGATAAATTTTCTCTGAGAGCCCCTCGACGTTGCCCATGGATTGAAGCAGCCGCACGCAGTTGCGGATGCTGGTGAGTTCCAGTTGGGCGACCAAGAGAATGATGTCGGCCATTTGCAGGGCCGTGAAATCCGTCGGCCGGAAACTCTTGCTCAAATCTACGATAATGTGCGTATGCCCGGTGCGCAGCAAGGCCAGCAACCGCTGCAAATGTTCTTCATGGATCAGGCCGACGTCGTCGAGTTGCATGGGATGGGGCAGCAGATACAGCCCCGATTCATGCCGGCTGAGCGCTCCCTTCAGGAATTTGGGGTCGATCTCCTGAATGTTCATGGCGATGTCGGCCAGCGTGTAGCTGGGAATGATGTCGAGCGTAACGTCGGAATCGCCGAGGGCCAGATCGAGGTCGACATAGACCACCCGGTTTTCCTTGTCCTGGGCCAAGCAGCAGGCCAGGTTCACGCCGATGCTGGTGCAGCCAATGCCGCCCCGCGATCCGGCGATGGCGATGATCTTCGAGGTTGCCAGGCTGGAGACCCGCGGCATCACGGGCGCCGCGGCGTTGATTTCCGTGCCGGGCGGCGAGGGAACCATCGTCCGCACCCGGTCGATGGCGGCTTGCAATTCTTCGAATTGGATCGGCTGGGGCAAAAACTCGCGCGCTCCCGTGCGCAGGGTCTGCAAGATGAACGGACCATCGGAGCGCGAACTCACGGCCAGAATCGCCATGTGCGGGGCGCTGCGCGCCAATTGAGCGATCAGTTGCAAGCCGCGCGTCGGATCAGTATCCAGGCAGATAATCGCGGTGTCAGGCTGATATTGTTCCACCACGTCGCTGAAATATTCGTAGCGATTGGATTCCGCTTCCAGGGATACGCCGTCCATGCCCAGGAGCAAGTTGCGCAGCGGCTCGCGCGTCGCATTGGACGGATCACAGATGGCTAATCGTCGCGCTTCTATCATGATGTCGTACCGGTTGGTTGCGATGAATGTCGTATCGGTATCAGCCCACTCTCTTCGAACACTTTCCCAAACTCCATTTCCCCCTTGAAGCGGCGGTTGCTACCGGCACGCCAACAGACGCGCCCGCGAGTCCGCATGGCGGGAAACGGCGAGAACAACCCCATCCATTATGAACAGGATCATCAGTCTGAGCAACGGCTCTGTCGCAGAATTCTTCCTCCAGAATGGAAAAGCCAAGCCGATCGTAACGACTCGGCTTGGCCCATCCTTGGCAACGATTCGGTCCTTGATTTCCCCGCTTGGGGAAGATTACTTCGGAATTTCCGGCAAAGGCGGCACCTCGCTGGTGCTGGAACCTTCGCGTTTCGCGTCGGCCGGGAGCGGCGGCAAACTCGGAGCCGTTGGGGCCGGCGGCGCCGCGGCAGGCACCACGGGAGCCTTGGGCGCTTCAACGATCACCATGGCCTCGCTGCTGGCCGGCATGACCGGCGGCTTGACTTCCGGCTGCCGCACCGGCATGGGTTTTGTTTCCGCCCGGTTCATCGGCATCGGCTTCACATCCTTGACTATGGGCGTCATCATGGGGTCATCCTTGGCCGCGGCTCGGCTCACGCTTTGCTGCGGAGCGGGCATCGGCGCGGGAGCCGTTTGCACAGGAGCGCTGCCGCACGGTGTGCAACTGGTGCAGCCCGTCGTGCAGCCGACTTTGCCGCAACTCGAACCCCAACCATTGCCGTTGCAGCCATCCCCCATCGGCACGCCGTAAGGAGGAGCCAACTTATGAGCAGGCACGTACTTGTTATTCGGGAACAGTTCACGAGGCCCGCGCGGTGCTTCCATGATGCCTTCGAGGAACAGTTCAAAGTCCGTGGCCTTGCGGGTTTCCTGGCCGGGCAACATGCATGGCTTCTGATGGCTATCCAAGGCATCCACCAAAGACACCGTGACCATCACGACGAGCTCGGTTTCGATCTCGCGCAGTTCCACGGATCGGAATGCAGCGCCGACGAAGGGCAATTCGCCAAGGACTGGCAATTTGCTGGTCGTGCCGTTGAGTTCCGTCTGCAGCAAGCCGCCGAGGATGAAGCTCTGCTTGTTTTCCATCTCGATGGTGCTCTGCACCTGGCTGATGACGAAGGAGGGGGCCGTGAAGAAGGCTTGCGTCACGGTGCCCGCAACCTGGCTCACTTCGGCCTGCACTTGCAAGCGGATGCGGCCATCGCCCAGCACGACGGGCAGGAAGCTGACGCGGGTGCCGAAGGGGCGGAATTGAATCGCGCCGCCGCCGCCGCCCACGCCGCCTTGACCGCCCTGAGCGCCGCCGCCAGCGACCACGGCAGGCACTTCACCACCGACCAGGAAGGCCGCTTCGCGGCCGGACATGGTCGTGATCGAGGGCTGGGCCAAGATTTTGCCCACGCCTTCTTGCTTCAAGGCTTGCAGGAAGCCGACAAACGCGGAATTCGGTTCCGTCAGCACGAATTGAATCACGCTGCTCGGATTGGTGGCCAGAACGCCAGGCGGACGCAGGATGCCTTCTTGCAGCGAGAGCGGCGTTCCACCAATGGAGCTAAGCAACGCTTTTTCTTGATCAAGGCGGAAGAAGCTGAAGCCCATGTTGCGGAAATCAGTGCGTTGCACGCGAGCCACGCAGACTTCCAGCTTCACTTGCTGCACGCCCGAAACCCGCATAGCATTGGTGATCAGATTTGGGTTATTGCCGGGCACGAAGCCGCGAAGATAGGTCAGGATGGGCTGAACGTCTTCGGGAGATTCCAACCAGCCGCCGACGATCAGGGAGCCTTGTTGGCCGCCTGGAATCAACGTTAAATTGGCGGTGGGGAAGTTCTTGGCCAGCAAGGAGCGGATATAGTTCAAGTCGGGGTCGACGCGGATGAGCTTGATTTCGCTTTGCCCATCCGTGGTGACCAGGGTGACCTGGGTCACGCCGACGGTCTTGCCCGTGGCTTTCCACAGGCTGGCATCGTCCGGTTGGACTTTGACGATGTCCCCGATGACGCCCTCGCGCGAGACGAGGATTTCCTTAAGAGGCAATCCCGTGCTGTGGCGCAGGGTGATCGTTTCGTTGATTTGGCACGAGATATCAGCCCGCAAGGCCTGTCCCGTGGCGCCGCCCGTATCGGTGGCTTGCGGCGGCCCCCCCGCCATGTCCGGCGGCTGCGTCCAGGCGACAGGGCAAGACAAAAGCGCGGTCACGAGACCGGCGCCCATCAGCCGGTGCTTGCCTTTCATCCATGTCCTGAGAGCGTGCATCCTTTCACCTCTTCTTCAAATGACGGTCCGACGGGTTGGTCCCGGGGTGCTGCCGTAACCGCACGAGTCGTCTGTTCCATCGCGGCGGCATCGACCATGATGCGCCGCGATTTTGAACAACCCGTTTCCCCCAAAGTGCGCGGACACGCGGCTTTTGTTTACGAAGATCCACCCAAACTTAAGCCATCGACGAACACTCGAACCTCGACGACAGAGCGAGACGACAGCGATCCGCTCGCTCTGTCTTTTCCTTGCGCGGGCCTGGACGTTAGTGCGATGAACCCGCGGGTTCCTCGCTCTTTTCTGGCTTCTTTTCTTCCTTCTTGATCTCAGTCTTGATCGTCTTCACCGTGGGGCCGTCGCCAACGATGCGCGTCGTGATCCACTTCGGTTCATTGTCGATTTCCACGACGGCGGGCTTCGTTTCCACCGGTGTCACTTCCGGCTTGGTTTCCACGGGCGTGGGAACCGATGGTTGAACCACCGGAGCCGGAGGCGGTGCTTGTACCGGAGGGTCGGTGATGGCGACTTCCTTGGGTTGATCGCTTTCGCCCGCGCCCGTCTTTTCATCGCCCAGCACGAATTCCTTATAGTCGTAGATTTTGTCATCGCCGGGATTCCGCAGAACCACGTGGAAGATCTGACCGCGCGTCCGATAAGCGGTCATGGCCGGGGCATCTTCGTTCTTCATGCGCAGCGTCAGCGTATTGGCTGGCTTGGGTTGTCCATCCGGTGAAGGAGCTGAATCCGTGTTGACGCCCAGGACTTCAATGTTTTGGAACACGACCTTGAAGCGCACTTTTTGATCCGCCCCGGTGGTGGGAATTTGCGTGATGATATCCACGCGCGAGCCGATCTCGATGTGGCCGCTGCCCGCCATGGCCGCGTCAACGGGCACGGTCACGGCCCGTTCCCCTTCCTTCAATCGCGAAATGATGCTCGATTCCCTGTACTTCACCAGATCGCTCTTGTAGATGGGCATTTCCTTGGACAAGGTGAAATCCTTGTTGCGCATGTCCTTGACTTCGTCAAAGGTGGTGACGACGTCGTTAACATCGCGCAGACTCGATTCCTTGACTTCCTTTTCGTGGAACAATTCCTGGATGTTCAGCCGAGTTAGACCCTTGATGTCTTCCTTGGGCACCAGGACCTTCTTCATGACGACGTTTTTATCCGCACCGCCGCCCGCGTATTTCCATGCGAGATAAGCCGCCCCCAACCCGCAGGCAAGAGCGATGACCATTAACGTTAACGTCCGCGATTGCATGGTTTGTCCTCCACTAAGAGATGTGATTCAGGGTGTATCCGGGGGCGATCGCTGAAGACTTCATGATTCAATTCCGCAAGCAAGCCTCACGCGGCTTGCACTGGTTCAAGACACACAAACGACTCAGTGTAACCTGATCCGATCCATTACGACTACCATCCCTTGCCGCTTATTTCGACTAAATAGTGCTGCCTACTTCAACTTTTGCGCCTATGAGGAATATTTGCTTTGTATGTGATTTTCCAATCTTGCCGCAAATGAGCGAACCTGGTGCTTTCAGGAAGCTTGGAGAATCTGCCTAACAGCCCTCCCCGCCATCCAATCTGTTCCAGATTACCATAGCTTGGGCCACATCTGCAAATGATCGAGCACAATGTAACCGATAAAGCCCAGGCACAGCGGCACGCCATAGGGCAGCAAGTGCATTCTGGGCTTGCGCTCCGCGGCGCGGTCCGCGATCTGCCCGACGGACTTGCCCGACACGAGATCGCCGACGATGTCCTTGACATTTTGGCGATTTTGTCGGAAGTCGCCCCGCCACCAGATCATGATGGCGGAGATCACGCCGCCAATGAGCACGGCAAAAATCCATCCCCAGAACACGATCATGAGGCCATGGCTATAGCCGAAGATCGGCGCCACCCAAGCGCCGAATCCCATCTGCATCTTCACGTCCCCTGCCCCCATGCCGCCGATGGCGTACATGAAGATCAGCAGTAGGAAGCCCAGCACCGTGAGCTTGAAGGAATACCACAAGCCAAGCAATCCCTCGGCCAATGGAGTTTGGCTCAGCGTGAATTCCGGACCGAACGGCCAAAGGTACATTTCTATCGGCGGTCCATCGCTCGGCGCCACCACGAAGGCCCGGCCAAACGCATACGCCCACCCCGCAAGGATCATGGGATAGGTGATCCGGTTGGGCACGCGCAATTGCGTGAGATCAATCCACGCCTCGATGATCAGCACCACGCACAAGAAGATCAACGCCGCCGACTGATCGGCGGCAAGCGAACCTATGAAAGCCAACGGCATAAGTTGACACCTGAAAATTGGGCTTAAGTTGAATGAATCAATGATAGTTCAAGTTAAAGAGAATCGCAAACCTAAAAAAAAACGGCCACTTGGAATCTCCAAATGGCCGCAGTTCGTTTTTAAGGGTCAGAGAAATGGGACAGTTTGTCGGCGTTACTTGCCGCAGCCGCCCGCGCAGCACTTCTTGGCCTTGGCCGGCGCTTTGGCCGGAGCCTGGGCGGCCTTCGCCGCGCAGCAGCCCGCGCCGTCGCAAACGCAGCAGCATTCTGCACATCCGCAAACGCCATCGAAGCAGCAGAAGCAGCCAGCTTCGCAACAAGCACAGCAGCTATCCGCGGCCAAGGTCGGCTTCACCGTTTCTTTTTTGTCAGCTGAAGCCGCGGCATCGCAGCATTGGGCGTCGCAGCAGCAACAGTTGGCGCAGCCGCATTGACCATCCACGCAGCAGAAACAGCCAGGTTCACAGCAAGCACAGCAGCCGGCCGGCTGGGTAGCGGTTTTCTCGCCCTCGGTGACCGAGGTCAAGCCGATCAAGCCCACGGCCATCATTAAGCCAACGAAAACTTTCGCCATCATGGATTTTCTCCTTCATTTTTTAACGTGACAAAAGGTCAGGGAAAGGTCCAAGCAACGGATCGTGATGTTCCGCTCCAAGGACGGAGGTTCGTTCATGACCATGATCATGGTCAGGAATGTGAAATAGCGTAAGCCGAAGCGATTAACAGCGGAAGAATTGCAGGATGAGATAGAGCGGCGGTGGTCGTCCGTTCCAACTATTTTCTTGCCAGTGGGCTAAGACGGGCGTAATGCACAATGAATCAAAGGTCAAAATTTCGACCAGCGGCCCATCGATGACCATTTTAAACGGCTGCGCATTGGACGGGGTCGTCACGGGACGAGGCGCACAACACTGGCATGGTTCGGGAGATTTAGGTGGAGCGGGCTGACCAGGCTCCTCTTGCGATGGGCAGCAGGGGCACGTCGTCGAAGTTGCTTCATCAGCAAGAGGTTCGCAGCAAGATGCTGACTTTTCGCAACGGAGGTTGCAGGAGGAAGAAGTTCCGCAGCAAGTAAACCATGTGCAGCACCATCCCCCTGGCAGCAAAAGCAGGCTGCCCGCTATGAGTATCAAGGCATGGATGGATCGCATGAACATCGTCACGTTCTCATGGTAACACGTCTACCTCATCTTATTCAATATCGGTTCTCCGATCAACTGAACTGGAGTGAATCGGTCCCATGTGCGGGGAAAGGTCTGTCTATTCACCCTAGACGATTTTAGCCTGGTGTTTTTGCAAGGCTTGCCGCCAGTCGGGGCCGCGATGCTTTTGCAAGAGTTCCAAGGCT
Organism: Planctomycetota bacterium; assembly: GCA_014584395.1. GTDB lineage: Bacteria > Planctomycetota > Planctomycetia > Gemmatales > HRBIN36 > BJ17. The sequence continues at coordinate 148,914 of JACTMY010000004.1, read as the reverse complement.
GGTTGATGCATCTTGCCGTTGGTGGCCAGGACGTCGGGCCGGTAAATCGTGGGCTGACCATCCCAATCCGAGAAGGTCCCCCCCGCTTCCTCGACGATGGGAACCAAGGCCGCCACATCCCAGGGACTAACGCCATATTCCAACATGACTTCGCCCGATCCCTGGGCGACGAGCATGAAGCCGTAGAAATCTCCATACCCCCGCGTTCGCTGCGCCTGGTTGAGAACCGCCAAGAACCCCTCGCGCGCGGAATCGACCATGAACAGCGTCAGATTGGAGAAGAAGACCTGGCTCTCGGGCCAGCGTTCCACCGAGGAGACGGACAGCTTGCGATGGTCGCGGTAAGCGCCGTCGCCGCGCAAGGCCCGATAGGTGATGTTGAGGGGAGGAATGTAGCAGATGCCGGCGATCGGCTCGCCGCGGTAGAGCAGTCCCACGAGCGTGCCCCAGAACGGAATCCCGCGGACGAAACTCCTCGTGCCATCGACGGGATCGACGATCCAGGTGTAATCGGATCGGCCCTCGGTCGTGCCGAATTCCTCGCCGATGAAGCCATCTTCCGGGAAGCGGTTGAGCAGCTTGGTTTTGAGCACTTGTTCCGCTTCGCGATCCGCGACAGTCACCGGGCTTTCGTTTGCCTTCCATTCCACGGTGAGCGGGCGATCAAAAAACTCCAAGGCCTTGCGGCCGGCTTCATGGGCGGCATCCAGCCCCCGCATATATCGGTCTTTCCATTCGGCGTTCATGGCCTGTCCGCCCTTGTTTTTTGGATTGAATTGCATCGGAAGGAAGATGGTTTTTCGGACCCCGGAAGCTGAGTTCCCGCTCCGGTCCAAGGGTTATTCGTAATGGCCCACCACGCCATCGAACAAGAACTTGATGCCCACTTCATACCAACCGCTGTCCTGGCACGGCGAGGTGCGCACGACGCAAGCCGGCACAGGAGTGCTGACCTGGGATTGCAGTCCCATAAGGTGGATCACCATCTGCGGCGTGGGCAGTTCGATCGGCGAGTAAAAGCTCATGCCGCCCACGGAAATGTCCTTGCCCTGGCATTGGATCAGTTCACCCATCTCGCCTCGAGGGTAGACGGGCTGAATGGCGAAAGGCAGGCTGTAGTCGTAGCGTTCGTTGTTGTGCCGCTCCTGAGTGGCTTGTAAATAGGTGCGCACTTGTTCAATGATTTTCGGCCCCAGGTTCTTGAGCAGTTCCGCCCCTTCTTCCGGTTCGCAGTTGATCGGCGTGATCTGCACCGTGACTTCCGTGAGCATGGCGGCCTTGGAGGTGGGATGGAGCAGACGCAAGCTGACTTCCAAGCCGGGCTGGACGCCGCGAACGGTTTGCCAGAAGCTGCGCGGCTTGTTGATCTTGAAGACGTAAAATTGATCATCCCCTCGGACCAGTTGGGCGCCGCAGGATTGCCGAAAACCTTCCAATTTGGCCTGCGCCAACCCCGCGGGAAGCATGGCGCCGCAGCGGTGGATGATCGTTTCCCCAGCCCGGTGGATGTAGCGCATGCCTCCGTGCGTTTCGATGGGCCAATGGGCCGCCAGCGACTGCACCAGGTCGTTCACCACGCGAATCGCGGCTTGCGTGTCGGTTTCGCCTTCCTGGGGCAGATCAAACCAGGTAGCGCTGGAAACCTCCATCTGCGAGAGGGACATGCGCGTCCGGCGCTGATCCTCCATCGCGGCGTCTTGCATTTCGAGCAGCTCGACGAATTCGAGGCAGCTTTGGAACCGCTGTTCGGGGTCGGGATGCAGAGCTTGCATGATTATCGGCCGATCCGGCGCGGGCAAGGGGTCCAATTCGGGCTGGATCACCTTGGCGGGGCCGCGGTTGCCGCGGGTCATGCCGCCGGGTCGAACCGAGAGATACTTCTTGAACGGGTGGACGCCCGTCAGTAGCTCCTGATAGATCACCGCCAGACTGTACTGATCGGTGCTGCGCGCGATCTGGTTCTCCGCCAGTTCCGGCGCGGCGTAGCGCTGATTGAGGGGAGCGACCGGCTGCCCCGCCTGAAACCAGAGCAAATGGGCCAGGCCAAAATCGGCCAAGCGCAGCGCATCGTTCTCCGGCAGCATCATGGTCCGCGGATTGAGCGCCAAGTGCAGCAATTCGAGCCGTTCGCGCAGATCGTCCAGAGTCTCCGCTGCTTCCTTGATGTAGTTGATCAACTCGTGCCGCGGAATGCCTTGCAAGCGTTGGGAGCGATAGGACTGGAAACGATCCCACAGGGTTTCCTCGACCACTTCGTAAATCAACGCCAAGCGGCCAGGCCCTTTGTAGGACACTTCATGGGGCATGATGCCTTGATGCCGGATGGAACCGAGCATGGCCACGGCGCGGGCTTCCTCTTTCGTGTCCTGCCCTTCGAACCCGGTGACGATCTTGGCCAACTTCTTCTTCTGGTCGGGTGCTTTGACCTTCCATAATTCGCCCAAGGGGCTGCGGCCGACCAGGTCCAGGTATTGATAGCCGGGCAGCACTTCTTCCTCGCCGAGCAGCGACGAGGGAGGATTCAAAGCGGTGTTGCGCGGGACGTCCTGGAACCGCTCAGTCGTGCGGTGCAGTTGACCCGACACTGGCGTCGTGATCGCGCCGCTGGGCTTGGTTTCCTCGGACAGGAGATTGATCTCGCCCTTGGTTTCCATGCCGGGGACGCGGATGATCGACATGCTGCGGGTCATGCTGCCCTTCGCGGCCGACGGGCTGACTTCGCCAGTGATGAGCGCTTGCACAAAGGCCAGGCATGAGGGAAACCGCTTGGTTGGTTCTTTGCTCAAGGCCCGGCCAATGATCGGCGCATCCTTGACGGGCAAGGCCTCCAAGGCAGGATCGGCCATGACGTGCTGCATGGCCAGCGAGCGGCTGTTTTTACCCATGAAGGGCAGCGTGCCGGTGAGCAATTCCTGATAGACGATGGCCAGGCTGTATTGATCGCTAAAGGCGCTGGGCTTGCCATGAAGCACTTCCGGGGCCACGTACAGGGGCGTGATCCCGATCGGCTCGATGACGCCATCGGCTTCCGAGGTGGACAATTGGCCCAGGTCGCCCACGAGGCCAAAATCGGCCACTTTCACGTGATTGGCCACCAGGAACAAGTTCCCGGGCTTGATGTCCAGGTGCTGTAAATTGTACTGCCCGTTCATCAGATCGAGGGCTTCGGCAGCCTCGCTGATGTAGCCGATCAATTCATCCCGGGGAATGCCCGCGTAGCCCGCTCGGCGATAGGCTTCGAACAAATCGAAAAGGGTCTGATCGGCCAGTTCCATGACGATCAGCAGTTCGTGTTCCACCTCCTCGATGCGATCCATGGACAGCAAAAAGGGATGGCGAATGCCGACGATTTTCTTGAGAGCGTTGTATTCCTGGGCCGCCTGCACGCCGGTCGTGGCGCTGCTAACGCTGCCTTTGATGAACTTGATGGCTTTGAGGATGCCGCCGGGCGCTTCGCACTTCCAGACTTCGCCAAACCCGCCTCGGCCCAACGGCTCCAGCAAGCGATAGCCAGGCAAGGGGGAGGCTCCCGGTTCCCGAACCGTGGAAGCGGCCCCGTCTTGGGGTGACGATTGACCGGATGGACCTCGACTCATGCGTGGAGTCTCGCAGCCTTGTCCGAGAAAGGTTAAACCATCAGCCTAAGTGATTTTCCAATGGGAGTCCAGTTGAAACTAAGGCCACGGAGCCTTGACCGTCATTTGTGGACGGAGCGAAAGGTCCCCACGCTCGAAGTGAACAACTTGTGCCGCCTTTGATCCACTTGCTTGGGGGATTCGCGCCGCCGGCTTTGCAGGTCCAAGAGGTTGGCTTGGCAGTAGGGACAATGAATCATCTCTAAATGAAACTGCATGTAATCCGCCAAATCCTCGTCCAAGACGCCCAATAGGTAACTGCCCCATTGATCCCGCGTCGGGCAACTGAGCCGAGCACGCCGCCAGATGGCTCCCAAACTATGTTCGCCTCGATCCCGCTCTTGCAAAAGACGCTTTAAAATCTGTTGCAAGGACGGCGAATCGCGCAGCGCCTGTTCCACGCGGGCCAAATCGGCTTCGCTAAGGGCTTCATCCAAGTAGCCTTGCAAGTCTTCCTGGGTAACGTTGTTCATCGCCATGTTCATTCGCTTCATCTAAGGCCATAGGACTCGAGAAAAGTTCAATGCGAACTTTCACGCTCGAAATGGCATTAAAGCCTGATGAAGAAATAGTTTACCACGATGAGTCGAAAAGTGCCACCTCTCAATGAGCCATATTCATGGAGGGCATGAATGCACACTAACCCTGCGGGCCTCGGAGATGGTGAATATCAACCCTTCTTTTTCGGGGTGACTTCTTGCGGTTGGGGTTGAAAAAGCGGCTTGCAATCGATGGCCTTAAGGGGCATCGCGGAACTGGGCGTTTGCCCAAAAGCGACGTGCATGGTCAAGCGAGAGGGTTCGAACACGATCGTTTGCAACGTATGATGGGCCAGATTCGCTTCATGCAATGCCTGGGCGACGTCCTTTAAACCCAATTTGCCATGGCTCCGAAAACCGTCCAATTTGGACAAGCGTTCGAGGGTGTCGTAGATGTTGTTTTGCTGCGGCAAGGCCAGTTCCCGCGAGAGAAAATGGTTCGTCGCGGTGCAGATGCCCGCTTGGGCCGGTCGAAAGACCACGTGCTTCGTCGTGACCTCCAGCACGCCCACTTGCTCTCGATCCGCAATGGAGAGGTTGTAGCACGTCGTCCGCGGCTGCTTGGATAAAAACGCGATCGCTTCCGACACCGATGAACACTCCTCGAGCATCTGCCGCAGGCAAATGGCATAAGGAATCCCCTTGGCGTCAAAAGTCGGCGAACGGTCGCCGCCGCTGTACACTTCGTTGATGGCCAGGCACAAGCCCTTTTCATTCATCCCGGTCAGACAACCCACCATGCCGGGAAAGCCCACGGAAACGTGAGCCAGCTTGCCGCCGGGTCGGTACACGGTCACGAGGCTGTAATGATGCAGATAACCCATGGAGGGAAAATCCAGATTGCGGCCAAACAGCACCTGGCCCGTTTGGCTTCGATCTGGCTCCACAAGAATGGCCGAACAGGCGAACATTTTCTTGATGTCGAAGAACGTGTTGCCGGCGATGAGGAGATCATGATCGACGCCCGAGGCCTCGGCCAGAGCCTGCATTTCCTTGCGATACGCTTCGGGGATTTGCGGGAGCATGCGTTTCCCCATGCCGAGCAGCGTGGGCCAACTCCAGTCCATTTTGAACGCACGCAGCAAGTCCTTAGGATAATGGGGCAGGCGTTGGGCGTGCCGGAGAGCCAAAGCGCCGATTTGCTGCCCGATCGCTTCGTTTTCACCTGCCACGATCAAGATGGGCAGATCGTTGATCCAGCGCAGCTCGCCCTGGCCTTGTTTGCTTTCCGGGTATCGAAACGACTCGCCTGCCCCGGCCCAGCACGTCCAGGCCAGTCCGAGCATGACGGCCAACCCTAACCAGCGGAATGACGTTTTCATAGCTCCTCTTGCCCTGCAATTGCGATGCCGCTGACCACATCCCTTTCTTCCATCATCATACGCCGAAGGTCGAAAAAGATAAACGGCTACTCCCAAAGGCCAACGACTTCATCCCTTTCCATGCGGTGCAGCGCATCATGAACGAAGGACCGTCCGAGTCAGCCAAATCCCCCATCTTTCCTGAGACCTAGAAGCTGAAAAGAGGTCACCGTTTAGCGTCCATTTATGTCCTTTCAATGCGGCATCAAAGATATCGTTGATTTCATGACGATGGCGGGAGATAGTAGACGAATAAGATGAGGGAGCGCTCTCAGTCGCTGAGGTTGCGCCCCGAACAGGAGTCGACCGTGAACAGCTTCACCTCCAAACCACAGAACCCCGATCAACTTCCGACTCCTCAACCGGAAGAAGAGGTCGCGGACCGTCTACAGCGTTTGGAGGACGTGGTGGCCATCCTCTGCGACACCAAGCAACTCGAGGAGCGGATCGTTCAACAAGTCACGACGCGGATGACGCAAACGGATATCCTGCTGCCACCCGTGGAGAGCTTGCCCAAACGCGCGATCGTCGACCAGGTTGAGGCTCCTCCCTTGATGGAAACTCGAAGTGCGCGGGTGGAGCGGCCCTCCTCTCCTCCGGTGGCCACGCTTGCGGAATTTCAACTCCCGCCGATCGCCCCGAAACCGACGCCCCCCAGCCTGACCTCCAAGTCAGGCCCGGCGATGCGGCTCATCGGCGCCGTGGTGCCCGAAAGCTCGCTCTTGCGCGACATCCTGTGGGACATGAGGATGCTCACCCGTTTGCTGCGTGATCCGGGCTATGTCACCACCTGGACCTTCCGCATTGTGCCCCTTTTGAGCCTCTTTCTCGTTCTGGTTTGGCCCAAACTCAGCCCCTTCATCGGCTGGATGCTCCCGGCCGTTCAGCTTGGCATTTTCAGCATCGTGGTGGATCTTATCCTTCTTTACGTCAGCTACAAAATCGTCGACCGGGAAATCCGCCGTTATTACGAATTTTGTTTGCGCTATCGTTCCTGATCTCTCTCTCGAATAAAATCGCCACTGATGATCCCTCAACTTCCTTTCATCCAAGGATTGAAACGAAGCATGGGGGAGGGCTGTTGCCAGTCAACGATCATCGTCTTCAAACTCACCCCTTTGAGGTGGAACATGGTGCGACTGGGCGTCAACATCGATCACGTGGCCACGCTCCGGCAAGCTCGCCGGGGCACCGAACCGGATCCCATCTGGGCCGCCGTGCTCGCCCAGCTTGGCGGCGCCGACGGCATCACCCTGCATCTCCGGGAAGACCGTCGGCACATTCAAGACAGCGATCTCTTGCGGTTGCGGCCCACCGTTCCCGGACGGCTCAATCTGGAGATGGCAACCGTTCCCGAGATCGTCCGGATCGCTTGTCAGGCCAAGCCTGACGTGGTCACGCTCGTTCCTGAACGAAGGCAGGAAATCACCACCGAGGGCGGTCTCGACGTGGTCAAGCACGTTCACGCCGTAAATCAGGCCGTCGAACAGTTGCATCAAGCTGGCATCGCAGTGTCCCTGTTCATCGACCCCGATCCGCGGCAAATCCGCGAAGCCCATGACCTGAAGGTGGCGGCCGTGGAGTTTCATACCGGTCAGTATGCTGAAGCCCGCTCTCATACCGATCGTCAGGAACGGCTCCGCGAATTGACCACCGCCGCCGAGTTGGCCCATGAGGCCAAGCTGCACGTGCACATGGGCCATGGCTTGAATTACCTAAACGTGCAGGACGTCGCCCGGATTCCACACGTTGAAGAACTGAACATCGGCCATAGCATCGTTTCCCGCGCCGTTCTTGTGGGTTTGGAACGAGCTGTCCGGGAAATGAAGGACTTGATCCTCTCTGCTATCCGTTAAACTGCATCCTTGGTTGAACACGAGGCAGCCCATGAAGATTGTTTTATTGAATCTCTCTTTGTGCCTATTGTTTCTGATCGCCCCTCAGCAACAGAACAACAGCCACCTTCCCTTTGGCATTCCTTGGATCGATTTGGCATCGCAAACCGAACGACAGGTCATCGTGGATCGCGAACCCGGTCAATACTTGGGCCACCCGACCACGGTCTTGCTGCCCGATCAAAAAACGATCCTCATCGTCTACCCCAAGGGGCACGGCAAGGGATCGATCCTGATGAAGCGCAGCACCGACGGCGGCAAAACCTGGTCCGATCGGCTTCCCACGCCGCCGAATTGGACGACGTCGCAAGAGACACCGACGATTTATCCCGTGGTGGACGCCCAAGGCAAATATCGGCTGCTTCTTTTCTCAGGCCTCTACCCCATCCGCATGAGCGTGTCGGAGGATTTAGGAACCACCTGGTCGGCCTTGGAACCGATCGGCCCCTTTGGCGGCATCGTGGCCATGAGTTCGCTGGTGGCATTGAAGACCGGCCAAGGCCATTATCTGGCCCTCTTCCACGACGATGGCCGTTATTTTCAAAGACCCGCCACGCCCACGCGCCCGGTTACGTTCACGCTCTATCAAACCTTATCGACCGACGGCGGACTCACCTGGTCTACCCCGCAAGCGATCCATGCGAGCCAGGAAGTACACCTCTGCGAACCCGGCGCGGTCCGGTCGCCCGATGGCAAGGAGATCGCTGTCCTCCTCCGCGAAAACTCCCGGAAGAAAAATGCCCATGTCATCTTCTCCTCGGATGAAGGGAAAAGTTGGACGCCGCCGCGCGAACTACCCCTGGCCCTGACGGGCGATCGCCACGTCGCTCGCTATGCTCCAGACGGTCGCTTGTTCATCACCTTTCGGGACATGGCCAAGGATTCACCCACGCGGGGGGATTGGATCGCCTGGGTCGGCCGTTATCAGGACCTTCATTCCGGAAAGCCTGGCCAGTATCGCCTACGCCTCATGGACAATCATCATGCCTGGGACTGTGCCTATCCCGGACTGGAGTTGCTGCCCGACGGCACCTTTGTCGCCACGACTTACGGCCATTGGTCCCCAGGCGAGCCGCCCTACATTGTCAGTGTTCGGTTACGATTAAACGAATTGGATGCTTTGATGAAGTAAACCATGAAAACGATGGTTATTGGTAATTCAACTACGATCGTCGGCAAACAATAATGCAATAAAAGGTAATACAGACCGAGGAGGAAAACAAATGTCGACGAACGTTGAACTCACCGACGAGGAATTATCTGAATTAAAAGCTTTCACCAAGGAAGCCAATCCTGAAGCCGCCATTCGCATGGCCATGTTTGAATATTTAAGACTTGCCCGCAGGCTCCAGCTCAAGAAACTTTCGGGTCAAGTGACGATGGAGGACAATTGGAAACAACTCGAGGACAACAAGGTGAACCATCTCAATGTTAGGTCTGACCATGGTGTTGATTGACACATGTATCTGGGTGCAATTTTTTAATCCTCCACAATCAAATGATAAAAGGATTGTAGATAGATTGCTTGATGATGATCATGTCGTCTTGATATGCCCAATCCTCGTTGAAGTTCTCCTTGGCTTTCGCAATCATCATCACGCCGATTGAGTTGTATCTTTGATGAAGGGGCTGCGCTGGCATGATGTCAGTTTGAAGGAATGTCGTGAAGCAGCACGGCTAGGACGCGATTTGATGGCGAAAGGTCATTCGCTGCCGATCAGTGATTTAATGGTTGCAGCCGTTGCCTTGTCTCGCGACCTTCAAGTCTATTCCATCGATCCACATTTCGATTTGATACCAAATCTCCGACACTTTGTGACTCAGTGACTAGAAAGCGCCCATGATGGAAGTTTGATCCTTCATTGTTGGTTCAAGATTTGCGCATCAAAACCAACATCATGGCTCAATTTGCGGATGGCTCTCTCCCAGTTTTTCCTTGCGATTCCCGCCCAGACGGATTAGGCTGCGATCATGGTTCCTCTTTATGGTCGATCCACTCCAGAAACCTTTTAGACACGATCGACCGCTCCAGGCGCTGGCATCATTATGCCCGAAACGACTCCTTCCGACGATCCCCAACGCGCCGCTCGCAAACAATTCCGCCGACTCATGCGCAAGGTCAAGGCCAAGGATCAAGAAGCCTGCACGCAGCTGGTCGCCATGTTTCAAACTGAAATCTACCGGCAAGTCCGGCTGCCGCTAATCGGTCTGGGTTTGCAAACCATTATCGATCCGATGGACATTTGCCAGACCGTGTTCGCCAGTTTTTTCGAGCGCGTGGTGGGCGGCCCCTACGAGCTGCGCGAACCGCAGCAAGTGCGGCAATTGCTGCTGACCATGGCGAAAAACAAAGTCACGGATGAAAGCCGCCGCTACATGGCAGCCCGGCGCAGCCAGCAAAAAATGATCCCGGACGGCGAGGATTGCCTGCGCGCCTTGCCCGCCGACATTTCGACGCCCAGCAGCATCGTCGGCAAACGCGAATTGGTTGCTGAGGTGCTGAAATACTTGACCGAAGAAGAGCGTTGGGTCGTCGAAAAACGGACGCATGGAGTGGATTGGGCCACGCTCGCCGCGGAATTAGGAACCAGCCCTGAGGCGCTGCGGAAAAAAATCGACCGGGCCATCGAGCGCGTCAATCAGCAAATGCAATGGTGAACCGTCACGATCACCACCAAATCTTGCCCTTGCCCTTTTTCATCGCTGATTGCAGCCCATGCAGGGACTTTGTGTTGAGGACGTCCTCGGCGGTCAGCCAACCGCGCCGGGCCACGTCCACGCCGAAGCGGGTCAATTTAAGTTCCGCCACCGCATGGGCGTCAGGGTTGATGACAAACCGGGCCCCCATCTGCTTGGCCTTTTTCACGTGCACCCAATCCAAATCGAGCCGGGCCGGATGGGCGTTGATTTCGATCAGTGTCCGGTGTCGAACGGCGGCTTCCAAAACCGCTTCGAGGTCCAGGGCATAACTGTCGCGCTTGAGCAATAGCCGCCCCGTCGGATGGCCGAGCATAGTCACGCGCGGATGCTCCAAGGCCCGCAGGATGCGCCGGGTCATTTCCTCTTTTTTCTGCGTCATGTGGGTGTGCACGCTGGCCACGACGTAATCGAACTGTTCAAGCCATTCGTCGTCGTAATCCAGGCTGCCGTCGGGCAGGATGTCGCATTCCGTGCCCTTGAAGACGTGAAACGGCTTGAGTCGCTGATTCAACGCATCGATCTGCCGCCACTGTTCTTGCACCCGTTCCGGGGACAGTCCGTTGGCCACTTTGAGGGATGGGGAATGGTCGCCGATGCCAAAGTACTGCCAACCCATGGCCTTGGCCCCCAGGACCATGGCTTCGAGGGTGTCGATGCCATCGCTCCAATCAGTGTGACAATGGAACACGCCATGGAGGTCTTGGGTGCAGATCAGCTTGGGGAGTTCATGCCGTTCAGCCGCTTCCATTTCCCCGGTGCCTTCGCGGAGTTCGGGGGGGATGTCGTCCAGTCCCAGGGCCTTGAAGATGTCCGCCTCTTCCCGGCAGGCCACGCTTTTGTTTGCACCGACCAGGCCATATTCGTTGAGCTTGAGTCCATGAGCCTGGGCGCGGGCGCGCATCTGGATATTGTGTTCCTTGCTGCCAGTGAAGTAGTGCAAGGCGAATGGATATTGCTCATCGCTCACGACGCGCAGGTCCGCTTGCAGCCCGTTGTGCAAAACCACGCTGGCTCTGGTTTCTCCATGAGCCAACACCTTGGCTACCTTGGGATGTTCGGTAAAGGCCTTGAAGAGCGGGCCGGGGTCGGACGAACTCACCAGGAGGTCGAGATCGCCAACGGTTTCCTTGCGGCGGCGCAGCGACCCGCACAGGCTGAGCCGCTGCACGCCGGGGAAATGGGCGAAGGCGTCCACCAACTGCTGGCCCATCTCCTCCGCTTCGGAGATGAGATAACGCTGGCCCACGGTTTCGATGAAGGCCAGCCCCTCGAGTATCTTTTGCTGCGTTTTGACGCCAAAACCTTTGAGCTTGGCAATCTGATCTTTTTCACAAGCGGCTTTCAACTTGTCCAGCGAGTCGACGTGCAGCGTGTCGAACAGGGCTTTGACTTTCTTTGGCCCCAAGCCTGGGATGCGGAGCATTTGCAAGAGGCCTTCGGGAATCGTAGCCTTCAATTCCTCGAATTCCTGCAAGCGGCCGGTCTTGGCCAGCGTGGTGATCTTCTCCTGAAGCGTTTTGCCGATGCCGGGAATTTCCGCCAGGCGATGCTGTTCGACCCATTCGGCGAAGTTGCCTGTGAATTGCTCCAAAGCACGAGCGGCGTTGTGGTAGGCGTTGCAGCGAAAGGCGTTTTCACCTTGCAGCTCGAGCAAGGTCCCCATCTCGGACAACACCTTGGCGATCTCATGTGCATCCATGTGGCTGAGTGTAGATGATCTTGCTTTGCTTGAAAAGAGTGTGGCTATACACTCCCGATATGAATTACGCCTGTTCTAACAGCACATTCAACACGAACTCCGAATCCGTGGGAGGTTTCACGCATGCCGCCTCTATCAACAATCGTGGAACAACTTCAGCGCATCGCACCGCTGGCCTTGGCGGAGCCATGGGATAACGTGGGGCTGCTCTTGGGAGATGCTGCGTCGGCCATCGAACGAATCATGACGTGCCTGACCGTGACGCCCGCGACCGTGAGGGAAGCGGTCGAGCGTCAGGCCAACCTGATCGTCAGTCATCATCCCGTGCTCTTCAAGCCCGTGCAACGCTTGACCCTGGATGATGAAGCTGGCCAGTGCCTGCTGCCCCTCTTGCGGCATGGAATCGCGGTGTACAGCGCCCATACCGCCTATGACAACGCTTGAACCAGGTCAGCAGCGCCCTGTTCACGGCGGGGGCAGGCCGGATTGGCAACTATGACGAATGCAGTTTCCGACTGGCCGGCATTGGCACCTTCCGGGGCAACGACCAGAGCCAACCCACCCTCGGCACGAAGGGTCAGCACGAAGAAGTGCAGGAATGGCGGCTAGAAGTCGTATGTCCTCAGGCCAAGCTCGCGGCTGTCCTTGCCGCGTTGCGACAAGCCCATTCCTATGAGGAACCCGCCATCGACGTTTATCCCTTGCACGCCATCTCCCACGGCCCGGGCATCGGCAGGGTCGGAGCTTTGGACCAACCCGTTCCACTGCAAGCCTTGATTGATCGCTGGCGCGAGGCGTTTCAATTCTCGGCCCTCACCTTTGCGGGAGAACCGCAACAGATGATTCGGAAGGTGGCCATTGTGTGCGGCGCCGGAGGCAGTCTATTCCCGGCAGCAGTCCAGGCCGGGGCGGACCTTTTTTTCACGGGCGAGATGCGGTTTCACGATCTGCTTGCCGCCAAGGCGAAACGGATGGCCGTCGTACTGCCTGGCCATTATGCCACGGAGCGTCCCGGAATGGAGATCCTGGCTAAGCGGTTGCAAGACGCTTTCCCCGCGCTGACCGTTTGGGCCAGCGAGATGGAATGCGACCCTCTGCGAGCGCGGTAACCGTGCTTACACTTCCAGCCAGGGGTCCAACGAAGAACGATGCACCTTCCCAGCATCCTGAGCGGCCATGGCCTCGTTGATCGCCGTCAGGGGATAACGCTTGGCGATCAGTTGGTTGAAGGGATAGGTCCCCTGATGCGCGGCGAGGAAGTGCATGGCCTTGAGCAGGCTTTCCGTTTTATACCACATCAGGCCGAGGACTTTCTTGCCGCCGAGAACGAGGGCTGAAGGGTCGATGGTGCACATTTCTTTTTCGCAGATGCAGCCGATCTCGGCGTAGACTCCGCCGCCGCCGAGCATTTCGATCCCTTCGGGCACCGCTTCCGCCCGGCCGGTGACTTCCAAGACGACGTCCGCTCCCCAGCCATCGGTCAGTTTCTTGACCTGTGCGATGCGCTGTTCCGGCGAGGTGAAGATTTTCATGTCGATGACGTGATCCGCGCCGAAGGCGAGGGCCATTTGGAGCCGATCATCGACGCGGTCGATGACAATGGTTTGTCGGACGCCCCGCTCCCGAGCCACGGCTGCCGCTGCCACGCCCAAGCCGCCCGCGCCTTGAATGACCACGGAATCGCCGAACCCCGCGTTGGCCTCTTCCAGTCCATCGATCACTTGGGCCAAGGCACAATTCGCGGGAGCGGCCAAATCGTCACTGACGTTGTCGGGAATTTTGAAAAGGGCCTGTCCGGGCCGCAGGTAATAATACTGGCCATAAGCGGCGTTGAAATGGGGCCAGCGGTCCGGAGGCAAACGGAAACGCATGCCATGCGGGCAATGCGGCGTCTGCTGTTTCAAGCAAACTCGGCAATGCCGGCAGGGCACGAAATAGCAGTAAACAACCCGATCCCCTTCCTTCAGCGGCTGTCCCGCGCTGTCGTGGGTGACGCCCTCGCCCAGCTTGGCCACGCTGCCGCACATCTCATGGCCGACGCTGCGCAGCTTCGGCGTACCCGGATCGGCGGGGATGTAATGGCCCTTCCATAGGTGCAAGTCGCTGCCGCAGATGTTGGCCAGTCGAACCTTGACCAGCACGGCTCCCGGCTCAGGTTCGGGCACGGGCCAACGCTGTATTTGAAACGGCTGCCGAACGCCGACCATGGCAGCCACGATTCCTGTTTCGGCCATGAATCCATCCCCCCTACGCATCAAGCCCACACAGCCAACTCAACGAGCGCAAACCATAGATGAACGATGCCTATTTTGTTGGAAAGGGAACGCGAATCAACTGATCGACGCCCTTGGGCGTAAATTGTATTTTTTCTTTACCCGGCCACTGCACCGTGACCTGATCCACGGCTGATTGATTCCCCAAGCCAAAATGAGCCACCGGCTCCATCTGACAAAGATAGCCGCTGCCGCCATCGATCACGCGCTTCTGAGTGCGGCCCGCGCATTGAAGCGTGACCTTTGCTCCCCGGGCCGGCGCCCCGGCATGCGTCTGCGGTAGAATCCGCAGCCAGTGATGCCCGTTGGCGGGAGCGTGGTAGAGCGACAAGGGCTGCGCGGCGGCCTCGCCGCGCGCCAGCAGCAATTCCAATCGGCCATCACCGTCCACGTCCGCCACGGCCCCACCCGTTCCCAAGCCATCCGGTTCGAGCGCTTCTCCCAGGTCGATGGGCGTCCAGCGCTGGCCGCGGTAGCCAAACAATCGATTCGGCTCGCCATGGTTGTGGAAGAAAATTTCCTGGAAACCATCGTTGTCGAAATCCGCCACGAGGACCGTCCGAATGCGCGAGGGCATAGCCATCGCAGCGGTGGCTTGATTCTGAAAGGAGTTGCCGTGCGGATCGACGTAGAGACGATGCAAACCTTCCCAATTGCCCACAACGAAAGCAAACGGTTCGACTTCGGGATGATCCAACACGGCCACCCCGCGGGCATGCTCCTGTGGATCGTGCAGCTTTAATTGCTCGGCTATCTCGACAAAGCAGCCTTCACCCACGTTGCGAAAATAGAGATTCGGTCCCCCTTCATTGACCGCGAAGAGATCCGACTTGGCCTCGAAAAGGGGAACCACCACGACGCCGCGCCCTCCCGTGGTCGCGGCCAAACCCGCATCCGCCGCAACCTCCCTTAAGGAACCCTTCTGCCATTCATACAGTCGATAGGGGCCGCCATAATTGGCCACGAAAAAGCCATAGCGGCCTTGCCCCAGGCGATCGATGGCCACGACCGATCGACCGGCCGTGGGGTTGGCCACGCCTCGACCGGCCGGCGTCTCGAAGAAATCGAGCCACCGCCCATTGCGATGAACGTAGAGCCGATCGCTGGTCTGCTTGGGGCCGGCGAAGGCGTCGGTATTGAGAAAGTAAAGCGCTTCACGGCCCGAGCCATCCAAGTCGCCCGCCGCCACGCCGATGGCTTGCCGCTGCTCGTCCCGAAGCTCGCGGGGAGTGGCGTCGAGCAGCACCGCGCCGTTCCATTTCAGGACGCGATTGGGATCGCCATAACCGGCGACCACCCACTCGAACGCTCCATCGCCGTCCACGTCGCTGACGGCCACGCCATAGTGGAGCCGCGGGTCGTTCTCCTGAATCAGCTCGGAGCGATCTTGAAACATGCGGGCTTTCTATCGAAGGTTGGCGACAAAATCGTTGCGTCCGGGGCTGTTTCTCTTCAAGATAGTCATTCGGAGGTTCGAAGTCCCCTCGCTGATCTTGATTTGGAGATGAAGACCATGCGTTTCGGGTTTGGATGGCTTGGGCTTGGATTGTCGCTTCTGGTCTTAGCGCCCATCGGCCACGCAACGGGGCGCGCCGCGCTGGGCTCGATGGCGGAAAAAGTCGAAGGAACCATTTGGCAAGGAACCGATGGCGAGCGTGAACTGACCCTGCGCTTCATCAAGGGCGGGATCCTGAGCTACACCACTCCCACCGGCACCTTTCGCAACGCCACCTGGCTGCAGGAAGGGAATAAAGTCTACTATCAAACCAACCTGGGATACGCCATCTATGAAGGCGTCCTGGACGGCACGGAGATCAAGGGCAACGCTAAAAATGTGAATCAATTAACCTGGACATGGAGCGTGAAAAAGTCCGGGGTGCTGGAGGACGTCGGTCCGATCCCCAATTTGAGCAACACCCTATGGGAGGGGACCGATTCGGATGGCGATGCTTTCGCGTTCCGTTTCAAGCTGGAACCCGCGGATGATGGCGTGCGCCGCGTCGTCGAGCTGATTCGACCCAACTCCGCTGCCAAGGTGGGCACCTGGAACCAAGAGGATGAAGAAATCTACGTCGAAATCAATAACCAGTTCTCCGAATACAAGGGTACCATCAAGGGACTGGTCATGGAGGGTTCCGCATCGAACAAGAACAACTTGAAATGGACCTGGAAGCTGACGCAAAAACCGGACGCTTTTCAGTTCAAAACCACACCCGCCGACAAACCCAAGACGAGCGATGGCCCAAAGACGCCGATCACACAGCCATCCCGCACGATTCATCTCGCCGGCACCACCTGGTCCGGCAGCGATTCCGATGGCGAAGAATTCAGCTTCCGCTTCGGGGACGACGGCAAGGTGGATGCCCTGAGACCTAACAAGGAAACCAAGACGGGCACGTTCACGATCAAGGGCGACACGGTCACGGTCGAGATTGGCAACCGCTTCTCCACCTACGTCGGCAAAATCAGCGGCGAACAAATGGAAGGCAGCGCTTCCAACGTGCGCGGCTTGAAGTGGACGTGGAAATTGCGGAAAACCGCGGGCCCCTCGATCTTCAAGGAAGAGTCCGTTCCGGCCCCCTCCTTGGCCGGCAGCACCTGGAAAGGAGAGGACTCGGATGGCGACGAGTTTTCCTTCCAATTCTTCGCCGACGGCAGCTTGGAGGTCACGCGCTATGATGCCAAACAAGACCGCGAAGTCCGCAATAAAAACGCGACCTGGAAGCTGACCGGCTCGGACATTTACATTGAGATCAACAACCAATTCTCCGAATACCGCGGCACTATAACTGCGGACACCATGGAAGGCTCGGCCACGAACCGCAACAACAAATCCTGGACTTGGAAACTCAAGCGCGTCGATGCCAAGGCCGCCAGCCTTGCGGGAACCAAATGGAAGAGCCGCGACTCCGATGGCGATGAATACACTTTCCATTTCCGACCGGACGGCACCTTGGAATTTACATCCATCACCACCGGTAAAACCTCCACCACGGCCACGTGGAAACAGACCGGCAACCAGATTTACATGGAGATGAACAACCGCTTTTCGGAATATCGCGGCACCTTGATGGGCAACACCATCGAAGGCACCGCTAGCAATATCAAGAATCACAAGTGGACGTGGAAAGCCACCAAAGAGTGATGTTATTGCGACGGGAAGCCTTTTTCCGTTGCGACTTTGTTTCGTCAGCGGTTGAAGGGAGACTTGGCAGCGGACCGTTCGGCCTTGCCCCGCGGGGCACCGTATCGACCTCGCCCTGACGCTTCGTTGATCTTGAGGAGTTCCACGCATGCAGCTTGAGACGCTTCGCTTGCTGCAAGAAGCTCCCGCTTGCTCGGAAGCGTCGCCCCTGGAATTGAACCCCGCTGCCTCGCCGGCGGAGATCTTGGCCCAATTGTGTCAATGGGCCGCGCAGCACCCCTCGGGCCAGACTCGCGCCTATGTGATTCGCATGCTTGGCCAAATGGCCATGCCATCTGAACATGAGGTGTTCGACACGGTCCTGAGCGCGCTCAAGGATCCCGATCCCGATGCGCAGCAAGCGGCCAAGCAAGTTCTCCTCGTCTGGCGCAGCCGGGCGGTGCCGGGCATGCTCATTTCATTGCGAACCACTCTGCCCGAGGACGCGGCCTATCGGCTCACGCTCATCCAACTCTTGGGGCAAATGGGCAGCGACGCCGGCGCCGCCTGGCCGCTGCTCAACGCCTTGCAAAACCATCCGCAGTTGGGTTCAGCCGCCAAGGAGGCCCTTGGCCGACTCAGGCCTGGTTTCAGGGAGATGATGACCTGGTCCATCGAGTGGTGGATGGATTTATCGGCGGTGATCATGCTGTCCCTTCTTCCCGTGCTCGCAATCATGATCAGCGTGCCGCAAGGCGGGTGGGTCTGGTTGGATTTTGGCTCCCCCGATGCAGCGCGTCCGCTCATGCCTTGGAAACTCATGTCCTGCGTGGCCCTCGTGGGCTTACTAGTCTTCCTCATCGCTCGTTGGCTCTTGGCCTTTAACCCGCCGCAACTCGAACGCGACTTTGGCCAATCCTGGCGGCGGCGCGTGGCTTGGGCCGCCCTCTTGGTGATCTTCCTGGGTTGTTTCAGCCTGGCCGCGTTCAAGCAGCCCTAGCCGCGGCCTGAGCGATCCCCTCCCGGTCCATTCGTCACGAATTCAGTCTTCCTTTCTTTTTTCAATTGACAACGTGCCTTAAATAGGTAACCTTTTAGTTACTTATGCTGCCCGACGATATGGATGCTGTCTTCCTGGCCCTGGGCCATCGCGATCGCCGTCGGATGCTGGATCTGGTACGGGCGCATCCGGGGTGCTGCCCGCGCGATTTGGAGGATCAGTTTCCATTTAGCCGAATCGCCTTGCTCAAGCATCTCCGGGTCCTGGAGCGGGCGCAGTTGCTTCATTCGGAAAAACAGGGCCGGCAGCGAAGGCTGTATCTCAATGTCGTGCCGTTGCAATTGATTCACGAACGCTGGACCACCGACTTCAGCAGCCTCTGGGCGGGCAAGCTGACGCGGCTCAAATACCAGGTGGAAACGACCTCCACGCCATCCAAGAGAAAGCAGAAACATGGCTGAAACAGAACGATCGGTATTCAAGATTTTTATTCGCGGTTCGATCGAGCAAGTCTGGCGCGAGATCACGAAAACGGACGAGCCGCAGGCTTGTTTCTTCAACATGCAGTTGCACACGCCAGGTCTGAAGCCGGGGCAATCCATACAGATGCGCACCAAAAGCAATCGTTTCGTTGGCGCCGTCGGCGAAGTGCTCGAATTCGATCCGCCGCATCGCTACTCCCATACCTTTCGCTTTACTCAGCATGATGATCCCCCTTGCGTGGTGACTTATGAACTGAAACCGGTGACCAATGGCGTGGAGTTCACCATGATCCTGGATCAAATGACCAAGGGAACGAAGACAACCAAGCAAATGCAGCAAGGTGGAACATGGATCATCGGCACGCTGAAATCCGTGGTGGAAACGGGACGGCCGAGCTTCGGCGTTCGCGTTCTGTATCGCATGCTGGGGTGGTTCGAACCCCTCATGTCGCCGAAGAAAACCCGCGTCGAATACTGGCCACTGGAAAACCCTGATCGTTAAACGAAGGAGTTCGAAATGCCCGCTTCGCCTGATGCCTCCCTGGCGACGATGATCGCCAACTTCAAGGAAAAAACCGGGAAAGCACTCCCCGAATGGCTCAAACTGGTGCAAGCCAAGCTGCCCATGAAGCACGGGGAGATGGTCAAATGGTTGAAGTCGGAATTTGGCATGGGGCATGGCTATGCCAATCTGGCGGCTCATGAGGCGCTGCCATCTTCCTCATCGCATGCCATGGATGCAGGCGAGGACTTGGTGGCTGGCCAATATGCGGGAGCCAAGGCGGCGCTGAAACCCTGGTATGATGCCTTGATCAAGCGCGTTCAGCTATTTGGCGGCGACGTCGAAATCGCTCCCAAGAAGACCTATGTCAGCTTGCGGCGCAACAAGCAGTTTGCTCTCATCCAGCCCTCAACCGCCACGCGGCTGGACGTGGGCATTCAACTCAAGGGCGTCAAGCCAACGGCTCGTTTGGAGGCTTCGGGGAGTTTCAACGCCATGGTGTCCCACCGTGTGCGCGTGGAAAAGGCAGCGGACGTCGACGATGTGTTGGTGGGCTGGCTCAAACAAGCGTATGAAGCTTCGTAAACATGACTGCTTCGACCATCAAAGGAACCATGATCATGCGGATAAGAATAGCTGCACTGGTTGGGATATCACTGATCTCCATGGCCCACCCGTGCCATGCCGACGATGAAGCTTTAAAGCCCATCGACCTGAGCGTGGAAGTGCAGGCGCCGCTCGACCGCGCCTGGAAGTTGTGGACCACCAACGAGGGATTACAGTCTTTCTTGGCCTCGAAGGCCGTCATCGAACTGAAGCCCGAAGGCCGTTTGGAAGTCTGGTTCGCCCCCGATGCCCCAGCGGGACAAAGAGGCGCCGAAGGCTTAAAAGTGTTGGCATATCTGCCACAAGAAATGTTGGCGTTCGAGTGGAACGCCCCGCCCAAGTATCCGAAGGCCCGCGCCAAGACGACCTTTGTCGTGTTGCGCTTCGAGGCCCTTCCAGGCGGCAAAACGCGCCTCCGGCTGACGCAGCGAGGCTTTGCCGAACGGGCAGCGGAAGCGCCCGATGATCTTGAGGAATGGAAGGGCACGCGCGTCTACTTGGGGGCCGCCTGGCCGCGCGTCTTGGCCGCATTCCAGAAAGCCGTGGAGCCATAGCAGGGAAAAGCCACAGCCCGGGCGGCGCTGCGCACCCGGACTGTCTAGTTAACGATGATCTGCTTACGAACTAGACCAATTCCCGCATCGGTTTTTCATCGACCAAATATTGCGGACGCCCCGTGGGATCGGTGAGAGTGGTCTGTGTGGTATCCACGCCCAAAGCGTGATACAGCGTGGCCACGACTTCCTGGAAGTGAACCGGCCTCTCTTTGGCGTATTCCCCCAACCGATTCGTGGCCCCAATGACTTGCCCGGTTCGGAGGCCGCCCCCGGCAAGAATCGCGCTGTTGACTTGCGGCCAATGATCGCGGCCCGCATCCTTGTTGACGCGCGGCGTCCGGCCGAATTCGCCCCAGGCGATGATGCAGACGTCATCGAGCATGCCGCGAACGTGCAGATCCTCGATGAGAGCGCTAAGGCATTGATCCAGCTTGCCGCCATGGTCGCGAACCAGGTCGAAATTGGCGCCGTGGCTGTCCCAGCGCCCATAAGACAGCGTCACGCACCGCACGCCCGCCTCGATCAACCTTCGCGCCATTAACAACTGCTCGTTGGCCGTGGGGGCGCCGTCGTATTGATACTTGTAGGGCTTGCCATCGCCATACCGTTCACGAACTCGGGGGTCTTCCTTGCTGAGATCGAGGGCGTCCACCAGGCGGCTGGAAGTGAGCACGTCAAAGGCACGGGCCGATGCGGCATCGGCTCCCGCCAATAAACCCGTGGCATCCGCTTCCTGCTTCAATCCATCAAATTGATGCTGTAAATGCTTGCGATCTGCGAGCTGTTCCAAGGTGACGTTGCGCAGCTTCATGTTCGCCAGCCCCGGACCATCGGGCTTGAAGGCAGCATACGGCTTGCCCAGGAAGCCCGGCGTACCAGGGTCGGACCAGGGTTGATGGGACGTCCGCGCGGCCAGGCCCACGAAGGGAGGCACGGACGCATCGACCGGCCCTTGCAGCCGAGCCAAGGCGGAACCGATGCTCGGTCGTCCCCCGATCGGCGCCAGCGAGCGTTCATCCCAGCCGGTCATGCATTGATACGACCAATGGTGGCCAAAAGAGCCGACGATGGAGCGAATGATCGCACAATGGTTCATCAAACCGGCGATCCGAGGGAAGCACTCGGTCACTTGTATCCCCGGCACCTGGGTGTTGATAGCTTTGAATTCGCCGCGGATTTCCTTGGGAGCGTCAGGCTTGGGATCCCACATGTCCAAATGCGGCGGGCCGCCCCCGAGAAAAATATTAATGATCGCCTTATGGCGGCGCTGGGGCGAGGCCGGCGTCGACGCTTCGGCACGAAGGACGTCGGAGAGGGTAAGCATCTTGGCTCCCAACGCCAACCCGCCAATGTGGAGAAAACTTCGTCTCGACAGGCCATCACATAAACGGGAGGCACGACCGAAGAGGGTGAGCATGAATCAGCTCCTTAGAGGGAGGGAGGAAACTCTCATGGGAAACGTGCATCCTCTGGAAGGGACGCGGTGAGGCTTTCGTTTCCCGGCAGCGTTGCTATTATAACTCGAGTTCCGAATGGATCAATCCAGAAAGCCGAGATTCCCCCATGATCCGAACGGCCCTTCCCGCGGATATTCCCGATATTGCCCGGCTTATTCGAGCCTTGGCGGAATATGAAAAATTGACCGATGCCTTGGCGTTGGATGAATCCCGATTGCATGAGCATCTTTTCGGAAAGGAGCCTCGAGCCGAAGTCTTGATCGCGGAGGTGGAGGGTCGCGTCGCCGGCTTCGCCCTGTTTTTCCACAATTACTCCACGTTCAAAGCGCGTCCAGGATTGTATCTTGAGGACTTGTTTGTGGAGCCTGCCATGCGCGGCCGGGGGCTCGGCAAGGCTTTGTTTCAGGCGCTCGCCAAATTGGCCCATGACCGGGGCTGCTGCCGCATGGAATGGGCCGTGCTGCGGTGGAATGAGCCTGCCCTGGATTTTTATCGCCGTTTTGACGCTGAACCGCTGGAAGAATGGATCACCTACCGCTTGACCGGCCCCGCACTAGAGCGGGCCGGCCAGCGGTGATTTCAGTCATCCGCCTTTCATGATGATCGTTGCCGCCATTTCCGAGGCAACGATTAGCTCCCTGCTTCGGGAGTGGCTGGCGGCACGGTCGCCGTCGAGGCGTCTTCGTCCTTCAGAGGCGTAGTTGGTAGTGCGGGCGCTTCCATCTGATCGGTCGGCGCCGGAGGCGAAGCCGGTTCGGACCCCGGCTTCTTGGCCTCATAAAGGGCTTTCAACTCCGAGAAGGTTCGAAGAGGCGTGCTGCCCTTCAAGGCTTCCTCGGACAACTTCGGCGGCGGTTTGGGCTTGCGCGGCGGCTGCGTGTATCGGACCGGTGCACGCGACCCCGATTCGCTGGGCGGCCTGCCGCCCGACCGTGGAGGCGGAGGCGGCAATTGGTTGGCCGCTGAGGGCTTGCCAGGCGAAGCCACTTGTGCGGGATAGCGCGGCTTGGGCGGACGCTGGCCCCGATCCGAGGGGGCTTCCCGCCGCTCGCGTTGAGCCGGCGCGGGCTTGCGCTCGGCGGGTTTGCGATCCGTGCCGGGCGGAATCATCGTCAGCGACACGCGTTTGCGATCCATGTCCACGTTCATGACCCATACAGTCGCCACGTCGCCCACCGAAACATGGTCGTAAGGACTCTTGATGTACTTGTTGGCAAGTTGGCTGATGTGTACGAGACCGCTGTCTTTGAGGCCAACGTCGACGAAAGCCCCAAAATCCACGACGTTGAGCACGGTGCCCTTGAGCTCCATGCCCGGATACATGTCTTCCAGCTTGAGTAGCTTCTTTTTCATGAGCGGCGCTGGTTGATCCATGCGCGGATCCTTGCCGGGCCGAGCCAGGGCATGCAAAAGGTCATCGAACTGCACGGCGCTAAGCTGGTATTTGCGCGCATATTCATCGAGATTTAATTCCGCGAACTTCTGCCTTAAGCGCTCGAGCTGATCCTCTTGAGTCAAGGCTTCGAGACTCGCTCCAAGCTCCGCCAGCAAATGGTGCACGATCTCGGCCTGTTCGGGATGCACCCAAGTGCGATCCAGGATGTTTTCCGCATCTGGCACGCGCACGAAAGCCGCGGCCTGGCGATAGGCCAGGTCGTTCATTCCAGGAACTTGCTTCAGCCCTTCCCGGCTCAGAAACGGACCTTGCTGCTGGCGATGATGCACGATTGCTTGGGCCAGGATCGGATTCAGCCCCGCGACGTATTTCAATTCATGCACCGTGGCGCGGTTGAGATGGACACCAACGTGATTGATGCAGGATTCGAGCACGGCCGTTAAGGCTTCCTTGAGCCGCTTTTCCGCCAAGTCATAATGGGCCAAGCCCGTGCTGACGTGAACGGGATCGAGCTTGGCGAATTCACGCAGCGGATCCTGCAAGCGGCGGCCGATCGTGATGGCGGCGCGGACGGCCACCTCCTGATGTGGAAATTCCTCGCGGCCCACGCTGCCCAGGGCGTAAGCGTTGGCCCCAGCCTCCATGACCACGTGGTATTCAAAGTCGGGCAACTCATTGGCGATCAATTCGCTGAGCAATTCCTCGACGTCCCGACTGCCCATGCCGCTGCCAATAGCCGCCACTTGCAGTTGATGTTTGCGAACCATTTCGACAATGACGCGCTTGGCTTCCGCACGCTGTTCCTCCGGCGTTGGCCCCGCGGGAGGCGGCGGACTGGAGGGCGAGCCGCTCGGCGGGGCTGGCGCGGCCGCTTCGGTTTTCTCCGGTTGCGGTCCTTCGGGGACGACTGCTTCCATCGCGGGCAAGGCGCCGGCTTCCTCTGCCGCTGGGGTTTCTGTCGAAGCCGGCTGTGCATCAGCCGATGGCTTCACTCCATCCAAAGGCGAGGGCGACGCCGTTGCCGAAGCAGCCGACTCTTGTGCGGCAGGCGTAGCCGTCGCCGCCGCGCTCGCTGCTCCGGCGGCCAGCGGGGCATTGCCCTTGGCCTTTTTGCCGTCTTTCTTTTCTCGCTCTATGACGGCCATGGGAAAGATCACGGCGCTGGTCAGAAAATGGCCTTCCGCGTCCAGGGCTGCCAGGCGACAGCCATTCCGATAACCCGGATCAATGGCCAAGACGGATTTGTGGACGGGAGGCTGCATCAAGAGCCTGCGGAAATTCCGCGCATAGACCTGCAACCCATATTCCTCGGCTTTATCCATCAAATCGCGGCGAATTTCCTTCTCCAGGCTTGGAATCAGGAACTGGCGCAAACCTTGCACGGCCACCGCGCTCACCAACTCTTGATGCGGGTGATCGGCCAGATGAAGCTTTTCCAAAAGCAACGGTTCGAGTTGTTCCCAGGAGAAGTCCAAATGGATGGTCAAGGCGCCGGATTTTTCTCCGCGAAGGATGGTGAAGACCCGATGCGGGGCGATGTGGCGGATGGAATCGCTGAAGTTGAAATAGTCCTTGAACTCGAGGCCCTGCCCTTCGGGCAACGACGCGGCACGTTCGATCCGCCATTTGGCGTGTTCCCAAAGATACCGCCGAGCGGTTTCACGAACGGCAGCCGTTTCGCTGATGGCCTCGGCGATGAGGATGCGTACCCCTTCTTGCACGACTTCGGCCGTGGCCAATTCCTTTTCGGGATTAATGAAAGTAGGCCACAGTTCGTCCAGGTTTTGCACGGCGGGATCGCGCTGCCAAATGGCCAACGCCAAGGGTTCCAGTCCCTTGTCCCGCCAAGAAGCCGTGGGCGATTTCTTGCGCGGCTTATAGGGCAGATAGAGGTCTTCCAACCGTTTATTCGTGTCGGCGTTTTGGATGGCCGCTTGCAATTCGTCGGTGAGCTTTCCCTGCGTTTGCAAATTGCGCAAAATGGCCTGCTTGCGATCGCTGACCTGCCGCAGCAAGAGGATGCGCCGTTGAACTTGGCGGATGACGTCCTCGTTCAGGAAACCAATCCGATCCTTGCAAAACCGCGCCATGTAAGGAACCGCATACCCTTCATCGAGCAGTTGGGCCACGGCTTCGACCTGGATTTTGCGGATCTGCAAATCCTGGGCGATTCGTCCCACGTCCTGATGGCCAGGCTGAAAGGGGCGCGGCGAGGCCGGGCGCGGGGTCTGCGCTTCATCGCTGACGGGCGTCATCACCGGGGGAGTAGAAGAACCAACGTCCGCGGGAACGGGAGACGCCGATTCCTGAGTGGTCGCGTCCATAGCCGACGAATCGGCCGGTTGAGGCATCACGGTCATTTCGCGTTCGAACCTTCCGAAAACAGAAAAAAGGGTGGCCTGTTACAAGTTACCGACTTGGTACCCGAAGTCCAAGCAGAAAATGGCGGCGGCTGGCTTTCAGGACTTGCCTCTTCCATGTTACCATTTCAAGAGATTCCAATGCTGTGTTCCCGGACGAGGTGAATCCATGCTCGCCATGCCCTGGCCTAGACGAACTTTTTTACAATCCGCCGGAGCCTGTTTGGGGGTCGGCTGGGCGTCATCGGACCGCATCGCTGAAGCAGCAACGCCTCTCCCGCCGCGACAATTTGCCTTGGGATTAGTGACCTACAATCTGGCCGCACAATGGGATTTGCCTACCCTCCTGAGCATAGCACGCACAACCGGCGTGGCCGCTTTGGAGTTGCGAACCACCCACGCCCATGGCGTGGAGCCTAGCTTGGACGCATCCGGCCGCCGCGAAGTTCGCCAGCGCTTCGCGGACAGCGGCGTGAAGCTTTGGGGTTTGGGAACCGTTTGTGAATTCCACGCCGCCGACCCGAAAATCGTGGCGAACAATATCGAAACCTGCAAACAATTTCTCGACCTCGGTGCGGAATTGGGCGGCACGGGCGTCAAGGTGCGGCCGAATGGCTTTGTCCGCGGCGTCGCACCAGCCGACACGCTCAAGCAAATCAGCGCGGCCCTGGCGGCCTGCGGCGAATATGCACAAACGTTGCAGCAAGAGGTGTGGCTCGAAGTCCACGGCGCGGGAACGGCCGACCCCAAGAATATTCAGCAGATCATGGAGCATGCCTTGCCCTCGTGCGTCGGGGTCACCTGGAATTCCAACGCCACGGACTTAGTTGATGGCTCCATCCAGGACGGTTTCGCGCGTCTTCAATCCCGCATCAAATCCTGCCACATCAATGAACTGTATGGTCGTTATCCTTACCGGGAGTTATTGCACGCGCTGCGGAACATCGCTTATGACCGCTATACGCTCATTGAAATCCCGCAAAAGCTGCCCCCGGAGGCAGGTGAATTGCTCTTGCGTTACTATAAAGCTTTATGGCTGGAATTGGCGGACCGTGTTTGAAAGGAACGATGGACGATCATGATCAACGTGGCGATCTTGGGCGGGTCGGGATACACGGCGGCGGAGTTAATTCAGCTCTTGCTCCGCCACCCCCACGTGAACCTCGCGGCCATTACTTCGCGCCAGGAAAACAAGGAAGGCTCGCCCTTCATTGCCGACTTGCACCCGCGCTTTCGCGGCCGACTTCACCTGGCCTGCGAGCCTTTTGAGGTCGACCGCTTGCTCGCCAAAGGGGTGCAATGCGTCTTTAGCTGCTTGCCCCATGGCGCGAGCATGTCCGCGGTGCC
The DNA here is from genome assembly GCA_014584395.1 of Planctomycetota bacterium. Lineage (GTDB taxonomy): Bacteria > Planctomycetota > Planctomycetia > Gemmatales > HRBIN36 > BJ17. The sequence goes on along the minus strand of JACTMY010000004.1, from coordinate 121,981 downwards.
GCAACTCATGGCCCGAGGTCTGCGCGTCATCGACCTCAGCGCGGATTATCGTCTCCGCGACGCCAATGTCTTCGCGCAATGGTACAAGGAAAGCCACGCCGACCTCGCTTCGTTGGCCCAAGCCGTCTATGGCCTGCCCGAAGTGTATGGCGAGGAACTGCCGCAGGCGCAACTGGTGGCTAACCCCGGCTGCTACCCGCAATCGGCCGTGCTGGCCCTGGCCCCGCTCGTGGCCGGTCAAGCCATCGAATTCCATGACATCGTCATCGACAGCAAATCGGGCGTATCGGGCGCGGGCCGATCGCCGACCTTGACCACCCATTTCCCAGAGTGCAATGAAAGCGTCGCCGCCTACCAAGTCGGCACGCATCGGCACACCCCCGAGATCGAACAAACCTTAAGCGACCTCGCCGTTGCTCCCGTGCAAGTGCTGTTCACGCCGCATTTGATTCCGATGGATCGGGGCATCTTCACGACCATCTACGCCACCCCCAGGCGCTCCATTACCCAAGAGCAGCTTTACCTGATGTATCGTGAATACTATCGTGCCGCGCCATTTATCCGCATCACCGAGGCGCTGCCCGCCACCAAAGACGTTTGGGGCAGCAATTTCTGCGATCTGAGCCTGCGCGTCGCGGGCAGGCGGATCGTCATCCTCTCCTGCATTGACAATCTCGTTCGCGGCGCCAGTGGAGTGGCCGTGCAAAATTTCAATCGCATGCATGGCTGGGACGAAACCTTGGCCCTGTTGTAAACGCCATGGAGCAGCACATGAAAAAATACCTGGTGCGTCCGAAGAAGCTGGTCAAACTCTCCAGCTTCGACCCCGACGATTGCGGCGGCTACAAATGCGAGGAAGAGGCTGAAGCCCGACTGATCGAACTGCGGCAGGAGTTGGCCGAACTGCAAGGGCTGCTCTACGCCGACAATCAGCACGCCCTGCTGGTGATCCTGCAAGGCATGGACGCCTCGGGCAAGGATGGCACGATCCGGCACGTCATGAACGGCATCACGCCCCTGGGTTGCCGCGTCACGGCCTTCCGCGCTCCCTCCGAGGAAGAACGGGACCATGACTTCTTGTGGCGCATTTACAAGGTCCTGCCGCGATATGGCGAGATCGGCATCTTCAATCGTTCGCACTATGAAGACGTGCTCGTGGTTCGCGTGCGGCAGCTCGCCCCGGAGCCGGTTTGGCGCGGCCGTTTCAAGCAGATCAATCGCTTTGAGCAAATCCTGTCCAAGAACAACATCGTGATCCTTAAGTTTTTTCTGCACATCAGCAAGGAAGAACAAAAGAAACGCTTCAAGGAGCGGCTCGACAATCCAAAGAAATATTGGAAGTTTTGTGAAAGCGACATCGAAGATCGCCGCTATTGGGATGACTATCAGCGGGCCTACGAAGACGTCTTGAACAAATGCAGCACCAAATGGGCGCCATGGACGGTCGTACCCGCCAATAACAAATGGTATCGCAACCTCATCGTCGCCGAGACGATCGTCCGCAAACTGCGCAGCTTAAAAATGAAATTCCCCGAGGCCACCTTCGACCGTTCGAAAATTGTCTTGGAATAGTGGCTTGGCCGCTGACGGCCTCGCCGGCCTCTCTCACTGCTTGAGCAAGCGTTCCAAAACAGGCGGGAGATCTCCCACGCTGAAGCCCCGGGGGCCAGGCTTGCCAACGTAGGCCAGCTTGCCCTTGGCATCGACCACGTACAGCCGATCAGGCCAGGCGGCATAGGCACGATTCACGCGATCATCCAGGTCATCGATCAAAACGGGCAGCTTCAGTTCGAAGCGCTCCGCGAAATCCTGGGCGACTCGACGACGTTCCTCGAAGGTCTTGGGGTCGTTGATCTCCAGCATGTCGCGCTTGTTTTGCAGCACTTGCCAACCATCGCTCGGATGGGCTTCGCGGATGTAAATCACCAGGCTATGCACGCGGCCTTGATATTCGGCATGAAGCTTTTCGATCGCACGGATCGATTGGCGAAAGGGCGGTCAGGTGCAACTGCCAAAGATCAGCACCACGGGCTTACCCTGAAGCTTTTTCAAATGAACTTTCTCCTGGCCGTCGAGGCGCGTTAGCGCAAAATCCGGCGCAGCATCCCCGACTTGCAGTTGACCCGCGGCGGGTTTGGGACGCTGCTGCCCCAAGATGATAGGTGGCTCAAAGGCCATGAAAGTCGCCAGGGCCATGACGGCCAGTCCGTAACGAAAGGTAAGAAGCATGTTAAATCCTCACAGGCTGAACGGTCAAACGGGTGAAGATGTCTATTCAAAGGATAATGATTGTCCTTGGTTCATGCGCAGGATTAAACGCTGAAGCGGCCTGCAAGTTCCCCCATAAGGACCACCATTTTCCAAGAACTCCATAAAATGGCTCTTACGAGGTTTCCGCCCCAGGGAAGCCTCGATTGCGCAATCAGCGGAGAAGGCCCCTTGACAGCCAAGCAACGGCGCGTCGTCATTATCGGTGCAGGTCCAGGAGGGTTGGCATCGGCCTTGCTCCTGGCTCAAGCGGGTTTGGACGTCACCCTTTTGGAACGCCGCGATCGCGTGGGCGGACGCACTTCCAGCTTCACCTTGGACTGCTTCCGCTTCGATCTCGGGCCAACCTTTTTCCTTTATCCCCGCGTTCTCGAAGATATCTTTAAAACCATCGGCAGGGATCTCTGGCGCGAGATCCCCATGCGGAAATTGGATCCCCAGTATCGCTTGGTTTTCGGTCAAGGGGGCGAGTTGCTTTGCACTCCCGACGTCCCCGCCATGGAGCGCGCCATCGCCCAGCTTTGTCCCGAGGATGCCCCTCAACTCCGCCGCTTTCTGCAAGACAACCGGGAAAAGCTGCAGCGTTTCCGACCGATCTTGGAAATGCCTTTCCTTTCCTGGAAGGACATGTTCAAGGCGCCGATCTGGAACGCCATCTCGAAATTGCGACCCTGGAAGTCCGTCGAATCGGACCTGCGGCGTTTCTTCAGCGATGAACGGGTCCGGCTCGCCATGTGTTTCCAGTCGAAATACCTGGGCATGTCCCCGTTTCAATGTCCCTCGCTTTTCACCATCCTGTCCTTCTTGGAATACGAATACGGCGTCTATCACCCGCTCGGCGGCTGTGCTGCGCTCAGCGAGCGGATGGCCGAGATCGCCACGGACATGGGGGTGCGCCTTAAGCTCAATGCGGACGTGGACCATTTGGAGTTTCAAGGCAGAAAGGCCATCGCCGTGCACGCGGGGTCTGAGCGCTTTCCTTGCGACGCCTTGGTGATTAATGCTGATTTCGCCCATGCCATGCAGCGACTCGTGCCCGACGCGCTGCGGCGCCGCTGGACTGACGCCAAACTGGAGCAGAAGCGCTATTCCTGTTCGACGTTCATGCTGTATTTGGGGATCGATGGGATTTACGATCAGACGACCCACCACACGATCTATCTCTCCAAGAGTTATCATCAAAATCTGATCGATATCGACGATGGCCACGTCCTGTCCGACGATCCTTCCCTTTATGTGCAAAATGCTTGTGTGACCGATACGTCGCTGGCCCCCAAGGGTCAGAGCACGCTGTATATTCTGGCTCCGGTGACGCACATGCACGCTAATGTGGATTGGTCCAAGGAGAAATCCCGCTTTCGCGAGGTGGTGCTCCAGCAGCTTGCCCGCCTTGGCATGGCGGACGTGCGCGCGCGCATTCGCGTGGAACGCATCGTGACCCCCGCCGACTGGCAGCAACAGATGCACATCTATCGCGGCGCCACGTTCAACCTCTCCCACACCCTGCGGCAAATGCTGCTAGGTCGGCCGCGCAATCGCTTCGAGGATTTGGAAGGGGTTTATCTTGTGGGCGGGGGCACGCACCCTGGCAGCGGCTTGCCGGTCATTTATGAATCCGCGCGGATTACCTCGCGCCTGATCGCCTCGGACCTCTTGTCCAGCAGCGGGTTCCTTGAGCCAGCTTTGATTGATCAGCCGCACTTCATGAAAGCAGCGCCGCCTGCCGCCTCTTGCCCCAGTTAGACTGGTCAAATCCGGATTATTCCTTCAGCACCATGTCGATGCAAAGCACGGCGGCGAGGATGAGCATCCGCAAAGGATTGTCGGGGGGGAGTTCCTCGGAAATACTCAAAACATAATTGTCGGCAGTGGTGAAGAGTTCCTTGGTTAATCCCACCCATTTCTTGCTCACGCGAGCCAACTCAATGTCGCCGTGTTTGAAGGTGAATTCCCAACTCGTCCATTTGCCGACCAGTTCGCATAAATCCCGATCGCGATCATCCAGCACGCGGAACGCACCGCCGATGCTGAAGAATTTTTGCTTGAATCCCCCCACGCATTCCTGATGGTCATTCAAAACCTTGACTTGAGAAAGGAAAAGGGCAATGCCCCTTTGCACGCACAAGATCGGCTCCCCATCGGGGGTCGTCACCCGGACGTCAAATGGGGTCATACGTTTATAGTCTGTGAAGCGCAGCCACTTGGTGAAAAATCCTAAATGAGGTTCGCGGCAATGCATCAGTTCCTCGCCGGACTCGGCGTCATAGATGTCGTACTGGTTCGCGGCGCGAAACATGCCCACGTGTTCCTTGATGAAATAGTTTTGACGCTGCAAGGCGGGATGCAAGTCCACGATCAATGCTCCTTGTGCGAGGAAATGATGCAACGTTATTGTTCACCATGCGGGAGATGGCGCCCAGCTTCGACGTCGGCTTGCGCCCAATGTTGCAGAATGGGTTCCAGTTGCTGGATCTCTCGCTGGAGCCGATCCCAAATGTTCCGCGCCTCCTCCAGTCGATTTTCCTTGGTCAAGGTCTCCATATCAAGGGCCGCGGCATAGGCGCGATGCGCGGCGAAGATGCCGACCAAGCCCTTGAGGGTGTGGGCGTGGAAATGGGCTTGGTTGAGATCGCCCGCTTCGAGGGCTGCTTGCAAATCCGCCATGAGTCGGGGGGCATCCTGGAAATAGGCGTCGATCAAGTCCTTCATGATCCCATGATCGTGGTCGATGCGCTGAAAGGCCGCTTCGCGGTCGACCGTTTCCACATCAGCCAAGGGGGAGTCCGCCTTCGGCACCGATGACTCCACCATGGGGGGAGCTTTCTCGACTGGCCCAGGAGGTTTCTTGATGATCGCGCTGGGAACCCATTTCTCGAACAACTGGAACAGTTCCTTGGGGCGAAACGGCTTGACGAGATAATCATCCATCCCAGCAGCCAGGCAGCGCTCGCGGTAGCCGGCAAGGGCATGGGCGGTCAAGGCGATGATGGGCGTTCGCGGCTGATTCTCCTGTTCGCGGCGGCGAATCAGGGACGTGGCCTCGAAGCCGTCGATGATGGGCATTTGCATGTCCATGAGAATGACATCGAATCGACGCTGGGCGGCCATGGCGACCGCTTCCTGGCCATTGGTCGCCAGGGCGACGCGGTGGCCGCGCTTTTCGAGCATGCGCATCGCCAGCATCTGATTGACGGTGTTATCCTCGGCCAGCAAAATCTCCAGGCTTCGCAGCGGTCGATCCTCTTCGGGCTGCTCCTCGGAGCGAACGGGCGTTCTGGAGTCTCCCTCCGGCGCTAGCATGCTCAGCACGGCTTCTTGGAGAACTGATTCGCGAAGGGGTTTAGTGACGAAGCTGGTGTTGGGATAATCGCGGCAGCGCAGGCTATCTTGCTTCAGTTGCATGCCCAGCAGCATCATCAGAATGGGCGGCAGAGTCGTCATCTGTTCGCGCAATCGCTCCAAGGCTTGGAAGCCATCCATGCCTTGCAGCTTGCCGTCGATGAGCAAAAGGCGATAGGGCTGACCTCGTTCCAAGGCCAATTGCAATTCGGTCAAGGCGCGATCCACTTGGCTGACTACCCGCGCCGCGCATCCCCATCGGTAAAACATGTCCAACAGAGCGTCGCCTGTGGCCGAGTGATCTTCCACGACTAAAATCGGCAATTCCTTGAGGCTGTCTAATTCGGCCGCGGCCGCCATTCCTGGCAGGGAATCTTCCTGCGCCTTGAGTTTGATCAAGAAGTGAAATTCGCTGCCCTGGCCCATGACGCTGTTGGCCCACGCCTGGCCGCCGAACAGCTCGACGATTTGCGTGACAATGGCTAAGCCCAATCCCGTGCCACCATATTTGCGGGTCGTGGAGGAATCGACCTGAGCGAAGGGTTGGAAGATGCTCTTCAGTTGCTCTTCCGGGATGCCGATGCCCGTGTCGCGAATGGTGAGATGCAAGCCGATTTCATGCTCGGCCAAAGGCAAGGCCCCTGGTTCGGCACGGCGGCATTGGACCACGATTTCGCCCACCTGGGTAAACTTGATGGCGTTGCCCACGAGGTTGATCACGACCTGGCGCAGCCGATTGGGATCGCCTAGGTAGTGATCGGGAACGTCCGCGCGGACGTGGCAAGCCAATTCCAGGCCTTTCTTTTGCGCCCGCAGGGCCAGCGTACTGACTGCGTCCGCCAAGGCGTCCCTGAGCGAGAAGGGGATTTGCTCCAACTCCAGCTTGCGGGCCTCGATCTTGGAAAAGTCGAGGACGTCGTTCAGGAGCGTCAATAGCGACTCAGCCGAGTACTCGATCATCTGGGCGTATTCATGCTGCTCGTCCGTGAGTTCGGTTTGGAGCAGCAGTTCGGCCATGCCGATGATGCCGTTCATGGGCGTGCGGATTTCGTGGCTCATGTTCGCCAAAAAATCGCTCTTGGCCTGGTTGGCCCGTTCCGCTTCTTCCTTGGCCCATTTTAATTCCTGCTCGGCGTGCTTGCGAAAGGTGATGTCGGTGATGACGCCATCGAGCAAGAGGGCCGAGGCTTCCGGCACGCGGCTGATCAAGACCGTTTCACGCACCCAGCATGCGCTGCCGTCGGGCCGCAAAACGCGATACTCCGCCTCGGTGGGCTGCCCCCCTTCCAGTTTTTTCGAATTCTCTTGCCACCGCGGCCGGTCTTCGGGATGCAGAATGGCTCCCCAATTGTCCCGATTGCGAATGAAGTGGCTGGAGGAATGACCGGTGATCTTTTCGATGACCGGAGAGATATAGCGATAGACCCATTGGCGATCCGGCCCAATTTTCGCGGACCACAAGCAATCCGCCACCGAGGAAAGGACCCGGCGCAGCTCCGCTTCCACTTTCTTCAGCTTCGAGAAGGCCTCCCGCTGCGCTCGGACGTCCCGGGCCGTGATCAGGCTCAACGTGCGCGGTTTCACATGCAAGCGCGTGATCGTGAGGTTGACGGGAATCCAATGATCCGCCTGCTTGGTGCGCAGCAAGAACCCATCCTTGCCGTGAAAGATCCCAGTGCGATGGTAGGCATTTTCCATTTGGGTGAGGCTGGCATCTTGCTCGGCCCGCCACAATTCCGACGTGCGCATCTTGAGCAGCTCGGCCTTATTGAAGCCGCTCATGCGTTCGGCCATGGGATTGGCATCGAGTAATTCGCCCGTGGCGGGGTCGAACAGAAAGAGCGCATCCCCCGCTTCCTCGAATAAAACCTGGGCCAGGTCTTCGTAGCGTATCGTGCCTTTCATGTCCGTGCCGGCTCCCCCTCAGTGACGATCTTGCTTGCATCGATCATAATCGACGTGCCCATGAAGCTCCACGGGCTAGCATCGATAAAAAATGGCCCCGCGGGCTGCGGAGCCATCCAATTTGTGGCAAGCATGATGGCATGGTCAAAGCCACGGCCTGAAAGGATCAGCCCGCGGCATTGGCCGCCGCGATGACTTCGTCCGTCAGATTGAGATTGGAATAGACGTTCTGCACGTCATCGTGATCGTCCAGCATTTCCATGAGTTTGAGGACTTTCTTGGCGTCCTCTAAAGGCACGTCCATGGGCGTTTTGGCCAACTGTGTCAGCTCCGCGGAAAGCGGCGTCAAACCCTTCTTGGACAAGGCTTCCTGAACGCCGTTGAAAGCGGTCGGCTCGCAGATGATTTCATACTGCTTCTCCGACGGCCGAACGTCCTCCGCGCCCGCTTCAAGGGCCAATTCCATCAGGGCGTCTTCATCGATGGCGGCGCGGTCGAGAACGATCAGCCCCTTGCGGTCGAACATCCAGCCGACGGCTCCGGGGTTGGCCATTTTGCCGCCGCCCCGTTCGAAGATTTTTCGGACCTCGCCGTTGGTGCGATTGCGATTGTCCGTGGTGATGTCCACCAGGATCGCCACGCCCCCCGGCCCATAGCCCTCGTAGACCAATTCTTCCAGGATTTCGCTTTCCAGCTCGCCCGTGCCCTTCTTGATGGCCCGTTCGATATTGTCCTTGGGCATGCTGGCCGCCCGGGCCTTGTCGATGGCATAGCGCAGTTTCAAATTGGCGTCCGGATCGCCGCCGCCGTTGCGGGCCGCAATGAGGATGTAGCGGCTCAGCTTGCTGAAGAGTTTGCCGCGCTTGGCATCGGCAACCCCCTTGCTTCGTTGGATGTTGGCCCAGTGAGAGTGGCCAGCCATAAAGACCTCGCGCTTCCAAGAAAGGCAACCCCTGCCAGGGGCGCTGCGATGGAACTTGTTGACCTCGGGCAATGCAGGAGACGTTTCGCAGGGCCTTAGCCGCCGCGCACCGCTCCTCCTATTTACGATACTTTCTTCGCTAGCGATTGCCAGAGGCGCGAAGGATTTCGAGGCGGCGCAGGTGAGCTTCCACTTCGGTCCGCCGCGTCTGAAAACCCCGATATTTGGGCGTGAGATACAAGGCTTGGGCTTTTTGCCAATGTTGATAGGCGCGGTGGACGTCGCCCCGAACTTCCAGCACTTCCGCCAGATGGGCGTGAATGGCGGGGTCGTCGCCATCGGGCGCCGCCGCGGCTTGCTGCAAGAGGGCGAGGGCTTCCTGGACTTTACCCTGTTTGAATAAAACCCATCCCAGGCTGTCCAGATACGCCCCATGATCGGGCAGCGGTCCGGGCTTGTCCAGGGGCGAACGATGCCGTTGGCGCTCGGCCCGATCCAATTCAATCGCCTTGCGAATCAGCTTCTCCGCTTGCTCCAAATTGTTACCCTGTTCGGCCCAGAGATATCCCAGATCGTTGCAGAGGATGTGGTCTTCCGGATCAATCGCAAACAAATGCTCCAAATGTTTTTGGGCCTCGTCATACTCCTTCATCGCGGCGTAGGCGCCGCTGAGCAGATGGCGAATGGGCCGCTGCAGCGCAGGTTCCTCCCGTTCCTTGAGCAGGTCCTCGCCCCATTGCACCGCTTCTTTGAATTGCCCCGCGCGATAATGCAGCAAGAGCAAAGTGACGTTGGCCTGGTCCTGTTCCCGAGACCGGGCCGCCGTTTGGCTAATGACTTGCCGATTGAGATCGATCGCCGTCTGAAAATCGCCCACCATGGAATAGGCGCGGGCCATCTCCAGTTGAAAGACATGCGCGGGCACCTCCGTCTTTTGTGCCAGTGCGTCGCGGCAGATACCGAGGACTTTTTCATACTGCTCGGTCTCGGAGAGCAGGCGGATCAATTCCAGATAAACCTCCGCCGACTGGGGTTCATCTTGCAGCAAGCTGCGGTAGAGCGGTTCGGATAGTTCATGGAGCTTGGCCTGCCGGCTGAGCACGGCCAGGAGTTGCCGAGTGCGTGCGGCCAGGGATTTGCCTTGCGACAGTTGTTTCACGGCAGCCAGGGCCAGGCCATGGACCATGACGCGGTCCTTGGAAATGACCTCCAATTGCAGCCGCGCCAGTGAAGCTCGCTCCACTGCGGCCGCGTCGTTGTCGAAGCGCTGCAACAATTCCTGCCATCGGGATTGCTGCACGAATAAATCCGCCAGAATGCGGTAAACGGCTTCCGTGGGGCTTTCCTGCATCATGTGCGTGAGCAGCGGCTCCGCCTGGGCCAACTTCCCGCGTGCGATGAGCTGGCGAGCATAAAGTTGTTTAAGGGGCTGGTTGAAGGAATCCCTGGCGATGGCCTGCTCCAATTCCGGAAGAATCTCCTCCTCCCGGTTCATTTGACTCAGCAATTCCACAAGCTTGTCATAGGCATCCACACCCATGGGCTGCGAACGCAAATAGAGCCGCAAATAATGAAGGGCCTGGTCAAGCTGTTGCGATGCCTGATAGACCTCGGCCATGCGCAAGAGCATGGCGGCTGCTCGTTCCGGAGCCTTATCACGCGCCGTTTGAAACGCAGCTAGCGCTTCCTTGTACTGCCCGGCTCGGAGACGAACCTGCCCCAGTCGTTCGTACGTTCGGGCCGCTTCTTCGATGATCTGCTTGCGATCCACGGATGCGGGGTCGGCGAGGATTAATTCAGGCTGTTCCAACAGCGCTGCGACCTGGGCATAGGTCGAAGCCGCGGCGGCCGGCTGATTCAACTCTTCCTGCAACTGGGCCAAGCTGTAAAGCATCTGGGCATACACCGCGGGCCGACCCTTGGCGGCGGGCACGTTCACGGCCTTTTGCAGCACGGCAAGGGCATCCCCATTCTTGCCTTTCTCGCGCAATTCTTGACCGTACCGAAAAGCCAATTCATAATCATCGGGATCCAGCTCCAGCGCCTTTCGGCAACACTCCATGGCGAAGGCTTCACGGTCCAGCCGATAGCTGAGAGGAATCATGGCCTTCAGCACGGCTACAGCCTTGGGATCTTCCTTTAGTGCCTCTTCATAGGCTTTCATGGCCTCGGCCCATTGACGCTGATGCTCCAGCGTGCGGCCCAGGGCGAATTTGCGCAGGGCTTGATAATGCTGTTGTCGCTCGAGTGGAAGCGGCTTGGGTTGGATGATCGAATAGGTTTCGAGATGACGATCCTGGCGCACTTCCTGATCCCGCCCGCTGATCAAAGTCGACCCCAGGCCCATCAAGCACAACGCGCCAGCCGCGATTCGAATCGTCCCTCGTCGCATTCTCCACCTCCATGATCGCACGGCGATGCATTCCTTGTCGCCATCGTGACCGCATCATGCAGATGGCGGGGCGGCTGGATTGTAACAACCTGGTGAAACGAGGCAAGACGAGTCGAATACGGCCCGTCATGGAGTGTGGGCTCAGGATGATTGGTCGTTGGCGCTCAGCGTGACCGGATCAGCCTTGCTGCAAGACGTCGAGCACGGCCTTGCCCTTGCCATCTGGGGTTACGTAAAAGGGACGCTTTTCCGTCACGGCGTGATATGTCGGCGGAATGCCCATGGCGTGATAAATCGTGCTATGCAGTTCGGTGACGGTCATGGGGTTTTCCACGACGGCCAAAGGTCTTTCGTCAGCCGTTCGGCCGTAAACGAATCCTGGTTTGGCGCCGCCCCCCCAAAGGACGACGCTGCTGGCCGCCGTGAAATGACGATGCATGCCGAAATGCTTGAGGTCGGTGATCACGTCGGGCTGCGCGGCCTGATCCTTGACCGGTTTGCCGGGCTTGCCTTCGGTCAGGGCGTCGCGGCTGAACTCGCTGGCGAGGACCACCAGCGTGCGGTCGAGCAGGCCGCGCTTCTCGAGGTCGAGGATGAGCTGCGCGATTGGGCGGTCGATCTGTTTCTTCATATCCACAAGCCGGGTATGGCCATTTTCGTGGGTATCCCAGCCCAGGAAAGGAATGTACTCGGTGCTGACTTCCACGAACCGGGCCCCTGCCTCGACGGCTCGCCGCGCCAGCAGACATCCCAATCCGAACTTGCCGGTGTTGTAAACGTCAAAGGAAGGCTGTGGCTCGAGATGCAAGTCAAAGGCCTTGGCGGCGGGCGAGTTCATGAGCCGATAGGCCCGATCCAGCGACTGCTCCAAGGCTTCTTTTTGCTTCTCCTTTGGCTGGCTGCTCTTGGGACTGGCCTGGGCAAGCCGCTGCCAGGCGTCGTACCGGTTTTTAAACCGCTGTGCGTCCATGCCCTTGGGCGGGCGGACTGCTTCCACGGCGGTGCGCGGGTCGGGGATGCGAAACGGCCCAAACTCGCTGCCCAGGAAGCCCGCGGTTTGAAACGCTTTCAATTCCTCCGCCTCGCCATTGCCCTCATAGGATTGGCCGATATCGATGAACGGCGGCATGGCCGGGTCGCGCGGTCCGAGGGCTTGGGCCATCCAAGATCCCAAATGGGGCGCAGCCACGGATTGGGGCGGCTCATAGCCCGTGTGCCAGTGATATTGATGCCGCGTGTGCAGGATGAAGCCCAGATCGGGGAGGACAAGCGAGCGAATAAGCGTGGCCCGATCCATCACCTTGGCAATGTTCTCCAGTCCTTCGGAGATTTGCAGATCATCCACCGAAGTGTTGATGGCCGGGAACGTGCACAACATGTCTGCCGTCTTGAGTCCCGGCGCAAAGGGTTGATATCGCTTGGGGTCGAACGTCTCGACATGGGACATGCCTCCCGCCATCCAGAGCAGGATGACCGCATCGGCGGACCGGCGCGGCAACAGCCGGGGCGGCTCCGGCTCCTTGGGGACTGCCCACAAAGGACCGGTCAAAGCCGCGATTGAACCGACGGCCGCCGCTTGCAAAACCTCGCGGCGCGTCAGGGATGCAGAGAGCCGACTCTTGTGTGCCATCGGTGGGTTTCCCATTAATCGATCAATTGATACTCAGGCAACATCAACAGCGTCCAGAGAAAGTCGGCGACCCCTTGAGCTTGGGCCGGCGTGCCTATCAAGGTCATGGCGATCGTGCGTTCGTCTTCCGTCGCCGTTCGCCCCAGGGCCGTCTGATAAAGATGGTCCAGGATGGCCGAACCATCGCCCTGGAAACGGTCCAACAGTTTTGCCGCGCCCGCCCGTAGTTGTTGATCCAGGATTTTGCCGTTGGTCAGTTCCAACGCTTCGATCAGGGTCGCCAGGGATTCCCTGCGGGTCACGACTTGATCCCGGGTCGGCCTCCCCATGGCCCGGCTGAGTTCGTCATCGTGGAGAAAAACGGAGCGCACGTAGAGCGATCGCTCCGGGCTGACGAACACTTGAAATTGGACCGAAACCGGCGTTTTCCGTTCGACCGCCCCCGTGTCCGGTCCGACCGTGGCGCGAAAGCGGGTGTAACCCGGCGGCAAGCGATAAACGATTTCCGAGCGGGCATGGGTCCCCAGCCCCCATTCGATCAACGTGCCCCCGATCCGCAGCGGCTCCTGATTGACGTTGACGTTCCGCTCGACCTTGCCATGTCCGGTCGTGGCGGACAGCCAGTCCAATTCCGTGAGTTTCAAGGTGCCTTGCGGCCCGGCGAGCCGGACTTCGCCCCAATTGGCCCAATCGAAATGCTGCCCATTGCCGCCGTCGCGAACGTGCAGCCGCAATACCTCGGCGTCGCTGATGTCGACGTCGATGGGCAAGCTGCCATCGCGCATCACCGGGGATTCGAAGAGCAGCTTCATGGCGTTCGGAAGCACGGCGGCGGGCCGGGTCGGCCAGACGCCGGTGAGCGTCGCCAGACCGTCGAGGAATTGCTCCGCCGTGAGCCGGCGAACGGTCGGTCCCGTAAAGACGATTGCGGTCTTCGAGCTGCTGCCCCCGTCCTGCATCGGGACGGCAGGCCATTGGTATGCCTGCGAGGTGCAGATCAACCGCAGCGTGTGCTTGAGGTCGTAGCCATGCGCGATGAAATCCGCGGCCAGCCAATCCAGCAACTCTGGATGCCAAGCAGGTTGATCGAGATCATCCACATGGTCCACCAAGCCACGGCCCAGCAACTGCGCCCACAGCCGATTGACCATGGTCCGAGCAAACCGGCCATTTTCCGCTTTGGTGATCAAGTCCGCTAACTGCCGCTGCCGCTCCCGCTGTGTGAGTTTGGCGTCAAGCTGACCCAGTTCGGGGTAGATGAAGCCAATGCCGGCGGATTTGCCCGTGGGCTTGTCGCAGCGGTGGATCTCCAGGGGCTGCTCCGTGAACACGCTGGCCAGGGCGTAGGCATCCTTGAGCCGCCAGTGATTGACGAAACTATCATGGCAACTGGCACATTTGAGGTTCGTGCCCAGAAAAACTTGGGCCACATTCTGAGCGGCCTGGATCGGCGTCGACTGGCTGGCGTTCACCACGCCGCGCCAGACAAAACCCTTGATGAACCCTTCCGATTCCGGCGTGGGAAACACCAATTCCCGCACCAGGCGATCATAGGGTTTGTTCTCCGCCAGGGACCGATGCAGCCAATTCGTGATCGTCTTGCGTCCGCCATCGATGAAGCCCGTGCCGCGGTAGGCGTTGCGGAGATGGTCGTTCCAGAAGGTCAGCCAATGGTCGGCGTAATCCTCGTGTCTGGCCAGCAAGGCTTCGACGAGCCTGGCGCGCTTGTCTGGAGCCTGGTCCGCGATGAACCGTTGAAGCACCGATGGCTCGGGCAGCAAGCCGATGAGGTCCAAGTAGACCCGCCGAGCGAAGGCCGCATCCGACACCACAGCGGGAGGCGGCACGTTCTTCTGCCGCAAATAGGCGTGGAGCCAGCGGTCGATCGGATGATCGGCGCCGCCTTCGGGCAAGGCGGGTTGCTGCAAGCGAACGGGAGCGCGGGGAAAGCCAAACACGACGTCGCTGGGCCAGGCCAACCCTTGATCAATCCAGGCCCGCAAGAGGCCGATCTGATGGGCCGACAGACGATCGCCCTTGGCGGGCATGGGACGTTCGGGTTCATGGCCAGCCACCAATTGGATTAGCAAACTTTGATCGCTTTGCCCCAGGACCACCACGGCCCCGGACTCACCGCCCTCGAGCAAGTCCGCCCGTGATTCCAAGGAGAGGCCGCCGCGATGATTCCCCTGCGAATGGCATGACAGGCAGCTTTTCTCCAAAATGGGTTGGATGTCCTTGCGAAAATCGACCTTCTGCTGCGCGGCGGGCGGCAGAGAAGGCGGGGGATCATCCTCTCCCGCGACCCACGTCCAGGGAATGAGCAGCAAAATCGTCAAGCCAAGCCAACGGTTCAAAACTACCTCCAGGCGGCAGGATGAAGGAGGTCACCAAACGGGGGGTAAGTCGTTGCCTTTTCTTTTTTACTGGATCGCTCCGTCGATTGAAAGCTTAATCCTGAGCTTGCGCCTTGCGCACGCATGGCCGGGCGTTCCGGTCATGCCAGCTTTTTCATTGACAACCCATGGTGGCATCAATTCTAAAGGAAATAGACCCACCGCATCGCCAAAGCCCAGCTCGTCGACCAGGAACAGGAGGGACCATCATGCTGCCGATTCAATCCATTCTGCATCCGACCGATTTCTCTACTCGCTCGGATCAAGCCTTTCAATTGGCCTGTTCCCTGGCCAGGGAAAACAACGCCCGAATGATTGTCCTGCACGTCATCGACATGCCCACGGCCAGTTTCAAGGGCGTTTCGATGGCCCCGCCCACGCCGCCGCCTTCACCCGAGGAGCAAGAGGCCCTTCAACAACAACTTCGCACGATCCAGCCGCCGCCAGGATCCAGTTTCCCCATCGAACACCGATTGGTGATCGGCGAAACGGCCCCCGCGATCTTGCAGGTCGCCAAGGATGCTCATTGCGACTTGATCGTCATGGGAACGCATGGCCGGACCGGCTTGTCGCGCTTGCTCATGGGCAGCGTCGCCGAGGAGGTCCTGCGGAAGGCCCCCTGCCCGGTGCTCAGCGTCCGCGGACCGATGGCGGAATAGAGTCAACCCCCAGCCAGGGCTTGACCGGGGGTTGCGTGATGGTTCAGAGCCATCCAAGGCGCGAGCGCGGGTTAATTCTGACCTGCGCTCTTTTTGCTTTTCTCTTCGGGCTTTTCCTTCGGTTTGGTCTTGAGGGGAAAGTCATCCGTGCGGAAGGGCGTGGCGGGCAAGCCTTCCTGGTTGTACAGATTCACCACGGGGTAATTGTCCCAGCCAAAACGCACCGCCACCGGGTCCTTGACTTCCCCATGGCTAACGACCACCGTTTTCCCTTCGATCCGGGCTTGGGCTGGAACGAAGCGTTGATCGGAGCCGCAGATCGTGAATCCCGACAATGGGCCATGCTTGGCGACCAGGCCCGACCCGACATGGTTGAAATGAAGGATGACATCGCTGCCGCGGATTTCCATTTTCTCGAACGCCGGGCCGGACCAGACGATCGGCTCCTTATAGGCCAAGGCTCGGGCCGCCAGGGCTAGCCGTTCGCCCACGGTCTCCTTTTCCTTTGGATGGATGTCGTCCCGATCGCCCACGTCGGTGATGACCACCATGCCGCAATGGCTGAGCTGCTTGGTCGTCAGCCATTGTGCTTCCCTTAATTCAGGCCAAATGCCTTCCGGCACGCCCTTCTCATAGGGTGCCAATTGCACCATCAGGAAGGTCATGTCATCTTGCTTCCAGGCTTTCCGCCAGGATTCGATCAAGGTCGGCATGAGCGTGCGGTATTCATAGGCCCGCGATGCATTGGATTCGCCTTGATACCAGATGACGCCGCGGATGGCGAAGGGTTGCAGCGGCATGATCATGCCGTGGTAAAGCTGGGCGGCGGCGTTGGGATTCGGCCGGGGATCGACGGGCGGCTTGAAAGGCGGCGGCGGCAGCACCGTGGCGGCGCCCACGCCGCCCTCCTTGGACTGCTGCGGCGTGTTTTCCTTGATCCATTTGGCTCGCTTCTCCTCATATTCCTTGAGCAGCCTGGCTTCATTTTTGACGTAATACGCCACCGCCTCCTCATGCCGCTTGACGAGATAGGCCAGGTCCGGATGGTTTTTCAGGGCCTCCTTGCTGGTCCAAGCTTCGGCCACGGTCCCGCCCCAAGCGGATTGAATCAAGCCGACGGGCACCTTGCGGGCGCGCTGCAACTCGCGGCCAAAGAAATAGCCGACGGCCGAAAAGGCGTTGGCGACATTGGGATTGCATACCTGCCACGCGGCCCGAATTTCCTCAACGGGCTCGAGGGCCGCTTTCCGCGGCACCTTAAACAAGCGGATCAGGGGTTGATCGGCCGTGGCCAGAGTTTTCTGCGGGTTGGCCGATCCGACGACGGGCCATTCCATGTTGGACTGTCCGCTGCAGATCCAAACTTCGCCGATGAGGACGTTCTTGAGCGTGACCGTGTTCTTGCCCTTGATGTGCAACTCCACGGGTTCCAGGCTGGCCTTGAGACCGGTCATGTCAATCCGCCATTGACCTTGGGCATCGGCGGTGGTTTGCCAGGTTTGACCTCCCAAAGTGACGGAGATGGATTCGTCTGGATCGGCCTTGCCCCAAATCGGCGTGCGCTCTCCTTGCTGCAGGACCATGTCATTGCTAAACAGGGCGGGAAGTTTCACGTCGGCCGCGGCGCTCAAGGCCGTCAGCCACCAGCCGCCCAGCAAACAGATCAATCGAAGCCAAGACGCGGACATAAAGACACCTCAAAAAGCTTGGGTCGGAACGAGGGTTCGTGTACAACGAAAGCATCCACTATTCGTTTCTATTACTCTGACTTGGCACGCGGCAAAGATAAAGCAAAAACTTAGCGGAGTAGCAATTGATGGGACCTGTCGCAAGTCCCCTGATGATTTCCACCAACTGCCGGGACGCATGGCTTCAAGGCGCGGCAACCGCCAATGAACAACTTCTGTGGCCCGAAAGGTCGATCCGCGCCTTGCATGAAGCGGAGGCTTGCCGGTGGTCGATTGGCCAGGAATTCGGCGGCTGGGATTGGCCGGTCGTGAAATGTTTTGAGGGCTATGCCGCGGTCGGCCGCTGCTGTTTGACGACGGCCTTCATTTTCAGCCAACGGGAAGCGGTGGTCCGGCGCTTGCGCGTGAGCCGCGACCGCCCCTTGGCCCGCGCCTGGCTCCCCCGCCTGGCGGAAGGCTCCGTGTGGGCTTCCGTGGGCGTGGCCCAACTGACCAGCTCGCGGCAGCATCTCGGACCGAGCCTGCGCATCGAACGGCAAGGCCAGCGCTTTCGTCTCCAAGGTCACGTTCCCTGGCTGACGGGAGCAGCGGCCTCGGACCTTTTGTTGGTGGGAGCGCGCGACGCCGAAGGAAATCCCTTTCTGGCGGGCATTCCCAAGGGAACGCCAGGCTGCGTCATTCAGCCGCCGCTCGAGCTGCTCGCCCTCCGCGGATCCTTGACGACCGAAGTGCACTTTCAGGACGTGGAATTGGATGATGCGTGGCTTTTGGAAGACCGCGCCGAACGGATCGGCGCCGGCGATGGCGCGGGCGGCCTGACGACGTCCTGTTTGGCCCTGGCTCTGGTGCAAGCCGCGGTCGATGGCCTGGACCGCGAAGCGCAGGACCGACCCTATCTCGCCGATCTGAAAAACCGCTTTGAACAAACCCATGCCCGGCTCTGGGATGAGTTGCTTTCCCTGGCCCAACAACCCATGGCGCCTTCCACGGCCTTGATCCGCATGCGCGCCCGCGCCACCGAAGCAGCTCTTCGAGCGACGCAAACCTTGCTCACCGTCTGCAAGGGCGTCGGCTTCGTTCATCCCCATCTGGCTCAACGTTTGGCGCGCCAGGCCCTCTTTTTCCTCGTCTGGTCGTGCCCGCGCCCCACGGCTGACGCCCTCCTGGAATGCCTGACCGCGGAAAGTCTTCTGCCCTGAACGCCTGCCATGCTTCCCGCTTAGGGGTGTACAATAAGAAACCCCACCGCCGGTGAGAGCGATGGGGAAAATGGTTGTTAGCAGATGGTTGAACAAAGGCGACTCGAACTAATCCAGGTCCGCGGTCGAAAAGGGTTCGCCCGCGTCCTTGGTGACCATCCGAGCGAACACCCGAATGTTGATCGTTTCCTTTACAAAGAGCACCGCACCATCCCCCATGAGCACATTGATGCCATTGGGGTGGAAGGAATAGGGTTCGTTGCTATTGGAACAGTTGATCGCACAGGGGCCACCGATCGAAACGCCGTCAAAACTCGTGCCATCCAACCCGATGTCATTCTGCGAGTCGGCCCATTGCCCGCCGGTGACGCGATTGGTGTAGCCGTCCCAAATCAGGCGTCGCCGAGCGTAACGCTGCGGTCGTCCCGCGCACTCCAAGATCATGACGCAATTGGAGGAGCCGTCGCCGCTGATCATGTCGGCAAACCGGCGCCGGCCATTTTTTTTCAACACGGCTTCGCCGGCGCTATCCACGAGGTTCAGCCCCGAAGGTCCCAACAGGGTTTTCACTTCATCGATCACCGCATAGTCGCCGCAAGCCCCTTCGACGATGCCATAAACCGAGCTGCTGAAGCGATCGGTCCGGTTGGCGTCCGCCGTCGGGCATTGGACGATTTTGAGCTGCGTTTGTCGACCGGCGGCATTGGCGGCCGTTCGCCAATCCAAATCGAGATTGAACTTGCGAAACAGGGCGTCCTCCTCGAGATAGGGCAGAAGAAAGACCATGTAGCTGTGATTGGGAAGGGCGCTGCCCGTGGGCGTTTGTGTTTGCGTGGTGGCGAAATAGCCGAGGTCGCCATGGTAATTATGCTGGGCAATGCCGATGTTGCGCATCTTGTTGCCGCACTGGATGCGGGCCATCGCCTCGCGAACGCGCTGGATGGCGGGCAGGAGCAGGGCAATCAAGAGCGTGATGATCGCAATGACCACCAGCAGTTCGATCAAGGTGAAACCTTTTCGTGAAACACGAAGCGACATGCGTTTCCCTCCGGAAGAAGTTGGGGTTGCTCGGATCACTGGGGTTGCAATCGGAAGGGCTCCAGTTCGTTTTTCCCTTCCTTGATTTCCACGATGACCGTGGACGTTTCCGCCCGGCCATACTTGGCGGGCAATTTGTTGGGCCCGATGAAATCGCTGCTGCCATCGGGTTCGGGATGGCGATCCATCCACAGGAACGCCACTTGATAGCGCCCCACGGCCGCTCCCGGTCGGTCGCGCCGACCCATCACTTCGAAATAACCGCCTTCATCCGTGTAGGCTTCCGGCCGTTCGATGTCATTCGGATCATCCATGGGATAGAAAATCACCCGACAATCCTTGATCGGGACGCCTTGGTAAAGAACCTGCCCGCGAACGGGATGCAGGGCTTTCTGCGGGGCCTTGGATTGGCAGCCCGCCCAAAGCCCGAGGCTCAACAGCAAGCTCAATGCCGCCGCGAGCCGAAGTCCCATCGAACACACGTTCATCATGCTGTTCCTCTGAACCGGTGAAGCGTTTCTGGACGACGCGGCCAACAAAGGGTTAACCGCTGGTGATGTTGCTGATCGTTGGGCGACCATCAGCGTGGCATCTCCAAGCCATCCAACCATGTTGGTTTCATGGTTGGGTAAGCTCTAAATGCACTTTGATAGGAGGTGGAATTAACGAAAGGATACCAAGGCATGACACCCTGGCAAGCAGGTTCATCGGTTACTCGTCAAGGTAACACTGATCGCACAAATTTCCTTCAAATTTCCTTCACATATCATTGGGCAGGGTTGCAGGGTCGCTTTGCACAGGATTCTTCGTTCCCTCGGATGCATAGTGACCAAGCTCTTGCGGGGAAAGGGGTTCCGCAGCCGCACCGGGGATGAGGATCAACTCGATGGGTCCGAAAGGCTCTGCTTGCTCAGCCAGGACGCGACCCCATTTAATCAGTTCCAAAAGCGCCAAGAACAATCCCACCATCCGGCCGCGTGTTCGCGGCGGCGTGAAGACGGTCTCGAAGAGCAACCGCTGTTCGCCGGCTTCATTGGACGGGGCGGATGCGAGCAGCGCGAGGATGTTCTCCATATGCTTTTGCAACGGCGTGTCATCGTCGATGATCGTGCGGTCGGTGTGCGTCAAAGTGGCCCGCAAGACCCGCTCGAAGGCACTGACCAAGTCCCACAACTCCACCTGCTGAATGGGCTGATCCGCTAAATCCCTGTTCATGGCGGGTCGTTCAATGCCTTGTCGCTGCCAATAGCGGGCTTGCTCGGCGGCCAGGGCATCCAGCCGATCCGCTGCTTCCCGATATTGCTTGTATGCCAGCAATTGTTTCACCAGCTCCGCCCTGGGGTCCTCCTCGGCCTGTGCTTCCTCCGCGGTTGGATCGTCTGGCAGCAGCATCCGGCTTTTGATTTCCATCAAAGTGCTGGCGACCACCAGAAACTCTCCCGCCGCTTCCACGTCAATGGCCTGCAAGACTTGGATGTAGCCAAGATACTGTTCCGTGATCACGGCAATGGGAATGTCGCTGATCTCCACCTCATGCCGCTTGACGAGATAGAGTAGCAAATCCAAAGGGCCTCGGAAAATGGCCAAATCCACGCGATACGTCGGCGCCGGCGTCATGGAAGCGTGATCTCTCCCTAGCGAATAGTCTGGAGTTGACTCGATGGGCGACTATCTCAAGATGCCCGCTGGCTGACAAGAGCAATCGTCCTTCTCCGCCATCTCCTTGGCGTTCCAAGGAGCACTCCCCCTTGTCAAGGACCGGTGCCATCCATCAGAATGAGCTTGCCCGTGCCGCGGCAGCGCTTGCGCGACAAGAGCAAGGCAACTCAACCTTTTCTTTTCTGGTCGTTCATGGATGCTCGCCCCACTCTTTGCGTCATCTACAATCCGCGTGCCGGTCGACGGCGTTCGGGGCGGCTGTGGCTGGAGATGCGACGCCGCTTGGCTCATCAAGCCGACTTCTGGCCGACGACAGCGGCGGGGGAAGGGATCGCCCTGGCTCGCAAGGCTTGCGACCTGGGTTACTCGACCCTCGTGGCGGCAGGCGGCGATGGCACGTTTCACGAAGTTGCCAATGGCATTCTCACTTCCACCAAGCCCGCAACCGCCATGGGCCTGATCCCCTTGGGATCGGGAAATGATTATGCTCGAACCTTGTGCTTGCCGCGGGATGCGGACACGTTGGTGCACTATGTTTGCAGTTCCAAGGCATGGTGCGTGGACGTGGGAGAAGCCACGCTTCCCGGCCAAACGGGACCGCGCTATTTCATCAACACCCTCGGGCTGGGCTTGAGCGGCGCCGTCAGTTGGGAGGCTCGTCAGATCCATGGTTTGAGGGGCCTGCCGCTGTATGGCCTGGCGGCGATCAAGGCGATCTGGCGATCCTTTCATGCCCTTGACACACAATTCGTCGTGGATGAACAACCGTGGTCCACCGCCACGCTGTTCCTATCCGTGGCCGTTGGTCCGACCGAAGGCGGCGGTTTTGTCGTGGCTCCCGAAGCGCAACTGGACGATGGCTGGTTGGATTATCTCCATGCCTCGAGCATGAGCCGATGGGCCGCCCTGAACCATTTGCCTCGGCTTGCCCTGGGTTGGCTGCCTGAAAACGGCGGCCCCATCCGCCGAGGCCGCTGCCGGACCATGCTCATCCAGTCGCAGCAGCCGATGACCATCCACACCGACGGCGAACTCATCGCCACGCCAAGGCAGCCCGCCCATGAAGTGGCCATTCGACTGCTGGACAGGCGGCTTCGCCTGCGCTGCGATCCCATCCGCTGAGAGAACGCTTTACCCCAAGCCGCTCCTCGTCGTTTCTCGCGGCAGCATTCTGCACGATCACATCGTTCCGCCGAGGGACGGCGGCGTGCCCGTGATGGGAATGGGGCCCACGATGGCGCCTTGGGGCAAGTCCGGATTGTAACTGATCATCTTCACGTCCGTGCCATGGGTGTGATAGGTGTTGTTGCTGTTGATGTAATAGTAACCATCCGTGTCGATCGCGGCTCCCGTCCAGGTGGCTTTGTTTTTCGCGCAGATTTCCATCCAGCGCCGAGCATAGCGGGAATAGTCATTGCCCAACTCGTCGCGAATGGCCGTCGCCATGTCCCTGGCCACGGTGGTGCCAAACGTGCCATCGCCCGGCGACGTGAAGCGGAATCCCAAAATGGCCTGCAGTGGCCCCTCGCGCGTGCACAGCAGCCGCGCCCAATCCAAGCCATAGGACTTGCGATCCTTATCCTCCACTTTTTCCCCATAGACGTTCCAAAACAGCACGCTGCAGCCATTGATGATCAAGACGTCGATGTCCCAAGGACTCTTGACCAGGTCCATGCTGCTGCGCGGCTTGGTCCAATGCTTCAGCAAGTCCATCGGTGAAAGCCAATCGGGATGATGACCGCCCAGGATCAAGTTGCCGTTCCACCAGGAGCCATGCCCGGTGTAGAAGACGACGTCGGCGGGACTGCGCACGAAAGCCCAAGCCACGCGCTCTTCGGGCTTGCTCGCCGGGGTGATCTGCTCCTGCTCGGGGATCAACACCTCGAGCACCTCCACGCCGCCGGCCAGGAAGAGCTGCTTGGAATCGGGCTGGCGTTTCTTGGCATCCCCCGTCGGCTGCCCCAGAAACGGCGGCTGATAGCCGGCCCCGCGCAAGCCGAACTTCCCCTTGAGAATCTCCCGGAAGGCCTTATCCGACGTGGCCATGGGGCGTGCCACCGTCGCCAATTCAGGCACGTCGTCCATGTTGAGATTGAAGACCGTGTTGATCAGCGGAATCGTGCCGGCATAGTGGCCATTGACGCGCTGCAAACGATGGCGGATGTTCTTGCCGCGCGTGCTGTTGTATTGCGACCAGCCATCGAACTTGCCCACGGCGTTGGGCTCCCGGGAGCGAATCTCGACTTCCAACGAATCGGGCGGCGCTTCGCCGGAGCCATTTTTATATTTGACGCGGACGTTCAGCCGTTCAACGGACATGCCGATGACGTCCTGTGCTGGATTAATCGGCGTTGAGCCTCCATCGTTCATGATCTCGATGCGTTCAATTGCCGTGGGCATGGCCACCTCAAAGGGATTGCCGCGCTGCCCCGAGGTCCCCCATAGGCCGTCTGGGCGTTGCGTTACTCCCTTAGCCCGGCGAATGGCGTTTTGTGCCTTGCGTTGGCGGTTTTCTCGACGTGGATGGCACCATAACCAGGTCATCGATCGACACGACCGGCGAAGCGACGCTGATCGCGGGCAGCGAAGTTCCTTATTTCTGCACGGCCAAGTAATTCGTCGTCATGAAATTTTCGAACACCGCGTCATACTCAGGCAGGGGAATCAACCCGCCGGGCAGAATCGCATGGATGTGAAACTGGCCGCCGAGCAGTTGGAAAAAATCGAGCAATAAGGCCCGAGAATCCAGATTACAACCGCCATATTCCCATTGGATGCATCGAATCCGCCGCTCGCCCAGCATCCGCTTGGCCCCCTGTAGAATCGCCAATTCATGGCCTGCTTAGGCCTAATAAGTAGGTTGGCGTCGAAAGGCGCTGCTTGCACCTCGTTCAAAAGATTTACTGACGATCCCTGGATGTCTGGCGAGACTCATGCGGTGATGCCAATTCCATAGGCCGCAATTGCGAGCGCAGCAAGCGGTCAAGAAGGATGATCGAGATCATCCTATCGCTCAGGCTGGTTCCATAGATAATAATTCCCAGGCAGGTGAGAAATCGCGACCTGCTGCCAATGCAGGTCGGGCATGAGGTTTCGCCAGTGACTAAAGTCAACCAGGTTGTCGACCTCATTGAAGCGATCCTGAAAGGCGATGCAGTAAAGATTGGCATGGATCAACTCACGGACCTTGCATCGTAAGGGGATGGGGGTTTCGCTCAGCGACCAAAGAGCGATGAACAAGTCGATGGACTGCATCCGCTGCACAATCATCTCAAGCTCTTCCCACTGCGAAATGCACCAGACTTGTTGATCCGGTGCTTGGCCACACACGGCCGAACCGCCAACGCCATTCAGGAAAAATTCCTGCAATGCGGAGAATTCAGGCAAATCGAAAATGACATATCGCCCTTTGAAACCTTTCTTGCAAATGATTCGGGCTAGGCTGCCGTAACCGCCGCCGAATTCAAGGATGCTGGAATACTGGGAAATGTTCTTGCCGGTCGCGGCTTCCCAGCGGAAAAGCGTGTAGGCGTGATGGATCAGGTTGCCGCTGCTGCTAGGCAGAAAAATGGAGCGTTCGGGATATCCCCAGCCTGATTCGATGAGCAGTTCCGCCCAAACCGATTGCCAATCTGAAGATGCACGCAAGGATTCCAATTCAGGAATTATCCAAGGCGCATCGCCGACAAACATCGTTTTGCCAATGACATCCCATTCGAGAAATCGCGACGGGTCAGCGTCCAGGATGAGTTGCCGCAACCGCTGTCGATTGCCCATCCACTCCAGTTCGGAGCGATGCTCAACGGAAAGTGGCAAGGGAGGCAAAGCGCGGATGCGTTCCCTCAGCAAATCAATATGCTGTTGACGGCTTTCGCTGGCCTTGGACGTGTGACGCGGTTGCAGCTTTTTGAGGAGTTTGCGCCAGAACAACATGCTGCAGTCTCGGTTGCATGAAAATTGAGAACGATCCACCGCGGTATGGCTGTTGTATGCAATGAACATAGGACAGTCCGAAAATAGCCATCAACTGGCTCAAGCCGCGTGTTGCGAAGGTGCCTTATTGAACAGAGAGGATTTCAAATGGGGCTTCCGACTTGCACTTTTACCTCATTGCGGTTCGAGTCATCCCGCTTCGGTGCGGCCAGGGCGACAACAATATCGGAAGTCGCTGGCCCGCGACCGAATGGAACGCCTTTGCTCGATGATGAAGGATTTGGAGGAGAGCTAATTTTTTACCTGTGGCGTCACCGGCGGGCTTGGTTTCTTCCAACTCGGGACGTATTGACGCAGAAAGGCGTGGATATCTTCATCCGTGTCGAGCGTGTCGTAACCGCACCGGCGCATCTCTCTAAGGGCTTCTTCGTTTGACCAGCGATCCACTTCCATGCGATACAGGGCCACGTAGATGCCCGTGCGATGGGAGCCTTTGAAGCAATGGATGAGCATGGGCCGGGGGTAGCGCACCGGGTCATGGATGATCTCCAGAAAGCGCCGCACATTCTCCTCAGCTGGCGGCGGGCCGGCCTTTTTCTCCGACCATTGCTTCGGAGCGATGCGAACAAAGACAATCTCCTGCTTCCGGGCATATTCTTGCTCCCAGAAGGGGTCCTTGACGCCGCTCAGCCCATCGTCGTCCCGCAAGGAGACAATGGTCGCAATGCCGTATTCATGCCAGATGCGGTGCAGCCCCGCTGGGGAAAGCTGGCCGCTGCGATACAGCTTGCCTTCGTTTACGATGCGGAAGTTGCGATAGTGAAATTGCTGGTGGTAATAGTAAGCCGAGGGAGCCCCCACCACGAGCGCCAGGCAGAAGAGGGGAAACAGCAGTCGTTTCATGGGCGTCCTTCCCCAAATTGCGCCAACGGACAACCGCATCAGGCTGCCCCGGTTTGAATATCAATGGCATCCATGCAATTTCGGTTTCATATCATGTTTTTACATTGGCGCGAAGCTCAGCCCCATGAGTCGAATTGACGAAATTCCCCCTTTTTGCGATGCTAGCCGCCGTCCTTGAAACCGCGGGGATTGCTCCCTGTCAATAGGTGGTTCCCATCCGACTTATCCGGTTATTTCCTGGGATATTGTGCCCAATCAGACAACCCATTTTCCATGGATGGAAGATGAAAAAAACCGATTACCTGCTCCTGGCCTGCTTTTGCATTCTGCTTTTTGGCTGTTCCCTCGTGGGCGACCGCCCCATGACGATGCATGAATCGGTGCTGCCGCAGTGTACGCGTGAAATGCACGCCTCGGGCAATTGGCTGATCCCGAGCAGCGGGGGCAGGCCGTGGCTGCATCGTCCCCCCTTGCCTCATTGGGTTTTGCTGATCCTGACCTCGCCTTTCGAGGACATTAACTCGCCTTGGATGGTTCGCTTAGGCCCCTTGGTCATGAGCACGATCGTCGTCCTGACCTTGGCTTGGCTGGCCCAGCGCTGGTTTGGCCGATGGATGGGCCTTTTGAGCGGACTCATTCTGGCCACTTGCTTCCAATTCACGCGTTATGCCTGGCTGGCGGAAGAGGACACGTTTCTCTGTGCCGTCATCACCGGCTGCCTGGCCTTGTTCGTGAAAATGGAAATCCCCAAGGAAGGTGAAGCGCCGCCTGGACGATGGACCTTTTTCGGATGGCGTTCGTGGACGCTGTTGGCCTTCTTCACGCTCTATGGGTTGAGCAACATGGCCAAAGGGCTCGTCTTCGGCCCCCTCATGGCGGGCGTGCCGATGGGGCTGTTTCTTTTGTGGCATTTTTCTTGGAAACGCTTCGGGAACTACGTTTGGCTTTGGGGCTGGCTCGCGGCCATCCTGGCCGGCGGCGTTTGGCCCCTGCTCATTTACCATTGGTATCCCGATGTCTTGGAAATGTGGCTCTACGATTATGCCGGCCGGCTCAATGGCAATTACATTGGCGAACCCTGGTGGTACTACTGGAGCGTGATTCCTTGGGCCATCGCGCCATGGACGCTGTTCTCCCTCGTTGGCCTATGGGTCACTGGACGAACCTTGCCCAAGGCCGAACATCGACCGGAACACTTTCTCTGGTGCTGGGCCATCGGCACAACGATTTTCTTTTCCATCCCGGACGGCAAGCACCATCATTACTATGTCCATTGCTTGCCCCCCTGGGCGATCCTGGCCGCGCTGGGCGTCGTCCATGTTCGCAACATCATCGCAGGATGCAACGGACTGTGGCGGAAAACCTGGCTGGCTCCGGCCGTGTTCGCCCTGCCCGTCATGGCTGCGGTGTGGCTCCTGCGCCACAAAATCCCTGGGCCCGAGTGGACCGTGCCTGTCTTGCTGGGGCTAATCCCCTTGGCCGTTTGGGGCGTGGCCTGGTGTCTGACGGATCGGCTCTCCCTGCGTGCGGCTGGACTCGCGTTCCTTGGACTCTGGGCCGCCTATTGCGGAGGCTACCTCTACACGGGTCGATATCTGGATCATGGCATCCAGGATGAAGCCTTTCTTCGCAACATTCCCAACCTCGTGGACGGCAAGGCCCCCCTTTACGTCAACGCGGAGTTGCGTTGTTGTCTGGAAGTCAACCGCGTGCTGTTCACCTTGGATCGCTCCACGCGCACCGTGCACAACCTGTCGTTCCTGCTCGATGAGGAATTGACGGAGCCGCGCATCTACGTAGTGACCGTGGCGGGGGATGAAACGTATTTGGGCAAGATTGGTTCCGTCCGTCGGCTGGCGCAAAGCGTCAAAAGCCGCAGGGAACTGACGCCCGATGATCGGCTCACCCTATTTGAATTAACCTTCAAACCCGATTTGCAACGCTTTCCCAATCACGTTTACATCGCTCAGCAACAGATCAAACACCGCCAGCCCGGTCCCTATCTTGGCGGCAGAAGCCCGAAAGAATGGTGACTCGCGCTGCAAGGCTAGACGCGCAGCCAGGCGGGCAGCACGTTGCCCAAGAGAAACAGAACGACAAAGACAATCCCCAGGAAAAAGAGGATGTAGATGATCCCCTTGAAGGCATGGATGAGGATCAATTTGGGATCGTCGTAGCGGGTGGCGCTGTAAATGAAATTCACCAGAATGAGCAGGAAAGGGAAGTGCCAATAGGGGCTGACGTCGGCGAAGGGCGCCAGACCTAGCAGGGCATGGGTCAAGTTCATGGGTTGGCCCCCTTCTCCTTGGCGGCAGGCGCCGGCTTCATCTTCACCGGCCCGGCGTAGGCGTCGTAGATCACCAGCAAATTCATCACGCCCGCAATCACCGTGTACATCCAACCAAGGTCGTAACAGCGTCCCACGTCGGCGCGGAGTTGCAAGTCGGACTCGGCTTGATCCGCCTCGATCAGCAAGGCCCGCCGATCCACCGCCTCGCCTTTCTTGATCGCACCGGGAGACGCCTGATAAGCGCCAAACAGCGGCCAGTCCGGGAGATAATAGTTCCACAGGGCCGGCCAGGCGGCGGCCCCGATCCAAAACTGTCCGAGATAGGGCAAGCGGATGCGCAGATCGCCGATTAACGAGGGAGCGATCTTATCCGTCGGCCAGAGACGAACGGCCTGCTTGGGTTCGCCGCGCCGTTCCGCTTCCAGCCATTCTTCCTGAACATGGGGCAAATAGACCACGCCCCAGTGGCCGAGCCATTGCCCGTAGAAAAACATCCCGAGCAGACTCGCCATGAAGAAGACGCCCTTGAACAACCGGCGGCGGTTCGGCCCAGTCACGCCTTGGTAAATCTGCCCCAGTCCCGGAACGATAAAGCTGAGCAGCGCCGCCAGGGCGGGAGACTGGAGCGGTGGCTCGGGAGGAGGGAGGGGGGCAACGACCGACACCGCGGGAGGACTCTCTGGAGTCATGGGAGCATTGGCTTCGGTGTTCATGAACAATCCATGGGGACGTTAAAGAATGGACGCTTGCCTTTGAACCTTGAGAGGGATGGAGCGTGGCCAGGCTAACGAAAGGCCAACCACGCACCCGCGTTCCAGGCCGCCGCTGCTGCCAACATCATCCCGCCGAGCCAACCCAGCATCTGGCGAAACTGCCGGCTCCGGGCAATAATGCCGAACCATCCCAGCCGCTCTGTGCCTGCTTCATAGCCGCGATTCATCCACGCGAGCATCCGATAGAGGATCGAATCCGCGGCAGGGGACGATGTCACGGCCTCGGCTGGCGTTTCAGCCATGCTAGGGAATTGTGATGGCGATGCCAGGGGCAATTCAGAAGTTGCCACCGTGGCGGGAAAGTGCGCGGCTTCCCAAGAGGGAGGCAACGATGGCGCCGCGATATAAGCCACGGACGCTGGTTCCACGTTGACCGGCACTGGCGGCAGGACGGTCAACGCAGCGGGTTCAATGAACTTGGCGGCGGCGGGTTCGGCTGGCGTCTCGACGTCCGCCTCCACCGCTGCACTCGACTGCTTAGGATCAGACTCTGCATTCAACTTGAGTATTGATGGTGGGAAAACTGGCTCCGCCTCGTTCAACGAAGGCTCGGAAGCGACGCCATCAGAGGGCTTGTCCAGCTCGATGGCATGAGATGCATCCAAGGTCGCCGCCAGGGCATCGCCTTCTTGGTCAGCTTCACGATCCGCGTCATGCATGACGGGAGCGATGGGCAAGGACAGAACGCGTTCCAGCAATGCATCCAGGTCATCCAATTTTTGCCGGATTCGGCGTGTGTCCAAAGGTTGAGGCGAAGCGCCGCTCATCAATCCTGCCCTCCCTGATGGATGCTTGGCTGGCCGTTTGGCCCTTGTTATCCTAGACGATGATGATCGAACGCTTTTATGTCAATGCACAATTGGCGCCCGGCCCCCTGACGCTGACAGGCGATGAAGCGCACCATCTTGCCCATGTTCGCCGATGCCAGGTGGGCGACCGGGTTCATCTCTTCAACGGGGATGGCCTGGAATACCCCGCTCAACTCGTTCACGTTAACAAACGCGGCGTGGAGCTTGATGTCCAATCCGGTTTGGCCATCTCCCGGGAAGCAGACCGCACCCTTTGGATGGCAGCGCCCATCCCCAAGGGTGATCGCGCTCAGTTCCTCATTGAAAAACTGACCGAAATAGGCGCGGCAGCGTTTATTCCCTTGCACACCCAGCGCAGCATCGTGCAGCCGCGCGCGGCCAAGCTCGACAAGTGGCATCGGACCGTGATCGAGGCCAGCAAGCAATGCGGCCGCAATCGCTTGATGACGGTTGAGCCTATGCAAACATGGGAGTCCTTTCTACAACGGCCCGATCTGCAGACCCATGACAAACGGCTGGCCCACCCTGAAGGCGTTTCTTGGCCAGGGTCCGCTAGCGCTGCTCAGCCCATGACCTTGGCCGTGGGACCCGAGGGCGGGTTCACTCCAGCGGAGATCGAGCAAGCGCGGGCCCATGGCTGGCAAGTCGTGAAGCTCGGCGCCAGCATCTTGCGGATTGAAACGGCGGCCTTGGCTTTGGCGGCCTTGGCTCTCATGGGACGGTGAAAAAAGCCCGCGCCTTGCGGCACGGGCTTGAGGGTTTGCTTTCGATTCGGCCCACAGAGCTTGAGCCAACTTAGCCGTTTAGCGTCGGCAAATTGGTCAAGGGTTTCGTCATCAGGTCCGCGAGAACGTTGGCGGAACCGTTCGTCGCCGAGGCGCGGGTGAACAGATAATCGGCCATCTGCTTGCTGCGATCCTGGCCGTCCCTGCCGATGAGAGGCAGCGTCAAATCGCGGACCAGGCTGTCCACCTGGCTATGCTGCATGCGCGCCACGCTCGGCGGAATGACCAGATTGGCCAACTGAGCGAGCGTGTTGCCGTCCAGGCGCGGCGTCTCGGCAATGGGCGCCGTGCGCTGTTCGTTGTAGAGCCGGGCCAGCGTCGTGGCGTCGGTGAAGCCGAACGCGCGTCGCACCTGGCCGGGCCGCAGCGCTTCGAACATGACCTGGGTCGGATCCATGCGGTTTTCCGGCAGGCCGAGCAGGTGGCCCAATTCGTGGGTGACCACGGATTGGAAATCATACTGGCCGCGGCCGATCGCCTTGGCGTCGATGCCGTTGTACCAATTCCAGCCGCTGATGATGTCGACTGTGGCCTGGCCGCCGAATTGATGACCGATGAAGGTGCGATACATGCGGCCATCGGCCAGCACGCCGCTCAGGGCCGTGTCGTAGACAAAGTTGACCTGGCCCAAAAGACCCGCCGCTTTGTCGCCCAGCGTGGACGCATCCTTCATGCTGACGCGGATGTCCGCTTCGCCTTCATGTGCCACTTCGACCAGCCTCATGCCGCTGACGCGCTGCCAGACGCCGTTGATGGAGTTCATGGCGTCGCGGACGCGGTCCACTTGATCCGTCGTGAAGCTGGAGGAGTCGATGAAGACGTTGACCGAACTGGTTTCGCTGGCCCAACGGATGACTTGCGTATCCAGATCGGCTTCGCGGCCCGCGGCTGCCCCGGCTGCGTACAGCGGGCTGGGATCGCCTGGGGCTTGGCCGACGAAGAAGTCGGTGATGTTGGCGTTGGTCAGCCCGACGTTGTCGCCCAGGAGCAGCGACGGTCCCCAGGTTCCGGCCGTGCCGTTGCCGTACACGATCGGGTTGAACTGGAAGATGTCGGAGCGGCCGCCCGAGAGACCTGGCACGCTGAAGCTGCCGGTCGTGGAGAGCTGCAGCGTGGGCCAACCCGAAGCGGGCTGAACGGCGTTAATGCCGTCGATGTTCTCATTGATCGTGTCGTTCAAACCAACGTTGGAGCCTTTCAGGTACATGTAGAAGATGCCGTTGGTGTTCGGCCCAAACGTGATCGCCGAGAATTGGATAACGTCGAAATTGTTCGCCACCACGCCGGACACGGTGACCTGGCCCGCCGTGGAGAGGAGCAAGCGATCGACCTGGTTGGCGGGATTGTAGAGGGCCGCCACAGCCACGACGTTGCCGCGGGTGCCGCTGAGACCCACGCGGCTGCCGCGAAAGGCCAGGTTCCACACGCCCGACGAGATCGTGCCGCCGCTGAAGCTGGTGGGCACGAAGCGGAAGATATCCTCGCCGAAGCCGGATTGAATGGCGCCCGACCCCACGCCTGGAGCGGCGTAGTTGGTGAAGACCGCCATGTTGCCGACGGTGGAGATCAGGATGCTGCCATCCCGCAGGATGGTGAAGGCGTCGATGCCTTCGACTCCAGGCGTCAGGCCGAAGTTGCTGCCGCGGAAGTAGACGTCGTATCGATAGTCGCCGTTCGGCTGCGTGCGCAGCTTGACGATGTCGGAGTCATTGACCAGGGTCAAGGAGCCGTCGCTATTCTGCAGGCTGTTGACGCCGGAGACCGAGAGGTAGTAGATGCCGGGCAAGAGCGACGGCGGCACGAGGAAACCGAAGTTTTGCGTGCGGGTCGCGCTGGCGCCGAGATTGAAGTCGACCAGCGGCGGATTGGGGATGGTCGGATTCGAGCCTGGCGGCACGGAGTTCGTATCCACGAAGATGCGGTAGTTGTTGCCCGCCACAAAGGCGCCGGGCAAATTGCTGAAGGTGTATTGCCCGCTGGCATCGGTGAAGGTCGTGAAGATCTGGTCGTCGCCGCCGCCATTTTCGAAGACGTTGTTCGAACCGTACCACACCAGGGTGACGAAGGCTCCGGCAATGCCCTGCTCGCCGAAGTCGATCGCGCCGTTCATGTTGGCGTCATTGAAGACGCGGCCCGTGACGATGGAGTTGCGCTGCCACAAGCCCAGGTTTTGGCCTGTGACATTGGCGCTCGGCGGCACCACCACGTTGAGGAATGCCGGGCTGGCCACCAAGCCTGGAGGCGCGCCTGGAATTTGCAACGGGTCGATCATGACCTTGAAGGTGCCCGAAGCCAGGCCGGAGATCGTCCAGGCGCCTGTCACCGGTGCGCTCACGGCGAAGGGTTCGCCAATGTCCCAGGCATTGTTGTTGTTCAAGTCCACGAAGACGCGGACATTGCTGAAGCGGCCGGTCTCATTGGGCACGGCGTCGAGAATGCCATTGCCGTTGAGGTCCTGGAAGACCACGCCGGAAATGGACGCATTCGCGGCCTGGAAGCCGAAGTTGGCGTTGAGGAAGTTCGGTCCCGGGTTGCCGCCGATGCCATCGCCGATGGTAACCTCGATGGGCACCACGGCGGGGAACGTCCGGCCAAAGCCCAGCGGCACGCCGGTGCCCGTGTTGACGCGGTAGAAGCCGACAGGCAAGTTCAGCAGGGCGTAGTTGCCGTTGGGGTCGGTGAAGGTCGTGAAGTTTTGATCGTCGCCCGTGCCAAAGACGCCGTCGCGGCCCGCCCATTGAGCGATAATCTCGACGTTGCTCAGGCCCGGCTCACCCGCATCCTGTGCGCCATTGCCGTTAATGTCATGCCACACGAAGCTGCCGATGATTCCCAGGAATGGATCGGCCCGGAAGCCAAAGTCAGCGGTGTTGTCAACGGTCACACCGTCCGGCAGGATGACCGTGCGCGGATTGGGCGTCGTGGCGTAGAAGTTCGCCGGGATGGTGGCCGTGTTGACGGAGATGGTGTACGTGCCCGCGGCCAAGTTGGCGAAGCTGTAGTTGCCATTGACGTCGGTCAAGGTGTTTTGCGGGCCGCCCGGACCATTGAGAATCACCTGGACGTTGGCCAGCCCGGGCTCGCCCAGATCCTGAACGCCGTTGCCGTTGAGATCGTTGAAAACCGTGTCGCCGATCACGGCGCTCTTTTGCTGGAAGCCGAAGCGAATTTGATTGAACTGTTCGCCAGGCAACAACGGTTCCTTGAGCACGGGGTATTCACCCGCGCCAAGGTAGGTCGTGCGTTGGAACCCAGCGGGGACGCTGCTCATGTCCACCGTGACCTGGTAGTTGCCGGCGGGCAGGATGTTCTGGAACCGCCAGTTGCCGCTGTTGATGAGATCGGAAGTCGTGGTGAAGACTTCGTCGTCGGCGTTGCCAAAAACGCCGTCGCGGCCGGCCCAGAGGGCGTTGATGATGATGCCCGCCATCACCGGTTCGCTGGCCTGGCGGATGCCATCGCCATTCAGATCGTTCCAGGCCAGATTGCCCAAGGTGGCGTTGCTGAAGTCTTGCCAGTAGCCGAAGTTGACGCCGGTCAGGTTTTCGCCAAAGGCCAGCGTGACGAACTTGGGATCAGGAGGCGTATTGAGGAAGAAGCTGGCCGGCAGCGTATTATCCAGCACGTTGATGCGGTAGTTGCCTGGCTGCAAGCCGACGAAACTGAAGTTGCCGTTCAAATTCGTGTTTTGCGTGATGGGACTGCCGTCGTCGGGAGTGCCGAAGACGCCGTCCGGACCGGCCCAGGTCATTTCCACGCCCACATTGGGCAGTCCAGGTTCGCCTGGATCCTGAGTCAGATTGCCATTGGGGTTGTTCCACACCAGGCCGCCAATCGTGGCCGTGCGGATGCTAAAGACGTAGAGGAAGCTGCCGCCCGCGATGCCATTGCCCGAGGGGAAGGTGTAGGGCGGCGGGAATTCGCCATCGAGCAAATTGCCGGAGATGTCGCGGATGCCCGGATCGCTGGCGCCCGTCGAGGTGCCTTTGAGGGTCAGGGCGTAGACGCCGTCGATCAGCGTTTGCTGCAAGGGGATGATGAACGTGTGCTTGTTCGAAACGGGATCATAAGATTGGCTGATCGGCCCGATGCCGACGAGCGGCCCTGCGAATGAACCCACTTGCAAGCGCACGGTGCTGGCATTGACCGTGGTGATATCGACGCGGCCGTAGAAGGTGACCACCAACTGGCTGACCGGCTGGCCCAGCAATTGGTTGGCGCTGACGACGTTCACGCCGATGACGCGCAGCGGAGGCTCCGAAGCTTCATAAGCGCCGCGATCATAGAACGGGAACTGGCCGGCGCCGACGTTGGGCCGCGTCGGGTTGTCCACGCGGGCTCGGCCGCGGATGTCGTCGCCCGGAGCGCGGGTCGGCTCTTGCGGGAACCGCGTGGCTGCCAGGCGATCCGAGACGTTGCTGATGGCCGAATCGACCGCCGGGGATCCCACTTGAATGCGGAAATCGAAGCCTTGCCGATCCACGTAGAGCGGATTGGTGTTAAGCAGATTATTGGAGCCGTTGAGCACGCTCGAAGGCGTGATGTGCGTGCTGTTGTTAAAGAACAAATTGTACGCCACGACCGCCAGGATCGGCGGGCGCAGCGGTTCGATGTCGGGGAGTTTGGTGATGTTGAGGCCGATGGCGTTGTTCGTGATCAAATTGTTGAGCACGTTGACGCCGCCGCGGGTGCGCAGGTCGATGGCCGTGCCGCCATTGCCATCGAAGGTGTTGTTGATGATCGTGGTGTAGTTGGTTGGCGTGGTCAAATTGGCGCCGGGCAGCGAGTTGTCTTCTTCCAGGTAGACGCCTACGCTGCGGTTGTTCACGATCAGATTGTTGGCAATGTAGATGCCGGGGATGAAGTAATCCAGGTTGTTGAAGGGAACGCCATTGGTGTTGATGACCAGGTTGTTGTTGTCCTGGGCGAAGCGCGCCGTTTGCGAGGGCAGCGTCTCGCCCTGATTCAAATTAGAAGGCCGCGTTTGCCGATGATCGCGAACGGTGAGTGCGGCCAACAGCGATTCCTGGATGATGTTCTGGCGATAAATGTACTCGCCTTCACCGGCGCGCACGGGCCGCTGGCTGCGATCCTGGAAGCCCGCGGTGCGGAACTCGACTTCGTACCCGCCCAGGAACGCTCCATCCGGGCCAGGATTGTCGATGAACTGATTCTGTGAAGTAGGTGGAATGTCCTGCGGAGCGCCTTCCTGATCGACCAGGCTGACGACGCGGAAACCGTTGCTGCCCACTGGTCCCGTGCCCGGAAGCGGTGTCAAGGCCACGCGAATGCCCGTGGACAATTGACCGCCTAAAGTTTGCGGAATGAAGAGCCTCGGGAAGCGGCCAAGCGGGAAGATGGCGACGAAATGAGCGTCGTACTGCGGGTTGGTCAAGCTGTGGGGAATATCGCCGGCCAAGGCCGTGACGGCGCCCAGGGCGTTGCCCGAATTGGCCAGTTGTCCCGCCGTGGCGCCGACGATATTGCCCGCCACCTGGGCCAGACCGCTGTAGCTGATCCACAGCAGTTGCAAGCCGGAATTGAACACAGCGATGCCGAACGGCCCGCCCGGACCGTCGGATGTCGCATTGCCGCGCTGCACGTCGATGTAGAAATTGATCGAATTCTGACCGTAATCTTCCGGTCGCGGCAGTTCAAACCAATCAACGTCATCCGTGCCGGTTAAGGGATTTTCCGAGGTGCCGCCCATGCGAGCGCCCACGCGATAGGCGCCGCTGGTCGTGTCGAACCGCACCTGGCCGGAGTCGTTGGTGATGATGGCGCCGAGCGGGTTGATGCGATTGGTTGGAGCATCGTACCGCGAGCCATTGGGATTGGCGCGCTGGGTGGCATCCTGCTCGAGTTCGTTGGCGTCGATGGTGATCTTGTTTTCCGGGAAGCCCACGTGGTCGATGCCGATCAGGGCGTAGCGAATGTCCGCATGTTCGATGAGCACGCCATCCTGAATCATGACGCGCGTCTGGGCGGCCCCGGGAATCAGATCGAGCAAGCCGTTGGGCAGCACCAGGTCCATGTAGCTTTCCGCTCCCGGCAAGTAGGACGGTCCCTCATCGCCCAGCGTGTAGGGATTCAAGTCGGCATAGCGGCGTGTGATGGAACCATTGGCCTGCTGGGTTTCGACATAGCTCTTGCTGGAGTTGGCCCCTTGATGAATCTGAATGCCTCGCCAATCTCCAGACGAGGGCAACGCGAAGGGATCGTTCGTGGTATTAAACTGCACGTGCCCCACAACGCCCGCGCCAGCCGTATTATCGAACAGCGACGTCATGATGACTGGCGAGTCGTATTGCCCCAAGACGCGGATCGTGCCGCCGTTGCCGACGCCGCGAGCGGTGTTGCCCGATCCGGTGATGGTGATCGAATGACCGTCGTGCACGAGGCCGCTGTTGATGATGCCCGTGGCGTCCTGAGTGACGTTGGCATAGCCCGCCTCGACAGCTCCCGCGGTCAAGGTCGTGCCAATGGAGGCGGACTTGAGCACCAAGGCCTGCGGCGCCTCGACGTAATAGAGGTCGTCGATGGCTATGGTGTCCTTCACCAGGTCGGGGCTTTGGAAGGTCAAGGAGAAATTCTGCAAGGCTGCCGTGCCGCCCGGCCCCGCGGCCAAGTCGGTCACGATCACTTGCCAGTTCCCCAGCGAATTCTTGCCGTTAAACGCGGACAAGGATTGAACCGGCTTGAACGAGCCGGTGTAGGGCGCCAGCCCGAAGTTGATCGAGTAGGCCGATTGATCGTCGAAGTAGGTGTTGGTGTAATTCGCGCCGGTCGCCAAGGGTGCGGGCGTGCGATTCACCAGATCGATCGTCGTGCCGTCCGGTCCGCGCAATTGCACGCGCAAGTCGCTGACGCGCGGGTGGATGATGTTCAAATTGACGTTCACGTCGCTGATGGTGAAGCTGGAGCCGACGTTCAACGTGGCGGCGATCTGTCCGCCATCGGGGATGATAATGGCCGGGCCGGTGTAGTCGAACGTGCCGCCGACGTTGTCGTTGGCGTCTTCGACGATGCGAACCTTCCAAATCGGCTGCTTGCTGATGCGGCCGATGAAGGCGCGGTTATTGGCGGGCGTCGTTGTCGGCATCGGAATCGATTCGATCAGATTCCCATCCACGCCAATGAACTCGATGCGTTCGTTCGGGCTGGTGGTGTCGTTGCCGATGATCCAAAAGCCCACGGCCGAGACGGCGTTGGGGAAGGTGAGATCGAGGGAGCCATTGCCATTGGGTTCGGAGACGGCGAGCATGTTGTTGCCGGAGACGGGCGCGCCGAGCGGGTCTGAATCGCCGGGAATGTTGCCGCGAATGTAGAACGGCTTAAGCGCCTGGATGGCGCCCGTGGTTAGATTAATGCCCCAATCACGCCACTCATCGCCGTAGAGGTTGCCAGGGTTGGCTTGCGGGTTGGCGACCAAGCCCAAGCCGCGGGCCGTGTCCTCGAAGTTGATGAGATAATAGAACAGGCCGCTGTCGACGAGGCTTGGATTGGCGTTGGGTGAGTTCGGTCCGCGTTCAAGGGGGATGTTCGGTATGCCGGGCAGCCGCATCACCAAGCCATTGAGGAATGCTTGCAAAGCCTGGTTGTCGGTTTGCGTTTGGGAGCGTTGGAAGCGGTCGAGGAAGCCGCCGTTGGCGGGCGACGGTTCAACGCCGCGCCGGCTCATGATTTGGAAGGCTTGATTGGCATGGACGGCGAGCAGCTGCCCGTCAAGGGTGTGCACGATGTCGGAATCATCGAAGTAGCCGCCGACGCGGGAGATGTTTCGATCGATGCCGCGGGCCAGGTCAAGCTCGAAGCGGATGTAGACGCTGTTGTTGGCGTTGTTCTCGATGATGTTGCGGCGGAAGTTGACGCCATAGCCGCCCGTGGGATTGCGGCGGTCGTGAAAAGCCATCGGATGGGCGTTCGCCGCTTTGCCTTGATTCGTGTGGATGAAGTTGTCGATGATCGAAATGTCGCCGGTGCGCTGAATATTCTGCGTCCAATCGCGGCTGAACACATCGATGGCCGGCGAATCATAAAAAGTGCCAAACACGAAGCCGGTGAAGGTCTGCGTGATGACCGAGTTGCTGATGCGGAAGGTTTCAATGACCCCGCCCAACCCCGTCCGATCTTGCGAGAAAATTTGCACGGCGGGACTGTTGACGAACGTGCCTTGCAGCGGATAGAGCCCGCCGGCGTAGCGAATGTGGGCGTAATCGATGTTCCCTTGGGAAACGCGGATGCCGGCCCAATCGCCGGGTTGGGGCGTGGTGGCGTTGCCGTCGTTATTCGTGTCGGCGGTGCCGTTGTTGTAGAACTGATTCAGAATCGTGCCCGGGATGAAAATGTTATCGTCGTTCACCGAGGTGAAGAGCACGGGCCGCTCGGGCAAGCCATTGACGATCAAGGTTCCCGAGGTGGAATCGGTGACGTCGGCGGCATCCTTGGTGTCGATGGTGACGCGCTGCAGCTTGACGATGATGGCGGGGTCGATGGTCAAGGTGACATTGTTCGCCAAAACGAACCGCTGCGTCAAAACATAGGGCACGCCCACGTCGTCGAGGCGGGCATCCTGATCGAGCTGGATCACCTGGCCGAAGCGCGGGTCAAAGGGATTGGTGATGAAGGGAATGGAAATAAAGGCGCCATTGATCGAGTTGTTCTGGAAGGTCAAGGGTTGCGGCCCAAGGCCCGCCGCGCCCGAGGCATTGAAGCCCAGATCGGGACCTCGCCCCGCCAACGACCAGATATTGACGTCGATGGCGCGGCCGCCATGGCGGATCACGGTATTCCACACGCGCACGGCCACGCGCTGGCCGCTGTTGATGTCGGCTTCCATGCGAACGGCGGCGAATTCCGTGAAATCGAGCACAGTGGGATCGAATAGCGATTGACCGGTGTAGCGAATGTCGGCCCAATTGACGATTGAACCCAGAGCGGGATTGTTGGCGCCTTGGCCGACCGCGCCGGGCCGGAAGCGGATGCCGCCCCAATCGGCTCGATTGGGAGCGTTGATATTGCCATCGTTGTTGGTGTCGCCGCCTGCTGTGTCGTCGGGCAGCGAGGTGAAGATTACGCGGAACGTGGAGTTGCCTTCGATCCGCAATTGGCAGCCATCGCCCACGTCGACGATGTTGTTCAGCATCTTGACGATGAGCGGCGCAGGAGCACCGGCCGAAGTCTGGGCCAGGAAGGTGATGTTGAGCGTGTTGCCGACGATGCCATTATTGCTGATCACCATGTTGCCGTCGGGAATGCCGTCGAAATCGAGGTCGGCGTCGCGGTCCCACGTGTAAACCATGGCGGGGTTGTTGCTGTTATTGCCGTAGACGACGATATCATCGTGTCCCGGATTGAGGTTGGCCCTGCGGATGGCCGCTTGAATGTTGATGTAGGGGTCGAGCAGCGTGCCAGTGCCCAGATTAACGGGGCTGAGGCCGTCGTTCCCTGGATTGGTGTTGGTGATATCAACGAAGAAAGTGGCCAGGAGGGTGCGATCCTCAAGCGCCTCCACGTCGAGAGGTTTGCGGCGCTTCGAACCTTTCATGCCAGTTGATTTCGTCCGCTTCGGGCGAGGATGATTCGGATTCTGGGGAGCACGACCTAAAATAGACCATGGTAAAAACATGTAACAAAACCTCCCTCGAAGGAACGAAAGACACGATAAGCCGCGAATAAGCGAGCTATGAATACTAACCTGAGTAATGAACCTGGCTTTGAAGACTCCTGGTTAATGCTGCACCATGGGCGCGCAGAATGGCACCCATCCGTCATTGCAGCATACACCACGTTAAAAACGCAATCAACTCCAACTTACAAATCAAGCCAAGTTCACTGAGTTACTCAACCGTTAAACCATGAGACGATTGTCTTTTCCTTAAAGTTCCTCTCTTCTAACGTTTTTTTACATGATAGGTACTCGTTAACATCGTCACAATCTGGAGAATGGCACCTCGCAGCGTCTGCCAGCCCAGAAGGAGGCGGTTCAAAAATTCGAATATCGGAAGGGTTAACAAATGCGAGCCGAGGAGCTTGGAAACCACAATCGGAAAAGAAATTCCGACGTGTAAGTGGCGGAGAAATCGGGAGATGGGAAAAAGGGCGAAATGAAGTGGATAAATTTTCTATAAAGCCTCTTGCAAGGCGGCGTGAAACTACTTATTTTAATCCCATGCTCGGTTGAGTTGTTGACAATTGAGACCGTTTAGTTGACTAGTTATTGACAATTCGGATGGCCAAGGGAAAATCGCCTCAAAAGGGGAGATTTTCTTGAGGCGGTGTGCTTCAGGAAAGAAAGTGTCCTGTGATCCTATTCACCGCTGTTGCCGTTGCCGGCCAGGGCGGTGTCAATTTTCACGGAGTTGTTCGCTCGGCCATGAATCGCATCAAATACTTCCTGCCGATGAACAGGAACTTCTTTTGGTGCAACGATTCCAAGGCGAACTTTGTCTCCGCGAATCTCGACGACGGTCACAGTAATGTCATTGTTAATGACAATACTTTCGTTCTTTTTTCTGGACAGTACAAGCATTGCTGTCTATCCTTCTCCTAGCGTCCTGGTGCCTTAACTGCTGCTTGTCCCGGCTACTTACGTTCAGAGTCGAGCCAGAATAGAACGATTCCGACACTCACAGCCTCTTCAGAATGTGCGTCGATCACATTCTGATCTTGCCTTGAGTGGTTAGGGATCGATCCTTGTCCCTCGCCCATTCTCTCTTCAAAATGTATACTGATTCAAAAGCTACGTCAAGTAGCCACTTACGCGATTTTCCTTATCTCGCGCTTCTTTGGCATGACATTTGGCACGATCCGATCATCTCATGCGATATTTCTAACTAATCTTCAACATACGTGTAAATGGGAATTTTGGCTAAAATAGAAAATTTCATCTGTGATCGTAATTTTTATTGCTTAGGTAGAAATTGGCGAGCTGTTGCACCGTCGGATTCGGATCCTTTTCCGACAATCTCTCCAATATTCTGAGAAACTTAGCTTCTTGAATCTCCCCTGCTGTACGCACTACAGCCGCTCTCACGGCGGGGGAGGGATCGTGGCTCAATTTTTCCAGCCATAGTCCTACGTCCAATTCCGGCACTTCCAAGAGTTGGCTCGGCACCTTGGAACGCATCACCGGGTCAGGATTGGAAACCAGTTGAGCCAACCGGATCCGTTCCGGGGTCAATCCCCTACTCTTCAGCGCTTGTAATGCGATTTCCCCGATTTCCGGCTCGGGGTCATGGAGATAGGTCAATAACTGATCCGTCGGTAAATAGGCTTCCTTGTTGCCTAATCCCAGCAGCAAAAACATGCGCACTTCCGCATCCTGCTCCACCCGCTCGGCATACAGCATTTTCGGTAATTGCTCGAGGAGTTGCAGGTCAGGATTCAAGGCGGTCTGCACGGCAGCCGCTCGGACCTTGGCATTGGGATCGCTCAAACCTCGCATGGTTAAGGATCGGCACGCGGCCCACCATGGCTCGCCCTGTGGATGCTTGGCCACCCAGGCCGCCAATCGCATCATCGATTCCCTTTGCGCCAGGCAATCCTCGGTGCATTTCTTCAAGACCTGACCGCTGGCGTCCACGAGCGGCTTCGAGGGATGCTCCGCCGACGCTTGCAGCAGTTCCGTCAACAGGCCGAGGACCTGGTTCTGCCCCGAAGGAGAAAATCGCTCAAAGCGATTGGCCAAGACGCCAACGACCTGCTCGGTGCGCGCACTCTGCACGCCATGCCGCCGCAAGATGCCCAACAGCGCCTGCCCGCAGCCGCGCGTCAACCGTTCGTCCTGCTCCTCCAATTGACTGACCAGCAAAGGCACCGCTTCGCTTTCGCGCTGCATCAGTTCCGCAATCATGACCGACATTTGCTCGGCGTTGGCGTCGGCCAGACGGCGCAGGTCGAACCAGAGGGACAACCGATCCCGCTGCCACCAGAAAAAGCCCATAGCTCCGAGAGCCAGGATGACCGCGATCAGAATGATTGTGCCGCGCCGCATAGAGCTCTCCCTCCCATCGAAAGACATTCCTTGGGGCCGCATCCTGCCATAGCTAGGCAAACCAGGCAATGCCAAGTGGAGGATCCCATGATCCTTGGCGTAGTGACCACCTGCTGTAACCTCATTACTTCCCTGTCAACTAAACAACATGCACTTCGGCAACGCCGCTGAACGACGCCGAGAATTGGCACTGGATTTGCCCCTTCAATGCTGCATTAGGTCCTAAAATAAACTCATCGGCAGGAAGGAACGCCGGGATGGCAACATTGTCGTGAGCAACCCATTGGAGTAGCAACCCATGTTCAAACGAGGCCTATTCGTGGCATGTCTCCTTGTC
The DNA here is from genome assembly GCA_014584395.1 of Planctomycetota bacterium. GTDB lineage: Bacteria > Planctomycetota > Planctomycetia > Gemmatales > HRBIN36 > BJ17. The sequence continues at coordinate 79,061 of JACTMY010000004.1, read as the reverse complement.
AGCGCCGGGCTTCTTTCCGCTCAAGACCCGCCGCAGCCGCCCGCGGAAAAGATCGATCCACGAGTCAAGGACGTGCTCAAAAAAATGGGGACGCATTTATCCAACCTGAAGCAATATGCCCTCGAGGCGGAAGAGACCGTGGATGAGTGGCATGACGAATCAGGCATGTACATTCAATTGACGTATCATCGCAAGGTCCTCGTCGTTCGCCCCAACGGCGTGCATTCCACGACGTCGGGCGACCAGCAACGCTGCTTCTTCTACAACGGCAAATCGATCACCCTGCACGAGCGGGACAAGAACATGTACGTCACCATGCCCGCGCCGGACACGATCGAAAAAATGATGCAAGAAATGCACGACAAGTACGGCATGAGCTTGCCCCTGGCCGAGTTGCTGCTGGCCAGGCCCGACGCGGAAATGCTCAAACAGGTCGACCATGGCTACTACATCGGCGAACACACCGTCGCTGGCGTTCCATGCCACCATCTGGCCTGTTCGCAGCGCAACGTCGATTGGCAATTATGGGTGCAGGCGGGGGACCAACCGCTGCCCCGTAAATTGGTGATCTCCTACACGAGGTTGGATGGCGATCCGAAGTACGTGGCCGTCATCAAGCATTGGGACCTGAACCCCAAGCCTCAGCCCGGCTGTTTCGACTTCAAAGCGCCTGAGGGTGCGACCCAAATGGAGATGCCGCGGTTAGGCTATGATCCGGGCAGGGACAAATAGCAGCCGATTTTTTTAAAAGTTGGCTCGTTTCGAGCGTATAGAGAGAAAGCACAAGAGAGGAGTATGTCATGAAAGCGAGAAGCTGGTTCGCACTGTTCGCCCTGGGTGGATTCTTAACGTTCGCTCATGAAGCTGCCGCTCAGCGGGTTCCCAATCCCGCTGCCGGCGGACGCATGCCCAACCCCGCGGGCAGCCGCTTTGCACCGCCCATGAGCGGCTCGATCAATTTTGGCGGCGCCCGGCCGCTCAACTCGGGATTTTACTCGGGCATGGGCAGCATCGGCTACAGCGGCAATTATTGGCGGAATAACCAAGGGCTGCAACCCGGTAACTTCCAGGTGCCGTTTACGTACACGCCGGGCTATCGCTGGTACTCGGGCCGTTTGCCCGCCGGCTACTATCGCGGCGGCTGGGGCGGCGTACCTTACTTCTGGTACAACAACATGTGGTATCGCTCGATGTGGTGGCGGGGTTTGCCGCAGTTCATTCCGGTGCCCATCAACACCGTCCCACCTCAAGTCCAGCAGCAATGGAATGAGTGGTACAAACTTCAGCAGGAGCAATTGAAGCAAGCCATCGAACAACAAGAGCGGCAACAAAAGGACAAGGCCAATCAAAAGAAGGATAAGTGACCGAACTTGCTTTCACTCTACTCTCCACGGGCGGCTCGGCCGCCCGTTTTTTATTGGCCGCGGTCGACGGCGAATGCCTCCATGCATTTCATGGGGCGAGTTCGTCATGGATGAGTTGAGTGAACACAAGTGAATATCCGGTCGCCGATCATGCAACCGAACGATCAATCCTTGGGCGATTGCCGGACGGGCGGTGCGAGTTTGACGACAGGCGTCTTCCCGGCGCCGGCAGGCGATGACGGCTCCTCATACTGCGTTTGTTGCACCGTGCCAGCGCCTTGCGGCCACGGGTTCATCTGAAACGACAAGGGCGGATCGATCGGCACCATCGGCGGGATGAAGGAATGGGCGGGGGGCACCGCGGCGGCAGGCTGATGCGGGCTGCGCATCGGCGGCGGCGCGGACCGCTGCGTTAGGGGAGCCTTCGTGTCGGGCAGCGGCCCCTGTGGCGCCGCTTTCGTCGGCGCACCCTTCTTCGAAATTGGCAGGTCGTAAGGCAGCGACGGCGGCACGTTGTGCTCCTCGATGATCGTCTCCATCATCGGCGCGGACGGCGCTTCCCGCTGGGTTCGACCACGAACCGCCGGCAAGGTGATGGAGACGTCCTTTTCATCCTCGAATAATTCGCCGGCGAGCGTTGTGAACTTGACAACGATGCGAATCCGTTCGGTCGTGGGTTGCACTTTCCAGGGAAAGGTCAAGCGATAAGCAGCGCCGCCGATGAGAGGGCTGTCCCAAGCCCGCCGCATTTCCCGGGCGGAGACATCCCATTGGGAGAGAAACGTTTTCGTGCCGTTGGTGGCAATCTCGAAGACGTCAATCCGGGCTGACCCCGGCGCCTTGACAACGTGATCATCGGTATCGATGGGTTCGATGAGGACTTGCAGGGCATCGTCGGCCCCGGCCCGGACGTCCTGGCGCAAGCCGCCGGTCATGCGGCCGAGCCGGATGCGTTTGAGGATGACGGTCTCGCCGGCGGCGGAGGGAGTGTCCTTGGCTTCTTTGGCGGCCTTGCGGAGGAGCAGTTCGAGTTCCATTTCCAAGGCGCGGACTTCGCCGTCGCGGTGGTCGACCTTGGACTTCAACTCCTCGAGTTCGCGTTCCTTTTGCCGCAGTTCGGATTCGACCAGTTCCTGGCGGCGGTTGGCGCAGCCCGGGAGTAGGGCGAGGCCGAGCGCCAAAACGAAGACGACACACCCGAGGGTGCGTGGGCGGTCTTCGTTGAGACGCCTGCGGGTCGTCATGACCTTGATCGTCCCGTCCCTTCCCCATCCCACGCGCCGCGGCTAGCGTTAGCTGTCCGCCTTGCGAGCCGCGACTTGCGGGATCTTGTCCAGCACCTGATCGACGATGCCGTAGTGCTTGGCTTCCTCGGCGGAGAGGAATTTGTCCCGATCCGTGTCCGATTCGATCCTCTCCAGCGATTGCCCGGTGTGCTTGATGAGGATGTCGTTGAGCATCTGCTTCAGTCGCCGAAATTCCTTGGTGTGGATCAAGATTTCCGTGGCCGTGCCCTCGCTGCCCGCCATGGGCTGATGGATCATGACGCGGGCGTGCGGCAAGCAGTTGCGTTTGCCCTTGGAACCCGCGGCCAGCAGCACCGCCGCCATGCTCGCCGCCTGTCCGATGCAATAGGTCGCCACCGGGCAGGAGATGAACTGCATCGTGTCGTAAATCCCCAGGCCCGCCGTCACCGATCCCCCCGGGCTGTTGATGTACAGGTTGATGTCGGCCTTGGGGTCGTCAAACTGCAAAAACAGCATCTGGGCGATGATCAGATTGCTGATGTTGTCGTCAATCGATCCCTGCAAAAAGATGATGCGGTCCTTCAGCAGGCGACTGTAGATGTCCATGGCTCGCTCTTCGCGGCCCGAACGCTCGATCACAAAAGGCACAAGGGTCATTGCCGAGAATCTCCGTAAATCGCCTCGGCTACCCAGTTGGTATCGGCGGCCGAGGGGGGATGACTTGAAGAACGTACCACGGATGCCGGCCTCCGGGCCGGCGAACTCAACGCAAGTTCTCTAGCTTTTCTTTTCTTCCGCCGAACGCAACAGGATATCATCCACCAGGCCAAATTCCTTGGCCGTGGCGGCGTGGAAATAGCGATCCCGCTCGGTCTCCTTGGCAATGACGTCCACGGGCTGGCCGGTGTGCTTGGCCAGGATTTCGTTGAGTCGTTTCTTGTCGAATTCAATTTCCTGCGCTTGAATTTCGATGTCGGAGATTTGTCCGCCCACGCCGCCATGGGGTTGATGGATCATGATCTTGGAATGAGGCAGCGCGTAGCGTTTGCCCTTGGAGCCGCCGGCGAGCAGGATGGCGCCGCCGCTGGCGGCCATGCCGACGCAGTAGGTGGCCACGGGGCATTCGAGAAATTGCATGGTGTCGTAAATCGCCAGGGTTCCCGTCACTGTGCCGCCGGGGCTGCTGATGTAAAAATGGATGTCCTGGGTGCGGTTTTCATATTGCAGGTAAAGCATCTTCATGACGATGTCGATGGCCGACATTTCATTGATGACCCCCGCCAGAAAGATGATGCGGTTTTCCAGAAGCAGATCGCCCAGGGTCATTTGCCGTTGGCGCATGTAATCCCGGCCGCGCTGCAGCAGGGGCGTCAGATGCGGGAGCGCTTCCGCGGGAAGGCCGCCGAGGTAGTTGTCCTTCATTGCATTCGCCTTTCATACCGTGGGAACGGTGAACGGTCCATCTCTGCCGGTCCAAGCCTTGGCGGGCGCCTTGCCCTCCACATACATGATGGGCAGCCGCCCTCGTGCTTGTCTGTTTACATCATACGCAGCATCGGCATCGTCGGCAAAACGGCGGCGTTGACCAAGGTTTTTCCCAACGGCAACGGAACCCAGATGACGCCCTCATGTCACCCGCGCGATCAGGCATTTCAGATAGGACGTTTCCAGGCAGGATAAAGCGATGGGATGATCCGGCGGCTGGCCATGCCGTTCCAGGAGCTGCATGGAACGCTTGGCTTCCGTGCCGACCTGGGAGAGCACTTCTTCGAGTTGGTCCTGCTGAATCAGCCCCGAACAGCAGCAGGTGACCAACAACCCGCCAGGCGGCAGCAGGTGCAGCGCCAGGGCCTGAAGCCGGCGGTAACCGGAGAGGGCCGTGTCCACCGCTCGCTGGGTCCTGGCGAACTTGGGCGGGTCCAGGACCACGAGGTCAAAGCGTTCCTTGGCCTTGACGGCATCCTCCAAATAGTGAAACACATCCGCCCTTTCGAAACGGACCTGGGGCAACCCATTCAGCACGGCGTTGCGCCGGCCAAGTTCGATGGCAGGCTCGCTGCCGTCCACGGCCGCGACCTCGGAGGCGCCCGCCTTCGCGGCATGCAGGCCAAACCCGCCGGTGTAACAAAAGCCATCGAGCACGCGGCGGCCTCGGGCATACTTGGCCACGGCCTGATGGTTGTCGCGCTGGTCGAGATAAAACCCGGTCTTCTGCCCTTCTTGAAGGTGGACCATGAAACGCACGCCATGCTCATCGATGGTCACCGGCCCCTCGGGCATGCTTCCCCAGAGAAGTCCATCTTGCAGCTCCACCCCCTCTTGCTCGCCGATGCCGCGCTCCGTCCGCAGGTAGATGCCCTCGGGCTGTGTCCCTTCGCGCAAGAGCTGAACGATCAGGTCGCGCCGCTTGGCCAAGGCCAGGCTGGTGAACTGCACCACGAGCCAGCGGTCGTAGCGATCCACGGTCAACCCCGACAGGCCATCGCTTTCGCTGAAGATCAAGCGGCAAGCCAAACCCGGACCGACCAGGCCGAGATCATCCCGCCGCAGCCGCAGGGCTTGCTCGATCCGCCCTCGGAAAAAGGCTTCATCCAAGGGTTGTTCCAGATCCCAGGAATAGAGCCGGACCCGGATGCGGCTGCGGTTGTTGAACAGGCCATGGGCGATGAAGGCGCCGCCGTGGGAAAAGACCTGCACCGCGTCGCCATCGGCGGGCTTGCCCCGGATCTCCGCGATCGCTCCGGCAAAAACCCATGGATGCCGGGCGTAAAAGGGCTTGGCCCGGCGCGGATGCAAGATGATCTGTGGCGTGGACATGAGGAATGACTTTGTACCAGAGAGAGGGGGAAAAGCGCGGGCGAGTCGCAGCGCTCCATCAAGACGACGGCGGCCGGCCGGCACGCTCGACTTCGCTGAAATAAGCCAAGGCGCGGTCCAGTTCGCGCTTGTATTGCCGACCTTTGAGCATGGAGCGAACTCGGAGGAGCAGTTCCGTTTTGTTGATGGGCTTGGTGAGAAAATCGTCGGTCCCCGCCTCGACGCCGCGCTCGACGTCGCTGGGTTGGTCGAGCGCCGTGATCATGAGCACGGCCACTTCGCGCAACTCGGGATTGGCTCGCACTTGCTTGCACACCTCGAAACCGCTGATGCGCGGCATCATGATGTCGAGCAGGATCAGATCGGGCTTCCATTCCCGGATGACGCGCAGGGCTTCCTCGCCATCGCTCGCGGTCCGGACCTCGGCGTCCAGTTCGTCCAAATAGGCTTCGAGCAATTCCAAGCCTTGCGGGTTGTCGTCGGCGATCAGAATCCGGAAACGCTCCATGGCGTGGTTACCTTGATCATCGATGGATTGAATCAACGGCTTATTATAGGTCGAGAATGAACCGCTGTATTGATTCCATCGGGAATCGCTGACCGGCCGCCGCGGCGCAGGGCGCTGTGCCGGCCCGTGGAAATGTCGGCGATTTTGACCGCTCGGCCCATTGACAGTCCAAGCCGCCTTGCCCGATAATGCCCCTGACTCGCGAGTTCATGGACGCACCTAGGTCAAAGTGCTAAGTTCAATATTACCAGCCAAGCAGCGCGCCGCCTGGACGTGCACCGAGCCAGGGTCGTTCGATCCCGGGTCGTCAGCTCCCTGAACCGCGCCAGGCCTGGGCTGGACGACGCCAAGGATCGTTGTGCATGATACCCAATCAAAACTACGAAATCAAAATCTTCACGGGCCGCGCCCATCCCACCCTGGGCGAGGAGATCGCAGCATATTTGGGTCTGCCCATCGGCAAAATCAACCTTGGCAATTTCCCCGACGGGGAAATCTCGGCCCGCATCGACGAGGACGTCCGCGGCCGGGACGTCTTCCTGATTCAGCCCAGTTGCCCGCCGGTCAATGACAACCTGATGGAACTGCTCATCATGATCGACAGTTTCCGCCGGGCCAGCGCCGCGCGCATCGCCGTGGTTTTGCCCTATTTCGGCTATGCCCGGCAAGACCGCAAGGATCAGGGCCGGGTGCCGATCACGGCCAAGCTCGTCGCCAACCTGCTCATGCAGGCGGGAGCGAGCCGGGTGCTGACTCTGGACCTGCACGCCGCGCAGATTCAGGGCTTTTTCGACATCCCCGTCGATCACCTGATGGCGGCCCCGGTTTTCATCAAGTACATCCGCGGCCTCAATCTGCCCACGAAGGACATCGTCATGGTCAGCCCCGACGAGGGGCGGATCAAGATGACCTTGCATTATCAAAAGAAGATCGGCGGCGGCCTGGCCATCGTCGACAAGCGCCGGGCCAGCGCCACGGAAACCAAACAGGCCAACCTCATCGGGGAAACCTTGGAGGGTAAAATTGCCCTCATGTTCGACGACATGATCACCACCGGGGGCAGCATCGTCGGGGCCGCTCACGTGGCCAAGAAAAATGGCGCCCGGGAGATCCACGTCTTCGCCACGCACGCCGTCCTGTGCGGTCCGGCCATCGAGCGCCTCCGCGATTCGCCCATCACGACCATCGTCGTCACCAATTCCGTTCCCGTGCCGCCGCACAAGCAGTTGCCCAACCTCAAGGTGCTGAGCATCGCCCCGCTCCTGGGCGAGGCGATCAAACGCTTGCACAGCAACGAATCCGTGAGCCGGCTCTTCGATTAATCGTCCATGGGTTTGCTGGCTGCGCTGGACTTGAAGGTTCGGCGCGGGCGATGTGCCGTTTCAGGTCAAGAGGGCGAAGCGGTCGAAGGCGAAGTCGCTTCCGCGCGGACGGCGGCGGCTTCCGGCGGCTTGGGTTCGCCATTCTCCGCCGCGGCGGGCGTTTCGGGAAAATCATGGTGCGTGTCCAAACCCAGGGCGTGCAGGCCGGGGATGTGGGGGGCTTCGAAATTGTTGGCTTTCGCGCGCCGCCGGATGAACTGGTAGAAGCGAATGATCAAAAACACGCCCAGGGCGGAAAGGCCGATGACCATCAGCCAAAACTGCGCGCCGTGCATCTGTTTGATCAGGGCACTGATGAAGTCCGAGGCGAAATAGCTGCCGAAGAAAAAGAGACTGATGACCGGGATGGAAATGGCGTCGGCGATGATGAAGGAGGCGATGGGGTAATGGATGGCCCCCGCAACGATGAAGATGGCGGTGCGAATGCCCGGCAACAGCCGGCCCGAGAGCAGGAATTTGATGCCGTGGTTATGGAAGCCATCAACGATCTTGGCCTTGCGCTCCTCGGGCAGCCAATAGCGCACCCAGCGCAAATTGAAAAACCAAACCCCGCCAAAGCGGCCCAGGCTGTACAGCACGACGTCGGTGCCGATGATGGCCACGATGCAACAGGCCCAGGCAATGACCATCCAGGGTCCGACAAGCCCGGCTTTATGGGCGGCGATGCCGACGCCGGAAACGGCGACTTCTTCCGGCACGCAAGGTACGATGCCCATGCCCGTGAGAAAGAGCCAGCCGATGGTCGTCGCATAAAAGTAGATCTCTTTCACACGGATACTCCGGCTCGCATCGCCAGGACTAGTTTCCTTGCAGGTCGGCTTCGGTGATCAATTGAAACCCTAATTTTTGCAGCGTGGCTGCTCCCGTTTCGTGGTCGTCGACCATCATGGCCAATCCGGCGTGTCCCCGCGGCTCGATAAGCAAGGGGTAGGCATAATGGATGTTGATCTCGGCCGCCAAGAGAGCCTTGCAGATTTGAGCCAGGGGATGCGACCCCGCCGGGACTTGGACCACGAGCAAGTCGCTTTCGTGGAACGCCAGCTTCCCCTGGCGAAACGTTTCAAAAGCGCGCTCCGGGTCGCTCAAGACCAGCCGCACGATCGAACAGTCCGCGGAATCGACGACCGTGAGGGCCACGATGCGGTTTTCCGAGACTTCGATCTTGCGCACCAACTCCAGCAGGGAACCGACCCGATTTTGCAAGAAAACGCTAAATTGCCGGACACTGGGCCAATCGCGACCCCGTGCGGTCGTAAAGTCGATCGCGTCTTGTCCGCCGTAGCTCATCGATCCTCAAGTGCAATAGAGGAAAGTCGATAGGAAGTCATGTTATCTTACAACGAAGAGTGGAAGGAGGTCAATTCAAACCACGGCAAAACGCCCATGAGCGCAAAAGGCAACCCACCCCTTTTCGGCGTGGGTTGCATAAGTGTTGTCTTCGAGACCGCGGTGAGAACCGTGCCGCGGGAGGCAAGTTAGCGAGGCACCTTGCACGGATAAGGAACGTTCAGCAGCTTGATCCCCGCCACTTCCATCCCGGCGAGTTGTTTCTTCGTTTCCAACAGCTTGGGATCTTGAGGGCCGTCGAACCCGCCCACGGTCACCAAGGTCGAATGACGCGTGTGCAGCAAGTATGTCTCGTAGCCCTTGCCGTTGTCGCTGAGCACCTCGGAGAGCCGGCGGGCCAAGGTCAGGGAATGTTCCAGGTAACGCTCGCTGGGCGCGTAGGGACTCTTCGATCCCGACAGCAGCGGACTCTGATCGAAGACGCTCGGCTTATGATCCTTGATGTCCACCGGCGCGCGAAACTCCATGACCACCAGCGTGAACGGCTTCTTGCAGTTCAGGAGGGAGAATTTCTCCGACTGGTTGAGAATTTGCAGCGCTTGATCCTGCGCGGGTTGTGCCATCTTAGGGACCAAGGGATTGCGCGTCACGAAGGCGAAACTAAACGTGTCGAACTTGTTTTCCTTGATCTGATCGCCAACGCCATACATCTGTCCCTTCTCATCCTTGTTGCGCGGATCGGTCCACACCTGCAAGGAAGAGAAGATCGGCAAATGCGCGGGCTTGGGAACCTTTTTGATTCGATCCAGGTCCTTGCGGGCGGCTTCCTGGGTGGCGTAATGTCCCAAGACCACGGCGAACTCCTCCAGCACCATCACCTTTTTCATGTTTTTGACCGCGTCGGGACCATAGCGGCGAATGGTCTCCTGCCGAAGACGCTCCTTTTCCGCCAGGGCATCCTCATCAATGCGGCGAAAGATGTAAGCGGGAAGTTTGTGCGTTTTCCGCAGCTCGGCGACCAGGTCGACCGCCAGGGCTTGCGCTTCGTCGCCGCGGAAACTGGCCATGTAAATCAGATATTGGCCGTGCTTGGCGGTGAGCCAATAGTCCTGAGGCACATTGGACGACGGCGCTTGGGCGCTGGCCATGGCGGCCAGGCCGAGCCAGGGCAGAATGCAGACCCAACGGAAAAAGCATAAGGACATAGCCGAACCTCCCTGTTCTCTGCATGCGGTTGGTCGCGCTGCCTGGGCCGATGCCATGGCGTGCCATGCGGGCCGATCGTGGAGCGCTCGGGCGGGAAGATAGCAGAAAAAAAATTTTAGTCCAGAGACCATTTGGCCGACACCAAGGCCCATTGCTTCTCGGTGATCGCGGCGATGCCCGACTTGCCCAGGTTGACCAGTTGCTCCAATTGCTCGGAACTAAACGTGGCTTCCTCGCCACCCGCCTGGATTTCGATGAATTGTTGGTTGCCAGTCATGACCAGGTTCAGGTCGACGTCGGCGTCCTTGTCCTCGAGGTAGTCCAAATCGAGCCAGACTTCGCCGTCGCACAAGCCCACGCTCACCGCGGCGACGCTGCCCTTGAGGATCTCGCGCAGAGGATGGGGCAATTGCCCCCTCAATGTATGCAAGGCGGCCACGAGGGCGAGATAGGCCCCATTGATGCTGGTGGTGCGCGTGCCGCCATCGGCGCGGAGCACGTCGCAATCGACCCACAGGGTGCGCTCGCCAATCTTGTTCAAATCCACGACGGTTCGCAAGGCCCGGCCGATGAGGCGCTGAATTTCGACGCTCCGGCCATCGATCTTGCCGCCGCGATCGCGCGGCTTGCGGGTCAGCGTGCTGCCGGGGAGCATGCTGTACTCCGCCGTCAACCAGCCTTTGCCCTGCCCCGTCAGAAATTCGGGCACCTTGTTGTCCACGGTGCACGTGCACAAAACGACGGTTTGCCCCATGGAGGCGATGATGCGTCCCGCCGCGTGGCTGGGCACGTCGCCGTCAAAGTGAATCGGTCTGAGTTGACCCGCCGAACGACCATCGCGCCTTGAACTCATGCGATATCACTCCGCTTGAAAAGGGGTCTGCATCGAACGCCGGTCGCGTCGATGGCCTCGAGCGCTTGCAACGAAACCCGGCCGTGGCGGCGGTCCAGGTCCTGGCCGGAGCCGGTTCACGCCCGCGAAGACGGTTCCTGCAGCAGCCAAGCGAGCAGGGCTTTTTGCACGTGCAAGCGATTGCCCGCCTGGATGAAGACCACGCTGTTGGGGCCATCGATCACTTCATCGGTGATCTCCTCCCCGCGATGCGCCGGCAAGCAATGCATGATGATGGCCTCTTTACGCAAGCCCTGACACGCGCGGGCATTGAGCTGATAGGGAGCAAACGCCTGGAGCCGATCCTCGCGTTCCAATTCCTGGCCCATGCTGGTCCAAACGTCGGTGTAGACGACGTCGGCCTCAGGAATGGCTTCGTCCAGGCGCGCCATGCGGGGCAAACGATCGCGGGGAAAGCGCTGCGCCATCCTGTGCAGGAAGTCTGGTTCGAAGCGATACCCTGATGGTGCGACCAGGGTGAAGCGCATGCCGAGATGCGCACAGCCCACGGCCAAGGATCGGGCCATGTTGTTGCCGTCGCCGACAAAGACGAGATGCCGCTCCTGGACGTCGCCGAAGTGTTCGCGAATGGTGAACAGGTCCGCGAGGGCCTGGCAGGGATGGGAATCATCGGAAAGACCGTTGATGACGGGGCAGCGGGCATGCCTGGCGAATTCCTCGACCGTGGCGTGGGCGAACGTTCGCAGCACGACCGCATCCACGTATTGCGTCATGACGCGGGCAAAATCGGCGGTGGTCTCCCGCGTGCCCAACCCGGCGTCGTGGCCCGACAGGTAAACGCTCGAACCGCCCATCTGCGCCATGGCGGCCTGGAAGCTGACCCGGGTGCGCAGCGACGGCTTCTCGAACACCAGTCCAAGGACCTGCCCCGCCATGCTCAGCGAACGCCGGCCCGCCGCTTGCTCGGCCTTGAACTGCCTGGCCCCGGCGTGCAGCTGTTCGATCAAGGATCGATCCATGCTCAGGAGATTCAAAAAATGCCGCATCGCGCACCCATGGGGCTTGGCTTCAGATCAGACCACCGTCATTCCACCACGACGCTCATCCGCCGCCCAGGAGCACCTCTTCGAGGATCGCACAGCCTTCCTCGAAAAGGGCCAGCGGCAGGTTGAGCGCGGGCAACAATCGCAGGACATTCTGGCGGGTGCCGTTGACGAGCAAACGCTTCGCCAAACAAGCCTCCACGAGCGGCTTGGCGTCTCCATTCAGTTCGATGCCGATCATGGCGCCGCGCACCCGGACGGCGGTGATCCGCGGACTCTTTTCCCGCCATGAATGGATGCGCTGTTCGAACCGGCGGCCCAGCTCTTGTGCCTGCTTCAATAAATCCTCCGCTTCCACGGTTTCGATATAGGCCAATCCCGCCCGGCAAGCGATGGGATTGCCTCCGAACGTGGCGGCATGGGTTCCGGGCTTCAGAAAACTCGCCACTTCGGGCCGAGCCAGCAGCGCGCCGCAAGCGATCCCCCCCGCCAGGCTTTTGGACAGCGTCATCACGTCGGGCACGATTTGGGTTTGCTGATAGGCAAACCAAGTGCCCGTGCGGCCCATGCCCGTTTGCACTTCGTCCAGCATGAGCAGGAGTTGATGGCGGTCCGCCAGTTCGCGCAGGGCTTCGAGGTATCCCGCGGGGGGAAGGTTGACGCCGCCCTCACCCTGGATGGGTTCGACCAGAATGGCCGCGGTCTGGTCGTCGATCAGCCGCGCCATGGCCTGGGCATCGCCAAACGGTGCGTAACAAAAGCCGGGCAGCAACGGTTCGACGCCCTGATGATATTTGGGTTGTCCCGTGGCCGAAAGGGAGCCGATGGTCCGGCCATGGAAGCTCCCTTCGGTGGTGATAATCTTGTAGCGGCCGCGCCCCCAGAGCCGGGCCAATTTGATGGCCGCCTCATTGGCTTCCGTGCCGCTGTTGCAGAAGAAGACCTGCCCGCCGAAACTGCGTTCGGAGAGCGCCTGGGCAAAACGGCCCTGAGCTTCCATGTACCAGGTGTTGGGAACGTGGATCAGTTCGCCCGCTTGCTCGCGCACGGCGGCCACCACGCGGGGAGGACAATGACCCAATAGGTTGCATCCCCAGCCCGGGAAGAAATCGATGTAGCGCCGGCCCTCGGCGTCCCAAATCTCCGACCCCGCCCCGCGCGCCAGGCAGACGGGGTAGCGCGTGTAGTTGCCGATGACGTAGCGGTCAAACAGCTTGATCGCCTCCTCGGAGGAGAGCGGCGACGCGGGCGCGGAGCCGCCGCTGACCTGGTTTGCATCGGAAGCGGGTTTCATGGTCGTGGACATGCGTTGTCACCTAAAGAACGATTTCCGTGCCGACGCCGACGTCGGTGTAAATTTCCAGCAGCAAGGAATGGCGGACCCGGCCATCGATGATGTGGGTTTTCTTGACCCCCGCGCGCAGGCTGTCGAGGCAGGCTTCGACCTTGGGCAGCATGCCGCTGTCGATGATCCCCTGTTCGATCAACTGGAGGCACTGCTGCGCGTCGGTGTGATGGATGAGCGAACCTGGGTCCTGGCGGTCGCGCAGGATGCCGGGGGTGTCGGTGAGCAGGACCAGCTTTTCGGCCTGCATATGGATGGCGACGGCGGCGGCGGCCGTGTCGGCGTTGATGTTGAGGCCCAGGCCCTGATCGTCGAGGGCGATGCACGGAATCACCGGCACCGTCCCCGCTCGGCAAAAGTTTTCGATGAGGGGGCGGTTGACCCAGGTGATCGTGCCCACGCGGCCCAGGTCAAGAGGCCGGCCTTGATCGTCGGGGAGGGTGATCTTGCGGCCGAACAGCACCTGCAGCACGCCCGTGTGCAGCGGCACGGCCTGGCCGTCCAGGGCCTTGATTTGCCGAACGACGTCGGCGTTGATTTCATTCTGCAAGACGTCCATCACGATCTTGAGCGTGGCCTCGTCGGTGACGCGCCGCCCTTGAATTTTTTGCGGCACCAGACCCGCCCGGTGCATGGCTCGATCGATGGCCTTGCCGCCGCCGTGGACAAGGATGGGCCGCATGCCCACGGTTTCCATGAACACGACGTCCTGCAGCGTGGAGCGCAGAGCGTCCGGGTCCTCCATGGCGCTGCCGCCCAGCTTGATCACGGTCAGCTTGTCGCGAAAGGCGCGGATGTAGCTGAGGGCTTCGATGAGCAATTCGGCATGTCGGATCGCATTTTCCACGGCCTGGGCCTCAAAGGAACCATCCGCGCGGCGCCGCGTTGACACACGGCTGTCGCTGCGGGGAAAAAGGGAAGCCCACCCTTCGTGCCGGGTGGGCCTCGCGTCCTGTCATCCAGGTTCATCTTATGCCGAGTGGCCGGGAACTTCAAATCCCTTGCGATATTCGCGCGTCAGCCAGGCGTTGGCTTGGCGGTAGCCGGTGAATTGCTCCTTGGCCGGGTCAAAGGCCAGGTCCATCCCCACTTGCAGGCGGAGGTCGCTGTTGATGGCGATCTTGTTGTCCTCCAGATGGACGCGCAAGCGTTCGATCTCCGGCGCGAGGCTGGAGCGTTGATTGAGCATGGACAGGCTCTCGAACGGATGCAGCGTTCCCATGCGATAACTGATGTTGGCCAGGTGGCACAGGGCGGAGGAAATATGCCCCTGCTCGACGTCCGCGTTCAGGTCTTCCACCTTGCGGCTCTTGACGGCCTTGATGAAATTCGCATGATGCTGGCCGCCGCCCTTGAACTGCTTGACGACCTTGTCCTGCGGGTCCAATACCACGGCGGCATCATAGCTGCTGCTGACCATCGTTCCTTCGGTGCCATACCAGATATTGCCGACGAAATTTTTGCCGCGGTTTTTCCCCATGGGGTCCGCCGTGGCCAGGCCGCGGACTTCGAAGATGATCTGCACGTCGCCGTAGTCGAAGCAGGAAACCTGGGTGTTGGCGGTCTCGCCGGCGTCGGTATAGCCCAACCTGCCGCCGAAGCTGAAGACGCGGTCGCACAGGCGGTCGAGTTTCAATCCCCAGCGGGCCTTGTCCATTTCGTGGATGCCTTGGTTGCCCAGGTCGCCGTTGCCATAATCCCAGAACCAATGCCAGTCGTAATGGAATCGGGTCCGTTGCGGGGGGAGCAGCGGCGCCGGGCCGCACCAGAGATCATAATGAACGGTTTTGGGCACTTCCCCAGTCACGCGCGGCCCGATGCTCGGGCGGAATTTGTAGCAGAGGCCCTTGGCGAGCTTGATCTGGCCGAGGTGGCCCGCGTGCAAATACTCGATGGCTTGCCGCATGCCGGCGTTGCTGCGCGATTGCGTGCCCGTTTGCACGATGCGTTGGTGTTCACGGGCGATCTCGACCAGCCGCCGCCCCTCGAAGACGTTGTGGCTGACCGGCTTCTCCACGTAAACGTCCTTGCCGTTTTGCACGGCCCAAATCGCCGCCAGGGCATGCCAGTGATTCGGCGTGGCGATAGTGACCACGTCGATGGACCGATCCTCCATCACGCGGCGCAGGTCCTGCTCGAACTTGGGGGCGGTTTTCTGAATGTCCGCCGCCGCCTTGATCCCGCGATCCGCCAGGTTCGCGTCGCAGTCGCAGACCACGGCCACCTCGGTCTCGGGCATAGCGGCATAAGCCTTGATGTGGCTCAAACCCTGGCCGTTGAAACCGATCACCGCCACCCGGATTTTGTCATTGGGTCCAACCTTCTTGAGGATCGGCTCTTCCCAAGGTTGAGCATAACTGTCCCCGGCCAGAGCGGCGGAGGCCGTCGCCAGCAAAGCAGCGTCACGCAAAAAGTCGCGGCGGGTCAATCGAGACATCTTCGACTCCATGAGGGGGGAATGACAGGCGGAGGAATCTTCCTCATTAGACACGGAATCGGCCCATGGCGCCAAGGAGAAACCTTCGCGAATGGAGCGAAACGCCGCCGTCAGATCGTGAAAAACATTATGCGCCTAGGCGTCAAGCACGGTATCGATGCGAGGTGGGACCGGCTCAGCGCTGCGAGTGCAGCAATTTGCCATCGGCTTCGACGATGATGCGGCCATCGTCAAAATCGACGCGAACGACTTCCGTGCCCGCGGGAACCCAACAGACCCGCGATCCATCAATGAAGACCGCATCGGGGTGCACATCAATCATTTTGGCGCCGAGACGGAATGTGGAAACGTGCCCCGCCTGGACCTGTTCGATGGGCAGCCAACCTTGGGCCATGCTCTCCACCACCATGCCATTATTGAGCGTGGTGGTCATCGTGGTATGACAACCCGAAAGCAAAAGCAGACAGCCGCCGAGCCACATGAGGCTTCTCATAACCGATTCCCCCTGAGAACCGGGGGGAATAACAGGTTCACCCGGACCGGGCAAGGTCAATTTCACTGAACGGTTTGCGGGTTGGGTCGGGTGCGGTTTCGCGGTTAAAAACCATGGGATATTATCCACCTTGGCCATTTACGCTAAAATAGAATCCGTGGAGTCCATGCCTCATTTGCTGGGACCAATCATGCATCCAACCGCATCGGTGCCTGGGGTAGTGGCCAACGGCGACACGCCGGCCGCGCCTCCAGGTCCACTGTATCAATCTCCCTTCCGCCGCCACCGCACGCGCGTCGTCGTGGTAGGTTCCGTGCCCATCGGCGGCGATCATCCGATTATCGTCCAGTCGATGACCACGCCCGACACCCACGACGTGGCCGCGACGGTCGCCCAGATTCGCCGCCTGGAGGAAGCGGGCTGCGAACTCGTGCGCGTTACGGTGCCCAAGCCTGAAGACGCCCACGCCCTCACCGAAATCAAGAAGCAGATCACGATCCCGCTCATCGTGGACATTCACTTCGATTACAAGATGGCCCTCATGGCCCTCGATCACCCCATCGACAAAATCCGCATCAACCCGGGCAACATCGGCGGCATGGATCGCTTCCGCCAGGTGCTCCGCAAGGCCAAGGACAAGGGCATCCCCATGCGGATCGGGGTCAACGCGGGCAGCCTGGAGCGGGAATTCGCCATGAAATATGGCTATCCCTGCCCCCCCGCCATGGTGGACAGCGCCCTCCGCTACATCGAAATCGCCGAGAGCGAAGGATATCACGATCTGATCGTGTCCCTCAAGTCCAGCGACGTGGCCACCGTCGTGGAGGCCTATCGGCTCTATGCCAAGCAAGCGAATTATCCGACGCACATCGGCGTCACGGAAGCAGGCAAGCCGCCCTACGCCGTCATCAAGTCCGCTTGCGGCCTGGCGCCCATTTTGCTGGACGGCATCGGCGACACCATTCGCATCAGCCTGCTGGGCGACCCCGTGCCGGAAATCCAGGCGGCGTTCGATATCCTGCAAGCCACGCAGCGGCGCGTGCGCCAGCCTGAAATCATCGCCTGCCCCACTTGCGGCCGGTTGGAAATCGACCTCGAGGGCATCATTGCACAACTGGAACAACGGCTCCAAGGCCGCACGACGCCGATTAAGGTCAGCGTGCTCGGCTGCGTCGTCAACGGACCCGGCGAGGCCAAGGAAGCCGACCTGGGCATCGCCGCCGGCCGCGGCAAGGGCATGATTTTTAAGCGCGGCGAAATGCTCCGCACGGTCAGCGAGGCGGAAATGGTGGACGCCCTGATCGAGGAGATCGACCGCTGGGAAAAAGAGGAAATGGCCAGCGGCCCCGCGCTCGCTTCGCCGCCGGGTTCCTCGCGCCGCAAGTTGCCCCTGATTGGTTCATGAAGTTGATTCGTGAGAGGCGGACTTGAAGGCGTCCCTCGATTGCAACAGCCAACGGTTCAGCTTACAATGAAGGAAAGTCTGGGTCGTGGCATTGCGCCCATGACCTCCTCCTCAGCCAAGGACTCGTCCATGTCGCAGCATAAAAGCCCCAAGACCGCCGTCGTCGCCTTCAAAGTGGAAAAAGACCTGGCCGACATCTTGAATGAACTACCGAACAAAAGCGCCTTCATTCGCAAGGCAATCGTGGCCCAATTGGAGATGACCTGCCCCATGTGCCGCGGCGGCGGCGTGCTGCCCAAGTGGCTGCACGATCACTACGCCGAGATCATGGAAAAAATGAGCGACCGGGATTGCGAGGGCTGCGGCAACTCGGCGACCATGCTGCCCGATCCCGCCGAGTTAACCCCGCAGGATCGCGAACGCTTCGAGCAATTCTTCCACGGCGGCCCTTTCTATTGCGGCACCTGCTTCACCAAAGCCCCCGCTTGCGGCGACTGCGGCTGGCACATCAAAGCCGACCAGGTGAAAAAGCACAAGTTAGCCCATAAGGCATAATTTACAAAACCAGTGTATTTTTCGTTTCGGTCATGGATTTTTTCCTACCCTCGTTTGCATTGTTACGATTTGTAGGGTATGAATATTGTGTTCGGACGATGCAAATTATCACCCACAACTCACCTTTCATGTTGGACATGAAATTATGGAAGTCTTCCTGGCTCAAACTTTCGCTGTGGCGGGAATCTACTACATTTGGCTTTCATACAAGCTGATCGAAAAGCGGCGCAGCCAACGTATGCGTGAACGGGTCGCTTTCCTCCTATGGAATGCCGCTCAATACGCTCATTAGGATTCAGCATCGCCAAGAACACCCCCTGTTGAGCTGCTCTCAACTCCGTGGCTCCACGGAGTTCTTTTACTTTTCATAAATGCATTCACGGCACTTCAGCCCAAGCCTCTGCCAACGAGGGTGAATCGTTTTGCACTCATAGACATTATGTCTTATAATTTGGCCGTGGGGCACTTTTTGCTTCACGTCTCGAACTTCGGGGGTTGATCATGTTGCTGCGAGGGGTCTGCATTGTCGGGTGGTTCCTGGCGCTTTCCGCGGCCCTTTTGACACAGGGTCCTCCCAATCCCGGTTCGAATCAAGACTTTCAACGTCAACCACCGCCCCCGGGGCCGCGCACGGATCGCCCTGGCCCCTGGGACAATGACGTGCACGTTTTTCAATTCGACGCTCGCGGAACGAGCCAGAAAATCGGTCAATTCGACCGCGCCGGCGTTCCCACCCTGGTGCGGCTCAAGGACGGCCGATTGCTGGCGGCGTTCCAGCATTTCCCGGAAAATGACCCCCAGCATTTCGATCGGGTGGCGGTCCGCTTTTCCAAGGACGAAGGCCAAAGCTGGTCAGCGGCGCAGCCGATCGTCGTCGCCAACCTGGAGCAGGGTTTGATGCGGCCCTTCGACCCCACGCTCGTGGTGTTGCCTGATGGCCGCGTTCGGATGTATTTCACGTCCAATCGATCCCGCGATTTCCGAACGAGCACCCCGGCCATTTACTCCGCGATCTCCGAGGATGGCGTGCATTACGCCTTTGAGCCGGGCGTGCGGTTCGCCGTGAAGGACCACCTCATCATTGACTGCGCGGTGGCGTTGCATGACGGTGTTTACCACATGATCGTGCCCCACAATGGCGGGGGCGGGACAGGTCAAGCGGCTCCGCCGCAACAGCGTCGTCCGGATCAGCCGCCGCAGCGGAATCGTCCGATCCTAGGCCGCGGCTACCACGCCGTCAGCCAGGATGGATTGCAATTTGATCGCGTGGACGACGTGACGCTGCCGAACGTCAACGACCGCTGGCTGGGCAACCTGGTGAGCGACAACGGGCTGCTCTATTTCTTCGGCACCGGCGCGGGCCCTTGGCCGGTTTACAGCCGTGATGGGAAAACCTGGCAACGAGACGCCGCGCAGGTTCGCTTCCCAGGCGCGGACCCTGGCGCGGTCCGATTGAAGAGCGGTGGTTGGCTGATTATCGCCACCAGCCCGCCGCGACCGGGCACGCCAAGCGACCGCCAGCGACCTTCCCCGCCCGATCGACTTGATCGACTCGATCGGGCCGATCGGCCGATGGATCGCCCATTCCGCGATGATCAACGTGAAAAATAAACCAACCGCTTCGGCAGTCCATTAGCCTGGTTCGCCCCAGTCGGCGGAGAAGACGCTCTGGCACCGCTTGCACTGCAGCCGCTGTCCCAGGTAATCCGGACGGATGCGGCTGCTGTGCTGGCAACCGGTGCAGTCGACGACGAAGCGCGTTTCCCCCTTCCCCAACGCCTGCCAAACCTCCGCGGGAACATCGTCAAATGCCAGATCCTCAGGCTCCAAGCGGGTCAGCACTTCCTTGGTGAGCGGGGCAATGTCGACGATCCGGTCAGCGAGCCGGGTGATCGACTTTTCGTAGAGGTTGCGAATGAGTCGGCCGTTGCCAAAATGTTCGTCCTTTTGTTGGCAGAGATAGTGCAGCCCCAGGATGAGTTTCGCGCGCGTGGCCCCGCTGAGGACATACTGGCAGCGTCGGGAGAAGGTCTCCCAGATTTGGCACAGTTCCAGTGGGGCGTAATCGGGGAAGTTGAAATAGCGATTGAACCGCGAGGAGAGGCCCGGGTTGCTTTTCAGCAGCCGCTGCAAGGGAGCAGGATAGCCGGCCAGGACCACGACCAGGCGATCGCGATGATCCTCCATCCGCTTGAGCAGGGTTTGCACGGCTTCGGCCCCGTAAGGATCGTCCCCCTTCTCGGCGATCAGGCTGTAGGCTTCGTCGATGAAGAGCACGCCGTCGAGGGCCTCGTCAATTTTTTTGTTCGCCTTGGGTCCGGTCTGCCCCGCGTATTCGGCGACGAGGCCCGAACGATCCGTTTCCACCAGGTGCCCCTTGGCGAGAAACCCGATGGCACCGAGCAAGCGGCCCAGCAACCGGGCCACCGTCGTTTTGCCCGTGCCGGGGTTGCCTTGAAACACGCTGTGCAGACTCACCTTGGTTTCAGGCAGCCCCAGGTTGATGCGTTCCTTTTGCATCTTCAAGAAGTTGACGAGCCGTTTCACCTCCGACTTGATCGAATCCAGTCCGATGAAGCCGTTCAGCTCCGCCATGGCCTCGGCAAACTGCTTGGCCGCGTCCCCCGGCGGCAGGACGATGGCCGGTGTCGCCACCGGTTTGGCCACGGGAGGCGGCGTTGTCGCTGTCGTGCCAGCTTCCTGGGTCAGCAGCACTTGCTGGCCTGCCTGGAGAGGCTGCTTCTCTTCGGCCAAGGGTAGCGGCTTCAACAAATTTTCCAAATGGGCGCGCAGGATATGGAGCTGCTGCTTTTCCTGGGGAGCGATCCGGCCATCCGCCTTGATGACCAAATTGGCCAGCCGCATGGCATGCGTCAGCAGTTCATCGCGGTGCTGCATCAGGGGAGGCAGCCGCAGGAAGGGGTTGATCAAGGCTTGCCAGTCCGGCGGCTCCTGCCGGGCCAGTTGCTCGTGGGCCTTGAGCAAGCCGCGTTCGGAAAAGGTTTTTCCCCAAAGATGCTCGAAGACGGCCTGGCTGACGGCGGCTTCGCCGGGTCGCCAGCTCCAATCCACGGCGGTCATTTCCAAGTAAATGCGGATGATCAACCCGCGATGCAGATCGTCCATCCGCTCCATCAGTTGATCGGCGGACATTTTCGCAGACGCCGCCCCTTCTTTGATCCCCTCTTCGGCCGCCTGATGGTACAGCGATTGGATGGCCTGGCACGTTACGCGCACCTGCTCCACCAGGACGGGATTGACCCGGCCAGGCGGCACCGCCTCCGAGGCCGCCATGGGACCCGAGCCTCTCGTCCAAACGTCGAAGAGATTATCGAAAATGGGACCGATCATGCTTCCTCCCTCCGCTATCCTAATGCAGGGGTCCAGGGGATGCAATTAAGGATGACTTGCGGATGATCGGTTGATCGCGGTCATCGAGGTGATCGAGAGCGTGCAGGCCGCCGCCGCTGGGTCAAGAAACGAGCAGCGTTGCCGATGACCGCGGCGGATAGAACCGCAGCTCCTGGTCCGCCGGGATCAGCCCTTGCTCTTGAGCCCGCTTCTGAAAGAGGCGAAGCCCTTCCTTTTCCCGCGGCCCCAGGTCGAAGCGGATGATGTGCGATAAATAGCGGCGACAATAGGCGGGATCCAGATGCAGGAGTTTCGCCTGCTGGCGGGCGATGTCGGCAATCCGTGCTAACCCGCGCCGCTTGGCCTCCGCGAGTGCGTTTTGCACCTCGCCCAGGTGAACGCCCTCGCGCACCGCCCAGAAGGCGAACACGAAGGGCAGCCCGGTCCAATCCCACCACTCCTGCCCCAGATCGTAACTGATCGGGTAGCCGGGCCAGTCGGCCCGCATGGCTCGATCGCCGATGAGCAGGACGGCGTCCGTGCCCGCCTCCTCGGCCGCTTGGCCGATGGGAAACGGACGATAGGCGGGGACGATGCCATACTTTTGCCGCGCCAGGATTTGCACCAGCGCGGCGCTCGTCCTTGATCCTTCATCCAGCGCCAGCGTCTCGATTTCTTTCCAGGGTTTCTTGCTGAAGAGCGTTACGCTCAAGACCGGACCTTGGCAGGCGATGGCGACGTCGGGAACGATACGATACCCCGACCCGCGGAAATATTCGACGACCGGAATCAAACCAACGTCGATCTCACCCTGCTGCAGCCGATCCGCCAGCCGGCTGGGCACGTCGAGCAGCAATTCCACCTGGGGCGCCAGTTCGGCCAGGTCCTGGATGAGCGGCTTGGTGTTGAGATATTCCACGGCGCCGATGCGCATGAGCTGGTCCTTAGTCATTTCCTGGAGGTGCGGAACTTCGGCTATTATACCGGTTCTCTCGAAACGCCAACCGTTCGAGGCGCCTCCATCAGGTAAACCGTGGAAGCGGACCGCCCCGCAACCGGACCGTCATTCGCTGCCTTATCCCGCGGCGTTCAGCTTCACGCCCGGGTCGCTCGCCACGTTGATCCAAATGTGCACGTGGGGGCTGCCCCGGAAGTACCAGACAAAGCTCGGCCCCTCGAGCCGCCAGTTATCCCACACGCCGTCGTCGCCGACGTCTTCATCCTGGTAAAAGGCCAGGCTGCACCGCTCCAGGCCGCCCTGCTTCTTGAGGCAGAGCATGATCTCGTCGCGATCTTCTTGGCGGTACGGCTCGATCAGGCTTTTGAGCGTGGCTTCCACGACCGCTTTCTGATCGCTGCTCATCTCCGTCACGGGCAGCCCCGGGAATGGCCCTTTCACACCGCGGAAGGGAACGTCCGCCTCATGAGGCGACTCCGCCACCAAGGCGATCTTCCGCTGCTTGCCATCCAGCATCTGAAACACCTCGTTCGCCTTCAGCGCCTGATGCCAAAAGATGTTGCCCGGATGGTTCGGCTTCTCGTTGAACGACTCGGCGGCATGGCCGTGGAAGATCGGTCCGCCCAGGGCCACGTGGTCCTCGCTGTTGCCATCGGCCCGAATCGTCAGATGCCGGCCCGTCATGACAAATTCAAACTTGCCTTGACCGGGCTTGCCAAACACGGCCACGCTTTGCCCCGCGCCCCAGGGCCGGCCCTCGGTGTCGTCCCGAAGCTGCTTGAGCATCTTCGGATACCATTCGGGCTGAAACAGGCCCTTGAAAATGTCGTGGAGGATGATTTTCTGTTCCTTCGAGAAGTAGCCGCTGTCGATGGTCGGCGACGTGATCTGCCAATTGTTGGAGGCGCGCGTGCGCAGCAAGCCGCGCTTGGCGTCCTCATGGTCCCATTCGAAACAGATGATCTTGCGCTGTTCGGGCGAGAGGGAATCGTAAAACGCTTTGACCGCGGTCTCCGCCGCGCTCTTGGGCGTGGACTGAGCGGCGGCCTGGGGAATGGCCTCGATCAACGGCAGGCTCGCAGCGACCGCCGTTGTGGCCGCGGCACCCATGGTGGAAAGGAATCGTCGCCGATCCAGGGCGGGCGCTTCCATGGCTTCGCAATCGGGACAGGGTTTGGCGGGGGTGGGAGTCATGACCTGATCTCCAGAAGGTGGGGGGTTGGACAAGACGCCTGATTATAACCCAGCCGCGCCGCCCCGGCTGCAGGAAAATCCCCCCGGCGGGCTGCGGCGAAGAGGCACGAACATGATATCGATGAGACATCGACCATGGAGGCATGGCCTAAACGGGCCGGATTACCGGCCGGATGGGGAGGATTTCGTGACGGCGGTTTCCTGGACCTGGGGAGAATAAAACCATGGCAGGCAGGGTAGTTCCTGGGCCAAACGTTCGGCGGCCCGGGCATAGCCATATGCGCTGGGATGGATCGGGTCCCCGTCCAGGAACATCCGGGCTTCAGTCGGTCGAAAGGCTGGCTCCAGGTCGATGACCTGCCAACCCAGCTCCGCGGCGAGGTTGATCAACTTGCTCGCGAGGTCCTCGGTTTCCCGCTCCTCGAGAAAATCCAGCGTCGGCCAAATGAACAGCACCACGGGCACGCCCCGCGCCTTGGCCGAGGCGGCGATCTGCCGATAGGCCTTGTCCACCAGCGGCCAGCCGTAGATCAGGTCCTGCTTTTGGACCAGCGGCGTGCCTTCGACCGAGGATCCCTTCCAGGCCGCCCTGCAGCGGGCATAAAGCCTTTCGACCCGGAAGCAGACGATGGAATGTTCGGTCAACCATTGGCCCAGCCGGGTGCCAACGGGGCCGCGGTCGCGGATCGACACGCTGGTGTCGTTGCGGCAAAAGGCCACGGCCAACGCGTCCGGCTGCAATTCCCAGCCGAACGTTTCGAGCCAGTCCGCTTCCTGGGAGGCGTCATAAGCCGTCACGCCGGCGTTGAGGATGCGCCAGGGATGGCGTTGCTGCCGCAGCAGGCCTTGGAGTTGTTCGGGATAGGTCTCGCTGGTTTTGACATTGGCCCCGAAGGTCACGCTGTCTCCCAGCACCAGGAGCCGTTTTTCCGCAGGAGCTTTGGGACCAAGGTCCTCATCCTGCCGCAGCCCCTGGGCGTTGATCCGGGCATAGCCTCCGGTCCAACCCCATTTGCCCGCCCAACCTTCGCGCAAGCACCATCCCAGCGTCTCGTGAGGCCGATGGCAGTCGAGCCAATGGCGATTCCAGCCAAAGGCAACTCGGCACGCCAGTTCCACCAGGATCGGCAGCCCGACCACGATGATCAGCGTGAAGAGCAGCTTTTTCCGCAACGACAACGGGCGGCGATTCAAGGTCGCGGCATGGGTCATAATCGGTTCCACATTCGCACCCTATTTCCACTAGCAAACTTCTATAATCTACTTTAACCTGGGAGCCAAGCCCGTTTGTCGAACGGCAGGCCAAAACGCGGCTCCCCATCCCGTCCCTTGGGAGAGTGGCATGGCCAAAGTGTCGGCCCTGGTGCTGCGGGCCCCCGGAACCAATTGCGACCTGGAAACGGTCTTTGCCCTGGAGTCCGTGGGAGCGAGCGCCGCCCGGCTGCACATCAACCAGCTCCTCGCCGCTCCCCGGCAACTGCACGATTATCAATTGCTCGTCCTGCCGGGCGGCTTTTCGTATGGCGACGACGTGGCGGCGGGCAAGGTACTGGCCTATCGCTTGCATCATCAGATGCATGACGAGCTGAGCCGCTTCCGCGATCAGGGGAAGCTCATCTTGGGCATTTGCAACGGGTTTCAAGCCCTGCTCAAGGCAGGCCTGCTGATCCCGCCCGACCATGGCGACCGCATCCCCGCCACGCTGACCTACAACATCTCCGGCTCCTTCGTCGATCGCTGGGTGACGCTCCGCGCTCGGCAACCCAACCACTGCCCCTTCCTCTCGGGCTACGGCCAACTGTATGTCCCCATCGCCCATGGCGAAGGGCGTTTTATTTGCCGGGATGAAGCCGCTTGGCAACGAATCGAACGGAGCGGACAGTGCGTGCTGCAATACGTGCCGGGACGGGACGGTTCTGAAGGATACAATCCTAATGGTTCACAAGGCGATGTGGCCGGGTTGTGCGATCAGACCGGCCGCATCCTTGGCCTTATGCCCCATCCCGAACGGCATCTCCTCCCCGTGCAACATCCGCAATGGACGCGCCTCGGGCTGAAGCGCTACGGCGACGGCTTGCGTCTGTTCCAAAACGCGGTTCACTTTCTGCAATAGTCCATGTCCCGGTAGATAAAATGAAACGCCCTCGCACGAATCATCCGTGGGAGGGCGTCGAAGATTTTCATTTCTGGATGCGCGTTAACCACGGCCCGGTCTGCCGCCCCCGCGGTTCGGAGGCGGGGTGGGCGCCG
Source organism: Planctomycetota bacterium (assembly GCA_014584395.1). Classification (GTDB taxonomy): domain Bacteria; phylum Planctomycetota; class Planctomycetia; order Gemmatales; family HRBIN36; genus BJ17. The sequence continues at coordinate 53,366 of JACTMY010000004.1, read as the reverse complement.
GTCCGCGCGGCGGATTGAAGCCGCCCCTTTGCTGGAAGCCTCCGGAGGGCGGCAACCGCGAGCCGCCACTAGGCGGCGTGAATCCGCGTTGAATGTTGCCTCCCGAGGGCGGCATGCGCGACCCGCCGCTGGGCGGCTGAATGCTGCGCGGCGGCGGAGACGGCGATGGAGCGCGCGGCGGATTGAAGCCCGACGGCGGCAGCCCGCCGCCAGATGGCAGCCGATTCCCGGCGCTGGGCGGCAATTGGAAGCCGGAGCGCGGCGCCGAGCCACTTGGCGCGCCCGCCGAGGGAAGCCGTTGAATGTTTCGCCCCGAATCCGGCGCGACTCCGCGGCCGATGGAAGGCGGCGACGGCTGGGACGGCAGTGTCCGCGACAGATTAGGAACGTTCGGCGTGATCGTGCGGCCGGTCGACGGCGCCGCGGTGGGCGGCGGCGTCCGGGTCACCGTCATGCCTCCCCCTGAACGCGGCGGCGTGGGCGCGGTCCGGGAGATGTTCGGCGCGCCGCCGCTGCGTTCGACCTGCGGCGTGGGCAGCGTGATCGGCCGGCTGACGTATTCCGTTTTCGGCGCTGTGCCGCGCAGCACTTGCGGGGTCGGGCGGCCGCTATCCGGAGGACCATCCCGGCCCGGGCCGCGCGTCACGTCCCTGGCCCCATCCCGCCCGGAAGGCAAGGACTGCAGCCGTTCGGCGGCGAGGCGATTTTCCGTGTTGCGGCGCTCCGACATGGTTGTCTGCAGCGTCCGCGATTGGTTGGTGTAATCCCGGACGCGCTGTGGATCAAGCCGCTGCAAGTTCAGCGATGGATCCCGATTCGGGTCGTTGGGCCTGGCCATGCGATTGATCGGCCTGGCCACCTCGGGGGTGGGGGGCGAGGTCCTGGGTTGTTGTGAATCAAAGCGCCCCTGCCCCGGCCCTTGCCCCGGCCCCTGTCCCGGCCCTTGCCCCGGCCCCGGCCGGTTCCCGTCCGCCACGCGGCGCTGCTGTTCGCGGAACGTGCCCGGCGGCCGCGCCTGGGGATTGTCGATCCGATGGTCGTACGTTTGCCGCAAGCCCGCGCGCCATTGCGGATTGCGCGTCTGATAGAAGCATTGATTATAGGAGTAGATGGGGCAATGCAGCCGGTAGCCATAGCAACCGAACCAGGGTCGGAAACCCCTGTTCCACCAGCTCAACCCATAAAAATCACCGAAATAATAGCCGCCGAAGCCCATGCGGCAGAAGAGGGAATCGGTCAGCCACATCGCGTCGAGGCCGACCCAGGGCCGATAGCTCAAGCCCCATCCATAGCGCCAACCCCAGGCGCCGAGCCCCCAAGACCAACCGCCCCAGTAGCATGGAGCAAACGCCAGCCCGCGCCGCCGAAGAGAATAATCCCAGAAGCCGTCGACGAAAACGTACCCCGCCGGGCTCCATAAATAATAAGAGGGACTCCAGATCCAACCGGCCATCCAAGGCGTCCAATAGCCGGGCCGCCAGAAGTAGCGCGATTCACGATAGACCCAGCAGCCGGGCACCCAGAAGTGTTCATCATCCGGAGCAGCGACATTGGGCCCCTGCTCCAAGCTATCCGGCGGCGCGGGCAGGTATTCAATTTGATCACTGCTCTGATTGGCCCAGAAGCCTGAGACCCATTGATACTGCCCCTCAGGCGTTTGATGCCAATAACCAGCGACCCACTTGCGGCCTGGAGGCATGGACCGCCAGCAACCGCTTACCCAAACGAAGTCGTTTCGCTCGAGGTCCCAACTCCAATAACCGGGCACCCAAACGACGTTGTCCCCTTCCGGCTTTTGGTCCGGCGGAATCTCTTCGATGTTGGGGGGAGGCTGCCGGTCGATCTTCGGCCGCGGCTCCGTGTCCAGAGGCGTCGGCGTGGCAAAGGCCTCATGGAGCGGGCCTTTAGTCAAGATTTCCGGTTCGATCAAATTGGGAGGGGGCTTGTCCAGGTCCGCCCCCGACGTTTGCGTGGGCGGCGACGCCATGACGTCATCCAGCGCCCGCACCTTGCCCGATGAGGCAAGCATCCAGGCGCATCCTCCGAGCATCATGCTCCAACAGATCACCGAGCGAGCCCACGGTCGGTCGAGCATGGCTATCTCCTCAAAGATGAGATCCACGATGCGTGGAGAGGAATCCATTACTATTTTAGCCATCCATGCCGGGAAAAAAGCTGTAAAAAGCAGGCTGCCATCGCTTCTTTTCGACGTCGATCCGGTATAAAAGGGAAGGAGGTAAATGTGAGCGCGAGCCTTCACCCTTGTCTTTCCTTAGAACGCGGCGCGAAAATAAACTTGCCCGACGGCCGTGAAGTTTTCGCGGTTGGCTTGACTTGTGGCGTTGGCTTTCATAATTGAATATATCGTTTCGTTGGCAACGTCCGCTGCCTTGGCCGCCTATGCCGATGTCCAGCACGCCTTCCCGGCTCCTTGTGAGTCCATCGCGATGCAGGGAGCGCTTCCTATCCCCGGCATCTTCAACCGCGGCAAACGGCCAGGTTCTCGCTCGTGACGCTCTTTCGATGAAGGATACCCAACCCTGATGGAAATCATGGACAAGTGGTCGATCCAGGATGCCAAGGAAACCTACGGCATCACAGCTTGGGGCAAGGGCTTCTTTTCCATCAACGAAAAGGGACACGTCACCGTCCAACCGACGCGCCATGATCAGATCGGCATCGATCTCAAGGAACTGATCGACCAACTGGTCGTCCGCGGCATCAACCCGCCGGTCTTGCTCCGCTTCACCGACATCCTGCGGCAGCGCATCGCCGACATCCATCAAGCCTTTCAGCAGGCCATGACGGAATACCAATACAACGGCGGCTATTGCTGCGTTTATCCCATCAAGGTCAATCAGCAGCGGCACGTCGTCGAGGAAATCCTCGACTTCGGCCGGCCGCTCCATTTCGGCATCGAGGCCGGCTCCAAGCCCGAACTGCTCGCCGTGCTGGCGATGACCGAAGGCGCCCTGGAGACGCCGATCATCTGCAACGGGTTCAAGGATGATGAGTTCATCAAAATGTGCATGCTGGCGCGGAAGATCGGCAAGAACATCATCCCCGTGGTCGAGAAGTTCACCGAACTCCACTCAATCGTGAAATACGCAAAGGAAGTCGGCGTCCGCCCGGCCATCGGTGTGCGGGCCAAGTTGGCAGCGCGCGGCGCCGGGCGGTGGAAATCCTCCGCGGGCTACCGCTCCAAGTTCGGGCTGACCATCACCGAAATCCTTGCCGCCGTCGAATACCTCAAGAACCACGACATGGCCGACTGCCTGCAGCTTCTCCACTTCCACCTGGGCAGTCAAATCACCAACATTCGCAACATCAAGGCCGCCCTCACCGAAGCTTCCAGGGTCTACGTCGAACTGGCCCGTTTGGGCGCCGGCATGAAGTACCTCGACGTCGGCGGCGGTCTGGGCATCGACTACGACGGCTCGCAAACCGACTTCGAATCCTCCATCAATTACACGCTCCAGGAGTACGCCAACGACGTCGTCTTCCGCGTCAAGGGCGTCTGCGACGAGGCGGAAGTCGCCCATCCCACGATCATCACCGAATCGGGCCGCGGCATGGTCGCCTATCACAGCGTCCTGGTCTTCGACGTGCTGGGCGTGTCCACGTTCGATCATTTCCAGGTTCCCACGGAGCTGCCCGAGGATCCGCCGCAGCCGATCGCCGAGTTATTCGGCATCTACCGCGACATCTCCAAGAAAAATCTGCTCGAAAGCTACCATGACGCGACCCAGGCCGTGGAAGTGGTCATGACCATGTTCCTCCTGGGCCATATGAGCCTGGCCATGCGGGCCTTGTCCGAAAAGCTCTTCTGGGCCATTTGCAGCAAAATCCTCAGGCTCCTCAAGGAAATCGATTACGTCCCCGAGGAACTGCAGGGGCTGCAAGCCTCCATCTCCGACACCTATTTCTGCAATTTCTCCGTCTTTCAATCCATGCCCGACGCCTGGGCCATCAAGCAGCTCTTCCCCGTCATGCCGATCCATCGGCTGCGGGAAGCCCCGACCCGCCGCGGCATCCTCGGCGACATCACCTGCGACTCCGATGGCAAGATCGATCAATTCATCGATCTCCGCGACGTCAAGAACGTTCTCGAACTCCATCCCTTCAACGGCGAACCCTATTACCTGGGCGGCTTCCTCCTCGGCGCCTATCAGGAAATCCTCGGCGACTTGCACAACCTTCTGGGCGACACCAACGCCGTCCACGTCAGCATGGAGGACGATGGCACCCCCAGCATCGACGCCGTCATCAAGGGCGATAATGTCACGAAAGTGCTCAGCTACGTGCAGTATTCCGCCGAGCATCTCATCACCCGCATGCGAAGGGACGTGGAGAAGGCCGTCAAGCTCGGCAAAATCTCCCCCGAGGAGTCGCGGCTCTTCCTCAAGTTCTATGAGGAAGGCATGGATGGCTACACCTACCTGGAAGACGTGGAATCCCGCTGACGGTCCGCGTTTCCACGTCCGAAAAGCCGAACGAGGACGAAAAAACCCGACCTGATATCAGGCCGGGTGGCATGCGGTTCGATGCGATGGAAAGGGAAGCCGTTACTTCTTCTTGGCGGCTTCCTTGGCAGGAGCGGCAGCCTTGCCGGCAGCAGCGGACTTGGTTTCGCCCGCGGCGGAACCGGCGGCCCCTTCAGCCGCTTCCTCGGTCTTGGCCTTCTTCGCCTTCTTCAGGACAATCTTCACGACTTTCACCTTGGGCAGGCCAAACGGGCTTCGACCTTCCTGCCAACGCTCCTCGGATTGCAGTTGCTTGATGCGTTCCTCGCGATTGAGGACGCTCCGTTGGCGGACGATCGCTGACTTGCGCTTCAGGCTTTTATCGATGGACATAAGCACCTCGGCCATGGCGGAGAGTGATTTTTTATGGAAACGATATCCTAGAAACTCCCCTCCCCGGCGACAAGACAGCGACGCGGGACATGTCTCGAGCGACCACTTGAAGGGCACCGGCGCGGTCAGGAAACCGAGCGCCGGCTCGCAGTGCCGCGTTCACCCCGCGCTCGGGACTTGCGCTCCATTCGAACCGCCTTGCCCTTTGATCACGGAAGGCCAGCGGCGGCTGCGGTGATGATCCGGGTTACCCCCTATTCCTTGGGAATGGCTGTGCCGTTTACGGTCTTGACCCCATCGCGGCTGACGCGCAGGATCAGGTATCGGTAGCCGGGCCCCAATTTATCGGTGTGGCTCCAGTCGAACTGGAGGTTGCCCGTCGCGTTCAGAGTTAGCTTGTCGTTGCGGATGGGGTTCGGACCCTCGCTGGCAACGACGAGGATGAGTTCCTTCTCGAAATCCACTTTGGGCAGTTCCTTGTCGAACCGCCAGGCCTTCCACAGCTTTGCCCAGGCCTTGGGGTCGGCGATGACGTTATCATCTGGAGCATGTCGCCACGCATCGTTGTCCTTCGCCTCGTTGGTGCCGCCCTTCCATTCCTTCTGGTAATTCACCGTTTTGTCCTCGGCCAAAACTTTACCCACCATCAGGCCGAGGATGCCGCAAATAACCAGCGCGGTGGTGCAGAGCATCAAGTGTCGAGTCATGGTAAACCCCTAGTCCGAAACGAGGAACTTCCCGCCGATGGACGCCTTCACCCATACGACGGCATCAAGTGAGCTAAGGATTGCCAAAATCGTCAGACTTCGCGGGAATAGGTGCAGCAGCCCTGTCAGGGCCGTTCGGGGTGTTGTCTTGACGCGGCCCACACCAGTGAGCTACCACGTCCCAGAAAGCCTACGTGCAGTCCCGCCGTTCGCTACCGTGCATGTTCGGCGCAATCACCTGTGCTTGAGGACAGCAAAATACGGGGGCTGCAACTCCAGCACGACGGCCACCGTCCGTAGGCGGGCACCGCTCCCACGGCGAATCAGGAACTCGCCCCAGATTGGCAGCGCGTCGTCCCGACACTTGCCCTCGGACCGGGAGAACCAGCTCACTCCGCTCGGCGGAATGACGGGGGTAACAGCGGTGACCCGCCGGACGACGAATGCCGCTGCCAGCCCGCCCCGCTTGAAGGGGTTGGTCACGTACATCGTCCCCTCATCAGGCATCGGCTGCCAATCGGCATCCACCACTCCGCGGTAGTGGGTCGCCCTGTGCTGGTCTGCGGACGGCTTCAGATCCCGTGTCGGTGGGCTGTAGGAGCAGAGGACATGGACCGGCCAGTGTACCGCTCCGGCGTGTCGGGCGCCATCACCAGGCTCGTGACTCTTCAAACCTCCTTCAGGGGCCTTGGGGGCTCCCCGCTTCCTCCACGCCTCTTGCGAAGGGAGGCCATAAACAGGTTCGGCGCGCCGGCGCTACCCATGTCCTGGGTGCTAACCTTGCCGGGGTCCGCGAACGCTGCGCGGAGCTCGGCTGCCCACGCTGGCGAACCAACCGACACCCCGACCACCGACCCGCAACTATCCTCGAACGCCGCGTCCGGCCAGGCCACGAACAGGGCCAACCAGATGGCCTCGGCCAGCGGGTCGCGGGCGTGCCAGGTGGTTATGGCCCACGGGCCGTCCGGCCGCCAGTCTAGGTCGGCCAGGTCGAAGGCGTCGTGGACCCGCTCGCAGTCCGGCCCCCAGCATACCGCGTAGGCGCACCCGGCCCGGAGCAACCGGCCGGCCAGCGCCGCCAGCTCGGCGTCGGTAGCCCCGCGGGCGTCCCACGCCAGCAGGCATACGAAGTGCGGGCCGGGCACCGGGACCGTCCGCTGCAACCGGTTGTTGGGCGTCAGCAAGTCATTTTCCAGGAGCCCGCTCAAGCTCCACTTCAACCGTGTCGCCCGCAGTCGCCTTAGCGCCTTTCTGCATCACCTTGTTGAACATCATGTGGTGGGTTCCGTCCCCGTTCGGAAAGATAGAGGTCTTGATGGGGAAGCCATTCACCTCCCCAACCACTGATATCCGGCCAAGCGAGCCAAGCGCTTTAGTGACCCTGCTCGGAACCATCACCAACATCCACGCATCTCCTTCACCGCCCCGTATAACCTTCGTCTTGAACTTCATGGTTTCGTCCTCCACTGCCGCCGAACGACCCAGCTCACCTGCCGAGGCCGCCGAGTGAGCTACGAACCCAAGGAATTCTACCTGCCCCCGCCGTCGGCTGCAGCACCTGGTTCGGCGGCATTGACAACGAATCCCAAACACTTTTCCTTCCTTCAATGACGACCCACACAATACAGAAAACGATTCGATCGGAGATAAAGCCGGTTCTTCGAGATCGCGGGGCTGGCATTGAACGTGCTGCCGTCGCTTAGGTCGTTCACGGCCAGTCGCTCGTACTTGGGGCTGGCTGCCAAGATAAAGGTGCGGCCGACTCGCGAGACATAGTACAACTTGCCGTCGGCTAAGACCGGCGAAGCGTAAACTTGGCCCACGCCGCCCTCAACCCGCTCTTCATAGCAGATCTTCCCAGACTTGGCCTCCGCACAGTAGGCGATGCCGAGGTTATCGTGCATCCAGTAGATATGTCCGTCGTGGAACACCGGCGATGACACGTTCGAACCCTTCTTGCCGGTCCAGAGGCGATGCGTTTTCGTAACATCTCCCTTGCCCCCGGTGCGGACGGCCAAGGAGCCGCCGGAACGCCCACCGATGCAATACACGATCCCATCGTGGGCGACCAGGCTCGGCACCATGTACCAGCCGATGTCGGTTTCGCAACTCCATAGTTGCTCGCCGGTGGCGGGGCATATGCCAAGAATCTTGCCAAAGACAGCAACGACCAATTCCTCCTTGCCGTCCTGATTTGTCACGATCAGCGGCGTATTCCACGACTCTTTGATGCCTTTGGCACGCCATATTTCCTTGCCGGTCATTTTGTCCAACGCGACGAGTTCTTCGCTCTCCACGCTGGCGTTCACGATAACCAAATCACCGTGCAGAATGGGCGACGCAGCGGAACCCCAGCCGTTCAGTCCCGCGCCCACGTCGGCCTGCCAGAGTCGCTTGCCCGTGAAATCAAAGGCGTATACACCTGACTTGCCGAAAAAGACATAAAGTCGTTCGCCATCCGCTACCGGCGTACTTGTGGCGTAGCCATGCTCTTCCCGGATCGTCGCTTGTTCCGGCAATTTAGGTGCGACCTCTTGGTTCCACTGAATCTTGCCGCTGTCACAGTTCAGGCAGACCACGTGCAGCTTGAGCTTGTCCATATCGCCGCGCGGCTGTTGCGGCACGTTGTAGCCGCTGTAGCAAGTAAGGAAGATTCGTGAACCGACGATGATCGGGCTTGACGTGCCGGGACCAGGCAACTCGGTCTTCCAAATGACGTTCTCTTTCCCATTCCAAGCCACCGGTAGCCCCTTGACATCACTGACACCTTGCCCTCCGAAACCCCGAAACTGCGGCCAGTCGGTCGATATCTCCTGGACTGAAAGTCTCGTACTCCCCATCCCAACTAGAACACAAGCAACGAACATCAGGCACGACACTTGCGAACAAATGATTTGCATGAACAATCCCCCATTGGTTGTTCTTTACCGGCTTTTTTGGGGGGCATGAATTCCCCTCCCCGCCGAACCGTGCGCGATAGAGCAGCGTCGCGGAGCGAACGGATGACCCCAATCCGCATCCTCAACCAATGCAATTTAGTTAGGTATGTTGGCTGAAGCAAACGAATTCACAGTGCGTTTCGCTGCACTCAACGCACCCTGCCGAAATTGGCAAGCGGGGTTGCGACAGCGCCCCGAGTAAGCTTCCATGGTCATCAAACGGTGTTGGGGTGGCGTCGGCACGGAGTGCGAGTAGAGTGCTTGGGGGGCCGATCTGGGGCGGGGGTATCCGAGGCGCGCTGCACACCGCGTCCGCGCTTGGGGCATGCTGCATAAGGATCGGTTGCTTCACTGCTTTTTGCCCATGGCCTTTTCGTAGTGATCGATGAGGGAGGCGGAGGCGGCGTCGCAGGCTTTCGTGGCGGGTTCGCCCCCCTGGTTGGTCACGACCAGGACGCCGAAGCGGCGTTTTGGAGCGAGCCAGGCAACGGCGTACCACATCGTGTTGGAGCCAGCGTGGTTGAGGGCTTGTCCCCCGGCCCAGGAGCGGTCAACGACGTTCCAACCCATGGCATATTTTTGTCCCTGGGGCGGCGTGTGCATCTGTTGCAGCAACTCGGGCTTGAGCAAAGCGGACGGACCTTGGCTGGCTCCCAGATGCACGGCGCAGAATTTGGCCCAATCGATCAACGACGTGTGAGCCGTGCCGGCGGGACCGAGGGCGGGGGCATTGTCATGCTGTTGGGGCGTGAGCTTGTCCCCGCGGAGCAGATGGCCCCATGGCTGATCGAGCTTGCCCTTGCCGCCCGGCGGTCCGAAACCCGCGCTGCTCATGCCGAGCGGTTGGAAGAGCCTTTCCTTCATCAACGCTTCCCAGCTCTTGCCGGCTAGCACCTCGGCGACGTGGCCAGCTAGGGCGTACCCCACATTGGAATATTCAAATCGGCTGCCGGGCGGATGCTTGGGAGCATCTTTCAGAACGTTTTTGAGGAGCGTTTCCCGCTGCAAGTTGGTGGGCCGATCGGCGCCCAGCCGCCACCAGTCCGTATTGGCGGGCAGGCCGGCTCGATGGGTCAACAACTGCTCCAAGGTGACGGTTCGATAGTCGGCATGCATGAGACTCGCATGCTTGGGAAACAATTCAGCCAGCGTCGAACTCCATTGCAATTTCCCTTCCTGGACCATCAAGCCCAGGAGCGTGGCCGTCATCGCCTTGGTGCAGGAGCCGATGTGCATCTGATCATGAATGGTGATGGGGTTGGAGTCGCCCTGTTTGCGAACGCCGACCGCGCCGATGGCAACGACCCGATCGCCCTGGATGATCGCCCCGACCAGGCCGGGCACCTGATGCTTTTCCAAGATCGGTTGCAGGCATTGGATCACGGCTTCGTCTGGCTTGATGGGCACATCGGCCAGCGAAATAGACGACAGGGAGGCCAACGGCAGTAGGCCAACAGCCATCAAGGCAACCAGAATCAAGGAACGAAGAGGGACCGATCCCATGGACGTCTCCATTGATAAACTACCAGGCTGATTCGTTTCTCATTAGCCTTTGATCACCCCGATAGGTTTCATGCGAGCGACTTTCTTGGAGATGCCCGCCCGGTGCACCACGTCGACCACGAGATCGACGTCCTTGTAGGCCTCGGGCTGTTCCTCGGCCAGCCCCTTCCAACTGCGGGCGCAAGCGATGATGCCGCGCTGTTCGAGTTCCTTGTCGATCCGCCGTCCATGCGAATGTTTGATGGCGGCAGTCCGGCTCATGGCCCGCCCCGCCCCGTGACAGGTGGTCCCGAAGCTGTGCTCCATGCTGCCGGGTTGGCCAACGAGAACCCAGCTGGCCCGCCCCATGTCGCCAGGGATGATGACGGGTTGACCGATGCGGCGATAGCGGGTCGGAATCTCCGGGTGGCCCGGCGGAAAAGCACGTGTTGCGCCCTTGCGGTGAACCCAGACCTTTTTCTTCACCCCATCCACCTCATGTTCCTCGAACTTGGCGATGTTGTGGGCCACGTCGTAGACGAGGTTCATCTGCAGTTCCTTCCAAGAGCGTCCAAAGATGGTCTCAAAGACTTCCCGGGTCTGCCACATGAGAAGCTGACGATTGCACCAGGCGAAATTCGCTGCCGCGCGCATCGCTCCCAGGTAGCGCACACCCTCGGAGCTATGGATGGGGGCGCAAGCCAACTGCCGATCCGGCAAATGAATGCCATATTTTTCCGGCACGCCGCGGAGCTGATGCAGGGCGTCATCGCATACCTGATAGCCCAAGCCGCGGGAGCCAGAATGGATGAGCACGCAGATCATGTCCTTGGCCAGGCCCATGACCGCCGCGGCTTCCTCATCCCAGATTTGTTCGACCACTTGCACTTCCAGGAAGTGGTTTCCCGAGCCCAAGGTGCCGCACTGTTCCGCGCCGCGATCCAAGGCGCGATCGCTGACCCAATCCGGCTCGGCATCCTCGAGGAGACCATGAGCTTCGGTGTGTTCGATGTCGCTGGGTTCGGCCAATTCGCGGCCGAGCAGATAGGGAACGCCCTGCCGCATAAGCGAACGCAGTTCCTTGCGGCCGAACTTGTATTTGCCGGTGCGGCCGACCCCCGTGGGCACTTGTCGAAACAGTTCCTCGATGAGCGGACGCACGATTGGCTTGACGTCCTTGAAGTACAAATTGCTCCGCACCAGCCGCACGCCGCAGTTGATGTCATAGCCCACGCCGCCGGGGGAAATGACTCCCCCCTCGGCGGGGTCCGTCGCGCAAACGCCGCCAATGGGAAATCCGTACCCCCAGTGGATGTCCGGCATGGCCAGGCTCGCTTTCTGGATCCCGGGCAAGGTGGCGACGTTGGCCACCTGCTCGGGCGCCTGATCGTCCTTGATCTGGTCGATCAAATCGGGGCTGGCGAAGATCAAACCATCGACGCGCATGTCCGATCGATACGCCTTCGGGATGCGGTAGCAGACGTCGCTGACTTTTTCCAAAGGGCCGTCATAGGCTTTCATGTTTCACCTCAGGCATTCGCTCAAATATCCAAGATCACCTCGGCCATCCAGCCGTCTGGGGATTCCGTCAATTGCAAGTCATGGTAAGTAACCGCCTTCACCTCATGATCAAGCCGATGCCTGGCGGGGTCGATGGTCTCGCCTTCGCAAAAGGCGTGTAGCTGCGTCCCTTCCAGCCGCACCGAGCAGCTGGCCAGCAAGCGATGATGCACATCGAACTGGTACAAAAGCTCGTTGAGCCAGTCGAAAAGCAGCCAATCCCGCTGATCGGCCTGGAGATGGCACTCCCATGACATGCGCGGCTCAACCGCTTCGGGGTTTTCCACGAGCAAGGCCGTGAGTCCCCGCGCGGCGTCGACGAATAACTCCTCTAACCGCGGCGCCCGCATCCGCAGCCCGACGTCGGCCGTGTGTTCGAACACTTCAAACATGGCAAACTCCCCAGTCGTGGAGCCTCCAGACCGCGGCACGGTTCGCATTGTAATGGACCATCGAGGCTTTGGAAACGATTTGACCAGGGATTGGGCAAGGTGAAAGCGATCGCCGCATCTTCAGCATGATGGATCAATCATCAGCCCCGAGACATTCAAGACTTCCCGGGGCTGCGATGATTCGTGCGAATGCATTATTCATGCCGCAAGGCTTCGATGGGATCGAGCCGGGCTGCCCGCCGCGAGGGATACCAACCGAAGAGAACGCCGACCACCACGGCCACAAAAAAGGCCATGAAGACGGAGGGCACATGCACCGCGGCGGGAATCCGTTCCTCGAAATAACGGAGAACCAACCAGGGCACGGCATAGATGACCGCGAACCCCAAGCCCACGCCCATCACGCCGCCGACGGTCGTTTGCACCACGGCTTCGACCAGGAATTGAAAGGTGATATCGCCCCGCTTGGCGCCCAAGGCCCGGCGGATGCCGATCTCGCGGGTCCGCTCGGTCACCGTGGCCAGCATGATGTTCATGATGCCGATGCCGCCCACCAGAAGGGAGATGCCAGCAATCATGGCCATTTGCATGCGGTAGCGATCGCGGGTGCGCTCGGCCTGCTCCAGCTTGTCCAAGGGAACTTTGATTTCCCAATCCCGCTTGTTGCGGTCGTGATACTCTTCCAATTGCGCCCGCACCATTTCGGAGGTGGGGCGAACCTGGTCCATGACTTGCACGGTGAGCACGATGCGATTGAGTTGCACCTGTTCGGCGCCCCGCATGCCGCTGGACCGAAAGACGACCAGTTCGCCCAGAAGCGAACGGCACGCCGCCAAGGGAATGTAGACGTCCCCATTGTAATCCTCGATGTCGCCGGCGCTGGTGCTGGGCGTTCGATCCTTGAGGACGCCCACAATCGTGAAGGCCCGATCCTTGCCGGAAAATTTGATCGATTTGCCCAGTGGATCCTCGCCAGGGAACAACGTGCTGGCAATCGCGGAACCGATGACCGTGACGTTGCGGGGCACCGGGTTTTCATCCTGTTCTTCCAGAAAGCGGCCGCGTTCGATGCGATCTTGAATCTGATAGACCGTCGAGTAATGCGCCGTCGTTCCCACGACCCGGCCTTGAAACATGCGGCTCTCGATCACGGGCCGAATTTCCGCCGCAAAGACGCGCATGGGGAGCGTGGCGACCAAATTGGGAAGCGTTTGCTGGAAGCGGTTGTAATCTTGATCGGTCAAGCCATACTTGGCGACAAAGGAGCGCCGCGTCGACGTTGCTTCCTCCGGGGGCTTGACGCTCATGACGATGATATTGGTGGCTCCCTGCCGCTTGATGTCATCCAGGGCGTCTTGCATGCTGCCCTCGCCAAAGGCCATGAGGGCGATGACGGCCCCGGTGCCAATGATGATGCCCAGCACGGACAGAAAGGAGCGCAGCTTGTGCAGCCAGAGGTTGCGGATGGCGGTGCTGATGCTGTTGCGGGTCTTCGCGCCGACGAGCGGCGTGTGCCACAGAAAGATGGGCAACAGCACCAGCGTCATCGCGCCCAAGGCGATGTAGACGAGATTCAGGTCGATGTTTTCAAAGCTCATCATGCGATCGTCGATCTCCTGGCTAGCGGCGGCTGCCCACCAAGGGGTTGGTTGGCCGCCGATGCACGCGGCGCTTGCGCTCATCACTCTCGACGTTGCCATCCCGCATGCGGACGACGCGGCGCGCCCATTCGGCGATGTCGTTTTCGTGGGTGACCATGATGATGGTCTTGCCCATTTCATTGAGGGCGGTGAGCAGCTCCATGATCTCGATGCTGGTTTTGGTGTCGAGGTTGCCCGTCGCTTCATCGGCGAGGATGACGTGGGGATTGTTGACCAGGGAGCGCGCGATGGCCACGCGCTGCTGCTGTCCGCCGGACAATTGCGTCGGCCGGTGATCCAAGCGGTCCCCGAGACCCACCATCTGGGCCAAGCGCACGCAGCGGTGATACGTTTGCTGGTTCATCTTGCCCTGATAGAGCAAGGGTACCTGGATATTTTCCACGACGGTGTATTGGGCAATCAAGTTGTAGGACTGAAAGATGAAGCCGAGGTAGCGGGAGCGGATTTCCGACAGTTGATCGTCGTCCATCTGGGACACGTCTTGGTTGCCCAGATAGTAGTGGCCCGCGGAAGGTCGATCCAAGCACCCAAGCAGATTGAGCAAGGTCGATTTGCCCGAGCCGGACGGCCCCATGAGCGCGACGAAGTCGCCCTCCTCGAAATCGAGATTCACGCCGCGCAACGCCTGGACCAACCCGCCTTCGAGGTTGTAATTTTTGACCAAATTGACGACGCGTGCGATGGCAGACAAGGTGAAGCATCCTTCGGCTGAGCCAACTGCTTGGCAACTTCAGGTGGGGAACCCGTTTCGATTGAACTAGTCGTCGATTTCCATGCCTTGGCCTTTGAATTGTTGGCGAATCTGGTCCTTGACTTGGTCGGGGACAGGCAAGCCATTGATCAGCGTTTTTCTTTCCGAAGGAGAAGCCTTCCGCATCTTGTCCATAAACTCAGCCATTTGGCGTTGCTGATCCTGATTCATGGCGCCGCTTCTGCGGCCGCTTCCAGAGTTATTGCCGGAGGCTCGGTTCGGGGTTTCGCCTTGGCCGCGCGGGCCGCCATTGGGCGAACCACGATTGGCCTTGCTCTCTCCCATTGGGCTTGGTTCGGGAGCGCCAGCACCATTGGGCGGTGCCATGGGGGCGTTGGCGTCGGAGCCATTGCCATTGTTGGGTCGGCGCAGCCCGCGGCCTTTCAACTCGTTCCCCTTTAATTGATCCGTCGGGTCCGAGAAGGTCGTTTGCAAGTCCTTGAGACGCTCGGCATAGACGCGCGGGTTCATCAGGACCATCTCGCCTTCCTTGATTTCCGAGCTGCTGAGAATTTCGATGTATTGGTTATTGTTCAGGCCGGTGGCTAATGATCGCTTGGTGATTTTGCCATCTGGCTCGCGCACGTAGCAGAACCGCTGGCCGCCCGATTCCAGGACCGCCTGCACGGGCAGTCGGAGCACGTCGTCGCGCTCGTCGATTTTGATCGTGACTTCCGCGCTCATGCCCGGCTTGAGCATTTCCGAGCTATCATGAATGGCGACGAGCGTCTGATAGACCTTCACGTCGGATGACATCCAGTCGGTGGAGGAAGCCACCGGCGAGACAAACTTGACGTGACCCAGCATGGGTTTAGGCATGGCGGCCATCTTGATCCAAGCCGGCGAGCCATACTCGGCAATTTCATCATCGAACTCGGCATACGCGTCCGAGAGATGGGACATCAATAACACGCTCATTAATTTGTTGAGCTGAAAATGTCCCACCATTTGCGAAGCATAGAGGCATTCGCTAAAACCCGTCCGCTGCAGTATATCCTCCTGAAGGCGGCGCACCATCGATTCATGAATCTTGACGCGGACAAGCATCTTGCGCAGGTCGGGAATCCGCATCAATTTCTGGCCTTCCTTGACGGGTTCACCCACGGCAATGGTGGACTGTTGAGAGCCGGTGCCGAAGCGCGAGCTTTCGGGGATAAAATAAACCACCATGCCTTCGTTCGGGGCATAGATGCGGCAGTTGCGCAAATCTTCGCGGAGATCATCGAGTTTGGAAAGCTCCTGATTGAGCACGGCCAGGGCCGCCTGTGCCTTGGCCGCGGCCTGGGCTTCCTTGGCGACCGCCGTGATGCGGGCCACTTTTTCGGCCACGATGGCCTGATCAAGCTTGTTTTTAAGGTCCAATTCATTGCGCTTGGAATCGAATTCATCCAGCACGCGGTGCTCTTCCTTCAACTTATCGAGATCGATCTCCGAACTCCGCAGCTTGAACTCATCGACGCGGGCTTGGCTTTCAGACAGATAACCTTTCTTGACCATCCGCGTGGACCAGCCCATCCGATCCTTGGATTGGAGCATCTCCGATTCCTTGAGGGTGATCCGGCCGAAGACGTCCTTGCGCTTCTGCTCCAGTTCGCCCTTGAGGTACTTTTCCAGATCGAGGCGGGCCAGTTCGACGTCGTTCTTGGCCGTGTTGAGCGCGCTTTCATTCTCGCTGCGGATGATGTCGAATTGGCTGTCGGCTTGGATTTTGGAATCCCGCGCGCCAGCCACGACGATTTCTTGATTCTTGATTTGATCCTTGATGCCGGCGTCGTCGAGCAACATGAGCAAGTCGCCTTTTTTGACGCGACTGCCGTCGTCGATGACCCATTTAATGGTGGAGGCCACGGTGTTGCCGCGACCGCTGGCCCGGACCTTGCAGATGACTTCGGTGTTGCGGGCCGCTTCCAGTTCTCCCTTTTCGACGATGATATCGACGATTTTACCCCGCTCCGCGCGCAGGAACTCCAGGTTTTTAGGGAGACTATCCTGCTGATGGGCCTGGTAGTAGACCGCGCCGCCAATTAGGCCAACGGTGAGCAGCAAGCCCACCGACATGAAGAGCCAGCGGAAGCTGGATCGGCTGCCGCCCGGCAAGGAGGTTTCGACGACTTCGTCGAGATGAGCCAGGTGTTGCATGATGGCGTCGGACGGCTGGTGCAGTTGATCGCCGGCATCCCGGCTTCGCATCGAGGCCGCTCCCTCAGGGGCGATCGGGAGATCCGTTGCGGCGGGGCTGATCGGGTTGTAATTCATTGATCCAGGCTCCTCTTCCATCGATCTGCAACAATTCCAAGTCACGGTAGAGATTCATGCGCGTGACCTGGTAGTTGACCCAGGTTTGATAAAGCCCGTTTTGGGCTTGTGGCAGACTTCGTTGGGCTTGCAAAAGCTGTTGCGTCAAGGCGGCGGCCGCGGTGGCGGCGTCTCTGGTTTCTCCCGCGGCGGGCGGCGCCCGCAGCACCTCCAAGGCATTGTCCACTTGATAAAAAGCCAACTGCAAATTCCGCTGCTGAATCTTGTACTGTTCGGCTAACTGTCGCAATTGTCGCACTTGCTGGCGCACTTGAAAAAGGATCTGGTCTTCCGTGGCTTGCAAGTTGCGGCGTTGTCGTTGGAAGGCGATCAGGCTGGCCCGATAACTGTTCCGTTCCAGGCGCCGAACCAGGGGCAATTCCGCGTTCAGCGTTAATTGGTGCCGAGCGATCTGGCCTTTGAAGTTCAACGGCTGACCGAGCTCCGCCGGCGGGGTAAGAACATTCACATTATATCGCAAATCCAGCCCGCCAAGTAGAGAATTGGCGAAGACCGCGATTTTCCGCCACGCGTCGGCTACTTGCGCCCGTGTATTCATCAAATCCAGACGATTGTTTAACGCGGTTTCTCCCGCTAAGTGTTGGGCTTCCTCCAAACTGACCTGGAACAAGTCCACATCGTTAATACGCACGGGCGGCAATTCCGGCCATGCTTTTTCCAATTGTTTTAACCGTTCCACCCGCGACTCTTCCAACAATAAAGCGAACCGATAAACGATGCGGCGAAATAAATCGCTTCTCAGAATTTTCTCACGCCCTGGATTGGCCGGGTCGCGGAAGGTTTCCCTTTCAAACAAGGAGAGCGTTAACTCCATCTCGGCGATATCGATCTCTTGACTCAATTCGGCCAAGCGAAGCTGTTTTTCTTCAGGAAAAGGCCTTTCCTCCGACTCGGCGATCTCCTGCTCATCCAAGAGCCGGTTGCGTTCTTGCCGACGCAACTCCAATTCATGGAGCAACTGCACCCGGCGCGGAATGACCATGTTGACGACCATTAAAGCCGATCCAGGAGTGAAAGCATAGAGGGGCTGGGCCAAGATGCTCCCCATTCGTCCCGCAATCAACACCTCGGCGGAATTGAGAAACTTCCAATAACTCCAACGTCCGGGGATGTTCGCGCGAAACGCCGTTGCTTCGGTCAGAGCGGAGCTTTGGATCAATCCCTCCATGATGCTCCGCAACCGCTTGGGCGCCTCGGGATTGGCTTCTTCCTTTTCCAATTGCACCAGCACTTCGCGGAACTGGTTTTCCAGCAACTGAAAACGGCTCATCTGATCCGCCAAGGGTTTGAGCGGGCTAAAATCCAGTTCAAAAGGCAAATCCGTCGGCAAGCCAAGCTGAAGCTTGAACTGATCGAGATTATCCAAGTAAGCAATGCGCTGCGACAACAAGCGGAGCCGGGCCGAATTCAGGTCTTGTTCCACTTGATCGACTTGCAGTTTCGAAAACCCCCCCCCCTCGGCATAAGCCAGGAAGAACCGGTACAGCCCTTCGAGCGATTCGACGTTTTGCTGTTCGACACGAACGCTGGCCAAGGTCCGCAAAGTGGGCAAATAGCCGACGTTGGCAGCCCGTCCGCTCACTCCTAAATTGAGGTCGGCCAGGTTCGCCAAGGCACCGCCGCCACCGCCCAGGGAGAGTTGTTGACCACCGACCAAATTGACGTAGAACTCGCGATTGAAGCGGTTGAACCGCCGCACTTCGTAGAGCAAATCGCGTTCGGATTGCGTCAGCGGCTCCAAGGTCACGGCCCTGCCGCCTCCTTGCAGCAAGGGCTGGGTCAAATCCAGCAGTGCCGTCGATTGACTGAGCGTCGGTTTGCCATTGGAGGTGAAATCAATAACGGTCTGATTGGCGACGCGCAGAATCAACAAGGCCCCGGTGCTGAACAATTTTTGGGCGCCGACATTTGTATTGAGCGTGCCTTGATTCGTGGGACCTCCTGGGAATGGCCGGGTGGACCATTCCCGCACGGCGTTCTCGGTAGCCAGGAACTGGGGAAGAAAATTGAAGCGCTGCAAGGTCACGGGCAATGCGGACAGATAGAGGTTTTCGCGCTGGTTTTGGAATTCACGACTGTTGAAAATCGCCAATTCCAAACACTGATCCAGATTCAACAAATACGGCTGATCGCGATGCCAGCGATTGGTCGGCAAGGCGTTGGCTTGCGTTTCCTGGGGAGGCAGGGGCGGACGTGCCGCTGCGGGTTCGCGATTCGATCGCACCATGTCGGGGGTCTCTGCACCCTCCATCTTGAGCAAGGCGCGGTTAGCGGCGTCGAATTGCTCGATCACGTCCAAATACCCCGTTCCATCGAAATCCCCGATTTGTTTGGGTTTCTGCGGCCTCGGCGACAGCAGCCAAGCGGCAGGATCATCGATCGGCATGGGCGGCCGGTCCGGATTGCCTGTCAAATCCGCGAATCGGGCATAGGGATGCGGATAAATCCAGTAGTTGAGCAGGGGCCAATGTTCGACGTCGGCTTTCTCCGCAAGGAGGGATTCGACGTCGTTGTCCGCTCGCTGGCGAAAAAAGCGCCTGGTGCAGCCCGTCACCAATAAACTGACGGCAAGGAGAAAAACCACCAACCATGGAGAAAGCGGCATGGACCGATGACCGAGGTGGTCCAGGCAGTCTGGGCGAGCGTGTTTCTTTCTCGCAAACTTGGCCAACTTCATCTTTTCTGCCTCGTCGCGACCAGCAACAATGACTGTAGACCGAAAAATGCGCAGGGACGGCGTAATCGGTATCGTCCGCAATCTTTGTGCAACTTAAGCGGCAGCTTTCTATTGGAGCCATTTCATGCCTTTTTGGTTTGAACGGCGGCACTTGTGCCAAATCTGTGGATGGCTGGTTTGTCTATTCGTCGTGGTTTATCCCGCCTCTTCCTGCAGCCAACGCACAGCTTCTACCTGGCCAATGATGCACTTGACCAAACATAGGCAGGCCGAGGCGGGCGAAGGTGCTGCGCTGAAAAAGCAGGCCGAAAAGCTCCTCCCCGCTTTGCAAGAACAAATGATCGCCATCGATCAATTGTTCACGGAGGCATTCATTAAGACCGCCGGCCGCCAAGAGATCGAATCCTTGCTCCGCGAAGTGGGACGACGGAATGGCCACGCGATGAGCGTCAGAATGAAGCGGATCATCGGTCCGTACCAAGCGGAGATCGAGTTTCGCTTTCCCAAGCAGGTCAAGGTCCCCGCCACCATGGCGATTGAGAGAACGCCTCCCCATCGCATCACGGGATTGCTGTTCAAGCCCGCCCAAGCGGATAACCAATCGTTGGACAGTTTGCTTCAAGCGTTGAAAAACCAAGCTGGCTCAACCGCCGTGCTCATTCGCCGCTTGTCGCCGGCCCCCGGAGCCAACATCTTGGCCTGGGAAGAGAACGCCATCCTGTCGATTGGTTCCAGCTTCAAGCTCATCGTCCTTGCCGCGCTGGTCGATGCGGTCCAAGCCAAGGAGCTGCGCTGGAGCGATGTGATTCAGACTCGCGAAGAGTGGCGGTCCCTGCCGATCGGCTGGCTCCAAGATTGGCCAGCGGGCAGCCCCGTCACCATGCACACCCTGGCCATGTTGATGATGAACCACAGCGACAACACCGCCACCGATCATCTCATCCATGCCATCGGCAGGGAACGCATCGAGGCCATGCAACGCAAACTGGGCTTCAAGCATCCCGAACGCAATCAGCCGCTCTTATGCACGGGCGACCTGTTCCGATTGAAGCTCATTTGCACCGATGAACAGCGTGAAGCCTATTTTCGCTTGGACGAAGCGGGGCGGCGCCGCTGGTTGAAGGAAACCAGTCCGACGCTGTCCTTGAAGCATCCGCAACCGCTGGCTCAACCCTTGGCCATTGATCGGTTGGGATGGTTTGCCAGCACCGCTGACCTGTGCCGCGTGCTCGATTGGATCAGGCAGCAACCCGACGCCCTGGCGATCCTGCAGCGCAGCCGCCCTTTCGACGTCGATCCTAAGAGCTGGCCCCTCGTCGGCTTCAAGGGTGGTGCTGAGACCGGCGTCTTGAACTATTCGTTGCTGCTCCAAAGTTACAAAAAAACCTGGTATGCCTTGTCCGTGACCCGCAATCATGCCCTGGAAGACCTCGAACCTTATTCCCTGCTCGACTGGTTGGAGAGCGCCGTGGACGTGTTGGAAAACACCCTGCCATAATGGGAATCGTCTCCGGACTTCGTTCGGCATGGGCCGACAGTCATGATCGCTACCTTCCGCGCGACCTCCCTATTCCCGAAAAGAACCATCCATCGCGGACAAAAGCATGCTTGCTGGCAGCATGATCTCCGTTTATACTGAAACCCATAACGACTTCCCGCCATTGAACTGCTCATTGACCTACCTTCAGTTTTGAGTGACCATCATGATGAATCGTTGGTTACTGGCCCTAATTGGCCTATTCAGCTTGATGGGAATGGTCCTGGCCAAGCCGGATGAGCCAAAGCCGCCCCTGCCCCCGCCGGTGGATCGCCCCGTCGATTACACCAAGGACATCCAACCCATTGTGGCCAAGCATTGCCTGGCGTGCCACGGTCCCATGAAGCAAAAATCGGGCCTTCGGCTGGATACCGGTGAGTTCATCCACAAGGGAGGCAATTCGGGGCCCGCCTTGGTCGCGGGGAAAAGTGCCGACAGTTTGCTCATCCACCTCGTTGCGGGGCATGAACCCGAACGTGAAATGCCGCCCTCGGAGAAAAAGCTCTCAGCCGATGAAATCGGCCTGCTCAGAGCTTGGATCGATCAAGGTGCGTCCTATCCTAAAGAACCGAAGCCGGAAAAAGAAGCTGCGCAACCGGCGACGTCCACCCATTGGGCGTTTCAGCCCATAAAACGGCCCGATGTGCCTTCCGTGAAGCAACCGACGTGGCTGCGCAACCCCATCGATGCATTCATCCTGGCCAAATTGGAACGAGAGAACGTTGCCCCCTCATTGGAAGCCGATCGACTGACCCTGCTGCGGCGGGTCTATCTCGACCTGATCGGTTTGCCGCCGCGGCCGGAGGAGATCGACGATTTCCTCAACGACCAGGCAGTCGATGCTTATGAACGGCTCGTGGATCGCTTGCTCGCCTCGCCCCATTATGGCGAACGCTGGGGACGCTATTGGCTCGATTTGGCCCGCTACGCGGATAGTGATGGCTATGAAAAGGACACGGGTCGGCCTTGGGCTTGGCGCTATCGTCAATGGGTGATCGACGCCCTGAACCGCGACTTACCCTATGACCGCTTTGTCATCGAGCAATTGGCGGGCGACCTCCTCGAACAACCCACGCCGGATCAGCTCGCGGCCACGGGTTTTCACCGTAACACCTTGACCAACAAGGAAGGCGGCGTGGATGAAGAGGAGTTTCGCGTCGCGGCCGTGGTGGACCGGGTGAATACCACTTCGAGCATCTTCCTGGGTTTGACCATGTCCTGCACCCAGTGCCATGATCATAAGTACGAGCCATTCACGCAGCGCGAGTTCTATCAACTCTTCGCCTTTTTCAATGACGCCGATGAAGTGGACGTGGAAGCGCCGCTGCCGGGCGATCGCGCCAAGCATGCCTTTTTGACCCTGTACCACGATCGGATGCAAGTCTGGCTTAAGGCTTCAGTGGATGGTTATAAGGCGGCACATCAAGCCGCCCAGCAGGAAAAGTGGGAAGCGAATCTGAAGGTTTTGGAACTCCGCAAGTTTCCGCAGAACATCCAAACGATCTTGTTGCTTGAGCCAGCCAAGCGCAATGCCGAACAGGCCAAAACACTGGCTCAATTCTTCGACGGTCAAGACAAGAAGCTGGCCGAACTGAACAAGAAGCTCAGGGAATGGGAGCAGAAGCGTCCCGTCTTGACGCGGGCGCAAGCTTTCAAGAAAGGCCCGGGTCGAAAGACCCACGTTATGATTCGCGGCGACTTCATGCGGCCCGGAGTGGAAGTGACCGCGGGAACGCCGGCCGTATTGCCGCCGCTCTCGACCACGGCCGTGGTGGCCAGCCAGGCGCCCACGTCTGGTCCAGCCCCCGCCAACCGACTGGATTTGGCCCAATGGATCGCCTCGCCCGCCAATCCACTGACCGCGCGCGTGTTGGCCAATTGGGTGTGGATGCATCATTTTGGCCGCGGGATCGTCGAAACGGCCAATGATTTCGGCACCCGCGGTGACCCGCCCAGCCATCCTGAATTATTGGATTGGCTGGCACATGAATTGATCCATCAAGGATGGTCGATGAAGCAATTGCATCGCTCGATCGTGACCTCGGCAACGTATCGCCAATCTTCGCATGCTCGACCCGAATTAACGGAAAAGGATCCGCGCAATCGCTGGCTCGCTAGGCAAAATCGGCTGCGGCTCGAAGCGGAGATCATTCGCGACAATGCCCTCGCCGCCAGCGGGTTGCTCGTGAGAAAAGTCGGCGGTCCCAGCGTGCGGCCGCCCCAGCCGCCGGGCATCTCCGAATTGACCTACGCTAGCAGCGCCCGCTGGGTGGAGAGCCAAGGGCCGGACCGCTATCGCCGCGGGTTGTATACGTGGTTCCAACGCACCAGCCCTTATCCCATGCTGATGACGTTCGACTCCCCCGACTCCAACGTCTGCTGCATGAAGCGCGACCGGACCAATACGCCGCTGCAAGCCCTGACGCTGCTCAATGACCGGGTCTTCATGGAAGCGGCCCAGGCCATGGGGCAACGCTTGTTCAAGACGGAAGCCCAAGCCAGCGACGACGTCCGCATGGCTTATCTCTACCGCTGGGCCTTGGCCCGGCTTCCCTCCGAACGTGAACGAATCGTGCTGCATGGACTGCTCAAGCACTTCCGGGATGAGTATCAACAGCAGCCCGCCATGGCGGAATCCTTGATCGGCGCTTACAAACCGCCGGCGGCCATCCCTCTTGCGGAGGCCGCGGCGTGGACGGCCCTGGCCCGAACCGTGCTGAACCTGGATGAATTTATCACCCGAGAATGACCCCGCGAGGGATCGAGGCGCGCATGAATCCTTGGGAAGAATCGTGGCTGTGGAATCGCCGGCATTTTCTCACCAGTTCTGCGAACGGCGCGGGCTTGTTGGCGCTCGCCTCCCTCATGGCGAAGGATCAGGCCCGGGCGGATTCCCCGCCTACCAGCTCCAATCCGCTCACGCCCAAACCGCCCCATTTTGAACCGAAGGCCAAGGCGTGCATCGTCATCTACCTCGAAGGCGGCCCGAGCCAGATGGACTTGTTCGATCCCAAGCCGAAATTGAACGAACTCCATGGCCAGAAGCTGCCCGACTCGATGACCAAAAACGTTCGCTTCGCTTTCATACAGAAAGAAGGCGCCCGCATCTATGGCAGCCCGCGCAAGTTCGCTCCCCATGGCCAAAGCGGCATGATCTTTTCCGACCTGCTGCCTAACCTCGCCACCTGCGCCGATGACATGTGCATGATCCGCTCGATGTTCACCGAGCAGTTCAATCATCACCCCGGCCAGTTGATGATGAATTGCGGCTCGCCGTTCTTCGGTCGGCCGACCATGGGAGCCTGGCTCAATTATGGCCTGGGCAGTCTGTCCGAGGATCTGCCAGGGTACGTCGTGCTGACGGCCGGAGCGGGAACCAGCGGCGGCACCTCCAATTGGTCCAGCGGTTTTCTACCGTCCCACTTTCAAGGCGTCCTGTTCCGCAATCAGGGAGACCCGGTCCTCAACCTCTCCAATCCCGCGGGACTGTCGCCTCAAGGGCAAAAGGCCAGCATTGACGCGCTGGCCGAACTCAATCGCCAACGGCTGTCCCATTTGGGCGACCCGGAGATCGCCAGCCGCATCGCCGCCTATGAATTGGCGTTTCGCATGCAATCCTCGGCGCCGGAGTTGATCGATCTCTCGAAGGAATCCGATGCCACGCTGGAAATGTACGGCGTCAACCGCGAGGACGATAAAAACTCCAAGCCACGAGCGCGCATGGGCAAGGGGGTTTATGCCTCCTTCGCCATGAATTGCTTGCTAGCGCGGCGCATGATCGAACGCGGCGTCCGCTTCGTCAGTCTGTTCCACGCATCGTGGGACCACCACAACGCGCTGGATTCCGCCCTGACCTTCAACTGCGGCATGGCCGATCAACCGATCGCCGCCTTGATCAAAGATTTGAAGCAGCGCGGCCTGCTCGATTCGACCATGATCCTATGGTTGTCGGAATTTGGGAGAACTCCCCTGGGTGAGAATCGGCCCGGCTTCAAGGACGTCAGCGGGCGCGATCACCATCCCTTTGCGTTCACCCTTTGGGGCGCGGGGGGCGGACTCAAGCCTGGCGTCACGATCGGCAAGACCGATGATCTGGGCTGGAACGTGGTTGAGGATCCCATTCATATCAACGACCTCCACGCCACGATCCTGCATCTGTTTGGCCTCGATCATCTCAAGCTGACCTATCGCTTTCAAGGCCGCGATTTTCGCCTGACTGACGTGGGTGGCAAGCTCGTCCAGAAAATGATAGCCTAACCTGGTTCGAATCCCGTCACCTGATTCGGCAAGGAGCTATCCCATGTCCGCGACATCCCCCCTGGTGCTGCGCGAGCAGCTCGATGCCGTCGCCATCCTCACGTTGAATCAACCGGAAAAGCGCAACGCCCTTTCCAAGGCTTTGCTGGAACAACTTCATGCGGCGCTGAACGCGGCCGAGCAGGACAAGTTCACCCGCGTAATCATTCTCAAGGCCAATGGCCCCGTCTTCAGCGCGGGACATGATCTTAAGGAAATGGCCGCCAGCAACAAGGATGAGCTTCAGGGCATTTTCCACCTTTGCACCCAGGTGATGGAGTTGCTGCCTAGCTTGGCCAAGCCCGTCATCGCCCAGGTCCACGCCCTGGCCACAGCGGCGGGTTGCCAACTAGTCGCTAGTTGCGATCTGGTTGTCGCCGCAGTGAATGCTCAGTTCGCCACTCCGGGGGTGAAGGTGGGTCTTTTTTGCACGACGCCAGGCATTCCCTTGAGCCGCGCCATTCCTGCGAAAAAAGCGCTGGAGATGTTGTTCACGGGGGAGCCGATCAGCGCCGAGGAAGCATGCCGGCTGGGTCTGGTCAATCGCGTGGTCCCCGCAGAGCAGCTTGAGGAAGCCACCTTGACCCTGGCCAGGAAGATTGCTTGGGCCAGTCCGCGCGTCATTGCTCAAGGGAAGAGAGATTTCTATCGGCTGCTTGCCCTGGATCGCGCCGCGGCGTACCGCAGCGCGGAACCGATCATGGTCGAGGCCGCCGCTTCACCCGATTGCCAGGAAGGCATTGCCGCCTTCTTGGGCAAACGAGCGCCGGCATGGCCTGAATGGTTTTAAACCGCCCTACGCTTGGGCCAGCATTTCCATCAGCAACTTCACTTCCGACTGGCTGCCGACGATGAGCGGCGTGCGCTGATGGAGCGCGGTGGGCTGAATGTCCAAAATCCGCTGTTTGCCGTCGGTCGCCATGCCGCCCGCCTGCTCCGCGAGAAAAGCGATGGGGTTCGCCTCATACATGAGCCGGAGTTTGCCCGAAGGATTGGTCTTGGTGGGCGGGTAGAGGAAAATCCCCCCCTTGAGCAGCGTGCGGTGAAAGTCCGCCACCAGGGAGCCGATGTACCGCGTGGAGTAATCCCGCCCCGTTTTGCCGGAGCGCAAATAATCCAAATACTTGTGGTACGGTTCTGGACTATATTCCGCTTTGGCTTCATTGAGCGAGTAATAAATGCCCGACGACGGCATCTTGATGTTGGCATGACTGATGATGTAGGCGCCGATGGTGGGGTCCAAGGTAAATCCATGGACGCCGTGCCCCGTGGTGTAGACCAGCATCGTCGAGGAACCATAGACGACATACCCGGCCGCTAATTGCTTATAACCGGGCTGCAGCACTTCCTCATTGGGTCCGCCAGGCTTGGGGTTTTGCGGATCGCGCTGAAAGATGGAGAAAATCGTCCCCACGCTGACGTTGACGTCGATGTTGCTCGAGCCATCCAGCGGATCGAAAATAACAATGTACTTCCCATGCGGCATGTCCCGCTCCACGACGACGGGATCAACGTCCTCCTCGGACACCATGATCGCCACGCTGCCGCGATTCCCCAGGCAGAAGTGCAGCGCTTCATTGGCGTAAACGTCCAATTTTTGCACCATCTCGCCTTGCACGTTTTCGGTGCCGATTCCGCCGAGGATGTCGGCCAACCCCGCCCTGCGGACTTGGGCATCGATCATCTTGGTGGCCAAGGTGATGCCGGAGAGCAGCCAGGAAAATTCGCCCGAGGCTCCGGGGAAGCGCTGCCGTTGCTCTTCGAGGATATGCTGTTGAACGGTCATCAGGGGAAAAGGTTTGTTTGGCATGGCCGTCGTCTACTCCATACAAATGAAGCCTAGGTGCAGGTGTCGGCATTATCGCCGTCGGCATGCACCTTGGCCACTAGAAATCCGCCGTCCATCGCGACCTCAGTCAGGAGTAATCTTGCGCTTTCCGTGGCGGCACAAAGTCCCGCAATCCGGGCTTTGGCGATTGGCTGATCGAATGAGCGGGATGCGTTGTGATGTTTCATGTTGAAAAGGATCGATCCATGCGTTGGCTAGCGGCCATGTTGTTGTCGAGCATGCTCTTGCCCGTTTCTTCAGTTTGGGCCGAGACGCCCGAGGAAACCGCACTCGCCGTCATCAAGCAATGCGGGGGCAATGTGCGCCGGGCCGAACGCGAACCAGGCAAGCCCGTCGTCGGCGTCTCGGTCGGCGCCCAATGCCAAGATGAGCATCTGAAGCAAATTGCCGAGGGATTGCCCTCGCTCCGGTCATTGACACTGGCCAGAGCGAAGATTACCGATGAGGGCCTGGCGCCGCTGGCTGCGCTCAAGGGCCTGCAGATTGTCAACCTTGAAGGCACCAAACTCAACGGCAGCGGCTTTCAGCATCTAGCCCAACTGCCCGTGTTGATCGAATTGAACCTCAACCATGTGAGCACCACTGGTGAGGGATTGCTCGCCCTGGCCTCATTGAAGAACCTGACTGATCTGAAGCTCGATTTTTCCAAGTTGAACGACCAAGGCATGAAAGAACTCGGCGCCTTGACCAAACTCAAGAAGCTCTCGCTGGGGTTCACTGCAGTCACCGACGCTGGCGCCGCTGAATTGCAAGGGTTAAAGGATCTGCAATATCTCAACCTCAGCGGCACACAAGTCGGCGATGAGGGGATGAAAGCCCTCGCGAACATGAGCCAATTGCAGACCCTGCTGCTGCGCGGTTCGAAGGTCACGGACGCCGGCGTCCCCCATCTCGCTCCGTTAGCCAACTTAAGCTACCTGATGCTCAGCGAACTGCAGCTAGAGGGATCAACGCTCAACTCCTTGGCTAAAAATAGCAAACTGCGCACGCTGGACTTGGGAAATACCAAAGTCACCGATGAAGCCATGGCCGGCGTTGCCGAGATCGTTTCACTGAAGAAAGTTTCATTGAGCCAGACCAAGGTCGGCGACACGGCCATTCATCATCTCGCCAAACTGCCTCAATTGGAAGAGCTGGAATTAAGCGACACGCAGATTAGTGATGCGTGCCTCAAGGACATGGCCGCGATGAAAGTGATGCGCACGCTCATCATGCTGCGGACCAAAAACTTGAGCGATACCGCCGTGGATCAATTCAAAAAGGACCACCCCAAGTGGTTCATCCAGAAGTTTTAAGGCATGCCTGATGAATCGCCTTAGGGCATACCCATCCTCGTGCACAGAGGATGCGGGATGGGTTCGCTCTAATCCAGTTGACGCTCCAACTTCGGCAGATACTGCGAAAGGGTATGCAACATGCCAGGCTGGCCTAGGGCGTTCTTGCCGAAGCCGGCTAACGCCCCCGCTTGCTGAGCTGCCGCTTGTGCCTCCGGATAATTGCTCACCAGCATGAATTTGACGGCTTGCCCTTGTGCCTTCGCCTTCATGCGCCGAATCCAATCGATTCCCGAATCGCCATCCGCATCGAACAGGCGATTGACCAGGAGCAGATCATAACCCTGCTGTTCGAGCAGCCATTCTGCTTCCGCGGCGGTGGCGGCTTGTTCGACGACGGCGTCAAAATGCCGTTCGATCAGGCGTTGGAGCTGCGGGTGATCGAAACCGCAATGGCCTACGGTCAGCACCCTGGCTCGACGCTGCCTTGACTCTGACTTCATAGCATCGACCCTTGATTCTAGGCCGTTCGATGACCCGATATTTTCATGTAAATGTCCTCGAGGTTGTCCTCTTTCACGGCCAAAGCGATGAGGCCAATCTCGCTTTGCACTAGCAGACGATGGAGTTCGGGCAAGGCGGACCGCTCAGCCGACCAGCGGCATTTGATCTTGCCGTTCTCCTGGCTTAACTGCTGCACGTGGGGGTGGCGCTCCAACAGGTTCAACGCCGGTTCATGGCCGCTGTGCAATTCGATTTCGAGTTGCAAGCCAGGCTGAAGCTGCGACAGGATGTCGCCGACGCGGCCGCTGATGCACAGCCTCCCTTGCTCAAGGATGCCGATGGACGTGCAAAAGTCGGCCATCTCCGTCAGGATGTGGCTGGAGA
Source organism: Planctomycetota bacterium (assembly GCA_014584395.1). GTDB lineage: Bacteria > Planctomycetota > Planctomycetia > Gemmatales > HRBIN36 > BJ17. The sequence goes on along the minus strand of JACTMY010000004.1, from coordinate 24,181 downwards.
TGACGACGGTGCGCCCCATCGCCTGCAGGGACTTGATCATCTCGCGGAATTCAATGCGCCCCGCCGGGTCCATCCCCGAGGCAGGCTCGTCGAGGAGCAACAGCTTGGGTTCATGAATGAGCGTTTTAGCCAGACAAAGCCGTTGACGCATGCCCCGAGACAGACTTTTGATCTCTGCCTCGCGCCGTACGGCCAGGCTGACCAGGTCGAGCACTTCATCGACCAATTGGGGCCGCCGCCGCGTGTCCACGCCATGGCAGCGGGCGAAATGATCCAGATACTCCCAGACCAGCATGTTCTCATAAACCGCGAACACATCCGACATGTAGCCGATGAGCTTGTGCACTTTGAGCGGCTGCTCAACGACGTCAAATCCCCCCACCCGGAGCGTGCCATACGTGGGTTCCAAGAGCGTGGCCAGGATGCGCAGGAGCGTGGTCTTGCCGGCGCCGTTCGGTCCGATCAAGCCGAACACTTCCCCCTCGGGCACCTCCAGATGAAGGTTCTGCAGGGCCACGTTGCCTTCGTATTCCTTGCGTAGATGTCGGATGGCGATCATGGGCATGGATCGAGTGCCATGGAAAAAGCCAATGCTCGCGGTCAAGCGAACATTGGCTCATCTTATGTAAAAAGGCTTCGACGGGGAAAGTCGGCGTTACAGCATTCCATTTTTACAATAGCTGCGGTCCCTTCCGAGCTAGGATTTCTTGAAAACCAGGGTCGTGTAAAAACGCTGTTCGTCATACTTCTTGCCGTCGTGTTCGCCACCCTCCGTGGAGACCTGGCCCACGCGCAAGCCATAGACGCCCGCCGGCATCGCCCCCCAGTCCCACATGACCTGGCCGCTCTTGTCCGTCTTTTTAACTTGCCTTTGGACGCCATCCGGACCGATCAAGTGGACCTCGCAATCCGCCACGGGTTCGCCTTCCCAGATCACCTGCCATTGACCCGCTTTCTCCATGCGGATTTGCAACGGCATGCAATGTTCGCAAGGGTAATGGCCATCGTCCAGGTGCAAAAGAACGTTGTATTGCAAGAGCATGGGCTTGCCTTCGCCGCGTTGAAAGACGCCGTAGGTGCACGTGCCAGCCACGATGGCCATCTCCTTGGGCAAGTCGATCATGAAGCCATCATCGCCCTTGGTGTACTTCAGGTCGATGTGCTTGTCCGCCTTGTTGTGGCCGAAGAAGCGCACGTCCTTGACCTTGTCCATCAAGGCGGGATCGTCCGGCTTCAGCGAATCGCTGAAGATGAGCTTGGCCTGGTTCGTCCCCACGGGGATCAGCCACAGAAAATGGGCCTGCAAGGGCGCCCACCCAAGCAGCAGGACCATGGCCGTCAACCAACCACGTTTGAAAAGCATCGTCTACTCCTTTTCATCGGTATGAACGTCTTGAAGATCACTGTATGAATTCAAATAACTCGGCCAAGATCGGCCGCGTTCCGGCTCAGGATAAGTGTGGATGCCATGCTAGTCGAACGCTTCACTTGTGATCGGTTCGCCGCCGTTCCTCGTGCCCAGGGCGCGCCACACTTCAAGACGGATCGAATTCTTGAAAGAGTGGGCGGAGCCATCCATCATCAACCCATTGACGTAACCAGGGTGATAGCTGCGCGCGGTGACCGCAGCATAAGTCGGCAACGTCTGGGTCAATCCCTCGCGGCTGGAATTGAAATCAACGTCAAATTCCAGGCCGCCGGAGACATAAGGAACCTTGGTGTTGGGCGTAAAGGTGGTCGTGAATCCGGTTTGATGCGCCCGGCCATCCACCCATTCCGTATGGCCTGAACTCAGTTGGAAGTTCCCGCCATAGGCCACAACCTCGCTCGGCGATGACGGGGGGGGCACATTCAAGCCACTCGGTTGACCCGAGTCGCGCAAATATGGCTGAAAGGATTTCACCTCGGCAAAAGCCAAGGTATGGCTGGTGCCATCACCCGCCACGCTGGCAAAACTGGTGATGCCAAATGGCTTGCGCTGCGATGGGAAAAAGACCCCATCGCCGCCCCGACCCGTGACCGGATCAAACACAAACCAGGTTCCCAAATTCACGCCGTAACTCATGGGGTAATGGACGACGGTCGTTGTCGGCCTGGCCCGCAATTTGTAATCGGCGGGACAAATGTAGGAGGGAATCCGTTGATTCGTCACCAATGGCTGAGCGCCGTAATTCAAATCGAAATTGATGATCTTGTAGACGTTGTCTTGTTCCAAATATGGAAGCAGTCGGGCGAAGGCTGACCAATTCGGAGCCGTCCCCGCGGCGGGGACATAGCTCGAAGGGGGAAAGACATGGTGATCGAGGGCATAGTGGTGCAAGGCAATGCCGATCTGCCGCAAGTTATTGCGGCACCGAATGCTGTCCGCCGCCGCTCGAACCCGCTGCACAGCGGGTAAGAGCAAGGCAATTAACAAGGTGATGATTGCGATAACGACCAGCAACTCGATCAAGGTGAACGCATGTCTCGTGGAAGTGCGACGCATGGGGACCTTTCCTCTCCATGAAGCAGGTTCCGCTGCGTCGCAAAAGGTGAAGACCAAAATGGCCTCGACCGGGCTGAGCACGCGAACCGGGATGGTAAGCTATTTCTGCAAAATCAGTTTGTTCCGCCGTGTGATGCGGAGGCGATACACCTCGCCTCCATGACGGATTTTGATTTCTTTCTGGCCTTGTTGAAACAAGGTTAACGTGGACAGGACCGGCAAGGCCGCAAAGAAGTTTTGACCTTTGTGATCGAAGGTCGTATTGGACGAAACAGTCGCTGTCATGAGGACACTCCAATTTACCATACACGAAATGGCGGCATGATATTGAGATTGAGTCTCAATATCAAACATCTTAATAGCGTGCATATATGGTGTCAAGGGCCTAGGACGAAATTTTAGATAAGCCCATTAGAAATGAATAAGCAGCCAAGGAGCGTCCTTCTAACAACGCCCTTAGCTGCTTTGGCAGGTAATGAATTATTTGTACGGTTGATCTCGTGTCACTTCAGTGACAAAACAAGAAGACTAATTAGCCGTGTGCATCCTCAAAGGTTTGTCCGAGGATAATGTCGAAATGGGCAGATTCCTCGCCAACCTTGGACTTGGGAACGGGTTTGAAATCGACGATCACACTCGCTCGTGCCTTGGGATCGCGGATTGAGCGCAGGATGCCATCCCGTTCGTTTTGGGGCTCGCCTTTAATGTAACATTGCGTGGTGAGCAACTCCTTGCCCGCGCGCTTGATCTTGAAGTGGATATGTGGCGTTCGGCCTGGATAAGGAACGGGCTTGATCGTGCGAAAATAATATTCACCCGATGCGTTGGTCGTGAAGCGGCCAAATCCTTGAAAATGTTGATCCCACTGGCGGCGATTGGCGCTGCCCGTGTGAAGATAGACGCCATTGTTGTCGACCTGCCAGATTTCCACCCCTGCGTTGCGAACGGGTCTGCCTTTGAGGTCCAGGACGCGACCGGTTAGGTGAACGATGGTTCCGACCGCGGGCGACAAGCTGTCATTGATGATGATCAGATCGTTATCGGTGTCCAGGGGCAGCTTCGTAGGATAAAAAGGACCTTCGGTCTGGGGAGGCGTTCGCACTAACTCCTCCGCCAAAGCGCCTGCTTGCCACCAGCGCGGATCATGCGCCCACAACCCCATGGGCGCCAGGGTCATGGCCGTCCCACTGAGAATACTCAACCGCAGCAACTCACGGCGCGATGTGCTGACCATGGCCCATGCTCCCTATGATAGTCAATCTTTCTGATTCATCTTAACCCAACTGGGCAGGCAAGGTAGCAATCATCTCATAGATTTATCCCGATTCAAATTGCTTCTGCCTGGCCCGTGGCCTATTGTCAATCCGAAGCGGTCGTTGCCAAAAAATGCCCATCCCTGCTCAAAGCCATTCCTTGGCTTGGGGATTGTGAAAAAAAAACAAGTAACGATCCGCCCATTCACCGTCTGATCACATCCGTTCGGGCGCATGGATGCCGAGAAGTGCCAATCCCTGCTGCAAGATGCGCGACGTCAAATCACACAATACCAATCGGCTATTTTTCAGACTCTCTGATTCCGCCTTGAGGACTGGGCATTGGTCGAAGAAGGAACTATAGGGCTTGGCTAAATCCCAAAGATAACTGGTCATGGCGTTGGGTCGAAAATCCTGGGCCGCCAAGTTCAGCGCCTCTGGCAAGCGGATGAGGGCCAAGGCCAGTTGCCGTTCCTGAGGATGCGCGAGTGTCACGGGGTAGTTGCCGTTGCGCCAATCCTCGACCGCGATCCCGCCTTTGCGAAAAATGCTGCGCACCCGGGCTACGGCATATTGCATGTACGCCCCAGTGTTGCCATTCATGGCCAACATCTTGTCCCAACTGAAGACGTAGTCGCTGGTCCGATTCTGACTGAGATCGGCATATTTCACGGCCCCAATCCCCACAGCCTCGGCCACAAGCCTTTGCTCCTCGGCGGGAAGCTCAGGACTGTTCTCCTCAACGATTTTCCGCGCCCGCTGAACGGCTTCATCGAGGAGGGCTTCCAATTCGATGGCTCCACCTTCGCGGGTCTTGATCGGCCGGCCATCGGTGCCAAGGACGGAGCCGAAAACGATATGTTCCAAGCGCGTCTGCTCCAGCCCCCAGCGGCGGGCAATGGTGAACAGTTGCTGAAAGTGAAGGGCTTGCCGAGAGTCTACAACATACAAGATCGTATCCGCGTTAAAGACCTTTACCCGATGCCGAATGGTGGCCAGGTCCGTGGTCATGTAGGTGAAGGCGCCGTCCTTTTTCCGAATCAGGGCCGGTGGCTCATTCTCGCCCAGGAAGATCACCCAAGCCCCTTGACTCTCCACGGCAATCCCCTTGGCGATGAGCTCTTGCACCACGCCGGGAAGCTCAGGATTGTAGTGGCTCTCGCCAAGCGTATAGTCGAAGTGAATGTCGAGCCGCTGATAAATGCGATCCAATTCCGCCTGGCACCAGGGCATCATCTGCTGCCAGAGCCGAACGTTTTCCGCATCCCCTTCGTGGAGCTTGGCCGTTTCAAGGCGGCAGGCTTCCGCCACGGGATTGGCTGCTTCCTCTTCATCGTCTTCTGAAGCGGCGCCTGCTTGCTTGATTTTTTCCCTGACCAGCAAATAGAGGCGGACCATTTCCTGCACGGGGTCCGATTGCAGTGCCTTGTCATCGAGGTGTTGTTTCCATCCATGGATCAACATGCCGAACTGGGTTCCCCAGTCGCCGAGGTGATTGTCGGTGATGACCGCGTGGCCCAGGAAGCGCAGCAGCCGTTGGAGCGCATCCCCGATGATCGTGCTGCGGAGATGGCCGACGTGCATGGGTTTGGCCACGTTGGGCGAGCTGAAATCGATGACGAACCTCTGGGGCTTGGGGACCGCCGCGACGCCCAAGCGCTCATCATGAAACAACGACTGCATTTGCTGGGCGAGCCAATCACCGCGGAGGCGCAGATTGATAAAACCGGGTCCCGCAATCTCCGGGGGCTCGAGGAAATCGTCCGCCTGCAAACGTCGGACCAATTCCTCGGCGACGTCGCGCGGCTTGCGGCCCAGTTGCTTGGCCAACGGCATGGCTAGGTTCGCCTGGTAATCGCCATGCTTGTCATCCTTGGTGGGTTTGATCAAACCGGCGAAGGCGCCTGGGTCGACCGCAAGTTCGGTCATGGCGTCGGCAAAGCGCTGCTCTAAAAGCTGAGTCACATTCATGGGAGGTCACGGTTCGACAAGAGATAAAGAAAAACTCACGCGGGAATGCCCCAACGACATTCCTGCGTGAGTTATGATAAAGATCACCCTTCAAGTGACCATGCGGGCCTTGATAAGCCCCATGGCCTTGAGCCTTTTCGAGCCTGAACCTGCGGCGTGCTACACTCTTCGCCAATCCACTCGCGGCGCATCCGCCCATAAATCGTCGAGACGGTAGAAGTCCCGGCTCAAGGGGTCGAATAAATGCACCACGAGATCCCCATAATCCTGGACAATCCAACGGCAGGCCTGGTAACCCTCCAGGCTATGGCGGCGATCGCCCATTTGCGTTAAGCGTTGATCGATCTCCTCGGAGATGGCATGCATTTGGCGTTTGCCCTGAGCCGTGGCCAAGACGAGGAAATCATACAGGGGAGTGAGGCCGCGCATGTCCAAGACCAAGACATCGCGCGCCTTGTTTTCTTCGGCGATTTGAGCACACAATGCGGCCCGTTCCTGGGCGGCCGCTTGGGCTGGCGACAGTTCTCGAACCACAGTCGCTGTGGCCATTAAGGGGTGACCCTCCTTTCGCTCGGTTTCGGGACGGGAGTGAAGGAGGCTGGCCAACGGCTGGTGATGGGATGGCGCGTGGTCCTGTCTCCTTTGACTCGGGGTTGATCGGATAGTTCGCAAGTGCGGGCGACGCGTCCGTCTCGCGTTCCATCCACTGTCTTCTTTATCAATCATGGATTGGTTCTCACTTCAGGTCAAGGGGAAACGTCATGATCTTTTGATGATTATGCGGCCGGCAGGATCGACCTGATCCTCCCTCCTCGCCCGAACGAATTATTCTGATGTCTTAAGGGCAACGCCCGCCGTCGGAATGGCGTTGTTCCCTCCATCCGAAGGGACCGTCCATTCACTCCCAAGGTTCATGGATCGTCCGGTTTAACCGATCTGTTTTTCTTTGCCTTGGCCCCTTTCTTTGCCATTTTTCCTCCGTGAATCCTGGTATTTTTGATCTCCCTACTTGGGCTAGTCTGATGGCAAGTCAATCGTTATAGTGCCGCCCGCTTGGGGAGAGCCATGCATGGATGCATGACTCGGGCAGGGAGGCCCTTCTCCCCAACGTCGCGCCCTTTCGCGCGTTCACCCCGCGCTGATCAACGCGGCGCGGAGGCAACCGCGAACAGTGGCTCCTTTCCCCCATGAGAACAGGTGAGGCTATGCGCAAAGTGTTTGGTTGGATGGCTCTGACCTTCGTTGCAACGGCCGTGCTCACAGTGGCCTGGATGGATTTCGGCCATCGACATCCCGATTCGCCTTTCCTGGCCTGGCTGGGTCGCTCACAACCCGCCGCTGCAACGGAGCATCCATCGACTGCCAAGCCGCGGTATCCGATCGGCTCGATCCTGTCGGATCATTCAGAACCCAACGTCTTGCCGGTGCAGGACCTCCCGCATTTGATCCACGAATTGCGCGCTCTTTCCGGTTTGCAATCGGAAGCCGTTCCGGATGCGCTGGAAGTGAAGACCGCGCACTATGAGGAACAAGAAGACCCCTCCTTGTTGGCGCTCGTCGCTCAGGGGTCTGCTCGGACGCCTCCGACGTGGCTGCCAGCGGATGGCACCTCCACTTCCGCCATGCCCATGGTCGGTCATTTCTTTCCTCATCTGCCCGTGGTCTTGGCCATGATGGAGGACATTCGGGGCGACGTGCTGTTTCATCTGGCGGAGCCTGTCACTCTTGAGGATACGCTGACGTGTCCCCGTGCCAATGTTTCGGAACCCAAAGTCCTCTTCGCCTCCCGCACGGAAAAGGCCTGCCCCGGCATGGACGATGCGGATGGCTGCGCATCCCCATGTCAACTCTGCTCGAAGATGCCGGGTTGGGTCAAGAACTGTGCACGATCCATGAGCGGTTTCTTCCATCACTTAGGTTGTGGCGAGATTAAAGTTGACGTCAATATCCAAACGCAAGAGACAGAGGACGGCAAACCGCATGGCACACTCACCATCGGCATGAAGATCGATGCCAAAGCCAAAATGGGAAAGGCCATTCAACAAGCGGCTTGCACGCCCGCCGATGGCGCTTCATGCACAAGCTCCTGCTCGAAGCCATCCGAAGGTTGCTGCTCGGCTCCTTGTGGAAGTGGTGAGGCGTGCTGTCCTTCAAAGGGCAAGGGACAAGGCTGCCCCTCCTCGACATGCGGTGAATCCAAGAAAGGCTGCTCACAAGTATCTTCGACCACATCCGCGCCAATGGAGCGCATCCGCTTTTACCCGGTGGCCGGCCTACTCAACGAGCACTATTCCGAACAAATCCTCATCCAAATGCTGCAAAACATGGTGGCTCCAAAATGCTGGCAAGACGGCTGGCAAGGGGTGAGTGAGCATCGGCCATGCATCTTCTATTTTCCCCCTGGAGAGTGCCTGATCGTTCGCCAAACGCCCGAAGTCCACGAAGAAATTGCGTTCTTCCTGAGACAATTGCACATGCAAGTGGAAGGCACGGCCCTGCGCCGCCATGCTCCCAGCCACGTGATGGCTGAACCGATGGTGATGCCATGGACGTCTTGTTCGGAGACTCCTCGTCAATGTGAATCGACCTGCACGACCTGGATCGTGCAAAGCTCCAACGATAAGTCGATGCATCCATCCCTTTCGAATACGATCAAGGTGGGATGTCAGCCGACGTGTGTGACGGTGAAGCGCGTATCGTTGGTGGTTGCACCCTGTCATGCAGAGCCAAACGGCTCCGTCATGACGTGGGCCACCCCTTGTGCATTGCCAGCTTCGGGAACCTCGTCTTGGGTCTCGATGGGGCCGGTCCAAGCCAGTGGCTGTCAAACCGCATGGACTTGGGTCAAGGATTTCGCCAATGATGTTACCTTCGACCCGTCCCGGTTCGACTCGAATATTACGCAAACGTCGATGCGAACCACGGATCCATGGAAGCGCGCCGCCATGCGAACCTATTGGATCTATCAAAACGATTCGCGCAGTTCGCAAGTTGTCCCCGCGCATTTGCCCGCGGAGGAACAACGACCAGTGAAGAACGACGACTAGCCGCCTTCACTTAGCCGTTCGCTCCGACCACTCTTGACCACATGGCCACGGTCGCTCAGACCGTGGTTTTTTATTGCTTTCGAGCAGCCTCACGAACCAGGCTGCAAATGCCGATCGTCGATCCACGTCCCATGGAACCCAAACGGCACCCGAACGGGCAACATGACCCGAGCCAGCGGCGGCCGACTCCAATCCTGTGCATCCAGCACGATTAATTCGCTGCGGTTGTTGGCTTGATCGTGCACAAAACTAAGGAACCACGCCTCATCCTCCGCCTTGGCATCGGGCTTGGGCACCACGATGCCCTCGCCTGCAAAGCGTCCCTCGCCCAGGGCATGTTTTTGGCACATCCGCTTGTCTAATTCATATTTAGCAAAGCCGCTGAACATCGGCTCATCCTTGAGGGAGTAGCCAACGTATCCAAAGCGCGTAGGCCGACCGATATGCCGATCGGCCACTCGCGGAAATTCCACCATTAAGTCATCGATCGGTCCTTCTTCCACCTGGCCAGAACCCAGATGGAAGCGCCATTGATACAGGATGGGACTGGAGTTCGTCGCTTCGCCCGGGTTGAGCCCTGCCGGTTCGAGCACGTCGGGGAAGCGGGGCATGCGGCAGGCTTGCAAAACGACTTCCTGACCGTTTTCGTAGGCATTGAGGACATGAAAAACATAGCAAGCGGGAGAGGAAAACCAGCGCACCTTTCCTCCCTGCCTGGGCATGATGCCAAAGCGTGAACCGCGCTCTTTCTTGAAGACCAACGGATACTGGCCGGACATGGCCCGCTTGAGATCGAACACTTCGGGCAAATCCATGAAAATGGCGTACTGTTCGGTAATGGCGAAATCATGCATCATCACCGGAACGTCCAAATCGATGGGCTGTGAATGCACCAATTCGCCCTTAGCGTTGACGACGCTGTATTGTAAATAGGGCTTGAATACCAGGTTGTAGCCAAAAAGAAACATCTCTCCCGTGCGCGGGTCCACTTTGGGATGCGCAGTGAAGGGATGTTTGAGCTTGCCGCCGTATTGATAAGGCCCCACGGTGTCGAGTTTCGGCACGGTGATTTCATGGGGCGGCCCCCCTTCCCACAGGGCGAGCAATCGGCCATCATGCCAGACCAGAGCGGTGTTGGCCTTGTTGAGCGGCGCCTTGGCCCGTGCGTCCGTGACCTTGGGCGGATCCATGAGGCCGCCATAGAGGGCTTCTCCCGCTTGCTCTTCCGCGAGAAAGCTGGCGGTGCGCACCCAGCGGTTCCGATAGCTGGCCTTGCCACCCTGGAGGCGAACACCGTGAAGCATCCCATCGCCATCGAACCAATGATAACTTGCTCGCGGCGGGAAGCGGGGATTGGGTCCATTGCGAACCAACATGCCATTGAGGGCCGTAGGCAAGTGGCCATGCACAGGCAGATCATCATGAACGACCTCTTCATGAACCGGCGCAAAATTGCCCTCGAGGAAGGACGACTTCGGCCAGGGCTTGTTTTTCGGCTGATCATCCGCCCAACTCGCCATGGAACCGAGGAACCAAAATCCACCCGCCCATTGCGCATGCTGTAGAAATTCTCGTCGATCCACTGCCATGGGTGTTTCTCCCGTCCACGAAAGATGGTCTGAGCTTATCCGTTCATTCGCCAGGTTATCCTACTCATTTTGCAATCGAGCGTTCATTGGACGGCGGGGCCGACCAGGCACGTCCGCTGCGAAAGGCACGTGCCTGCCAGCCGGACGCTTGACCAACAATAACGATGGCCCCTTCTTCATGCGTTCGCCAAAAAGTCGCCCCCAGTGGCGAATAAGGATCGACTTGCCGGCGCAAGAGGCGGCCCTCCGAGGAAATGACCAGCCGCGCTTTGGCCCATGCCGCCAAGGAGGGCGTATTGGATAACGGCGATCCATGATGGGGAGCCAGTAGGATGTCCACAGGTGGGATGGGTTTCGCAAGGACCATGCTCAACCCCGGCTCCTGCAGATCCCCGGTGAGCAAAATGTGCTTGCCGCCCCAAGTGAGCGAGAGCACCAAACTGCGTGCATTTTCGGGTCCTTCGGGACCTTTCAAGGGAGGATGAAGCACATTGATCATCATGGACCCGGAGCTCAGCTTCTCCCCCACGGACAATGTGCGGATGGGGATGCCCTTGCGTTCAAGAAGGCGGATCATGCCCTGCCCGCCCGCTTGCAGCCGCTCCATGAAACTGGGATTCAAACTCACCTGGCCGACGGCGAAGCGCTCCAGCAAAGCGGGAACAGCATTGAAATGATCCAAATCCGCATGCGAGCAAACGATCTCATCGACCCGTGTCATACCACGGCTCCACAGAAACGGCGCGATGATGTTCGTGGCGACTTCAGGGCCAGTGATCGAGCCAGCATCAAACAACACGACGCGTCCCTCAGCGGTTTCAACAACGGCACATTGGCCATGCCCCACCGCCAGCACGGTGCAGCGCCACTGGCCAGGGACCGTTCTTGGACCCATACACCACCAGCATGAGCCGCACCACACCGCCGCGAGCATGAGCATCAACCGCCAAGGCAGGGCGCGGCCTTGCAAGCTCGTGATCAAGATCAAAGACAGCATCCCGGCGTAACCCCATTCCAGCCAATAGGGCGGCAAGTCAGCACAATACACAATGCCCACCCCCGCGTGATTCGCCCATGAGACGAAAACGGCACTTTCCTGCAAAAACCAATCCGCCACGGCAGCACATGCAGCGATTCCAGGCAGGTTCAACACGGCCAGGAACAACCAAACGAATGCGGCCATCAATCCCAATGAGGTCAGCAAGATGACCGGAGGGCCGAGCAAGATGGCAATGGGGGAAAAGAGGTGAAAACGATCCATGAGCAATGGCCAGGTACCAAGCCAGATGATCAGGCTGGCCGTGTAAGCCATGCCCACGGACCGCAGCGCCATGCGACCCATTTTCACCAGTCGCGGCTCAGCTTCCCGAATCAGCTTTTCCAATGGATCGGTGATCGGCCGATCCCAGAACTGATTGGCGGCAGGGACGACGAGGAATATCAGCAATACGGCCAGGAAGGATAAATGGGTTCCCGTGCGTGCCAAATCGCTGGGGTCATAAACGCCGATGACGATCCAGGCCAAGGCCAAGGCATTGACCGGTTCCACGTCGCGGTTCAGACATTTGCCGCCAATGAAGGCCAAAACGAGGATCGAAGCTCGTATGATGGGGGGCTGCCCGCCGCTGATGAGCGCATAAAGGATCACCATCAAGGTCAAGCCCAACCATCTGCCCTTTCGGTTCCATGGCCCGATGCGCAGGATCATTCCCGCAAAGCCAGCCAGCACGACCAGGTGCATCCCGGAGACCGCCAACACATGATAGACGCCAGCTTGCCGATAACCATCCGATTGCTCGCGCGGCACGGCCCGCTGTTCGCCGAGCAGAAGCGCCTGGACCCAACCCCTGGTCTCAGCGGAGAAAGAATACTCGATGAGATCACGAATCCACGAACGCAGTTGTGCCACCACCACTTGAAAGGACAGGCTGCGCGACTCGGGCAAGACGATGATGCCTCCCGCGTCCTTGACGTGCAGAAGGCAAAAGAGCCTCTGATCTTGCCAGCGGCGTTCGCGCTCCTCCGAACCTGGATTACTGGCTTGGCCGGTTCTTCGCAGAGTGCCGATCAACTCGAGCCGATCCCCCGCGAACACCCCCGACATCGTGCTTCCTACTCCCACGCGCACCTGGCCGCTCACCGGCAGCCAATGCGTGGCCTGATCCAACGCCTCGGCTTGCAGGGTGAACGCCACACCTTCGCCGAAGCCCATGGAACGCAGGTCTAATTGATCCGGCTGATAACGATCCACCTCGGAGACGACCCTGCCACGCAGACGAACGAAATGACCTTCCAGTGAAGCCGCATGCATGACGTCATCCGCGGCAGGTTGACGGTACAGTTGATGCCAGACCCCAGTCATGCTCAGGACGACCACCCATGAGCTGCCCATGCGCAGCCACGTCTTGGTGGATATCGGCACGTTCTTTTCGGCGCCCCCATCGACCCCATGGGACCGATCCGGCCAAACCATCAAGACCATGCCCGCCGCAATCATCACGCCATAGGCGATAGGGTTGATCGCCATCATTCGGTCGAGATACACCCCCAACCCCATGGCCAAGGCCAAAGGCAGGAGGGGAGCGAGGATCAGCCGCGATGGTTGAATGGCTTGTGTAGGGACAGACGCCGTTGTCAGAATGGGTTGATCCAAGCGAGCGCCTCCCCTGTCACTCCGTGGATCATCGTCGATCGTCAATTTGACCATGCCGGATCACGGCATCGACGATGTCCGACCATTCTTGCTGGATAGTGGTCTTGGGAAACGGTTGAGCGGCTCGGCGATACCAATAGGCTGCATTGCCCGTGTCCCCTTCCTGGCGATGAAGATGCGCATGGACCCAGGACCCCCATTCGCTGTGGTCCTCCTGGGCGCAGGCGTGTGCTTGATCCCACTGATCACGAGCCGCGTACCAGAGTGCCTGGAGGGGCAAACTCCAATTCGCGGGAGGAACGTCAAGGTTCAAGGCTTGGTCAAACTGTTGCCGGTCCATCGTGGGGCACCCCATGATCGGAATCATGATTGATAGCCATGAAACCAACCATGAGCTGGCAATGCAAGGGAATAAAGCGGGTCTCGGCTTTGCCGCCGCGGCGAACCTTCACGTCTTGGGTTGAACGCGAATGCCTGGCCCTTCGAGCATGTGCAGCAAAGAGCGGGGGAACAAACAATCCACGATGACGTGATCATTTTCATAACGCTGCGACAAGACTTCCGCATGAGCAGCGATGTAGGCCAGCAATTTGCCATTGCCCGCGTCAAAGGTGACGGTCAAAAGGAGAGTGTCTTCCGTCAGGGCGTTGATCACCGCCTGGGTCAATGCATCCAGACCTAGTTTTTTTTGGGCACTCACGCTGACGATGCCGCGGGTTCCCTCGCTGAAGTGGGTGCGTGCCTGCGCCTCCACGCTGGGCACGTCCTCGATGCGATCGATCTTGTTCAAAACAAAGAGATTGGGTTTTTGATCACAATCGAGTTCCCTGAGCACGCTGCGAACGGAGTTGATTTGATCGCTCATGGCCGCGTTGCTTGCATCGATCACGTGGAGCAACAGCCTGGCTTGCCGGGCTTCTTCCAGGGTGGCTTTGAAGGAAGCCACGAGATGGTGGGGCAGATCGCGGATGAAGCCGACCGTGTCGGACAGGAGGATCTTGCCCCAGTTCTTCACTTTCCAAACGCGGGTTCGGGTATCCAACGTCGAAAAGAGCTGGTCCTTGGTCAAAACCTCGGCATCAGTTAGGGCATTCATCAAAGTGCTTTTGCCGGCGTTGGTGTAACCCACGAGGGAAACGGTGTATTCCTCCTGGCGGGAGGCGACTTCGCGCTCCTTGCGTGCTTGTACTTCGCGAAGTCTTTGTTTCAGATCGCGGATGCGCAGATCGACGAGCCGGCGATCTTCCTCTAATTGCGTTTCGCCGGGCCCCCGCAAGCCGATGCCGCCCTTATACCGGGATAAGTGCGTCCACATATTTTTGAGCCGGGGCAGGCTGTATTCGAGTTGTGCTAATTCGACCTGCAGTCGAGCCGCGACGGTCCGAGCGCGCGTGGCAAAGATGTCCATGATCAATTCGCTGCGGTCGAGCACCTTGATCGAGGTCGCCTTTTCGAGGTTGCGCGTTTGCGAGGGGGATAGGTCGTTGTCGAAAATGATGACATCCGCGTCCGCGGCCTTGGCCAGGTCGGTCAGTTCCTGAACCTTGCCCTTCCCCAGATAGGTGGCCGGTTCAGGATATTGCCGGCGCTGCGTCATCTCCCCAACGACGCGAGCTCCCGCGGCTTCCGTCAAGCCGCGGATCTCCTCCAAGCGATCGCCCAGGGACAAGGGCCGGGTGGGCAAGTCGACGCTGACGAGGATGGCCTTCTCCTGATGAACGGTCAGCTCAGTGCGTGGGATTTCGATAGGAATCCATCTCCCCATATTTGGCTTTGATGAAACCGGTTGGAATAACGTTGCTCGATTTCTGTCCTGATGAATATTAAGTCCGTTTCTGGCAAGGGTCAACGGCATGAGGAAGCAAATCCAATCATCCCAGCCTCTTGTAATCACCTAGTTAGCGACTTATACTTTTCTCTGCATTGAGACCATTAACCTTGCTTCAGGAGATTCACCCATGCGCATGTTGTTGACCCTGGTTCTTGGCGTGATTGTGCCGCTGGGCCTCATGGCCAGCGTGTCCGCGGATGACAAAGACAAAAAAGAGACCACCTTTGACGGCACGATTTGCTGTGCCAAATGCGAACTCAAGAAAGAGAAGAGCTGTGCCACCGTGCTCGTCGTCAAGGCCGACGGCAAGGAATCGATCATCTATTTCGACAAAGCCAGCAACAGCAAGTATCACAAGGAAATCTGCACCGAAGCCAAGAAGGGCAAGGTGACCGGCAAAGTCACTGAATCCGAAGGCAAAAAGTGGATCAGCGTTTCCAAACTCGAATGGGAAAAGGACTAACGATCCTCTCAAACAACCTAGCCGTGCTGGGATGGATAGCCTGGCACGGCTTTTTCTTTTGGCGTGGCCTGTTTCGACCAGAAGACGATTCACCATCCGTGCGGTATCTTGGGATGGCGTGTTGCTTGCCCGGCTGAGTTGTCGGTTGCAGGAGTGAACCTACGATAAGGGGTAGGAGGGTCTCCATGCGCGTCATTCTGGCCAATCCGCGGGGTTTCTGCGCCGGCGTCATCATGGCCATCGATAGCCTCGAAAAAGCCCTCGAGCTTTTTGGCCGGCCTCTGTACGTCTATCACGAGATCGTCCACAACCGTTACGTCGTGGATCGCTTCCGGGCCAAGGGAGTGGTGTTTGTCGACCGCATCGAAGAGGTCCCGTCGGGGAGTTATTTGCTTTACAGCGCCCATGGCGTCTCGCCCCTCATCCGCGAAGAAGCAGAGCGGCGACAGCTCAAGACCATCGACGCCACGTGCCCCCTCGTGACCAAGGTGCATCTCGAAGCCGTCCGTTTCGCCGAGGAGGGTTATATCATCTTCCTCATTGGCCACGACGGCCATGACGAAGTCATCGGCACCATGGGCGAAGCCCCCGATTACATCCGCTTGGTGCAATCGGCCGAGGAAGTCGACCACATCGACCTGCCGCCCGACGCCAAGGTAGCTTACCTCACGCAAACCACGCTCAGCGTGGACGATGCCAACGTCATCATCGAAGCCTTGAAACGCCGCTTTCCGCGGATCGTCAGTCCGCCCAAGGAAGACATTTGTTATGCCACGCAGAATCGCCAGGAAGCGGTGCGCGACTTGGTGCTGGAGGCGGACTTGGTGTTGGTTTTAGGAAGTCAAAATAGCTCCAACAGCCAGCGTTTGGCGGAACTCGCCCAGACCCGCGGTTGTCCCGCGCATCTCATCGATTCGATTCACGAACTCAAGGAAGATTGGCTCAAGGATAGCGATACCGTGCTCGTCACGGCTGGTGCCAGCGCTCCGGAACACGTCGTTCAAGAACTCATCGAGCATCTCAAAAAGCGATACCACGCCACAGTCGAGGAGCGTTTCATCCGTGAAGAGCACGTGCGCTTTCCTTTGCCGCGCGAGTTGCGGTTGGAAGTTATTTCTACGGATCGGCTGACGCGAGCTTGATTGTTCCCTCGCTCCTCGTTAATCATAGGAAGAACTTGCATGGCGCGCCCGTTTCACGGGTTGCGGCGCCGCCCTGCCAGGCTTCGGTTCCAGTTGGAGAATCATCATCAAGCGCTTGCACGTTGTTCTCGTGTACAACACTTTTCAATCGGACCAACCCGATGCGCCGGAGGACCGTGGCGGGAGCAAGGACCTTCTGGCCATGATTCGGCGCATCGCCCGCGGCGTCCGTAAACTCGGCCACCAGGTGACCGTGCTCCCCTTGGCTGACGACCTTTTCTCCTTTCAACGCAAATTGCGCCGGCTGCGGCCCGACGTGGTGTTCAATCAATACGACGACGTCGTTCATGGGGCGCTTTATGAAATGCGGCTGGCGGCGCTCGTCCGCATGATGGGCTATCCCCTCACCGGTTCGCCCGCCTTGGCCCTGGGACTGTGCCGGTACAAATTCACCACGGCTTGCCTCTTGGCCGGTGCAGGGATCCCCATCCCCCCCGACACCGAACTGCTCAATACCGTGAGCAGCGTCGATCATCATGCCTGGCACTTCCCTTTAATCGTCCAGGCAAGCCAGGAACATGCGGCCATCGGCACGGATCGCAACTCCGTCGTGCACAACAAGACCCAGCTTCGCAACAAGGTGCGCGACATCATCAAGAATCTGAATCAACCGGCCTTGGCCCAACACTTCCTTCCTGGAAGGGAATTCAACGTCGGCTTGGTCGGCGGCAGTCGGCTCCGCGTCCTGCCCTTGGCGGAAGTGGATTACACCGCCTTGCCCCCCGAAATTCCTCCCATCATGTCCTACGCCGCCAAGAACCTCGAAAATACGGAGGAATACAAGAAGACCAAGGTCATTTGCCCGGCAGAGGTCGATCCGGAACTGGCCCGCGAGATCGGCAGCGTGGCGTCGCGTGCTTTTCGCGCCGTGGGCGGGTGGGGATACGGCCGCGTGGACGTGCGACTCGATGAGGAGCTCAAGCCGCACGTGCTTGACGTGAATTGCAATCCGTGCCTGGATGAAGGTATTGGTCTGGCGCGATCCGCGGAGAAGGCCGGGATGGATTTCCCCCGATTGCTGCACCACATCCTGAGGGCCGCCCTCGAAGGTGTGCCGCACGATATCAATCTACCCCTCTTCCAACCCCTGGGCGGCAACGGTTTGGGCTTGCCATCTCCTTTGCCGCCACCCCCGACTCATGGGGCAGCCACGACGGCCTCTCTGCGCAGCGGCTCAACTCGATAAGGAACGGTCAACGCATTGACGCTGCCGCCGGTTGAGGGTTCGCTTTAAACTCGGGATGGAAGAACAGGCGGCGGGCATCCTTGCCAGCCGAGGGATCATCCAACCAGGCGATCTGGGCAGGGCCGCGCACGGGAACTTCATTCATCAAGGAGGTGAGGAAGTTCGCCTTGGCCAGGATTTCCACGTGGGCGAAGGCGCTTTTGGATTGAATGTTCCAGCGCTCAAAGATGGATCGGCGGTAGAGGCGAACGGGACAGCGGGGATCGCTCACATTGACCCCCAGGAGCCAGCAGGATGGAAACGCGTCCTTCCACCATTGCCAGCGATTCCTGCCAGGTCGAACGCCGCAGACGATGTCCACTTCATCAATAGCCTCCAAAAAACTCTTGATGTCCGCTGGTTCGAATCCTGCAATGGCGGGAAAAGTAAACACCATCGGGTGCTGGGCGTTCAGAATCCCCGTCCTCAGAGCAGCACCATGACCAAGATGCTCATCGTGCCGAATGAACTTCGCGTTTGGCCATCGGGCGGACCATTCCCCCAACCGCTCTGCCGTCTCATCGCCGCTGGCGTCGTCGACCACGATGATCTCGGAGGGAGCCGATCGTGAGGCGAGCAGTTGAGTGAACGCCTCGACCACTTCGGGCAAGAGTGCGGCACTCCGATAAGCAGGGATGACCACGGAGAGGCCGAGATGGGCGATGGGTTCGCGGTCGAAGGAAAGCTCCATGACTGAATGTTTCCAAATGGAGGAGGTTCATGGACAATGACTTCATCTTAGTGGCGGGCAGGTCGCTGGGGCAACGCTTTCTTGAATAGGACGCAGCAACGTCGCAGGCAGACCCAAACGATTTATTCCAACGGCTGAGTACGGAACAAGGTTAAGGGTCGTTCGTGCTGCTCACCCGCGATCTGCGAAGTGGTGATGACCGGATAGAGTTGCCCCGCTTCCATATGCCTCTCCCACACCCGTGCCCATTCCTCAGGCATGATGACGTAGATCGGCTCCGGTTGAACCGCCCAGACATCCAGATTCTCCCACTCCCAAAGTCGCTCGGTCGGCCTGCCGAGATGAAAGTTCAAGGCATGTGCATCGACACGGAACAAGATCACCATCCCAGGCGATGGCGCCCATTCTCGCACCGCTTTGGCAAAGCGATGCCATTCCCTTCGACTCTCCTGTTGGGGTAGAACATGGTCGACATAGAGCAACCACCCCACGGCATAAAGACCGATCCCCAAGAAACTGCATAGCCGCAGCCATTTTAGGCATTGGGCAGAGCAGTTAGACCCTAGTTCCTGCATCCAGCCGCCCATGAACAGCGCCAGGCCGGGAAGAGCCGGCAGCAGATATTCGGGTCGCTTGTAGCGCATGAGGGAAAGGAAAACGAACATGCTGAGAAACCATAGCAAGCCCCACTGGGCAAGGGAATCGCTTGGCCACAACCGCCGCCGCCAAGCGACCACGCCAATCGCGACAAGCAGCAATGACCAAGGCATGGCATCCAAAGGCCATTGCACCAAATAATACCAGGCCGGGTGGTCGTGGCTGTCGAGCTGTTCGTCGCCGCCCAAGCCGCGCTGCCAGTTGTGCCTGAGAACAAACTCCCGAAAAAAGGCCCCTTCTGTGGCGTCATTCGCATAAACAAACCAAGGCAAGACAAGCGCCAACACCAGCGGCATGCCCCACCAAGCGGACTGCACGGAGCGGCCCCAATCGCGGAGCGTTTGCCTTCGCAGCCAACCCGTTTCCACCACGAGCGTTGCCACCACGACCACGGCAGGCAGGACGAAGCCAATCGGACCTTTCAGAAGCAACGCCGCCGCCATCCCCAAGAAGCCGCAACCGCGCCAACACCAGCCGCGCACCCGCATGCCCTGACGTTCGGATTGGTGGCCCATCCAGTAACCCAACAAAGTCAGCGTGACGGCACAGGTTAAGAGCATGTCGATCCGTCCCACCCGAGCCAGCCACGTAAAGCGCACCATCGTAGCCAGGATCAGTGCGGCCCAAGCCCCGGCCCAGATCCGCACCTGTTGAGCAAAAGCCAGAAACACCAGCAGCAGGCAGCCCATCGCCCCCAAGGCGGCGGGCAGCCTCACGGCGGTCCCATCGACTTCTCCCTGACCCCACCCGACCAAGGCAACGAGCCAATAATAGAGGGGTGGTTTCTGCATCTCGACGCGGCCGTCAAAGAGCCGAGGCAGCCACCAATCACCGTCCTCGAGCATCCGCGCCGCATTCTGTGCCGCACGCCCTTCGTGGCTGCTCCACAAATCGCGCTGCCCGAGATGATGCAGAAATAAGGGATAACTCAGGAGAAGGATGCCGGCCAGATGGCCCCAAAACCACCGCTGACTCCGATCGGCGCCAGCCTGGCGCGAGTTCGCGGGACTCGAGGGAATGACAAGGAACTGCCCCTGCTCCGCCGCTGCTTGCATCCGGCCTGCCATGGATGCCCCCTCGACGGCTGTTAAGCGACGCGGCGCTGCCCTTGCACTTCGTAAAGCCGCATATAGATGTCGCAATTCACCAGCAATTGCTCATGGCGGCCAACGGCGACAATCCGCCCATGATCGATCACGACGATGCGGTCCGCGATTTCCAGCGTCGAGAGACGGTGGGTGATGAGAAAGGTCGTGCGGTTCTTGGTGAACTCCTTCAGCGCGCGGTGAATGAGGGCTTCGCTTTCCAGGTCGGTCGCACTGGTGGCTTCATCCAGGATCAAGATGCTGGGGTCGCGAAGGATCGCCCTGGCCAGGCACAGGCGCTGCCTTTGGCCTCCTGAGAGGGAATGCCCCATCTCGCCGACGCGCGTCTCGTAGCCATCCTTCAGCTTCATGATGAAGTCGTGGGCGTAGGCGCGCTTGGCCGCCAACTCCACCAGTTCGCGCGAGGCATGCCGCTGGCCGTAGGCGATGTTGCGGGCTATCGTGTCGTCAAAGAGGATCGTCTCTTGCGTCACCAGGCCGATTTGCGACCGGAGGCTGCGCAGGTTGACCTGCCGAATATCCTGGCCATCGATCAAGATTGACCCATAATCCGGATCGTAGAACCGATTGATCAATCCCACCAACGTCGATTTGCCGCAGCCATTCTTCCCCACCAAAGCAATCGTCTCGCCGAACTTGACTTCCAGGTCCAAGTGCGACAGGATCGGCTGATCGGGCTTGTATGAAAAACACAGATCGCGCAGCACGATGGACTCGTGGTGCCGCTGCAGCCTCGGACCATGAACGTTCGAATTCACCCGCGGCTGCCGGTCCATGTAATCGAAGATGCGGTCCGCCGCCGCCGCCGCCGATTGCATCTTGTTGTAAACGTTGGACAACTTGCGCACCGGATCAGCGATCGCCACCAGCAGGGCGTAAAGCTGCAAGAGCGTGACCCAATGGGGAGGCTGATCGAACATTTTCATGCCGAAGATCGACGTCTCCGCCTTCAGGACCAGGTAGCCGCCGACGAGCAGCGCCCCTGAGACGGCCGTGATGGCGACCACCTCCAAAATCGGCCCGCTCAGGGCGTCGATCTTGATGATCTTCATGCTCTGTTTGTAATAATCCTTGCCGCCCTCGAAGAGCCGCCGGCGCTCGTGCCGTTCCATGGTGAAGGCCTTGACGACCTTGATCCCCTGGAACGATTCCTGCAGGACCTTGTAAATGCTGGACATGCTGTCGAGCACGCGCCGCCCCGCGCGCTTCATGTACACCGCCACCTTGCTCATGAGCAACAGGGCCAACGGCACCACCACGAGAAAGAGCAGCGTTAATCGCCAACTGATGAAACAAGCAATGGCGATGCAGGCCATGGCTTTGAGCGGCTCCGCCACGACCTTGCCAAAAAGGGCTTTCAGCCCCGAACTGAGCGACTCCATGTCGTTGGTGAAGCGGGCCATCAACTGGTGCGTGCCCTGCTCCGAGAATTGGCTCACGTCCTGATGAATGACCTGGCGGTAAAAGCGATTCCGCAGGTCGAAGATCGTCAGACTTACAACGCTGCCGACCAGCGATTCCTGCCAGAAATCGAAGATGCCCTTGATCAAGTTGCCGATGAAGACCAGGGCCAAAAGGGCGATCAGGGTCTCGAATTTGTCTTGCGGGCAGAACTTGTTGATGAAGAGCTTGGCCTTCTGCGACCAGAACAGGTTCGACCGCGCCGAGCTGAGATGGGTCTCCTCCCGGGCCAACTGCCCCGTGAGCGAAGCCAGCTTGCGATCGCGCTCCTTGCCCAAAGGCATGGCGTCGAGTTGAGCGAGTTGTTTTTCGAGCTGCTCGCTGCCGCGCTGATAGTTCTCGATCCGGCGCTCGTATTCACCGATCTGCTTGTCGATCCATTGATGGAGATTCAAGTCCGTGCCCAGGACGTTGAGCACGGGGTAAATGGCGGAGAGATTGGCGCCCCAGAAGACCGCCACCATCAGGGCACAGAAGACCGATGTCAGAAACCGCCAACGGTAGGTCCAGCTAAAGCGCAGGGCGCGGAGGAAGTTCTTCATGAACCCTCGCTGCTCGAAAAAGGGCGAAACCCGCGTCGTGCAGGCCCAATGATCCACGGCCCCAGACAGCCGATGACAGCCTGGGCCGAAACCATTTTTACCAGAAGGGCTGATTTCCCACAAGGGCACCCAAAACCGGGGTCAAAGAGTCCCCATGCACCCCACCGGCCGTGAAACGCTCAAACCGTCCATGCAGGCCTACTATTCGACATAAACCTATACACTGTAATATCATGCGATGAAAGCAGAGTGTTCATAGTGATCGTTTCACGGAAGGGGGGCGGTGCGTGAAACGATCACGCTATTTCCTTATACAGCAAGCACTTAAGTGTATTTTTTAGTGCGCCGCGAACCACGCGCTTGTCTGTGGTCAACTAGCCCCGCACCGGGTTGCACACGCTCCGGTGAAAATTGAATAGCTAACCCCAAGCGTATTGGAGCATCCGCGCAATCAATCCGAATCGTGATCTGCAGCCCCCGGCGATTCACCGGGGACTAAAGGAACGGACTCGACGCGGTCACGATCAACTCGCACCGTACCGGCGGCGGAGGAAGACGCCGATCAGGACGAAGCCGACCAGGCAGCCCCCGCCAATCAGGCCGAAATAGATCCACCAAGGCGTCGGCCGCTCCCAGGTGATGCCGAAGGGCTCCTCTAAACCGAATGCGGAAAGGGTGAATTCGTGATCACCTGGCAGCTCATCTACAATATCGACATCATAACTATTATGAACAACCCTTCGCAGCTCGCCATTTGTTGTTGACAGTGTCATTGTATTTGTATAACTAATAGGAATAGGGTAACCGTCTTTACTATTTTTTGCTTCTATGATAATATCTGCTTGACCAGCTCCATCTCCATGAAGCAGATCTAATCTACATTGTTTAACATAGAAATATTTCTGCTTATCCATTATAATTCTTCCTCCTTGAATCGGATTAAAAACAGGATCTTCTTTGATCTCATGCTTAGACTCAAACACAAGCTCCACAATACTGTTTTCGACGTTCACATCCTTGATGGAAATAATTTTGAAGTACTTCTTCTTCACGAGATCAGTTAGGGTAATCCAATATGGAGCGACGGCAGCGATCAGCCCAATTCGAGCTGATGGAATTTCATTCGTGATATAAGTGGGAAGTTCATTATTAATCCTTTGGAAATAGTTAGCTAGTGACCAGGAAGGATTTGCATGACTCTTCTTCAGATGAAAAGCATATCTTACATTGTAACAGAATAGGCTTCCTTCTTTCCTTCCAAGATTAGAAATAGCGCTTAACAAAGAGCAATGATGATTAGCTCGTATTTCTAGAATATTATCTAATATAACGGTATCGTTATGTTCTAAATGAACTTTCATTATTCCTTGAATATTAACAGATTCATTCTCGTATAATGACCACTTGTCCATAGCTTCGTTAAGTAAAGATGTATGTATGCTATTAATATCGTTCAAGGGTAAATTATTAATCAATAGCAGACACACAACGAATGTGTTCATGAGTTTCTCCTTGACTGCTTTCTATTTGCTGCATGCTCATGTTTAATGGAATGAACTAGAAGTTAACGGGATGTTTGCCTCATCCCGTTAACTGTATTAAAATCATTCACTGAAGAGCACAGAAGCAAGAGCCAGAGGAATTTACCTTGCAAATGCAGCCTGTACAGTCATTCCCTGGAGGTGGCGTTGCGTTACATTGCGCTTGATCTCCTGTGCAGACTATAAGAGGAGTGCATCCTGAATCGCAAGCTGTGGTTCCTGCACATCCTTTTGGCGTACCCCCTGGATCATCCGCCAGGAGGCTGTTCTGCGGCATGGCCAAGAGGCTCAACGCCAAGAAGAAGATCATCGCCCCCAACAGCACCCCTTGCACGTTTTCCAAACAGCGTTTCATCACTCGACCTTCCTAACAAAAAGAGTAAACGATTTCACTTCATTCCGCAAGCCCCTAAGGCTCCTTGACCACCAAGCCCGTGAACCAGGCCACCACCGTCGGCTGCACC
>JACTMY010000018.1 GCA_014584395.1 Planctomycetota bacterium | reverse complement strand
ACGCCGACTCCGCCGGCACCCACGCCCACCGCACCGGCGACGAAGCCGGAAACGACACCGGCAAAGTAAGAACCGGCATCACCGAAACCCCCACCGGGCTAGGGGGTGGAAGGGAGTGATTCGATTACCGTCTTCCGCTGAAGTTGGGGAGCGGGGTGGGCGGCGGTGACTGCTTGGGTCAGCCCCAAACGGCGATTATTTCCAAAGATCCCGCGCCGTTTGCCACCTCTTCACCTCGTCGGGTTTGTGCAGCACAGTGTTCAGGTCGATCAACCGATCGCAGATATTGGCAAGCCATTGACGCTGCGTATTCCATAACGCGGCGTTTTGCTTCTCCGCAACGAGTCTAACCTTGATCCCTTCGTAACCCTTGAGAAGAAGCGACTCTGCTTCGGCGCGTCGTTTCGTTTGATCGTGGTCGGCACTACCGGCAAGTTCCAAGAGTGCCACACCCAAAGCTGCCATCGTGCTGGACGTGGTCCAGGCATCCGGTTCCGACTGCTCACGAATCACCAGGCATTCGCGGAGCAGCTTTTCGGCGGTGGCGAATTGCTTGAAGTGCAAGCAAGCCAGGCCGCATTCTGACAGGGAATCGGCCAGCCTGGGACTGGACATCGGCGAATGTTGCCGGGCCGATGTGATCAATTCATCGATCAAGGGTGCGGCCGCGTCGGCCTTCCCGGCTTTGACGTAGGCTTCCAGGAGCGGACTGCCGACCCAGCGCAGCATCGGGTGCCTTCGCGCGGCGCGGTAAGCCTCTTCAAGCAACGGGATCGCCTCGTCAAGACGGCCGCAGTCCCGATAATTCACGCCGAGGTTGGCCACAGTCGCTTGGGTTTGAGGATGGTCTCGGCCGAGCCTGCGTTCCTGGAGTTGCAGGGTTTTTTCGAAGAGCGGCACCGCCTTGTCCAGTTGTCTGGCCGACCAGTATCCCGCGGCGAGACTGCCCATGCTGATGAGCGTGTCGGGATGATCGGCCCCCAGTTTGGCCTGTCGCCGCTTGAGCGCTTCTTCCCATAGCCGCAAGGCCCGATCCAACTGCCCGGCGGCACTGCATCCCAAGGCCAGGTTGTTCATGCTGGACAGCGTGTTGGGATGGTCTTCCCCGTACTTGGTCCTGGTCAGCTTCAGGGTTTCCTCCAATAGAGGCAGCGCCCGATCCAGTCGCCCAGCGGCGTGATAACCCAACGCCAAGTTGTTCATTGTTTGCAGCGTCTCAGGGTGATCAGGCTCCAATTTCAAGCGCTGTCGATCCAGGCTTTCTTCCCACAGTCGGATCGCGCGGTCCAATTGTCCGGCTTGTTGGCAAGCTCCAGCCAGACTGTTCATGCAACGCAAGGTGTGGGAGTGGTCCATCCCCAACTTGGCCTGAGACCGGGTCAATGCCTCCTCTAACAGTGGAAGCGCTTTGACCCACTGACCGGCGTCCCGGTAGCACGTCGCCAAGTTGTACATGGTTTTCAGGGTGTGGAGGTAGTCTGCACCAAACTTGGCCCGCGCCAGATTCAGGGCATCCTCCCACAGCGGCAACGCTCGATTCAACTGACGAAGGTTTCGGTAGCCTAGCGCCAAGTTATTCATGCTGGCCAGCGTGTCGGGATGATCGGTCGCCAGCAGCGATCGCCTTCGCTGCAGGGTCTCTTCCAAAAGCGGTATGGCTTGATCATGGAAGCCAGCTTCTAGATAAGCCAAGCCCAGCTCGTTCATGCCGTGCAAGGTATCGAGATGGTCAGCCCCTAAGGCCACCCGGCGCAAGGCCGCGGTCCTTTCAAGAAACGGCACCCCTTTGGCAGCATCCCCCGCTCCGAGATAGTTCGCGCCGATGATCCAACACAATTCCGCTTCAATCCGCGGATCTAGGTCCTTGCGCTGCCGCAATTTATCCGCGGCGCGGTCGAGAAGGTCGCGCAGCGTTGAATGCCGATCCAGCCCGGCGCCGCCGAACCGATCTTGCCCCTCCACGCTGGTCATGGCCAGGAAATCGAACTTCACAAAATCAGTGATGGCCTGAGCAAACCGGCGTTCGCGTTCCTCCACCTGCCGTGCCCGCTCCGCTTCGGCCTGCTTGGTCTCGGCTTTGTCTCTGGCCAGCGCCTCGGCCTTCAGGGCCTTGTCTTTTTCATCACGTTCGGTCAAGGCCGCCCGTTCCGCAGCCACCGCCCACCAGGCCAGGCCGCTCGCCACGATGGCCGCGAGGGTGGAAACCACGATCAGAGCCGCGATGGCTGGGTAGCGCCGGCACCACAGCCACGCCCGCTCCCACGGGCCGACGGGTCGCGCGGTGATGGGTTGGCCGTCCAAGAAGTTCCGCAAATCCGCCGCCAGCGCCTCCGCCGTCGTGTAGCGTTTGGCCGGGTCTTTCTGCAAACAATGGTGACAAATCGTCGCCAGGTCGCGCGGCACCCTGGCGGCGAGAGAACTGAGGGCTGGCGGTTCCTCGGTCACCACGCGCAACATCAGATCCAGCGGCGTTCCACCTACAAATGGCGTTCGTCCGGCCAGCAATTCATAGAGGATGACGCCCAAGGAATAAACATCCGTTGCCGCCGTGATGTGATGGGTCTTGCCCTCCGCCTGCTCCGGGGCCATGTAGGCTGGTGTGCCGAGCATGGCTCCGCTGGCCGTCATTCGCGTGGCATCGGCTTGCTTGGCCAGGCCAAAATCAGTGATCTTGGGCGTCAATTCCGCCGCTTGGCCATCATCGTTGTTCGCCAGCAAAACGTTGTCAGGCTTGAGATCGCGGTGGATCACGCCGTTGCAGTGGGCGAAATGGATGGCCCGTGCCAGTTTCTCAACGAACCGGGCCGCGGCGCTGGGTTTAAAGATGTAACC
This sequence comes from Planctomycetota bacterium, assembly GCA_014584395.1. Lineage (GTDB taxonomy): Bacteria > Planctomycetota > Planctomycetia > Gemmatales > HRBIN36 > BJ17. The sequence goes on along the minus strand of JACTMY010000018.1, from coordinate 616,182 downwards.
GCTTCTGAGCAAGGCCCCCAGGCTACCGCCGGCCACATACTCCAGCGCGAAGAAGGGTTGCCCGTCATGAGTGCCCACTTCGTAAATTTGAACAATGTTCGGATGTTGCAGGCGGCCGAGCACTTCACCTTCGAAGAGAAAGCGTGCGCGCGCCTCGGCAGTGGAGAGTGAGCCGTGGAGGACGAGCTTGAGAGCGACCCGCCGCCGGACGCTTTCTTGCAGCGCTTCGAAGACGATGCCCATGCCGCCTCGGCCGAGTTCCGTTTGAATGACATAGCCTGGGATCTTCGGCCAAGCATTTTCTGGGTTGGCGGCGAAGTTCAAGCTTGGCGTCGCCAGGCCATCGGGAGGGACCGTCTGGGCATTAGCGAGATCGTGGTTCTTGATCTGGTCAGGTTCCATAAATCATCAGCTTAACGCCCGGTTTCATAACAGCAAAGCTGAAATTAATGGATCACCCTTCAATGTATTTCATGTGCTCGTGGAGAAATGCCTTCCAGGTGGAAGTGTCCGGCATCGATTCCCCTCACCAAGCTGACGTTGATGGTATGACTGTGAGCGAAAGCCGTTTAATTCGCCATTGCCGTTACCGAATCCCGCTGAAGTTGGGGAGCGGCGTGGGCGGCGGGAGGTCGCTCGGCGTTCCGGGCGGCGGCGGCAGCCTGGGGTCCGTCACCGGTGGAGCGACAGGCGGCGTTGACGTCGGCGGCGGTGCGGGCATACCGAGACCTGCGCCGCGGCTGCGGGCCGCGGTTCCATTTTGCAGCAGTTCATCGGCGGTCACGATGCGCGCTGGCTGCATCGTGAAGGTGAACGTTCGCTCATCCAGGATCGTCCAGGGCAGTAAATGTTCGGCGACAAAGTCGAGGACCGGGTAGCCATACCAGGGCGGCGGGATCGGCTGCCGGACGAGCAGCGGTTCGTAGCCGTCCTTGATCAAGTAGAACTCACGATCGCCATAATATTCGCTCAAAATGCTGGGCATGGTGATGGGACTGGCGCCGATTTCCTGGCGATTGACCAGCACCATGGCCCCGGGCGGATCGGTGACGATGTTGAAGCGCCGTTCGACGCAGCCTGGCAGCAGCAAGGCCAGGCCAACGCCCATCCAACCTAAAGGCAATCGAATCAACCGCATGCCACGGGCCTCGCGACGCCAAAGAAGCCGACCGATCGGCGGAGCGAGGGGGCTATACTCCGAGCCGTTTCGTTTCGTCAAGGTGAAAATGGGACCGCGCCACGGGTTTGGCTGCGCCTTAAGTTGCGTAAGCTGTGCCGACTATGCCTGACTTGGCTGCTGTGCGGAGTCTAGCGAGGGTGAGCAATAGTCCTCGGTTCGTTCGGCTCAGTCATGGCTTTCCTGTCCAGAATGGTTTGCCAAGTTCGCCCAATCGGTCATGTTTTCAACAATGGGGTCATCGCGGAGTTGGCCCATCGACCTTCGAGCAACCGGTTGTCACATCGTGGACAGGAGGTTAAGGTGAAACGATTTGGAGTAGGGGCGTTGGTGATAGCCGCGGTGCTACTGCCAACCTCGGTCCATGCCTCGGGATTTGGGGCCCGCGGCTGCCCGGCGGTGTGCACGCCGGACGTGGTTTGCTATCCCAAGATTCGCTATAAGACGTGTTATCAAACGATCGTGGAGGAATGTCCCAAGACGGTGTATCGTCCGTGCTACAAGACCGTGATGAAAGAATGCCGGCAAACGGTGTGCAAGCCGGTGTACGAGACGATCATCAAGGAATGCCGCTACACGGTGTGCAAACCGGTGTACGAGACGTTCGACGTCGTGCAGAAATACACGGTGTGCAAGCCGGTGTATGAGACGCACTACGTCGATCAAAGCCACGTCGTGTGCAAGCCGGTGTGGGATGAGATTCAAGTGCCGGTGAAATATTACACCTGCAAGCCGGTCTACGAAACGCATTATCGGGACGTCTGCGAAACCCGCTGCAAGCCGGTCTATGAAACCCATTATCGTGACGTGGTCCGGGTCACCTGCAAGCCGGTGACCGAGATGCGGACCGTGTGCAAGACCATTTACGTGACGCAGAAGGTGCCCTACACGGTGCCCGGCGAATGCTTCACCCGCTGCGAGACCATCCCGGGGGAATGCTTCACCGATCCGCAAACGGGAGCGATCTGCAAGAAGCACCCGACGACCCGCCTGGTGACGTGCCAGATGCCGCCGCGAACTCTGTACCGCGACGTCTGTGTGCCCAAGGTGGTGCAGCAGCAGGTGCCGGTGACCCGGATGGTGCAGCAATGCCATACGGAGAAGGTGCCGTACACGGTGTGCCGCATGGTCCCCTACACAGTGTCGCGGAAAGTGCCGTACACGGTGTGCCGGGTCGTGACGCAAGAGCACACGAAGATGGTGACGCAGCGCCGCTGCCGGATGGTGCAGGAAACGATCTGCCGGAAGGTGCCGGTGACGACCTGCCGCATGGTGGCGGAAGAGCGGACTCGCGTCGTGAAGCAGACCCGCTGCCGGATGGTGGCCGAGGAAAAGGTGCATCGCGTGCCGGTGACCGTATGCCGCATGGTGACGGAAGAAGTCGTCCGCCAGGTGCCGGTGACGGTGTGCGAGATGGTGCCGACGACGATCATGGAAACGCGGTGCCGCAAGGTGAAGGTCTGCGTGCCGGTCTGCCAGTGACGCCGTGCCGCGCGGCGGTATTCTTTGCGAAGCCGCCGAGCCTGTGAACGATCCACGACCTCAGCCGAAATCGAAAGGTTTCGGCTTTTTTTGTTGGGTTGGACGAACCCGAACCGCAACTTGAGCGGAAATCGCGAAGAAGGGTAAAAAAGCTGTTAAAGGGTAGGGGGTTGTCGTGATCGGCGCGATGTGTCAAAAAAGCCCGCCGCATCGGCAACGTCGCGGTCAATTCCCCGCATTCCCCGGCTGGAAAATTTGCAAGCGTTTGGACGAGGCGCATAATCCCCATGTTCACCCGGCGTGGGCCTCCCACTGCGCGGTTGCATGGCGAGGAGCCGAGGTGAGCAAGGCACCAGGAACTTTGTCAGGAGAATGGGAATGCATCGCAAGTTCATCGCAACGGCTCTTGCCGCAATCGTTGCCATCGTCGCTGCGGAAAGCGCCGCGATGGCCGGTGGCTGTGGCTGTACCACAACCCCCGCGTGTGCCGCCCCCTGTGCGGACGCCTGCTGTTTCCCCAAGGTTCGTTATCGCACCGAATGGCAAACGGTGATGGAACCTTGCACGAAAACATGCTACCGGATCGAAAAGAAAACGGTCATGAAGGAATGCAAGGAAATCGTTTGCAAGCCGGTCTACGAAAGCAAGACGGTCGACGTCAAGAAGATCGTCTGCAAGCCGGTGTGGGAAGAAAAGCAGGTCAAAGTGTGCACGGGCGAATGGAAGACGGAACAGCACCACTGCCCAGGTCCCGTGGTGACGCGCAAGTGCCGTCTGCCTGACACCTGCTGCTTCGATCCTTGCACCTGCACCACCAAACGCGTCCGCGGCGAGACGGTTTGCTATCAAGAGCAACTGCCTGGCAAGACGGTCTGCAAGAAGGTGTGGGTTCCCAGGGAAGAAGTGCGGACCGTCAAGGTCTGCAAGATGGTGCAGGAAGAAGTGATCGAAAAGGTCACCGTCCAAACCTGCCGTTGGGAGAAGCAGGAAGTCGTCAAGCAGGTGCCCGTCACCGTGTGCGAAAAGGTTCCGTACGAAGTGACCGTCAATGTCTGCCGCAAGGTCAAGGTGTGCGTCCCGGTGTGCGAATGCTGCCGGCCCAGCCTCCTGGACAACCTCCGCGGCCGTCTGAGCGGTCTGTTCAATCGCGGTTGCGGTTGCGACACCTGCGGGTCGAAACCCTGCGGTTGCGGCAGCACCTCGACGACGACCGAACCCGCCCAGAGCGAGAAGATGCCCGCTCCCAAGAGCGAATAAGCTTCTGCGGCACGCTTCACCCAAACAACCCGGCCAAAGCCGAGCCCCAGCCTTCCTCGCGAAGGCTGGGTTTTTTTGTTGGCTTGGGGGAAACGGAATTTCATCTCGCTTGAACACGCTGCTTGGGATATCCTGCGGGATGATCGGCATGCATGAGGCGGCAACGGCCAACTCTCCACGGACCCCAACGGGAAAAGGATCATGAAACAAACTATTTGGTCGATGGCGATATTGACCACCGTCTTGCTCCTGACGCAGGTTTGGATCGATGCGGCGCGATCCACCGGATGGCGTCCCGCTGCGGCCATGGCCGCCGCGACCGACCCGAACCAGAAACAATACGCCGAGATTCGCGTCGTCGATGAAGCCACCGGGCGGGGTGTTCCCCTGGTCGAACTGGAAACGGTCAACTTCATCAAATACGTCACCGACAACGCCGGCCGCATCGCGTTTCATGAACCGGGACTGATGGGGCGGGAAATCTTCTTCACCGTGCGCAGCCATGGTTACGCATTCCCCAAGGACGGCTTCGGCATCGAGGGGCTGAAGATCATCCCGCGGCCGGGCCAGGCGACGACGATCAAAATCAAGCGGCTCAACCTGGCCGAGCGCCTCTGCCGGCTTACCGGGGAAGGCCTTTATCGCGATACGCAGTTGCTGGGCCAACCCGTTCCCTTCACCCCTTCAGCTCAGCCGGGCAATGTGGCCGGGCAGGATTCCATCCAGACGGCCATTTACCGCAACCAGGTCTTTTGTTTCTGGGGCGATACGTCGCGGATGGAATATCCCCTGGGCCTGTTCCGCATGGCAGGGGCGACCATCCCCATCCCCGATCCGAACGACCCCGCCAGCGACCCGTCCCATGGCATCGCTTATCGTTACTTCGTCGATCAGACCGGTTTTGCCCGGGCGATGATCCCGATCCCGGATCGGCCCGAGGGCGTGGTCTGGGTGACGGGCTTGTCCGTGGTGCCCGATGGCCAGGGCGTGGAGAAAATGGCCGCCTGGTATTCCCGCCGCAAGACCCTGGAGAAGGAACTGGACCAGGGCCTCTGCGTCTACAACGACGAGAAGGAACTTTTTGAATCCGTGAAAATCCTGCCCCCTTCGGAGACCTGGCGGCACCCGAATGGCCATCCCGTCGCCATCGAGGAGGGCGGCCAGAAATGGCTCCTCTTCGGCAATCCCATCTGCAACGTCCGCGTCCCCGCCACGCTCGCAGCCCTGCTCGATCCGGAGCAGTACGAAGCCTTCACCTGCCTCAAGGCGGATGCCTCCGGCAAGCCAGGCGAACCGGACCTGGACAGCGAAGGCAAGCCGATCTGGCGTTGGCAGAAAGCCTTGCCGCCCCTCGACTCCAAAACCGAGTTTCAACTGATTCGCAGCAAAAAGATCAAGCCCGAGCATGCCCGCTTCTGTCCAGCGGACGCCGCTTCCCCGAACGACCGGCTCATCATCCATAGCTGCTCGGTGCGCTGGAATCCCCATCGCCAAAGATGGATTCTGATCTTGGAGCAGTTCGGCGGGAAACCGTCTTTCATTGGCGAAGTCTGGTACTCCGAGGCCGCGAGCCCCCTCGGTCCGTTCGCCAAGGCGGTCAAGATCGTCACCCATGACCGCCAATCGTTTTACAACGTCTGCCACCTTGCCTTCCTGGATCGGGAAGGCGGCCGCATCATTCACTTCGAAGGGACGTACACCAACGACTTCTCCGGCAACCCCGAACGCACCCCGCGCTACAACTACAACCAGATCCTCTATCGACTCGATCTCAACCATCCGGGTTTGCGGGCCGCATGGACCGAGTGATCGTCCGCCAGTTCATGAGTCGTGGTAGGACAGGGGATTACAGATACTTCAGCACGCCGCCGTAGCGTTTCTTCAGCCAGCCATATCCCAGGCAGGGGAAATAGAGGGCGAGCACCACCAAGGCCCAAACCAAATACACCTCGGGCAGTTCATACCCTTTTTTGAGCGGGCTTAAACCCATCCGCATCGGCTTGGCGTCCTGCAGCCAGGCGACGTACTTGGCCAGCCCATGGATGAAGGGCAAATGGATCAGGTAAAAGAACAGCGGCACCCGGCCGTAGACCGTGAAGAAGCGGTGGAAGAAGGGCCAGCGCCATTCGAGCAGCATGAGCAGGACAAGGGCAGGCCCCAGCGTCATCAGCAGGAAGAGGAACGAAGGCGGATACTTCGTGCAAGACAGGAAGGACATCACGGTCCGCATCCAGTCCATGGGGAGATCGCCGCCTGGATAGACTTTCCAGGGTTTCGGTTCGCCGTAACCGTTGAGGTAGCGCAGGGCGATAAAGCCTGCGGTGAGCAGCAAGCCGAGCAGGAGCAGGACTCGCCGGCGTTCCTTCGCGGGCCAGGTCATGAAGCGGCCCAGGCCATACCCCGCACAGAGGACCCCGAACCAGGGCAGCAGTGGATAGAGATTGAAATAACTGTACCCCTTGGCTGGGATGAAAACGCGGTAAGCCGTGTGCAGAAGATCCCAAAACCAGCCGCGCTCACCCAAGAGGTAAACCAGCCAGGGCGTCTGCTCGACGATTTTGACGCCCGTCAGGCCGTCGAAAGCATTGTGCCCCGCGACGATGGCGCAGCCCACAAGGCCAATTACCCAACCGGGCAGCCAAATGAGGAAGGACAAGCCGACCATGGACCACCCGATGGCCCAGATGACTTGCCACATGCCGCGGCGAAAATTCCATTCCCAGGACCAGCCAAAGTGGACGACAGTGAGCTCCAGGAAGACGAGCCAAAGCCCCCGGGTCAGAAGAAAGAGGAAAAGTTGCCGCTTGGACATGCCCCGCGCCAGGCTGAGGTAAGCCCCCAGACCCGCCAGGAGGACGAAAGTGGGAGCACAGAAATGGGTCACCCAGCGCGTGAAGAAGAGAGCCGGCGTGGAAGCCGCGGCATTCTCCGCGCCTCCCCAGGCGAAGTTGCCGAAGAAGTCGCGGGTATGGTCGAGGGCCATGAGCACGATGACCAACCCGCGCAGGCAATCGACCGCGTCCAAACGTTCCGGCTTGACGGTAGGAGTCAGGTTCATTCGGAAAAATCTATCGGCCCATGCCAGCCAGGCCAAGAGGGCGGGTTGGCTTCTTCGGGACGAAGCGGGGATCGGACGCCGAGGCAGGTGAGTTTAATCAAGTCAAAGTGACTTGTCCATTCAGCGTTTTTCCACGACGAAGGTGGGCACGGTGGAGCCGCCGCCCGCCGTCACGTTCAGCAAGTCGGCCGTCGAGATGCGGCACAGGCTGCCGTCCATGAATTGGCCATGCAGGATGTAGGGGTCCGTGTCCACCATGCGATCGACGATGACCAGCTTGTCATCGATCCAGTTGGGGAACGGTTCCTTGGGCAGGTTCACCCGCGCTTGGACGATGTAGGGCGTTTGCAAAGCGGTTTGGACGGCCGCATCCCATGCGGCTTGATCCACCGTCCAACCCAGGACGATGCCCTTGCCGCCGTAGTCATCGTTGGGCTTGAGGACCAGGCGATCCTTGTTGGCGAGCACGAAGGGAATGAGGTCCACCTTGGGACCCGGGTCCGGCTGCGGGCTTTTCGGGGAATGGGCCTTGCCGTCGACCGTCTGGCCCGGGGCGAGGGTGTGACGTTCCGCCACCATGCGGGTCCAGGGGATGTGGGCCAGGATCACCGCGCGCTCCTCGGAAGTGAAGAGGTGGCTGTTTTGTTCGTCCGTCAGCACGGCAAAGCTGGCCTTCTTGAAAAGAATCTTGCAGCGGAACGGGTTGATCATGCACACGTCCCCCGCCCGCACGGCCCGGATGACCGGATGCTCCATGCCGCCGCGTTCGATCAATTCGCTGATGAGGACGCGCTTGTAGATCAGGTCGATGGCCCGGCCCCGGGCGTAGAGGCGGTGGTCCGTGTACTCCACCTCGCGGGGATCGGCGATCACGGCATCCAGGCCGTAAAAATGGAAGTGCCGTTCGAAGAGTTTAAACTCGCTATAGGTGGGCACGTCGGCCCAATCGAGGATGCAGATCGTCGGCTTGGAGCGGTTCCCGGACCATTGTTCATAGGCGGCGAGCAAGGATTGAATCACGCCCGCGTGGGTGGCCAGGCCATAGGTTTGAAACTGTTTCTGATACTCCCGCATCACGGGAAGCATCTGAAACAGTTCGGTGAGGGCGTGATTGTAGGCCGCCCCGGCGGGCGTCTCCGAATTGAACTCGGTGAAATAGAGCTCGTCCTCGGAGACGAAGAAAGCATCCAGCCGCGAGGTGGGATAAGCGCAGGCAAAGCCGGGATCGAGCCGGGCCAGTTCATCCTCCTCGGGCGTCAAGCCGAACTGGGCTCGAAAGGCGTCATCCGCCAGGGCCGCTTGCTGGGCTTTGGCAAAGGCCATGCAGAGCAGCCGCACGCGGTGACGGAGGAACTGATACTGCAAGTGCGACAGGAACCGGGGCCGGAGGACGCTGCATAAAGGGCGGTCGCCAAAATACAGGCCATGCTGTTTTTGAAAGGTCTCCAAGAATTCCTGCGAGGCGGCGGCGACCCCCGATTGACCCAAGAGGTCGTGGTAAGGATGTATCAAGTCAATTGCCACTGGCCACTCCCGTTGCCTGTTGCATGCGGACGCAAGACCATACCAGGGAGCAGGACCCCGGTCGTTTGGTTTCTATTATGCCAATGCCTGACTGAATCGGAAGCAGGAAAACAACAGCCAGGCGAACTTTTTAGGCAGAACGGAACCAGGTCGCTGCCCGCAGCCCTTGTTTCAGCTTTTTCAGCATGACGGACCTAGATCGATCAACCAATTACCACAACATCGAAATAGCCAGAATCGGTTCCTTTCCGGCAAAATACGCTTGGCAGTATAGATTTTTTTAAGGTAGGATGTGAAAAGCAAAGAACTACATCACCTTAATGGGGTTGAAGTAACAGTTCTCACATGGTTTTCATCTGACACGGGGGCGTAAGACATGTGGCCAAGCAATAACTCCTCGGATCGCCGGCATTTCCTCAAGCACATGGCCGGGTTCTCCCTCATGGCGGCCCCCAGCTTGCACTTTCTGAACCAACTGGCGCATGCCGCTCCGCAGATGAAGCGCGAGCATAAGAGCCTCATTCTGCTTTGGATGGGCGGCGGCCCCTCGCACATGGATTCCTGGGACATGAAGCCCGGCGAGAGCACCGGCGGCGAATTCAAACCGATCAAGACCGCGGCGAGCGGCATCGAGATCTGCGAACACCTGCCCACGGTGGCGGCCCAGATGAAGCATCTGTCGATCATTCGCTCGCTGGTTTCCAACGAAGGCAGCCACGAACGCGGCCGCGTCCTCATGCACACCGCCTACCCCGTGGACCCCGCGGTGACCTTCCCCTCGATCGGCGCCATCCTCGCTCAGCAACTGACGCCCAAGGATTTGGCCATCCCCGGCTTCATCAGCGTCAGCGGTCCTTCCGAAGGGCCGGGCTTCCTGGGCATGGCCTACGCTCCCTTCACGGTGCAGAACCCGGGATCGCCGCCGCAAAACGTCAATCCGCCGCTCAACGTCAACGATATGAAGCAAGCCATGCGGATGAAGGCCCGCTCCGACATCCTCAACATGGTCGAATCCAATTTCGTCGCCGACAAGCGCGGCGTCGCCGCCAAGTCGCACCAGGAGATTTATCAAAAGGCTTTCGATCTGACTTACTCCAAGCAGAAGCTGGTCTTCGACCTGGAGAAGGAAAACGACGGCAAACCCATGAACCCGAAGCTGCGCGACGATTATGGCCGCACCGGTTTTGGCAACGGCTGCTTGCTGGCCCGGAAGCTGGTCGAAGCGGGCGTGCCCTGCATTGAAGTTGATCTGGGCGGTTGGGACAATCACAATCGAATCTTCGACGCCCTGCACAACACGCGCCAGGGGGGCGGGTTGCTCGATCGGCTTGACAAGGGCATGGGCGCCTTGGTTCGCGACCTCGTGGACCGCGGCCTCTGGAAGGACACGGTCATCGTGTGGATGGGCGAATTCGGCCGCACGCCGCGCATCAATCAGAATGGCGGGCGCGATCACTGGGGTCGCTGCTGGTCGGTCGTCGTCGGCGGCGGCGGCATCAAGGGAGGCCAGGTTTACGGTTCCACCGATAAGGATGGCACCAGCGTGAAGGATCAGCCGGTCTCCGTCGGCGATCTGTTTGCCACGCTCTACCAGGCCATCGGCGTTTCCCCGGACATGGAAATCCGCGATCCGCTGGGGCGGCCCCGCAAGATCAGCGGCAGCAAGGGCGGCACCCCCATCGAAGGGCTGCTCTAAACCGCGGCTAATGTCGTCAAATCAAAGAAGGCGCTTGGAATCCTCGGGTTCGAAGCGCCATTTCTTTTTTTATGCCAAGGTTCGGTTCTAAGCCTGCAGGATCGAGGAGCAAGTCTAAAAGAAGCGGGACCTTGCCCACGGGAGCAATCACGAAGATAGATTTGGCAAGTCGTGCGCATCTCCTACGGCAGGCGTGGACGGCAGTTTGAGCCATATTTGCGGGGCAATCAGAGCCTGCGCGGTTTATCCCACAGACGGGTAAAGTTTTTAATAATAACTCTTGATAATCGGTAGGCGGGAGCTTAGAATCCAGAAGCTGCTACGGACTGTTACGTATGCTCGTTTATTAATCGTCTCGTGCACAAGTGAACCGAAACATCAGTGGACGCCGTGTTCACCGATGGGTGTGGTTGCTTGTCCCGTTTTTTGGTTGAAATGGGATCTCGATGGGGGCCGCCTGGTCAACCACAGAGGGTAGGTCCGATGGTAAAAAAGAGGGTCGGGCAAAAGCAATCGCGCATTCAAAAAGGCGTTTCGAAACGCTCGAGGGGGGGAGCCATGAGCAAAGCCAAGGTAGGTAAAGCCAAACCGAAAAAGTTGAAAAAGAAATCCAAGCCCGCGGCCAAGCGGGTGCTGCGCAAGACCGCGGAACCGACGCCGGGCATGGTCTTTTCGTCGGACCTGTTGACGCCGGAAGAGGAACGCGACCTCCTGGCGGGCTTTTGGGAATGTAAGCAAGAACTCGTCCGCAAGCTCATCAAGATTCCTCGTCTGCGCTCCCACCGCCCGCCATTCGAACCCTGGCCCATGGCTCAATTCATCCGCGATCACGCCGAAGTCGAAGCGACGAAGGGCAAGGACGTCCGCGTGCTCCACGAGCGTTACGTCGCCTACAAACACCGCCTGGCCTCTGCGAACATTCGCCTCGCCGCCCACGTGGCCAAGCGTTTCCGCCACCATTCGCTCAGTTATTCCGATCTTTTGCAGGAAGCCGTGTGCGGCTTGATGCAGGCGATCGACCGCTTCGACGTCAGCCACGGCACCCGCCTGGCCACCTATGCCACGTGGTGGATTCGGCAAACGCTGCAGATCGCCGTGGCTCGGCAGAGCCACCTCGTGAGCCTGTCGCCGCACCACTTGCAGGAGTTGGGCCTCTTGCAGCAGGAATCCGAAGCCCTGGCCCACGGCGGCAAGCATCTGCCCACGGCCCAGGAACTTGCCAAGCGCACTGGAAGCAGCCTCGAACATTTGACTCATCTGCAAACCGCCACGCGGACGCCCGTCTCCCTCAATGCCGTGCTCGATGATGACAGCGACTTCAAACTCACCGAAGCCATGCCCGACAACGGCAGCAGCATCCTCCGCGACAACGCCGAACGCCAAGAAGCCCTCATGTTCCTCATGGAAAGCCTGCGTCCGCGGGAGCGGCGCGTGCTCGATCTGCGCTTCGGCCTGACCGGCACCGGCGCCCATAGCCTGAGGCAAATCGGCCATATGCTCCGCATCAGCAAGGAGCGCGTCCGGCAGATTCAGAATCGGGCGCTGGAAAAGCTCCGCGCCTCGGCCGAACGCGTCGGCTGGGAAGCGGACCTGCTGTTGCACTAAACCGCTGCTTCATCCCCCAAGAAAAACCAAAGCGTCCCCCACAAGAGGGACGCTTTTTTCGTCGGTCCTTCACGCTGCTTGACCTGCACCCCACACGCTGCGCTGTTCGCTGGCGTCGATTCCTCTGGCGTCGGTCATGCCGGCGATCATGGCATCTTGCACACGGAAATCGTGCCGTCCTGGTGGGCCAGGGCGATGGTCTTGCCATCCGGGCTGAAGACCAAAGCGTACAGCCCGGAGGGGAACTTTTCCGCCAGCAGCAGTTTGCCATCGGCCACATGCCACACCTTCAACCACCCGGCATGGCCGACGCTGACCAGCCGAGCGCCGTCGGGCGTCAGGCGAATCTGATTGATCCAATCCTGATGAGCGCGCGGGAGGGGGACGTTGTTGGCTTGAAGCCCCGGATCGGTGAAATGGTTCACGACGCTGCCGTCGGCCAGGCTCCACACCTTGATCTGCCCATCGCTGCCCGCCGAGAGCACGTGCTTGCCGTCGGGAGCGATCTGCGCGGAGAAGATGCCATCGCGATGACCTTGGGGAAACGCCTTGGCGAAGATGCCGGCAAAGGGCCCGTCGTAAGGGCCCGCGGGAAAGGCGCGGTCGTACAGGTCGGTGAACTCCAGGACGACCGCCTTGCTGGCGACGTCGATCCATTTCATGCTGCGTGAATAACTGCCGGCCAGGAGATACTTGCCATCGGCGGAGAAGGTGACGCAATAAACGGGGGTCGTGAAGGCCGGGATGGAGGCCAGGGCCGCGCCATCGGCCACGTTCCAAAGCCGCACCGTGCCGTCGTGGCTGCACGAGGCGAGCAGGGCGCCGTCGGGACTGAAGGCCAGGCCGTCCACGAGGTTGGCGTGCCCCGCAATGTTGCGCGAGGGCGCGTCTTGGCTGATTTTCCAAAGGCGAACGGTTTTGTCCGCGCTGCCGGTCAAGAGCGATGCGCTGTCGGCCAGGAAAGCCGCGCCGCTGGCCGGGCCGTCATGCTTGAACCGCGTGATCACCTTGCCGAAGTCGCCCGTGAGCGGCTGCCCGGGGGTGAACGGCGCATGGTAAACCACGACCTCCTGATCGGCGCCCGTGACGGCGAGGTAGGCATGATTGGGACTGAGGGCCAGGCCGTGAATGGCCGCCGGATGCGGAATCGCTTTCAGCTCCTTGCCGTCAGCCAGGTTGAACAAGCGAATCGTATTGTCGGCGCCCGCGGTGGCCAGCGAGATGGCCGATCGCGCCAGGGAGAGTTTGCGAACCGCTCCCTTGTGGCCGGCGAAGGTCTTTTCCACCTGGCCGTTGGCGAGGTTGATTTGCCTGGCGGTGCCGTCCTCGCCCGCGGTGATGACGTGCGTGCCGCTGGGCAGCATGGCCAGGTCATGCAGAGGCGCGTCGTGCGGCCGCAGGGCTTTGACGATGGCCACTGGGGCGAGGGAGACGGTTTTCTCGCTGCCGCCCCAGATGACTTGCTTGCCATCGGGATGAAACCGCGCGGTGAACACTTCTCCGGCCAAAGGGAAAAATTGCAACTCCTGGCCCGTGGTCAAATCCCAGACTTGCGCCTTGGGATACGCCCCGGCGGTCAGCAATTGGCTGCTTTCGGGATTGAATTCCAGGCTTCGCGCCGGTCCGGGGAGGGTGAGCTGCAGCAGTTCCTTGCCATCGGCCAGGTTGAACAGTCGAACGATTTTGTCCGCGGTGGCGACGGCGAGGCGCGTCGGGGCCGCCTCGCGCGACAATGCCATGGCGGTGATCCCCTCGGGCAGGGCCGGGAACGCCTTGATCATCTGTCCGGTGCTCACGTCCCACCATTTGACGATCTTGTCCGCGCCGGCGCTGAAGGCTTGCGTGCCGTTGGGATGGAAGATCAAGCCCGTCACGCCGCCTGGATGAGCACCCGCGAGGATGCGGCCGGCCGTGACGTCGTGGACGCGGAGCAGCTTGTCGTGGCTGGCGGAGATGACCGTCCGCTGATCGGCCAGCAGATGCAGCGCGGTGATCGGGCCGGCATGGCTTTCGAGTTGCTGCATCAGGTCGCCGCTGGCCGCGTCGTACACCTGCAGGGTATGGTCGCTGAAGCTCATGACCAGGCGCTGGCCCTGGGGCGACAGGGCGAGTTGGACGACGGGTTGCGGCGTCGTCCAGGTGCGCCGCGGCTTATTCTCGGCCAGGTCCCAATGGATGGTCTTCTTGTCCGCCCCGGAGGTGACGAGGGACGGGCCCGCTTCCTCAACCGCCAAGGCCGTGATCGGGCCTTCGTGTCCCAGCAGCGTCTTGTGCGTTTTGCCGTCCTGCGCTTGCACGAGGCGCACTTGCTGGTCGTCGCCGACCACGACGATGAAGTCGGACTTGGGCAGCCACTGCAACCCGCGAATGGGCTTGCCCAGGGCTTCGGCCCAAATCAAGCGCTGCCGGTCGATGGCGACGGCTTGTTGCTGGCACCACAGCAAGCGGACGCCGTCGGGGTGAAAAGCCGGGCGGGCGGCGGGGCCGGCGTGCCGCAGGGTTTGCAGCAGGGCGCCGCCGCGATCGACGAGCCAACTGCGGCCGTCGCTCCCCAGGAGCAGCTTTTGCCCGTTGCCCGCGATCGCCACGCCGCGCGCTTCGCCGGGACTGTTGAACTGGCCCGCGGCCTGGCCGTCGACCGGGTTCCACAAGCGGACGATCTTGTCTTGCGCCAGCGTAGCCAGGGTGCCGCCGTCGGTCGAAAGGCTGCTCTCGATGAGGGGAGCAGGATGCGCGAGCTTGGCCGCGATCTGTCCATCCGCTAAGTTCCAAACGATGACTTGTTGATCCGCTCCTTGGCTGAGCAGCCGGGGTTGGGACGGATGAAACAGCAATTGCTGCACCGGTCCGCCGTGCCCCTCCAGCACGCGGACCTCCTTGCCGTCGCTCCAGGTAATGAGGCGGATGGGATGATCCGCTCCCGCGACGGCCAGCGTGTTGCCGTCGGGACTGAAGGCTAAGGCGATCGGATCGTAGGCGAGCGGATCGAGTTTCTTTTCTTCCTTCCCCTCGGCCAGGGCGTGGACGTGGACTGTTTTATCGGCGGCGATCCAGGCGAAGCGGTTGCTGGCCGCATGGAACGCCATCGCCTTGATGGCGGGAGTGGGCAGGGGATAGCCCTTTTCGATCTGGCCGTTGGCCAGGTTCCATAGGCGGACGTGCTGATCCCCGGCGAGGGTGAGCATCAGGCTGCCGTCGCCGTTGAGCATCATCTGCTGGACGGGCTGGGGATGGGCGAACAGTTGCTGGGGCGTGGGCAGGCTCCAGCGCTTCAGAAACCCATCTTGGCTGGCGGTGATGACCTCGTCGAGATTGGGCAGGAGCACGATGCCGGTGATCGGCTGTTGGTGGACGCCCATCTGCGCCAGGATGACGGGTTGCTTGTCATCCCAAACGGCGAGCGTGCCATCCGCCGACCCGGAGACCAGGCGCTGCAAGTTGGGTCGAACGGCAAGAGCGGTGACGGCCGCTTCCATGCCTGCGAACTGCGCCTCGGGCTGGGCGCGATTCGCCGCCAGGTTCCAGCGCCGGATGATCTTGTCCGCGCCGCCCGTGAGGATGATCTTGCCCTCCGAGGCGAGCACGCAGGCCGAGATGGCGTCCGGGTGGGGGACGGAGAGCGGATTGCCCGGTTGGATTTTCTGCACGTCCCAATGCCAGGCCCGCAAATGTCCTTGACCATCGCCGGTAAGGAACAGGGTTCCCTTGGCGTCCATGGCCTGGGCGGTGATGGGGCCGCCCGTGGGGGAAAACGCACCCCAGGCGGCGCCGTCCGCGGCGTTCCAGAAGTGGTATTTCTGTCCCGCATGCCCGGTGACGAGCAGAGGGGAAGCCTGGCTCCAACCGATCCAATTCACCTCGGATGGGGCGGTGATGACCCGCTCGGTATTGCCATTGGCCAGGTTGACGATGCGGACGGTCTTGTCCGTGCTGCCGCTGGCCAGGCTCTTGCCGTCGCCGGACAGGGCCAAGGATTGCACCGGCGCCTGATGGGGCGGATTGAGAATGCGGCTCGGCTGTAAGGGAAGCTGCCAGAGTTTCAGCCAACCATCCTGGCTGACCGTGACCGCTTGTTGTCCGTTGGGCGTAAAAGCGACGCCCGTGATCGGGGCGGCATGGGCGCCCGCCACGGCCAGGGGCTGTCCGTCTGCCGCGTTCCAGAGCCGCAGCATGAGATCCTGCCCGACGCTGGCGAGCATCTGGCCATTGGCGCTAAACGCCAACGCCAGCACCGGGCCCACGTGCCCGCCGCAAACGTGCAGCGCCTTGCCATCGGCGACGTTCCACAGGCGCACGGTCTGGTCGCTGGAGGCGGTGGCCAGCCGGGCGCCGTCCGGCGACACGGCGACGGCTTGAATCTCGGCTTCATGGCCGGCGAACTGGCGCAGGGCGCCCTGCACGGGGACGTCCCAAAACTTGATCACGTTGTCCGAACCGCTCGAAGCCAGGATGCGTTGATCGGGGCTGAACTGCACGCTGAGGACTTGGTTTTGATGGCCGGCGGGACCGGCGAACGTTTTGATCAATTGACCCGACGCCAGGTCCCAAAGCCGCACCGTTTTATCAAAGGAACCGCTCGCCAGCCATTGACCGTTGGGGCTCAGGGCAAGCGCGTACACCAACTCCGTGTGGCCCTTGAGCTGATGGAGCCGCTCGAACGGCTTGGCGGCCGGCTCGGGCTTGCCGGCTTCCGGCGGCTTGGGCGGCGGTTCTTGAGCGGGCAGCGTTCGCCAGCCCATGCCTAACAGCGTGATGAGCACGGTGCTCAAGCCAATCCATCGCAGACTGAGGCGGGAAGCACAAGTGTGAGGCATGATCTACTCCAAGCGGTGGGATCAAGGAGGCAGAGGGACAAAGTCAGTTTCGCAAAGCCGAATGGAACCGTCAATGGACCAACGGACGTTCATGAGCGAACGATGAGCAAGGCATTCGGAAAATCAAGCACCCCTTCCAACGCATGGAAGGGGCGTGCGCGGCTAATCATCGTCCGCGAAAAGGCGCGAACAGGCCTATTTCTCGACGACCTCGATCTGGCTCGCCTTGCTGACCCTGATCTGGGGCTTATCCCGGAAGGTGTCGACCTTGCCCGTGACCCGGATCTTCTTGTTGCGGTAGAACTCGCGGGGGTCGTCGATCTTCTTCTTGTCCTTCAGCTCTTCCGCGGCGGAAGCCTGGATGACGACCGTGAAGTTGTCGTCGTCGTTGCGATTCCGCTTCGAATTGAGGAAGATCAGGCTGGTTGCGGAGCCGGTCGCCTTGACCTCGAACTCGACCGTGACCTCCTTGCCGATGTGTTTCGCCGCCTCTTCGGGGGGGATCGCTTTCTTGCCCTTGGCATCGTTCGGCTTGTCGGTTTCATCGCCTTTGCCGCTGGATGAGCGGCCGCGATCCTGGACGACGGGTTCAGGCTTCGGTTCCGGGTTGGCGTCGCGGGCAACGATCTTTTCCGGGTGAAGCTGGCTGAGCGCGAGCTTTTGCTGCAAGCGGACGTCGCCATCCTCATCGCGGATTTGCAGGCCGATGATGGGATCGCTCTTGTGCCAGTCGATGGAGATGAAGCCAAAATTGTTGCCCCAATTCATGGTGGCGACGCGATGGCGGTTGACCTCGAAGGGACGCGGCCCCGCGGCGGCTTCCGTCAGGCCGCTGGAGGTGGCGTCGAACAGGGGATAACCCAGCCCGGCGTCCATCATGGAAATCTCCGCCAGGTGGCGATCCCCGCTGAGCACGATCACGCCGCTGGCCTTGGTTTCCTTGAGCAGATTGAAAAAGCGCTCCCGTTCGCGCGGGAAGTTCATCCACTTCTCCCAGCCATGATCCTCGGCGACCATCTGAATGCTCGAGGCGATGATCCGCACCTTGGCCGGCTGCCGCAGTTGCTCTTCGAGCCACTTCCATTGAGCGGGCCCCAGGATCGTGGCTTCGGGGTCGAGGTTCGCCTCGTAAGGCCCCTCATCGTTTTTCCGCTCCGCCTTTTTCTTGAGCGGGCTGCGGAAATAGCGGGTATCGAGCAGGATGATTTGCACGCGCTGGTCCGCCGGGCCGTGCAGCTCGGCATGATAGGTGCCTTCCCGTTGCCGCCGCGGGGAATCGGCCGGCACCTCGAAGAAATCCAGGAAGATCTGCTGCGATTCCTTCTTGATGGGATACTCGGCGCCGGCGTCGTTGGCGCCATAATCGTGGTCATCCCACACGGCCAGGATCGGGCAGGTGGATTTCAGGAGTTGATAGCCAGGCTGCGCGCCCAGCTTGGCGTATTTCTGCTTGAGAATGGAGGCGCTGGTCGTGTCGCCATAAATGTTGTCGCCCAGGAAAATGAACAGGTCGGGCCGCAGCGCGACCACGGCTTGCCAGATGGGTTGGGGTCTGGATTCCTTGGCACAGGATCCAAATGCGATGCGTTGCAGCGGCTTGGGATGGATGTCTTGCCCCTGCAGCGGGAGCAGGAAACCCAATGCAAGCATGAACCAAATGGAGAGCCACGACTTGGACCGCAAGCGAGACATGGAGCCACTCCTCGGTGATAAAGTTTTCTGTTGGCTGTTCAGTCTAATCCATGGAGCGCCTTGAGGCCAACCAATTCGATTCAGGCCAAGCCATAATTCGACTTGCGAAGGGCGGGTCAAGATCGTATCCTTAAGGATGTGTTGTATCCTGCCTGAGTGGATGCTCGAACGCGGCCGCTTTGTCCTACCTAAAGGCCGCGCGGCTCGAACCACTCCTTCACGGAATGACCCGGTCATTCTCCAGCCTGTTTTCAGGAGGAATCCTGATGTCCGTTCCCATGTTCCAGCGAACGATTTGGTTGAGCCTGGTGTTGGCCTTGGCCTGGTGGGGTTGGTTGCCGGCGGACGATGCGCCCAAGACCGAACCGCCCAAACCCGACCCGCAGACCACGCCTATGCCGACGCTCCAAGGACTGGACGTTTTCCCGAAAACCATCACCCTGCGCGGGGCCGAGGATCGCGCGCAAATTTTGGTGACCGGCGTGCAAGCCGCGGGCCGGCCTGTGGATGTAACCCTCAAGGCCAAATACACCGTCAGCGATCCGAAGCTGGCCAGCGTCTCGGAGACGGGCCGCATCATCCCGCTTGCCGACGGCCAGGTCACGATCCAGATGGAATTTGGCGTGCACAAAGCCAGCGTGGCCTGCACCATCAGCCACATGGCCGAAGCGCTGCCCATGAATTTCGCCAATCAGATCACGCCCATTTTCACCAAGCTCGGCTGCAATTCGGGCGGCTGCCACGGCAAGTCCGGCGGGCAGAATGGCTTTCATCTTTCGCTGCTCGGCTTTGAACCCGACGTGGATTACATGACCCTGGTCAAGGAAGCGCGCGGCCGCAGAGTCTTCCCGGCCGCGCCCGAGCACAGTCTGCTCCTCCGCAAGGGGGCCGGGCAAATGCCCCATGGGGGCGGCAAGCGGCTGGAGCCGGATTCCGATGAATACCGCCTTTTGCGGCAATGGATCGCCGCCGGCATGCCCTGGGGGGAGGCCAACGATCCGGTCGTCAAACGGATCACCGTAACACCGACGCAGCGGGTCCTGGCGGCCCAAGAGCAGCAACAGTTGGTCGTCCAGGCCGAATACTCCGATGGCCGGATCGAGGATGTCACCCGGCGGGCCCAGTATGAGAGCAATGAATCGGAGATCGCCGGGATCACTCCCGAAGGCGTGGTGCAGATCGGGCAGGGCAAAGGGCAGGCCGCGATCATGATCCGCTATCAGGGGCAAGTGACGGTCTTTCGAGCCTTGGTGCCGCTGGAAAAGTCCGTCCCCGCTTATGAGTATCCGTATCAAACCCTGGTCGATGGCCCGGTGCACCAGCAATTTCAGCGCTTGAATTTGAAGCCCTCGGAGTTAAGCTCGGATGAGCAGTTCCTCCGCCGCGTCACCCTCGACGTCACGGGCACCTTGCCGACGCCGGATGAGGTGCGCGCCTTCCTCGCCGATTCGGACCCGAACAAGCGCGGCCGCTGGATCGATCAGCTCCTCGACCGGCCCGAATATGCCTATTTCTTCGCCAACAAATGGGCCGACATCCTGCGGGTCAAGCGGCATGGCGACGCCCGGCGGGCTCAAGGAACCTTCGCTTTTCACGACTGGATTCGGCAGTCGCTGGCCGATGATCTGCCCTATGATCAGTTCATCCGCGAAATCTTGACGGCCATCGGCGATGAGAAATCCCATCCGCCGGTGGTGTGGTACAAGGAGATGAACGAATTCGCCAACTACGTCGACGACCTGGGGCAGGTCTTCCTGGGGCAGCGGTTGGCCTGCGCCAATTGCCATCACCATCCGTTCGAGAAATGGAGCCAGGACGACTATTGGGGGCTGGCGGCGTTTTTCGGCCGCGTCGGCAAGAAGCAGATTCCCCGGCAGGGAGACATTGGTTCCTTGCCCAACCCCAACCTGAGCTTATTCGTCAGCAAGGGCGGCGCCGTCACGAACAAGCGCACGGGCCGGCCCGCGGACATCAAGCCCCTTGATGGGGCTGTCGTGCAGGTGCCGCCGGGGGACGACCCTCGGGACAAGCTCGTGGAGTGGATGGTCGCGCCGGAGAATCCCTTCGTCGCCAAGGCCGTGGTCAATCGCTATTGGGCCCACTTCTTCGGCCGGGGCATCGTCGATCCGCCGGACGACATGCGGATCACCAACCCCGCCAGCAACGAGGAGCTGCTTGAGGCCCTGGCCAAGGATTTCGTGGCGAATCGCTTCAGCCTCAAGCACCTTGTCCGCGTCATCACTAAGAGCCGCACCTATCAACTCTCGGCGACGCCCAATGAATTCAACAAGGAGGACAAGCAAAACTTTGGCCGCTTCTACCCGCGGCGGATGGCGGCGGAGGTGCTGCTGGACGCGGTCAACCGCGCCGTCGACCATCCCGACGGCTTCGGCGGGCTGCCCACCGATCAGCTCGCTCCCAAGCGGGCCATCATGCTCCCCGACGAAACCTTCACCAATTACTTCCTCGAAGTCTTCGGCAAGCCGATGCGGACCAGCGCCTGTGAGTGCGAGCGGGTCAGCGACGCCAATCTGGCCCAGGCTCTGCATCTGCTCAACAGCGACGAGGTGCTGAACAAGATCGCGCGTGGCGGCGGCCGCGCCGATCAGTTGGCACAGAACAAGGACAAACCCGAACCGCAGCTCATCGAGGAGATGTTCCTGGCGTGCCTGGCGCGGAAACCGACCGAGACGGAACTGAAAGTGGCCCAGGAGCACCTGGCCAAGCTCGGCGCCGCCCAGCGGAAGCGGGCCTTTGAGAATCTCCTCTGGGCCTTGATCAATACCAAGGAGTTTTCCTTCATCGACTGACGCCAGCCCGTATAGACTAGGGTCAAAGACCTTGGCCTTGCGGGTGTGTCATGTTGACTGAGTTTCACTACCTCGCCCCCGACCTGGAGTGCACGCGGCGGCTCGGCCAGCGCTTGGGGGCGTTGCTCTTTCCCGGAGCCGTCATCGGCCTCGAGGGACCGCTCGGCGCGGGCAAGACTTGCTTCGTTCGCGCCGTCGCCGTGGGATTGGGCATCCATGACCCCCGGCTCGTCACCAGCCCGACGTTCATCCTCGTGCAGGAATACCCCGCGCGCTGGCCGATGCACCACGTCGACGTCTATCGCTTGCGGTCCCCTCAGGAGTTCATCGACCTGGGGGCGGAAGAGTGGCTCGGCGGAGCCGGCGTCTGTCTGATCGAATGGGCCGATCGCATTCGGGACGTGCTGCCGGAGGATCGGCTCGACGTGGTGATCGACGTGAGCGGCGCGCAGCAGCGGTCCTTTCACGCCGCCGCCCATGGCCCGCGGCATGGGCAACTGCTTGCGGACTGGGCGCGGAGCATGCAGCCCTGAGGATCACCAATCCAGCGTGCCCACGTCGCCCTTGAACGGCCCCACGACGTCGGCGGTGATCCAGCCCCCGTAATACCCGCCGGGCTGAGGCGCGACCTGCTCGCCCTCGACGAGGCACTTCTCCAGCAGGTGGGCATGAAAGGCGATGTAATATTGAATGGCCAGGAACGCGGGCATCGGGTCGATGAAGGACCAGGCCGCGTGCCGCAGATGAAAGCCAGGCCCTTCCACGTTGCACAGAATCGCGCGGCCTTTCCAGCGGCATTCCATTTCCTGAAAGGTGGCTTGCAGACATGGCAGTTGGACCGACTCCGGAGGCACGTAGTAGACCGGCGGGTGCGCGGTTTCCAACACCCGATAGGCTTCTCGGGTGTCTACGATCAGATGCCCCTGGTGAAACACCTGGATGCGCTTGCTCGTCGGCTCAATGCGCGGCGGCCGGGGATAGTCCCAGACGGATTCTTGCCCAGGGCCGGGCGGGATGGGTGGGGGACGTGGAACGCTTTTTGTTACCATGACACTATGTTAACAGACATCGAGTGCCAAGTGTAGCACCAAGCAATCGACGAAGGCCAACCCCAACACGCACGGGTTTCCCGGTCCTGGAAGCTTGCGGTGCGGCATCCTTCTTCATAGCCTGTTTCTTGAGATGGACTCCAAATGGCTAACCCCTCGATGAGGAATGACAACATGCGTCGATTGGGCGTAATGATCGGTGGACTGCTGGGTCTGGTCTGGCTGCTCGCGACCACCGGCCTGGCCGCGCGGCCGGACCTGCAG
The DNA here is from genome assembly GCA_014584395.1 of Planctomycetota bacterium. Lineage (GTDB taxonomy): Bacteria > Planctomycetota > Planctomycetia > Gemmatales > HRBIN36 > BJ17. Next base: position 593,754 of record JACTMY010000018.1, on the reverse strand, counting down.
CCCTTGGCGGCGGAGTCGGCTTGCATCGGTTCCTGGAACATCGAATGGCTGGGCAACGCCGAGCGCCGCGCCGACCAGCCCGACCCCGACGACCTGGCGAAATACATCATTCAAAGCGGCGTCGACCTGCTGTGCCTCAATGAAATCACCCACAACACCGAAACCGATGAGGGCCGGGGCAACCGCACCTTGGTCGAGGCCCTGCGCCTGGTGGGCGAACGCACCGACAGCCAGTGGAAGCACGTCCTCTTTCCGAAAATCCGCGAAGGCGATCGCGATCAGCACGTCGGCGTCGCCTGGAACGCCAGCCGGGTGACGCGGCAGGGCGACCCCTGGCGGCTGCCCATCCGCCGCAGCAAACAGGCGGACATCTGGCAGCGCCATCCCTTCGGCATGAAATTCAGCTTCGGCCAGGGCAAAACCGATCTCGTCGTCATCCCCTTGCACATGAAATCCAACCGCGGCGGCGAGGACGTGACCGCCAAGCAGCGGGCCTTGGAAGCCCAGACCCTCATTCGCAGCCTCGGCGAACTGCAAAACCATTTTGATGACGATGATATCCTCCTCATCGGTGACACCAACGTCCTGAAGGAGACGGAACTGACGCTCTCCCGCATCACCTTCAATGGTTTCCGCGACCTCAACGGCGGCGAGCACCTGACCTGGATCAAGTCCGACCGCTTCGCCGCCGCCCCGTTCGACCGCATCTTTGTCCCGGATGATCAACCCGAGTTCGCCGACAGCAAGATGCGGACCATGCGCGACAATCACTTGGGCAGCGAGGAAGCCTTTCGCTCCAAGCTCTCCGACCATTACATGGTCACGACCACCATTCGCATCATGCCCGACGACGATTAGCGGTTGGCGCACGCCGCGGCTCGCTTTTTATTTGCCCCCCAATGTTATTTAGCCCCCGGTGAATCACCGGGGGCTAAATACTGCAATGGGGAATATTCGTGCAATCGCACACGGGCACACCAAGCCTGCAATGCGAGCGCCGGGTCGAAGCGCGAGGCCCGGGTCGCCGGTTGTATTTCGGCCTGAAGGGCCGATTCGGTCAGCCCAGGCCGAAGGCCTGGGTCTCTTGGCCGAGGTGATGCATCGGCCCTGAAGGGGCCGTTCGGCGTGTTGTCGTGACGTGTCGAAGAACGACCCTTTCAGGGTAGATCACTTGCATAATCGGGAACCCAAAACCCAGGGCTGATGGAACGAGCCTTGCAGGTTCAAAAATCTCCGCCGCGGTCAGGTGCAGCGGATGGTTCGGCCGGGCCTGCGCCCCGAGGTGGCTTCACGCTTTGATCGCACGCCGATACCTCCGACCGGCCTCGGTCCAGTCGATGAACTTCAAGAACTTTTCGACGTACTCGGCCTTCTTGTTCTGATAGTCGATGTAGAAGGCGTGTTCGTACGAGTCGATCACCACCAGGGGCACGGCCAGCCAAAGCGGGCCTTGGGCGTGTTCGTCGCTGACCACATTGTACAGCCGGCCATTGACGGGGTGTACGATCAGCATCGCCCAGCCCGCTGCCACCTTCGCGCTGGCGACGAAGTCGGCCGCCCACTTATCCAGCGACCCAAACCGCTTCTCGATGGCTTTTCGGACGTCCTCGATTGGCTCGGTTGCCTTCAAGGCCATTCCGTCGAAATAGAGTTCGTGAAGGAGCACGCTGTTCCCCCGGCTCGACTGCACCTGTTTCATCGTCTGGAATGCGGCGGCGTCGATGGGCGTCCCCTTGGAGAAACTCTCCTCCAGTTTCTCTTCCACGCCGACAAACGCCTTGAGCGCCCCACCGTAATGCGCCGAGTGGTGCGGGGCCACTTGGGCGGCGCTGAGAAAGCCAGGAATCTCCTGGTGCCGCAGCGGCTTGAGCTTGCCGGTCACCAACCCGCTGCCGGCATAGGGTGACTTGTCGCTCTCGTCGGCCTCGGTGAGCCCTGGCACCAGCAGCGAGCCGGAGGCAGCCCCGGACGATGCGAATAGGAAATTGCGACGATTCATCGGTGCTACTCCTCGTCAAGGGAGGAAGGCGACCCGCTTGGGCGCCTTGCCGACTTCGGCCTTGCCCAGCGACTTCAGCTTGCCTTCGCCGGTCAGTTCGGCCAGTTGCAGGGTGCCATCCGCGATGTTGCTGATCAGAAACCGCCCGGTGGTGCCGGGGATCTTCTCGACGCAGCACGGCTTCGACACGTCGGTGAGGCGGTCTAGCAATGTGCCTTTGGTCACGTCCACGGCATCGACGTAGGAGCGCCCTTCGTTCGCCGCGACCAGGACTTTATCCGTCAGCATCTCGACTCCGTGGTACGTCACCTCCTGCGGGTCGGCCGCCCCTTCCGGCGGATCGTACTTAAACAACCGCGTCACTTTGCCGGACTCGACATCCAACTCGAAGAAGCCGTCCACCCAGAACGAGCCGAAGTAGACCTTCTTCTCGTCGGGCGAGAAAGTCAAGCTGCGAGGGTTGACGTTCATCCCAATGAATTTGATCAGCTTGCCGCCGTCGGGGTCGATCACGGCGATTCCGGTGACCTTCTTGCACGTCACGAACGCCTGCTTCTTCAGCGGACCGTACTTGACGACGTGGGGTGCGGAACAGTCCTTGATGCGGAACGCCTCCTGCATCGACTCGATGTCGATGCCAACCACGTTGTCGCTGTAGAAGTTAGCGACGAGGACGTGCTTGCCGTCATGGGACAGGATGATGTGGTCGTTGAACATCTTGCCAATGGGCGTCTTGCCCTTGAGTTTGAAGTCGGGCCATGAAAAGAACTTCACGCACTCTTCGTCCTCGACCCCCACGGCGACCGTCGTGCCGTCCTGGCTAACGGCAATGCCATAAGGGCGGTCGCCGACGGGAAAGCGTTTCACTTGCTTCATCGTCGCCAGATCGACCAGGGACACCGAAGCGTCCTGCGTATTGACGACAAATACCTGTTTCGGTGCGTCGGACGGATCGGCAGCCGACGCCGCTGGCATTAAGGCGAGCAACAGCGACAAAACAAATGCGGATGCAATGGTTCGCATGATGGTTCCTCCAGGGACTTCTTCGCTTGTCGCAAAAACGAGCGCCGTAACCTCTGATTGTTTTCCATCGCGGACCGGGCATGCCGGTCCGTTCCTGCGCCTGGGGTTTATGCCTCCTGAGGGATCTGCTCGGTCACCCACCAGAAGAAGTCCGAGTTCGGTTGGTCGATCCCGAACCGTTTGAGTTTGGAGGCGACCTGACCGCGGTGGTAGGTCGAGTGATTGACAATGTGGCGCAGTATCGCCCACCGTGGCAGGGTGAAAGTGCGGCCGATCGCGCGCAGCGTCAGCACGCTGTTGAGCTGCTCCGGCGTGAGCGTGGGACGCAGTTCCTCGAAGCGGCGGTAGGCGCGTTCCAGCAACTGGGCCACGTCGTCCACCGTGACCAATTCGGCTTCGGTCGGGATGCGGTCATCCCGATCGCCCGCCAGTGTGCGCAGGTTGAATTCGGTCGCCAAGGCGATGTGGGAGAGGGTCGAGCGCACCGATGACCACCCCGGGACCGGCTCCGCGACATACTGTTCGCCGGTCAGCTTGCGGCAGGTGTCGAGGACCTTGCGGTTGGCCCAGCGATCGTACGCGAACAGGGTCACGGCATCATCTTGCATGAGGAACTCTCCTGAGGTTGGGACAGAGCCACCCTCACGTCCCGAGGTCCTCTGGGGCCGATCGGCCGAGATCAGCAGCCGCGGGGCGACTGAACCTGGACGTCCCAGAAACGAATCACGCCCCCCCCGTCGTCTGCAGCGCTTGGTAAGGGTTCCTTGTCGGCCAGCGGCTACCGCCACTCGATGTCCCCGGTGGCGAAGTCCACCTTAGGGACGCCGATCTCCGTGGTGACACCGGCTGGGTCCACGACTGACCAGCCGTCATAGTGCCCGGACTGGTACGGCGGGTCGGGCAGGTCATTGTCGCTATCGGCCGCCTTGGCCAGGGCCTCGACCGACGCCCGGAGGTCCGGCGGCCAGTCGCCGGGGGCGAACCGGCCATGCACCCACGGCCAGTCGAACACCTGCACTTCGGTGATGCGGCCGAGCGGACGACCGTTCCAGAACAACGTCAGGTACTCGGGCGTTACCACAGCCGAAGCCCTCCTTCGCTGAACGACGGCGTTCACTTGCCGGAGCCGCCTGCAAGACCTTCATGCCGCGCGAAACCAGGATCGAGGCCGCGGTCAGGTGCAGCGGATGGTTCGGCCGGCTCGTAGTTGCAATCAGGGCCGGATTCGGCGTCTGCGCTACACCCCAGGTCGGGGGCCAGTCCTCCCGGCGGGGATCGAACCCGCGACCGGTGGCTTATAAGGCCGACGCTCTGCCGCTGAGCTACGGGAGGGGAGCGAGAACCGACGTATTCCATCGCGTATCATCGCGCCCTCCTTTCTCGCGGCTTGACACCGCCGAACTTCGATTGACCTGCAGATCATATGGTGCGTTTCGCTACGCTCAACGCACCCTACCAGACTTCAGCTTTGCCCACAATATAGTGCACAACCAAAGCGAACGCCAACGAATTCTCAGAGTGTTGGTGCGTTTCGCGGTGCTCAACGCACCCTACCGAACTTCCATGGACATCAAGGGGTGATGGAGCGGTGTCGGCATGGGGCGCGGGTCGTGCCCGGGATGGGTCCGCGGTGTGCGCGGCCCGGTGCGCGGGGGTGTCATGTAAATGAAAGTTGGCCCCCGGTGATTCATCCGGGGCTAAATATCTCGATATGGAGTGTTCATGCGGCTGCTCGGATGCGCTTGGAGCTTGGGTCAAATGTCCGACGGGGGCATGCCAACCTTAGGCGGACATGGCCCAAAAGCGACCTAAAATGGCCACGGTTCGCGGCGCTGTAGAAAACACACTTAAGTGCTTGCTGTGTAAGGAAATGAGGTGAGCGTTTCACAAACCCACCCCCCTCCCGTGAAACGATCACTTTGACAGGGTCGGCATCAATGCATGCTCATGTGAGGTATAGATTTACGTCCGATGGTTTCCACGAGGGATCATTTGATCGTTTCAGGCGGCTCATTCCAACCTTAGGCCAACCAGAGGTGATCTCTTTTCGTGACTGCACGAGACGGACTTTGACGGGAAGCGGCTTCCCAAAAACGATCAAGCCCGCGGACGAAGGGGTTCGCCACGGGCTGCGCTGGATCGAAGGAAAGATTATTGGCCTTCCTTGGTTTCCTTAGGCTCGGCGGTCTTGGCTTTGCCGTAGCCTGAGCCAAACTTCTTGCGGAAGCGTTCGATCTGGCCGGTCGAGTCGACGTATTTCATCTTGCCGGTGAAGAAGGGATGGGATGCACTGCTGATGTCGAGCTTGACCAAGGGATAGGTCTTGCCATCTTCCCACACGATCGTTTCCTTGGTGCGGATCGTCGAGCGGGTCTTGAAGGAGAAGCCAGCCGAGGCGTCTTGGAAAATGACTTCCCGGTATTCGGGATGGATGCCGTCTTTCATTCGAGGACACTCCAGAACAACGGGCCCGCGGTGAAGCGAATGCCCGAGACAGAGGAAGGGAACCATTCAAGGAATTCATCTTTATATGCCTTGCCGGTCGAAGAGCAAGGCCAACTTCAACCGCTTGGCCGAGGTCGCAGGGCGATGGCGAGGGATTGCGCGTGCTGCCCGATCCGCTCGATGACCGCGTCCGGACCCAGGTCGGGAATCCGCTCCAGATGCTGGACGAGCGCGCTGCCGACGATGACGCCATCGACGTGGTCCTTGAGGTCCTGGACGTGTTCCGGTTGGCTGATGCCGAAGCCGACGCACAGGGGCAAAGTGGTGAGTTTGCGCAGCTCGGCCAGTTGCTCCAGGAGGTGCTCGGCCAATTGGGCCCGCGCCCCGGTGATGCCGGTGACGCTGACGACATAAAGAAAACCAGTGGCTTGCCTGGCGATCTGCTCCGCCCGCTCAGGGAGCGTGGTCGGCGTCACCAGCAGGATCAAGGCGAGGTCATGCTGGCGAGCAAGGTCAACAAGCGGCTCCGCCTCTTCCAGCGGCAAATCGGGGAGAATTAAACCCGACAGGCCTGCCTCTTGGGCCCTCTGAAAAAACGTCTCCGGCCCTTGGCGATAGACCAAGCTATAGGACGCCATGCCCACCATGGGATGTTTGGGATGCCGCTGGGTCCAGGAACGCATCGCCTGGAACAGCGCGTCAAGCCGCAGACCAGCTTTCAAGGCGCGGGCATAGCTCGCCTGAATGACGGCCCCATCGGCCAACGGGTCGCTGTAAGGGAAGCCGATTTCGATGATGTCCGCGCCGCGGTCGATGACCGTGTCGATGAGCCGTCCGGTCCACTCCAGGGAGGGATCGCCCGCCGTGAGGAACGGGATGAAGGCGGCGCGACCCTCATGCCGGAGCGTTTGCAAGCGATCATCGAGGCGAGACATGCGGTCGAACTCCCGCGTCAGAGCAGGGGGGACTTGATCCAACCATTTTAGCGGCGCTGGGTGATGGCTTCCATCCAGGTCCAGGTCGTGTTGGGCTGGAAGAAGAGCCAAAAGACGATGAACAGGCACAGGAGGATCACGATCCATGCCGGCCAGGTCACCCGCACCGAGAGGGGTTTGACGGCGTCGCGGAGAAACATCACACCGACGACCCGCAGGTAGTACCAAGCGCCGATGGCGGCGTTGACGGCCATGACCAGGGCAAGGACGCGATAGAGCCGCTGCTCCGTGTTCCAGGCGGCGAGGAACAGATTGAGCTTGGCGAGGAATCCTGCCGTGGGCGGCAGGCCCATCAGGCAGAAGAGAAAGCAAGCCATCACCACGGCGAGGATCGGGTGGCTCTTACTCAAGCCGGCCAGGTCATCCACGTTGACCACGGTGCGGTCGCGGGATTGCAAGGCGATCAAAATGGCGAAGACGCCCAGCGTCATGGCCGAGTAGACGATGAGGTAGAAAAACAGGCCCGCCAGGCCTTCGACGATCATCCCGGAAGAGCAGCCCGTGCCCAGGCCGACGATCATATAACCTGCGTGGGCGATGCCGGAATAAGCGAGCAACCGTTTCAAGTCATCCTGCCACAACCCCATCAAGTTGCCCATGAACATGGAGACCAGGGCGACGATCCAGAACAGGCCCGACGCGGAAGCGGCCAGCGGACTGGCCGCGGCATCGGCGCCTGGGATCAAGAGCGTGGCGGAGACGATCTGATAAAGCCCAGCAAACCCTGCTACTTTGGGGATCAGGCTAAGCAATGTAACGGGAAGCAGGGGGGCTCCCTGGTAAACGTCTGGAGCGTAAAAGTGGAACGGCGCCGCCGTGACGCGGAAACCGAGCGCGGCGACGATCATGATCATGGCGATGAGCAGCGTCGGCGGCAGCGTCGACGACGCCGAGGTGCTCTCTTGCTCCAGCCATTGCCGCACGGCTCCGCGCAGGACTTCGAGATTGGTTGACCCCGTGGCGCCGTAGAGAAAGCTGAGGCCATAGAGCAGCAAGGCCGCGGAGAAAACGCTCAGGAAGAAATACTTGAGCGTGGCCTCCTGGGCGGCGTCATCGGCACGAAGCAAGTAGAGCAACACGTAAGTGGGGATGCTGACCAGTTCCAGGGCTAGGAACAGGGCAATGAGATCATTGGCTGCTGAGACGAGATTGACCCCGGCGATGATGAGGAGCAGGCAGCCGAAATATTCGGCGGCGCACCGGTCGGGAATGCGGTCCCAACTGAGCAGAATCAAGGCCGCACCCAACCCCAGTCCCAAGCCGCGAAGGAAATGGCTGAAGCTATCATGGCGGAAAAAGCTTGCGGGAGTGGCAAAGTCCGCATCGCCGCTGGGCAGCCAAATCGCGGCGAGCAGGACGATCAACAGGCTGGCGATGGCCCAACTTCTGGACTTTGCGGAGACGAAGACTGCCGCGAGAAAATAGCCGCTGCCGGCGAGCAGCAACAGCATCTCCGGGCGCACCCAGCGGGAAGCTTCGATCATCCATTCATACACACCCTGCACGATAACGCCTCCCCGGCGGCTTAACGATAAACTTGGACCTTTTGCGCTTGCTTGATGCGCTGACTCAGGGCTTCCATTTCAGGTTTCATGCGATCCAAAAAGGGCTTGGGATAGAGGCCAATCCACAGGCACAGCGCCACCAGGGGCAGTGTCGCCGACAATTCACGGCGGTCCATGTCGGGTATGATCGCACCTTCGGCGACGTGCGGCTCCTTCAACGGGCCATGGAAGCATTTCATCACGAAAGTGAGCAAATACCAGGCACCCAGGATGATGCCGAGCGTGCCCCACACGGCGTAGATCGGATGACGGGCGAACATGCCGCTGAGGCACAAGAATTCACCCACGAAGCCATTCAGCCCCGGCAGGCCGATGCTCGATAGGCATGTGAACATCATGATGAGGCCCAAAATCGGCATCCGCTGGTTCAATCCGCCCAGGGCCGTCATTTGCCGCGTGTGGTAGCGGTCGTAGATCATGCCCACCAGCAGGAACAACAGGCCCGTCGACAGGCCATGGTTGACCATTTGCAAAAGGGCTCCACTCATCCCCTCGGCGTTGAGGGCGAACAGGCCGAGCATGCAAAAGCCCAAGTGGGCCACGCTGCTGTAGGCCACCATTTTTTTGATGTCCGTCTGGGCCAAGGCACAGAAGGAGCCATAGAGGATGCCAACCGTGGCCAGGACGCCGACCAGGGGCAAGCCAATCTGCACTGATGCGAGCGGCACCATGGGGATGCATAGCCGCAGGAAGCCGTAAGTGCCGAGCTTGAGCAGAACGCCCGCCAGCAACACGCTTCCCGCCGTCGGGGCTTCGACATGGGCCAGGGGCAGCCAGGTGTGAAAGGGAAACAGGGGCACTTTGATCGCCAGTCCTGCGAACAGAGCCAGGAAAATCCATTGCTGCAACTCCCCCGGAAGCGGCTGAATAGCCACCTGTCGGGCCAGTTCGGGGAGAGAAAAAGTCATCGGCTGACCTTGGCCAACCAGGGAGAGCACGATGGCCACCAGGCCGACGAGGGTGACCAGGCTGCCCGCCAGCGTGTAGAGGAAAAACTTCCGAGCGGCATAGCGCTTTTGCGGGCCGCCCCACAGGCCGATCAGGAAAAAGAGCGGCAGCAGCGTGAATTCGAAGAAGATATAGAAGAGCACGATGTCCAACGCGCAGAACACCCCCAGCATCCCCGAGGCCAGGAGCATAAGCAGGGCATAATAACCCGAAGGATTGGTTTGAATACTTTTCCAGGAGATCAACACCGCCGAAACCATGAGCAGGGCGGTGAGCACGATCAACCACAGGCTCAGGCCATCAACGCCGAGATGGAATTCGATGCTGGGTGATGGGGCGCCGCTGGGCGAGGGCAGGTAGCTCAGCCAGGGGACGCGGATTTCGAAAGCCGGGTCGGAAGCGAAGGGTTCCTCCGCGGTCCGGCCAGTGGCGGATTGATAATGCCAGGCCACGTGCAAAGCACAGAGGAGGGACAGCAACGCCGCCGCCAGGCTGACTTGCCGGATTCGGACCAGTTGATTGGAGCCTAGAAGCAGCACGACGACCGCGGCCAGGAGCGGCGCGAAGATCATCATGAGCAGCAAACATTTATCCATAACCGTTGCGTTTCCATCAAACGCCATGAAGCGGCCGTTTTTCCGGGCCTAAAATTTCGCCAAGAGCACGATGACGAACACCGCCAATCCCAGCAGGGAAGCCAGGGCGTAAAACTGCAGAAGACCGTTTTGCACGGGTCTGAACCATTGACCGAGATAGCCGGGCACTTGCCCGACCCAATCCACCAACCCGTCCACCACGTGCAGGTCGAACAATTGGATGAACGCCGCCAAACCCTTGAGCGGTCGGACCAGGATCAAGCCCAGAATTTCATCGAGGTAAAAGCGATGGCTGGAGTAGTCGTAAAAGCGCCAGGCGGCTTGAGCCATGCGGCTCGGCAGCTCCGGTCGCAATTGATAAAAGATGGCCGCCAAGCCCGCGCCGCCTCCCGCGGCCAGGATGCTGACGAGCACGATCATGCCGGATCCATGAACGGCTTGGAATTTGGGCAAGCTTTCTGACTGGGTCAGAAAATGTTCGAAGAGATGCGTCGGCGTGCCGAAAAGGATGCCTACAAGGACGGTCCCCGCCGCTAAACCGAAGAGCGGAATCAGCATCCAGCGACCGCTTTCGTGGGCGTGGTGGCCTGCTTCCTCGGGAATTCGCTCCGGTCCCCAAAAGGCGAGGAAGTAGGCTCGGCCCGTGTAAAAAGCGGTTAAAAACGCCGTGAGAATCGCTATCCCGAGGATCAAGGTGAAGAGCAAGCCGTACGGGCTGCCATGGCTGGCTTGATTGAGGCTGACAAGGATTTCATCCTTGCTCCAGAAGCCGGCGAGGGGAGGGATGCCCGCCAGCCCGGCCGCTCCGATGGCGAAGGTCAGATGCGTCCAGGGCATTAATTTTTTGAGGCCGCCGATGCGGCGCAGGTCGATCACGCCGCCCATGGCATGCATCACGCTGCCACAGCCCAGGAAAAGTAGGGCCTTGAAAAAGGCGTGCGTGAACAGATGGAAAATGGCGGCGATCACGGCGAACGTGGCGAGATTGGGATTGCCCGCCGCCGAGCCCAGGGCCATGAACATGTAGCCTAACTGACTGACCGTTGAATAGGCCATGATGCGCTTGAGGTCGTTTTGCGTCAGGGCAATGAGGGCGGCGACCAGGGCCGTGACTGCACCGACGACGGCCAAGAGGGCTTGAGCCTGCGGGGCATGGATGAAGATGGGCGTGCAGCGAGCCACCAGGTAGACGCCTGCCGTCACCATCGTTGCGGCGTGAATCAAGGCCGAAGCAGGAGTCGGACCTTCCATGGCATCGGGTAGCCAAACGTGCAGCGGAAATTGCGCCGATTTACCCATTGCGCCTAGCATCAGGCAAATACAAATCGTGAGCAGAGGCCAGCCAACGATCTGAGCATGCGTCAACATCCGCTCGCCCACGACGATCGCCCCGTCGAAGGGTTTGCCTTCCGCCAGGTAGCGGTAATCGAGTTGCCGGAAGACCTCGGCGAAATTGAGCGTGCCAAACTGCGTCCAAATCAGAAACACGGCGATCAACAACCCAAAGTCGCCTATGCGGTTGACCAAAAAGGCTTTCCTGGCTGCCGCTGCCGCCGCGGGTTTTTGATACCAAAAACCGATCAGCAAATAACTGCATAACCCCACACCTTCCCAAAAGATGAAGAGCATGAGGAAGTTATTGGCCATGACCAGCATGACCATGCAAAAGACGAAGAGGCTGAAGACGCTGAAATAGCGGGCATAGCCCGGGTCATCATGCATGTAGCCGACGGAAAAAATGGCCACGAGCAAGGCCACGGCATGGACGGTGACCAGCATGATGGCCGTGAGCGGGTCCGCCACCAAGCGCACGGGGATGTCCATTCGGCCCATGTTTAGCCATTCGAACCCTGCCGTGTAGCTGCTGCCTTCGGACATGGAGAACAGCATGGCGATGGAGAGCACCAGAGCGTAGCCCAAGGCCGCCAGGGTGGGCCAGTGGCTGCGATGCTTAAGGACGCGCGGCCCCAGTGCAGCGGTCAAAACGGAAGCGAGCACCGGCACCACGCCGATCATGGCCAGGAGTTCGGCTTGCTTACCCACGGGTCGCCGCCTCCTCTGGAGAGGCTGCTTGATCCGGACGCAGGCCAGCGGGAGTCAGGCGCGGGAAATGCATGGGCGTCATTTCCGGTTCCAAGAGCAGCGGTGATTCATCCTGCACGGGGTCTTGATTGGCCTCGCGCAAATCTTGCCAAACGCTCACGTCCAGGGTCTTGCGGTTGCGGAACAGGACAAGGATGAGGGCCAAAGCCAGGGCGGCCTCGCAAGCGGCCACGGTGAGCATAAAGATGACGAACGCTTGACCTTGATAGTTTTTGTGGTGGCCGCCGAAGCCAACCAGGTTCAAAGCCACGCCTTGCAGCATCATCTCCGCCGAGAGGAACATCAGGATCAGATTCCGCCGGGACAGGAAGCCAATCGCCCCCAGGCCGAACAGAATCGCTCCCACGATCAAATAGTTGGGCAGGATGGCTTGGCTCACGCGGCTGCCTCCTTCGGTCGCTGCACGATCACGATGGCCCCCACGGTGGCGATCAGCAGCAACACGGCCGCCAATTCCACCGCCAGCAGGTAGTCGCCGAACAGAGTTCTTCCCAATTGAGCGACATGGCCCGGTTCCTCCGTGCGCCGGCTCAGAGGGGAGACCTGAGTTTGCATCCCCGCGGGGATGCCTAACAAGCCGGTGTACCGCTGCTGGGCGTGCTGCAGGGATGCGGCCAGGCTGTAATATTCCTTCACGAGGTTCAGCAGAACCGCTGTGTCCTGGTTGGCCGCCGCGGCGATGACTTGCGTTTCCAGTTGATGCAGTTTAGCCCGTGCCGCCGCTTTTTCGGGCCAGCCGGGCAGCCGATTCAATTCTTCGGCCAAGAGGAGATCGATGGGTGCATCATTGACTCGAAGGATGCCCATTAAATCCTTCACTTCGAGCTTGGTTGTTTTGGCGGCGCTGTTGACGGTTTCCTCCAAACCCTTCACCAATCCCGTCAAACGCGGCGACACCTGGTAACTGGCGTTGATGGCGTAGAGCAAGGCGCCCATGAGCAGAAATCCCGCCAGACTCGCGAGCAAGGGTTCGCGGCAGCGGCGATCATATTGCGCCAGTCCGCTTTGCTGAGCGAACATAATGACGAAAAGGAAGGTAACGATGATGGCCCCGGCGTAGACAATCACCGTGGCCGCCGCCAGGAAGGGACCGGATTGCAGCAAAAACAGGCCGCAGACGTTCAAAATGACCAGGGCGAAGTAAAGGGCGGCATAGACGGGGTTGCGCTGCGTGATCATCGCTCCAGCCGAAGCAATGGCCGCCCCGGCAAAGAGGTAGAAGAACAGGTCGAACATCCAGGAAACGTGAACCCCTGTGGCGCGGGGCAGCACGATACCGCCCAGGATGATGGCCGCCGCGCCCAAGCCCATCATGGCCGCGCTTTGCGGTTGTCGGGCATGAGGCAGCAGCTTCCAAATGGCTAGGAAGCCGAGCAGCAGCGGTAGCAGCACATACCAATGTTGCCAAACCCAGGTGAACAATGAACCCACGCTATCACTCGCTCAGTATCAGGCCGCGCTGGGCGCGGGGAATCGAGGCTTGACTTCGCGATGCCGCCGCCTTGGACGGCCAAGGCGGTCTGGAGAAGATGATACAGGTTCAAACGTGAGGAGCAATCGCCCCCAATGTGGGAAAGTGGGACTTTTATCCGCTGTCGGGATTTAGCGCCAACGTTCATTGCCGGTTGGCGGCCAAGAGAACAACATTGCGTTCCCTAACCAACATCAAGGGAAAAGCCTAAGCGATCAGCAAAGACACCCCCACGACTGCCAGGACCGTGCACAGGATCTGTCCGGGGCGAGCCTTCTCGCCAAGGAAGAGGTAGGAAACGGGAATGATCCAAATGGGGAACGTGGCGCTCAGCGTCGTCGCCACGCCCACGGAACTATACGTAATGCCAATGGTCAACAGCAGTAAGCCGATGAAACTGCCCAGGAGCGATGCGATGCCTAGATACGCTAGGCGTCGAGGCGGATGGATCAGCTTGTCCCATTGTGCGTGCCGGCCCCGTTGCCAACTGATCAAGAGCAACACGATCACGGCGGGCGCCAGTCGAATCAAGGTCCCCATGAAGACATCCAACTTGCGCAAACCCGTGGCCGGGTCGATTTCATTCAAGGGGCCTTTCGCCATGACCATGCCGATCGCTTGGGCTGTGGCGGCCACGAGGGCCAGGATCAATCCCTGTCGGCGATGTTGGGGCTCCGCCCCATGGGGCGATCGAGCCATCAAGATGACGCCCGCCACGGATAGCACGGTGAGAAGCATGCCGGTGATTTTGCTCGTCGATATCACCTCGTCGTGCGCCCACAAGGCCAAAGCCGCCGCCAGCGGCGGCGCCAGACATTGGATGGCGGCGGTCGTTTGTGCCCCGAGGCGTTTGAGGGCCGCGAACATGCACGAATCGCTGATCACCAGCCCGATCACGCCGGACCCCATGAGCAGCAGCCAGAGATGGTGTTCTTGGGGAAAGGGGCGGTTCAGGATCAGGATCATGCCCGACAAACAAAGGAACGCAACGACGTTCTTGAACAGATTGATGGTGTTGGCGGGCAGGTCGTGGGCATGGAACCGATAAATGCACAGGGTGAAGGACCAGATCAAGGCGGCCGTCAAGGCGGCTCCCTCGCCCAGATAGGGGGGAGGCGTGGTCAGAAAAGAAATGGACATGCCGTGATTATAGGGGAAACGTTCGGCGAGCCAGCCAAGAGAAACGCGCTGGGACCAACGCGATCGCGGCTTAAAACGCCAACGCTTCGTGCCAGGCGGCGTTCTGGATGAAAATTTTGCCGTCGCCGATGCGGCCTGTCCGCGCGGTTTCAATGATCTGGGCCATCAACCGCTCCGCCTCTTCGTCCTGGACCCAAAGGTTGATCTCCACCTTGGGGAGGAATGCCATGCTATATTCGCTTCCCTGATAGCGATCGAGATAGCCTTTTTGTCGACCATAGCCCTTTACTTCATCGACGATACAAGCGGACACCTCATGCTCGTGAACGACTTTGAGGACCGCCTCCGCCACGAAGGGTTTGACGATGACCGTGATTTGCTTCATGGGCTTCACCTTGATGTTAGCCGATAGACAACACCATTGTGCAAGTCCGTGCTTTCGGTCGCAATGCCCTTGTCCTCCCTCCTCTAGTATACAGGCGATCTTGATGGATGAATGGGCGCGTGGAACTTCAACATGTTGGAGAATTCCTTGGTATGTTGAACTTTGATTTGACCATTTTCCTCTTACTAACCCAATCCATTTAAGTTGCTTCCCTCTTTCGGTCGATGGGGATGATGGCTGATCATCGCAAGTCGAGAGGGATGCGACCATGCTGCGATCCATGATGGTGTCTTCCGTAGCTATGCTGTTCATCGCGGGGCTGGCTCAAGCCCAAACCCCGAGCACGAATGCCCCCTCGACGCCGCCCTCGACCACGGCGACCTCCGGCGCTGCTCAGATCATCTTCGATGGCTCCATGAATCGCGACTGCGGCTGCAGCGATCCATCCAGTCTGGCCTGCCCACCCTCTTCCAGTTGGTTGAGCCGCGTGAAGCAACATTGGCGGGATAAATGGGATCGCAAGAGCGAGAATTGCGACCGGCGTTCCTGCAGTTACGGCAAAACGCTGAGCGACCCGGGCTGCGGAAGCTGGCGGCTCGATACCATCTTCATCTTTGGCAGTTGTCATGACTTCTTCGAGGAGCCATGTCGGCGTCAGCCGCCCATCCCCGCGCCGCGCCGAGGGAATCCCTACGGCTGGTAGCAACTCGCGCACATCGGTCCTATAACAATCCGTGGCTTCATCACGGTGGGGACCGCACATGCATCCAACGATCAAGATTGCCCCGTCCATTCTCTCGGCCAATTTCGCCCGGCTTGGTGAAGACGTTCTGGCGGCGGAACGTTCGGGAGCGGACCGCATTCATCTTGACGTCATGGATGGCCACTTCGTCCCCAACATCAGCTTTGGCGCAGTCGTGGTGCGATCGCTAAGGCCCGTCACGCATGTGCCCATCGAAGTCCATCTCATGATCGAGGACCCGGATCGCTACCTCAAGGAATTTGCCGAGGCCGGAGCCAACACCCTCATCGTCCACGTCGAGGCGGTGGTTCATCTCCATCGAACCCTGTCGGCTATCCGCGATTTAGGACAGAAGGTGGGCGTGGCCCTCAATCCCGCCACTTCGCTTCATGTCTTGGATGACATTTTGGAGGAAGTCGACTTGATCCTGCTCATGAGCGTTAACCCCGGCTTCAGCGGCCAGAAGTTCATTCCCGCCACGCTCAGCCGGCTCAAACGTCTCAGTGCGATGCTCGAACATCGCGGTCTAGAGCGGGAAGTGGAAGTGGATGGCGGCGTCGATTTCATGACCGGTCCCCAAGCCGTCCGTGCGGGGGCCAACGTTTTGGTGGCCGCCTCGGCGATCTTCAATCACTCGCATGGCATCGCCTCGGCGATGCAGCAACTCATCACGGCTTGCAACGGCCCGCTGGCCAAGGGCGAGTAGGTGGCTTCGGAGAATATCACCGAGCGCGGAAATGAACCCAGCGCAGTTTGGGAATCATTGCGGCCCGTGCGGGAAAGCAGCGATCCACGAGGCCTGCTTTCGCCCATGCCTCGGGGGTTTGACCGGGCTGGCCGGCGACGGATTTGAGCAAAATCAATTCTTTCACTCGCAATCCCAAGGCGGCGGCGGCGGCGAGGCTGTCGGACGTGCAGTCCCAGCTTGACTCAATCCATGGATCAGCGTGGACGCTGCGCCATGCCTGATCGCTGGGGTGGAGAATGGCTGTCAACCCTTCGCTCCAGATCACGGCCATTTCTTCCCGGTTAGAGGTCAACTGCGAGCGCGGCAAAAGATGAGCCAACAACGCAGCGTTGATCGCCATGGCCTTTATGGCCAAGGCATGGGAGACTTCCGGCGGCAAGCCGTGTCGTGCGTCCAGGGAGCGAATCACCTCCGCACAAGCCCCGCCGCCCGCCAGGAGCAGCGTTTCCCGGGGGCATTCCTCATCGAGCCAGCGGCGCAGTTTGGGGCCAAGATGCTCCAGATCGAGCAAACTGCCGCCGACTTTGACAAGAACCTGCGGCGTGGTCATGCATCCGATTCCTTGGGTTCGCTGAACTGCTCATGTGCAAGATGGATGAGGGCTTCGGCGGCGGCGGCAGACGAGCGCCGGGAGCCAAACTGGTCTGACCAAAACAGCCATGGCACATCGGGCAGTAGTTTCTTTCGCAAGCGGCGCAAGAGGAATTCCCCTGAACCGGCTGCCATGACACAAGTCGGAACAAACCCCTGTCGGCGATGGGTGATTTGATGCAAAGCTTGAAGGACCTCTTCGAGGAGATGTTGTTCGTGGCGCGCGGCCAGGAGCGAGACCTGATGGTCCAAGGCACGCTTGGATAATTGGATTCGGTCCGCGCCCCATTGACGGGCCAAGCGCTGCTCGGCCATGGCTCGGGTGCGAGGTCGGCCATCCGCCGTGAAGGTGTCCCTGGCATCCTCGGCGATATCGCCCCGCAAGACGTAAACGTCTTGCAGCGATGCGAACCATTCCGCCGCCATCGGCCAACCTTGCTGGTCATCGGCATGGGGCGAGGCATGATAAAGCATCACCGGCGTCCGCGTGGCGCCAAGGTAGATGAGTTCGCCGCATTGCAAGCGGTCGAAATCAGTCAACCCATTCGGTTCGGGCCTTCCCTTGACAATGGGAACAAGGTCAAGTGTGGTGGAGCCGAGGTCCATGAAGAGCGTGCAGGCCTGGTCAGGATGGCATTGTTTCAGCCATCGACCCGCCCAGCATCCCGTGGCTAGCCAATTCGCGGAGGCCACGGCCCAAGGATTCGCCGCGGCTTCTTCCAGCGACAGAAAGCGTTGCTTCGTGCACCAGACCATTATCGATCGCTTTCCTGCCGCCTTGGCCGTGGCGTTTAGAATATGGCTCACTCCCTGGGGGCGATTCGCGAAACAATCACAAAGCTCGCCCGTCATGGTCAAGGCGATCCGGTGGAAGGGAGTCATTTCGCGGAACAGTTGCCTAAGCCGCTTCGTCAAACGGTTCGGATCACGCCACAAGGGAAAAGGCACAATGGCCGATTCCCCCTGCGCATGCACGGCTTTCAAGTGAGCGCCGCCGACGTCCAGACCGAGGATCGCGTCGTCCGGGAGGCGTGCCGCTTTAGGGCGTGATCCGCTGTCAGTAACGAGATGATGCTTGCGACGCACGGGAAGCCTCATGCTTGGGCCGCGGGGGGACTCCGCTTGCTCCATTTTCACGTTGCCTTTATATTGAAGAGATAAGTCGAGTCGTTTTCGGCAAGGAAAAAATGACCCTGGCCTCGACCTGGCGGATTTCGTCCCTGTCACAATCGCTACAACCGGAGGGGTTCTTGTGAACGTGAACCCAGAGCTTGAAGAAAAGCGACAACAGATCAATCGGCTGATCGATGAGATTGCCCGGTTATCCGAATCGCAACTCGGTCCCATGGAATACAGCGGGGAATTCCTCCAAAGGCTGATGACCGCCTTGGCTGCGCCCGCTGGCGTCATGTGGAACCGGACCCCTCAGGGCAATTGGCAACTACTCTACCAGATCAATTTCAATGAAATCGGGCTGGACCGCATTCCCAACGCCAGGGTCTGCCACGATGAACTGATTCGCTACATGGTGCAACAAGGCCGGCCGATGCTGGTTCCCCCCAACAGCGGGCCCGTGGCCTCCACCGACGCCACCAATGCTCCCTCCAATCTGACGCAATACAATTTGCTGCTCGCGCCCGTGATCGTCGACCGCCAGGTCATCGCCCTCATCGAAGTATGGATCGAAGCGAGCCGCAATCCCCAGGCCCTGCGGGGCTTCATGCAGTTCATGGAGGACATGTGCGCGTACGTAGCGGGATATTTTCGCAATCACCAGCTTCGCCAGATGATGGGCCAGCAACAAGTCTGGTCGCAGGTCGAGACCTTCAGCCGGCAAATTCACGCCAGCTTGCAGCCGCGCGAGGTCGGTTATCTCATCGTCAATGAATCGCGGCGGTTGCTTCAAGTGGATCGGGTCAGCGTGGCGGGGCGCTTGGGCGGCCATACTGAGATCGAGGCCATCAGCGGCGCGGACGTGATCGAAAAGCGCAGTTCTCTGGTCCAATGCATGCGGAAGCTCTTCGCCGCGGTCATCGAATGGAATGACAAGCTCGTCTATGCCGGGACGCGCGATGAGAGCCTGCCGCCGAAGGTCCTCAGCGCCTTGGACGCCTACCTGACCGAGAGCAACAGCAAACTGCTGGTCCTCTTGCCCTTGCGTGATGAACGCGAGACGGACAAGGAACGCCCCTGTCGCTCGGCCATGCTGGTCGAATGCTTTGAGCCGCACTTCACCGTCGATCAGCTCATGGCCCGGGTGGACGTCATCGCCAAGCATGCGGCTCCGGCCTTGTACAACGCCCTGGAACATCGCCGCATTCCCTTCCGCGGCATCTTGCAACCCATTGCCGACGTCCGCGATTTGCTGCGCGGCAAGCGGTTGGCCTGGACCGGGGCCATCCTGGCCGCGCTGACCGTCCTGGTGCTGCTGCTCATTCTTGTCCCCTATCCGCTGCGCATGTATGCCAAGGGCAAGCTGATCCCCAAGGAGCGGCAAACCATTTACGCCCCCATTGACGGCCAGGTCGTTCAGGTCATGGTCGACCATGGCAAGAACGTCAACCGCGAACAGGAGCTTGTCGAGCTGCGCGACGTGGAACTGCTGCAGAAGCTTGATCAGCTTTCCCGGGAGCGGGCGTTCTCCTTGAAGAATATCGGCCGCCTGCGCGAGCAGCTCAACATGGAGGGCTTGAGCCGGGCCGAGCACGATAATTTGCGCTTGGACCTCATCAAGGAGGAGTTCAATCTCGACAAGGCGAACGCTGAGATGAAGATTTTGCTCGACCTCGTGGGCGGCGACCCGCGCCGCGCCAAGGTCCGTGCTCCCTTGGCGGGCACGGTCACGACGTTCGACCTCACCGACCTCAAGGGCCGCAACGTGCGCAAGGGCGACAAGCTGCTGCAGATCGCCCGGCTCGATGGCGTATGGGAAATCGAACTGCACATTCCCGAGGGGCACGTGGGGCACGTCCGGGAAGCCTTGGCCGCCTTCTTTCCACAGCCTTTGGAGGTGGACATTCAGCTTACCAGCCATCCCGGCGTTCGCTACAAGGGCTTGCTGCGCAAGGAGGGGCTGGGCGGCAGCGTCGAGGTGATCAACAACGAATCCGTGCTTACGGCGCGGGTCGAAATCGGCCCCGAACTCGTGCAGATGCTCAAACAGCTTGGCGGCGGGGCCATGCCCAATGAAACCGAAGTGACCGCCAAGATTCGTTGCGGCAAACGGGCCATCGGCTACGTCTTCTTCTATCAACTGTGGGAATTCTTCTTCGAGCACATCTTGTTCTAAACCCATTCGGCTGCTCCGAGTCACGCCTCGCAAGCGTCTCTTTCGGTTCGCGGCCTATCCCGGGGCTGATTCGTTTGGGGGACTTGGAATCATGTGGCGATTCATCGGTTTTGTCGTGCTGCTCTTGGGCCTGTTGGGGGCCGTCCTCTATTTCAAAGGCCCCGCGGAAGTTATTCCCTTCCGTGACCAGGGCGATGCCCGGGATGAACCCAGCGTCAACAAAGTGACCCAGCCGCTGTCCATGGAGCGAACGTCGGCGCCCGGCGCCAGCCTGGCTCCACCGCGTCCGCCGCTGGCGGACCCGATTCGGATTTGGGCCGCCGCCCTGGCCCCTATCGAAGCGGCGGAAGTCTACAGCCGCGTGGATGGCATCATGAAGGAGCTATACGTCGGCCTGGGAGACGTCGTCCAACCGGGTCAAATCCTGGCCCAGATCGATGACTCGCTGGTGCAAAAACGCGTCTTGGCCGAACGCGCCAAGGCCTTTAGCGAGACGGGCATCAACCGCGCCCAGGCTTCGGTCAACGTCTATCAATCCATCGTGAACAAGGACAACGCCATCAAGATCGGCGGCGCGGTGTCAGACCTGGAACGCGAAGTGCACATCGCCCAACTGCTGCAATACAAAGCCGAACTGGAAAAGGCCTATGAGGATCAAGTCATCAGCCGGCTCGAATATGAGTTTCGACTGAAGGAATTGGATCAGTATCGCATCGTCAGTGAAATCCATGGCGAGGTGGTCAAGATCGGCAAACGCCCCGGCGACTCGATCCGCACCATCGATACCATGTTTGTCATCGTGAACAGCGACCGTCTCTGGGTGGAAGGGTTGATCGACAGCGAACGGGCCGCCATGCTGAAGGCGGGCATGCGCGCCATCGTCGAGCCGGAGCGGAAGGAATCGCCGCGCCGCGAACTGCGGCTGCACACCGACGTCATCCATGGCCTGGCCGTTTCACCCGATGGACGCTTGCTGGCTTCCGTCAGCAGCGATGGCTACCTTATTCTTTGGGATTGCGAAACGGGCCGCGCCCTGTGGCGCGACTCGGTCCGTTCCCGGCAGGTCGAATTGTTGGCCGTGGATTTCAGTCCGGTGGTCAAAGAAGCGGCGGGAACGCGCCAATACCGGCTGGTCGTCGGCTGCAGCGATGGCTTGGCTCGGCTATGGACCTTGCAGCATGGCCGACAACTGGAAGCCGCTCCTCCTGAAGTGCTGACCGACGCCGGGGCGCACGTGGGCGGGCGGATTCAGTCGGTGCGGTTCAGCCCCAATGGCCAATACATCGCCACGGGCGGCTCGGACATGATGGTGTGCCTGTGGCGCGACAACGACCGCCAATTCATGTATCGCGTCTTGGCGACGCAAGGCACCGGGACGACCCATCGCGGAGCGATCACGACCTTGCACGTCACCGCGGACGGCCATCTGATCAGCGCGGCCACGGACAAGACGTTGAAATATTGGCGTCTCGGCCTTAGCGGCGCCGAGATGCTGCGGGTCTTCGACGGCCGCTCCGGCGACGTCGCCAAACTCGGCGTCAGCCCCGATGGCCAGCGCGTGCTGTTCGATCATGAGGATGAACTCCGCATCGTGCATTTGACAAGCGGCCAGGTCGAGGGCGTCATCCGCGGTCGGCATGGCCATTTCCGCAACCTGGCCCAGTTTTCACCCAGCGGTCAAGAAGTCCTCACGAGCAGCGGCAATGGCCGCTTGCAACTCTGGACAACCCCCGCGCCGCCGGAAGCGGATGACTTTTTCCGGCATGGCTACCAGGTCGGGTTCAACAAAAATACGCCGACTCTCCTGGGGCTGCTGGCGCAGCGGCTGCAACCTGAATACTGTCTGACCGCGGCCATGCAAACCATGATCGCCGGTCCACAACCGACCCATCCGCCCATTCCGCGCTTCGTCTCCGTGCCTTCGTTTGCGGGATGGGTCGCTCCGGTGCATTTACCTCTGATGGAGATGCGCGTCTTGCCCTATCAGCAACACGCGGCCATTCCTGAATTGTGGTCCTTGAGCAGTTACGAGCTGCGCCATTACAGCGCGACCGAAGAGGACATCATCTGCTCGGCCTTCCTCCCGGCAAGCCGGATGATCTTCACGGCGGGCAAGGACAAAGTGATTCGCATGTGGGTGCAGCCACGGCCCGAGGAGGCCCGGGAGCCGATCGAAGCCGCCCTGACTTACGTCGGCAAGCAGATCGAAAGCGGGACCGATTACGTTCGCATCCGGGCGGTGCTCGATAATCCCAAGGATTATCGCCGGCTGCAGGTGGGCAATCGAGCCAATCTCAGCTTGTATCCCAGTTTGGTCCCTGCCGCCCAGCCCTAGGGATCGCGGCATAAGAGGCATTCCTCGCGCGAGGTTGGCATGAGCACGGTGAGTGAAGTATCCGATCTGGAGCGGCGCAAGCGCGTCAGGATTCGCTTGCGCCCCGATCTGGGCTTTACCGAACAGCGTTACGAGGGCCGGATCTATCACGTCGTGAAGGATCCGGTCAGCATGCGCTATTACCGTTTCAAGGAACATGAACGCTTTCTGCTCGGTTTAATGGATGGCAAGCATACTCTTGAAGAGGCGCAAAAGTCCTTTGAACAGCGGTTTCGACCGGAACGCCTGACCTTGGAGGACCTGGAGGCCTTTACCAGTCAACTATTGCAAGCGGGCTTGGCCCAGAATGAAACCCCTGGCGCGGGCAAGCAAATCTACGACCGCTTCAAGAAACGCCGCCGCAAGATGATCATGAACAAGTTCATGAACGTCTTGTACATCAAGATTCCCCTGGTCGATCCGGACGCCCTGCTCAACCGGATGGTCAAACCTCTGGGATTTATTTTCACGCGCTGGTTTCTCTACTTGAGCGTGGCCATCATGCTCTCGGCCCTGTTCCTGGTCATGAGCCAATGGAACAGCTTCATCGCCAGGCTGCCCGCCTATCAGGAATTCTTCAGCTTCAAGTCCGTCTTTTACCTGTGGATTGCCCTGGGCGTGGTGAAGATCATTCACGAATTCGGCCACGGCCTTTCGTGCAAGACGTTCAAGGGCGAGGTCCATGAGATGGGGGCCTTGTTCCTGGTCTTTTCGCCATGCTTATATTGCAATGTCTCTGATTCCTGGATGCTGCCGAACAAATGGCATCGCATCATCATCAGCGCGGCGGGCATCTACGTGGAGTTGATTATCGCCGCCCTGTCCACCTTCGTGTGGTGGTGGAGCGAGCCGGGCAGTTTTGCCAGCAACATGAGCATGAGCTTGATGGTTGTCTGCAGCGTCAGTACGCTGGTTTTCAACGCCAATCCGCTGATGCGGTTCGACGGTTACTACGTGCTCGCCGACTGGTTGGAAATCCCAAATCTGCGTGAGAAATCCAACCGCTTCCTCATGAGCGTTGTGCAGGAGTATGGCCTGGGCATCGAGGTGCCGCCGCAGCCGTATATGACGCGGGGCCGGCAGATTCTGTTTGTGACTTACGCCATCGCCGCTTATCTCTATCGCTGGTTCATCACCTTCGTGGTGCTGGTCTTCATGTTCACGTTTCTGGAGCCGTACAAGCTTGGGGCCATCAGCTTCGTTCTCGGCATCGCGGCGATGGTCACCATGATCGGCCAGCCCCTTTATCAACTCTTCAAAAACGTCTCCAAGCGCGGGAGGTTGCCCGACATGAAACCACGCAATGTCTCCATCTCCGCTGCCTTGCTCGTGGTCGTGATCGGCTGCGCCTTGTTCATTCCGCTGCCCCTGCGGGTGAAAGGCGTCGCCTATCTGACGATCAATCCGCAAGAATCGGCCAAGCTGGAAACGCCTGAATTTGGCGGCTTCCTCAAGGAATTGGTCGTCCAGGATGGGCAGCGCGTCAAGGCGGGCGACGTCATCGCTATCCTCCACAATCCGCAGCTTGACATCCAGCTCAGGCTCAACGAGCAGAATCGTTCCCTGCGGATCAAGCAGCTTGATACGCTCAATGCTCACCTGTCGACGGGGGGCAGCGATCCCAAGATCGCCAGCGAGATCGGCGCCACCAAGAATGAAATCCAGGCGCTGCACAACGCCTACAAGCAATTGGCCTACATCAAGCAGAGCCTGGTGGTCCGAGCCACCTGCAACGGCGTGGTCATGCGCTTGATCAAACCCACGGAACTAGGGAAGTTCCTCGAGAAAGGCATGCCCATTTGCGAGATCGGCGACGAACGGGACCTTCGGGCCATTCTCCTCGTGCCTTCCGCCGACAAGGGTTTGATCCAGACGGGCGACGCGGCATGGATTCGCATTCATGGCCGGGGTTATAACTACTGGCCAGGGCACGTGGCCAACATCTCCGCCAACGAAGCCAAGGCGGTCCCCTACCAATTGACCAACAAGGTCTCAGGCAACATCGCGTCCCACTCCGATCCAGAGACCAAGATGGAGATTCCCCAATCGCAGCATTATGTCGTGGAAATCAAGATGGAGCAGATCGACGACGCCATGCACCCCGGCGTCGTGGCTCGAGTGAAAATTGAGTGTGAGCCGAAAACCATCTGGTGGCGCATCAACCGCTATCTGGACATTACGTTCAATTGGGGGTTGTAATTATCGAGCTGCCGACGCCGTCAGATAAAATGCCAATTTCTTTGTCGGACTCCATGAATAAGTTCTAAGTTGTCATTTTCACTTTTGCCATATTTTTATTGGCATAGCTAAGGAAATAGCGTAGATTGTTGGGGTAAGCTGATTTTTACGATCATTTCGCGTCCGAGCATAATTCCGCAGCATGTAAGGAGTGATCCATGGAGTCTCAAGTGACTGACCCCAACGTGGTTGAGTCCATGCCCGAGACGACTGAAGAAGAGGTGCAATCTACCCAAGGGCTTTATTGCACATCGGACGTGAACATTCTCGTCATCGATGATGAGCCGACGATCTGTCAACTCATCCAACACACTCTCAGTCAGCCTCACTTCAACATCGATGTGATCAGCCAGCCCAAGCAACTGGAAGCCACCCTGCAGGCCAAGCCTTATCACCTGATTATCATGGACTATGTATTGCCGGGGGTGTCGCCGCAGGACGTGTTCGAATGGTTGCGGCGCGATCAACCTGAAGCTAGCGTGATCGTCATCACGGGTTATCCCTCGATGGATAGCCTGGTCTCTTGCTTGCGGGCGCGAACGTTTGATTATATCACGAAGCCGTTCCAACCCAATCAGATGCGGGCCGTCGTGCAACGGTGCCTGGAATCCAAGGGCTTGCTGCGGCTCTCCGAAGACGCCCTCAGGGAAAGTTTGGGACAATACATTCGTGAACGCCGCAAGTCCTTGGGTTTGACCCTGGCGCAACTGGCGGAACGCACGAAGGTCTCTCTGGGCTATCTTTCCCAGATCGAGTTGGGGAAAAACTCGGCGTCGATTGAGACTTTGTATCGCATCTGTTTGGGATTGGGGATCAAGATGTCGGAACTGTTCGCCAAGATTCGTTCATAAGCCTTGCTGCAAGCTTGACCCAATAAAAGAAGCCGGGGCCATTCAGCCTCGGCTTTTCGCGTTTGAAGTCCAAGTGGTCGAAAAACGGCTCGTGAAGCGCGCCCCTATTGGGCGGTCATGGACTTAACCAGTTTGCTGAACTGGGCCTTCTTGCGTGCGGCCAGATTCCGATGCACCGTGCCCTTGGCGGCGGCTTGATCGAACTTCTTTGCCGCGATGCGGATTTCTTCCGTCAACTTCGCCAGGTCCTTGGCCTTGGCGGCATCCTGGACGCGTTTCGTATGTGTCTTGAGCGTCTTGATGATCGCGCGATTTTTCGCTCGGCGGACCAGACTTTGGCCATGACGTTTGGCGGCACTCTTGGTATGCGGCATGAACTCGATCTCCAGATCATTGGTTTGGCGAACAGTCATCATAGAGGATGGCACCAGGGCGGCAAGAGTGAAGCGTTTAGGAGGCGGGAGAATTCGAAGTAGCTTCTTCGGATGTCCCGTGGGGGACGTCAATTCGCTTAGCCGTTCGATCTCTGTTCTCTGGCATTGCCTTCTACTGGGTGGTTTCGGAAAGGATGAGATGAGCGGTAAATCGTTGATATAAGCAAGGATCCCCGCATGGCCGCCACACCAATGGCCAGGGAAGCAAGCCGTCAATTCCACTAATTTATGCCGATTTTGACCGTTATTGGCTGGAAAATTGCTCATGTATTCAAACCAGAGCATTTTCACCCGTGCCGAAGGGCGGGGGTTTATTTATAATGCCTATGACGATCTTGCGGCATGATGATGAGCAACGATCAGATGGACTTCTAGAAGGACATGGATTCATGAGACAGCAGTCAAACTGGGTTCCGCGACCCCAAGGACCACGCTGGTTGTTCAAGTGGTTGGAGCGGCATCAACACCCCTTCAACTTCGGTATTCACATGATCGGCATCCCTCTCACGATCTTGGGACTTTACCTAGCTTGTTATGGCGAATGGCTTTGGGCCATCAGCCTGTTCATCGGCGGATACGCACTGCAGTTCATTGGCCATGCCGTCGAGGGCAATGACGCAGGTGAGTTAATCTTGGTCAAGAAATGGCTGGGTCGTCCCTATGTCGCTGTTGTTCCCCGCATGGAATCGATGTCCAGCGCTAGCCAGACCTCTTAGCCGTCAGCAACAATGAACGTTCTAGACTACCGAGTCGGTCGCAACCGGCTCGGTTTTTTCGTTGACTCATCTTGTTTTCAGCTTTAAGCAACACGGAACTTTATGGGATAATTGGGGTCTAATCCAGTAAGTTCGAAGCCAGTGACGAAATAAAGCCACTCTTTCCGGTTAGGAGATGGAGTGATGTCTGCCTATCACCATCGCATCGATTATCGTTGGAAGGTATGTTGGATCAGCATGGTCAGTCTGGGGCTGCTGGCCTGGCCCATGTTTGCGCAAGATGAAGCCAAGAAGCCGGGGGGAGGTTCCTATTCCTCTGGCCAAGACGCAACGAAGGTGGAGGTCATGCCGCCGGAATGGCGTACCATCCCCAAGTTGCGCATGAAGTCGGCCGACGTCGATGCCCTATTGGGCAAGGAGCAGCGTGAGGACCAGCTCAAAACCGCTCCCCTGACGACGGATGAACAGTTCATTCGCCGCATCTATCTGGACCTGACCGGGAAACTGCCTTCGCCCAGGGAAGTCAATGGCTTTATCGCCAACAAGGACAGCCAGAAACGAAGAGAGTTGATCGATCGGCTGCTGGCCAGTGATGATTTCAATCAGCATTGGGCGCGGTACTGGCGGGAAGTCGTGGCGTCCCGGGCCACCGAGCAACGAATTCGCGTCCACGATCGACAGTTCGAGCAATGGCTGCACGATCAGATCAAGTCCAATGCCAATTGGGCCGCCATCGCGCGCGACATGATCACGGCCAAGGGCATGCTGACGTTTGAATTCGCTGGACCGCGCGGCGGGGCCTCCAAAGAGCAGGTCGAGAACTTCAATCCCGCGGCCTATTTCCTGCTGACGTCGCGCGGCGGGGAAGCCGTCAACGAACGCGCTGCCGAGACGTCCAGGGTCTTTCTGGGCATTCAAATCCAGTGTGCCCAGTGCCATGACCACCCCAGCGACATCTGGAAGCAGCAACAATTTCATGAATTCGCCGCCTTCTTCGCCAGGACGAGGGATCGCTTGGTTCGCGTGGACAATCCCAGCAGCACGAATCCAAATCCGATGTTTCGCGGCCAGGAACTGATCTCCCTGCCGCGCGGCGAGCATCAGATGACCGACACTAAAGATCCGAGCAAACGCACGACCTTGTCCCCCAAGTTTCTCACGGGGCAAAGCCTGCGCTCCGGGATGAGCGACCAGGAACGGCGCAACAAGCTGGCGGACTTCATCACCAGCAAGGACAACTATTGGTTCGCGGCAGCCTTCGTCAATCGGCTCTGGGGAGAATTGATGGGGCAGGCCTTCTATCAGCCCGTCGATAATCTGGGACCTTTGCAGGAAGCCATTTATCCGGGCGTGCTGCTGCACCTGGCGGCTCATTTCGTCGCCACGGATTATGACATTCGCGATCTCTACCGCGTCTTGCTGAACACGGAAACGTATCAACGGCAGATTCGTATTGGCGACGTGGCCGACCAGCATTTGCAATTCGCCGGTGCCTATCCCGCGCGTCTGCGGGCCGATGCCTTGTGGGATTCGCTGGAATCGGTGCTCGGGAGTTTAAACAACTTACCCATGCTCCGCAATCGTCCCGGGGCGGCGCCGCCTCCGCCAGCAAACCGTGCGGGGCGACGCTTTACCTTCGAAGGCCTCTTTCTGCAAACCTTTGGCTTCGATCCTTCCGCCCGGGTGGATTCCGTGGAGGGAACGATCCCGCAAGCCCTCATGCTCATGAACAATCCGCTCATCCAAAATAAAATTCGAGCGCAAGGCGACAACACATTGTCCAAGATTTTGCGCGAGAATCAGCGCGATGAAGAAGCAATCAGGGCGCTTTACCTGAAAACGCTGGCACGCAAGCCCACGAATCGCGAGGCGCGGATCGCATTGGATTATGTCAAAACCCAGAGCAACCGCAACGAGGCCTATGAGGACCTGATGTGGGCCTTGCTCAACTCGGCGGAGTTTCAAACCAAGCGCTAACGGGATGCCATGCCCGAACGAGGTTCATTGGCGCCATTGCTAAGGTTCACGGAAACATAAAGGATAAACCAACATGCTGACGACGAATTGGCACTTGCAGGTGACGCCCGATGGCTGCGTCAGCGATCGTCGGTTGTTCTTGAAACAAATCGCGGCGGGGACGGCGGGCTTGTCGGCCATCGGCTGGCTGGATGCCGTGCGGCTGGAGGCGGCCCAGCTTCGCAAGAAGGGCATGGCCTGCATTCTCCTCTTCCAACGCGGCGCGCCCAGCCAGTTCGAGACCTTCGATCCTAAGCCGGGCACGGCGACCGGCGGTCCCACGAAGGCCATTTCGACGTCCGTCCCCGGCATCGAGATTGCCGAGGGGTGGGAAAAAACCGCCAAGCAGATGAAGCACATCGCGCTGCTGCGTTCGGTGTTCAGCCGCGAGGGCAACCACGAGCGGGCCGTCTATTTGCTGCACACGAGCTATGCCCCCAGCGGCAGCGTTAAGCATCCCGGGTTGGGGTCCATTATCTCCAACGAACTTTCCGAGCCGAATTTCGATTTACCCCACTTCGTCAGCATCGGTCCCGGGGCCAACCTCAGCCCCAGCTATCTGGGCATGTCCTATGCCCCGTTCGTCGTGCAAGACCCTAATCGGATGCCGATGAATGTGGAACTGCCCAGCGGCGTGGACGCAAGCCGACTCAAGCGGCGGCTGGGTCTCGTGGACAAGCTGTCCAAGGATTTCGCCGAGGCGGGCGGAAAAATCCGCGTGGAAGATCAACAGGCTCTGCAGAAAGCCGCCGCGAGCATGGTGACCAGCCCGCGGATCAAGGCGTTCGACCTGTCCTTGGAGAAGGATGCCGTGCGCGACCGATATGGCCGGTCCACCTTTGGCCAGGGCTGCTTGCTGGCGCGGCGTTTGGTCGAAACCGGGGTGACCTGCGTTGAGGTGGCGATGGGCGGCTGGGATACCCACGACGACAATTTCAATCGCACCAAGCGCTTGGCCGAGCAGAACGATCCTGCTTTTGCCTCCTTGGTTGAGGATTTAGCCGCTCGAGGCATGCTGGACAGGACCCTGGTCATTTGGATGGGCGAATTTGGCCGAACCCCGAACATCAACGCACGCACGGGCCGCGATCATTACCCCCGAGCCTTCTCCGTGGCCGTGGCCGGAGGCGGGCTTAAGGGCGGGATGGTCATCGGCAACACCGGCAAGGATGGTCGCGAGATCAAGGATCGACCCATCAGCGTCCAGGATCTGTTCTGCACGATTTACGAAGCCCTCGACATCAATCCCCGCAAGGAGCACATCAGCGCCGAAAAGCGGCCCATGAAATACGTCGATGGCGGCGAGTCCGTCAAGGAACTCCTCAAGAAAGCCACGGTCAAAGGATAACCCTTCCCGAATCGCAACCAACCGGGCATGGCGCCATGTGCCCGGTTTTTTTTCGTGCGCCCCAATGATTGCGGCAGACTCGGCTCGATTCAGCGCCCAGAAATGTCTACAATTCATTCCATCGCCTCCTCTGGTCGTGACCCACGAGGGTTTACCATGCGCCGCTGCGTTCTGAGCCTGTTGGGTTGGATCGTACTGGTCAGTGCTTGGGTCTGCCTGCAGGCCGAGACGCCGGTCCCGCGCAAGCTGGTTTCGGAGAGCTGGCATGAACGCCGAACCGAACAGGGCAAGATGGGGTTCACCCATCAAGCAACCTTTCTCATTGAAGTCGATGGCCGTTCTCTTTACCGCACCGAGCTGCGCAGCCTGGTGCGTTATTTGCGCAGCGGCGATCCCTATACCTCGGAGGATCGAGAATATTGCGTCGAAACGGCCGAGGGCAAAATCGTCGAACTGGGCTACAAAGCGGCCCTGGGCAAAAGTCAATTCTTGATCGTCCGCGGCAAGCCGCGCGGCGACATGCTGCTCCTGGAGGTGCTCGATCAGGAGGAAAAACAGACGATCTTCAAGCAGGAGGTGCCATGGGACGAACAGGCCCTGGGACTAGCAGCCCATGATCGTTTGCTCAAGGACCGCGAACTGACGCCGGGACAGACCATCACGTTTCGCTATTTCCAATCCACAATGAACCGCGTTATCCCCACAACGTATACCGTGCTGGGGCCGCGGCAGATCCAATATGGCGGCGAATCCCGGGACGTGATCGCCTTGAGGCAATCCTACCCCAAGGAAATCTACTTCGATCCCTCCGAGTTGTTCATCGATCCGCAAACCAGGGAAGTCTTGCGAACGGAGGAAGAATCCTCCGGCTTTGGCCTGGTTTTTCAGGAAAAAGTCACCAAGGCACAAGCCTTGAAGGAGTTCAAGCCGGAAGTCAAGGATGTTGAAGCGCCGATCTTGATCAACAAGCCGATCCAGCCGTTTCGCCGCGGCGGGCCCAAGGAACTGATCATCAAGGTGCAGCACGACTCCGATGACGAAGTGGCCACCCTCTTTGTCGCCGAGGACCGGCAAGAAGTGATCAAGGCCGAGGGGCACACCGTGCAGATGCGCCTGCGGCATAAAGCGCCGCTGAGCAAGGATGAACCAGCGCCTCCCGAGCCCGTTCCCGACGCGGAATACACCGAAAGCAATTTTTATATCCGCAGCGATGATCCGATGGTGATCGCCCTGGCCAAGAAAGCCGTCGGCGATGAAAAGGAGCCGCGCTTCCAAATGCGGCTCATTCGTCAGTGGGTCCGCCGCAACGTCAAGGGGGGCTACGAGGTTCCCTTCGCAACGGCGGACGAGGTAGCCCGAACCTTGGAGGGGGATTGCACGGAAATGGGCGTGCTTGTTGCCGCCATGGGCCGAGCCGTCGGCATTCCCACGAGGGTGTGCTTCGGCCTGGTGTATGACCAAGAGAATCCAGGGTTTGGCGGCCACCTTTGGACGGAAGCCTACGTCGATGGACGCTGGGAAGTCTTTGATGGTGCTGGCGTGATTCAGATGTTGGGAGCCGCCTATCTCAAAGTCGGCCATTTCAGCCTCAAGGGCGTCATCAATCCCGAAGAATTGACGGCCGTGCGCCGCGCCTTCGCCGGCAAAATGAAGATCGAATGGACGGAAAGCAAATGAGACAAGCGATGCTTAATCTGACTACTTTTCGCTGGCTGTGTTGCTGGGCGATCCTCTGGCTGCACGCCGCGCCGTTGACCGGTCAGACTCCCGAAGTCAAACCCGATGCCGCCCCAGCCAACCCCAAAGCGGCCGTGGAGCAACTCCGCAAAGCCCTGGACAACGACGACCTGGCGCTCCTGTCCCGGCTCGCGGTTCGACCCCATGATGCCGCGCTGGCCGCGCTGGCCGAACCCTTCGGCAAGGCCAGGGCGGCCTTGCTCAAGCTGGACCAGGCCCTCAAAGATAAGCCCAACTTGACCATTGCGAATCCCTTCCATGCCGTGCTCCATCCCTTCAGCGGCATGCAGTTGGACCTGGTTGAGATCGGTCAGGAAGGCAATCGCCACGTGGCCAGGATTCGCTTTGGACCACGAGGCACCCCGGCCGACGAGGAAGTGTTGCACATCCTCCCCGAGGGCGAAGCCTGGAAAGTCACGCTCCCGGCTATACTCGTCAAACAGCTCCAAAGGCTGACCCGGCAACCCGATCAACTCAAGCGGGAGGCCAGCCAACTCGACAAGCTTGCAACCGTCTTGAATCAATTAGCAGGGGAAGTGGAAAAAAATCAGATCAAGAGCAAAGAGGTTCTCCTCCTGCGGCTGGCCCGGCTCGTCGATGAGCACAAGTTAGCAGAGGCGGAATAATAGCGGGGGCATGCGTGGTCGAGTCCGCACCATCATCGTCTTTGCCACCAATCATAGCCAAAGAGCAGCAACAACGCCAATGCACCAAGCAGGATCACCCAAAGGGCATCCTGAATTGAATCGTTCGGCGGCAAGCCCAGCAGGATTCGGGGATCGACGATGTCATTGGCGGGTTGAGTCGCGCTCGTTTTCGGTGAGGCGATGGCCGCCGGGTCGGGCACGAAGGTCAGTTTGGGTTTCACTTTCCACGACCTACGATTGATCTGGTCATTGACCTTAGTGCCGGGTGGGAACCGCAATTGAAAGACGCTACTTGGAATGGGCTGCTGAACGAGATGGTATGTGATCGCCGTATTGGAAACTCTTAGGCCGTGCTTATTCGTGGAACCATTCGGTATGTAATAATCGTGTGCAGTCAGCAACGTAGGTAGAGATAGTCCGGACCCTGCATCGAAGTACATCTCTACTTGGGTCTCGGAATAGTAAATTACTTTGTCCGAGTCTGATTTTAGATTCCAAACCTTTTTGCTCAAAACTCCCTGTCGGCTCACGTCATACCAGTATTCCGTTTTGATCGCCCCTCCATGATGTTCTTCAAGACGCAGCACCAGGAACGGCTTCCCTTCATGATTCACTCTCGCAATGGTGACGTCGGGTGACTGAATCAGTTCCGCGACTTCAAGGTAGTCTCCTCTATACTTTTTGACCAATCCCAGAATCTCTCGTAAATCCAAGGTTGTGGGTGCACGCACCTCATCCTCGGGCGGATCGATACCGCCAATTTCCTCTTTTCCTCCCCTTGCTCTATACCAGGCCCGGCACTTATCCGTGGAGAGGTAAATGAAATGGCAGTCCATTTTGAGTTCTTCGATACGCAGCGATCGGCCTTGCTTGATGAATCGAGAATGACAATTACTGCCAGCGGTAGGATTGGAATCGGTTATGTCACAGGCGATGGGATCGAGGGCTGCCTGCAACCGACTCAGCAGTTGAAGCAACTCCGCTTTCTCGCTGAGTGGTTCCTGGAACATCAGGAGCGTGACGAGGCAAAGACCCATTAGGCCGCTCCTCGGACTCGAGGCATCTCAACTTCCATTGGCCTGAATGGCATTTTACACAAGCTAATGATCGAATCGCATCACAAAAGTCTACAGAGGAATCTACGCAGGCCGCTTCAGGGAATAGGCATTGAAGGATGCGATTATTTTGGGCTGCCTTCAGGGAGTTTTTCACTGACCTGTTCCACATAAGGACTGCCCCCGGGGGCAAGCGCATGAGCCAAGATCAGCAGAGCATAGGCGATGCTCAAGGCAATACCCGAGAGTGGATTGGGCAGCATGCACCAGATGCCAATACCTATGACAAACCCAGCCACCGCCACGGCTTCGGTGATTTGTTTTTCCAGTTTCGAGCGGTGCTCGGAAATGAGCAGGCCAATGGCGCCGGCCAACCCGACGGTACTAAGCCCGCCAATCCAAGCTCCAGTCAACACGCGGAAGCTATAGGACGCGAGGGTTGCCCCCCAGCCCTGCCAATCATCCTGAAACCACTGCGCCAGCCAGGCCAGGCCAATCCCGGGCAGCAGAATAAAACCGCCCACACCGATCCCCATGAAAAACTGATAGGCTTGCCGAGCGATGACGCGCAGAATCAGTGGTCGTCTCAGTTTCACTTTGAGGTGCTGGACCACCTTGACCGCTTCATCGTGCAACGGATCGAGCTTCAACACGGCCTCGGCGGTGTCATAGGCCGGAAACCAGGCGGCCGTCTCAAGATGTTGATGCATGAGGCTGACCAGAATCGACAATTCCTGTTGTTTTCGCTGCTCCTCTTCGGATTGATGAACCCTATCCAGCCAATTGAGTTTCTCTGCCACGCTTGGCTGCGGCATCGGTTCCATCGGCGTGGGCGGCAGCGGCGCGGCTGGAGTTGTTGGCAAGGGTTGTGTTGGGCCAGGGATGGGCGTATCGCCCTCTCGAGGTAATCCATCCACGGTGCTGGCAGGCGGAGGCGAGGGCGAGGGGGATGGCTGCGGCGGAGCTTGGACGTTTAATTGAGGTGGCAGCCACGCGGCACGCTGACCCGGGCAATAGGGTGCCAACGCCTGGGCCAGCAGGGCAGGTGTGCCGATGCGCTGTTCGACTGCTTTAACGAGCAGGGCCTGAAGCACGACGGACAAACCAGGCGGAGCATCTGGCCTGATGACGGCTAACCGCTCTTCGGGTGGATATTGTAAGTGGGCTTCAAGTTTTGCTCCCACCGAGCGATGCGAGGCAAAGGGAGGCTTGCCGATCAGAAATTGATAAAGAGTGCATCCCAAGCTATAGAGGTCGGCCCGAATGTCCACGTGACGGGAGTCCAGGATTTGCTCAGGAGCTACATAATCGGGCGTGCCCATCATCACACCGGTATGGGTAAGGGAGCTGTCTTGAAGGCTCCGTGGCAGTTCATTGAGAGCTTCG
This sequence comes from Planctomycetota bacterium, assembly GCA_014584395.1. Taxonomy (GTDB): domain Bacteria; phylum Planctomycetota; class Planctomycetia; order Gemmatales; family HRBIN36; genus BJ17. The sequence continues at coordinate 558,912 of JACTMY010000018.1, read as the reverse complement.
CTGTCCAATGCCGTGGAAGCCAATCGAGCCAGCCCAAAGTCAAGGATTTTGACCGTTCCGTCCCGGGCAAGGAGCAAGTTGGCTGGTTTTAAATCCCGGTGCACCAGGCCCGCTTCATGGGCATGCTGCAAGCCCAGGGCCGCTTGGCGAATGTAGTCGCATGCTTCGCTGATCGGCAGCAAGCCTCGTTGTTTGCTTACCCGGTCCAGGTCAACGCCATTGATGTACTCCATCGCCAAGTAGTGCATGTTGCCGAACTTGGCAGCATCATAGGCCCGGACGATGTTCGGATGAGCCAGTTGCGCGGCCGCTTGGATTTCCTGTTGGAAGCGCTCGATGGCCTCCGGATGTTTGAGCCGTTCGGGGCGAATGAACTTGATGGCGACGATTCGATTCATGAAGGGGTGCCGCGCCTTGAAGACTTGCCCCATGCCTCCTTCGCCAATCGGTTCGAGTAGACGGTAAGGGCCGATGACCAGGGACGACGCCTCCCCGGCCAACACGCGCTGCTTTTGATATTCGGTTAACCAGCCTCGCTCATGCAAATCGCTGAGCATTTGTTCGGAGGAAGCGTGCGACTTGGCCAGAACGGCTTGCGTTTGGAGCGGCGTGAGAAGCTCCATTTCAATGAGAGAGTCGAGCAAAGCCGAAAAGACGCTGGGTTCAGCCATGGTGCGATTGGCTCTCGACAGCTTGAGAAACGTTGCCGGGTTGCTGCAACTCACCAGGTCAGAAAGTCGCAGAAGGACATTAAGTCAGGCCGAATCGTTTTGACGACTCGGTATGGGGCAAAAAAGTCGTGCGCCAGCCGTCGTCGTCGATCCACAGGCCAGGCGCATGGTTGCATCATATCCTTGGGTTGGTTCGTGATCAAACGGGTTGTGATCGGATGGGCTTGTCAGTATGCTGAAGGCCCTGGGGCCTTTGCCATCGCTCTGCATTTCTTCTTAAGGATCACCTCTATGGCCAATCTCACGCCGCTGGGTCTCTATGACGAATACCGTCATTTGCCTGTCACGCTGGACGACAACAGCGTGGTCGCGGTCGACGTGCACCAGTATCAACTCAACGGCGTGAACAACGCCAACGCCTTAAAGGCCAAGGATAAATTGATCGGCAAGATCAAGGAGGAAGCCAAGAAAAGCAAGGGATCGCTGACGGTCGGCGCGGTCGACGTCGCGACCTCCAGCAAGAAGGCGGATATCGCTGTTTGTTTCATGGGCAAGGGCAGCGTCGCGGACTTGCAACTGACGCTGCGGCTCGTGCAGCGCTACGGCCTGGAAAAGCCAGGCGATCTGCAGCAATTCGCGGATGCCAATCTGGGCCTCGACTGCAATGGCTTTGTCGGCAATTACACCCGCCGCCGCGGTCTGGCGCTCGGACCCAGCACCGACATTCCCGCCTTTGGCAATAAAGCCACCGCGAGGAAAACCATTGCCGAGGTCCAACACCATGACGTGATCATTTGGAAGCACAAATCGGAAGGCGGCTTCGGCCATATCGCCATCATCGAAACGGCCCTGGGCCAAGGCATGCAGACGCTTTCGCCGGGGCACGCGGATCCGGTTCCCGCCGATTCCACGCAGAGCGGCACGCTCATGGGCACGATCACGCAAGGCTTGATCGGACCCTTCGTGCAGGTCGCGGCCAGTGCCATGAACAGCGCGATCGAGCAACTGAGCAAGGGCATCCGCGTCATTGAATCCGCGGGCAAAATTGGCCTGCGCGATTCCATTTATTGGATGGAGAGCGTCGCCAAAAAGAAGGGCGATAAGCATCCCACTTTCACGGTGCTGCGGCCTGACAAGTTCAAAGCAGGCAAATATGCTAAAAACGAGGTCTTCATCTTCGGCTTAGGATTGTGAGCGAGGGGCAGCCTTGACCAACGATCGACCCCTGCGGCGGCGCGTCTGGCAAATCCTGGCGGTTGAGAATCCCGCCGACCCCTGGACGCGCCGAGTCGGTTTGGGGCTGTTTCTGCTCATCGCGCTCAATGTCCTGGCGGTCATCCTGGAATCGGTGCAAAGCTTCGATGATCGCTTCCATCTTTTATTTCAAGTTTTCGAGACGATCTCCGTCGCCATCTTTTCCGTGGAATATGGGTTGCGCCTTTGGTCGGCGGTTTGCGATTCGCGCTACGCTCATCCCTTGTGGGGCCGCCTGCGGTTTGCGTTCACCCCGATGGCCTTGGTCGACCTGCTGGCGGTGCTGCCCTTTTTCCTGGCCTTTGCCACCTATGATCTCAGGTTCATCCGCGCCCTTCGGCTCTTTCGCATGGCCCGCATCGCCAAATTGGGGCGCTATTCCGAAGCCATCCGGCTGCTCGGCCGGGTTGTGCTGCGATGCCGGGAGGAATTACTGATCACGGTGATGTTGATGCTGTTTCTCGTGGTGTTGACGTCATCGTTGATGTACTTCGCCGAGAACGATGCGCAGCCGGACAAGTTTCCCGACATCCCCACCGCTATGTGGTGGTCGATCGTGACCTTGACGACGGTGGGTTACGGGGACGTTTTTCCCATCACGGCCATGGGCAAAGTCTTCGCCGCTCTGGTGGCCCTTTTTGGCGTGGGCATGGTGGCCTTGCCAACGGGCATCTTGGGCGCCAGCTTCATCGAGGAATTGCGCAAACAAAACGCGCCGAAGACTTCCTGCCCCCACTGCGGCGGCGACCTGGGTTAAATGATCGTTTTCCACACAAGGGCAGTGAGGCTGGTTAATCCACTCCTTAATGAATCTCATGCGGCAGGATGATGTTATTCACCTTCTCGAACCGCTTGGGGTGGGGTTGGTAGGCGCGGTGTTCAATGTGAAGTTTTTTGCCATCGAAAGTGTATTCCGCGTAGGTCCACAAGGATTCCTGGGTGCCGCTGCCGACGCAAAGGGCATGCATGGGCTGATGCTCTTCGGGTTTGACGTGGTAAGGCTTGTGACGGTGGCCGTGCAGCCAAAGGCCGACGCGATGTTCACGGATGACCTCAAGGAGCGCGGCCAGATCCTTGAGACGCCGATGCCGCCGTTCAGGTTTGCCATCAGAGAGAGCAATGGGGTAATGCGTCAGCAGAATCTTGGGCGATGCCATTGCTTCCGGCTTTTGCAGCAGTCTTTTGAGTCGTTCGAGTTGGGGCAGTCCCACCATGCCGCTGGAGTCCCACCACCAGCGCCGGGGTTGGCTGGAGTTGACGCCGAGGATGTAAAACGGCCCCGCTTGCCGGCCATAAGGATACGTGTGTTGGTCGACGCGATCCCCTTGCAGCCAGGGGGCAAAATACTTTTCGAACAATCCTGCTTCGTAGCTGTGGCGGGTGTAATAATCGTGATTGCCCGGAACGGCCAAGCCCGGCGGCGCATCCTTGGCGCCGACGCGCAGCACCTCGGCGGCGATGGCGAATTCCTCCTCGACGCCCAGCGTCGTGGCGTCGCCGGAGAAGAGGATCATGTCGGGCTTGCGGCTATAAAGGTCGTCGACGAGCCGCTTGAGCACCTCCACCGCTTCGCGGAACTGCTTGCCCCGGGGGAGATATTTTTGATTGAAGAAGCCGGTGAGCCGCTTGGTCAGATAATCGCGGGGCTTCCAGGCGGCATCGGCCTGAAACACATGGATATCGCTGAAGTGAACAAAACGAATCATAACCGCAAATCCAACGATGCCCGATGTCCCTGAGATTGATACAATTTCTCAGCAAACCGGTTGGGGCTGTCCCCTAGCCATCGAGCATTGTGTCCGGTCCCCAGGAGTGCATCATGCCGAAGGTGGTCTTCATTAATGATAAGAAGGAAAAGCAAGAGGTTGAGGTTCCCGCCGGTTCGAATCTTCGCACCGAAGCCTTGAAGGCTAATGTATCATTATACCCGGGGTTGGCCAAATACCTCAATTGCCATGGCCTGGGCCATTGCGGCACGTGCAAGGTGCTGATCAAACAGGGCATGGAAAACGTCAGCCCCATGGGCATGTTTGAGAAGATCCGGTTGGCCCTGATGCCCTTCGCCACCATCGGCCATGAGCATGAAATGCGGCTGGCCTGCCAGGTCACCGTCAACGGCGACTGCACCGTGTCCACCAAGCCCACGGTGGACATGGAAGGCGAAAACTTCTGGCAGAAACCCTATCCCAATAAATAACTCATTCGTTTCAGCGGCATGAACATTCAATACCACTTCCACGATAAAGTCGTTCTGGTGACCGGCAGCTCCCGCGGCATCGGGGCCGTCATCCTCGAAGGGTTCGCCAAGGCTGGAGCGGTCTGCATCGTCAACTACTTCAAGGATGCGGAAGGGATCAATGAAAAGGATGCCCTGGCGACCGCCGAGCGCCTTAGGCATCAAGGGGCTGCGCAAGTCCTCACCTTGGACGCGGACGTTCGCCAATTCGATTCCGTGGCCGGGATGATGAAGAAGATTCAGGAACAGGCGGGCGGGTTGGACGTCCTGGTCAGCAATGCGGGCATTCTCCGCGACAAGACCATCAAACGCATGAGCGCGGAGGATTGGAGCGCCGTCGTCGACACGAACCTGACCGGCGTGTTCAATACCTGCAAACTCGGAGCGGAGATTCTTCGCGACGGCGGACGCATCATCAACATCGCTTCCATTGCGGGCATCGTCGGCTTCCCGGGGCAGGCCAACTATTCCGCCGCCAAGGCGGGCGTCATCGCCATGAGCAGGGTCCTCGCCAAGGAGTTGGCCAAGCGCAAAATCACGGTTAACGCCATCGCTCCCGGCGTCATCCATACCCCCATGCTCGGCGGCATCAAGCCCGAGGTGCTCGAGGAGTACATCAAGCAAATCCCCATGGGTCGGCTCGGCGAACCCGCCGACGTGGCCAATGCCGTGATGTTTCTCGCCGCCGAGGAAAGCAGCTACATCACGGCACAAGTCATTCCCGTCACCGGGGGCTGGTTCTGATCCAGTCAAGATTTGACATATGTCGATCCATGCGTCTGGGACCGGTGAACGGCCCGAGCCAGTTTCTCGACTTTGCGCGAATCCACTTCCTGTTCCCTGCGCTGGCCCCGACAGGCTGCCCCCCGCACCGCCAGGATGGATGGCTGCAAGGAAAGCACTTCATGGATTTGCTCCATGGTGATGGAGCCAGCCAACCCCAAGGCAATGCCCGAAGTTCGGCTGCGCCGGGCCAGCTCGCGCAGCACGGCGATCGGCATCCAGTGCAACAAACCCCGGCCATCCTTGATCAACGTATCGATCAGCAGCGTCTGGAGGCCGATGGCTTCAGCCTGAGCCAGCACCTCGAATGGCGATGGTCCCGCCGCGCGGTCGGCGTCGGCATACACGACGGGCACGAGTTCCGAGGGGCGCATCTTGAAGCGCAACTCCTGAAAGGCATCGATCCAACCGGCCCGGCCGACGCGGGCAAGCCCGACTTTCTGATAGGTAATTTCGGCCAGGGGCACGGGAGCAGGTTTCTCGATCAGCTCACCCAAGGCCACCGAGATGGGACAGACCCCCGCGATATTTGCGACGATGGTCTGAATCGTCTCCAGGGATGCTCGACCCAGGGAGCCGTGGTTAGGTTCCTTGACGTCCAAAATGTCCGTTCCGCCGGCCAAGGCTTGGCGGGCTTCCGCAACGGAACGTACACTAATGAGCAGTCGCGTCGGCATGATGACAAAAGGATCGCTTTCTCAGGGATGATCGATGACGGCATGGTGTACGGGGTCAAGAATCCTCGAACCGCCCTCCCATGGAGGCCAGCTCGGACATGAGTATCGCTTATATCGCCCTTGGAAGCAACCTGGGAAATCGCCAGGAGCATCTCCAGTCCGCCCTGCGGTTGCTCAAGGAAGCGGCCGACGTGGAGATCGATGGCGTGGCGCCCGTTTACGAGACCGCTCCGGTCGGCGGACCTCTGGACCAAGGGAGTTTCTTCAACTCGGCGGCGCGGCTGCGAACCGGGCGTTCCCCGCGTGATCTCCTGTCCATGCTTTTGCAAGTCGAACAGCAACTGGGCCGGGAAAGACGGGAAGCGATGGGTCCGCGGACCATCGATCTGGATTTACTGGCCTATGACGATCTCATTCTCAATGAACCCGACCTGCAATTGCCACACCCGCGGTTGCACGAACGGCGCTTCGTGCTGGAACCGTTTTTTGAGTTGGAGCCGCGCTGGGTGCACCCCCGATTGCAGCGGACCGTGGCCGAGATGCTGGCCGAGGTGGTGCGGCATCCGCTGCGAGGCAAAAGGGTCATGGTGACCGGTTCCAGCAGCGGCATCGGCCGGGCCATCGCCCTGACGCTGGGTCAACAAGGTGCGGACGTGATCGTGCATGCTCGTCAATCCCTGGAAGCTTGCAAAACGGTGCGCGATCAGCTTCGCCAATTGGGGCGGCGCAGCGAAGCGTTCCTGGCCGACCTGAGCGAACTCTCTCATGCGGATCAACTGGTGGAAAACGCCTGGAAGGTGTGGTCGGGCTTGGATGTGTGGGTCAACAATGCCGGCGCGGACATCCTCACCGGCGAGGGAGCCAAGCTGCCTTTTCTGAATAAGATGCAGCAGCTTTGGACCGTGGATGCGGCCGCCACGCTGATCATGAGCCGGTCCGTGGGACAGCGCATGCGGGCAATGGGGCAGGGCTGCATTATCAACATGGGCTGGGATCAAGCGGAGACGGGCATGGAGGGGGAAAGCGGCCAGCTTTTCGCCGGGGCCAAGGGTGCGGTCATGGCCATGAGCAAAAGCCTGGCCAAAAGCCTGGCTCCCGAGGTCAGAGTCAATGCCGTGGCGCCCGGTTGGATTCGCACGGCCTGGGGAGCACAGGCCTCCGAACCGTGGCAACAGCGGGTGCTGCGGGAAACGCCCCTGGGCCGCTGGGGACGACCCGATGAAGTGGCCGAGGCCGTGGCCTGGCTCGCCAATCCGCAAGCCACGTTCATTACGGGGCAAATTCTCAGGGTCAATGGCGGCGCCGTGATGGGTTGAAGACCAATTTCACGCAACTGCAATCGGAGCAGGTTTAACGGCTGGGCAATGTTAAATGACAGGATGCCTTTGTTGTTCTCCCAATTCGATTGGCTGAGCCTGCTCCTCCGCCATGAATTTGTGCGGATGAGCCGACAAGGGCTTAGGCCTTGATCTCGCCGGGGATGCAATAAAAAGCCTTGCTGACGGTGTAGTGAGCGCCGCCGGCGGGGCATCGGCCGGCGTTCGTATTGGGACGCTGATAGTAGAGCGAGGAGCAGAAGGAGCACCAGAACCAATAGGGTTCACCCTTGCCGCCGTTGATGGGCAGGACGTAATTCTTGAATGCCGGGAAGTCGTGATTGCCGCCCGCGGGGCAAACTCCTTTTCGTCCATCCCCCACCCATACGCATTCCTTGCATTTGTTGCACTGCGTCCATCCGGATTCACCCCGCTGGCCATTCTTGGGGAGATAGTATTCCATCTTGGTGAACGTCTGATGCACGCCGCCGGCCGCGCACTTCCCGGGGCCCATCGCCGATTGATAGAGGGAGGAACATTTAGCGCAAAGTTTCCAGGAGCCTTCGCCGGTGTTGATGGGGGGATATTGGGGGCGGTAGCCGTCATCAACGAAGTAGCCGCGCCACATGCTGCCATCGGAGTGCCGCCACAACGGGGCATAGTTGAGTGGGGTTAAGTAAATATCATCGCGATCGGGATAATTGGAATCATAAAGCTGAAGTTGCTGGGCAGGTCCGTCCTGGCTTTTGATGGCCATAACATGGTGGCCCTTGAACGCCTTGGTGCCGATCAAGCACAGCACCGCGGGGACTCCCTTTTGGTTTTCTGCCATCACTTTGTAGAACTCATCGCCGCGGCTGCTATTGTTGACCGGGTCGACCTTGGCGCCCGTGCCTGGATTGGAACCCCAGGCGCTGATGAAGCGTGGAATGGTGTTCATATGGGCATCACGTTGTCGATCGTAAAGATGATTGAACAGCGGACTACCTTCGGGCGGTGTGACCGTTGTGTCGGGAATATCCATATCCATCAAAAAGTAATCCAGGGCAGAGTAGGACATGCCGCCGCAGAGCACGGAACAACTGAAGCCCAAGACCGTGAAATGGAACGAGCCATTTTTGAAATGGTATCCATGGTCGGAAGGCTTGAACGAAGTCGTAGCGATCACTTAGATTCTCCTATTTTTGATGGCGGCCAAGGCGATCCGTGGGCCATTGCCGCCCCGCTACACTCGAAGCCCGAAGCGGCGACCAATGTGCCGCGAAAAAATGGGAACCCGTCAAAGCGGGCAAGGGATTGTGCGATCCGATCAGGAGGAGGCTGATAGGGGCGCGAGCTTGAGATGGGCAAAGCGGGGATGTGGCTCGAAGGGTTTGGCCAATTCCTGGATCGGTCGGCCGATTTGCACGATGTCCTTTTCGGGCAGGATGCCCAGTTTACGAGCGTAGCCCAAGGCCAGGTGTTCCACCTTATAAGGGTCCAGACACATCAGTCGGCAACAGGTGGCGTCAACGGCCAGGAGGTCCGTCCCCATGACCAACACGCCCATGGACTTGGCGTCGCCCATGAGAGGTCCGTCGCCATCCATGCCGATGATGCCATCAACGATGGCCAACTCCGGCGTGCGCGTGAGGGCGATGTCGACGATGCTGTTTTCGATGCCCTGCCAGTGCAAGGCGTTTTTCGGCCAGCCATAGCAGATGCCCGGCAACGTCCCGAAGAGGTTCTTCAAGGACAATGTCACGCCCGCCCAGTGATGCGTTTTCAACTTGGGCAGGGAGATGACCACGTCGGCGCGAAACACGGTTTCGGAAAGATAAAGCATCTCCATCCGCGTGCAGCGGCCCAGGTTCGGCACGGCCACCGGGTTGTCGTGGTTGAGGTCAACAAAGCGAACGCCCTTGCGCTTCAGGACCTCTGCCAAGCCGCTCGCGGTGACGATGTATTCCACGTTGCGCCAATGGCCCGGCCCCTCGGCCACGATCACTTCCTTGGCCCCTTCGCGCTGGCACAATTCAATGACCGCCTCGACGACGCGAGGGTGCGTGTTGATCACCTTGTCGGGGTGATACTCCACCATGTTGGGTTTCAAAACGACCCGCTTGTTGTGCAAGGGAACCTGGGTGCGAAACGCGGCATATTGCGACCACAAAAGGCTGGCGAGGTCATCCTCGTAATCCCTGGCCGCGGCGACGTGCACCATTGCGGGGGTGGTGACCGAGCGCAATCGGCCCACCGCGGAGATCATCATGCCCCGCATCGAGGAGGCGAGGCGCTCTCCCCAAGACGGCCTTTTGCCGCGGATGGGCGGCGGCGGTTCGAGTTGCTGGGTGGACGAAGGCAGCGCCAAGGGATGAGCAGCACGGCATGCTAAAGCCAAGACGGTCAAGGCCTCCCTGGGCAGGGAAGGAGCGAACAGCTCACAGGCTTCGCGGGCTTGATACGCCCCAGGGATGTGCTCATCCAACATGTCCAAGACGTTCGCCGCCGCGGGGTCCTCGCGCCAAACATCCAGGCTAAGTCTGGCCCAACAAAGATTCTCCAGGTCGGGATTGTCTCGGGCGACCCGGATCATGAACTGGCGCGCGGCCTGGAGACGAGGATGATCGGGCGTTCCTTGCATGGCCAGGAGAAAGAGCGCGGTGTCCGCGGGAACCGGTTCCGTGGCTCGGCCAAAGACGCGGCGATTGCCGTAGTTGATGCCGCCTTCGTCATAAGCGCGGTCCAGGAGCATCTCCATGCCTTGCTTGAGCCGGGGGTGGTCGCCGTAACCCGCTTGGCGCAAGGCCAGGCATACCCAAGCCGTGGGCTGCACCCAGGAAAAAGTATTTTGCACCCAGGGCCAGCCCGGCAGGCTGGGATTGATGTCGAAATCGCGGCGGTATTCCTCATCGTCGGGAAGCGTGATGCCTTGCAGTCCGCCTAGCCAGGCTACGGCCCGGGGAATGGTCGGCGAGTCCGGCCTGAGCCGAGCCAGGAGATAAAGGGCCAAGGCCGTGGGCCAGACGGATTGCGGATTGCCTTCCCGGATGCGGAAGGCGCCGTCGGCGTCTTGCCAACTTGCCAACGTTTGCAGCCCTTGGTCGATTAACGAGTGATAGCGGTCGGCGTCCGTTTGGAGCGCCAGCAAGGCCAGGATCGAAGGTTCGACCTGGGGCACTCCCTGGGGGCGATAGCCCCAAAGATGGTTGGCATCTACGGCTTTGGCGATCTTTTCACGAATTTCAGCGAGCATATGCCTATTCTAACTGCTTTCGAGCGCACAGGCGTGTATCTTGAATGAAAAAGATTGGAATCGGGCCTTTGCCATGAAACCGCGAGTGTTGCTGGTACAACCGCCGATATACGACTTCTCAGCCCATGACTTTTGGCTGAAACCCTACGGACTGCTGCGGGTGGCGGGGCAGCTTCGCGGCCAGGCGGAGATGGCCCTTTTCGATTCTCTCGACCGCGAAGCGTTTTCGCCGGATGAACGCATCGGCCTGCGCGAAGATGACTGCGGTCGCGGCGCCTTTCCCTCGGTCCCCGCCGCCAAGCCTGCTTTGTTCAAGAGCATTCCCCGTCATTATCGCCGCTTTGGGCGCTCGCGTGAGACGTTTCAGCGCTGGTTGGCCGACCAGCCGCCCGCCGATTTTGTCCTGGTGCAAACGGTCATGACGTATTGGTACCTCGGCGTTCGCGAAGTGATGGAGGACGTGCGCCGCTTGCAGCCGCGCGCCAAGATCGTGCTGGGCGGCGTGTATGCCACGCTGTGCCCGGCCCATGCCCGCAGCCTCGGACCCGACCTCGTGGTCTGGGGGTCGCAGCTTGAACCGTTGTGGTCCTTCATGGGGTTGAAGCCTCGGACCCAGGAATTGCCTTACTGGGAAGGCTATCCGCAACTCAAAGTCGGCGTGTTGAAGCTCGCCCAGGGCTGTCCCTTTCGCTGCACCTATTGCTCCGTGCCGCAAGTCGAGCCTGACTTTTTGCCCAACGATTTGGACCGTGCTCTGGAGGAAATGGATGAACTGGTCCAACGCGGCGTGCGTCATCTGGCATTTTACGATGACGCTTTGCTTTATCGAGCCGATCTGGTTTTGCTTCCCTTTCTCGACGCCGTGCGCCGCAAGCCATGGGCAGGCCAGGTGCAACTGCACACGCCCAATGCCCTCAATGCGCGCTTCATCACTCAGGACATGGCCAAGGCGATGGTGGCCGGCGGCTTTCGCACCTTTCACCTTGGCTATGAAAGCAGTGCCTATGAATGGCAGAAAAAAACCGGCGGCAAGGTCTACGCCCATGAGTTCGAACGGGCGGTGCGGTTTCTCATCGAGGCGGGAGCGGATCGGCGGCACATCGTCGCCTATCTCATCGTCGGCCATCCCAGCGGCGATCAGAACGTCGAAGCATCCATGAGACAGGCCCATGCTTTGGGCGTTCGGGTCATGCTGGCGGAATTCTCACCCATCCCAGGCACTCCTGATGGCGAAAGCTGCCGGTCGTTTATCGACTTGGATGAGCCTTTGTGGCACAACAAGACCGTTTGCCCCATCCTGATGCTCGGAGCGGAAGAAGTCCAGCGCTTGAAGCACCTGCAGCATCAACTCAACCGTTCGCTGCTGCCGAACGAAGCCGGAGTGGTGAGCGTCGGTTAAACCCCTCCTTGCGGAAATTCATCCGTGGATGACCCAGCGGGTGATTTCGCGGAAGTTGGCCCCTTTGCCTTGCATGAGCAAGCCCACGCGGAACACGCGCCCCCCCGCCCAGACGAAGAACAGCGTCGTCAGTACGACCAGGACCAACCCCAGGATCGGCTGCCAGACCGGAAGGTTGGGGAGAATGGCGATCCGCGCCGTCATGATCATCGGTGTGGCCAGCGGAAACAGGCTGGCATACATGGCGAATTGGCTTTCCGGCTCGCGGATGATGTTCGACATCAAAAACAACGGGATGCAAATCAGGATCATTACCGGCGACATCAGGGCCTGCGTTTCCTTCGTATCTGAACAGGCCGCGCCGATGGCGATGAAGATGGAGCCGAAGAGGAAGACGGCGAAGAAAGAATAGACGAGGAACCACCCCATGATCTGCGGCGTGATGTAATGGTCGTAGCCGTAGTGATGAGCGGCCCAATAGGCGCCTCCCAAATAGACGATGGCCAAGGTCAGGGCCATGCCGACGATGCCGACCAGCTTGCCCATCATGAGTTGAAACGGGGTGACCGAACCGAGCAGGACCTCGGCAATCCGCTGCATTTTCTCCTCGACCACGCCGGTCATGGCGGGGGTGGCCCCCACCATGATGATCATGAACATCAGCATGATGATGCCGAAGGGGACCAGGAATTTGATGAGGATGTTGATCTCGGGGCCGTCGACGATCTGGCCGGCCATATCCTTTTTGGTCAATTCGCGGGGCACGACCGGGATGGGCCGAGCCATTGAAATCACCTCGGCCGGATTCATGGGGCTATTCACGAGTCGCTTGGAAAAGATGGCGCTGTTCAGTTGCTGTTCCGCCCAGCGGCTGAATTCCTGAGCCAGGGGATTGTTCGTTTGATACCGAATGACCACCGGGTCCGGCATGAGACCCAGGATGCCGCCCATCGAAATGCCGCTGTTCTTCTCCGCGGCCTGGCTGAGAGCCTGCGAGGTCTTCGTATCGGGGAGCGGCGGCTTGATCACGTCGCGGCCGATTTCGATGAAGCCCTTCAGTTCGCCCTTCCGCACGCGCTCCGACAGTTCGAAGCGCTGGGCCAAAATCTCTTCCGGCTGGTCGCCTTGAGGAGGAACGGACTCGACGATGTAGATGGTTTCATTGTCCTTGCCCGCTTCCTTGAGTCTTGCATTGCGCGCTTCCGCGGCGGCTTGCAGGATTTGGAAAAGCTGGCTTTCAGGGGTGCGGTCGATCACGGCATAGCGCTTCTCCCGATCGCCGGTCTTGCCGCGCAGCAGCACTTCCGCCAGGATGCTGCCGCTCATCATGAGCGGCATGATGGCGACGCTAATGAGGAAGGCTTTGGTCAAGACCGCCGCTTTATATTCCCGCTGCGCCACCGCCATGATCTTGCTCATCCGCATCTCCCCTTGGCGTTCGTGTCAGCCGCTTCTCTCAGGTTCATTTGGTTCCGTTATTTGCCCACCAGTTCGCCTTCGTCGACGCCGACGACGCGGAGGAAAATGTCGTGGAGCGAGGGCCGGGCCAATTCAAAGTGGCGGATTCGTCCTTGCCGCATCAGGGCGTCCAGGACGGCTTGCGAATCCTGTTGATTGCGCAGGCGCAGTTCCTGCCAGCGGCCAAAGTTGGCAATCTGCTCCACGCCGGGCAGTTGCTCCTTCACCACTTCGCCTTCTTCGAGCCGAACGCGAATGGTATCGCTGCCGTAAGCATCCTGAATCACGTTCAAGGGGCCATCGAGAACCTTTTTTCCCTTGTAAATCATGAAGATGACGTCGCACATTTTCTCGGCCACGCTCATGTCATGCGTGGAGAAGATGACCGTCTTGCCGGCGGCTTTCAACTCAAGCACGGCTTCGCGCAGGACGACGGCATTGACGGGATCCAGGCCGCTGAAGGGTTCATCCAGGACGATCAGGTCCGGCTCCGCGATGACGGCGGCAATGAATTGCACTTTCTGCGACATGCCCTTGGAAAGGGCTTCCACCGGCTTCTTCGCCCAGTCGGCCAACTCCAACCGTTCCAGCCACTTTTTAATGGCGGGCATGCTTTGTCGCTGGCCCTTGATCCGTGCGAAGAAGTGCAGAATCTCGGCCACCTTCATTTTCTTGTACAAGCCCCGTTCCTCGGGCAGGTAGCCGACGCGGTCGTTGGCCGCATTCAGCTTCTCCGAGCCGAGCACGCGAATGTTGCCCTCATCGGGATGGAGGATGCGCATGATCATCCGCAAGGTCGTGGATTTACCGGAACCATTGGGGCCGATAAAGCCGTAAATCGTTCCTGTGGGAACGGATAGATTCAATTGATCCACGGCCGTGTGGCTGCCAAAACGCTTGGTGACGTTTTCGATTTCCACCGCGAGGTTGGACATCATCGCTCCCTTGAACATGGACGTTTCAACGGTTGACGTGGCTATTATAAGATTCGCTGAAGAAAGCGCAGGCTTTCAATGGGAAGTTGATCCCCGACTCATTCGGATTGGAGCAGTAGAAAATAAAATGCGCTGACGAGGGAAACGAACAGGGAACGGCCAAGCAGGTGTTACTCGTCCGGCAAATCCACGTGTTCTCCACCATGGCGCGCGGCCAAGGCGGGTAAAAGATGATTGGCTGAATACTTCAAAAAACGGCTTGATCCATCTGCAAACAAAAAATGGGCGCCGCCAGGGTGCAAACTCCAAAAGTGAAACGACGAGCACATATCAGATTTACTGCCACGTGCAAAACGAAATGGTCCACGCGGGCACATGGGTGCATAAAATGTTTGGTTAAGCTGCTTGACACTCATGTGCGAATCCAGGCTTCCATCATAAATTTGTCCAATGCCGGCATACCACCAACCAAACCTCCCATTGGCGCTAGCAGGACGTTCACCCACCATCACGGTGTTGCTAAGGCCATCGGAGATATCCATCGGCTTAATCCGTGAGTTCGGAAACATAACGCCGTCAAAACTGCCCGTTTTCTCTCCGGAAACGGCTAGATGTTGGGTGAAAGCCGCAGTTGGTTGATGGCGGCCAAAAATACCAAGACGATCTTCATCGCTTGGACAGCCATAAGTCTAGATGACGGTGGCGCGGATAGGAAGATGCGGCTCTCTCCAGAAAAGGGGTTCCTTGGCGTAACCCGCCAAGGACTGTGTCCAAAGCTGATCCCCGCCATCAAGATAGGATAGTATGCGAGTTTGCCAACTCATGAAAGGTTGCGGGTTTCCCCATGTCGATACGGCGGTAGGGTAAAAACCGTGGATTGATTGATAATGAACGATGGATTGCCCAATGGTGCGTAGCTGAAGTTGGCAATAAAGTTTATCGCTGGCTCCTCGAACCCGTTGGATCGCGGGGATGACGATGGCAATGATGATTGCCAAGACGGCCGAAACCATCATCCCCTCAATCAAAGTAAATCCACGTCTTGTGATGTCATACTTCAACATGGCTCACCCATTCCATTTCCATAACCGGGTAAGATTCACGGGGAAAGCCGATGACGTCCACGATAAATGACGTAAGCGGAATAAAGCACGAAAATGCCTCCACCAGCCATCAACAACCAGTTCATGGCATTGGATTCAGGCGGTTGAATGCTTGTACTCATTAGGGCATGCCCTGTATGTTGCTGCCCTTTCTTCGCCTTGGCTTCGTCCAGCATGCGCAGAATGCGCGGCAAATCCTCTGGGGAAATGGTTTCGTTCTGCTGCAATCGGAAAGAGGATTAAGCTTATTCTGGATGATCCCGTTTCATAGTCATGCCTGCGGGCAAATTGACCTGAAAATCCTCGGCAGCGACTTCATGGTCCAATCGCAATTCTTCAACGCTCATGTCCAAAACCGACACGATGCCGCCATCTTGCTGGGGGAGTCTAAGGCAGACAATGTGTTTCGGGAACCATCGATGTTCATCAAAGGACTGGGCAGCAAGAACTCGGGCAACATGGCGCAAAGAATATTTAGCATCTTGGCCCCGATAACTTTCCTCACATTCAAATGGCAAAAAGCCCATATGTGGATCAAAATAAAAATTCCAATCGCCGTAGTGTCGACTTAATCTGGCATGCACATAGGACTTACCCTCGCGCATGATCAAGCCATTGGATTGAAGGTTCGCTTTACCTAGCTGGTATTCACGTAACAAGGTAAAGGGTGAATTTGCTTCCAAGTCCCTATACATGTCCCCCATGGCGAAAGGGGTGGGTTCATCGCGATGATTCCAATATCCTTTTGATCGCATAGCGGACACATTCCAATTGCCCCTCATTATGACCAATGAGTTTTCAGTCATTCGCAATTCTGTGAAGGCAAGATATTCAACCGTGGAGACCATAAACCCATTTTGCTTAGTCGCCAAACGGGCATCAGGCTAAGACGTTATGCACTGGAAACGTTCCTTTTTCTCGGTGGGGGCGTCATACGCGAGACTCATTGAGCAAGATCGTGTGTTTTCATACTGACCCGCCCAAGCTTCTGGCACGGATTTCGCGTGAGCCGATGTGACTTTCCAGCGGCAATAATAACGGGGAAAATGGTCCTTGTTGCTTTGCGATCCGAGTATCGCCGCTATGGCCTCACTTTCATTTTTCTTGTCTGATGCGTCAGTCCATAAAGCCCACCAGAAAATCGCAGTCAACAGGAGGGGAGCCATTAAAGATCCATCCTATGAATAGTAGAAGAAGTGATGGCCCTATTGAATAATGCAGTAACTTCCAATGATATTTAAAACCTTGTAACATTTTGGCGCATTGCATTGCCAGTCAGCGGGCTTCGCTACATCATCCTCGTTAGGCGGATTAGGCCCAATGTACACTCGACTGCCATAAAGGCGAACTATAGCGCACTCTGGATTCGTGATGTTCGCGTTCGAAAAAGGCGCTAAAGAGTAATTGAAATGCAAGGCATCATCAAGAATCACTATGGTTTTTACTAGAAATTCTTGCGTACTTAATTCACGAGATCAATTCGGACCAATTCTTATTGCCCCAAAAATGATTGCAGAAAACCCAATAAATCCGAGCAGGACGCCCGTCATCTGACAAGGGTTCAAACAATGAACTGCTTTCAGGTATCGATCGTTCATTTATCACCAAACTAAAGCGAATTGGTGTCGCTGCTGGCGATCTTGATTAACTTTTTTTCAGGCGGCATTTTAATTGATCAAAATGACTAAGTTGACATAGAAACCTAAACATGATTAAAAGAAAAACCCCGTTGGGCGAGGACCTTGTAAAGGGTGCCCAACGGGGCCGGAACAGAGAAGAGGCCAAATAGTTAAGCCGTATTGTCACACGGCCAAACCGAATGTCAAGCATAATTTTGATGAAAATTGGATTTCTGAGGCTGACTATTCGGCATAACCGTTTAGTTGGGAAGCGTGCTGGCAGCCGCGGTTGTTCTTTCGCCAATGAAATAGGAGTACACCAACGAGTCCAACGCAAACGGCCAGGCTGAGCCAGCGCACTGGCCCCTCGGCGAAGACGACCGCGCCGTTGAAGATCACGAAAAAAAGCAAGACATGAATCAATGCCATTAACCAGCGTTGGCCTGGCCAGGGTTTGGTGATGGGGAGCCACACGCCCAGGACGGTGAGCCCCCACATGATCGTGAAGGCATAGGAAACGTAGATGCCTGGCCCCCAACCGCTGACAGTTTGGGTGTGGGCATAGGCATGGTCATGCGACCAATGATGATAAACGTGAAACGCGGCGAGAACGTGGAGGAGATAAAGCCCCCAACTACCGGTCCAAAGCAGGCGTGTCCAGGCGCGAAGCGCAGGTTGGCTGCTCCAACGGCTGAGAATAGCCAGGGCATAAAGCACCAGAGCGAGGCGGATCGTCCAGCGGACCCACGCCTCGCCCCAAGCTGATGTCGCTTCCAAGATCATGACGGCATCAGGTGGATTGGCTCGCCACTGTTTGGAAGAAGGTGACCATGGGAACAGCGACCAAGGCTACCACTGTGGCCGTGGGAACGGCTGAATGTGCCGCGGCCACCACGGATTCGCTGGCCACCTGGGCCGCGGCGACGATGGATTCCTTGGCGGAATGAGCGGCGGACACCACCGATTCACTGGCCACAAGAGCCGCTGCCGCGACTGATTCACGTGCGGAAACTGCCGCTGCTGCGACGGTCTCGCCCATGATATAGGCCGCGGCCGCGACGGATTCCCGCGCCGATTGAGCGACGGCCATCACCGGCTCGACCACGGCTTGAGCGGCCGCGGCAACCGATTGAGCAGAGATAGGCGGCAGTAACAGGTCTGCCTTGCTGGCCAGTTTGTCTGGTTTCGCAGGCTCCACGAAATGGTCGCCCTGGGGCTGATCTTGATCAGGGAACTGCTTGTTCTTGGGGGGCAAGCGCAAATCCCAAACGATTCCGAACCAGCTCAAGACCCGCAAGACGTAGAAGGAGATATCCACTTCCCACCAAAAGAAGCCTTGGTTGGCGGAGCTTTGGTAGTGATGGTGATTGTTGTGCCAGCCTTCGCCGAACGTGAGCAAGGCCAGGAAGAAATTATTGCGGCTCAGGTCGGTCGTTTGATAGCGGCGGCGCCCCCAAATGTGGCACAGGGAGTTGATGAAGAAGGTAACGTGATAGACAGCCACGGTGCTCACGAAAAAGCCCCAAAACAGACCGCTCCAGCCGCCAACGAGGTAGCAGAGCACGGCCAGCCCCACGCCGGGCCACCAATGGTGCTTTTCGAGCCAACGCAGCTCGGGATACTTGGCGAAATCATGCATGTTCCGCCAGTTGGTTTGCTCCCAAGTTTTGGTGAAGATCCAACCAACGTGGGAATGCCAGAAGCTATCGACGATGGGCGAATGGATGTCTTCTTCGGTGTCGGAATGGAGATGGTGATGGCGGTGATGGCCCGCCCACCAGATCGGCCCTTTTTGCAGGGCGGAACAGCCGAGCAAGGCCAGGATGAACTGAAACGTTCGGCTCGTTTTGTAGGCGCGATGGGAAAAGTAGCGATGATAACCAGCGGTCAATCCCCAGACGCGGACGGCGTAATTCACGACGAGCAAAATGCAGGCCGTCGTCGTGAACTCCACCTGGGGAAGAAATACTCCCAGGCACGCTGCGTGGACGAAGATAAACGGGATCGCTTGCACCCACATGGGGAGATGATTGGAAACGTCGTCTTCGTTCGAAGGTAAAGGTCTGGCGGTCGAAGCGGGCGTTGCAGTGCTAATCGGAGGACTCCTTTATATTTGCCGTTAGGCGGATCCAGATCGAGGTCTGGATCAAGAGATTCGCTTCCAGGAAAATTGGGTTCGAGCCATGGACGGAAACCAGTCTGGAAGCCAGGGAAGGAGACACAGGCCCGGGGTAGGTTCGATAGGCCCGTAGTCCGGCCGCTTAGCGACCGGCTCGGGCTTTGCCTTTCATGGCCTTATTGAGGGCAGCGCGTTTGCGGAGTTCCGCACGCCGGCGCAGTTCGCAGGGTTTTTCGTAGTGCTTGCGTTTGCGGAGTTCTTTGAAAATGCCGCTGCGTTCGAGCAACTTCTTGAAGCGGCGCAGGGCCACGCTGATGTTTTCTTTGTCGTTCACGCGCATCCGTAAAGGCATAAAAGCTCACCCCTGATTTCGGCAGGTAGACCCTCATGAGAATGAAGTTTCGGTAAACAGGCTGTTATTATAACGGCTCACCCCGGAAAGGCCATGCGATTTAAGCGAATTAAGCGCGGATTCAAGATGGTTTCATGGGAGTGGCTCAACCTGAATCACCCATTTTGACACCGCCTCTTTGGCGAGCGACGCACTGGTCATTCAGGCTACTTGGGATAAGGGCGCGCCCAATCCCTGTCGGCGCATCGCTTCGGTGGCCAAGCGCTTCAGTTCTTTGAACTCCGACACAGGTTGTTTGGGGCTGGATCAAACTTTGAGGGAAGCCAGTGCCTGGACGGCCCGGGCGGTATCCTCGGCACTATCGCAGGCCACGTAGGCCACGAAGCGGTTTTCGATGGCGGCCATGGTGAGGCTGCGCAAGTTGATTCCGGCGCTGGCCAGGCAGGAAGCCAGATGGTGGCCGACACCAGGCCGATCGGAGCCGCGGATGCGGAGCAGGACCATGTCATTGGCATGATGCAGGTTCACGCCATGAGCGGCGCGGGTTTGGCTGGGACCTGTGATGGGAGCCACGAACAATTCACCGTAGCCAGGTTTCGAGGGGAGGCGGCGGGAGAGGATAAACTCCAGATTCGCGCCTGACTCAGCGAGTGGCTCCAACACGCTGGCCGCTCCCCCCGCGCGATCGGCAATTTCAGTGGACCAGACTTGAACACGATCGAGATGGAAATCCATGTCGAGGCCTCCTCGGTCAGAGGGTTTTATTCACGGGTTCTTCACGATTTGCATTGTCGCATGATCTGTTTGAAATGCAATGGACTGTCGGCTGGATTATGATCGGCGTTCAAAACGATTGCCGGGCAGCCGGCGCACGCGTCCTTGCAACTCCAAATGCAAGAGAGCCTGGCTCACCTCTGCCACGGGCAGCGACGTTTGCTCAATCAGGTCATCCATGGCGAGACTGTCATCCTTGAGCGACTCCCAGACGGCTCGCTGCCGCGGTTCCTCAGGGGGCGGACCCAAGACTGGCGCAGTACCGGCGGCCCCGGTCGGACGGTCTGGCTTGCCATCTCGGATGAGCTCCGCTACTGCTGCTGTCTGAGCGGCGAGCCGACTTTCATAATGCTGCAGAATATCTTCGATGGATCGCACCAGGATGGCCCCATCCTTGATCAACCGCAACGGACCCTGGCTGGCGTCGCTGTCCACGGGTCCAGGCACGGCAAACACGTCTCGACCCTGATCCAAGGCATGCTCGGCGGTGATGAGGGCGCCGCTCTTGGCCTGTGCTTCCACGACCAGCACCCCCCAGCATAGACCGCTGATTAATCGATTGCGTTTGGGGAACATCTCTGGGAGCGGGGCGACGGCCATGGCGCTTTCGCTGAGCAAGGCGCCATGTTCCTTGACGGCAAGGGCCAACTCCGCATGTTCGGGGGGATAAATTTTACCCAGCCCTCCCGCCAAAACCCCGAGGGTGCGTCCGCCGGCCTCGAGCGCGGCTTGATGGGCGACGCCATCGATGCCGCGGGCCAGGCCCGAAACGATGGTGAACCCATGCCCCGCCAGTTCACGCACGAGTTTGGTTGTGATTCGCCGGCCGTAGGCCGTGCATTGCCGCGATCCAACCACGGCCAGGGCTTGTTCATCTTGAGGCCGCCATTCCCCTTGACAATAAAGCAGCGACGGGGGGTCGGGGATCGTGGCGAGCGGCGATGGATAAGCCGCTGCTCCTCGCAGCAACAAGCGAGTCTGCGTGGTTTCGAGCCGCTTCCATTCCTCCTCGACCGAACTGGATCGCCAATGGGCCAGCAAGTTCTGCGCAGTATCTTGCCCGATGCGGGGGATGGCTTGCAGATCGGAAACCTTGGCGGCGAGCACACGCACGGCGGAACCAAAGGTGTGCATTAAGGCCGCCGTCAATTTGGGGCCCAACCCGGGGGTCAGATGCAAAATCAGCCGGGCTTGGATTTCAGGATCACGTTCCATCCGCGTCACACCTTTACTTCGTCTCCACCAACACGGCCTTCACATCCGACTCAGATACACCGGACACGATCGCAACGTCGCCGATCCTAACAGGCAGGACAAACCGCCATTGACCCGCGGCCCTTTTCTTATCGGACTGCATGCACTTGATGACGCTATCAGCCCAGGATGGTCCGACCACTTGCAAAACGGTTAACAGGCCAAAACGATCTAGCAGCCGGATCAGTCGGTCAGTCTCGGTAGAAGAAAATCGACCCAGGCGCTCCGCCAAGCGGCAGGCTTTAATCATTCCCCAGGCCACGGCTTCGCCATGCAGCCAATCGAGGTAGCGGGTGGCGGCTTCCAAGCCATGGCCAAAGGTGTGGCCGAAATTGAGCTTCAGCCGCGCACCCGTCGTCTCGCGTTCATCTTCCGCCACGATCTGGGCTTTGAGTTGCACCGAACGGCTGATCATGGGCAGCAGGGCCTCGGGATCGCGGCGAAGAATGGCGTCGGCATGGTTTTCCAGCCATTCAAAAAAACCGCCGTCCAAGCTCATGCCGTACTTCACCACTTCCGCCAGGCCGCTGCGGTATTCCCTCTGCGGCAACGTGGATAGCGTGGTCAAGGAGGTCCATACCGCCATGGGTTGGTGAAACGCCCCCACGAGGTTTTTCCCCTGTGTGAGATTCACGCCCACCTTGCCGCCAACGGAGCTATCCACCATGGCGAGCAGACTGGTCGGCGCCACGATCCAGCGTAAGCCGCGCAGATAAATGGCCGCCAGGAAACCCGCCAGGTCGCCGACGACGCCGCCCCCCACAGCCAAGATGATGGCTTGCCGATCCACGACCTGGTGCATCAGACTTCGGCAAGCGTCGTGAAGGGTGGTGAGGTTTTTTCTTTCTTCGCCTGGCGGGAACACGAATGGGATCGTTGACCATCCTGCCGCTTGAAATGTTTGCAACAGCGGTTCCGCCCAAACATGTGTGTTGGAATCGAAAACGAAAACGGCCGATCCCGTCGGCTGCGTTTGCAAGAAATCCTCAGCCAATGCCAGCAAGGGACGCGGCGATACGACGACGTCATAAGCTCGGTCGCCCAAGGCCACCGGGATGACTAGTTCGCTTGGCATAGGGCTCATGGCGAACCTCTCCGGCGGATAAACACCACGGCCCGATCATCCTCATAGACCTTGTGGAAAGCCGCGTGTTTGCGCAGCAGATTGGTCAATGCCATTTCCTTCTGAGCAATGACCAGTCTGGCGGAAAGCAGATCCGGGTTTTGATCCCAATCGGGATAGGGAGCAGGCTTCCCTGCCTCCGGCGGCAAGGGCGTGATGCCCGTCCAGGTGTTGAGGGACATGACCAA
This sequence comes from Planctomycetota bacterium, assembly GCA_014584395.1. Lineage (GTDB taxonomy): Bacteria > Planctomycetota > Planctomycetia > Gemmatales > HRBIN36 > BJ17. The sequence goes on along the minus strand of JACTMY010000018.1, from coordinate 536,416 downwards.
GCGGCGGTCGCCATGCAAATTGGTTCGGCCATCCATCGACACGGGATATTCGGGCAAACGCCAAATCAAGTAGCCTCCCCAGTCGAAATGGTTAAACAGTGGACCGGGATAGCGCTGTTCAAGCACGTGCTGGACCGCCAGGGCGGGATATTGGAGTCGTTCCTGCTTGGCAAACTCTTCGTCCTTGATCAGCCAGGGCAACCCCGCCGCCAGGGACCAGGCCAGGAGCAGCCAGCCCATATGAAGCGGCCAGCGAAAGGTCACCACGATTTCATTCTTGAAGATGGCGGGCGTTTGCAGCGACAGGATGCTCACCGCGCCCAGCACGAGATACCACAGATCGCGCACAGCTCGAAGGCCAGCGAACGCGGTTCCCGCCACGAGCAACACGTCAAACGTCGAACCGGGCCAGCGGCTGCCGCAGGCGATGACGGCACTAGCGAAAAGGAACATGGCCAACCAGTCACGGATATGCCGAAACCGCGGGGCTTGCAGTTCACTCACGCAGTCGAACGCCCCCGTTTGGCTGGCATAGTCGAGCACCACTTCGTAAAGGTGAAAGTGATAGGGATTGATCAACGTTGCTAAGGCGCACAGCAAGGTCAAGGCCAGCCATTTCCACCACAGGGAGGAGCGCCATTCCTGAGCAGAGTTCGCCTGGACTGGACGCTTCAACCATCGATCCAATCCCGGGGCTACGACCGCCAACCCCATCAAGGCGAGTCCATAGATGAACTGAATGTGGACGTTGGCCCACAGCATGTACCCCAAAGGCAAGCACCAATAGGCTCTCGACCACCTTCCCGCCCGCGCCGACAAGAGCACGTCCATCGTCCAGAGAGAGATCGCAATGGTGATGAGCCAGGGCCGCTCGGTCAGGAGGTTGGAGCCGATGACCATGAAGCTGAAAACCCACAGCACGGTCATCCAGGTGTACGGCAAGGCGCGGCGCTGCAAGAAGAACAGCCACCCCCAAACCAGAGTCAACGCCAATCCCAACCGCAAGAAGACCAGGCCGCGAATGCCCATCGCCTGCTCCAGGCGATACAGCGTCCACTCGAACAGCCAGCTATAGGCATGCCAGGGTTTACCCGTTTCCAAACCATGACGGGAAAACGGATCGGTCGTTGGCCATTCCCTTTTCTGTTCAATCCATTGGCCGACGCGCAGATGCCACCAGGCATCCACATCCACTCCGGGGTGCCAGGCGCCTTCGATCGTGACGAAAAACATCAGGGCCAACAGGGTCAGGATAAAGAGCGCTGGGATCGAGGAGGGCTGGGATGGAGCCAATTCGGCAGCGGCCTGGGATGGGCCAGGGAGGTCTGTTGGCGCATCCGGGGTTTGAGCCGAGGAAGACGCCGGCAGGGAAGGTTGATCCAAGTTCTTCGAGGCCTCTTCCGGCATGAACCAAATATCCAAACATGGGTTCCAAGGACCGCCGCGGAGCGTGCTTCCATGGACCGTGGGATCCGAGTTGGGCTTTGACGCCTCTGCGCGTGCCGTCTAAGATAGCATGAAGACCCCGGCCGCTCCACGTTGGGTTTTTGAAAAGGTGCGTTATGAATATCTATTTAATTCGTCATGCGGACGCCTTGCCCGTCGATCATCAACATATCACCACCGATGAGGAACGTCCGCTCAGTGACGAGGGTTTACGGCAGGTTGCACGACTTGTCTCTGCCTTCAAACGCTTGGATATTCCGATCACCCGCATCTTTTGCAGCCCCCTGAAACGCACCTTGCAAACCGCGGAAGAGCTGGCCCGGCAGCTCGGCCAACCGCAATCGGAAGTGATTGCCTGCGAGCAATTGCTGCCCGGCGGATCGAGCAAGAAACTTTGCAAGCTGCTCAGACAACATCAAGATCAGCACGTCCTATTGATCGGTCACGAACCGGACTTGGGGCTGCACACGGCCTATTTGATAGGCAGCAAGCGCGCCAGGATCGCCTATGCCAAGGGCGGCATGGCCTTGGTCGAAAGCAACGACCCGGTCCGCAAGGGGACGGGAACGCTTCTGTGGATGCTGACGTCCCATTGGTTGAATAGCTGACGCCGAAAGGAGCGAGGCTGAGCGGTGAGGGAAGGGATGGTGATCAGCGCATAAGCAAAGGCAGAGGAGCTTGCGAACAAGCCACTCTGCCTTTTCTGAAAGCGAGACGGAATTACGAGCCGATCGTGTTGCCGACGTTGCTGAACACGCTGCTCGCGCGGCCGCCGAGGAAGCTGATCGCGGCCAAGCAGACCACGATGATCAGGGCCAACATCACGGCGTATTCAACCGCGGTCGGGCCATCTTCGCTCTTCAGAAAACGTTTGATCGCAGCCAACATAACAAACCTCCCTAGGAAAGTAAAGAAACCAGTTCAACGATCAACAGTGATCGGTCACACACTAAAAGTTCACGCGGCTGAAATTGTTGGAAGTTGAGGATCCCACGGTTCGAATCGCCACGATGCAGATGGTGATAATCGCCGCTAGCATGAAGGCGTATTCAACAGCAGTGGGCCCATCCTCCTTCCATAGAAAGTCAACCACAGTTTGCCTGATCTTGGAGACCATGGTTACCCCCATTGGCCGTCCGCGATTCTGACGACCAGGCGACTAAGCAGTGATGCGGGGTTGTTTGGCAGACACCAAGAATGCCTGCTTTCGAGTAGGTATGAACCGTGCTCGTTGTGCTTCAAAGTTGTCTTTCCCGCACATCGATACCCTAAGCCATAATGGAATAGTTGTCAAATTCGCCGGGCATTTTTTTCAGATTTCTACGGAATTTACTCAAGTCACGCCAAAAAATATGTTCGACACCTGAAAATAACCCCTAATTGGCGTCCTGTTTACACGTGCTAAATTCACCCTATGCCCTCAATTTTCATGCGAAACAAGGCCTCAATCGCTGTCGCTTGAGCGTTAATCCCCTCCATTTTGCTTGACTATAACAATCCGTAAGCTTTGAGCGCCTGTTTGACCTTGGATTCACCCGCGGCGTCCAATTCGCACATCGGCAGCCGAAACTCGCCCGCATCTCGGCCGAGCAGCTTCATGGCCGTTTTCACGGGAATGGGGTTGGTAGCGATGCTCATTAAATCCTTGCACAGGGGGAAGAGTTTGCGATGCCATTTGAGCGCTTCGGCAGGTTGACCTTTCAAGTAGGACCGGACGAGTTGGCTTAGATCGCCAGGCACGATGTTGCCCACGACCGAGACGACGCCTCGACCTCCAATGCTAAGCAAAGGCAGCGTCAGCGAATCGTCGCCGCTCAGGAGGGTGAGGTCGGTTTCTTGGGCAATTTGCGAGGCCTGATCGAGTGATCCCGTGGCCTCCTTGACGCCGACGATGTGGGGCAAGGATGACAATTTGATGATGGTTTCGGGGAGGATATTGGAAGCGGTCCGGCCTGGGATGTTGTAGATGATGATCGGGATGCCGATCTGGGCCAATTCGTTGTAGTGCCGCCAATAGCCTTCTTGGGTCGGCTTATTGTAATAAGGGCCAACGACGAGAGCGCCGTCGGCTCCCGCCTTTTGGGCGAATCGGGTCAGCCGGATGGCCTCCCGCGTGGAGTTCGAACCTGTCCCCGCCATCACTTTGATGCGTTTTTGCGCCTTGTCGACGACCGCGGCGATGACGCGTTCATGTTCATCGTGGGAGAGCGTTGGCGCCTCGCCGGTCGTGCCCACGGGGACCAGGCAATCGGTGCCCTGCTGCACGTGCCAATCCACCAGCCGATCCAGCGCGGCATAGTCCACCTCGCCCTGGCGGAACGGGGTGATCATGGCAACGCTGACGCCAGCAAACATTTCTCCCTTGGTGCTCATGCGCGATGGCTACCTCTCGATCAAGCGGTGGAATGGAAACGGGGGCATGGATCAGACGTCCAGCACGTGCTTCATCTTATGATAAACCTTGGTCAAGTGGTCGCGGCCGCCGCCGCCGACTTCGGCCGTGGCCCAGCCATGATAGCCAATCTCGGCGAGGGCTTGCCGAATGTCCGGCCAATCCTCGTCGCCTTCGCCGATCTCCACCCATCCCTTTTCCTTGCTGTAGCCCTTGAAATCGAATTTCAGCATCCGCTGGCCAAGCTGGCGAATCCAATCGCCGGGCTTCACGCCGAATTTGATCATGTTGCTGCAGTCGAAATAGGCCCCGACCCAGGTCGAATCGAAGGAGTCGACGTATTCGATCAATTGCTCGGGCTTGGTGATGAAATGGTTCCAAACGACTTCGATGGCGATTTTGACGCCCAGCTTTTCCGCTTCGGGGAGCACTTTTTTGATCTCTGCCCGGGAGCGCTCCCAGCATTGTTCGTAGGTAACGTCCTTGTTGACGACGCCGGGGACGAGCAGGACGGTCTCGGCCTTGTAAGCGTGTGCATCGCGTAGAGCCGTCAGCAGGGCGGCGCGGCCGCGATCGCGGACTTGGGCGTCGGGGTGCGAGAGCGTATCCCGCCAGTGGACCGAATCGATCACACCATGGATATCGATTTCGGCTCGATCTCGGGCTGATACGACCTCATCGCGGTCGAGGTTGTTGGGGCTGTCGAGTTCTACGCCCTGGAAGCCGATCTCCCGCAACATTTTGAACTTGTCGAAGATGCTGTCCTTCGTGGCCACCATGCTAAACTTGACGGCCAACTTGATGCGCGGCTTGGATCGCGGCTGCACCGGGCATGCGGGCCAATGCGGCGCCAGGCCAAGCATGCCGGTCGCGGCGGCCGAGGTGTGCAGAAAAGTTCGGCGATCGAGGGGCTGAGTCATCGCGGCAGTCTCCAACAAAAAAGCGTGGATCGTCGGCCGATGACGCTTATCATAGACGATCATAACGAAACTCGCCATGCTTCCCGCGGATGGATTTGGCATGAAGATGCTGGTTACCCTGGTGATTCTGATCAACTTGGTGGTGTTCGTGCTGGTGCTTTATTTTCGCTGGGTGCTGCGGCGGGAACCGCCAAGCCGGGCTCGAACCAACCGCATCATGGCGGGCGGCGTCGGCATGGTGTTTCTGGCTTTTGCTTGTTACCTGATGGCTGGCGTGCTGCCCACGATCGAGGGCATGGCGGAATACGAAGACACCATCCTCTTGGGGGCGGTGCTGGTTTGGCTTTTGTTGAGCCTTTTATTACTCCGGCAGCTCTGGCCAGGCTCCTGGAGGCAAACCATGGGGGCGGCCGCGGGCGCTTGGCTGCTCATGGCCGCGGTGTTGGCGAGCATGGCTCTGGCCTTCGAGCCTTGGCTGATGACCGCGTGGACGGTTCAAGGCTCCACGATGGCGCCCACGCTGCTCGGCCCCCACTTTGACGCCATGTGCCCCCGCTGCGGTGCGACCGCCCACGTGGGCAACGAACTGAATGAACATTGGGCCTCGCGGCAAGATCGACTCGGCATCTGCCGGCTCTGTCTCAATACCAGTCCTATCGACGATCCAAAAGCTAAACGCCAACCTGCGGATCGCATCCTCATCGAACCCGGTCAGACGCCAGAACGTTGGGACCTGGTCTTGGTGCGATTGCCGGTCGGCGAGGATAAGGTGGCCGTCATGCGCGTGCTGGGGCTGCCCGGGGAAGTGATAGTGATCAAGGAGCAAGGAGTCTGGGTGGATGGCGTGCGGCAAAATCCCCCCAAGGAAGCTGCGATTGGGTTCATTCAATACGAAAGCAATCTGGACGGTTGGGACAAACAGACGTGGGCCGCGCCGGACAAGCCGGTCCAATTGCAAGCGGATGAGTATTTTCTGCTTGGGGATTTCTCGCGCCGTTCGATGGACTCGCGAGCCTTCGGGCCGGTTAAGCGAGATCACATCGAGGGCGTGGCGGCCGTGATCCTTTGGCCGACGACGCGCTTGCGGATTCTGAAATGATTCCCAAGATGATCATGCAGGGATTTACTTCTGATTTTTCGACCAGGCGACCCAGGCTTTTTGGACGAAATCACGGTCGAGCTTGGCGTTCTTGATGGCGTCGTCGAGGGATTGGCCGTCCAACCCCAAGGCGGCGAGCATCAAGGGCCAATACTTGCTCATCTGCGGGCTGTGGGCCAAAAAATCGGCCAGACTCGCCCCCAGGATCTGCGTTTCCATCGGACCGAGATTCCCCGCCATCAATTCATGGATGTTGTACTTGGACTGGCTCAAAAGCTGTGCGGCGGCGACCCGCTCTTGAGTAAAGCTGCGCGGTGAATAGCGGTAAAGTTCGCTGCGGCCATACCCCTGAATCAACCAATCGGGGATGAGATTGATCTCCCGGCGATGCGTCAGCATCACCCCCGCCAGTTGGGTGATGAGGTCGTGCTCGTGGCTGACCTTGCGATTGCCCGTCAAGGGAGGCCCGAGCAGAATGAACGATTGCCGGCCCTGATGCACGAAGGTGGAGATTTCATCGTTGCCCGGGCGGGACTTTTTGACCTTGGAGAACAGCATCTGAAAATGGGGTCGGAGCTTGGCGGCATGAATGACCAACCGCCCCTCCCAGATGGTTTCGTTCTCGCCAAAGTCGAGATTGGTCCGAAGCGTGGGCAGCACCTTTTCCGCCACCTTGCCCATCGACTCCAAAACCCGAGCATCGACCGTGCCAACCAGAAGAAAATTGGTCGTGGCGTGGACGTTCGGGTCCAATCCTTGCGTGATCACATTCTTCCAAAGATGGCTCGCGGCTTTCGTTTGTTCTTCCCGAAAGGCCTCGGTTTCATCGGCGTGCAGAGGCAGCGTTGTCATGCCGCCAAGACACCATCCCGTCAGCAGCAGCGAGGTGAAAAAGGAAGGCTTCATCGCGGGGTCACTTCCTCGGTCAAGTGCGGGGAGATTGCATGGGGTAGGACAGGCCCACTGTCTCCCAGTGTAACGCGCTCAACCGCGATTGCCAGTCTTGTTGCGGACGATTTTTCACTGCTGGCATCGACGTTGTTAAAAGGGGGTCAGCAAGCCGAGGACATCTGTCGGTCATTGATTACAAGAACGCCGCCAGGGCCGCCTATGCCAGCAGAAGTTGGCTGAAAGGACCAACATTTTCCCATCGTCGGGCTTGGCGATTTGGTAAAATAGCGGCCAACCAGCGTGGATGGTGCTTCGGTCCTGTAGACAGGGAATAAACGCAAAGAAGTGACACACCTATGTCGCAGTCGCCGATCGAAGACACGCCGACGCTCCTCAAGCCCGACCCGGCGCCCGTGGATGCACCGACGCTGGACCACGTGGGTTCCGCGGGGACGGAACTGGGGCCGGCGCCGCCGGGCTATCAGCTTCTGCGGGAGTTGGGCCGGGGCGGGATGGCCGTTGTCTTTCTGGCCCAGCATCTACCCTTGAAGCGCTGGGTCGCCCTGAAGATGATCCTGGGCGGGACCAATGCGGGGCATGAGCGTTTGAGCCGGCTGCGAACGGAAGCCGAGGCCATCGCCAGGCTGCGCCATCCTCATTTGGTGCAGATTTACGAAGTCGGTGAATGGCAAGGACAACCCTATCTGGCGTTGGAATACGCCGCGCAGGGCAGCCTGGACAAGAAAATGGCGGGGACGCCCTTGCCCGCCCGGGAAGCGGCGCGCCTGGCCGCCGCCGTTGCCGATGCGATCCATGTCGCCCATGGGCAAGGCATTGTCCACCGCGATTTGAAACCCGCCAACATCTTGCTCGAGGTCAGTTCGACCGATCAACTGTTCGCGTCCTCGCAATCATCGGCCGCTCCCGCCGATCAGGACATCCCCATTCAGTCCTGCCATCCCAAGATCACCGATTTTGGCCTGGCCAAGCAATTGGACAGCGCCACGGGCCACACGACCACGGGCGCCATCGTGGGCACGCCCAGCTACATGGCCCCCGAGCAGGCCGGCGGGGAGTTGAAGAAGATTGGCCCGTGGACGGACATCTACGCCATCGGCGCCATCCTATATGAGATGCTCACGGGAAGGCCGCCCTTCAAGGCCGCGACGCCCATCGACACGGCCATGCAGGTGATTCATTGCGACCCGGTGCCGCCGAGCCAGCTTCAACCCAAGACGCCCAGTGATTTGGAGACCATCTGCCTCAAGTGCCTGCAAAAGGAGCCAAGGAAACGGTATGCCTCGGCGGCGGACCTGGCGGAGGACCTGCGCCGCTTTTTGAACGAAGAGCCGATCCTGGCCCGCCCTATCGGGCCGGTCGAACGCATGGTCAAATGGGTGCGCCGGCGTCCCACCATCGCGGCCCTGATCGCGCTGTTGTTTCTCACGCTGGCGTCGGGATTAATCATCAGTCTGTGGCTGTATTGGGATGCGCGCTTCGAGCGGGATCGAGCCGAGCGCTTCAGCGAACAATACCGGGAGCAGTATCAAGCGGCCCAAGAGGCGAAGCAGCAAGCGCTGCGCCAGGCAGAGGCGGAACGCCGCGCCGGTTATGCCCAGCGGATGATGGCGGCCCAATTTGCCTGGTCGGTCAACAATATCGCCCAGGTGGAGCAGTCGCTGCTTGAAAGTCCGAAAGAGTACCGTTCTTGGGAGTGGCATTATCTCAACAAGTTGATCCACGGAGAACGCTTCATGCGCCCGGCGTTTCGCCGGATGGCCTCCAGCCTCGACGGCCGGCGTCTGGCTTACTTGAGCATGAAAAACCTGGACATGGAAGCGGTCTTCGCCGCGGAGTCCGATCAACCCGTTGATCTCAACGCGCCGAAAAAGTCCTTAACCTTGGCGGTGTGCGACGTCGAACAGGAAAAGGATATAGCGGAATTCGCCATCGGGCACCACATGCCGCAAGCCCTGGCCCTGTCGCCGGACGGCCAGATCATCGCCGCGGTTTTCAATTATCCGGGGGACCCGCTCGTGGATCGGACGAGAGAACTGCAATGTCAACTCGTCATGTGGGATGCCGCTACCGGTCGAGAACGGCATCGTTTGGAAAAACTGCCCGTGCCGATTTACAGTCTGGCGTTTCACCCGACGAAACCCCTGCTTGCCTGCGGCCATCGCTGGACGGATCTGCCTGATCCAGAGAAAACCGTGCACCTGGTTTCCATGTTGAACTTGCAGAGCCTCCAGTTCGAGGAGACTTTCCCAGCGGGGCGAATCTTGCAGCGTCTGTTCCCAAACATGCCGCCGAAAAGCTGCGAAGTGCGGGTGGTTTCTTTGCATTTCGATCTCAAGGGCACGGTGCTCACCGCCAATCAAGAAACTTCCGGGGGGAGCCAATTTATTTGCTGGCCGCTAACGGCCCCCAAGCCGGAGCCGCGCATGATCTTCAACGTCAGCCCCTTTTTCAATGCTGGCTCGGCTCTTCTATCGGGCTGCATCCCCGAGGCGACTGGGGAAATCGGTTACGCCTCGATTCGCTCCGATCGCGCCTTCATGTTTGGCCGGGGGCGGCCGCGCGTTTTTGCGTTTCATCTTCAGGACGCCGCGCGGAAGAACACCTGGAATTTAGAACATTACGACATCAGCAGCCTTTGCGTGGAACCGATTCCAAACGGCCGGCTGGCCGTGGCCTGTACGGATGGAGCCATCCATCTGCTCGATTCGGAGACCGGTCAAATTCAAAAGACCCTGCGCGGCCACGTGGGGGAAGTTCGCGGCCTGGCTTTCCTGGAGCCGACCAAGAGCATCGCCTCGCTGGGAACGGACGGCACGATGCGCGTCTGGTCGCTCCAAGAACCGCCGCCCATCGAAGGATCGGGACTGGCCGCCGCCATGACGCACCTGGACCCTGGCGAAGATTTGCTCATCTCGCAAATCATGGGGGCCAGCCAGGGGATGAACCCCACGATTCACATGGACCGCGTCAACGTGTCAACCCGGAAGCGGTCGACGGAATTCATCATCCCCAACCTCGATGCCTTTGGCGGGGTGACCAGCTTGACCTTCAGCTCCCGTGGCCGCTTCATCGCCCTGCCCGTGATGGAGCCTACTGCGGCGGATCCGCGCCAACCGCGCGGCAGAGGCTTGCAAGAAATACGCGATGCCGGCAAAGCCAAGCTGCAAGTTTGGGACACCCATGAAAAACGCCTCGTCTTCGACTTTGAAAATAAGGATTGGCGGCGAATCGTGTGGATGATGGGGATGTTGGCCGTCAGCGACGATGGCCGCTGGCTGGCCGCTCGACAGGACTTGCAACCAGACAACCCAGCGAATGACGCTCTCCATGAAAAATCACATATCCACTTATGGAGCATCGGCCAAGCGCCAGCGCAGAAAACGCTCACGCTAGCCAACGTGGCCGTGGCGTTCCATCCCAACGCGGCCCGCTTATTCGTGCTGGAAATACAAAAACAGGGCGCGGATCAACCGTTCCTGCTGCGGCTCCACGCCATTGACTGCCAGACCGGCCAAATCGAACGCACCTGGACGCATGAACTGCCGCCCATCTATGGGTTGTTGGGACACTATAACCACCTCTCGATCAGCGGCGACGGCAAGTGGGCGGCGGCCTCCGTCATGGACATGAGCTATTTCCAAGAAAGTTCGGGTGTGGATAAGTCGACCGGCATGGCCCTGCGGCACCTCAGTGCTCCCATCGTCGTCTGGGATTTGGAGAATAAAAGCGTGCGGACATTTGGCGGCAATGGTCCAACTCTGTTCAGCCCCGACCAGCGCCGGCTGGTGTCGAGCAACCGCGATGGATCGGCCCTGTGGCTCTGGGACGTTCAAGGCGAAAGCGCCCAACAGCCCATTCTCACACTGAAGAACGAAGTTGGCGGCCGCCCCTTTTATCTCAGCTTCAGTGCCAATGGCCGGCAACTCGTCATGAGCCCCTTGACCCGGGTCATCACCCGCAACCAAATCCAGGTCTGGCAAGGGCTGCCTTCAACCGACGACGAGAAGTGAGTGATCCTACCATGAAATGCCATTGGTCCGAACGCATCACCTTCCATCCCGGCGTTCGTGGCGGCGAACCCTGCATTCGCGGACTGGCGATCACGGTGGCAGAAGTGCTCGACGCCTTGGAGGAAGGAGTGAGCAAGAAAACCATCCTCGAGCGCCATCCCCAACTCGAATGGGATGATTTTTGAGCGTGCCTGGCCTACGCCGCGGTCGCGGCCAGACAGGATCAGTCGCCGCTTTCAGGCAGCAGCGACTCCCAGGAAACGGGCTGAAGCCAAGCGTTCAGCAGCGCCTGCACCGCTGCCGTGTTTCCCGCTTGCAAATGATCCCGCATGGTCAAGCCGCTTTGCCACAAAGTCGAAGTGAAGGGGGCCGTTCGCTCCAACGTCTCCTCCTCGCTGGGCAGTCGAGCTTGCAAGCAACGCTGGAGCAACCCTTCAAGGCCGATGCGCTGTTCAACGGACACCGCCGCCACCGGCCCAGCGGTCAAAGGACGCGGTAGGGCTGACTCGCCGAGCACGTCGATCTTGTTGAGCAGCATCAGGCAATGGGGCCCCTGCCAGACAGGTGGGGGTTCGATCAATGGGGTGTGGCTGGCGTCCATGACCCAAAGGATGCCATCGGCCGAAGCAATGGCGGCTTCCGCCGCGGCGATGCCCGCCGCTTCCACCTCATGGGCGGCATCGGAGCGCAGCCCGGCCGTGTCGATTAACTCCACGGGCCAGCCATCGACGGTCGTCTGCGCGGTCACCACGTCTCGCGTCGTTCCTTCCCAGGGCGATGCAATCGAGCGGGCATAGCCGAGGAGGGCGTTAACCAGGCTGCTTTTGCCCGCGTTCACTGCTCCCGCCACGGCCACTTGCCATGGCCGCAGCACGTGCTGACCCCAAGCCCATCGATCCAGGATGCCGCTCCATTCCTGCACGATCGGCTCGATCTCATGGCTCTCTAAAGCGGCGATCCATCGCGGCAGGCTTTCCCGCCATCTTTTGGCTTGGGTCAGAATGATTTCCGCCATGCGCGTCGTGGGAGCGCGGGCCAGGGCCGCGGCGGCTTCCGCCTCTAAAGCATGAGCCGCGTGCAGCCGCAACCACTGCACCCAGGTCAATTCCCGAATGCCGGGCTGAGTTCCAAAGTGGTCCATCAAGGAGCGAACGATGACCAGCCCGCCATGGCAGGCCAACTCCACGCGCGGACAAGCCGGGTCGCCGTCGATGGTCAGCACCACCTGATCGCTAATCTCAAGACCGGCCAAGCGTCCCAGCCAATAGCGGCGGGGTTGTCCCGGCGCGGGGCGGTTGGAGCCAACCGCTTGGAATAAGGGTTCAACCATGGTCCATGCCATGGGGCCGGAAAGCCCGATCACGGCCAAGGCGGCTTTGCCAGGCGGCGTCAAACTGGCGAGAAACGTGGGACGCGGCATGGCCATGAACCCGTTGCCCTTATGTGTCAGATGCAAGACTGGCGACACGCAGCCCTTCGAGGGTCATATCGGGCCAAAGAGTAGCATGGTCGGGCAGCGCCGGCCGGAGCAGTTCGGCATCGCCACCGGTGATGAAGATGCGCGGCGCCTCCGCTACGATGGGGCGATACTGTTGGCAGAGCCAATGGATGCCCCCGACCAGGCTCGCATAGATGCCGGAGCGGATGGCCGTCAGCGTGGAGGTGCCGGGCACCGGCGGCAGGGGCCGGCGCAGATCGACGCGGGGCAGCTTGGCCGTGTATTCGTGCAAGGCCTGGCTTTGCAGCCGAACGCCGGGCAGAATCGCGCCGCCGCGAAAGGCGCCGCGGTCGTCCACCAGATCGACGGTCACCGCGGAGCCGGCGTCGATGAGAATGGCGGGGATGGCTTTTTCGCGCTGATGGCGATGCACCACCGCCACGGCATCGAACAACCGATCCAACCCGACCTGCTCCGGCTTCTCGACGGCCACCTCAATGGGGATCTGCTGATGGCGGTCGATGACGCGAACGCGCTCATGCCGTTTTTCCAGCCAAGCCTGGAGTTGACTTTGTAGGGGAGGATTGGAGCCGGAGAGGATCCAGCGGCGCGGCGCATGGTTCCACGTCGCGAATTGCCGCTCCCACGACTCCACTTGTTCTAAGGGAATGTGTACGACTTCCTCCACCTTTTGGAGGTTGCAGCGGCCCCATTTCATGCGGCTATTGCCGACGTCGACGACGATGATCATACGCTTGAGGTCAAGGGTTGGGCGTCCAGTTGTTGCAGCAGATGGAGCACGGCTTCGATGATATCCGACAAGCCCTTGCCGGTGACCGAGGAAATCCGCCAGACGGTCTTGCCCAGCGCATCGGATAGTCGCGCCTGCACGTCCGCGCTGCCGGTGAGTTCGCCCTTGCTGACCACCACGATCTCGGGTTTGCCGGCCAACTCCCGGCTGTGCTGTTCCAATTCGCCCCGGACCACGTGGTAATTTTGCAAGGGGTCGCTGCCGTCCAGGGGCAGGGGTTCAACGAGATGGACCAGCAGGCGGGTCCGCTCGGTATGGCGGAGGAATTCCAAACCCAGACCGATGCCTTGGTGGGCGCCTTCGATCAAGCCAGGCAGGTCGGCCAACACCAGCGACTTGTCCCCGCCGATGTAGACGACGCCCAGGTTGGGATATTTGGTCGTGAAGGGATAGTCGGCGATTTCGGGATGGGCTCGCGTCAGCCGGCTGAGCAGCGTCGACTTCCCCGCATTGGGCAGGCCAATGATGCCGACGTCGGCGATGACCTTTAATTCCAGGACGATCCAGCGCTCCTCGCCCGGTTCGCCCGGTTCGGCGCGGCGCGGCGCGCGATCGACCGGCGTGGCGAAATGTTGGTTGCCGCGACCGCCCCGGCCGCCGCGCGCCACGACGACCTCTTGACCCTCCTCGGTCAGGTCGCGGAGGACAAAGCCGCGGTCGCGGTCCTTGATCACGGTGCCCGGGGGCACGGCGATGACGACGTCCTTGCCGCCGCGGCCGGAACGGTTGCAGGGGCCGCCCTTGGCGCCGTCGGGGGCGCGCCAATGCTTGCGATGCGTCACGCCGGCCAGACTGTCGGTCCCTGCCACGGCCCTGAGGATCACGCTGCCGCCGTCGCCGCCGTCGCCGCCGTCGGGGCCGCCGCGCGGGACGTACTTTTCACGATGAAAGCTGACCATCCCCTGGCCGCCGTCGCCGCCTTTGACATAAATGGTGACTCGATCCACAAACATGCTTGGCTACCATTCCGACCGGGCACAACCGCGAAAAAACCCACGGGGAAAGGCCCGTGGGTCGGTGGTCGTCAGCCGGTCAATCGAGACTTCAAACGGTCCGGGGAATCACATTGACCCGGCGGCCGCCGAGATCGAACGTGACCACGCCATCCGCTAGGGCGAAGAGCGTGTAGTCGCGGCCCAAGCCGACGTTGCGGCCCGGCTTGAAGCGGGTGCCGCGCTGGCGGATGATGATGTTCCCCGCCTGCGCGAATTGGCCGCCCGTGATTTTCACGCCCAGACGCTGGGCATTCGAATCACGTCCGTTTTTCGTCGAACCTTGACCCTTTTTATGTGCCATGACAAGAACCTCGCGGGATCCTTGAAAAATCCAGATGAACATCCAGGACATAAGTGAACCTTCATTTTACGGGGTCGCCGCGGGATGTCCAGCCGAGCACGGGAGATTGGCCGTGGAATAAGGGTTTCGTATTCAACCGATGATGTACAGGGCGATGCAGGGCGCGAGGTTGAAGAGGAAGATGCCGATCTTGTACAGGGCCATGCCGGCATAATGGGTGGCGTCGAAGCGTTCATCGGACAGATTGAACCATCGGCCATGGAGCCGTTTGATCCAGCCCCGGGCATAGGCGAAGACCAGGAACCAGTAAATCAGGATGGCGTAGTTCAGGATGGTGCACCAGAGCAGGAAAGTGCGGGTGGTTTCGATGGTCATGAGCCGCTCCATTCGCATGAAAAGGGGTTGGATGCACCGGGGAATGGCGATCGGTTCATTTTACCCGAGAGAATGGGCAGGGATCATCCAAATCCAATGAAGATTCAGCGGCCCAGTGCAACCCTGACCATGTGACAAGCAACGTCCGAGGCGGCGATCCGGTGCCGAGAAAGATGAACATTACCGCGGCAGGATGTTGGTCGGTTCCTCTTCGATCAGCGGATCGCTGTTGAGGCTGCTCTTGATTTCCGTGCGGAAACGAGCGTCGCCAGCCTTTTCGGCGCGAACGGTGATGGTGTAGGTGAGCATGGTGCCGGGGACGAGGCCGTTGTGCTGCGGGAAGACCAGGCGCTGGCCGCCGTCGCGAACCTCCGCCACGGAGCCGTCGCTGCCGATGGCCTTCACGAATTGCAGCTCCGGAGAGAGCACGCAGGCCAGTTCGATGTTATTGGTCACTAACGTGCCGGTGTTCGAAAGGCGCACCTCGTAAATCACCTCATCACCCACCGAGACGGGATCGCGGTTGTCCGCGAGTTCGACGCTCAGGGCCGGGATGCCGCGCAGCTCGATGGCGGTTTCGGTCTTTTCCTCGATCATGGGCGTGGCGGAAACGTGGACGCGATAGACGGCCTGCGCTGCCAACTGCTCGGCCCGGGCGAACAGGCGAAGCTGCCGCTCCTGGCCGCTTTCGAGCGTTCCCAGGTCCCAAACCACCTGACCGGCCTGAAATTGACCGCCATCGCTCGCATCGAGGAAGCTGACCTCGCCGGGCAACTGGCTGCGAACCTGGACGTTTTGCAGCGCGGTCGGATTGTCGTTTTTCACCTGGATGATCCATTCGACCCGGCTCCGCAAATACCTGGCCTTGGGGCCGCGAACGCTGAGCCGGAGCCTGGGTTGGCTGACCTGGACGGCATGTTCGGCCTCGGCACTGATGCCGCCGTCGGCGGTGACGGTCACGCGGTTATTGAGCAGCCCTTCTTTCCGCGCGGTGAGCGTCAGGTCGAACGTTTGCGATTGGCTGCCGTCGAGATGGAAACGGGGCACTTCCAACGGTTTGTCGCCCGTGGCATGGATCAATCCCTGATCGAAGGCGGCGAGCAGGCTGATGTTGCTGACCGGCGAGGTGCTGACGTTGGTCACGGTGATTTTGTACGGAATCGGTTCGCCGACCAGGGCCGTCGCGGGGCCGGCGACTTGCACGGTCAAGCGGCCTGGCGGCGCGACCACCGTGGTGGCGCTGGCCTCGGCTCTCATGCCATCGGCGCTTTGAACGCTGGCGATGTTGTTGATCGTGCCTAGGCGGTCGGCCCGGAAGGTCAGTTCGATGGTGTAGGGCATGCCGGGCCGCACGGGCGGCACGGTGAAGATGAGCTGATTCCCTTCCCGATTCTCGCGCTGCGAGGCGCTGAGGAAGGTCAGCCCGTCGGGGATCACGTCCCGCACCGTGAGCGGTTCGCTGTCGCTGCGGCCGTTGTTGTGGAGCGTGATCGTGTAATGGAAACTTTGCCCCACGGCGACGGCCGCCGGTCCGCTCTTGGTGATGGTCAAGCTGGGCGCGGTCCATTCGACGGTGGTTTCACCGCGGCCGATGATGATGCCGGGGCCGGTCGGGCAGCAGGGATCGGGCGGCCGAATGACTTCGATGCCAATGCGGCTTACGCCTTCCTGCGGCACGGTTTGTTGCAGGCTGATCGTGCCGTTGCCCAAGAGGTCGGTGATGACTTCGCCGATGCGCTGCTGCGAATTCGTGAAGACGGCCGGCGGTCCATCAAGGATGGTGTAGCGAATCCGATAATTGGCGAGCGGCATCTGATCCGTCATGCGATAAACGTTCGTCGTCAACAGGCATGGCGAGCCGCCGCGGCACTGTTGCGGCGTCGGGAAGACCCAACCGGCGTTGACCCAGTGGGTGGTCACGACGACCTTGTGCTTATCCCAATTGTGAATCTCCGGGGCGAAAACCGTCACCTGCGTGTCTCCCTCGACCGGCGAGGTGATCACGCACCAGGTTTGCCCCGGCCGGATGATGAAGTCATCGGTCGGGTTGCCGTTGCCGCGGGTGAAGGTGTGTTCCTTATAAGAGGTGTAGCTGACGGCGTAGCGGTTGTCGACCTTGTAACCCCGGCCGGCGTAGTAGCCGCTTTCATCGACTTCGATGATGTGCCCTTTGCCCTCGAGCATCCATTCGACGCGCCTGGCCCGGCGCGGTTGGCCGCTGTTGTCATAAATGGTGGCGATGAGCACCTGGCTGCCGCCGACGGCTTGGCTGATTTCCTTGGGCCGAACCTCGAGCCGGCAGGCGAAGGGATCGAAGTTGGTGAAATAACCCAAACCCGGCGGCTTCGCATGAGTGAATTCAATGTTGCCCGTGGGCAGGAAATAAGGGAACTTGACCGGGTTTTGGGTAATGCCCAAACAGCCGACCTGCACCAGCAAGACGCAAGCGATGATCAACAGTCGGCGAATGAGCCGGGACCCGGCCTTCATGCCATCCAACCTCTTTCCATGGACGGAAAATCCCCCAAGCATCGGCGGGCCATACCGAATCAGAGCAAAAATGCAAGATCAAACCAAGCGTCCCATCACTCGGCAGCAACAACCTGGGATGATGGGGTAAAACCAAGGGGCTAGGGAGATTCCGCTTCCCTCAATTCGCCTTGCGGCCCATGTCGGATATCGCTATCGCCGACTTGAGTCCATTTGGCTGCTTTTCTTTGAACCGCGATGTGAGCATTGAAACGTGGAGTACGAGTCAGGAGGCATCCCATGAAACGCGATACCAAAATTGGCTTGGTGGTGGCCGCTGGTTTCTTGGGCCTGGTTGGGTTCCTGGTATACAAGAAACTCCATCAATATGACGACCTCGTCGCCAGCTTGGCTCCCGCGCCGTGTGATCAGGATATTGCTCCCTTAAACACCGGCCCCTCTGGCGCGGGATCAACGGATGCGAACCTGTCCGCTCCGCCGCATAATCCTCCGCCAATGATTGCGACGGGTGGCAGCGATACGCATGCCCCTTCGGGCGGCTTGCCCGCGCCGGAAACGCCGCCATCGAACGTCCCCCCGCCGCTAACCATGCCTCGGGATGCTGCCGCCGAATTGACACAGGCCTCCGCGCAAACATCGACTGTTCCCATGAATGCACCACCGGCGATGCCGCCGCCGCTGCCCATGGCGGATGCTTCATCCGCATTACCGTCGCCGATGCTGCCATCGCCGCCGAGCAAATCGACCGAGTTGACCCCGCCATCGCTGCCGACAGGGAACGAGCCTGAAAAATCGAAGGAGCCTGCGAAGGAAGATAAACCGACCAAGGAAGAGAAACCTGAACCGTCTGACAAAAAGGAACCTTCGCTGCCCGTGCCCACGAGGAGCGAGGCAGGGGATGCCCCTCCGTTACCGCCGCCGTCGGTAACGAAGGAGGTCCATGCTCCCGCCATGAATCCTCCGACTTCGGATTCGGCTCCGAAAGCGCCTTCTGCGCCGCCCAAGCCGGATGACAGCCCGTTGCATGTGCCCAGCCTCGGCGGCGGTTCGCTGGCTCCGCCTGCGGTGCCAGAGTCGGGTGGATCAGCCTCGCCGCCGAGCATGCAACCTCATGTGCAGCCCAAGGTCGAACCTCAACCTGAAAAGAAACCTGAAGGCGCGACTCTGCCGCCATTGGACCTAGGCTCGCCGACGACGCCATTGCCGCGACAGGAAACGCCTTCATGGAATCCCTCGACGAACCCTTCGACGTCCCCGTCGATGCCTTCGACCAACCCGCGCACGGAGTTGCCCTCGCTGACGCCTGAACCGGGCAAGAATCAGCAAATCGTCAAGATCAAGGAGCAGCCTGATCTGCCCAAGTCCGACGTCATCATGCCATCGCCCATTCGGACGGGGGCTGGCGAAGGAGAGTCTCCATCCACGGCTGCGGGCCAGGGGCAGGTGGAGGTGTATGACGTCACGATCGTGACTGTCAAGGAAGGTGAAACCATGGCGGCGCTGGCCAAACGGCTTTATGGCCATGAAAAATACGCGCCTGCCTTGGAGGAATACCTGCGGATTCAAGATCCGAAACAACTCCATTTGCAAACCAATCAGTCCTTGAGGGTGCCGCCGATCGCGCTTTTACACAAGCGTTTTCGCCGCTTCATCGACGGGGGCGATGGGGTCGAAACGGCGTCCGGCACCCTGGCCAGCGTGCCGCGCGGCACCTCGAGCACGACGCAGCCCCTGGTCAAGCCGTCGGGGGCAGCCCCATCTGGCGAACCCGCTACCGGCTCGGCTCGCGATCCGCGATATCGCGTTCGTGAGCAGGATACCATCTGGAACATTGCCAAGCGCACCCTGGGCAACAGCGAACGGTGGGCGGAAATCTACAATCTCAACCGCGACCTCCTGGGCGGCAGCACGCAATTGCAAGTCGGCATGGTTTTACGGCTTCCTGCCGACGCGAAAGTGGACATCCATCCATAACCTCGCTAAAATGTTAAGCTGCAAACGATTCCGCTTCACCCCCTGCAATATGTTGGGAGGTGAAGCCTGTTTGTTGACTGCAGCATGAGTTCAGGCTCATCACGGCGCCAAACCTCGATTTGCAGTCGAACCTTTTTCATCAAGATTTAAAGGCAGGCCGCGTCCAGGCCCGTTTTGCTTTTGGCGAAGGTTGACCGCGATACGTTCATTCAACATTCCAACTTCCGCATAGGTTCAGAAGAGCGAGTACCGACTCATGGCCGTACCGAAAAGACGCACCTCTCATGCCCGTCAAGGCAAACGCCGCAGCCATATGGCCCGGCATCCGATGCAATTGCAATACTGCCCCGAATGCCAGGAGCCGGTCTTGCCGCATCGCATTTGCTCCAACTGCGGCACCTACCGAGCCCATAAATACGAAAAGAAGGAAGAGGAGAAGTAAACATGCGAGTTGCCCTTGATGCGATGGGCGGCGACCACGCGCCAGGACCGATCGTGGCTGGGGCCATCGCGGCCGTGCAAGCGGATGCCAACGTTCGCGTCGTTTTGGTGGGGGATCAAGCGCAAATCGAGCCTCACCTCGCCGCGGTCGACGCCAACGCGCGGCAGCGGCTTGACATCTTCCATTGCAGCCAGGTCGTGACGATGGAGGATTCTCCCGTCATGGCGCTGCGAAAGAAGCCGGATAGTTCCATCGTCCGCTCCTGGCAATTGCTGGCCGAGAAGAAGGTCGAGGCCATCGTGAGCGCGGGCAACACCGGCGCGGTGGTGGCGGGCGGCATGCGTTTGCGGCGCTTTTTGCCGCACGTCGATCGCCCGGGGATCGCCGCCATTTTGCCGACCTTGCAGGGGCCTTGCGTCATGCTCGACGTCGGGGCCAACGTGTACCCCAAGCCCGCTCACTTGTTCCAGTACGGCGTCATGGGATCGACCTTCGCCAAACACGTCTTCAAGAAAGACAACCCCCGCATTGGCCTGATGAACATCGGCAGCGAGGAACAAAAGGGGCATGATCTGGCCAAGGAAACCCACCTGCTCTTCAACGGCAGCCACCTGCGCGACCGCTTCGTGGGCAACGTCGAAGGCCGCGACATCAACCGCGGCGCCGCCGACGTAATCGTGTGCGACGGCTTCGTGGGCAACGTCATCATCAAGGTCTGCGAGGGCGTCTTCGAATTCATGATGAAGATGGTGGGTCAAGAATTGGGCGGCACGCTCAAGCAAGAATGGCCGCAAGCCAAGCAAGCGCTTGGCAACATTGTGGATCGCTATGACTATAGTTCCCACGGCGGCGCGCCCCTCTTGGGCGTCGATGGCATTTGCATTATCTGTCATGGCGCTTCCGGCGACGTGGCTATCAAAAACGCCCTGCTCGTCGCCGCCAAGTATGCCTCCCTCCAATTGAATCAACTCATCGTGGCGGAATTGGAGGCGGACCCGATCTTGAGCGTGGCCACGTCTGGGGTGTGATCGACTGACCATGAAGGCGCCGGTTCAACGGATGAATCGGCAGGGCCTTGAACCGTCGCCAGGGGGCTTGGATTCGTTAACGTGAGTAAAATTGCTTTTCTCTTTCCAGGCCAGGGAGCGCAAGTCGTCGGCATGGGGCGAACGCTGTATGAGAGCGTTCCCGCCGCCAAGGCTCTGTTCGACGAAGCCGACCGGGTGCTCGGTTATTCCCTCTCCTCGTATTGCTTCGAAGGCCCGGATGCCAAGCTCAATACCACGGCGGTCAGCCAGCCCGCCATCTACGTCGCCAGTTTGGCGGCCTTGGAGAGCCTGCGTGCTGCGTCGCCCGACATCGTTGCCTCCTGCCAGGCGGCCGCGGGTTTGAGTTTGGGGGAATACACGGCCCTGGCGTTTGCCGGGGCGTTTTCCTTTGCCGATGGCCTGCGCCTGGTGCAAAAGCGCGGCGAAGCGATGCAAGCCGCCGCGGATGCGACGCCGAGCGGCATGGTCAGCCTGCTGGGGCTGGAAATGGCTCAAATCGAAGAGTTGTGCCGGCAGGCCAGCAGCACCGGCTCGATGCAAATCGCCAATCTGTTATGCCCCAACAACACCGTGGTTTCCGGGACCAAAGCGGCGTGCGACGAGATCGAGAAATTGGCGTCTTCCGCGGGCGCGCGGACGGTTCGCCTGAACGTGGCTGGGGCCTTTCATACGCCGATCATGAAACCCGCGGATCAAGTCCTGGCGGACGGTCTGTCCCAGGCCAAGCTGCAAGACGCGCGCCTGCCCGTTTGGTCCAACGTGGACGGCCAGCCGCACACGGCCGCGGCGGATTTTCGCGGGCTGCTCGTGCGGCAGGTGCTGGAGCCCGTGCGCTGGGAAGCCACGATCCGCGGGATGTTGGAGCAGGGGTTCGATGCGTTTTATGAGATCGGTCCAGGCCGCGTGCTGGCTGGGCTGCTCAAACGGATAAACCGAAAAACTGAGTGTATTAATGTAGGCGCTTGAGATAAAGAGCGTAAACTAATGGGGTTGTGTGCGTCGGAAGGTTGGTCTTTCGACATGCCTGCGGTGGATGGTTGAACCTCCCTTGCCGTTTCCAGGTGGGCTGGTATACCATGCGTCAAGGCAGCCGCAGGCGTTGGGCCTCATGATTCATGTCTTTTTTGCCGTGCGTTCCCCGAAGGAGGGAAGATGAACACGAATGAAATTCAAGCCCGGGTCATTGAAATTGTCAGTGAGCAAATGGGCGTGAACAAGGATCAAATCACTCCCGCGACATCGTTCCAGAAGGATCTCAACGCGGATTCGCTGGATCAGGTCGAGTTGGTGATGGACATGGAAGAGGAATTTGACATCACGATCCCCGAGGATCAGCAAGAAAAGATTCTGACCGTGGGCGACGCGGTTTCGTTCATTGAAAAAGAGCTGAAGAACAAGCCCGCCGCGAGTCAATAACCCTCAAGACCACTGCGAGGGTGAAACATGGGAGCGCCATGTTTCACCCTTTTTGAGTTTACAGCCAAAGCCAATTCAGCGATCGCGGGTCCTCCCTCGCTGATCCTCTTGACCTCCAACCTTCTTGCAGCAGGTGCCTTATGTCGCGTCGCCGAGTTGTCATCACGGGCTTGGGCGTCACCACCAGCCTTGGCATGCAGATCGAACCTTTTTGGCAAGCGCTGTGCAGCGGTCAAAGCGGCGTCGGTCCTTGGACCCTCTTCGATGTCGCTCCCTACAAGGTTAAATTCGGCGGCGAGATTCGCAACTTCAAACCCGATCCGAGCATCATCGACGTCCGCTCGGCCCGGCGCATGGATCGCTACGCCCAGTTCGCCATGCTCGCGGCTTATCACGCCGTCAAGGACAGCGGCTTGCCCGTGGAAAAAGGGCAGGGTGAAACCGTCCTGCAGATGACGGGCCTCGACCCCTTCCGCGCCGGCGTCATCATCGGCAGCGGCATCGGCGGCTTGAATGAGTATGAGGAACAGCACGAAAAATTGCTCACCAGCGGCCCGACCCGCGTCAGCCCCTTCGTCATTCCCAAGCTGATGGTCAACTCGGCGGCGGGGTTGATTTCCATTTACTTTGGCCTGCGCGGCGTCAACTTCGCCGTGGCGACGGCCTGTGCTTCGGCCTCCAACGCCATCGGCGAGGCACTGCGCAAGATCCAATACGATGAAGCGGACGTGGTCATCACCGGCGGATCCGAGGCGGCCATGACGCCCATGGGGCTCAGCGGCTTCATTCAATGCCGCGCTTTGTCCGAACGCAACGACGAACCGCAAAAGGCAAGCCGGCCGTTCGACAAGGATCGCGATGGTTTCGTCATCGCCGAGGGCGCGGGCATTCTCGTGCTCGAGGAACTCGAACACGCTAAGAAACGCAACGCCAAAATTTATGCGGAATTGGTGGGCTATGGTGCGACCGGCGACGCCCACAACATCACGGCGCCGTGCCCCGATGGCAGCGGGGCGGCCAAGGCCATGGATCTTGCCCTGCAGGATGGCGGCATGAATCCCGCCGAAGTCGGCTACATCAACGCCCATGCCACGAGCACGCCCCTGGGAGACGCCGCCGAGACCTTGGCCATCAAGAAGGTGTTCAAGGATCACGCCTACAAAATCGCCGTCAACGCCACCAAGAGCATGCTTGGCCACACGCTGGGGGCCAGCGGCGGCGTGGCCCTGGTCATTACCGCTTTGACCCTGCAGCGCGGCATGATTCACCCCACCATCAACCTGGATCATCCCGACCCCGAATGTGATTTAGACTACGTTCCCCACAAAGCCCGCGAGCAGCGGGTGCGCGGGGCGCTCTCCAACAGCTTCGGCTTTGGCGGGCACAATGCCTGCCTGGCCGTGCGGGCCATGAGTTAACGGCCATTTCGATTCCATGGCCTCGCGGTGCCTCGTGCCGCGGGGTTAAACCTTGTG
The DNA here is from genome assembly GCA_014584395.1 of Planctomycetota bacterium. Classification (GTDB taxonomy): domain Bacteria; phylum Planctomycetota; class Planctomycetia; order Gemmatales; family HRBIN36; genus BJ17. The sequence continues at coordinate 512,871 of JACTMY010000018.1, read as the reverse complement.
CCTGAATGCACACCTGCCATGCCTAAGAAAATCGATTGGTTTTATCACCGGAAACATTGCGTGTCCTGCCAAAAGGCAGAAAGCTATCTCGACGACCAATCCGTGCAGGTGGCGTCCGAGACGGATGCTCGCAAAACCCCGTTGAATCGCCAGCAAGCCTTGGCTTTGGTCAAGGAAGTTGAGACGATCGTCGCCGCGAAGGGCAAGAGCATTGTCACCCTGAAAATGAAGGACAAGCCAAAGACAGAAGCGATCCTGTCCCTTTTGCTCGGACCCACGGGCAACCTCCGGGCGCCCACATTTCGCAAGGGGAAGACGCTCGTCGTCGGCTTTCTCCCTGAACTCTACGATCACATATTTGGATAAACAGGCCGCGACGCGGGACGCTGCTCTGTCTGGCTTGATTTTCTTTATCCTCCCTTTTCCTCATTCGCTTCAACCCCGCCGATCCCCCATCCTGCCACTGGACGCCTGCAGATCATCCGGTGACATTGCCGACTCCTTTTGCTTTTTCCTTGACAGAATGGCGAGACATGCTATCTCGGCCAGGCCAAAACATAGCGAACGTAAAAAGACAAGGGGGCACTGGCCATGTTGCGAAGCGGTCGATGGTTGCTGGTGTGCGTTCTAGGGTGGGCCGGTTTCCAAGCTGCGGCACAGTCGCAAAGTCCATCGGGCACCAAGCCAGTGCCCGTCCAAGGTTTTCAACCGCCGACGTTGTCGCTGACGGATGGCTATCGAGTGAAAGGCGTGGGCATGGTGCAACCCGTTGCGCCCATCACGGCCGTGGGCACGGTCGGTAGCATGGGGATGATGCAAAGCAACGCCAATCAGCCAGGCTCGCTGAAGACGGATTCCTTTCTGGGCCGGGTGACGGAATTTTTCAGCCTGAAAACGCTGAATCGCAGCCTGCGCGGCATGGGCTTGCTCAAGCCGCCGCCCGAACCGCCGGTCGTGATCCTGCCCGATCCCAATTCACGGGTGAATGACCAATAACCCGGCATGGCCCTTTGGCTCCATTAGAACGAATCGTTCAACCGCCTCCGCAACCGAGGCGGTTTTTTTTGCGGTCGGCCCTTATCCTTGGAGCGATCGGTCAGGGTTATTGACGCCTTGCCAGCTCACGTCATATCATAGCCATCTGATAACTTCATCCGCCGCGTCCTGGAGGGGGCGATGCCCCCCGATGCGACTTCCTTGGCGCGATGAACTTCCAAGGAAAGGTGCGGCATGAAAGCGGAACATCGCAAAGAGTTGGAAACCAACTCCCTGGCCCGTCAACTCACTAACTTCGTCCGCTATTCAAAGAAACCGCCAAGCACGATCTGGGTGCTGCTGGGGGTGGTGGTCCTTTTGGCCATCGCTTATTGGTGGCTGACCGGTGTGATGACCAACCGGGCCGGCTCCAGTTGGATCGCCTTGTGGAATTGGCGCTCGGTGATCGAGCAAGCCCCGAAGGAACTCTCGGGTACGGCCGCGGACAAGGCCATGCAACTGCTGCAAGCGGACAGTCTTTTCAATGATGCTTCGCAGAGCTTGATGATGAGCCCGGAGATGGCTCAGGAGAAATACCGCGAAGCCTCCATGAAGTATGAAGAAGTGGCCAAATCGGCGAGCGGTCAGCCCTTCATGGCCCTGCGCGCCTTGATGGGGGCGGCGCGCAGCGCCGAAGCGCAGGGCGACTTGACCCGAGCCAAGGCTTTCTATGAGACCGCCCTCAAACTGGCCGAAGCGGAAAATTGGCCGGACCATCCCCTGGCTCGCGAAGCACGGACCCGTTCGCAAGGCATCGCGGCGGCCAATGGCTTCATGGCTGCCTTTTATGCCAATTGGCCCAATCGCTTGCCCAAGTCCAAGCCGACCGACGTCACCGCGCCGCCGCGTCCGACGGAACCCGATCCGATTACGCCCACGGCACCGATGGGAACCAGCCCCGATCCGGTGACCTCGGCGCCGCCGATCCCGCCGCCGAGCACGGCTCCTGAGGCCACGGCGCCGATGGCCACTCAGCCGAAACCCGCCGACGCGACGAAGCCCGACGCACCGCCTTCGCCCACGGTACCGACCCCGACCCCGACGCCGCCCGCAGCGACGAGTCCGGTCCCAACGCGGCCAAACCCGCCGATGTAGGTTTGGATCTATCCGCAAATACGATCAACCAATGCGCTCGCGAAACAGGGGATGGCCCCTGTTTTTTCGTTTGACCAAACGAGCGGATTGGCCTTTTCACGATGTCATTTTTTGCTATCTCTCCGCCAACATGAAACGGGTAAGGCATGGGTAATGGCGGAGCGATTCAATGCGTGGTTGGCTTTTCGCTTGTGGCATGTTCTGGGTGGTTTGGGGAACGGGTTGGCTCTGGGGGGAGGAGCCGCCCGTCCCTGCCCCCGCCTTGGCACCGGCGCCCGAGGGGGTGTTGCTCATCCAACCCGAGCCTTGCCCCGAACCGAAAAGGTGGACTGGCGGTTTGGAGTTGGGCGTCAATGGCGCCGAGGGCAACAGCCAGTTTTTCAAGGTTCGCCTGGGCGGGCAATTAAAGCGGGAAACCGCCGCCTCGATCACGCAATTGGAATTTCTCTATGGCCTGGCTTCGAACAACGATATCCGTTCGGAGAATCGACTGTTTGGCACCGGCCGCCATGAATGGTTGTTTCGGGATTCGCCGTGGAGCGTGTTCGCCTCGGGCTCGTTGGAGTACGACGAATTCAAGGCTTTTGACGTACGCTTGGCGAGCCACTTGGGCTTGGCCTACACCTGGTTGAAAAATGAACGCTGGCTGCTCAAGAGTCGAGCCGGCGCCGGTGTGTCGCGGGAAATCGGCGGACCCAATGACGATTTCATTCCGGAAGCCCTCCTGGGCGGCGACCTGGAATGGAAGATCGATGATCGTTCCAAGATCACCTCATCAGTGGATGTGTTTCCCAACCTGACCGACTTGAGCGATTATCGTGCCCAGCTTCGGCTGGCTTATGAGTTATTGTTGATGCCCGAGTACAACATCACGCTCAAGACGGGCTTCCTGGATCTCTACGACAGCACCCCCGAAGGCAGAAAGGCCAACGATCTGGAATACTTCCTGGTCTTGCTGTGGAAGTTCTAATTTCAGACACGCTGGCCTCAACGTCCACAGTCCGTGCTGACCTTTGAAGTGCAGTTGGCCGGTTGGACTTGATGCCAACGGGCAAATCGATTCCAAATAGAGCATGACCACGCAGCGATTGATGGCCGAGCTGGCCTTTCACGACGATCAGGCCCGTGCGCGTTGGCGCTCCGTCACGGATCATGCCGCCTGGCTCAGGGTGCAACCGGAAGCCTATCTGAGTCACGAAACCTGGATTCAACCCGCCTTCGACCGGTTGGGACCGGTCGTGGGGAAAGCGGTCCTGGACTACGGCTGCGGCCACGGCATGGCCGGGGTGATCCTGGCCGAGCGGGGAGCCTACGTCACCGCCTTCGATCTCTCGGGGGGGTATGCCCATGAAAGTCTGGCACGAGCCAAGGCAAATGGCGTGGCCCAGCGCTTTGGCGTGGTGCAGGCGGCGGGGGAGCGGCTGCCCTTCGCGGACCGATCCTTTGACCGCGTTTGGGGACATGCCATTCTGCATCATCTCGACCTTGCCGTCGCCGCGGCGGAGATGCGGCGGGTCTTGAAGCCGGGCGGCTGGGCGATTTTCTGCGAACCTTGGGGAGGCAATCCGCTCATCGAATGGGCGCGGCGCTGCTGGCCCTATCCAGGCAAGCACCGCTCGCGCGACGAGCAGCCCCTGCAGCACGGTGATCTGGCTATATTGCAAGCCGTGTTTCCGCGCCTCACGGTCCATCCTTGCCAAATCCTCGGAAGCCTGCGGCGCTGGCAGCGGTCCTTCCCAGGTCTGCCCTGGTTCGACCGCCTGGATCAGGTCCTTCTGCGCCATTGCAGCGGACTACGCCGATTATGTCGTTATGTCGTGCTTCAGCTTCCCCGCGATTGAGCCTGCCCCAAGTAGCAATTCCTTGAGCAAACTGATAAGGTGACGATAGGCCGCCCGGCGCGTGGCGCCATGGCGGCGCAGCCGCTCATGAGGGACTGGATCACATGCCCTTCTTCCATCACGGTCTCTTCCGCGTGGCCTGCGCGGTGCCGCGCGTCCGCGTTGCCGATGCCGAGGCCAACGCGGCGGAGATGCTCAAGCTGCTCGCGCGGGCCGAGGAGCAGGGCGTGGGGCTGACCGTGTTCCCCGAACTGAGCCTCACCGGCTACACCTGCGGCGACCTGTTCCATCAGCAACGACTGATCGACGCCGCCCTGGAAGCCTTGCATTGGCTGAGCAAGGAAGCATCGAAAGTTTATTCAGGACTCTATGTCCTGGGGCTGCCCCGAGAATGCAACGGGATGCTCTTCAACGCCGCGGTGCTGCTGTCGCCGCGCGGTCCGGTGGGGATGGCGGCCAAGTCCTATCTGCCCAACTATAAGGAGTTCTACGAGCATCGCTGGTTCGCCCCGGCGGTGAAACAGCGGCTGTTTCACGAACCGGCGTCCGATGATGGGAAGCATCCCTTGGCGGACCCGGGGCAAAAGTGGTTTCGCTGCTCGACGGTCCCCGATCTCGGCATCGGCATCGAGGTGTGCGAGGATGTTTGGGTGCCCATCCCTCCCAGTTCGAGCCTGGCCCTGGCCGGGGCCACGGTGCTGGTCAATCTCTCCGCGAGCAACGACCTCATCGGCAAGGCGGACTATCGCCGGCAGTTGGTGGCCAGCCAATCGGGCCGCTGCGTTGCCGCTTATCTTTACGTTTCCTCGGGGGTCACGGAGTCGACGACGGATCTGGTGTTTGGCGGTCATGCCATGATCGCCGAGAATGGCGTGCTGCTCGCCGAGTCCCAGCGCTTTGCCCGGGAATCGTCCCTGCTGGTGGCGGACGTGGATTTGCAGCGCCTGAAGCAAGAGCGTCTCCGGCTCGGCAGTTTCAGCGACGCGGCCTACCTTGGGTCGCTGACGCTGCCGCCGAGCGTCTCCTTTCCCTTGGAGGGGTGTGAACCGGAACCGCTGCCCCTGCGCCGCGCCATTCCCGCTCATCCCTTCGTCCCGCACCAAGCCGATACCTTGCGGGAACGCTGCGAGGAAATCTTTCAAATTCAGGTGGCGGGACTTGCCAAACGGCTGGAGCACCTCGGCGGGGGCCCCTTGAGTTTGGGCGTGTCGGGCGGGCTGGACTCAACCTTGGCCTTGCTCGTGGCTTGCAAAACTTTGGATCGCCTGGAACAACCGCGCACGCGCCTGCTCGGGATCACCATGCCCGGGTTCGGCACATCGCGGCGCACCCTGGCCAACGCCCATGCCTTGATGCAGCAACTTGGCGTTTCGGCCAAGGAGATCGACATCCGCGCGTCTTGTCTCAACGAATTTCGGCTGCTCGGCCATGCACCCTTCGGCATCGACCTGCAAGGTTTGGATGTGGCGGGGTTTGAAGCGAAACTGCAGGCTGTGCCCTCGGATCGGCGGCACGATCTGCTATTCGAGAACGTGCAAGCCCGCATGCGCACCCAGTTGCTCATGAACCACGGCTTCGTCATCGGCACGGGCGATTTATCGGAATTGGCCCTGGGATGGTGCACGTTCAACGCCGACCAGATGAGCATGTACAATCCCAATGTCAGCATTCCCAAGACGCTGGTGCGGTTTCTCGTCCGATGGGCGGCGGTGCACGAGTTCGAGGAACCGGCCCGAAGAGTGCTGCTCGACGTGGCCGACACGGTCATTTCTCCCGAACTGCTGCCGCTGGGCGAAGGCGAGCGTCCGCAAGCCACCGAGCACGTTATCGGCCCCTATGAGCTGCACGACTTTTTCCTGTTCCACTTTCTCCGTTATGGCGCCAGCCCCGAGAAAATCCTGTTCCTGGCGGAGCAAGCAGCGTTCGACCAGAAATACGCGCCCCAGGAGCTGCGGCAATGGCTGGCGGTCTTTCTGCGCCGCTTTTTTGCCCAGCAATACAAGCGCTCCACGCTGCCGGACGGGCCCAAGGTAGGGTCAATCAGCTTGTCGCCGCGGGGAGATTGGCGGATGCCCAGCGACGCGGTCGCCGAGGCTTGGCTGCGCTCGCTGGAGAAAGCCCAGGACTAACGAGACTCGATGTAAAACCAGCGAAGGGCAGGGTGAGTCATCGAGCGGCGATGCCGTCTGCTTGACGGCCCCCCCCATGAAGTTAGAATGAAAGTAGCCATGGGGAACGCGAAGCAAGCGAGTAAGATGCACTTCGATCCCAAGGCCAGGAGCATTCGCGCATGCGCTGCCAGCGTTGTTCAAAGCCAGCTAATCTGCACATCACGGAAGTGAACGGCCTGAGCGATCAGGGCACATACCAGTACGAAGAGTTTCATTTCTGCGAGGAATGCGCCAAGAAATACCTTTACGATCCCATGGGGAACGGCACTTCGGGGGGCAAGGAAGCAGCCATGGATGAGGGGGCCGAGCTGGATGAACTGACACAGATGAACCAGCGGGAATGCGCCCATTGCGGCATGAAGTTCAAGGATTTCCGCGCCTCGGGCCGGCTGGGCTGCCCCAACGATTATGAATCCTTCCGCGAAGAACTGATCCCGCTTCTGGAGAACATCCACGGCGAGACGCAGCATATCGGCAAATCGCCGCGCCGACAGCCTCATTCGGAGCAAAAGCGAACCGAGCTGAGCCATTTGCGCAAATTGCTCCATCAAGCGGTGAATCGCGAGGATTACGAGGAAGCGGCGCGGTTGCGCGATAAAATTCGCCAGTTGGAGGCTTGAACCGAGCATGACGCGGCAGCCGGAGCGAGGGTCGGCGGCATGGGGGATGCGGCCCGCACACGCGGGCGGCTCGATGGCGCCCTTGAGCTTGAAGGATCGAGCATGATTCCATGCATGAAATGCGGCCAGGCCGTGGCGACGCACCACCTGACGCACATCACGCAGGAGGGTCAACAAACCACGCTGCACTTGTGCGCGGCCTGCGCCCAACAAAATCAACTGATTCAGGCGGCGGGAGCGGGGCTGAACATCCCGCATATCCTCAAGGCGTTGATCGGCGCCCACGTCGGCGCCTGGAGCGATGAGTTGTCTCGCTTGGCCTGCCCTTCATGTGGTATAAAATATATGGAGTTTCGTTCCGCGGGTCGCTTGGGTTGTTCCCACGACTATGACGTGTTTCGAGCCGGCTTGACGCATTTGTTGGAAAAGATTCATCGAGCCACGCGGCACCAGGGCAAGTCGCCCCGGCATCGCCGGCTGGCTCAGGAGCGGCATTGGGAGTTGTTGAAACTGCGCCAGGCGCTCCGCGAAGCCGTCGAGCGCGAGGAATACGAACGTGCCGCCGAGCTGCGCGACCGCATCCGAGAGAGGGAAGCCCAGGCATGATCCTTGACGATATGTTGAAAAGCACCGGGGAGTGGCTAAAAGGCACGGGACCCGAAGCCGACGTGGTCGTGTCGAGCCGCGTTCGACTGGCCCGGAACCTCGCCGATTTTCCCTTCACCAATCGCGCTTCCGCGATGCAGAAGGGCGAGATCGAAGCCCTGGTCCGGGAGCGGCTCGGCAAATCGGGGTGGGAAGGGCATTTCCAATACATTCAGGTGCACACCCTCAATGCGCTCGAACGGGAATTCCTCCGCGAGCGCCAGCTCATCAGCCGGGAGCACGTCGGCGCGGAAGGACCGCGCGGCGTGGCCTTCGAAACCCAGGAAAGCCGGAGCCTGATGGTCAACGAGGAGGATCATCTCCGCTTGCAAGTGCTCCGCAGCGGCTTCGTCCTCGAGGAAGCCTGGGAAGACATCGACAAGCTGGACGACTTGATCGAGGAGAGAATCACCTACGCTTACAGCGAGGAGTTCGGTTTTCTGACGGCCTGCCCCACCAACGTCGGCACGGGCATGCGCGCCAGCGTGATGTTGCATCTGCCCGCTCTGCATTACACCAAGCAGCTCGAGAAAGTCTTCCGCGCCTTGCAGAAAATCAACCTCGCCGTCCGCGGCCTCTACGGCGAAGGCACGCGCGCCTCCGGCGATTTTTATCAAATCTCCAATCAGATCACCCTGGGCAAGAGCGAGCAGCAAATCCTCAAGGACATCCGCGAAGTCATTCCGATGATCATCACCTATGAGCGCGTCGCCCGGAAGAAGCTGCTCGATGAGAGCCGGATGCTCGTCGAGGACAAGGTCGCCCGCGCCTATGGCACGCTCCGCGCCGCCGCCATGATGACCTCCGAGGAAACCATGGAGTTGCTCTCCACGGTGCGTCTGGGCATCCAGCTTGAATTGATCAAGGATCTCAACTTGATGGCCGTCAATGAGCTGTTTCTGCAAACGCAGCCCGCCCATTTGCAGCGGCTCCAGGGCAGCCCCCTCGACGGCGACGAGCACAACGTCGCCCGTGCTCGCTATCTGAAAGAAAAACTCGCCAACGGCATGTCGCGGAATTGAAAACCAGACCGCCGCCCCGCGGTTCATTCCAGGTTGGATGAATTTCGTCCCATAGCAGGTTCGCCAAGTTCCCCAAGTCCCCTCGCAGCCAGCATTCCGCTCCTTTTCCCCTTCTTCGGTAAAACCGTTCTTTTCAAGAGATTAGGATAATCTCGCAAGATCGCGCCGCTTGCCTGCCGATAAGGTCCATGAAATCCGCATCGTGCGCAGCTTGAACAAAATCGACAAATCACCACAACGCGGCCAACATGGTCGAACAGGGCGACCTTGGTTAGCCGCGCGGGAGGGGAGTTCCATGTTAGGTCGTTCATTGATCAACGATCGGCGTCAAGGCCGATGGATGGGGCTAGCGTTTGGCATGGGCCTGGTGTGGCTGGGGCTGGGCGCGCCAGCGCAGGCCCAGGAGCCGCCGAGCGTCTTGGAGGCGGCTCAGGTCATCTATGCCCAGGAAAATAAACCCAGCGAGACGGTGGCGCCAACGACGATGCCGTCGACGACCATCGTGGACTCGCAGGTCGTGCAAGTGGGATGTCCCAGTTGCGGCGACTCCGGATTGTTGAGCCGTTCGAGCCGCTTTCCTCGAGGCTGCGGCTCTTGCGGCAACGGGTACGATGGCTGCGCTCCTTGCGGTGCCTGCATTCCCGGACGCGAACCTTGCTGCTGCATCAATCACGATACGGCCATCGGCCGCTTTTGGGCGGGCATTCATGAATGCCTGTGCTGCCCCGACCCCTGCTATGAACCGCGCTGGGTGGCGGCGGCGAACAATGCCTTCTTCGTCAGCCCGGCTCGGCCCGTGACGCAAACCATGTTTCGCTGGGACTTCATGCGCAATTACCGCTTGCCGGACCGGGCCGAGTATCTCTGGGCCCGCGCCGACGGCAACGGCAAGGGACCGCGGCCTCAAGGCGGCGCCAATGGCGTTTCCAGCACCCGCGTGAGCGAATTGATGATGTACACCGAAGTGGCCGCGGGCAAGTTCAGCGCCTACGTCGGCATGCCTTATCGCGAAGTCGTGCCCCTCGAGGCCAACCGCGGCTCGGGCTTCGGCGACCTGCAAATCGGCACCAAGAGCATGCTGTTCGATTGCGAACTGATGCAGGTGACCTTTCAGATGAATACCAGCGTGCCCACCGGTTCGCCCGGCAAAGGCGCGGGCACCGGCCACGTCGCTTTGGAACCCTCGCTCCTAACGGCCATCAAATTGACCAACGCGGCTTACTTGCAAACCCAGATTTCGGAATGGCTGCCCATCGGCGGCGATTCGGAATATCAAGCGTCGATCCTGCATTACCACACCGCCCTCAACTACAGCCTGGAAATTCTCTGCGACGTGCAGTTCGTCATGTCGGCGGAATTCGGCGGCTACCGCGTCCAGGGCGGCCGGGCCAGCGACCCTGTTCTCGGGACCATCGCCGCGAACAGCGATTCCTATCTTTATGCCGGGCCGGGCGCTCGTCTGGTCTTCTGCAACAAGTTGGACATCGGCTTCGGAGCGGCCTTCGCCCTGACCAACGATCACTTTGCCGAGGACTGGTATCGCTTCGAACTCCGCTGGCGCTTTTAAACGACCAGCGCTCGACCCTGAGATCGCCACTAGCCACATGACGGAGAGTTTCTCCGTCATGTGCTTTTTTGAATGCCGTCTTAAGAACTTTTACCCTCTTCTGATGAGGCTCTCCCGACCATGCCGCCCGGCCCAACCGCGGGTCTCAATAATGCTCGGCGGGGTCGGGCGACCTCTTTTTCGGCCCCCGTGATATTTAACCACCGGGGAATCACCGCTTGATATTTAGCCCCCGATGATGCCCCGGGGGCTAAATAAAATGAGGCGATGCGGCCTGAAATCGCACCATAGCGTCGTCGTCCGCGTCTCATTGCGAGTGTAGCTTATGACCGACGTGGCCAGCGACTGGTAGTCTTCCTCCAAGTCGTAGCTGGCGAAGACGAAGCCGCTGGCCCTGCGCGTCCCGGTCTCGGCGAGGGTGAAGCCGTCCCAGTCGTTGCCGATGGTGTGCGTCGTCGCAGTTGCGTCATAGCTGTAGCCGAGGGTGTTGTGGGTGCGGCTTTCGGTGTGGTCGCGGGCTGCAGTCCAGCCATTGGTGTGCACCCAGAAGGGATTCACATCGGTGGTGCACAGTATCCGGGGACTTACGTCGTTCGGCTCGCCGCTTTGGACGCAGGAGCCACCCGGCGCGCGGGGGGCAATCCGAGACGTGCTGCGCCCCGCGCTGGCGCTTGGGGCTTGCTGATCACATGCCACGCGCGCGGTTCCTGGCACTGTAAAAAACCACACTTATGTCATTGCTGAGTAATGAAATGTAGTGAGCGTTTCACACACCGCCTCCCCTGTGAATCGCTCACCATGATGGGGTCAACCTTTACCGGCCAATTTAGAGCCATGCTTTCCAGGCCGTGTAGCCGGCGCCGAGCCAACCGACGGCGATGATGATCCACCGGGCCGCCTGGGGACCCATGCGCTTGGCCAGGCCGACGCAGTAATAGCCGCCCAGGATGCCCCCCGCAGCCATGGCGATTGCGACGGCCCAGGCCACCTGGCGCTCTTGCGTGAGGTCCCAGACCACGAAGCAGATCACCGCCAGGCCGTTGATGCACAAGGCGGCGATGTTCTTGATGCCATTCATTTGGTAAATGTCGTTCAGCCCCAGGAAGCCTAGGGCGGCCAGCATCATGATGCCGATGCCGGCGCCGAAATAGCCGCCGTAGAGAGCCACGGCCCATTGGAAGAGGACGACGAGCCACCAGGATCGACTCGTCGTTGGCGCAGCGCCGTCCACGGCGGGGACGTGGCTCATCCGGTTGCGCAGCCAGGCGGCGATCCAGGATTGCAGCATGAAGAGCATGGTGGCTCCCATGATCAACAGGGGGACGATGGCGTCGAAGGTGCTCTTTTGGGTCCAGAGCAGCAGCGCTGCCCCGGCCCCGCCGCCAAGCAGGCTGATGAGGAAGAAGGGAAGGAAGCGGTGGAAGATCGGCTCGACGTCGCGGCGATATCCCCAGGCGCCGCCCAGCGAGGCGGGCCACAGGCCGAGCGTGCTCGTGATATTGGCCATCTTGCTATCGCCCAGGATCGAGAGGATGACGGGGAAGGTCAGGATGGTTCCCCCCCCGGCAATGGAATTGATCGCCCCGGCCACCAGGGCCGCCAGGAAGGCAATGATAAGCTGAGTCAGATCCACCTCGGGCACGTGGCTTCCTCGGGATTGAAGGAGGATGAGCAGCGCGGCCCGTCACATCTGCTTCAGGGCCTGCTCGAAGCTGAGCGTCTTGGCTCGTTCCTTGGGGTATTTTCTAAACCAACTCGCCACCAGCCAAATCATTTCACGATCTTCGAGCCATTCCTGAGCGTTGCGCACCGATCTGCTGCCGCCTCGCCATTGTTGCAACCGTTTGCGCCACGAGGCTCGATCCGCGCGGTCCACGGGCTGGCGTCCGGCCGCGATGGGTTGGCCGTCCCGCAAAACGTACCAGATCGTTCCGAGCGATCGATGGCGGATGGGGTAGATCAAGGACAAGTCACGCTTGGCTTGCTCTAAGCGCTGCAGACGCTGCTTGAGCCAGACGAGGCTTCGCCAATCATCCCGCAAGCGTGCCGCACGCTCGAACTGCTGTTGTCGGCCGGCTTCGATCATCTGCGATTCAAGGAAAGCCAAGAGGTCCGCTTCCGGCTGGTTGGTTGAAGCCGACGATTGCTGGAGCACGTCCACATCAAGAAAGCGCCGCACTTGCCGGACCTGCTTCTGATATTGCCGTTCGCTGCACAAAGCCGCACACGGGCCAAGGCAGGTGCCAATCTCAAAACGCAGACATCCTGGAGCCAGTTGCGGATCGAACAGGCGGCCCTGTTCGGCAAAGCGCATCACTTGCGGCTGCGGACATTCCCGCAAGCGAAAATGGTCGTTGAGGGCGCGCGCAGCCAGGCGCGTCCATCGGCCCAGGGGCAGCGGTCCCCAGCGAGCCAAGGCTTGACCATGAGGCCGGGAGGAAAGGTAGACGTAAGGGGCTGGTCCTCGGCCCAGACAGAGAAACACGCGCCGACGTCCATCGGGCTGACCCATGATGTTGAAGCGAGGCCGCCAGCGGCGGATCAAGTTCAACTCGCGGACCAGGGCGGCGAATTCATGAGGCACGGTCTCCCAGGCCAGGAGCCGGGTGTGTCGCAGAATGCGCCGGGCCTTGCCGCGCTCGCCTTTGCGCGGCCTGAGATAACTGCTCAGGCGGGTTTGCAGCCGTTTCGCCTTGCCGATGTAGATCACTTCACCATGGCCATCGACCATGCCGTAAATGCCAGGCTGCTTGGGACAGCGCTCCTTCATGGCCACGCGCAGTTGCAAGCGATCATCGACCAGGATGCGTTCATCGCCCGGCCAGCCATCCAGGCGCAAGGGGTCGCCGCCAAAGCCGGCAAAGGGCAGTGAAGGGAACAAGGTTGGATGCGGTTTCCGTCCCATGTCAAGAGCCATCCGTGAACGTTTACTCACAACGGAAGCTTCCGGGGCATAGTCATTATAAGATAAAGGATACTGGTTCCACCAGGCAAACATGAGGAGCGGCTTATGTCAGGTCCAGCATCATCTGATTACGGCCAGGGCAACTCTGGGCCGCAAGCGGCCGCCGCGCCGGTCGGAGCAACAGTGCCCGTGCAGTGGGTGGCGATGGCGCCGATGCCAAGCCAATCTCTGGGTGGACGGCTGTTCGCCTGGTTCATGCGGACGTTTTTTGTGCTGTCGCTGGTGTTCAACCTGATTTTGCTAACCTTGCTTTCGGGCATGGCAACCTCGGAGGATTACCTTCCCGAGCGGCACGTGAGCGGCGACGCCAAGGCGCCGCACAAGCTGGCCCTCATCAAGATCGACGGCGTCATCATGGAGGGCTTCATCCAGCACGTCTCCCGGCAAATCAAGTCCGCCGCCCTGGACGCCCGGGTGCGGGGTGTGATTCTGGCGATCAACAGCCCCGGCGGCAGCGTGACGGCGAGCGATCTGCTGCACAAGCATGTCATCGATCTGCGGGATGGGAAATGGCCCGGCCAGGACAAACCCAAGCCCGTGGTCGTTTCGATGGAGAGCATCGCCGCCTCGGGAGGGTATTACGTGGCGGTCCCCGCGCACAAGATTCTTGCCCAACCCACGACGATCACGGGTTCCATTGGCGTTTATGCGCAATTGTTCAACGTCGCCGGTCTGGCGGAGAAACATGGCGTGGAGTTTCATCTGATCAAAAAGGGCGAACTAAAGGGGAGCGGGTCGCCGTTCAAGAAAATGTCCGCCGACGAAGAACGCGAGTTCTCGGAATTGATGGAGCATTCCTATCAGCGCTTCATGAGCGTGGTGAAAACGGGCCGCGACGGCCAGCCAGGCGGTCCGCGGCTCAAACACGGGCTGCGCGACGAGATTCAGGTCGAATCCCTGACCGAGCCGAAAACCACGTACGTCCGCCGACTAGCCGATGGAGGAGGATTCACCGCGGAGGAAGCCTTGAAATATGGGTTGATCGATCAAATCGGCTACCAGGAAGACGCGATTCAAGTGCTGCAGGGGTTGATCGGCGAACCCTCTTCTCAATTCAGGGTCGTTTCATATGCCAAACCTTTTAGCTGGAGCGACATCTTTTGGGGGATCAAGGATGAACCACCCGCATCGGGTCTGACCTGGGATCGCATTCCGGGGGCTACGCGGCGCCTTTGGTACCTCATGTCGGGATTTGAGCTGACGGGCCTCAACATGCCATGGCCTGAGGCGAATTAAGATAAGGGGAACTGGCCGCCCCGGACGCCAGAGTTGCAGCCCATCGGGCCAAGTCGTCAAGGACGTCGAGGGACAAAAGCGACACGTGACGCGAAAACTCATTTGTCAACATTGTTCGCGCGAAGCGGAGTACATCGGAGAACCGCCCAAGTTCTGCGGTTACTGCGGCAAGCCGTTGCCCGTCATCAGCGGGGTGATGGAGACGGCGTCGCTGCCGCACGGACCGCGCGACGGGGCGATGGGCGATCCTCATTCCACGCACGACTTCGTGACCGATGAATCCGCCAGCCATTCATCGGAGGCGAGCACCATCATTCCGGGGTCGCAGGTGGACCTGGGCGGCGCTCCGCTGTCGCGGCTGGGCACGTATCGCATCATTCGCAGCCTGGGCGTCGGCGGCATGGGCACGGTCTATGAGGGCGAGGACGAGCACAGCGGCAAGCGCGTCGCCATCAAGGTGATCAAGCCCAAGATGGCCTCGACCCCCGAAGCCCTGAATCGCTTTCGCCAGGAAGGCCGGCTCGCCAGTCTGATCACGCATCCCCGCTGCGTTTTCGTCCTCAAAGCCGACGAGGAAGAGGGCAAGCCCTACATCGTCATGGAGATGATGCCCGGGGCGACCTTGAAGGACCTGGTGAAGCAGCAAGGTCCGCTCCCGCCCTTCGTGGCCATCAACAAGATTTTGGACGTGCTCGACGGCCTGATCGAGGCGCATGGCCTGGGCGTCATCCACCGCGACGTGAAGCCATCCAATTGTTTCCTCATGACCGATGGCCACGTCAAGATCGGCGATTTTGGCTTGTCGAAATTCCTGCCACCCGAGATGACGGCCGAGGGCGTCTTCCGCGACGGATCTCCCCGGCCCATGGATCCCAAGCTGGTCCGCCAGGCCGGACTAACCCGCGCGGGGTCGTTCCTGGGCACGCCGCTGTTCGCTTCCCCCGAGCAGATTCGCGGCGAGCCAGTCGATTTCCGAACGGATGTCTATTCCGTCTCGGCTACGCTCTATTTCCTTCTCTGCGGGCAAGCGCCGTTCGAGGGAGGTGATTCCGCGGCCACGGTCGCGCGGATCGTCTCCGAGCCGGTGCCTTCGCTGCGCAAGCGCAATCCCAAGGTCTCCCGCTCCCTGGAACGCATCGTGCTCAAGGGATTGGAACGGCAACGCGAACGCCGCTGGCAATCCCTCGAGGAACTTCGCCAAGCCTTGCTGGCTTACGTTCCCGGCCATGCCACCCCAGCCACGCGAATGGCCAGGCTGCGGGCGCTCGTCATGGATAGCGTCATCCTCTTTCCGGTCCTGCTGCTCCTGACGCAGCTTTTGGGTTATTGGTATCCCCTCGCGGAATGGGGTCGGCTGGGGGCGATCATCCGCGATGGCGCCTGCGGCGTCGTCATCTTCCTTTATTTTTTCCTGTTCGAAGGTTTGACCGGAGGCACCTTGGGGCAGCGTTTGCTCCGGCTGCGCCTCCGACCGCAACATTGGGGGGACGCCCTCAGCCTGCGCCGTGTCTTGATCCGCGAGTTGGTGTTTTTCAGTCTCATCGGCATCCCAGGCCGCCTGGCGACGCATCTCACCGGCAATTTCATGGTCGGCCTCATCTTTGACGTCGGCGGCGCTTTGGTGCTGCTCGACACGACCCGAGCCCAATCCGGCTACCGCACCATCCCCGATTTGCTCAGTCAAACACGCATCGTGCAACTGCCTTGGCCTCAACCCAACGTGGCGCTCCCGGCCACGGTCGAGATTCCCCTTCAGCCTTTGCCCGATGGTTTCCCCTCGGTCGTTGGGGGCTACCCGGTGCATGGAGTTCTGCAAGTGTCGCCGGCAGAGATCCTGATCGCAGGCAAGGACCCGATCCTCGAACGGGATGTATGGGTGGCGCTGCAACCCGGGGCTCTTCCCGCCGTGACCTCGATCCGAAGAGAGATCAGTCGGACGACCCGGCTGCGCTGGCTGTCCAGCGGCGAATTGCATTGCGGGCAGGACGTGATTTTCCCCCCGCCGCCTGAGCCGAAGTCGGATAAGGAAAAGCCGAGGAAGACCGAAAGCAGCCGCGGCCACGCCTTTAGTTCGGCTCGTCCGCATCCAACCTTGCAAGGGCCGGTGTACATCCCGCAGGGCAGCCAGGTCCTTTGGGATGCTTTTCTGGCGGGAACGGGATGTCCCTTGCCCGAATTGATCCATCGCACAGGTCGGCTGCCCTGGTCCGAGGCGCGCCTGATTCTGGAGCAGTTAACGGATGAATTGGCCGCGGGCATGCAAGACTTGACCCTGCCCACGGTGCTGGAGCCGAAATTAGTTTGGGTGCGCCATAACGGCCGGATTCTGCTCATCGGTCCGGGGAATCTCGAGGAAACCTTTGCGGATCGCGAGCGGATGGAACGGCGTTCGATTCAACTGCTGGCCGACGTGGCCGTGCTGTTGCTTGAGGGACGGCGCCGCTCCGTCGAGGAAAAAGAAGCGCCCTTGCACGCGCCGGTGCCCGAGCATGCCGCACAATTGGTCAACGGTTTGATCACGCCCAACGCGGGACTCACGACCTTGAACGGCGTCAAGGCGGCTCTGGCGGCGGCGAAGGATCAACCCGCCGCGGTCACGATCACGCAGCGCTTAAGCCTGATCTGGCTCATGGGGACGCTGATCGCGCCCTTCCTGCTGGCGATGTTCCTGATCGGCCGCTACTACTATGAGATCATCCCCACGGTCCGGCTGACGATTCAAATCCGCCGCGCCGAGCGCGTCTTGGAGTGGCTGAAAGAACCGCGTTATCAAGTGGGTCTGATGCGGTCGCTGCCGCCGACCGAACGCATCCTCGTCTTCCGGCGGCAAGGCCCCCTCGACAACATGATCCTCAGGGAAAATTGGATCATGAATCCGCAGCAGCGCGATCTGATTTACGCGTCCTTGCTCAGTCGAGCGATCCAGGATCGCTTGGAGCGCGACCGCAGCGAATTCAAGGGGATGCGGCAGGTCATGGCCTTGGCGTTTCTCCCCGATCTCATCGCCAAGTGGGTTGCCGCCCCTAAACTGTCGGCCCTCCCAGGGCAAAACGAGCAGATGGTGGAGCGGCGCGATCATCTGCGCGAGATTCGCCGGGCCTTGCGGCATGCCTACGATCTCGACCGGCCCGATGGCTTGGACGATCTCGACACGGCGGAATTGATCAAGATCGATCCGCTTTTGCTCGCTTGGGGAGCCATCGCTGTTTGGCCGGTGTTGTGGGTGATCCTTGCGGCCCTCTCCGGAGGCGGACTGACGCTCAAGCTCATGGGGCTGCAATTAGTGCGCTCCGATGGCCAACCCGCCACCTTCTGGCAATGCGGACTGCGCGAACTGCTGCTTTGGCTGCCCATCATCGTGCTCCTCGGCTGTTCCATCTACGTGCAACATCATTACCCCGCGCTCACCTTGCTCCATTGGGGATTTTGGTGGCTGGCGGTTATCGTGCTAATGGGATTTATGATTTTGCTCATGGTCAGCTCGCGCCGCGCCTTGATCGATCGGCTCATGGGCATCTACCTCGTGCCCAAGTAGCCATCGAATTGCCTTTCCCATCATGTTGATGAATGCGTGAAACTCACCAACTTGGTGCAAAAGCGGTCAGATTGGCTGGACTGCGGAACTTGGCTAAGCAATCCATGGGGTCGTCGACTTAAATCCATTTTCTAATTCGACGCTAGACGCCAGTCATGCAACCGATGAAACCGATACAGATTCAAGGGAAATGCTGCTGTTCGCGTCTCGATCACTCAAGCCATAGGCTCATTGATGATGCGGTTCAGTCTTGGACTATTGGGTTGGCTGCTTGGCCTTTTGTTTGGAATCAACCCGGCCTGGGCTTGTGCCCGGCCCGAGGATGAAGCCCCGAATGCCCTATTGCAGCGGCTTGAGATGGCGGAAGCCCGTATCCGTGAACTCGAGAAAAAGCAGGGCGATCCAATTCCAGTTCTGCCCGAATGGTCGGAATCGTCAACACTAGACTCTTCGGCAACGCCGCCGGCTTCGCCGGTCATGCCGTCCTGGTCCGTGGGATATGACCGCGGCTTCTTTATCCGTCCCCGCGATCGCGAGAATAGCCCCTACGAACTGCGGGTCAACGGCCGCATGCAGTTTCGGCACACGGTTTTTGCTCGAGACATTGACACCTGGACCGACAACGCCGGGGTGAAACGCGATGTGACCAATCGCAACGATTTTGAGATCGAACGCGGCCGCTTGGAATTCAGAGGTTTCTTCATCGATCCCCAACTGCAGTTTTTTATGAATCTGGACAGCGACACTGACGACGGCCACACAGTCATCTTCCACGATTTCTGGATCAACTACGTCTTCAGCGACGCCTTCAATCTGCATTTTGGCAAGGCCTTCGTGCCGGGCAGCCGGGATTGGCTCAACGGGTCGCTGCGCACCCGGCTGGCGGATCGCTCCATGGCCACGACGTTCTTTCGGCCCGATCGCACGCTGGGCCTTTGGGCGGAAGGTCAACCCTGGCACGATGTCTTTTACCGGGTCATGATCGGCAACGGGTTCAACACCTCGGACTTGCAACCGGACGAGATCGACACCCATTTGGCCTATTCGGGATCGATGTGGTTCAATTGGGGCGAATATGGCCAGGGATACTCCGACCTTGAAGGACATGAGGAACTGGCGGCCCAATTCGGCCACAGCTTCACGGCGGCCAACAGCGATGGCCGCGACGCTTCTGGCGCTCCGCTGGCAGAGGAAAACTTCGTTCGTTTGAGCGATGGCACGCGCTTGACGCAACGCGGCGCTTTGGCTCGCGGCGTGACCATCGATCATTTCGCCATCTATCTGTATTCGGTGGACGCCGCTTTCAAGTACCGCGGCTTCAGTTGCAACGGCGAATACTTCTTCCGCTGGATTCAAGCTCTGCGCGGCGATGGTCCCTTGACCCTCAGCCGCATGTTCGACCATGGCTTCTACTTCGATCTGGGTTACTTTATCATCCCACGCAAGCTCGAAATCAACGGCCGCATCGCGCAAATCTTTGGCGCCTTCGGCGACGCCCAGGAATACGCCGGGGGGGTGAATTGGTACTTCAACGGCACGCACAACTGCAAATTCACTTTCGATGTCACGCGACTCAATCAAAACCCGGCTAACAACACCGGCGTGAATTACCGGGCCGGGGACGATGGCCTCCTCTTCCGCGCACAATTGCAGATGGCGTTTTAAGCGAAGATGCGATGCGGCGAAAAACGACTCACGATGATGGGATGACGTGAATCGCGTGAGGAGGAATCCGAACGGTGAGCTGATGTCGGACTTGCCAGCCGCGCTCTTCGACCAACCCGCGGGCGACCCGGGCCACCAAGGGAAAACCGCCATCCAACTCCATGCGAATATAAGGTCCCTCATCGAAGAGACACTGGATCGTGGCATGGAGCGCATGGTTGGCCTGGTTCAGCGCAGTCAAGCGGTCGTCCGCCTCCAAACGCACGTCCTCTGCCCGGATGCAAACCAGCACCTGGGCAGCCACAGGCTCCCTTGTCGCAACGTTGAGGGAAACCGTGCCGATCTGAACGGTGGCGAGATCGTGGTCCCGGTGCGTGATGATGCCTGGCACCACGTTCTCCACGCCCACCAATCGGGCCACCCAAGCCTGGCTGGGCCGCGCGAACACCTCCCGCACCGGTCCCGCTTGCACGATCCTTCCGTGATGCATGACGAGCAACTGATCCGTCAAGGCCAGGGCTTCCAGCCGATCGTGAGTGACCAGGATCGTGGGAATGGCAATTTCCTGGAGCCAGTGCCGCAGTTCGCGGCGCATCTGCTCCCGCAAAGGAGCATCCAATGCGGAGAGGGGTTCATCCAGGAGCAGCAACTGGGGTCGGCGCGCCAACGCGCGCGCCAAGGCGACACGCTGCTGCTGGCCGCTGGAGAGTTCGCTGGGTCGCCGCTGATCCAATCCTTTCAGGTCAAACCGCTCCAGCAATTCGCCGACGCGCCGCGCCCTCTCCGTGGCCGAGTCGCGGCGCAGGCCGTAGCCGATGTTCGCGGCGACGTCGAGATGGGGAAACAAGACATAGTCCTGAAACAGGTAGCCGACGTTGCGCCGCTGCGGTGCGGTGTGAAGTCCCTTGGCGGCATCGAACCAGACCTGACCCTGGAAATGGATCAAACCGGCGCTTGGCCTTTTCAATCCGGCCAGCGCTCGCAGCACTGTGGTTTTACCGCAGCCGGAAGGGCCAAAGAGCGTGGTGACGGCAAACCCCTCGGCGGGACAGCGAAAGTCGACGTCGATCCGCGGTCCGCGAGGATAGGTCACTGCGAATTGGGCGGCCAGTTCACTCACAACGGCAACCCCCTGCGGCCGAGGGCATACGTCCCGCACAGGGCGACGAAGGAAAAGAGCAGCAGCCATAAGGAGGTCTGCCCCGCGGTGGCATAGTCGAGAGCCTGCACGTCGTCATAGATCGAAATGGACAGCGTCCGCGTGACGCCGGGAATGTTGCCGCCCACCATGAGCACGACGCCGAATTCCCCCACGCAGTGGGCGAAGGTGAGCACCACGCCGGTGAGGACGCCAGGCCAACTCAATGGCAACACAATGCGCATAAAGGTCCGCAAGCGGCTCTCCCCCAGGCACCACGAAGCCTCCAGCCAGCGTGGTTCAATGGCCATGAAAGCGGCCGTGAAGGGGCGAATGGCAAAGGGGAGGTTGAACAGCACGGAGGCCAACAGGATGCCTTCGAAAGTGAATGGCAATCGGCGGCCAACCACGGACTCATACGCGGACCCCAAGGGACTGCCTGGTCCGGTCGCCATGAGCAAATAAAAACCCAGCACCGTGGGGGGCAAAACCAGGGGCAAGGCAATCAAGGCATCGACAAGGAAGCGGCCGCGCCAGCGGGTATTGGCCAGCCACCAAGCCATAGGTAACCCCAAGAGCAGCAAAATGATCGTGGTCAACGCGGCCAAACGCAACGTCAACCACAAAGCCGTCGTATCCAAGCATTATTCTCCCGGCAGCAGGAATCCGTATCGTCGCAGAATGTGGCGGCCGCTGGTTCCCAAGACATACTCGCGAAACTGTTGGGCCCCCGGGCGATTTTTGGCGTTGCTCATGATCACGCATCCTTGCTCCATCCTGGGATAGGCTTCCAGGGGAATTAGCCAGTAGCGTCCCTTGGTCTTCATGGTCGGCGCCATGGCCAGGGATAAGGCGATGATGCCGATGTCGGCCGCTCCACTTTCAACGAACTGTGCCGTCTGGGCGATGTTCTCGCCAAACACCAAGCGGTTCTGAACTTGATCATGCAGGCCATAATGCTTGAGCGCCGCTTCCGCGGCTCGGCCATAGGGGGCATGGCGCGGATTGGCGATGGCCACTTTGCGAGCGGCCGGGTCCAGCACGGCATTCATTCGCAGCTTCTCCACCTGAATCGGCGAGTCGTTGGGAACCCAGACGACGATCTGCCCGACGGCATACAAGGCGGCACTGGCGGCATCCGCCTGCTGATGCTCGATCAATTGCCTTGGATACATCATGTCAGCGGAGAAAAAAAGATCGAAGGGTGCCTGGTTTTGCAGTTGGGCGTAGAAGTTGCCCGAAGATCCATACGTCACGCGGACATGCACCGCAGGCTGCAGGCGGTGAAACTCCTCGATCAGTTCATCCATGGCATATTTGAGATCGGCGGCAGCCGCCACGCTTGCTTCCGACCGAGCCGTCGCGGTTGGGGAGGCAGGCTGGCAGCCAATCCAACCGCATCCGCAAAAGATCACGATCACGCACAGGATGCCTCGTGATGTGGCGGTTGTTGAAAGATCACTGCTTGTCGTCATGGAAAGGCTAACCCGTCAAGCCAGGCCGATGCTTGACATGTGCACGGCGGACTGCAAAGGGGTGAAAGCGTCCAGATGTCGATTGTAGCGGCTTGGAAAAGAGCCGGACAAGGTGCAAATTTCGTTTTAATCCGTGTTGCGGCGCATCGGCACAAGGCAAGAAAAAACGCGGAGGTTGGCTCCGCGTGTTGGGATAGTTTGATCAAGCAGGTCTGTCATTAGCGACCGCCTCTTTGGAAGCGGCTGGTCATGCCCGCTTTAAACTCCTCGAGGCTCACGACGCCGTCCTTGTTGGTGTCGTATTCATCGAAGCGTTCCTTGGGCCAGAACGTCGGCCATTCATCGCGCGTCATCTTGCCATCGCCCTTCTTGTTGAGGCGTTCAAACATGCGTTTGTTCATTTCATCGGCATTGCCGCCGCGGAAGTCGCCGCGTCCACCGCCTGGCCCCCCTTGACCGCCGCCGAAGTTATTGTTGCCGCCGCTGCGGAAATCGCCGCGACCGCCGCCAAAGTTGCCGCCATCGCCGCCGCCACGGAAGTCGCCGCGACCGCCGTCGCCGCGGCCGCCGCCTCGATTGCCGCGCAACCCTTTCAGGAAATGAGCCAATTCGTTGTGGTCGAGGACCGTGTCCTTGTTGGTGTCAAATTCGGCGAAGCGATCCTTGGGCAGGAAGAAGGGCAATTCATCTTGGGCTAATTTGCCGGGCGTCTTCTTGGCGAACCGATCCATCGTGCGTTCGGCGGATCGTTTCGTTTCATCGTCAATGTCCGGCGACCACGTGATGTTGGATGGAGCCGTCGGCGTGGCGGTTGGCGCGCTCGGCGTGGCCGACATCGTCGTGCTCGTCGTGCTGGCCTCGACCTTGGGTTGTCTGGGGAGCGTGCGTTCCGCTTCTTCGATGGTAATAATGCCGTCGCCATCGATGTCATACTTGCGGAATTCGTCGCGTTTATCCTTCGGGCATTCGTGCAACATGACCATCCCATCCCCGTCGGCATCCCATTCGGCGAACCATGAGGGCAGGTTGCTCGGCAGATTTGGCTTTTTGAACTGCAGCTTGCTCGTCGAACCAAAGCGGGTTCCGCTGAAGCCGCCTTCGCCGACGGTGGGCGCGGGCACCACTTCATCTGGCCCGTCGTAAATGGCCAAGTCAGAACCCTTTTTCGCAGGAGCAGGCGCTTCGGTGCGTTCGCGCTTGGGGGCTTCCGTGTTCGAAGGTTTGCTGCTGGTTTCCGGCTTCACGGTTGAGCTGGGAGGCGGCTTTTCCATGGTCGGGGATTTCACGTCGGGAGCCGCCGCAGCAGGATGCATCGCCAAGCCGCTGCTCAACGGCACCATCGATTGCGGCGCCAGCGTCGAGCGAGGAGTGTAGGGTCGAGTGTTCTGCAGCACGACCGGTTCCGCGGAACCTTTCTGGCAACCCGTTTGAATGAGCGTCATGCCTGTCAGAATCATCAGCCAACCGAGCCGTTTCATTTCAACACTCCTCGAACATCAGACGAATGGATCAATCGATTGAGCGTGTCGCAGGGGGCAATTCAGGCAGGAGTTCCGTCTCTGATCTATAGCCAAATATAACTGGTCCGCATTAAACCGACATTAAAGTCGGCTAGATTTCATTAAAGCTGGGACCAGTCTTTCATACTTGCCTTATACCCTATATTCGCCAACAGGTTTCCCTATTTCGCAGAAAAAAGCAGATGATGAGATAAATCTCATCATCTGTTGCGTGGATTAAGGTAAAAGGCCTAGTCGGGCAAGAGGACCGTGTCGATCACGTGAATGACGCCATTGCTGCACATGATGTCCGCTTTGATGACCTTGGCCTTGCCGACCATGACGTTGCCGCCATTGGTCCGAATATCGACTTTGCCGTTCAAAGTTTGGGCGGCATCCAGTTTCACGACCTGGCTCGAGGTCACCTTGCCGGAGACAACATGATGCTTGAGGATCGCCGTCAGTTTCGTCTTGTCTTTGAGTACGGCCTGGATGGTTTCCTTGCCCAGTTTGTCGAATGCTTCATCGGTCGGAGCGAACACGGTGAACGGGCCAGGCCCCGAGAGGGTTTCCACCAACTCCGCCGTCTTCACCGCGGTCACGAGCGTGTTGAAATTCTTGGCCGAGATGGCGGTTTCGACGATGTTTTTCTCCCGATCCTTGGAAGCCAGCACCTGGCTGGAGAACAACAAAGCCGACATGCCCATCACCATGAACAGACGTTGAACCTTGACCATCGATCATCTCCAATCAGTTGAGTTCTCATGTGGTTGAAGGCCCGCTGCCTTCGCGACATGTCTCCTAGACCGATGGCAGAGGTGAAGCATAACCGAGGGGGCACAAATTTTTTGTCAAGCATCCCATTCTTGATCTGCGAGGGACGAATGGTCGATGGGATATCGTCAACGGTCTGATGCCAAGCACGCAGCCCCACAGAAAACGGCCGATCCGAACGTTACTTGGCAAAGACGTGCAAAAGCACTTGTAAGACCGCTTTGTAGATGAGTGGATCGCGCGAGGCGCGCGGACCCGCGACATTGAGCGTGGCCGGCTGATGGAGGTGCAGCCAGCCGATGATCTTGGCTCGCGCCTTTGTGGCCGACCAGCGCTGCAAGTTGATCGTCAAGCAAGGTTTGCCCATGGTCCGCGCCAAGCGGCGCGTCAGGGCCGTCCCTCCCCGCAGAGGACCGTGAGCAAAGATCAAAGTGGCGTCGGAGCGGCGGACGTTGCGTTCAGTGCGCACCCGAGGATCCGCGCTGCGGGTTTCCTGCAGCGGATAGGTTGCATCGAGCGGCCCGTCTTCCGTCCAACGGCCATGGGGCAGCCAACCCCCAATGGGAATCTGCAATTGCCGGGCCGCATCGAGGGCAGCGCGGTCAGCACCGGTTTGTCCGCCCGATACGATCTTCTTGACGAAGTGCCGAGGCGAATGAGCAAACCATCCGGTCATGTCGAGCCGCTTTCCAAACGCAACAACCCACGGTCATGCCACCGTGGGTTGTTGTATGGAACCTTCGTTCGTGCATCCGATCGGCTGCGACCATCTCGCTGCGGGAGCAACGCCTTGATCAGGGAGCGTTCGTTTAGAACTGATCGAGGAAGAAATGGTTGCCGCGATAATAGCGCTTCGATTCGAACAGATCGTAGCGCCAATAGGGTTCGCGGTATGGCGGATAAGCCATGTAGGCCGGCGGCATCTGGAACGGACGGCGATGGTCCGGCCAAATGACGTAGTTCGGATAGTAGCTATGGGGGTAGTAATGATACGGGTAATGGTAGAACCGATTGGGGTCCTGAGCTTGCGCGGGGGCCGCAAAGGCGAATCCCAGCACCAGGCTCATTAACCCGCCGAGCAACAGGGGCAACTTTTTCAGCATCGTCGTTTTTCCTCCAGCAGTTACAGGTCGTACGCTGACCCGGCATCCTAGTGAGGGGGTTTCGCTCACATGGCTGGATTTCGTCCAGTTCACGGCATGAAAGTGATCCTTTTCTGGCGCATTTCTCCTGAATCGCGGTCTTGGGACGTCGAACCCGCCGTTCCTCACGAAGCTGCCGATTGTGCCGAGAGAAGAGCGGACAACGGCCGGACAAACCCGATAATGACCATGGCGGTCCCGCGCTTCCCATGATCGAATGACTTGAATGGGGAATCGTCCCCAGTTGGCAAGGAAATGTTCCATGTCTGACGCTCATCAATGGTCTCATCCCTTGGCCGAACGCTATGCCGGCCCGCGCATGCTGGCTTTGTGGAGTCCGCAGCGACGCATCGGGCTGTGGCGCCGGCTTTGGGTGGCTTTGGCCGAGGCCCAAATGGAACTCGGACTGACTCAAGAAGATGGCGTCAGTCCGCGCATCACTCCCGAGCAAATCGCCGCCATGCGAGCCCAGGTGGACAACGTCGATTGGGCCGCCGCGGCGGCTTACGAGAAGCGCTTCCGGCATGACGTCATGGCGCATCTCCATGCCTTCGGCGATGTGTGCCCCGAAGCACGCGACATCATGCATCTGGGAGCCACAAGCTGCTTCGTCACGGACAACGCCGACCTGATTCTCATGCGGGAAGGGCTGCAGCTTCTGCGCGGGCAAACCCTGGCCGTGATCGCGGCCCTGGCCGATTTCGCGCGCCGTTGGCGCGGCTTGCCGACCTTGGGCTACACCCATTTTCAACCCGCCCAACTGGTCACGGTGGGCAAGCGGGCTTGTCTATGGATGCATGACCTGGTCCTCGACGTCGAGGAAATCGATCATCGGCTTGGCACGCTGCGCTTCCGTGGCGTCAAGGGGACCACGGGCACTCAGGCCAGCTTCCTGGCCCTGTTCCGCGGCGATCATGAGAAAGTTCGGCAGTTGGATCGGCGGGTTGGCGAAAAAATGGGCTGGACCCTCCTCCACGCAGTCACTGGGCAAACCTATTCTCGCAAGGTCGACGCTCAGATACTGCACGCGCTCTCGGGGCTGGCCCAATCCGCTCACAAATTCGGCAACGACCTGCGCCTCTTGCAACATCATCACGAGATCGAGGAGCCTTTCGAGAAAGAACAGGTCGGCTCCTCGGCCATGGCCTATAAGCGCAATCCCATGCGCTCCGAGCGGCTCTGCGGTTTGGCCCGCTTCATCATGAATCTCGTCGGCAACGCCGAGCAGACCGCCGCCGTGCAATGGTTCGAACGCACCCTGGACGATAGCGTCAACCGCCGGCTCGTGTTGCCGCAAGCGTTTCTGGCCGCGGACGCCCTGCTGCGTCTTTATCAGAACGTGGCCGAGGGGATGGAAGTGCACCCGGACATGATCGCCGCCAACGCGGCCCGCGAACTGCCCTTTATGGCCACGGAAAACATCTTGATGGAAGCCGTCCGCAGGGGAGGCGATCGCCAGCAGCTTCACGAATGCATTCGGCGGCACAGCCTCGCCGCCATGGAGCGGGTCAAAGCGGGAGGAGCCAATGACCTTCTCCAACGATTGGAGCTAGACGCCGCATTCGCGGGCATGCCCTGGTCCAACTTGGCCGATGCCAGCCAGTTCGTGGGACGGTCGCCCCAGCAAGTCGACGAATTCTTGCAGGAGATCGTCGAACCGCTGCTGCGCGGTTGGAACCCGCCGTCTCGGGAAGCGGTGAAGATAGAAATTTGATTCAGGCCGCAGCGGTTGGACGCAACCGCAAGGACGGCCAGGTTAGACTTGAAGAGAAGAAGCAAAAAGCAAAGGCCGAGGGTTGATCCCTCGGCCTGAGAGTTGAATCAGAGAGCAGCTCGTTTACTTCTTGTCCCACTTGATGCCACAGCCCTTGGCCTGGGTCGTGCTGATCTTCGGCATGGTGCCGTTGATGCAAGCGATGCAGGCTTCTTCAACGTAGTTGCGGGTGGCCTTGCTGGCGTCCATGTTGTCATCCATGGCGCCCATGTAGACGAGCTTGCGTTCCTTGTTGAAGACGAAGAAGTGCGGCGTCACCTTGGCGCCGAGTTCGCGAGCGATCTTCTGGCTGGGGTCGTGGGCATAGTAGAAGTTGAAGCCCTTTTCCTTGGCCCGTTCCTTCATCTTGGGCAGCTTGTCAGCTTCGATGTTGTTGACGCTGATGGCCACAAAGCCCACTTTGCCATTTTCGCCGCCGTGTTTCTTGGCGAATTCGATCATGCGATCTTCGTAAGCCACCACGGCCGGGCAATGGTTGCAGGAAATGGCAATGACCAGCACGTCTTGCTTGAAATCATCCAAGGAAATGATCTTGCCGCAAGCGCATTCGAGGTTCATGAAATTCGGACAGGGATCGCCGATCTTAAGACCTGCTGCGGTCTTGACGTCATCCGCGCCAGCCGTCAGGCCCAAACTCACCACCATTGCCGCTACCAATGCAAAACGACGCATCATTAGAAGTCTCCTCTTCGAAACGATCGACCTACTGGAACTTCGGACCCCAAGTCCGAAGCGGTTAACACGATTCCGTCAGCCGTTAGGATATGAAACCGAACCTGCTTTGGACGCACCCGGTCCATCTGAGATTAGGAATTGACCTCATGGGTCATCAGATGTCGATGCGTGCAAACAACCTCCCGTGGCTGCCGCACCGTTCTGAGGCCCATTTTTCGCCAGACAGACCGGGCGAGTCAAGGAAAAAACTGAAAATTGGGTTGAACCGACGGCAGCGGGTTCATGGCCTGGGTGCGAATGAACAATCTAGGAAGGCCATCCGCGCCAGCTTCTCTGGACAACCATGCCGCAGCATCTAGAATGGCAGCTAACGCAACTTGGACAGGTAGCTCAGTTGGTAGAGCGAAGGACTGAAAATCCTTAGGTCGCCGGTTCAACCCCGGCCCTGTCCACTTTCACCATGATCGACGGATGATCCGCACTCTATGAACAGCTCTTGGTCGCAAAGATACAAGCCCCAAGCGCGAACGCGGGGCGCACACCCTGAATTCTTCCGAGCCGCGACCGTGCGGGGGCGGATGAATAACCACTTACTTAATTCGCGGCTCACACGAAGCGGCACGCCTCACGACATCTTCACCGAACGCCCTTTGCAGCGGCGCGGCGGCTGCTTAAACTGGACTGCATGGGACTTGCCTCCAACCACGGAACGACCCGCTGACCATGCCGAACAAGACCCGCTTTGTCGATTGGCTGAACATCGCCCTGATGCTGCTGTCGGCAGGTCTGGCCTTTTACCTGCCCTTTGAACTGTTTCTCCTGGCCTACGCCGTCCTGGGGCCGCTGCATTACCTCACCGAAATCTCCTGGCTGCATCAGCGGCAGTTTTTCACCACGGGCAAGCATGATTACTTGTGGCTCATCGCCGTCGGAGCCTTGCTCTTTCTCGTCTCGTTCGGCGCCAGCTTCGGCCTGGGCACGTATGGTCCCCCGTGGGGCGCCAGCCTGACGTACCTGGCCTTCATCGGCGCCCTGGCCATGGTGCTCTTTCGGCAATGGACGTCCAAGTGGATGTTCATTCTGGGGGCGGCGCTCCTGATCGCGGGGCTGGTCCGGCAGTCGGCCTATTTGATCTTCTTCGCCATCTTTCTGCCCACGCTGGTGCACGTCTACGTGTTCACCGCGGCGTTCATTCTTTATGGAGCGCTCAAGAGCCGCAGCACGCCGGGGCTTTTGTCCTTTGTCGTGCTCCTGAGTTGCGGCACGGGGTTGCTGCTGACCACGACGCTGGGCTATGGCGCCGTCGATGAAGACGTGCGTTCGAAGTATGCCCTGTTCGCGCTGCTAAACGTGGCGGTGAGCCATCTGCTCGGGTGGGGGTCGGTCGACGTTTATGCCTCGCCGCAGGGCTGGGCCATCATGCGCTTCATCGCCTTCGCTTACACCTATCACTATCTCAACTGGTTTTCGAAGACGTCGGTCATTCATTGGCACCGCGTGTCGCTGAAGCGCTGGGCCATCATCACGGCCCTGTGGCTCGGCAGCGTCGGGCTTTACTTTTTGAATTACGAAGCGGGCTTCATCACCCTGTTCACGCTCAGCTTCCTGCACGTCTACCTGGAATTCCCCCTCAACCATCAATGCTTCATCGGCATCGGCCGCGAGTTGAAGCAGCGCTGGTCCGCCGCCGCGAAAGCCGGCGTGAAAAGCCAGCAACCGGCCCTGGAGGACCGGTCGCGGTGATGGTTTGGGCAAACGGTTTGTCCCTTGGACTCACGCCAAGATCGCGGCGGGCTTGAAGGTTCCGCCGAGCACGTCCTTGCTGGCCACTCCCAGCCACTGCTCCAGGACCGCGGCGTAGACCTGGCGGAAATCGGTGTGGTGCACGAGATTGCCATCCTCGAGCCGATCGAGCCGGGGATGCTCCCCCGCGACGCCGGGCTTGACCCGGCCGCCGACGAGAAACATCGGGGCCGCGGAGCCATGGTCGGTCCCCTTGCTGCCATTCTCCTTGGCCCTGCGGCCAAACTCCGAAAAGGTCATGATGAGCAGCCGATGACCGTGCCCCCGGGCGGCCAGGTCCTTGTAAAAGGCGGCGATGGCATCGGCCACTTCCTGCAACAGGTTGGCATGCAGATCGAGCTGATTGGCATGGGTGTCGAAGCCGTCGATGGTGACGTAAAACACACGCGCGCCCATGTCGGCGTCGATGAGCTGCGCCGCCAGCTTGAGCCTTTCGGCTAAACCCGAGGCGGGATAGGGCACCTTCGGCTGATACGACTTGGCGATCTCCTGCAGCCGCTGGCTGCTTTGATACGTGCTCACCGCCGTTTGCTTGACGAAATCAAGCAGGGCGGGCGTCTTGGCTTGGGACATTTCCGCCGCCCCCTCGATGATCCGCTTCTGCTGCATGCGATCCTGCGCGCTGCCGGCAAAGGTCCGCACCTGGAATTCGCTGAGGCTGGTCAGCGAGGGCACCTTGGCGGGCGCGCCGGCTAACGCCAGGGGGGCCGCCTCATTGCTCGCGGCGAGGTGGAATCCCTGAGCCTTGGGGATCTTGGCCATGGCCTTGCCGATCCAACCTTCCGTGAGCGTGTCGGCCAGGCTGCCCGCCTGCCAGATGTCCATCGAGCGAAAGTGGGATTGGCTCGGATTGGGATAACCGACGCCTTGCACGACGCAGACGGCCTGCTGCTCGTACAAATCGGCCAGGCTTTTCAAGGATGAATGCACGGCCAGTTGATCGTTCAGCTTGGGCAATGGCGCGGTCGGCAGTTTCAAGGTTGGCCGATACTGGGCATAGAGCGGGTCCTTGAAGGGGATGACGGTGTTGAGGCCGTCGTTGCCGCCGGTGAGTTGGACGACGACCAACAGGGTATCCTTCGTCCCGGCCTCGCCGAGCCAGGGCGTGGCGGCGGCGGTTTGCTGCAAGAAGCGCGGCGCCGTGCAACCCCAGGCCACGAGGCCCGACGTGGAGATCGCATTCCTCAGAAACGCTCGTCGATGAATCATGATCGGCTCCTTGGTTTTCGGTAGATGGCTCGGCCGTTCCTTGCGAATCATTCCATTCCTTGCCCTGCACTGCCCCGTCCTGCCCTGTCCCATCCTATCCTGTTCAGCCCCGCAAGGCCGTCTTGTCATGGGACCTGCGACGGCCGGGGTCGCTCTGATTCGGCCTGCTTTGTTTTGGTTCAGCTTGGTTCAAGTTGGTTCATCCATTGGCTTGGTCAATCCAATTGATATTCCGGCTGCGAGATGACCAGATAAGCCAGCGTGCGCAGCCGATGTTCACGCACATCCTCCTCGGTCCAAAAAGGCGGATAGCGATGCTTGGCCGACTCGCGGCGATAGAGGGTCAGCCGTTGCCGGGCCTCCTCCGGCAGGTCGTTTTGCAGAAACAGGTCGACGAAAAACTGGACCACGGCGGCATCGTCCTGTTCGGGGACGCGCTGCTGCTTGATCAACTGGGCCGGGTCGCAGCGGCGGCCGAAGCGCTGGTCCTCGGTGGAGGTGATCGCCTGGGCCAGGTTTTGCCGCTGCAGGAGCGTCGTCGAATGGAGCCACTGCGTGCCGCCGTCCCAGCCCTTGACCGAGGGCGGGAAGAACAGTTTTTGCCCCAGGTTCTCCATCGCCTGGGCCAGGCCGATGGTGCCGACCTTGCCGTTCAAGCTGCGCACCAGGCCGACGCCGAATTCCGTCGGCGACTTCACCCGCGCTCGGTAGGCATGGTCGGAGAAGAACAGATTCGACCGCAGCATCGTCTCCACGACGAGCTTGACGTCGTAATTTGAATCGCGGAACGCTTTGGCGAGCGGTTCGATCAAGTCAGCGTCGGGCGCGAGCGTTTCGCTGATGAAATAGCGGAACAGCTTCCGCGCGAGGAAGGAAGCGCAGGCCGTCTGCTGCAGACACAGCCGCACGACGTCCTCGCCGATCAAGGGGCCTGACTGTCCGAAGACGGTCTTACTGGTTGCATCATGCTGGGTGCGATTGAAGAAAAAGCGATCCTGTTTGATTTCCCAGCCAGTGAAGGCGCGGGCCGCCTGGCGGATGTCGGCTTCGGTGTAATGGCCGATGCCCAGGCTGAAGAGTTCCATCAATTCCCGGGCATAGTTTTCGTTCGGCTTGCCCTTCTTGCTCTCGACGGTGTCGAGCCAGATGAGCATGGCGGGGTCCTTGCTGATCGCCTGCAAGAGGGGGCCGAAGCGGCCCAGGGCGTGCTGGCGCAGGAGCTGATTTTGCCGCAACATGTAGGCGACGTTGAGGACCTTGGCCTGGCTGGTGGCGAAGTGATTGTGCCAGAAGAGCGTCATTTTCTCGCGCAAGGGGTGCGGCGTGTACAGCATGACGTAGAGCCACCAGGCGCGGAGGGGCAGATCGTCCGCCTGCGCCTGGATGGCTTCGGCCATGGTCTGGCATTCCCGATCAAACGCCTCCTGCCCGTCGCCGCCTTGAAGGAGCTTATCGATGGTCGCCTTCGGGCCAGCCCTCAGGGCCTCCTGCAATTCTTGATAGGTGGCCCCAAAGCCCGCCCGGCGATACACATGACCGGCCAGCCGCAAATCCCAGGGCCGCTCTGAGTCCGGCTCATAGGGCGCCCAGGCCCATCGGGGATCGATCTGATCACGCAAGTAGCGAACCATCGTTGTGACTCCTGTTCGATGCCAGGGAGGGCAACCGGCCTCAGCGGCTCAAGCGGCTGCGCAGCTCGAAGCGAAAGTGCGTGGCTCCGTATTGCACCGAGGCTTCGACGGACCCCAAGCGCTCCAACAACTTTTGCGACAAGTCAAATTGCTTTTCGGCCTCTTCCCGATCCAGGCCTTCCTGCAAGATGGTCTGCGTGACCAGGAGGGAGCGGATGGATTCGAGGTATTTCCCCAGAGCGGCCCAGGAGAAGACGTGGTGGACGCTGGTGCCGTCGCTGGGGTCGGACGCATCGGTTTCATGGCTGAGATGCTGAATCAAATCGCGCCCCAATTCCATGGTCGAAGAGAGCACATAATGGCGGCCCACCCGGGCGAAGCAGGGGCTGAAGTTAAAATACAATCCCTGATCGCGCTGCCGCAGCTCCTCGTTGTCCACCATGCGATACCCCACCATGGGCACGGCGCCGACTTTTTCCTCGACCATCGTCATCTTGATGTTCAGGCTGCTCAACAAGCCCACCGAGCGCAGAATCGGCTGCATGGCGCGGTCAAAGGCGTCCGGGTCCTTGAGCTCCAGGATCAAGCCAAAAGAGGGCAACACGGTTTTCGGGTGCACCTCATAGCCCATCTGCCGCTGCTGGGCGGCGACGAACAGATGCCGGGCGCCCAGATGGCTCACGATCTTGCTGAAGCGCTGTCCGAACAGCACATACCCGGAATTCTTGTCGAACTCCTGGAACTCCTTGCGCACGCTCTCGCTCAGATAATCTGCTTGTCGAGCCACCAGGGCGTGAAGATCGAGGTAAAAACTCTGCTGGTAGAACAGGCCAGGCAGGTTGAGCGGCTTGCGAATGCCGAGGTCCGCGATGGCCGGTGCGAAGGCGGCGCGCAGGCCGGGGTTCATGTCCTGCTGCCCCGCCGGCATGGCAACCTGAAAGCGCACATCCATGTCCTGCCGCCGCAGTTCGAACAAGGCCCATGGAGAACGGCGGACCGTGTCGAGCAGCCCGCCGAGCACGTAGTAGGGAATGGGGTCGTTGTTGGGAATGGTCAGCAGCGTTTTGAGATTCTTGTCCCGCTTGATCTGCTCCAAATCGATCCAGGTCCAGGCCAGACGATTCCCCTGATCGGCGGCCGGGGATAACTCGGACAGCGCTTGCAAAAACTTCGGCGTCTGCTGACGCGGTTGCGCTCGCCGATCCAAGGCGGCTTGAAGGACGCTGGGCTGATTGGCCAGGAGCAGATAGGATTCCGCGGCGGCGAAGGCGAATTGGTCGCCGAGATGGACGATGGTCGCGCCGCGATGCTGTTGATATTCGTATTTGGTTTTGCTGTTTTGCCGTTCGAGTTCGAAATGCCCCATCTCTTCGAGAAGACGGGCCACCTGCTTGGCCTGGCCCGCATCCTTGAAGGGAACGATCAAGAGGGCCTTCGGCGGCGTTTCAGGCCGGGGCTCATCCTCCGGCTTGGGGTCTGCGTTGTTGATCTTCACCTCGAGGGCAAAGACGATGCCCTCTCGCGAGGCAGGCTGCAGGAGGTCGCTCCAGGATTGGCCCAGCTCCTTTTCCACGTGGCCGATGAACTGCTGAAACCTTCGCCAAGGCGTGGAGACCAGAAATTCGCGGTAGGATCGAAAGCCCTGCAACTCCGGCCATTGGCCTAACTCGATCGCCCACTGGATGAGCTGCGCGGGTTCCTTGAGCTGGGCCACGAGCACGGGCTGCTCGGGGAGCCAATGCCAGATCGAGGGCGGGGCGGCGGGTTCCTGGCCGCGCACACTCGCCAGGGAAAAGCAGAGCAATAAGGCCATCGCCCAGCAGCGGGAACGAGGCAACATGGCAAACCTCCTCTAGCACGAAGGGTCACAAGGGGCGATGCGGCATTTGACCATGATTACTCAACTTGAGCATGACAAGTTTCATGGCTGGAGCAAGAGCTTAAGTTGCACCGATGCTGGCGGGGTCTATTTTTGTCGTTTAATTATATATGTTCATTTATTTATAATATCGTTTACATATAGAGCCATGTCGTCAAGCGAAGTCGATCCATGTCGATGAACCGGTTTGAGAGTTCCGTGTAGGGTTACATATTTTAGTTCGATAGCGGGGCAAATGGCCAGGCAAAATTTGGGCCGCGGGACTGGCCAAAATGACGGCGATTTGGTAAATCAATCCAACGGTCAAGATCGACGAACGCCAGGCGAACTGGTGCGGCGGTCCAAGGGTGGCCATGAAAGTGGCTATCACCCTTGACAGTTATTTTGTTGTTGATAGCTTACGATTTCCGACCGCGCGGAGCCTTGAGGATTGTCCATGGGCTGCTGTTGGGCGTGAGTCGCGGCGATCAGGGTGCCCCCTCTATAGAAACATGGGGGCGGAGGAAGGCAAAGGACCATGAGTGAGCGTATTCGCATCCGCATGGAAGCTTACGATCACGAGATTCTCGACAGCTCGGCGCAACAGATCGTGGACACGGCCAAGCGGACCGAGGCGGTGGTGCATGGCCCGATTCCCCTGCCGACGCGGATCGAGCGCTACACGGTGCTGCGCAGCCCGCACATTGACAAGAAGTCGCGCGAGCAATTCGAGATACGCACGCACAAGCGGTTGATCGACATCGTTCGCCCCACCAGCAAGACGATTGACGCCCTTAATCAGCTCAATCTGCCCGCTGGCGTCGACATCAAGATCAAAGCCTCGGCTGCGGGCTAGCCCGCGGTCAAGGAGCGGATCCGTCGGCTCGTTCCCACGATCCCGACCTATCCCGGAAACCATGAACCGCCGACTTCCCTCATGGGGCGGCGTTGGCGGTTGAGTGATTGTGCCTCCCCTGGCCATGAAGAGGGGCGGCGCTTTTTAAGGCAAGCGAGCCATGTTGAAATTGAGTGTCTTCAACCAGAACGGCGACGCCGTCGGCAGCGTGGACATCGATCCCCAGGAATTTGGGGGCGAGGTCAACAAACAGTTGCTCCACGACGTCGTCCTCATGCACCTGGCCAACCAGCGGGCCGGCACCCATTCGACCCTGCGCCGCGGCGAGGTCGAGGGCAGCACCAAGAAACTGTTCCGGCAAAAGGGCACCGGCAACGCCCGCGTCGGCACCCGCCGCACCAACAAGCGGCGCGGCGGCGGCACGGCCAAAGGCCCCAAGCCCCGCGATTACGAATACCACATGCCCAAGAAGGCCGTCCGCCTGGCCACCCGCATGGCCCTGTTGAGCAAGTTCCAGGATCAAGAAGCGGTGATCGTCGACGACTTGAACCTGAACGAATGGAAAACCAAGAACATGGCCAAGGTGCTCAAGAACCTCAAGCTCCATGGCAAGACCTGTTTGATCGGCCTGCCCGACTACAACGACGCCGTCCATCGCGTGGCCCGCAACTTGAAAGGCGTCGACCTGTATCCCGTGGCCGAGTTCAACACGTATACCATCTTGCGGCAGAAACATCTGTTGTTGACCAAATCCGCTTTGGAAGCCCTGCGCTCCAAGGCCAAGAAGGCGTAACGGCCGGCGCGCCCAGGCGACATGTGTGAAGGTGACCCGACATGGCGAACAAACCAGCAACCAATGCACCGACGGATCGGCCCAAGGGATCGGGTCCGGATTTGGACCCGTACCAGGTGATCTTGCGTCCGATCGTGACGGAAAAAGGCACCCATCAAGCCACGTCGGAGCATCAAAACGCCTATGCGTTCGAAGTGAATCGGCTGGCGACCAAGAGCCAGATCAAGGCGGCAGCGGAGGAATTGTTCAACGTCCGCGTCCTGGCTGTTCGCACGCAGAACCGCGCGGGCAAGGTGAAGCGGTTTCGCAACCGCGTGGGGCGGCTTTCGGATTGGAAGAAGGCCGTGATCAAGCTGCACCCGGACGACAAGCTCGAACTGTATTGATGCGCACGCTGGCCGCTCCCTTGGGGAAGCGGCCTTTGAGTCAATAAGTAAGGAAGTTCAGGCATGGTCATTCGCATTTATAAAGCCAACATGGCCGGCCGGCGCAACGCCAGCGTCAGTGATTTCGCGGAAATCACGGACCGCAAGCGCAAGCCGCACAAGTCCCTGCTCGCTCCTATCCATAAGAAGGGGGGGCGCAACAACCAGGGGATCGTGACCACGCGCTTTCGCGGCGGCGGCCACAAGCGCCGCTTCCGCGTCATCGACTTCAAGCGCAACAAGGACAACGTCCTGGCCGCGGTCGAAGCCATCGAATACGATCCGAATCGCTCGGCCCGCATCGCCCTGCTCAAGTACGCCGACGGCGAACATCGCTACATCCTCGCCCCCGAGGGATTGAAGGCCGGCGACACAGTCATGAGCGGCGAACAGGCGGAGCCGCGGGTCGGCCATTGCATGCCGCTGTCGAAGATTCCGCTCGGCATGGCGATCCACAACATCGAACTGCAGCCGGGCCGCGGCGGCCAGATTTGCCGAAGCGCGGGCTGCAGCGCGACGTTGACCGCCCGGGAAGGCGACTGGGCCCAGATCACTCTGCCCTCCGGCGAAATGCGGCGCGTCAGCGCGAAAAGCCGGGCCACGCTAGGGACGATCGGCAACGCGGATCATATGAATATCTCTCTCGGCAAAGCGGGGCGCAAACGCTGGCTGGGCCGCAAGCCGCACAATCGCGGGACGTCGATGAACCCGGTCAACCATCCCCTGGGCGGCGGCGAAGGCCGCACCAAGGGCGGCCGCCATCCGTGCGGGCCCACCGGCGTCTTGGCCAAGGGCGGCAAAACCCGGCATCGCCGCAAGCCCTCGAACTCGGCCATCATCCGCCGACGCCGACCCGGCCCGCGGTACATTGGTAGTAAATAAAGGTCGTGGCTTGCTTCTTGAAGGTTGAACACACATGGGGCGATCGCTGAAAAAAGGACCTTACGTGGACGCTCGGCTGTTCGCCAAGGTCGCGAAAATGGGCATGAAGCGCGAACCGATCAAGACCTGGTCGCGCGACTGCACGATTGTGCCCGAATTCGTCGGGCAGACGTTTTTAGTACACAACGGCCGCCAGCACATGCGGGTCTTCATCACGGAAGACATGGTCGGCCACAAGCTGGGAGAATTTGCCCCCACGCGCATCTTCAAGGGCCACAGCGGCGGCAAGAAATCCGCCGCGGCCGCGGGTGCGAAGTAGGCGGCCTCAAACGATCCCGGGGTGGAGCAGTGGTAGCTCGCCAGGCTCATAACCTGGAGGTCGCAGGTTCAAATCCTGCCCCCGGAACTTTTAGTCGACCAGGCGTCTTCCCTGGGGGGAAGCGCCGCTAATCCGAAGGGTGAGTCAGTCACATGGAATACCTCGCTCATCATTACCACGCCGACGTGACGGCCCGCAAGCTCCGCCCCTTCGCGGACATGATTCGCGGCCGGCGCGTCGATGAAGCATTGGAAGCGCTCAAATTTTATCCCAACCGCGGAGCGCGGCTGATCGAACAGGTGCTGAAAAGCGCCGTCGGGAACGCGCAATATCAGGAAGCCCGCGACGTGGATGAATTGATGGTGAAAGAAGCGCGGATCGACGGCGGCCCCATGATGAAACGGATCCATGCCCGCGCCCGCGGCATGGCCTATCTGGTTCGCAAGCGGCTGGCCCACATCCATATCACGCTCAGCGACTCGGAGACGGATTAAACGCATTCGAAAGGTTGATGAACCATGGGGCAAAAGATCAGGCCCACGGGATTTCGCGTTGGAGTGATGGAAGATTGGCGGAGCCGCTGGTACGCCAACAAGCAGGAATTCTCCGAACTCCTGGTGGAAGATCACAAGATTCGCCACTTCATTCGGAAGCGCTTTGCCCGAAGCGGCATCGCTCGCATCGAGATTGAACGGACCCGCGACGAAGTCAAGGTGTTCCTCTACACGTCCCGCCCCGGCGGGATCATCGGCCGCAAGGGCCAGGAAGTGGAAAAGCTGACGGCGCAACTGGAAAAATTGACCGGCCGCCGCATCAATCTGAAGATCGAGAAAATCGACAACCCGCAGGTGAACGCCCAGTTGGTGGCCGAGGACATCGCGGAGCAGCTCGAGAAGCGGGCCAGCTTCCGCCGGACCATGAAGAAAGCCATCGACTCCACCCTGGAAGCGGGGGCGCGCGGCATCAAGATTTCGCTCGCCGGCCGGCTCGGCGGTGCGGAAATGTCGCGGCACGAAAAGGCCGTGAGCGGCCGGGTCCCTTTGACCACGCTCCGGGCCAAAATCGATTACGGCTTTGCCGAGGCCTGGATTGCCCAGGGCCACATCGGCATCAAGGTATGGATCAACAACGGCGATTACTTGGAGGAGACGACCCGTGCCACTCATGCCGAAACGGGTAAAGTATCGAAAAAGCCAACGCGGTCGCGTGCGCGGACAAGCCACTCGGGGTAACACGGTGGCTTTCGGCGAATACGGCTTGCAGTCGCTGGAAAGCGGCTGGCTCAGCGCGGAATGCATTGAAGCGGGCCGCATCACGGCGTCCCATTTCGTGCGCGGCGAAGGGCGCTTGTACATTCGCGTCTTCCCGCACAAGTCGATCACGTCGATCCCCGCCGAGACCCGCATGGGCAAGGGCAAGGGCGAACCCGAATACTGGGCCGCCGTGATCCGGACCGGGCAAATCCTGTTTGAAATCGCCGGGCTGCCCGAACCCGCCGCGCGGCAGTGTCTGTCCCGCATCGCTTACAAAATGCCGTTTCGCTGCCGCTTCGTGCATCGGCGGCCGAACATCGGAGGGTAATCCGCCATGGCCGAACGCCTTCCCAAGCCCAACGAACTGCGGCAAATGAGCAACGAACAGTTGCGGCAATCGCTGAATGAAATGGTCAAGTCGATCTTTCAGTTGCGGTTCCGCTCCTCGACCGAACGCAAGTCGACGAACCATGAATTAACCCAATTGCGGCGGCAAATCGCGCGCATCAAAACGATCGAGCGCGAGCGCAGCCTTTCGAAACCGTCCTAATTCACCCCGCAGCCACGCGAGCCAGGCATGAAAAAGGTATTTATTGGGAAAGTGACCAGCGATCGGATGAACAAAACCCGCCGGGTGGAAATCCCCCGGCTGGTCAAGCATCCCAAATACAACAAGTACATCAAGCGGCGAACCATTTGCTACGTCCACGACGAGAACAACGACTCCCGCCTCGGCGACACCGTCGAAATCCGCGAGTCCCGGCCGATGTCCCGGTTGAAGCACTGGGAGCTGGTCCGCGTTGTGAGCCGCTCGAAGGCGGAAAAGTTGGAGATCACCGAAAAGACCTAGGCTGCCCCCGATGGAAGGGGGAGCCAGACCTGGGTTGTTTTCCCGCGGGGAACAGAAGAGAAGCGAGTCGGTCCCATGATTCAAATGACAACCTATCTCGACGTGGCGGATAACTCCGGCGCCAAGGAATGCATGTGCATCAAAGTGCTGGGCGGCACCCGCCGCCGCTACGCCGGCCTGGGCGACATCATCGTGGCTTCGGTCAAGAAGGCCATCCCCGGAGGCGACGTCAAACAGGGCGACGTGGTCAAGGGCGTGATCGTCCGCACGAAGCAGCCCTATCGCCGCGAGGACGGGTCCTATGTCCGCTTCGACCGCAACGCCATGGTCTTGATCGACAATGAACAGAACCCGCGGGGGACGCGCATTTTCGGAGCGGTGGCCCGCGAGCTTCGCGACCGCAATTTCATGAAGATCATCAGTCTGGCCGCTGAAGTGGTGTAATTGAGAAAAGCAGGAAAGCCATGTTCATCAAGAAGAATGACAACGTCATCGTTCGCGGCGGCGACGATAACACAAAAGGCACGACCAAGGTCCATCGCGTGCTCCGCGTTATGCCCAAGACGGGCCAGGCCCTGGTCGAAGGCGTCAACACGGTCGTGAAGCACATCAAGCCCAACCGGCGCAACCCCAAGGGCGGCAAGCTGTCGAAGGAAATGCCCGTGCCGGTGTCGAAGCTGATGCTCTACTGCCCGTCGTGCGTCAAGGGCGTTCGCGTCGGCCGCCGCCTGCTTGCCGACGGGGGCAAGGAACGTTACTGTAAAAAATGCGGCAACGGCCTGGGATCGTTGCGCAAGGCCAAGAAAAGCAAAAGCTAATTCGCGGAAGTGAACGCCGTCCGCCCCTCCGGCCGATCGGAGCCGGTGGACGAGGAAAGACCCGAGGTAAGTCATGAGTGCCCGGCTGCAAAAGCGCTATCAAGAAGAGATTCTTCCCGAGTTGATGAAAAAGCTCAACCGCCAGAACAAACTCAGCTTGCCGCGCCTGGAAAAGATCGTCATCAACATGGGCGTGGGCAAGGCCTTGGAAGACAAGTCCAAGCTCGAAGCCGCCTCGCAGCAATTGACGCAGATCGCCGGACAAAAGGCCGTGCTCACCAAGGCGAAGGTGTCGATCAGCACGTTTCGCCTGCGCCAGGGTTATGCCATCGGCTGCATGGTGACGCTGCGGGGACAGCGGATGTATGAATTTCTCGATCGGCTCATCAACGTGGCGCTGCCCCGGATTCGCGATTTTCGCGGCGTCAATCCGAAGAGTTTCGACGGCCGGGGCAATTTCAATTTGGGCATCGCGGAACAATTGGTCTTCCCCGAAATCGATCCGGACAAAGTGAACTTTACCCAGGGCATGGACATCGCCTTTGTGACCACGGCCCGCACGGATGATGAGGGGCGTGAATTGCTCAAGGCGTTTGGCGTGCCCTTCCGCACCGAATAAACCGTTTTTCAGGACCTGAAACTGAGGCTCCCATGTCGGTTAAGGCAAAGAAAATTCGCTTCGAGCGCGAGCTGAAGCTGCTGCACAAAGCCAAGACGAATCCCGCCCAATCCAAGCTGCGGCCGCGGGATAAGATTCGGATTCGCCTGCGCTGCCGCCTGTGCGGCCGGCCGCGCGCCATTTACCGCAAGTTCGGCATCTGCCGCATTTGCTTCCGAAACATGGCCAGCTTCGGCTTGATTCCAGGCGTTAAGAAATCGAGTTGGTAGTCACCGCGCCGATCCCGCTTCCACGATGCGATAGGATGGCTCCAGACAGGACGAATGAACCATGATGACCGACCCCATTGCCGACATGTTCACCCGCATGCGGAACGCTCTGCACATCGAGCGTCCCGTGGTGGACATGCCCTCCTCCAAGCTCAAGGTCAACATCGCGGAAGCCTTGAAGCAGGAAGGCTACATTGACGATTACCAAGTAGGCACGATGGTCAAGCAACCCGACGGCCACAAGGTGTTCGAGCAGCAGCCCGGCGCCGCGACCGGCAAATTGACGTTGCGCATCTTCTTGAAATACGGCCCCCAGGGCGAACGCGTCATTCAGCATATCGAGCGCGTCAGCCGACCGGGCTGCCGCGTGTACAACGGCCATAAAAAACTCAAGTCCGTCCTCGATGGCTTGGGCATCCATTTGTTGAGCACCAGCCAGGGAATCATGAGCGACCGCCAGGCCCGCCAAAAGCATCTGGGCGGCGAAGTCCTCGGCCTGGTTTGGTAAGTCTCTTCCGTTTCTGAAGGCGGATCGCTATGTCGCGTATAGGAAAAAAACCGATTGCCGTGCCGGCCAGCGTCAAGATCGGCATCCAAGGCCAGGAGATTGCCGTCGAAGGACCGAAAGGCAAATTGTCGCTGTCGGCCCATCCCTTGGTCCGCGTCCGTTTCGACGAGAAGACCAAGCACGTGACCGTGGAGCGCGTCAACGACGAACGGCTGGCGCGGTCCGTCCACGGGCTGGTGCGCAGCCTGGTTAACAACATGGTCCAGGGCGTCGTCCAAGGCTTTGAGAAAAAGCTCAAGGTCGAGGGCGTGGGTTATCAAGCCAAGATGGACAAGAAGGCCGTTTCGTTGACGGTCGGCTTTTCCCATGCCGTGGTGCTGCCCGTGCCGGAAGGTCTGACCGTGGAAGTGCCCGATCCCAACACGATCGTGGTGAAAGGCGCGGACAAACAAAAGGTCGGCCAATTCGCCGCCGAGATTCGCGCTTCCCGGAAACCCGAACCCTACAAGGGCAAGGGCATCCGCTACGACACCGAAGTCATTCGCCGGAAGGAAGGCAAGTCCTTTGCCAGCGGCGGCTAAGCGAGCTGATGCTCCACGCCGCGGCGCAGCTTGAAACGAGTAGAATCATGGATCGTCAACGACTCAAACAAATTCGCAACGAACGGCGCGTCAAGCACGTGCGCAAGAAGGTCGTCGGCACGCCGGAGCGGCCGCGCCTGGCCGTGTTTCGCAGCAACTTGCACATTTACGCCCAAGTGATCGATGACACGACCGGCCAAACCTTGCTGGCCGCGGGCTCCTTGGGCAAGCAAGCGGGCATGAAGTACGGCGGCAATGTGGCGGCGGCCAAGCACATCGGCAAGAAAATCGCCGAACAAGCCTTGGCCAAGGGCATCAAGCAAGTCGCCTTTGACCGCCGCCATTATCAGTTTCACGGCCGGGTCAAGGCCCTGGCGGATGCCGCTCGCGAAGCCGGCTTGCAATTCTAACCTTCTTCAAGGGACTCCCGAGCGCTAAGGAAAACGAGGTCCATCCATGTCGACGGAAAATCGAGGCACCGGACTCGAGGACAAAGTGATCAAGATTCGCCGCTGTGCCGCCGTGGTCAAAGGCGGCCGGCGCTTCAGCTTCAACGCCTTGGTGGTGGTCGGCAATCGGCAAGGGCAAGTGGGGTACGGCTACGGCAAGGCCAACGAAGTGCCGCCCGCCGTGGAGAAGGCCATCAAGGACGCCTCGCGCAGCCTGCAGCGCGTTTTTCTGCGGGGCGATTCGATCCCCCATCGCGTGGTGGGTAAATATGGGGCCACGCGCGTGGTCCTCGTTCCCGCGGGTCCGGGCACGGGCGTCAAGGCCGGCCCCGGCGTCCGGGAAGTGCTGGAATTGTGCGGCGTGCGCAACGTCCTCACCAAGGCCCATGGCAGCACCAACGCCATGAACCTGGTCAAGGCCACAATCAACGGCCTCAAGATGCTGCGCACGAAGGAACAAATCGAACAATTGCGGGGTGTGAAGCTCTAACGAACCC
This sequence comes from Planctomycetota bacterium, assembly GCA_014584395.1. Classification (GTDB taxonomy): domain Bacteria; phylum Planctomycetota; class Planctomycetia; order Gemmatales; family HRBIN36; genus BJ17. Next base: position 469,377 of record JACTMY010000018.1, on the reverse strand, counting down.
GTCTTCGCCGGCTTTCACTCAGTGGGATAACGTCATCATGGATCTATCCGTCGTACATCAAGGCGTGCATAAGCTTCGCAAGAAGCGCCGTCCCGGCCGCGGCATCGGCAGCGGCATGGGCAAGACCGCAACCCGCGGCTACAAGGGCCAAAAGAGCCGGGCCGGGGCCAAGACGCCCATCGCCCTTCACGAAGGCGGTCAGAATCCCATGATTCGCCGCGTGGGCAAGCGCGGCTTCAATAACAACACCTTCCGCAAGCGCTGGGCCGTGGTGAACGTGGGCGATCTGGACGCTTGCTTCCCCAGCGGCGGCGAAGTCAATGAAGCCAAGCTGCGCCAGGTCGGCCTGGTCAAAGGCGTTTACGACGGCGTGCGCATCCTCGGCAACGGCGACGTCGCGAAGAGCTACAAAATCACCGCGAATTATGTCAGCCAATCGGCCACGGAAAAAATCAACGCCAAGGGCGGATCGATCCAGTTGCTCCCGCCGCCCAAGAAACCGGTGCGGAACAAAATGCGGCCCCGGAAACCCAAGCAAGCGTGAGCACGAGGGGCAGTTCCGCTTGTCAGCCGCCGCCGTTTCACGATAGGATGCGCTCCTCAAAGGCCCAGGGATCGCAGCAAAGGGAGTAGACAGAATCGCCCGGCTTGGAGCCGGTCATCGCCCCCGAGGGACAAGACCCCATTCGGCTTGCCTAGCGAGGCTTGGACGTTCGCATGAACACACTGCTGACCATCTTCAAAATCCCCGAACTGACGCAAAAGATCGGCATCACGCTCCTGTTCCTCGCCGTTTATCGCATCGGCTACCACATTCCCCTGCCTATCATCGACCAGTCGAAAATCCAGGCGCTGCAAGGCGAAGGCGGCTTCGGTCAATTGCTGGGCATGGCCGCGACCTTCTCCGGCAGCCAACTCGGCCAATTGACCATCTTCGGCCTGGGGATCATGCCCTACATCTCGGCGTCGATTCTCTTCCAACTCCTGGCGAACTTCTATCCGCCCTTGGAGAAGCTGCAAAAGGAAGGGGAAAGCGGCCGCAAGAAGATCAACGAATACACCCGCTACGCGACCATACCCATTTGCCTCGTGCAAAGCTGGATGTATCTCAACGGCATGGCGAGCACGCCCGATCAACTCATCTTTAGCTCCTTCTTTTACATCTTGACCGCCGTCATCACCATGACCGCGGGTGCCTTATTTCTCATGTGGATCGGCGAACAGATCGATGAGTATGGCATCGGCAACGGCATCAGCTTGATCATCATGGCCGGCATCGTCTCGCGTTTGCCCGAAGCGTTCAAGCGGTTTTTTGTCGAGCCGGCCACGGGGGAATTTCGCTGGTCGAGCATTCAACTGGGCGGCGCGGACGCCAGCCGGCCCGGCCTGGAAATTTTCATTGCCCTGGCCGTGCTGTTCGTTGTCGTCGTCGTGTTCATCATCATCATGACCAAGGCCACGCGCCGCATTCCGACGCAATCCGCCCGCCACACGCGCGGCCGCCGCGTCTATGGCGGCACCCGGCAATTTCTGCCCCTCAAGGTCAATCAATCGGGTGTCATGCCCGTCATCTTCGCCAGCAGCATCTTGGTGATCCCGCTGATCATTTTCAACTGGATCGCGGGCACCTTTCAAGCCGGTTGGGCCGCAGGGCTCGCCAGCGAATTCATGAGGCAAAGCTACATTTACAACCTCTTTTACATCGCCCTCATCTTCGCCTTCGCCTACTTCTGGGCCGCCATCACCTTCAATCCCAAGGAAGTGGCCAACAATCTCCGCGACTACGGCAGCTTCATCCCCGGCTATCGACCCGGCCGCCGCACGGCCGATTACCTGAAAAAGGTCATGCAGCGGCTGACCTTCGTCGGTTCTGGCTTCCTGGCCCTGGTGGCCATTTTCCCCTCGATGGTGACGACGGTCATGCCGGGCGTCGACCCCTTGATCGCCAGTTTCTACGGGGGCACGGGCTTGCTCATCATGATCAGCGTGGCCCTCGATTTGGTCCAGAAAATCAACAGCCATCTCGTCATGCGGAATTACCCGGGTCTTACGGATGATTAAGCGTTTCGCTCCGCGCCGAGCCAAACATCCTCGACGAACCGTTTCCCAGACTAGACCTTTGGCCGTCTGGAGCCGCTCATCCCGGTTCCAGACGTTGGCGTTTCCGGCGGATGTTCAGGACGAACATCCAGTCCTCCTTCCCTCTCCGGCCTCCCCTCGCCGCGCCGTCGCGATGATCGTCCCGGCGCCGCGCCGAGAGCCATCTTCCAGCGGCTAGGTTCCATGCGCATCATCCTTCTTGGTCCACCGGGGAGCGGCAAGGGCACGCAAGCCAAGAAACTGTGCGACCACTTTGGCATGAGCCACATCTCCACCGGCGATATCCTGCGCGACGCGATCCGCCGGCAGACGCCCCTGGGCAACCAGGCAGCCCCCTACTTGACTTCCGGCCAATTGGTGCCGGATACTTTGGTCAACGACCTCATTGCCGATCGCTTTCATCAAGCCGATCGGCCCGAGTCTTTTTTGATGGACGGTTATCCGCGCACGGTGGCGCAAGCCGAGGCGTTTGACGGCGTCCTCAAGGAGTTGGGACTACCCATTGACGCCGTCGTGGTGTTGAACGTGGCCGATGAGGAAATCGTGCGCCGCATCAGCGGCCGCCGCGTCTGCCCTTCCACGGGCCGGCTGTATCACGTCGTCTTCAATCCGCCGCGAGTGCCGGATCGCGACGATGAAACCGGCGAACCGCTCGAACAGCGGGCCGACGACCGCGAGGAAACCGTCCGCAAGCGGCTGACACTCTATCGATCGGCCACGTTGTCCGTCCTGGATTATTACCGGCAACGGCAACGGCTGGTGGAAGTGGACGGGCAAAAGAGCGTGGATGTGGTGTTTGATCAACTGCTGCAGCTTTTGACCGAAAAGAAGGGATCATGTTGAAATCCATTGCCCCCCCCAAGCCGGTCCTGAAATCCACGGAAGAAATCGACAAGATGCAGCAAGCCTGCGACCTCGTTTCGCAAGCCCTGCAGATCGCCAGGAACATGGCTCAGCCGGGGGTGCGGACCCTGGACATCGATCAAGCCGTGGAAGCGTTTTACAAAGAGCAAGGGGCTATCCCGCTCTTCAAAGGCTATCCGGGCACGCGCACCCCGTTCCCGGCCGTGACCTGCATCTCCGTCAACGAGCAGGTGGTGCATGGCATCCCCGGACCCCGCGTGCTGCGGCCCGGCGACTTGCTCAAGGTCGACACGGCCTGCAAACTGAATGGCTGGTGCGGCGACGCGGCGTTTTGCCTGCCCATCGGCGAGGTCAGCCCCGAAATCAAGCGTCTGGTTCGCGTTGCGGAGGAGGCGCTTGCCATTGCCATTCGTGAACTCCCCAAAAAGCGCTGGTGGTCCGAAATCGCCCTGCAGATGCAGCAATACGTCCAAGCGCAAGGTTTCTCTGTCGTCGAGCGGTTTGTGGGCCACGGCATTGGGCGGGTGATGCATGAACCGCCGCAGGTTCCGAATTACAGCAGCAAGGAAATGCGGCAGCAGGATTTCCGCTTGGAGCCTGGGCTGACCTTGGCCATCGAACCCATGGTCAACATGGGTAAAAAGGAAGTGCAAGAACTGCCGGATCATTGGACGGTGATCACCCGCGATCGCTTGCCCAGCGCCCACGTCGAACACACCGTCGCACTGACGACCGAAGGGGTCCGCGTGCTTACCCGCCATCCGACCGCTCTCGCGCCGTAGGGCATAGTTCCCTCCCGGCGTGCTGCTTCAACGTCATCGGTATCGTAAAGAAAGCCATCGAGCCGCCCAGGGAGGCGAGGGCAACTCGATGGCTTTGCCACGAAGGAATAAACCTTCGGAAAGCCGCTCAATAGGTGGGTCGAATCGTTCCTAACCCCGGCTGGCGCGATTGCGCCTGGGTGCGGAAAAAGTCATTGCTGTGGAAGCTGGGCACATAGCGATACACCGTGCCATAAGGCGTATTGTACATGTTCACATAGCCGGTGTAATAACCGCTGCTCGGCGAGAAGCCAAACACGCGGCCAACGTAAACGCCTGTGTAGGGGTTATAAAAGCCCGTCATGCGATAGTTGGTGCGATAAATGGGCAGCGGCGACAGGAACGGCAACGGCGCCCCCGGCCCGTAACCGGGTTGTGCATAAGGAGGCAGATACGGGCTGTTGGGTATCCATCGCTGCGCGGCTGCCTCGGCTGGAGCCAAAAGCCAAATCCCGGTCACGAGCCCCATGGCGATCAGGATGCTTTTCATGTCAACCTCCCCATCGGCTGTCGTCAGTTGCCAAGGTCGATGCCATCAAGCAGTTCGTTAGCCCATCCTTTAATTATACGCACTGGGAAGACGTTCTTGACACGGATTTACGAACCTACGAAGGTCTTGTGGCGAATGCATGATACACCTCAGGACTTTCCTTTATTCTTACCTTCTCCGATATCATGTTCATTTTCAATCGCGGCTGAATTGGCTTCATCCTTCAGCGATTTGCGTCTTCGCCAGGCTTGCCAATAGCGATGCATGCGTTTGATGGTGGGACCGGGCTGGTCGGCGTAGAGACAACTGCCCAGATCATGCGCTTCCGACCGCAATGCCTCCTGTTGTTGTTCAATCAGGGCTTTGAGTTTGGGCAGCGCAGCCGCCACGCGCGGTTCGCTTTTGCTCAAGGCGGTCAGCTTGTCCTTCAACACCGCCCAGTCATGCTCTTTGCCCAACAGGTCCGCCAGTCGTTTCAGTTCCTGCTCCAAGGTGGTCATGATCGGCTCCCAGATCGCGGCAAGATACTCGATCTGATAGGTTCGATCCTTGACGCGTTTCCGCCACTCATGATAGAACGCTTCGTCTTGTTTTTCTTGGGCCTGCCGCATGGCCTCTTGCCCTTGGCGATAGGTGCGTTTGAGCCCTTTCTGCAGGATGCCCCAACCAGCCCCTTTCGCCGCGAATGCTCCGCTGAGCGTCTCTTGCCATCGAGCCACGGCTTGCCACGAGGTGTCGTTGGCGGATTCGTGCCCGTCCGGCGCGGCGGCCGCGGCGCCGCTATCCTTGAGCAGCCCCTCGTGCACGCACTGAACTAAATCAGGGTCGATGGGTTTCAGCAGCGCTGCCAGCTCATTCCAGGTGAGGAGCATTACCATGGCATCGCGCGCCTCGGACAATTGCCGCCCCAGGTCGCGGTAGAAGAAATTGGCTTCGCCGAAGAGCGCGTTGGGCAGTCCCGCTTTCACGAGACGGATCAGCGCTCGCAGCCGTTTGAGCGCGACGCGGGCCTGATGAATATGCTCGTCGCGGTCCGTCGGCGACGTTAAGTGCTCCTCCACCTGAGTGCTTAAGCGCTTCAGGATGCGGCGGAAACCTTGCTGCAGCAACTCTTTTCGCTTGAATCGCAAAGCCATAACGCCACGTCACCGTGCAATCGGAAGTGAACCGTGAAAACAATTCCCCTTTCATCATAAAAGGGGCAGGGCACGTCGTGAGCAGGAAATCATGCTGTGTCGAGCCATTTTTAAGGCGGCGCCGCCATCCAACCCGACAACCGCGCGCTTTCAGCTTGAAGGCGATGCAGCGGTCCCGTGCATGATCTGCCGTTAAACCAAGGTAATGGAAGGTTCCTGATCAATGTATTGGTAATAGACGTTGCGCTGCCTGGGAATGTAACCCGCCTCGCGGATCGCCTGCTTGATCTGATCGAGGGTGAGATGATGCACGGTCCCGGCGGCCGAGACCACGTTTTCCTCGATCATGAGACTGCCCATGTCGTTGGCGCCAAAGAACAACGCCAACTGGCCGATCGTCGGCCCTTGGGTGACCCAGGAGGATTGGATATTGGGCACGTTGTCCAAGTAGAGTCGAGCCACCGCCTGGGTTTTGAGATAGTCAAACGCCCCCGCTTCGGGCACGTGGCTCATCTGCGTATGGTCGGCTTGAAACGTCCAGCAAATGAACGCCGTGAAGCCGTTGGTTTCATCCTGCAGTTGGCGCAGGCGCTCCAGATGTTCGATGCGTTCGGCCAAGGTCTCGATATGCCCAAACATCATGGTGGCGGTCGAGCGGCCGCCGAGCTGATGCCAGACGCGGTGGACTTGCAGCCACTCCTCGGTGAGGACCTTGTTTTTGGTGATGGCTTCCCTGACGCGATCGACGAGAATTTCCGCGCCGCCGCCCGGCAAACTGCCCATCCCCGCCTGTTTCAACCGCCGCAGGACTTCCTCCAGGGGGATCTTGTTGAGCTTGTGGAAATGCCAAAGCTCGGCGGCGCTGAACGCGTGCAGATTCACTTGCGGGAAGCGGTGCCGCAAATCGCGCAGCAATTCCTCATACCACTCCAAGGGCAAAGAGGGATGGTTGCCGCCTTGAAGCAAAATCTGGTCGCCGCCAAGCTGCACCGTTTCCTCGATTTTTTGATAGAGGACGTCGCGGTCGAGTACATAGGCGTCGCCATCGTTGGCCTTGCGGTAAAAGGCGCAGAAGTCGCACACCGCGGCACAAACGTTGGTGTAATTGATGTTGCGGTCGATGTTGAACGTGCGGTAGGGTTCAGGATGGAGCCGCTGCGTAACTTCGTGGGCGGCGCGGCCAATGGCGTGCAGATCGTGGGATTCGAGCAGCCGCAGTCCTTCTTCCGGCGACAGCCGCTCCCCAGCCACGGCCTTGTCCAGGAGAGGTCGAATCGACAGATCCACCAGCGAATGAGGCTCGATGGAACGCTTCGAGGGCGTCGTCTCGCGGGCCGTTCGATTATCCGTCAACGGCTTCATGAAAGCCACCTTCAAGTCTATGGAGGTTACGGGATTGCCCTATCTATTATAAGTCGGTCAACGCCTGCAACAACCCATGAGCCGGGAACCACTTTGCTGTTTGCACCCGCCTATCAACCGTTTCTAAGGGCGGGGACTAACATCGGTTCGTTGAAATGCTCACGATCTGTCCAGGAGTTGATCCGAAGGCCGTGAACCTAGCGATTGCATTGCCTCAAGCCCAGGCCCTCGCCCAACCCTGTCCCATTCTCACGTGGCATTCGGATTTTCATTCATGTAGAATCGAAGAGAATCTTCACGGGGAATCCCATTCATGCCCGATCCGCAGCGTTTGCTCAACACCTTACGGCTTGCCACCGATAGTTTTCGCCGCACCCAGGGGCGGCAAGGAAGAATCATCGATCTTTCCGCGGCGGAGGACGTCGTCGTCGTGGGCGATTTGCACGGCCACGTGATCAACTTCAAAAAGGCCATGGATTTCGCCGATCTCAATCAACATCCCCGCCGCCATCTGGTCGTTCAGGAATTGATTCATGGACCGGTCATGTACCCCAACGGCGGCGAACAGTCGCACCGCGTCGTCGATCTGCTCGCCGCGCTCAAATGCTTGCACCCCCATCGCGTCCACTATCTCCTGGGCAATCACGAGCTGTCCCAATGGACGCGGCAGGCCATCTCCAAAAATTTCATCGATCTCAACAACCTGTTCCGCTTGGGGGTGGAAGCGGCCTACGACCAATTTGCCGACGCCATCTATCAAGCTTACGAAGCGTTGTTTGCCGCTCTGCCTGTCATCATTCGCCTGCCCAACGGCGTGATCCTCAGCCACAGCGTGCCGGGCGCGAAGCGGATCGCCGATTGGAGCCTGGAGGCGCTCGCCAAGGACAAGCATGACGAGCAGGACGTCATCCTGGGAGGCAGCATCCATGCCGTGGTCTGGGGGCGTGATGTGTCGTCGGACACGGTGCAAGCGTTTCTGGACAAGACGGGCGGCCGCTGGCTCATCAGCGGCCACATTCCCTGCGATCAGGGTTATGACTTGCCCAATCCCAAGCAGATCATCATCGACTCCAAGGACGATCATGGCTGCATGCTCACCGTCCCCGCGCAGACGGAGGTGACGCAAGCGGAACTGGTTTCCCGCCTGGTGCGGTTCAAGCAACTCCCCGATTGATCGCTCCCATGCCGTCGACGCTCACCGCTGCTCGCCGCCGCGCGGCAATTCCTTGATGCGAATCCTCCGGAACTCGACCTGGCTGGGCGAACCATTGAATTGACCGGTCTTGGCGTTGAACCCGCCATGATGCTGCAAGGCCAAACTGCCCTCGTCGGGAATGCCCGGCAGTTGGGCCTGATCGATGACGGTTTCCCCATTGAGGACGACGGTCAAGCGATCGCCGATGAGGGTGATGACGAATTGATTCCATTCGCCGATGGGCTTATCCGCGCGCCGCTTGGGCGTCACGCCGGCGCGCACCTCGGCCGACATCTTCGGGTCCGTGCGGTAGCCATACACTTCCCCCGACCCGATCGGCCAGCACCAGATGTTGATTTGACTTTTCGATGAGCCGCGCAAATAGACGCCGGAATCCGCCTCCGCGACCCGCGCCACGACCGGCTTTCCTTCCGCGTCCTTTTTCTGCGTGCCATCGGGCAGGAGCACGGGGACGTTGTTTTCAAACGGGGCTTCCCAGATGCGCCAATCCAGTTCGAGGATGAAATCCTTGTACTTGTTCAGCGTCCACAAGGATTGATCCCCTCCCGTGGCGCGCCGAACGTCGCAATGAATGCAGCCATCCTTCACAGTCCATGGACCGTACCAACCCTCTTGCTCCTTCGCGGGGAGCTTCCATCCCTCGAGATCGCGGCCATTGAATAGATCGACGAAATCATTCGCGCTGGGCTGGTCGACCATGGACCAGGGGAAACACAAACCGATGAATCCAATCAGGGCGGCCTGGAGCATCAAGACACGCGACATCGGCATCTCCATCTAACGAAGGTGGGATCGGAGGCGGAAATTCCAATGTATCCTAACCTGCAGGATGGAGGTTCGCAAGTCGCTGATGGACGGCACGAAGCCCCGTTACGCAGCGCGGCTGGCCAGGCACTCCAGATAGAGGCGGGTCAAGTGATGCCATGGACTGGCTGGATTGATCAAGGGCAGGGCTTTCTCGAACCGCTCCCGGGCCAGTTTGAACTGTCCGCGGTGGAAGGACAAGAGGCCGAGGTTATACAGGGAGGCAAAGGACGGCGGCACGGCCTGCCGCCAATGGGCTTCCGCCAAGGAGCCTTCGCCCGACATGGCGTGGAGCACCGCGGTTTCATGATCGAGCCATGGCGTCCAATCTGCGGGTGCCACCTGCCGAACCTTGGCCAATGAAGCAGCCGCTTGATCCCAATGGCCTTGGCAACGCTGGAGCATGGTCAAGAAGAGCATGGATCGAGGATCCAGTTCGCTGGCCGGCGCAAAATGCCAATTCACGCCCGGCGTCGGCTGCCAGGGGTCCAGGGGTGAAGCCTCTGCTGGGAGGTCCAGGAGCGGGTCGAGTTGGCGCAGCATGGCGGGCACGTGGCCAAACGCAAACCAAACGATCGGCTGCGAATGCAATTCCCGGAGCAAACGCTGCCAGGTTGCCAGCCAAGCGTCGGGTATGGATTCCAAGGCATGCGCTGGCGCCAACTCTTGGACTGCTTCCATGCCCGACGGCCAAAGCTGTTTCGGCTCCAACCAGGTCGCCACGGTGAGGTTTTGCTGATACGGTTCGACCTCGCTGGACGAACTGGCATCGCCTTGTGCCAGAAACTGTTTCAGCAAATGTTCCAAAGTGGGTGGTTTCATGGCCTTGCGCATCCTGAAAACTGGGAAAACGGCGAGTGAATGGTTCCTTAAAGGCAAACGCATCCATCGGCTCAGCTTGCGCTTCGGTTGCAAACCTCCTCGACCTGACGGCATCGGCTTGAACGGACTTAGGCCAAGGACTTTCGGTTAGGCCATTTTGGTGAATTTTAAGCTCAACTGCCATGCCAAGCGCTCCGAGTTCACAGTTGAAGGGTGCGAAAACAGCGTCCTGCGATTATAATTTGAGTCATGCCAATCCGTTCGCTGTTGACCTTAATATCGCTGATCGCGCTTGCATTCTGGCCTGGAGAAAGGGTTCAGGCCCAGGAACGGCCCGTCACGACCACACCCCCAGCGAAAGCCGAGCAGGAAGCGACGCCCCTCGAGAAAATCCCCATTCCTACCGACGCGATCCTTGTGATCTGTGAGAATTTGGGCCAGGCCGTTCAGCAGATGCAGCCTGGCAGCATCATTCTCAGCCCCAAGCGTTATCAGGCCTTGATCGAGGAACTGGCCAAGCTCAAAAGCACGGCCGCGACGGAAGAGGAACGACTTTTCAGCGCTTGCCGAATTCAGGGGCAATGGCTTCCCGCCCAGCCGCCCTTCTCGCTGCAGGACGAGGTGGAATTGACCTTCGAACTGGAATTTCAAACCGAAGCCCCGCTCACCCGTTGGCCCCTGCCGCTGAAGGGGCTGCGTTTGACCTTCGCGGAATTGGACGGCCAATCCCCCATCTGGTCGAGGAGTCCGCAAGGTTTGGTCTTAACCGTGCCCGAGGCGAAACAACATCGCTTGATGCTCCGAGGCCGTGTGCCGGTGACGCGCGTGGGTGCGAACCGCAAGTGGCTCCTGGAGCGGCTTCCTTCCGCCGCCATCACCAGCTTTCAATTCACCACGATCGAAGACGTCGTGGAGGCGTCCATCAAGGGGGCGGGTCCAGTGAGGATTGAACCCACCCAGGGCAAGGAAAAGATCGTTTTGGCCAAGGCCCTCGGCGTGGTCCAACAATTGGAGTTTCAATGGCAGATTCGCACACCCGCCGATGACCAGGCGGCCGCCGTCCAGGTCCAAGGCGATCTGCGCTTCGCCGTTGATGAAAGCAGCGTGGAAACCGAAGCCCGCTTGCGGTTCGATCTGCCTTCGGGGAAAATCAACCACCTTCGGCTCAAGCTCCCCCCGAACGTCGACAACCTTCGGATCGACGCCTGGCAGCGCGAGGATCAACGAACCGTTTTGGAATGGTCGGGGCCTGATCCCCAGGGGGAAGTGACCGTCCGCTTGCCCTCGGCCTGGCTGGCCGACGAGGCGGCGCACACTTTGCGGCTGCGTTTCAGCCAACTGCACGAAGCCAAGGTGGGAGAAACGCTGCACCTGGGTCAAATCGTGGTGGCCGATCCTCCCTGCGAGAAGCAGACCGGCGTCATCACCTTGGCCAGCGCCCCCGAATTGCATTACCGCGTCGACCCCGGCCCGCTGCGCCGCAGCGACGTCCATGTAGCCTCCTGGTTCGATGCGCGCGGCTTCGCCCAAAGTTTCCGCTATCTGCAGCAGCCCGCCCAGATCAAAGCCACCTTGGAACGCATCGAACAACCCATGTTGGCGGCCGAGGCGCGGCTGTCCTATCAACTTCGCCTCGTGCCCGGCCAACTCAAGTTGACCTGTCAATTGGAAATCCATCGCCGCAGTTCCTTCGGGCTGGATCAGATCGAGATGAGCTGGCCCAAAGGATGGAATTTGAATAGTGAACTGTTCCTTTCTCCCCTCGTTCGCCAAGCGCAGCAGGATGCAACCACCGACACCCTGCGCTTAAGTTTGGTCGGTCGACTGCCCGACGTCATCAAGCTGACATTGGAAGGCGATTGGCAGACGTCGGGAGCATCGCGAACCAACCTGCGGCTGCCGCGCCTGCTCAGTGGTTGGGGCGAGCGAGACCAGCGACGCCTTCCCGTGCAATGGGTGACTTCGGCGGCGCCGCTCATCATCGAAGGCTCGGAACACGACATTCGCCTGGAAACCGGCTCCCAGGCGCTCCTGGCAGAATCGCAAACCCCGCTGGAGTTGGACACGTGGATGCGCCCGCCTTTCCGGGTCCAGGTTCGTTCGCTCGCCATGAACCAGGGCGAGGGGGCCCAAACCGCTCCGCAGTTGCAACTACAATGGAAACCGCGCCAGCCCGTCCTGCGGTCTGAGGCGCAAGTTTTCATTACACCCACCTTGCCCTGGGTGAGGCAACAATGGCATTGGCAGTGGCCGGGCCAGACCCCTGCGCAAATGCAGCTTTACGTCCCCACCAATATCCTCGCTTCCCTCCGCCTGGCCTGGCAGACGCCGTCGGACGCCGCTCTCCGGCCGATCTCCTGGACGGTGATGCCCGGCGGGGGAGAGGGTGCCACGCTGATCACCATCCGTCCTCCAGGACCCGGCGTGGAGGCAGCCACTCTATGGTGTGAATTCCCGCTCCCCCATCGCGGTCCTCCGGCCCATCCCAGCGAGGATCAGTTGATCGAATTGCGCTGGGTGGTCCCCCGCTTGGAAACCGATGAGGAAAAGCCGACGATCGCCGTGCTCGTCTGGCTGGACGCCCGCTTTGCGGCGCAATGGCATGCCACCGCGGCGGCGCGCAAAATGGCCGATGCCGCGCTCCCGCAACGCACTCGAATGGGATGGTCGGTGATGCCTCGCTTAGAGGCGACCTTTGCCGACGCCACCCTGCCCGTGAGCATCCAATTGACTCCCGACAAGGAATCGGCTCATCCAACGACCGTCGAACGCATTCTGATGGAAGCACGCCCCCTGCAAGAGGGATGGACCAGCCTCCGCGCCAGCCTTTGGGTGCAGCGTCTGACGCATGAGGAGATGACCTTGGCCATCCCCTGGCCGGCAACGTCTTTGGTCCTGGAAAGAATCGCTGTGATGGGACAACCGCTCCAGGAAAGAGATGTCCGCCTCGAAGCACAGGAGGAACGCACCAGGCTGCACCTGCGGTTGGCGCCAACGCTTCTCAGCCAGTCTTTTTACGTCGAGATTTTTTACCAGGTTCGTGATGCCGCGCCGTCTTGGCTCATCAAGCGTTGGTCCTTGCCTGCTGTCGAGTTGGCGTCAGCGGCGGCGCCCGCTCAGACGCGCTGGCGGGTGGAATGGCCCAGAAGCCAAAGTTTATTGCTTTCGGAAGCCGCGCGGCTGGAGCAAGGCCCTTCCTGGAACGGTTTCTGGCGCGAGCCGCAACCCAGCTATCTGAAACGCGCCATGGACGCCTGGTTCATGCCGACCGGCGGCGGGTCGAATGTTCAGGAGGGTGCCTCCGAAAACGCGGCCCTGAGTTTTTCCACTTCCGCCGCGCGCATGACTTTGTGGCACGTGTCCCGGCTGGCTTGGCAAGTGCTTTGTTCCACGTTTGTGCTGCTTCTAGGCTACGTCGTTTGGCGCATGCGGAGCCTTTCGCGGTGGACCACTCTCGGATGCATCTTCCTCGGCTTGCTCCTGATGGTTTTCATGACGCCGGAGTTAGCCTTTCAAATGGGCTGCGCTGCACAACCGGGTTTATTAGTCATCGCCTTCATCCTCCTGGCAGGGTGGTCCTATCAAGGCATGGTCTCCCGCCGCATCCAATCCCGCTTCGCTTCCAGCCAGGCTCTCTTGCCATCGACCTTGATGGTCAAACCCTCGACTTCTCAGGAGAGGGCCGCCGCCAGCAGCAGCACGTCCTCGGTGGGAGGCTCCTGAAATGGCGTGGCGCCTGTTCCTGGTTTCGGGCAGTCTGTTACTCGCTTGGAGTCTGTGGCCAACCTGGTCGGCCCCGCCCGACTCCGAATCGGGTGAATTCCACGCCCGGAGGATTTGGCTCGACCCTGACCGCCCCTGGTTTCCCTGGATGCAGCAGGGCGATTGGATCACCGTGCCCCGCAAGGAATTTGAAGAGACCCTGCAGAAAGCCAACCTCCAACGTCAAGCCGATCGGCATCCCCCCCGCTTGATGGCCGCTTACTACTCGGCTCGCTGGGAGGAAGAGGGGCTGCAAGGACAAGCTGCGTGGACGATCCATCAAGAAAACCCGGTCATGACCGCCTATCGAACGGATGGCTGGAACCTTGCCCTCAATGATCGCCCGCGCTGGGGAAACCAAGCCGCCTTGGCGGGACAACAGGCGGGTCAGTTGGAAGTCTATTGCCAGCATCAAGGCCAACGAGAGCTCACCTTTCGCTGGTCCCGGATCGCCGAACGCCGACCGCAAGGGGCGCGCGTCACGCTCAAAATCCCGTCCGCGCCGCTGGTCGTGGTCGACGTCGACGTGCCGCGTCATTTTCGTTTATCGTGGCCCGAGGCTCCGCACAACGTCTCTTTTCTCGGAGATGCTCCTGACGCGGCCGATCATCACCGCTGGAGGTTGACGCGCGGCGAGGGGGATGCCCAAGAGCTTGCCTTGTTGATCCAACCGGTGCAGGCCTCGTCGGCGCTCCCGACCGCACCGCCGCTGCAGCGCATGGACTATCGCATCGATCCGCAGGAAACGACTTTTCGCTGCGATTTCATTTGGCCCAAGGAGTTGGCGGCCCCGCGCCAGCTTACGTTTCGCTTGGATCCCGCATTGGCGATTCGCCGGGTCCTGGATTCATCGGAGGCCACGCCCATTCCCATGGCGTGGCACATCAGCGCGAGCCCGGACGGAACCAGGCGATTAGCCATTCCGTTGTCGGAACGACCGCCGGAAAAGATTCGCATCGAAGGCCGGGTGGAGCGATCACCCGCGAATGCTGGTCCATGGACGCAGCTTCTCGCTCAGCTCCATGCGGAATCCGTTCGCGGCGTTCAAGAAAAAACCAGCTTCTTTATTCACCGCGGCCTGGAACTCATCGCCGCGGACTGGGGCCAGTTTCAACCCAGGCACTTGGGGTCCATCGAGACTCCAGAAGCCATTGACAGCGATGGCTGGGAGTTGGTGCCGCGCCATTGGCGGCTACAGAATCGGGAGCAGCCGCGCCTGACGATTCGCTCCAGTCCATCGAATACGATCGTGACCCAGAATACCTGGTGCTTGCTGCATTCGACCCAATCCCGCTGCGTCGCCCATGTGCAATGGCAGCAAGTCTTGGGAGCGCGGAGCGTATTCGAAGTTCAAGTACCCGCGGGCTGGATCATCGAACAGGTGGCGGCCGAGCCAGCACAGAGGTCCATTCAATGGCTTTGGAATCCATCAGCTCCAGATCAGCCCCTGCAGATTCTGCCTCGGTCCGCCGTGAAGCCGCAGGAAGCCTTGAATGCATGGATCGTGCTGCGCGCTGCCTCGCCGTTGTTTGAACCCGGGAGTGCATCACGCGTCAACCTCCCCAACCTGGCTCCTCTCGACATTCAAGGCTACCGCGGACGTTACCATGTGGCCGTGGAGCAGGCACGCCGCGCGCAGGGTTGGGCGCCGTTGTTCAAAACCAGTCTCGATTTGGACTCAGGGGTTCGCCTGCTCGATCAAGCAACCACTCTTCCAGAGAAGGTAGAAGAATGGCTGGGAAGAGAAGTGCCCCCCTGGGTTGGTGCGATGGCACAGTTCCATTCTCCATCCGCGGGAATGCTGCTCCTCGAACCGCTTCAGCCGCAATTGGCCTCCCAGGTTAAAGCCCGCGTCCGCGGCCAGTCGCTGACGTTTCACCTCATGCTCGAGCCAGAACAAGGCTCGATTCGCACGATTCGCTGTCAGTTTTCAGCTCCCATGCCCGGCCTGACCTGGAAAACAGTGCGCGGCACGACGCAATTAACTTCCTGGCAGCGCATTGATGAGCGCCACGCTCTGTTGCAGCTTGACCGTCCGCTGTCGGAGCCGCTGCATCTTCTCGCCACGGGTGAATGGAATCCGCATGGCGAGCTTCCCCTTCTGTGGATACCCCAGATCGGCGACGGCCAGGCCAGCTTCCAAGTGGAACAACTTCCGGGACAGCGCCTAACTCCTTTCGGTCATGGCTTGCTGCCCTCGAGGCAAGACGAATCTGCCGAACCGGTCTATCCCTATAATGGTTCGACGCGCGGCATTCGTTTAACCAACCAACCCTTGCCTTCGTCAGTTCAAGCCGATCCTGTCGCCTTGCTCGATCCGCAATTCACCGCATGGATTGAACCTCAAGGCGGTCTGCGCTGGGAGTATCGCGTCGTGATGCGCGCCAGCGCGGAGGGTTTCTTGGAGTTGACCGTGCCAAGCGGGTCGACGCTCAGCCACGCGGAACGCAACGGGCAAGTGCTTTCTCTGGAATCGGGTCCGCGCTCGCAGGTGGCATTGCCCAAGTCGAGGGGAACGCACGTGTTCGTCCTCCGCGGCGGTCAACCGCTGCCTCACTTTACCTGGTGGGGCCGAATGGAACTCGCTTGGCCCGCCTGGCCGAGCGTGCCGGAGGCTCCGCCCCCCAGCGTTCGGGTGATCCTCCCGCGAGGGTGGCAGCCCCTATCCAAATCCTGGAGGCCTTGGCCGGCCCTTCCAGAGCGGACGCCGCCAAGCCACGCCTCAGCCAACCGCCAGAACGCAGAGGTCATGAGCGACATCGTGAAGCGCGCGGAGCAGACTTGGGTCGAACAAGTGGTCGATGAAGCGACCATGGTAACGTGGCTCGAGCAGTTGCAAAACGATGTCGTTCAAGGGCAAGGCGCCTTGTGGCTCGATCAAGCCGCCTGGCGGCAGCCTGAACATGAATGGCGTCCCGAACTCCGACTCGAAAAAGCAGGGTTTGCCTTGTTGGCCCTGACCGATGGCGTGCTCTTCACGACGCAGCGGCAGCGCGACCTGTGGCAATGGACGAATCTCGGATCCGTGTCCTCCTCTGACGTGATTGCGTTGGCCGCGGCGGAGGATGCGGCCAAGAGACAGCATTCCCCCCTTGGGAGCCGGTGGCTCAAAGTCACAAGGGAACTCCCGTTGGCCCAAACGCTCTCTGGCTTGAGTGGTCAGAACTGGGAAATCGATCCCAGCGTGCATGCCATCTGGATGGCAGAGGAGGCATCCACAACAGCATTGCGCATCTCCTTTGGCAACGGCGTGTTGCCCCACCTGGTCGGAGCCTCTCTGGGAGCCATCGTCGTGCTCGGCTGCTGGCGTCATCCATGGCTGGCCTTGATCCTAGTCTTGGCCTGCTGCGGCATGCTTGGTTGGAGCCTGTACCTGGAGGGGCCGCTGCCGCGGTTTTGGCAGCCAAGTTTCCTTTGGATCATCGGTTCGGCGCTTAGCATGGCCCTTGCCCGACTTCTGCGGCGTGTTTCCATCCGCCAGATGGTACCGAAAAGCAACCTTGTCCCGGTCGGCCTGATGGTCATCGTCATGGCCGGTAGCTTGCATGCTGGTCTGGGCGCCCAAGCACCGGAGCCTCCGAAATACCGCGCGATCACGGTGTTCATCCTCCCGGCCAAATCGGGCAAGGCATCGGACGAACACGTCGTTGTCACCGCCAAGGATTGGCAAGACCTGCAAGCCGCCAGTCGAACCCGCGAGGACAAACTCCCTGACTATCTGATTCTCTCCGTCCAATCGAGCGTCGCTTTTGAAAACGATCATGCCCAGCTTCAGGCTCAATGGTTGATTCATTCCTTTAAGCAAGAAACGGCCCTGCAACTTCCCTGGGGGGCGGCCCGTCTGCAGCAATTACTCGTCAACAACCAACCCGCCGTCATGAAGCCTACCCCCAAGGGGCTGGCGGTCACCTTGAATAAGCCTGGCGAGCATCGCGTCTCGTTGGACATGGAGGCGCCCTTGAGCGTGCAAGCCGACCAGGTGCAACTCGAACTGCTCTGGCCTGGCGCCGCCTTGACCTCCTGCCGGGTGCATTGGCCCATGGCCATGCATGAACGACAAACCCTCGGCTCCCTGGGCATTTGGCGGCATGACGATTCGCAGGGGCAAACCCTTTTTCACCTGGGCGGGACCGAGCAAACCCAGTGGTCCTGGCTCCGCTCTCCCGCAGCGCCCCCCAACCTCAAAGCTCAGCTTCTCCACGAATTGCTCCCCGCGGACAAGCTCGTGAGGCTGCACAGCCGAATGCGCTTCGAGGTCGCCAGCGGTGCTGTTCAAGAGGTAAGCCTGTTGATTCCCGATCATGGGAACATCGAAAGTATTCAATGGATCGGCCTGGCCAACGATGGGCAGCCGGCGGGGCTGGTCTCGTGGACAATTTCCGCCCCTACCCCCGCGGGCCGGATTCTGCAGCTCAAGCTCAATCGACGCTATCAAGGGCCGTTCCTGGTCAGCCTGGTGAGTCGCTGGGAGCCTCAACCTTTTTGGTTGCAAATGATCAGCGATCTCCTCGCAGAGCACCAACCCTGGACCGGCCTGGTCCCGCGCCTCCATCGGTTGGCGGAAGGGAATCGCTTTGAAGACTTCCAATTAAACCTGCCCAAGCCGTTGCAAACTGACATCCGCGGCGGCTACCTGCTTCTCCCCGAGACGGCGGAACGCTGGCAACTCCTCAGTTCCGCTCTGGCTTTGCCCCCGTTGGCTCACCGCGCCCTCTGGCGCGACTGGGATGAAGAACCTCTTCGGAAAAGTTTCCATGGCTATTTCCTTAGCGCGGCGCAGATGCAACAGCCCCTGCGGCTGCGCGTCGAGACGCCAGCGCAAACGGCGACCGTCGAGCCAACGATTCAGTTAACCCTTCGGGAAAGCGCTTCCGAGTTCAACGCCCTTTTCCGCATTGAGTTCCCCAAGGCTCCCCCCCTGCAGAGCGACGTCTTGCTCCCTGAAGGAGTCATCCTCAGCGATGTGCGCAGCCCCGCTCTACTCCGCTGGCATCAGGTCGGCCAACGCTGCGTCTGTTACTGGAAAGCCAACCCTGGCGCAAAGACCGATTTACAGATGCAAGGCTGGTGGCAGCCCAACGTGCACGAGCAAACGCTTATTTGGACAGCTCCCGCCTGGCAATGGCTCGACGCCAAATCGCTGGGCGGCCGCATCGAACTGCAGCTTCCCCGCGGCGTTCAGGCCGTCGAAGTGGGCGCGAAGTCCGGCGTTGCCGAGGTCCCCGTTTTCTTCGGCAGCCCCCTGGCGAATGTGCGAACCTACCTCATGCAAAGCCCCGCTTACCAACTGCGCTGGCGGATCGAGCCAATCAGGCCGTGACCCGGCCCCGCGGCGGCGCCCTTCCCTCATGTCAGCCGCGTAAGTCAAAGCGAAATGATAAAGCCGATCAGCGTGGTGGAGTCGATGTCGGGCGGGGCGCATCGACGTCCATGACACAGCGAAAGCCGACGTGGGACATGCCGGTGTCAGGGCTGCAGCCATGCCGGGCGCTGGGGCGGTAACGCAAGCAATACTGGTCATTGCAGAGAAAGGAGCCGCCCCGCTGCACGCGGGAGGGCCCATGGGGATGCCGCGGGTCATGACTGGTCTCCGGGCCTCTGGGGTTGTGCAGGGTCGCGGCGCCTCGCTGGCGATACAGATCCGCGGCGTAGAAGTCTTGGCACCATTCCCAGACGTTGCCCGCCATGTCGTATAAACCATAGCCGTTGGGTGGATAGGATTTAACGGGCGCGGTGCGCAGGTATCCATCCTCCTCGGTGTTCTGGTAGGGAAAATGACCTTGCCAAATGTTGCACAGCCAACGCTCTCCCTTCTTGGGAGGCCCTTGTCCCCAGACGTAAGGCTGCCCGTTCAGGCCGCCGCGCGCCGCATATTCCCACTCGGCTTCCGTGGGCAAACGCTTGCCCGCCCATTGAGCATAGGCAACCGCGTCATCCCAGGAGACGTGCACGACGGGATGCTCCATCCTTCCCTTGATATCGCTGCCGGGCCCTTCAGGATGACGCCAATTGGCGCCTGGCGTCCATTTCCACCACTGTGAAAAATCATCCAAGGAGACCGGCCCCGACGTCATCGTGAAGACCAAAGAGCCAGGCACCATCACTTCCGGAGCAGGCGGCGGCGTTCCAGGAGGCGATTGTTTCATGATCTCCTCCAAAACGGGCGGCCGCTCCGCCGTCGTCTTGTACCCCGTCGCGTCGATAAAGCGCTGAAATTGCGCATTGGTCACTTCGGCCTCATCCATCCAGAAACCCCGCACGCTCACCCGATGGGCAGGCTTTTCATCGGACCAGCCGATCGCCGCGTTCGTTCCCATGGAGAATTCACCGCCCGGTATCCATACCATGCCCGAAGGCGCCTCTCCAGGTTGGCGTTCCCAGAAGAGGACCAAGCAGTACGTCACGGTAAAACTAATCACGAACAAGACCGCTAACAGCAGTATGCGCTTCATCGGTGCATTCATCCTGATCCCAACGGGAAGGGTACTCACTTGGCGCGTCGCCACCCTTTATCTTCCAGGTTCGACGGCCATGAGCAAGCTGAAACAAGCCTTTATTTTCGGCGTTTACGGGCGAGATTCATGCATGATCGCGAGACCGAAGGTCCTCATCAAAAATCATGACGCTGACTTTGGACAAATGCTTGGCCGAACGAGCGCGGGGCCCCATCATTGTCAGCAGGGAGTTGGCGTGACCCATGTGGCCATGCGAGTTATGACAAAGCCGCCCAGCGAGATCAAGCCGTGGTTGATTTTGAGAGGAGAGAACCCGTGAGCCGCGGCTCACTTGCGAATGTCGATCGAGTTGAAGTCATCGACCTCGATTGTGTTGTCCTTGCGGTTGAATTTGATCTGGCCCGATTTGTACACCTCGGCGGGAGCGCCTTTGACCTTTTGCCGCTGCACGATGGCCAGGTTGCCTCCCAGCCCCTTGAGGATCAGTTGATCCTTGAAATCATCGTACTTGAGCAAATCGCACTTGGCGGTGAACTCCTGGGCATGAACGAGGACGCGCTCGTGAGCCTCGAACTCGCGGGCCTCCAGTTGATTGGGGAGGCGGTAGGTGCGGCCCACCAGCTTGTTGCTCGTCACCCACAAGCAGCCAGGGGGCAGCTTGTTGGTATTGATCTCCACGTCGATGGAATCGCTCGGCAAATGGAACAGTTGGGCTTGGTCGCGGACAATGACCAGGCCCTGCTCCTTATAGGCTTCCAAGCTGCCCTCGAAGAGGATCCGCGTCAGCTTCAAGCCGCCGGCTGAGGCATCGGACGCGGGAGGGGTGGTCGGAGTCTTGGGCGTCGGCGGCGGCAGGGGGCGGTCGTTTGTGCGGATGGGCAAGGTGTCGCTGCCCATGGCCAAAATGTCCACGACGCCGTCCGGTCCGTTGACGATGAGCTTGCGCGACACCTTGCGCGGCTGATTCACGTCCATGGCCTGATTGTTCAGTTCGATCTCCCGCCCGCGGACGCGCTGGAATTCGCCCACCCGGGTGCCGCGCTGCTCGAACAACACGCCGTCCCACCCCACCAGGCGCACCAAGCCGGGCGGAGCTTCCTTGACGCCGGGCGGCTTTTCCTTGAAGGACAGCTTGCGATCCAGTTCCACGCGCAGCTTGCCGCAGGTCAGGCGCGCCTGTTTCTGCTCCGCTACGACGTTCCCCAGGAACTCGGCCAGACGGCCATCGAAATACATCCGCTGCGACCAACGAATGGTCAGTTCCGTTTCCTCGCCCAGGGATTCCCCTTGGAAATCGGTTTTACTGGGCAGCCTCATCGAGCCCGCTTCGTTGACTTCAACGGTGTTGAGCGGTTGATCAAAGTGGATTTTCAACCCCGTCAGCCAAATTTTGTCGAGCTGCACGGTCGCCGGCGCGCCGGTCAGATCGATGACGTGTTCCGCGCGATGCCGCTTGAGGGTCAGTCGTTCGCCGCGCAAATCGACGGCGCGATCCTCCTCGCTCTTCGGGGCCTGATGCACGTGGACGCGGCCTTCAGCGGTGAGCTTTTCCAGGTCGAATTTGTTGCCGGCCTGGAGCAAATCCGCATCGATCCAATTGGCTTCCATTTCCAGGGGCACTTTATTCGCCGCAGCGGCTGGTGCTGGCGCCGCCTGACCCTCCAAGGGCGATCCCGCGGCGGCGGGCAAGGGAGCCGGTGCGCCGCTACCGGCTCGAAGGGGATTCGATCCCAATCCCATGTTTAAGGAGGGGACCACGCTGCTCAGTTCCGAAGCATCCACGGTGCGAAAGCGCAGGTTCATTTTGTCAGTCCGGCGAATGACCAACTGCGGCGAGAACAGTTTCACTTCGCCCATGGCATCCAGCCGGCGCGGCACCCGATTCTGCGGCACCGCTTCCTGGCCTGGGGGTGCTGCCTGGTTCGGCGGGACGGCGGCGCTCGAGGTGATCGTTTCCACCCAGACAATGATCCGTTCGTTGGCTTGTAAACGGCCCTGCTCAGGGTCCTCAAAACTCCCGCCGCCCGCGAAATCGAGGCGATCCATTGCTTGCTCCTGGGTCCAATCAAAGCGGTCGCGCCAGGTCACGAGAATGGGCTTGCGCTCCTGCCGCTGGACGCCGTTGTGCAGGCTGAAGATGCGCAGCGACCCTGGCCCCTGGGCGTGGGCCGCGCGCGGCATGCGGTCGCCATGGACGAGCGTGAGAGTGCCCTTGAGCGTAAGGTCGTACCCCTGCATTTCGACATTGAGGATCGGGCCGCCCCGCATCGTAGTGCGTTGCTGGGCCTTGTCGTAATGCAATTCGACGCCCGTGGCCTTCAGCGCCTTCGTTTGATCCTCCGCATCGGAGGACAGATCGACCTGCTTGCCCAGGGCGCGGGCGCTGATCAATTCAAAATCTTGCATGGCATCGCCGGAAGCGGACGCGGCGTCGGCGGTTTTCTTGCGCCTCTTGAACTGGAGCACGAGTTGATCACAGTCCAATTGATCGTACCGGGGCTGACGCGCCGTTTCCGAGCCGATCTCTGGTTCGTGCTTGCGGAGGACCTTAACCTTGTCCGCAAACTCCGCTCGTTCCGCCTCGACTTTGTAAACGAAGGGCCCTTGGGATTCGATCACGACCAAGCTCTTGGGCGGCGCCGCCAGTTGCGCTGAACCGCTCGAGGGAGGCGTCTTGGGCGGGGCCGCGGCTGCCGCGGCGTTTTTCTTTTGGGGCCCCGACTGACCCAGATGGATGAAGTTGGACCGGCCGTCCTCGGGCAGTTCCATGCGCACATTTTCGAACAGCCGCACGCTGCGCACGCCATTGATGGTGTTTTGCGTCAAGCCGCCGCCGGGCTTGCTGGCTCCTTGCGGCTTGGCGGACCGCTCATCGGCGGGTATCAGGTCCACGTCCATGCCCGTGGCGGTGACGATGACGCCGCAGCTATCGTCCAGGATGCGAATCTCCGCTTCCGTCCAAACACGGTGTTGATCATCGCGATAGCGCAGCCACGGCGTGAGCAAGCGCAGATCGTCGCGGGCGTCCGCCGAGCGGCGATTGTTCGTGAGGATGACGTTGCCGCGCAATTCGCCGGCGATGGGTTTGTTCCGCGAGATGTCGCTGGGCTTCATGATGGGCCGTTCGAATTCGATCTCCGCTTCCTCGCCGCGGATGGTGTTGATCTCCCGCGCTTTGGACTCATCATGGGTCTGGCTGAAGATGGCGACGCTGACCTTGGAGAGCAGCAAGCGGCCATTGGGGAGCAGCTTGCGTTGATCATAGGCGATGATGATGCCCTGCGTTCGCCACTCAAAGATGGAGCGATTGATCTCCTCGCATTTTTCGCCGAAGGCTTCCTTGAGACCGCTCAGCGCGCTGTTCTGCCCGCCGGCGTGCGGCATCAGGGCCGCGGCTTGGCGCTGCGGATCGGGGCGATACTCGGCGGGCAAGGGCGCCAGGCCGTCGTAACGTCCCAGGAAAAAGCTGTACACACTGTAACAGGTGAAGAAAAAGAGGAAGCCAGCCATGAGGATCAAGATGCGCTTGGGAGTCCACATGCCTCACCTGTTCCGTCCCTGGAACGTTGCTCGAATCCTGGAAGGATTGCCCCCGGGGTCAACCTTCGATCCAAAGTCCTTGGCTGCGGAGGATCAGTTCTACGGTTTCCCTGACTGCGCCTCGGCCGCCGGGCTGGCGCGTCACGTAATGAGCCGCCCGCAAGACCTCCGGACAGGCATCCGCCACAGCCACGGCCAAGCCCACTTGCCGCAGGATGGGAACGTCCGGCAGGTCGTCGCCGATGTAAGCCATCCGCTCGGCGGGCACGCCCCAGAGGCCGCGAATCTGTTCAAAGCCTGGCCCCTTGTCGGCACGATCCTGAATGACAGTAGTGATGCCCAGGTCCCGAGCACGCTGCGTGGTGACGGTGGAAGCCCGTCCGCTCAAGATGCCCACCGGCTTGCCCCGCTTTTGCCAGAGCTTGATGGCGCTGCCATCCCGCACGAAAAAATGCTTGATCTCACCCCCCGGGTCGGCAAAGACGATCCCGCCATCGGTCAACACTCCATCGAGATCGAGGAGCAAGGCATCGATGTTGCGACAGCGTTCCGACAGCGTCAATGGGTTGACCCCTCGACCAGGAGATCGGCTACTCGAATGCCCTAAGTTGGCGTCCGTGGAGCGACTATAGCCAGAATTGGGAGAAATGCAACCGCGGCCAAGTTGGTTCAGCGTTTGGGCAAGCTGGCGAAAATGAAAAAGCCACCTCGTTTTGGACGAAGCGGCTAATACATGAAGCAAGGGAAATCAGGGTGGTCGTCCTAATACACATCGCCCGCCGCCACGGGGCCGCGGCCACCTTCGCCCGAGGCGCCGGCGCCGCCATAGCGGGCATGCCAGCCCTCGCAAGCACGGAAATCGGCGAAATCGTCCGCCTTGATTTCATACCGTGCGTACCAGGGCTTGGCTTTTTCCGAGACAATGGTGTGAATCTGTTTCACGCGATTCAAGGCTTCACCTCGAGCGAAGTTTTGCCGCTCCTCGGCTTTGTCGTACGTGAAATATTCCTTCCAAAACGCTCGGCCGCCCAGAACGCCGCTGGCCCCGGCTTCAACGGCCATCTCCACCTGTTTCTTGTAATCGGGGAAATCCACTCCGGCCGACAGCAGCACCCAGGGCGTCCGGCAAACGCGGTTCAATTCCTTCAGGTTGTCCATGAGTTGACTCTCTGATTCATGGCCGAAGGTGCCTGGAAACTCCGCCTTGTAGATGTCGCACATGCCGCTTAATTGGCGGGCGCTTTCGATCACCGTCCGGGCCTTGCGATCGAGATAGCTCTTGCTCTTCTTGTCTTCCTTCTGCCCATTTTGCAGGAACGGAAAACTGACGGTCTCCAGCAGCAGCAGAATGTCATGGCGGCGGCAATCGGCATAAATCTGTTCGATAAAGGCCAGGTTGCGTTCGCTGCTGTCCGGTTCATCGGGTTCGTATTGGGCCAGCAACTTGACTGCGTCGGCCCCCATGCGTTTAATCTTGCCCACGCTCCAACCCGGCTCGACTTCGCCGATCGGCGCTCCCACGGCATTCTTCGGTCCACCCGATTTCTCGACGCGGATGAGCAGTCCCGTGTTGCGGTGCAGACTTTGGCTCGCCACGAAGCTCCAGGCGCCGTAATAAGCGTCGATCAACACGGCTGATGCCATGTGGCCAAAGGCACGGACCAGGTCCACCTTGGCCTCGACGATTTCATCATAAGTCGGCTCCCGCTCCTGTCCCTTCTTTTTGAGGGCATCCTTGATCATGTTGATCATCGATGAATTCTGATCCAGGGCGACCATGGTCAACGTGCCGTTGGGATTCGAAATCCGCTGCAGGTTGCGAAACTTGCCGGGGGTCAGCCCCAGGCCCAGAAGGCGCGTCACGCTCTTTTTCATGTCAGATCCTTTGCCATTGTCGTTTGAGGTTTTATTCAGCATCGCTCCTTGAAGGAACGGATGGACGCGATGGGCGACGTTTGCGTTTGTTCTAAGGGAGTCATGCTTGAGAAGCAAGTATATCCCGCCCTGAGAACGAAGCAGCAAGGAAATCTTGTGGCCGGCTCATGAGTCAAATCTTGACGACGCTCTTCCAAACGATCCCAAATGGCCAGCCGACGATTAAGATGAACTGGAGGTTAAAAGCCGAACCGTTCTCTCGATTGGAGTCGGCATGCGCCAGCGGCCGCCAGATTGGCAACTGCCTCGCGGTGTGTCACCGGGACTGTGGGATTATCTGCACCAGCCCGAGGTCGCGGCCCGATACGACGCTTACGTGCAAGGTTCGGACGTCATCGCGGCGGATGGCCCCTTCCTGCATCGGCACTGCCGCGCCGGGCAAACGATCCTGGATGTAGGCTGCGGCACCGGTCGAACGCTGACCCAGCTTGCCGCGCTGGGTTGCCAAGCGATTGGCGTGGACCTTTCCGAAGCGATGCTGAGCCAAGCCAACCGTAAACTGCAACCGAAACCGACAGCGGCGCAGGCTTTGCTGAAGGCCAATTTGGTCGATCTCGGCTGTGTTCGATCCTCCTCTGTGGATGCCGTCGTCTGCCTCTTCAGCACGTTGGGCTTGATCCATCCCCATGCGGCCCGAGTGCAAGTCCTTCAGGAAGCACGCCGAGTCCTCAAGCCAGGCGGACGCTTGCTCCTGCACGCCCATTCACGGACCTATAATCTGTGGCTGCGCGACACCCGCGGCTGGTGGTTCCGCGATACTTGGCGAAGCTGGATCAGGAAAGACCATGAGCCAGGAAACTGGACCATGCCCGCTTTCCATGGCGTCGCGGGATTGCAAATGCATCTCTTCACTCCCCCAGAGCTGCGCCGCTTGCTGCAGCTTGCCGGCTTTCGCATCCTTGATTGGCAATGGCTTGGTCTGGGACCCGGCGGCGTTATGTTCTGGCCATGGTTTTTCCCTTCGCTCCGAGCACATGGCTTCCTTGTCGCGGCCGAAAAATTTGGCTAGATTGCCTTGTCTCGCCAAACTTCACCCTTTCTCCCGCAATTGAGGCCCAGCTACGTCCCTTTGCAAGCGTAAAGTCCGCAATTTCCTATCATGCGTTTCCTTTATCTCTGCCGATAAAGAAGACACCGTGGGAAGAAGCCGCGCCAGCGCCCCTCTTTCCGCGGTCGAGGGGGGATTCACTTCGCTGTGTATTGGGCCTTGGCACTGCAGATCGGCCCATTGTTTACAAGGAGTTCCGTGTAATGTCCCGTTCATTTGTTCCCTCTGTGCTGATGGTGGCCCTGGCCTGCGGGGGGCTGGCCTGGGGCGAAGGGGCTACCTCGGCTCCTGCCACGTCGCCTGCCTATCCCAGCTTGGAAAATCGGGTGGGCAAGACGATCACGATTGCCATGCCCCAGCGACAGCCGGAAAAGGCCGTGATTTTGCAGGTGTGGCGCATGGCCAATGGCCAGGCCGCCATGCAGGCTCATTCGCTGGTCACGGGCGAACCATTGACCATCGTCGAAGATGAAAAGGCCAAGACCCTGGCCGAACGTTTCGTCGTTTACCGTTGGAAGCCGGACGGCACGCCGCCTCCGGGCTGCCCGCTGCCCCCGGCCAACGCCAAGGTGGCTGGCACCGCGCCGATCATGCAGACGGAAACCAAGGTCGCCAGCTCCGCGCCGGCGCAAGGCTCAGCCCCGGCTTCCGGCCCGATCACCCAAGTTTCCGCCAAGGGAGCACCGCAGGACAAGGGCAAGACGGCGACCACGGAAGTCGTGAAGACCCAGCCGCGCTATTCGGCGGGTTTGATGCCGCCCAAGGAAGAAACCAAAGTGACGACGACGCCGACCGAGACGCCGACCACCACGGTCAAGGTGACTCAGCCGACGCAACCCATCGTCACCACCACCACGACCGCGCCAATCATGCAAGTGCAAACCAACCAGGTCGTCACCGTGCCGGCGCCCTCGGCCCCCGTGGTCGTGACCACGATGCCGTCCTCGCCTTATGCACAGACCCATGAAACGAAAACGCAGCCCAACGTCATCGCCCCGATGAGCAGTTCGCCCTACGCGGCGAGCAGTTCCACGGTGGTGACGACGTCCGCTGCTTCCACCAAGCAAGAGCCGGTCGCCACCACGACGCAGCCGACGGCCGCGAAGACGGAAACGACCGTGACCACCACCCCCAGCGTGAAAGCGGCACCGGCGAAGATTCAAACCGTCGGCACCGTGACCGCCGCTCCAGGGGTGCCGCATGCGCCCGTGAGCACGATGGGCAAGAAAACGATCATCGTGACCGAAGACGGCAAGGACCGCACCTGCGTCGTGCTCAGCGAGAGCAAGGTTAAGGGCGGCGGCAGCATGATGAAGGTCCAGGCTTGCGACAATGGCGAATGTTTTACAGTCTCTTGCTGCGGCTCAACCTGCAATGCCTGCGACACAGCCAAGCCTTGCCCCGCGCCGTGCCCGGTTGTCAAACGCTGCGATCCGGTCGTGGTGGAAAGCAAGCCTTGCCCGGCACCGTGCCCGCAACCTTGCCCGCCCTGCCCGAAGGTCGAATGCAAGGTGGAATGCAAGCCGGAAAAGAAAGTCGTCAAATGCGATCCGTGTGATCGACCGCTGGCCTGCAAGCCCTATAAGGTCAAATGCACGCCCATCAATACCTCGAAGATGCTCTCCGTGCCCGTGCCTGGCGTGCCGCTGTGGACCCCGGGATGCACTCCCAATGTGCCTCCTCCTTGCGCCCACATCGGCCCCTACAACACCATGGAGTCGCCCGCGATGCGCGACTATATGGCCAAGTGGGATGCCTACGAAGCCCGTCAGGCCATGAAGAAGGCTTGCGGACCGGTCGTCCATGCTTCCGCCATGGGCCAGATGGGCGTGCTCACCGACGCCTATGACGCCCAAGTGGCCAAGAACACCTTGTACCTCATGACCGTGCTGCAGACTTCGCCCTACCCGCAGAACCGGGCTTGGGCGGCGGATCGGCTCAAGGTCGTCAATGATCCCAAATATCAGGCCTACGTCGCCGACGCGCTCATCATCTCCGCTCAGTCGGACCCGATGCCCGAGGTCCGCATGACGGCCATGGCCTCTCTCGGCGTGATGCGCGTCAATCACCTGAAGATGCAGGAAATGTTGGCGAAGACCAGTCAGGATCAGAACGACGGCGTTCGCCAGCAAGCCGCGCAGATGCAGGCGAAAATGGTCATCGATGGGATGCTGCAGCAGACCGGCTTCGCGGCGCCCAAGAATCCTTACATGGATCGCTAACCTCGATCCGCTTTATCGACCGACGCTCGCCTCACTCCGCATCGCGGGGTGAGGCGTTGCCTTGTCCGCCGATGCGTTCCCGCCGATAGCGCTCCCACATGGCCGCGTTCCCTTCCGGAAAACGCAGCGCCTCCACTTCGCTCAACGTCAACCAGCGAAACGGCGGTCGCGGCTCCCGGCGATCATCGCAGCGGCATTCCACAAACGTGATCAGACAGTGGCCATGCGGGTAGATGTGCTCCACTTCCATCGTCCAATGGCCCGTTTCCGCCGCCAATCCCGTTTCCTCCGCGATTTCCCGCAGCACGCCCGCTTTTGGACTTTCATCTGGATGAAGCTTCCCGCCGGGGAACTCCGCGTAACCCGGCAGCGCCTGCCCCGGCTGCCTCTCGCCGACCAGGAACCGCTCCCCCTGGCGAACGATGCCCACGGCCACGCGAACCGCTGCCATCTTGTCTCCCCGCGCCTGGTCCGGATAATGACGTGTGATCCGATGTCCCCGTTTTTATCTGATCCTTGAACGAGAGCAAGCATGATTCCCATTGATCTGACTGGACAGGTGGCCCTCATCACCGGCGTCGGCGACAACGAGAGCTTCGCCTGGTTCATCGCGAAAACGCTCCAGGCCGCCGGGGCCAAGATCATCTTCTCCTGCCACCCCCGTGTCGTCGGCATCGTCGAAAGCTTCCTCGAACGGGACATGGATCGCGAGGCCCGCCTCCTCCCAGATGGCAAGACCGAGCTGAAAGTCGAAAAGGTCATCCCCTGCGACGTCTCCTTCGATGCCATGGAAGACGTCGACGAGAAAACCCGCACCGACCGCCGCTATGCCAAGTATGGCGACTTCACTATCCATGGCTGCGCCGAGCAGGTCAAGCAGCTCACCCCGCACGTGGACATCATGATCCATTCCGTCGCCTTCAGCCGCGAGATCAAGAACAGCCAGGCGCAAACCAGCCGCAAGGCCTATTTGGAAGCCATATCCATCAGCGCCTATTCCCTCACGGGCATGCTGCGGGCGTTCGCTCCGATGATGGCCCATCGGCCCGGCGGCGGTTCCGTCGTCAGCCTCACCTATCTGGGCGGCGAACGCGTCGTCCCCCATTACGGCGGCGGCATGTCCACCGCCAAGTCCGCCCTGCAGATCGACACCAAGCAGCTTGCCTTCCATTATGGCCGGGAATTCGGCATCCGCGTCAACGCCATCTCCGCCGGGCCTTACGCCTCCCGGGCTGCCAAGGGCATCGGCGACATCTTCCAGATGATCGAACATGCCCGGGAGAAAAGCCCCCTGCCGCGGCCCATCACCGCCGAGGAAGTCGCCCACGCCACGCTCTTCCTCTGCAGCCCCCTGGCCTCCGCCGTCACGGGACAAATTCTCTATGTCGACTGTGGCTACAACATCATGGGCGTGTGAAACGCTCAGACGACGCCGCGACTGACTCCGTCGCCGTAAACATTGCTTCATAGAACCATGCGTCGAAGATGACCCCATCGAAGTGATCGTTTTACGGGAGGGGGGTGGGTGCGTGAAAACTGCATTGCAAGCCCCAAGCGCCAGCACGGGGCGCACTTCCACGCATCAACCCTCTGTTAAAGATTGGTCCACCAACAAATCCACCCCGCGCGAGCGCGGCTCTCCACTTCTTTACGTCAGTGACTCGTCGCCTTTACCGCTCAGACCGCCTGATGGATTCGCTCCATCCATCCTTTCGGCTGCCCCCTGTGACAACGGTATGTCACCGAGCAGCCTGCGGGCGGGGGCGCGCATTCACGCAAGTGCAGACAAGCTGTCCGCGGCCTGTTCAATCCGGCCAAGGGGCATTCGGTTTTCTCTGTTTAGGTGACCATGGTCGAACGAGTCCTTTTGCCTACCCCGCTCAAGTCAGGGCGAGGCAGGGCAGGATTTGCTTGCACTAGCGCGAGGAAATGCAGAGGATAGGGAAGAGACTCGCCTTCCGTTTCCTCCATGGAGCATTCCTCATCATGAATCGACGAGATTGGTTGCTGAGCAGCGCGGGCTTGACGGGATTGGCTTTGTGGCCTTGGCAGCAGGGCGAAGCCTTGCCTCTGGCCAAGAAAAAACTGCTGTTTTACACCCGGTCGCAGGGTTTTCAGCATGATGTGGTCAATCTGCAGCTTGGCGGCGAGAAAGGCCGCTTGGGGGTGAAAGGAAAGATTTCCCACGCGGATCAGGTGGTGATGGACCTGGCCAAAGCGCACGCGTTCGAGGTGGTGTGCACCAAGGATGGCCGCATCTTCAATCACGACGATCTGCCGCAGTTCGATGCCTTCTTTTTCTACACGACGGGCGATTTGACCGCTGAGAAGAGCACGGACGCGACCCCGCCGATGTCAGTCCAGGGGAAAAAGTTGCTGCTTGAAGCCATCGCCCAAGGCAAGGGCTTCATCGGCTCCCATTGTGCCAGCGACACCTTCCATTCGCCCGGCCATCAGAGCGGGGATTATCGCCATCAACCCGAGCCGGACCCCTATATCCAAATGCTGGGGGGAGAGTTCATCAGTCATGGCGCTCAGCAGAAGGCGCGCATGCGGGTGACCAGCCCGGACTTTCCGGGGATTAAGCTGCCGGATCAGGAACCGGTCGACAGCTTCGACATGCATGAGGAGTGGTATAGCCTCAAAAATTTCGCTCCGGACTTGCACGTCATCCTCGCGCAGGAGAACGAGGGCATGAAGGGGAAGGATTATCAGCGTCCCAGCTTTCCCGCGACGTGGGCGCGCCTGCACCACAAAGGTCGCGTCTTCTACACTTCCATGGGGCACCGCGAGGATGTCTGGACGAATCCGCTTTTCCAACGCATCCTCATGGGCGGGCTGGCCTGGGCCATGGGAAGCGTCGAAGCGAATGTCTCGCCCAACATGGACAAGGTCACTCCCCAAGCACGCCTGCTGCAGGCCAAGAGCGATTAAGCGCATCGTTCACGACCACGGCCGCCCTGTCGCGCCGGCTCAAGCCGGGGCCAATCGGGCGGCCGTTTTCCTTTACTTTTCCGTCCATGAATGGCGATCGTTCGGCCCAGTTCGACTTCCCTTCCTCGGCAGGTTGCCATTAAGATAACCGCGAGCGAGACAAGGATCGAGGAGCGCGAGAAAGGTCGTGATCATGGGTGCATCGGCAACGCCACCGTCCACGAAAACCGACGCCATCCCCGGCGCTCCTCCGGGCTGGATCAAGAGCATCGCGACGCTCCTGATCCTCTGGCATTTCTTCGCCATTCTGGTGATCGTGACCTCGGCGGGTTCGTCGCAATTCCCCGCGCCGCCGCCGATCGTTCGCCTGACGCCTTATGTGCGACCCTACTTGGAGCCGCTGTTCTTGATCAATGCCTATCGCTTCTATGCTCCCGAGCCTGGGCCGACGGACCTGCTGTGGATTCGCTATCGCTATGCCGATGAGTCGGTTCGCTGGAAGGAACTCCCGCGGCGGCAGGATTACGCCTTTCGCATGCAGTTTCAGCGCGAGTTGGCGGCGGGCTTGCTCCTCAACCTCTTCGTGGAACAAATTCCCTTCGATTCGAATCATCCCGAACTGGCCAACAGCGTCCCCAATCCGCGCGGCATGGTGGTGCGGTTTTCCCGCGTCGGCCAAATCTGCTTCGCTTCCTATGTGCGCCATCTCGCTCACATGGAGAAATATCAGGTCAACGAGAAAGGTTCGCCGCTCATCGGACTGGATCTGTACAAAGTGGCGCACCGCATCCTGGCCCCCGACGACATCAAGATCAATATGAAGCACGACGATCCCCGCCTTTACGAGATCTATTTTGTCGGCAGACACGACCTCCAGGGCAAACGCGAAGGTTCGGAGCGCGACGGTTTCATCTATCGCCACGCCGAGGACCTCTTCGCCATGATCGTGCAGGAAGACCTGGTGCCCTACCTCGAACGCCAAGGTAATCCTCATTACAAAAGCCGGACGGCGCTGGGCGAACATCTGGAGACCTTCGGCTTGCCGACGCCGTTTCGCAGGGCCATCCTGAACGACCCGACGCTCCTTAATCCCAAGCTGTCGCGGCTCGAGATCTCAAGGCAGTTTCAGGCGGTGATCGAGCGGGACGACAATGCGGCCGAAAAGCAGCGCATCCTGGGGGGGCAGCGTCAGCCCGGAGCGGCATCCAGCGGCGGGATGATCCCGCCCCGGACGCCGGCGATGGAGACGCCCCGTTCCCCCAACCCCTGATGGGGTTCGATGAGCGGTGGACCATGGGGTTAACCACCGCCTTCGTGTGGATCGGTTTGAGGTTCAACGACAAGGCAGTCACGCAACGATGAAGACCCTATTGCAGGCATGGTTGGCTTACCTTCGAAGAACGGGCCAGGAAGTGGTCCAGGGGTGGAATCGCTTCTGGTTCACCCCGGCGGACCCCGCGACCTTGGCGGTGATTCGCATCAGCACGGGCGTGATCCTCCTTTACATTCAGTTGACCTGTTACCCCATCTTGATGGACCTGATCGGCCCACATGCCTGGGTCGATCAGCAAGCGATCCAGGAGCGGATGGACTTTCACAACAAGTTGGAACGGGAACTGCTCGACTCGAACATGCCGGAGGAGCTGCGGCAGTTTAGCCGCAACACGGCCAGGTGGTATCCCTTTTCTGTTTGGTTTTGGGTTACCGATCCCACGGCGATGTGGATCCTGCAAGGTTTCTTTCTGGTCTGCATGATGTGCATGACCTTGGGGTTGTTCACGCGCCCGGCCACGATTCTAACCTGGTTGGCTCATATCAGCTTCGTCCATCGGGGCTACATCGTCTGGTTTGGCATCGACAGCATGTTGGCTTTCATCTTGCTGTACCTGGCCATCGCCCCGTCCGGGGCAGCGCTCTCCTTGGATCAGGTCTGGCGGCGTTATCGCCGGCTCAAGGGCGTCAGGCAGTTCACGGCCGACGTCCTGGAGGGGTTGGCGCCGCGGCCTCATTGGATGATCAACGTCTCCATTCGGCTGCTGCAGATCCACATGTGCATCGTCTACTTTTGCGCCGGGGTGTCCAAGCTGCAAGGGCCGGCCTGGTGGAGCGGCTACGCCAGTTGGATCACGATGAACACGCCCGAATTCGCCTTGTTCAACATGAATTGGCTGGCCCACACGCCAGACTTCGTTTGGCAGTGGTTTTGTCTGTTTGGCAGCTATTTCACGCTGGCCTTCGAGATTGCGTTTCCGTTCATCATTTGGCCGCGCTGGTGGCGGCCCATCACGCTCTTCGGGGCCGTCCTGCTCCATGCGGGGATCGGTTTATTCATGGGTTTGATTTCATTCGGCAATGTCATGCTCACGGGCTGCATGTCCTTCATTCGACCGGAGGGCATGCGCTGGTTCCTGTCCTGCCTCCTGGGCAGTTCGAAGAAGATGACGTTTTACATGAGTCCCGAGAAGGAAGCCCAGGTCCGCATGGCCCATTGGCTCAAGACGGTGGACGCCTGGGATCAGATCACGATTCTGGAAGCCGCTCAGGCCGCACCGCACCCCGCGGGCACCTTGGTCCTGCCGAACGGATCGACCCGGCAAGGGGCGGCCATCTTCTGGGCCTTGTTGCCGCGTTTGCGGACGCTGTGGCTGTTGGGGCCGGTCTTTTATTGGCCATGCCGGGCTTACGGACGCTCCCTGCGTTCGTGACGGCGCCGAGACGACGGGCATTTCTTTCCATGCGGATCAAGCCGCTGCATCGCTGGGACCTGGCCCCCAAGGAAGCGGTCGAATGTCAGCGCGATCTGGCGCAGCGGATTCAGCGGCATGAGCCGTTCCCGCTGCGAGACGGCGTGCTTGTGGCCGGGGCGGACATTTCGTACAACCGCTTCTCTCCCTGGATGCACGCGGCTGTCGTCGTCCTTCGTTTTCCCGATGGGGACGTGGTCGAGCAGACAGCGGTCACCGAGCGGGTGGCCTTTCCCTATGTCCCCGGACTGCTCTCCTTTCGGGAAGCTCCGCCGATCCTTGCCGCGTGGGGGCAACTCCGCCACCGGCCGGACCTGCTCATGGTGGATGGTCAGGGGTATGCCCATCCGCGGCGGTTTGGTCTGGCGTGCCATCTCGGCTTGTGGCTCGATTTGGCGACGGTGGGCTGTGCCAAGTCGCTGCTCATCGGCTGCCATGCGCCGCTGCCGGTCCGGGTTGGCTCCCAGGCGCCGCTGCTCGATGATCGGGCGGAACAGGAAACGATCGGCATGGCGGTGCGAACGAGGCAAAAAGTGAAGCCCATCTACGTCTCGGTGGGGCACCGCATCGACCTGGCCAGCGCCGTCGCCTGGACGCTGGCCCTGAGCCGAGGCTATCGGCAGCCGGAACCCACCCGGCTCGCTCACCACGCCGCCAACGCCCGCCGCCGCGACCACGAACCGGGCTGAAGGATGTTATTCATGAATCGCTGAGAAGCCACAAAGAAAGAGTTATGCCTTACGAAGGGTTATCAAATTTTGAGTAGTAAACCGCCGTGAGTCACGACAAAGGTCATTTCATGGATAACTAAACTCACTAAAGTTGAGCTGGAAGCAAGGAAAAGGAATGACCATTACCGAATCGGAATATGGAAAAATGTCGACGATCAAGGGTAAAAATTTGTTGGATTTGCAGTTGCTCCGGTAAATAGACAAGCGTTGCATCGGCCAACTGTGGGTCTTGATCGTGGTACTGGGTAAAGAAGTGAGCTAGCCAAGGGGACATTGAAGCGTCTATCGGTGGTATGAGGAGCGTACTCTCATTAAGCAACCGAAATAGAGCCTGTATTGATTCAGGATGTTTCCGTAATAAATAGGTCACTTCGGTGAGCACGGCCCAGGAAGTTACCAGCGGCGGGCGGAGCGTTTTCAAAGTTTCGACACACACGGAATGATGCATGTCGCGTTCCGCCAGGACGGCGACCAGCGGGCCGGTGTCGATCAGCATTGCGCTATTCACGAGCCGAAACCATTCAAATGGGCTGGATTGGTGCTGAGGTCTGGCGGCGTGTCCTTGGCGATGCCGATGGCCCCCAGCCGCATGGCAGCCTCATAAAACGATTCTTCGCGCTCGGCAGGCCGATCGCACAGGGTCATGACCGTGATCAACACGCGCTCATTCTCTGGCAGCCCTAGCTTTTGCAGCGGCTTGAGCGTGTCACCCTGAACAATGGCTTCAATGATTTTGGTCATGTTGCCATTATACCCTGAACCTGACCTTCCTGAAATAGTCAGCGCTGACCACTCATCCTGTCTTCTGACATGGACTCCGCTTCCATCTCTAACCCTTCCGGGAGCGGCCGCGGCGCGGCTTTTTTGTCTGAGGGGAGGCCACTTTCTCGCCCTTGAGTTTGGCGATGCGGTCGCGCAGCAAGGCGGCCCGTTCGAAATCCAGCTCCTCCGCGGCGGCGAGCATCTGGGCGTGCAGCTCCTCCAGCCATTCCTGCGTGACCACGACCTGTTCCTCCATCGTACCGGTGACGATACTCTCGGCCAATTGACGGGCGGTGATCTCCTCGTCGATCCCCGAACGGATGGCTTTCTTGATCGACTCCGGCGTGATGCCATGCGCGCGGTTGTAGGCCAACTGCATCTCCCGGCGGCGCTGGGTTTCGTCGATGGCCCGCTGCATCGAATCGGTGACGCGGTCGGCATAAAGAATGACCTCGGCGTTCACGTGCCGCGCGGAGCGGCCGATGGTCTGAATCAGGGAGGTGGTGCTGCGGAGGAAGCCTTCCTTGTCCGCGTCGAGAATGGCCACGAGCGAGACTTCGGGCAAGTCCAAGCCCTCGCGCAGGAGGTTGACGCCGACCAGGACGTCGAAGGCCCCCTCGCGCAGTTCGCGGAGAATCTGCCAGCGCTCGATGGCGTCCAGTTCGGAGTGGAGCCATTTGCAGCGCAAGCCGGCGTCGCGAAAGTAGCCGGCGAGGTCCTCGGCCAGGCGTTTGGTCAACGTGGTGACGAGGACGCGCTCCCGCCGCTCGGCCCGGAGCCGAATTTCCTGGATCAGGTCCTTCACCTGTCCCTGGGCCGGCCGCACGCTGAGGACGGGATCGACCAGCCCCGTTGGCCGGATGATCTGTTCGACGATCTCGCCGCCGGAACGCTCCAACTCATACGGCCCCGGCGTCGCCGAGACGAAGAGCACCCGCTTGGCGAATTTCTCCCACTCATCAAACCGCAGCGGCCGATTGTCCAGGGCGCTGGGCAGCCGAAAGCCATGCTCGACCAGGGTCAGCTTGCGGCTGTGGTCGCCGCCGTACATGGCCCGAATCTGCGGCACGGTGACGTGGCTTTCGTCGATGATCATCAGGAAATCATCTGGGAAAAAGCTGAGCAGCGTGTCCGGAGGCTCCCCCGCCTGGCGGCCGGAGAGATGGCGGCTGTAGTTTTCAATGCCCGGACAATGGCCCGCTTGGAGCAACATTTCGATGTCATAGCGCGTCCTGGCGCCCAGTCTCTGAGCTTCGAGCAGCTTGCCCTGTTCCTGGAACTGTTTGAGCCGGGCGTCCAGCTCATCCCGGATGCGTTCGACGGCGCCGCGGATGCGCTCATCGGGCGTGACGAAATGTTTGGCGGGATAGACGTAGAGTTCCTGTTCGACCTTGATCGCCTCGCCGGTGAGGGGGTTGATCACACTTAAACGTTCGACCTCGTCGCCAAACAGTTCGATCCGCAGGCCGATTTCCTCATAGGCGGGCCAGACTTCGATGACGTCGCCTCGGACCCGGAAGGTGCCTCTTTGGAACACGGCGTCGTTGCGTTCATATTGGATGTCGATCAGGCGCAACAGCAAGTCTTGCCGCTCGATCATGTCTCCTAGCCGGACGTGGATCATCATCCGCTTGTAATCGCTGGGGGAGCCGAGGCCGTAAATGCAGGAGATGCTGGCGACGATGATGACGTCGGGCCGGCTGACCAGGGCGCTGGTGGCCGCCAGGCGCAGCCGATCGATTTCCTCGTTGATCGAGGCATCCTTTTCGATGTAGATGTCGCGCTGGGGGATGTAGGCTTCGGGCTGGTAGTAGTCGTAATAGCTGATGAAATAGCGGACGGCGTTGTGGGGGAAGAACTCCTTGAACTCGCCATAAAGCTGGGCGGCGAGCGTCTTGTTGTGGCTGAGGATCAATGTCGGGCGGCCCCATTGGGCGATCACGTTCGCCATCGTGAAGGTCTTGCCCGAACCGGTGACGCCGAGCAGCGTCTGGGCGGGGCGCTCCGCTTTCAAACCATCCACCAATTGCTGGATCGCACGCGGCTGATCCCCCGAGGGCTGGAAGGGGGCGGCAAGCTGAAACGGCGTGGTCATGGGTGCGCTTCCTCTTCCTTCATTGCGGCGACCGGGCGATGGGATCGGTGCCGAGGTCGCCTGGAGATCCTGTTTCGGGGTCGTCCGCCACGCCCCGGCTGACGAAGTGGCTGAGCAGGCGGGCCAAGACTGGCGGCAGCAGCACCGCCAAGGGCGCCCCGATCCAAAACAGCACGTCCATCTGCCGATCCCGCAGGCTCAGCATGAAACCAATCCCCAAGACCACCAGGGAAAGGAAAATGCCCAGGGCCATCCCGAACAGCCAACCGCGCGCGGCGGCTCGCTCCTTGGACCCGCGGGCCGATCGCCAGCGCCGCCAACAGAGCGATCCCAGGCCGAAGACGAACCAGCCCGCGATCACGCCCCCCACGCCATATTTCAGCAGCGGACGAATCCACGACGGATAGTAATCCAATGGACGTTTGGCGGGAGGACGCGGCGAGGACGCAGTCGAAGTCGGGCCGCTGGCCGAAGGCTGCGCGGCTGAAGCGGACAGGGTCGGCAAAGCTGGCGGCAACGCGGCCGCGGGGGAAACCGGGGATGACAGCAATAACAGAAAGACCATCCACAAGGGCATGCCAGGCTCCGCTGACCACGGGTCGTTGTCAGGATCATTATAGAACGAGCCGGGTGGGGGAACCGCAACAGGGGATCTGAACGCCATGACAGCACGACCGACGATCTGCCATCCAGGCCGCGCATCAGGCGTCGGTCAGCGGGGGATAGGGCGGCTTGACTTCCAGGTAAGGGGCGATTTTTTCCAGGGTCTTGCCCTTGATCCCCTTGACCTGGTTCAAATCCTCCAGCCGCTGGAAGAAACCGCGCCGCCGCCGTTCCTCCAAGATGCGTTCCGCCAGGACCGGGCCAATGCCAGGCAGCATCTGCAACTCGGCGGCGGTGGCGCGATTGAGGTCGAGGGGTTGTTGGATAGGTGATTTGGGCTTCGCCGTCGAGCTTTGCAGGTCGCGGCTAGGAGAAGTGAAAGTCCTTGGTTCTTCGGAGTCCAGCGGGAGTTGGAGCACCGGTTTCAGCAACTCCGTCCGCGCGGGGCCGATGCCCGGAACGTTGCGTAAATCATCGATGGATTCGATGGGACCGTGCTGCTCCCTATAGGCTTCGATTTGAGCCGCCCGGGCGGGTCCGATGCCGGGAAGCTGGGCCAGCGCCGAGCGGTCCGCGCGGTTCAGGTCGATGATGGCGACTTTCTCCATGGGTTGAGGTCGGTCCATGACTTGTCGCCAAAGGAGGTGGCCCAGGCTAACGAGCATGCCGCCCAGCACGAAGGCCATCACCAGTTCCATCGAACGGGACCTGGCGAGGCTAAGGTTCAGGTTGCTGGCGCGGTTTGGGCCATTCGAAACCGGTTCAGGGGAACCTGCACCTGAATTTGCGGCGGTGGGCGTCGGCAAGGATGGATTGGCCGATGGCGATTCCATGGTGTAAGCGGTTTCCCTTGTCTTCCCTTCATGTCGGAGCCTCATCCTGGCCCCATTGGAAAGGATCATAACAATCTCCCTGAGCGTGGATCAATCCTCTGAGGGTGTTTTTTTCTTCTCACATGGCCCCGCACCCCATCGTTAATCGATGAAACCGTACGTCATGGGATGGAAATTGGACACTCGGTCTGAGGGTTGACGCTTTAAACGCAACAGTTTCCCTGATTTAACTGGCCCGCAAATTCGACGGTAAAAGGCCGCGGAGGATGCCAACGAAGGCGGCCACTTTTTTGACATCTCCTTAAATCGGGTCAAAATGGATTACAGAAGGTTCATGCTCCTGGGACGTGTCAAGGCAGTTCGGTCGCGCGGCTGCCGAGCCTGGGCGGGAAGCCTGAGTCGATGGGGTCTGATTGACGAGAAGGGGAGATCATGTTTCGCTGTTGGGGTCTGGCGTTGGCGGCGGTGCTGAGCCTGGGGCTAAGCCAGGGGGCCTTATGCGCCCAGGCGGTCTTCGATGAGGTGAACAAGGACTTCGGCGGCGCTCCCCGGGGGACGATGCTGTCGCATCAGTTCAAGCTCACTAACAAGTACAACAGCGAGCTGCACATTTCCAGCATACGGACGTCGTGCGGCGTCTGCTCCACGGCGACCTACGACAAAGCGACCCTGAAGCCCGGCGAGGTCGCCACGGTCACACTGCAAGTGGACACGACGAAATTCTCGGGACACAAGGCGTTCACGATCTATCTGGTCCTGGATCGCCCCGTGCTGGAAGAAAAAACGCTGACCGCTTCAGCCATCAGCCGGGATGACCTGACGATGCAACCCAGCATGCTGTCGTTCGGCACGGTGCGGATGGGGGCCGCCCCTTCGGCGAGTTTGACGATTGAGTATCGGGGCAGCACGCCTTGGCAGATCACGTCCATTCTCAATGAAAACGGCTACATCCTGCCGACGCTGGAATTGGTCGCCAAGCAGACGGGCCTGATTGCCTATCGACTCACGGTCCGCTTGCGAGAAGACACCCCCGCCGGTTCGTGGCATGCGGACCTTTGGCTGGTGACGAACGATCCCTCGTCGCCGCGCTTGCGGGTGCCGCTCACGGTCGAGATTCAAAACGCCCTGGTGGTCATTCCGAAAACGTTGGAGCTGGGTCAATTGCCCAAGGCCGACGTCCTGGAGCGCAGGGTGACGCTGCGAGCGGGCGAACCGTTCAAGGTGCTGAAAGTGGAAGGGGCGGACGACCAGGTCGCCGTCACGGGCATCAGCGATGAGGCCAAGAAGGTGCACGTCCTGAAAATCTCGGTCTTGCCCGCGAAAGCGGAAACGTCGACCGAGCTGCATCGAAAACTGAAAATCGTGACCAACTTGCCGAAGGACGCCGTGGTCGAGGTCGAACTCCATGGGATTCGACCTTCGTAAGCAGGCTGGCGTAAACCGGCGATCTTGCTGCGTCGCCGCGGTGGCTGCTCACTCAAGATTCGATACCTCGCTCTCCCCTGGGGGGCGAGGTTTTTTTGTTGGCCTGGGGCGTGGCATTGGCATGGGAGGTTAGGAACTGGTCGTGGGCGTTTCCTTGAGGGAGGCACGGCGATCCTCGAGATGTATGCCCAGTTCTTCGATCTTTCTGTAGAGCGAACTGAGGGACAACCCCAGCCGCCGGGCGGCGTCCTTTTTGTCGGGACAGGCCCGCAGCAGACGTTCGATGTGGAGTCGTTCGTGAAAAAGCATCACGTCGCGCAGCTTTTCCGAGGGCAACAGCGCCTGGCTCGGTACGAGGTCGGGGGGCAAGTCTTCGAGCGAAATCACCTCCTTTTCGCTCAAGATGACCGCTCGCTGCAGCGCATTCTCCAGTTCGCGGACATTGCCTTTCCATGGCGCGGCGATCAGCGCTCTCAAGGCGTCGGGGGCGATCTCCGCGCGGCGCTTGCCCAAGGCCCGGGCCTGCTTGGCGAGCAGGAAATCGATCAACTCGGGCAGGTCTTCCCGCCGATCGCGCAAGGGCGGCATGGTCAGCGAGACGACGTTTAACCGGTAATACAAATCCTCCCGGAAGCGCCCTTCCTGAACTTCGCTGACAAGCTGTTTGTTCGTCGCGGCGACGATCCGCGCTTCCACCCGCA
This sequence comes from Planctomycetota bacterium, assembly GCA_014584395.1. GTDB lineage: Bacteria > Planctomycetota > Planctomycetia > Gemmatales > HRBIN36 > BJ17. The sequence continues at coordinate 427,972 of JACTMY010000018.1, read as the reverse complement.
CGGGGTCGGCGGCGCCGACGGGCAGGATTTCCTTCTGCTCGATGGCCCGGAGCAGCTTGGCTTGTGTGCCTAACGACATTTCCGCCACCTCGTCCAGGAACAGCGTCCCCCGGCCGACGCTGAGGAACAGCCCCTCCATGTCCCGGTCCGCGCCGGTGTAGGCCCCGCGGCGATGGCCGAACAGTTGATTTTCCAGCAGGTCGCGGGGAATGGCGGCACAATTGACGGCCAGGAATTTTTCGTCGCGGAGCGGCGATTGATGGTGCAAGGCCCGGGCGATCAGTTCCTTTCCCGTGCCGCTTTCGCCCATGATCAGCACGGTCGCGGGGGTGGCCGCCAGCTTGCGGACCGTGGCCGCGATCTGCCGCATGGCCGGGCTTTGGCCGATGACCATATGGTCCGGATCATGCGACCGGTTCAGTTCGCGGCGCAGCCATTGATTGTCGAGCATGAGTTGGCGAAAGCGGATCAAGTGGCGAATCTTGCGCAGCACCTCTTCGAAGCGCAGGGGCTTGAGGAGATAGTCCTGAGCGCCGCGCTGAAAAGCCTGGATGGCCGTTTCCACCGTGCCGTAGGCGGTGATCAGCATCGCCAGCAGCGACGGCTGGATCTGCAGCAGCCGCTCCATCAGGTCCACGCCGCTCAATCCGGGAAGCTGCACGTCGCAGATGAGCACGTCGAGGGGCTGTTCATGGGCCAACGTCAACGCCGCCTCGGGCAATTCCGCCGTGAAGACCTGGAAGCCCTCGGAGTGCAAGAATTCAGCCAGAGTGGCGGCGATGAGCGGCTCATCGTCCACGACGAGGATGCGGCCGCTAGGAGCGGCTGAGGTGAGGGACGACGACATGGTTTCTCGGTTCGCCATGAGGGTCTTTGGGTAAAGGCAAATAAACCACAAACGCCTTGCCGGGCGCGGCAGGTTCCGCTTGATATTCCACCCAGCCTCCCTGCTCTTGGATTAACCGATGGCTGATGTACAGCCCCAACCCGGTGCCGTGCGGCTTGGCGGTTTGATAAGGCTGAAACAGTTTGTCCTGGACGGCCCGGGGCAGGGGATGGCCGTCGTCGATGACCTTAATGATCAGGCGGCGCTCATCGACCTCGGTCCGCACGGTGACATGGCCGCCCTGTTCGGTGGCGTCGATGGCGTTGAGGATCAGGTTGAGCAATACCTGGATCATGGGGTTCCGCGCCGCCCGGACCCGGGGCGCGGGCTGGGCCAGTTGGGTGGAGATGTTTTTGCCGCCCAGCCGCTTGTAATACTTGGCCAAATGGATGGCTTCATGGATCAGATCATCGATCACGATCCAATCCTTCTCTCGGCTTTCGGGCCGGGAATAGTCGATCAGTTCGCGGAGGATGTTCTGAATGCGGTCCAGTTGGCCGCTGATGAGCCGCAGCCGATCTTGCGTAAGGGGTTCCTTGTTTTGCCGCTGCAGCATTTGCACGATGCCGCTGATGACGGTCAAGGGATTGCCGACCTCATGGGCAATGCCCGCGGCCAGGAGGCCAAAGGTGGCCTGCTTCTCTTGATGGATCAGGCGGGCCTGGGATTCCTCCAATTCGCGGGTGCGCTCGGCGATGCGCGCCTCCAGTTCACGCTGTTGGTTTTGCAGCTCGAGGTTGAGCAGATGCAGTTCGGCGCCGGCTTGCTTGAGCAGCAAGGCCAGGGCCGACGTCGCCCAGGCCACCCAGATCATGATGGTCACCATGAGCACGAGCGTGGCGACGTCCCGTTGCTGTGCCGGCAGCCAGGTGAAGAGTAGGAAAAAGCTCCCCGCATGAAATAGGCAGGTGACGTAGGGGACGCTCAAGGGGTAGCGGATGGCCCCGACCACCAGGGAAAGCAAGTAATAATAACGAAACGGGCTGTCCAGACCGGTGTCAAACAAGCAGAGCAGGCCGATGAAGAAGGATTCCAACAAGGCGATGAGGAAGGGATGTCGGGCCAGGTTGAACAGGAGGCCGCGGAGGGTGTAATACGTATCGATGGCCGTGTAGATCAAGCCCAGCGTCAAAAGGGCGTTGAGGGCCGTGGCGTGGCCCTGGTCCCGGCCGGATGCATTGGCGAGACAATACCCCACCAGCAGACCAATCCACCGAATCTTGAGCGCGATGCTCTCCGCGGCCAATTCCCAGCGGCTCGGCGAAGGTTCCGCCCATTGTCGGGGGACTCTCAATGATCGAAGCCCGGACATGACGTTCATGACTTTGCTTATTCTAGCGATTTCATCGGGATCGGAGGGAGCGGTCGGCCAAGACGCCAACGCCCTTCAAGAAAATAGAATGGGCAAATTCGCTAGAAACAGAATCCCATGTCTCTCATCTTCCCCAAACAATCGAAATCCACTTGCCTGGGGTCAGAGTCTTGGCCGAAAGGAGATGGCAGAAAGGTGTTTCATCCAACCCAAACCATGGGGAGCGGTTACCCCATGATGCAGGGATAGCACGAAGCAACAGGCCAAGCCTGGAGGGCCAAGGAAATGAACGAAACCTCGAGTAACCACCCAAAGGCTCGCTGGAAAAAAACCATCGTCACGTGCCTGCTGCTGGCGGGTGCGGGCTGGATGTATGATGGCGTCGGCAGCCAGCTCAACGCCGCTGAACCGACGGGAAATACTATCCCGGCTCAAATGCCGGCGCCGAAATCCGTGCTCACGCTCAGTCTGGATGACGCCGTCACGCTGGCCATGGAAAGGCAGCCGGCCATCGCCGCGGCCCGAGCCAGCCGCAATGCCGCCATCACCGCTCGCGAGGCCGCTTACGCTCCCTTTACGGTCCTCTCCGGCCCCCAAATCTACACCCGCCGCAAACAGGCGGACATGGCCGTGCAGATTTCTGAAGCCAATGTGATTCAGGTGGAACTGGAAACCATCAACGCCGTCACGCGCTCCTACATCGCCGTCCTGTTCGCACGCGAGCAGCAAGGGATTGCCGAGGATGCCCTGGCCGTCATCACGACGACCCGCGACGCCGCCAAGTCGCTAGTGGAAAAGGGCAGCCCCGAAGTGACCAAGACGGACTTGGATCGCTTGGATACGTACAAGATGATCGCCGAGACCAAGTTCGGCGAAGCCCGGACCGGCGTCATTCGCGCCAAGGCGGCTTTGCGGGAAGCGATTGGCTTGGATCGCTGCACTGAATTTGAGATCGGAACCGAAAAACTCAGTCATCTGCACGATGCCTTCGTTGAGCACTGCAAAAAGAAGAACGTCACCCTTTCCTGTAAGAAAGCGGTCTGCATGGCCATTGAGAAACGGCCTGAATTGATCCAGTCTTCTTTGCTGGCGCAGATCACCGGCCTAGAACGACGTGCTCAGGGTTGGACCTTGTCTCCTTATGCTCGCACCTACGCCGCCACGGGGGACATCCACACCCGCATTTTGCCGGCCACGGTCATCAATGGCGATTACAAACCCGGTCCGGTGGGTCCGGAAATGCCGAGCTTTTTGGCAGGATCGCGCAGCAGCCGGCAGCAGCGCGCCACCTTGTTCTACGAACGGTCCCTTTCGGTCAGCGACAAGGCGGAGAACCTGGTCGCCCTGGAAGTGGAAGAGGCTTGTGCCCGTCTCAAGGAACAGTTGAATCAGGTGCAATTGCTCTTGGAAGCCACCAAAAAATCGAAGAAATTGGCTGACGACGCCATGAAGATCTACCGCGAGGATCAGCTTTCCACGGAAAAGCTGCTCGCCATCCAACTCCTCGATGCACAAACACGCGTCCAACTGAATGAGGCCTATTACAAGTTTGGTCAAGCGCTGGGTTTGCTGCAGCGGGCCACGGCGGGGCAACTCTGGAGCTGCTTCGAGTAAGCAGACTCCTTCTCATAGCAAAGGCCGTCCGAACGATCACCGTTCGGGCGGCCTTCTGCCATGAATTGGCGACTTTTCCAAGAGTCGCCACATGGGCTTGACCGATGAAAGGACGAGAGTATAAGGCCGATGCCTATCTCGCAAGTCCACAGTATTTCGTTCGTGTGTGATCATTTGAAACCTGGAACTTCGCCCCTCTAGGTGCTCGTTTGAAAACTTGAACCAACCCCACCCCCGGTGCACGAGGTCGCCATGCGCAAAGCCAGTCGCTTGCTCCTTCTCTCCCTTCTCATCGTTTGCTCAGGTTTTGGCATTCATTCGTGGCTTGAAGGTTCGGAACCTAAATCGGATCCCGCCATCCCGCAATTGCGTATCGGACTGATTAAGAGCCTGTTTGCCGGCAATGCCACCAGTCTCAGCGCCGCTCAACCCGTGGGCGAGATGCTCGGGGCGCAAATTGGCGTTCGGCTTGAATTTGTGGTTTGCGAAGACCATGTGGACATGGCCAAGAAGCTGCAAAAAGGCGAGGTGCAATTGGGCGTGATTCATGGCATCGAATACGCCTGGGCCAAGATGGCGGCCCCTGACTTGCAGCCGCTGGGCCTGGCGCTGAACCAAAATATCAAGCTCAAGGCCGTTCTTTTGGTGCGGAATGACGATTCGGCTGGCTCGGTGGCCGATCTCTGCGGCTGCGAATTGCTGCAGCCGAAGAAGTCGTATCTGCATAATGGCTTGTTCCTCAACAAACTCCTCCTCGATGCGGGCAAAACGCCGGTGGGTTATTTCAAGCAAGGCAAAATCTGCCACTCGACCGACACCATGCTGGACAACCTGGTGGACGGCGTAGGCCGCTCGGCCTTGCTGGATAGTGCCGCCTGGGCCGTGTATCAGGATCGCAAGCCAGGCCGAGCCAACAAGCTTCGCGTGTTGGCGGAATCGTGCGACTTCCCCACCGCCGCCATCCTCTACAAGCCGGGCATGATGGACGCCAACCAGGAAAAGTCGGTTCGCCAAGGCTTCCTCTCGATCCACGAGAAACCCATGGGCCAACAGATGCTCCTCTTCTGGCGCCTGCAGCGCTTCGTGCCGGTGACCGAGGAATACAACCAATTGTGCAAGGATATCCTGAAGGATTATCCGCAGCCGATGCAAGTCCTCGAGTGCACGGCCAAGTAGCCTTCACGATCGGTTGGCGTGTTCATTCGCGGACGCCTGGTCCGACTCGACATCGCCAAGCCACGTTCCTTTTCCCGCCGCCCCGCTTGCCTCGCCTCGGCCCTCGCGCCGCGGCGGCGTGAGCGGGGCGTCTGATTTTCACCTGCCCTTGGCCTCTTTCGCTTTGGCAAGCAGCGCCTCAACCTGATATCCTGATAGAACGAAAGACGCGACGATTTCCTGTGCGTTGGCACACAACAGGCGGATGCGCATCATGAATCAGGATCAACCGAAGAAGCCCAAGGCTGGATGGCGGCAAGGCGGCAAAGATCAACCCGCGAAGCAAGCGCATCGCGGTTGGAAAAAAGCCGCGGGCGATGACGTCGTCGCGCCGACGGGGCGATGGTTGAAAATTCTCGCTGGCTTCGGCGGCATCGTCTTGCTTGTCGGACTTCTCGTCTTGGTCCTGCAATGGCTCTATGCCATCAAACCCACGGCGCTGGTGCTGTTCGGCGCCCATTATGAAGCCAATCTTTCCTTCCCCCCCAATACCGGCGGCTGGGGCGGGTTGCAAGACCTGAGCCGCTGGGCCGCCACGGCACAGAAACGGTTTTTCCTCAGCACCACCGGGCACGTCACGATGATCCGCGGCGTGCAGGAATTGCGCGCCGATGCGCCGATCGAGCAAACCTGGTCCACTTGCTTCAGGGAAGTCGCCGAGAAGAACCTCATCGTCGTGGTCGCGGCTCATGGCGGCGTTGATGAGCAGGGCAAGCCCTTTGTTCTCACCAACGACGCCAACCTGCGCACCGACAAGGAACGCATTTACATCGAGGCCATCCTCGATCAGTTCAAGGCGATGCCCGATAAAAATAAAACCCTGATCCTGGATGCCGCGGTGATGCCCTCCCATTGGGGATTAGGCATGATGAGCAATTCGTTCGCTCATGCCCTGCGGCAGCTCGAGCCCAAGATCAAGGACATCAAGAACCTCGTCGTTCTGGTCAGCGCCGATGAGGATCAAGTCTCCTGGTTTTCCCCCGACCTCCGCAAGACGGCCTTCCTGCATTACGTCACGGAAGGCTTGCGCGGCGCCGCCGACGTGCCGGACAAGCGCAATCCCAAGGAGAGCGGCAACGGCGACGGCCGGGTGACCGCCATGGAGTTGACCAACTTTGTCCGCCGCAAGGTGCTGGACTGGGCGCGGGACAATCGCGCAGCCTTGCAAGCTCCTTTCCTGATCGGCGACCCCAAAATGGCCTCGGACATGACGCTGGTGGGCGTGCGCGAGGATTACAAGGCCCCCGAACTTCCGGCGGAGACGGCGTCGCTGGACAAGGTAGCCGAGGCGTGGAGCGATTGGCATGCCCTGGCCAGGCAGACGCAGCAGGCCCCTCCCTGGACGTATGCCCCGCATCTGTGGCGGTTGTATACGGCTCAGTTGCTCCGCTACGAGGAACTGTTGCGCGCCGACCAGGAGCCGGCCGCCAACGCGGCGCTGACCTCGGCCCGAAGCCTGCTTGCCAAAATCAAACTGCAATTGCCCCTCAAGAGCCTGACCGCCGTGGGTCTGTCGCTCCCCATGGACGCCGCCATGGCCCTGCCTTCAGGCATGGTCGATCAGCCCGCGTTCTTGGATCTGGCGGAGAAAGTCGTCCGCGAACGGGATCAACCCGACTACGTGTGGAAAGCGGTCCGCAACCAGGTGGGGGAGGAGGCACGCCCCGTCTTCGTCCGTTACTTCATGCGCTACTGCTTGAATCGAGCCATTGATAATCCCCAAGCCCATCTGCTCTCCTCGCTGCCGTTCATCAAACTGGCCGAGGCCGAGGTGGGCTATCGACCCGCCGAAGTGCACTTCATGTTCATGCTTCAGGAGCATCCCCGGCTCCTTAAGCAGCCGAACGTGAATTGGAGCGTCGTCAAGTTTGCCCTAGAGATCGAGCGTCTGGCCGCGGAAACGGCCATGGGGTATGACAGCGCCGATTTCCCCCTGGCCGAGGTGCTCTGGCCGGTGATCCAGCCGTTGCTGAAACAGGGCGATGAATTCCGCCGCCATGGGCATGACCATCTCTTTGCCGGGCGGTTCGAGGAAGCCGCGAATCGGCTGCAGCAGGCCAGGCAAGCCTATGACCGCGCCCGCCGCGAGGCGAAACCCCTGCGGGCCGCGCTGCTGCTTCGCGATCGCCTCAGCCAGGAACTGCTGTGGCTGTCCCATTGGCTGCCGACGTTGCCCGAGGATGGCAAGCCCATGGTCGAACTGGCCGCCGAGATTTGGGATGGTCTGCACGACCTGGACCGGGAATTGACCACCGAACGTCTAACGCTCAAACGCGATGAGAAAGATCAGCAGGCCTGGATGGATCAGTTGGTTCAAAAAACGCAGAAACTCCAACAACACTATGGCAACCTGGAGATGTTCTTTCACAAGCAAGTCGACGTGCTCATTGAACACGGCAAGCAAAAGGCGGATCAGTTCGTCTATCAGCAGATCGATGCCATTTTGCAAGTGCCCATGATCAAGGGGCCGCAGCGTCAGCAATTGCTCCTGGCGGCACGGAAGTTTTCACGGGAATTATTGCAGCTCTCCGCGGCCCGCCTCGAGGACGCCAAGGATTTGCCCAAGGAAGTTCAAACTGCCAAGACGCAGCTCCGCGCCGAACGAGAGGCTCGTTTGGCCCTGGCCGCCTTGGGCGAAGACTGGATGACGCAGAAAGTCAAAAACGTCGACGTCGAACCCTATAATAACTTGCTGAGCATAATCAAGACCCGCATGCGCGACGATTGGCCCAAGGCGCTGCGGGAAATGGGTCCCCCCATCAGCCGGCGCTGGATCTTGCGTGCCGATGAAGTCTTGGCTTTAACCCCCGCCGCCAACCGCGAAGACGCCATCCCCAAGGCCATGAACCATCTTGCTTTGGCCGACCGGCATCATCGCCTTTGCGAAGTGTCCACGCTGCTCCAAGATGAAATCAACCCAACCGAAGGACTGCGGCGGCTCCGCTGGCATGACGTGCTCCTCGGCATGGCCGAGCGGACGTATCACGATTTCTGGGCCTCGGACAAGGCCGATGCCGCTCCGTATTACAGCCTGGCGGGCAAGGAATTCGTCTTGGAGGCTCGGCGTTTTCTCGAACAACAGGGGCAGCCCGCGGAGACGCTCAAGCCCCGGCTGCAAATCAGCCAGGCCCTTGTGGAAACGTTGGAGAAGCCGCCGCCGCTGGTGAAAACCATCGATCGTCCCACGATCCTGCACATCACCAGCGAACGGCAATTCGACTGCCGCTTCCAGTTGAATGCGCCGACCGACATGCCCTTGGGCTTCCCCTTTTTCTGGTTGAACGTTCCTCAAGGGGGATCGTTGGGGCAATCCGCTGAGTCCGCCCAGGGGCATTTATTGGCGATCAGCGACAAGGTGAAGTCGGGGACCGTCGCCTTCGAGTTGATCAATCATTTGCTGACGGCCGATGCGCCGCCCAAGCCGACCGATCCCATTCAGACCGCGACGCTGCAGCTTGAAGGCTGGTATCGGGGGCATCGCTTGCTCGTGCCGACCCCGGCGCGGATTTACCCTTATCCGGACATCGTGATGGTGGAGCCGTTCGTGCCGAACGTCTCCAGCCTGGTGCTGCGGGCCAGCGACGACATTCACAAACGCTTCGCCTCGGATAATTCCGGCATCGTCTTCATCCTCGACTGCTCGGGGAGCATGCGCGCGATCGATTCAAAAACAGGCAAACGCCGTTTCGATCTGGCCCGTGAGGCCCTGATCAATGTGCTGGCGCGGCTGCCCAGGGAAAGAGGCCCCCAAGTCAGCATCTGGTGTTTCGCGGCCAAGGTGGATTCTGGGGAGCAGCCCGATGCAGATGAAGACACGATTCAACGTTTAGTCGGTCCCGTTGCTTGGAATCACCAGCATTATGAAACGGCCGTGCAGCGCTTAAACAAATTGACGCCCTATGGGCTAACGCCCTTGGTCCGCGCCATGACCGAAGGGATCGTTGATTTGCAGCCTCTCGATGGCTTTAAGACCTTGATTGTCCTCACCGATGGCATGGATACATGCTTTGAGCCAGATCGTAATTTACGATCCTATCCTGATCGTAAACTGAACCCAGGGGGGAAACTGAGCGTCGTCGAATTTCTGACCGGGTTATTCAATCGGCCCGAGAACAAAGACATCGTCGTAAACATCATTGGCTTCCAATTGCCCGAGAATGAACAACCCATCGCCAAGCGGCAATTTCCGGATGAACTGTTCAAACAACTACCTAAACCCAGCGAGTTCGTGCTCGTGCAGGACCAAGAGAAGGTGATCGAATTCCTCAATAAATTCCGGCAGCAGCAGCTTCTCTATTACCTCGAAACCGAAGTGGGCGGGCGGCTAATCACCCCCGAGGGCGTGAACGTCACCGTCATCCCCAAGCGCGCTCAGCGGCCTCCCAACTATCCCTGGCGCTCCTTGGACCCGAAAAACTACCTCGTCTACGCCCTGGAGCGAAGGTTGGCCCAGCGGGCCGTGTCCCTCAAGGATGGCCAACTGCTGTTGCTCGATCTCGTTCCTGATCAGAGCGGGGATCGGCCGCTGATCCGCCGCGGGTTGTTCGCGGACGATTATCCCGACAAGCCGCGCACCGAAGCCGAGCAATGGCTGCTGGCCGCCTTGCAAAATCAGCGTCTCGACGAACGCACCCAAGAACTGTTTTTGACGCTGGAATCGACGGATCGCGGCGGCCGCACCGGCGCATTGCAGCAGCCCACGCCCTTCTTTGCCTGGTACGAGCTTCGACCGACCGACAGCAGCCAGGAGCGGCCGCGCGTTCGCTGGGGCGTTCAACCCTTGATCCCAGCGCCCGCCTGGAACCTGCGCGCCTTCTGGGCCAACCTTCCCAGCACCTTGCCCAAGACCGAACTGCAAGTCTGGTGGAACAGCACGCAGGAACCCCGCTTCGCCGCTCGCCTGGAACGGGAAACCTCCAGCACCTGGGAGCAAATGATGCAGCGGCCGCTGACCTTGGCAGGCAATCCCTGCATGGTGGAAAGCATCCGGTTCGAGGAGCACGAACTGCCCTCCAAGCGCGATCAAACGCTGGAGAAGAAGCCTTGCCTGGTCATCCGGATGGCATTCACGCCCGGCGACCCCGTCTTGGTGAGGCCCGACATGGACATCGCCAGCGCTCTCCATTTTTACTATTTGGAGGCGGGTAAATACACCGGCATCTTCCCCATCGAGGAGACCCAAGCCAATCGACGGCTCGGTTCGATGCGCGTCTTTTCGCTGGCGCAGTTCAAGAAAATGGACACCACGCGCACCTTGACCTTGCCGCTCGATGCACCGAACCAAGAGGAACGGCCGTTTCATCCGCCAAGCGCTTTGGTGCGCCCCTAGAAGCCAAGCGTTCGGGGAGTGCTCATCGAGCCAGGACGGCCGGCGCTCCAGCGCTCTCGAGCCAACCTTAGCCGACCTCGCAATGGGAGGAGATGGATCATGTCGCTGCCGGAAAAAGGTGGGAAAAAATCGTGGCGCGGCGCGGAACGCGATCCAGAGCAGGCCAAAGCCGCTAAACGGATGCGCACGATTTACATCCTGCTCGGCATCATCGCGTTCGGCGTCGGCAGTTTCGGCGCCTTCCTTGCCTTGGCTCGCCCTTTTGATTCGCCCTATCTAATGACCTTCACCGTCCCCGGCTATTTGCACTATCCGCCCATCCCCTTCGTGGATCAGGACGTTGAGGCCATCGAAAAGCTTTGGGAGAAAGGAACGCTGCTCAGGCCAGGCAAGCAAATGGCCGTGGACAAGGCCAGTCAGAATCTCGTTCTGCTGCGCAATAAGCTGAGTTCGGAGTTGGATAAAAGTAGTGAAAAACCCAAGAAACCCGTCGTCATGATCGTCATTGGTTACGCCCATCTGGTCGATGGCAAGGTGATGATGCTCGCGTCGGACAGCCAGGCCAGAACCGCCAACCAGGGGTTGCCTTTGCAGGATATTCTGCTCAAACTGAAGGCCATTAAAGCGGAGAAGAAGCTGCTCATCCTGGACCTGATGCGGCCCTTGCGTTCGGCCCGACACGGGATTCTCAAAGCCGACGTGGCCGCCGCCGTCAAGGCGGAATTGGACGCCAATCCAGACGAGGGCCGCATCGTCATCACCGCCTGTGCCCCGGGACAGGTGTCCCATTTTGGCGAGGAAATCAACCGCAGCGTGTTTGGTTATTACCTGGAACGGGGCCTGAAGGGAGCCGCCGACGGTTGGAACCGCGGCAATAAGGTCGATGATCGGATTTCCGTCAAGGAACTGTTCCATTACACGGCCTTCCACGTTCAGCGCTACGTCGAGAAGTGCCGTGATCAGGCGCAGACTCCAACTATCCACCCTGAGGACGCCAGCGACAAGCTCGATTTCGCTCTCCGAGCCGCGCCCAAGTCGGGACGAAAGATCGATCCCCCGGCGGTCCTTCCCGGCGCCTTCCCCGTCAAAGCCTGGCAATCCCTTGACCCCTACCGCGAACAAAAAATCTACCGCGACCTGCCCACCGTCTTTTCCCGCTGGCAGCGCCGGCTGCTCGAGGAAGAACGCAAATGGCGCTATGGCGAAGTCACCGTCGCTCCGGAACCCGTCGAGGAAGACGCGGACAAGAAGAAGGACGCTGCCAAGTCCGAGCCAACGAAGCCCGAGGGCGAAACTAAACCCGAAAAGGAGAAGGAGAAAAAGCCTCCGCCCATCGGCGAGTTGGATCAGAAAATCATGGCCGACTTGTCGCCCAAGATGCAGAGCGACCTGGCCGAATATCAGAGCGTCATTTCCCTGCCAGAATCGCGCAGCCTGGCGCAGGAGATGGCCCGGCAAGGCAAGGTCGTGAGCCGGGAGTCATTGAACGCCTGGGCGGCCATGGCCAGGCTCATCGACCCGGAAAAACCCATCCCGGAGGACGTACTGAAGAAAATCACGGAGACCCTGGGGGCGTTGAAGGAACGGCCTATCGAGCGGCAGGCATTTCTCTTCGCGGCCCTTGCCGAGGAACCCGCGCCAACCCAGGCGCGGCTGCGGCTCTATGTGGATTGGATCGAGCCGAAGGATCAACCTGGTCCGCGGCGGCCCTTCTTCGAAACCATCTTCCTGAGACAATTGGCGGATCTCAAGCGCGAGCCTTGGCCCTTGCTGACGGTGCAGAAAGCGCTGCGCGTCGTCCGAGATGGCGAACAACTCCTCGCGGGGGACTATCGCACCTGGCAAAAGCTGCAACCCTTGATCCATGCTGCGGATCAGAAACGCCATGAGGCCCAATGGCTGCTGTTCGCCGCAGGTTATGCCAGCATCGAGGACGTCGACCGCGCCTACGACGCCTGTATCGAGGAGATGAATCGCGTTCAAACCTGGAAGGAGCAACTCTCCCGGGCTTACGAGATCCGCGACGAGGCGCTATTGATCTTGCCCTATTTCGGCGCGTTCCTGGCCGCGCTGCCCATGGAGGGGGAAGCCCAAGCCCTGGCCGACCAATGGTCGCGCGCCTTGCGCTCGGCGGCGGAATTGGAAAGCCAATTAGCGCCGCTCATGGAGGGGCCGCCCACCGACAACTTGCCGCGCCGCATCACGCAGTTGTCCGCCCTCTCGAGCCAACTGCAAGGGCAGCTTCGCGGCTTGCGCGATCGCCTCGAGGGGCAGCGTCTGAGGGAAATCATCGACCTGGCCAGGCAAAGCCCCACGCCGCAGGTGTGGTCCGAGGCCACGGCGATGCTCGAATGGCCCTTCTACCCCGGCGAAGTGCGCCAGCAACTTTGGCAAGCGCGGTTGGACCTGGCCAAGCGCTTGCGCGACCGCGTGGACTCCTTGGACGTGGAAGACGATAAGCAGCCCCATTTCCAGCCGACGTCGCCCATCGCCCGCGCTCCCCTCAGAGATGAAGTGCAAGCCCGCCACGCCGCGCGGTTGTCCCTGGAATGGATGTCGCTGACCGGGGCGGAGGCCACCGCCAAGCTGCGCGAGCTTCTCGCCCAGTCCGAGGACAAGCCGGAACTGTGGGGACTCTTGAGCCAGGAGATGGAAAAAGCCTGGTCGGTGGACGTGCCCGAGTTGGTGCACAAGGAAGACGCCCTGCAGCGGGACCGTTTGCTCCGGCTGCTCGATTTCTCCGGGACGAGTTTGGTGGCGGCGACGCTGGACGCCTTCAGCCCCCGCGCCCGCATGTCGATGGAGCGCGCCCGACAGCACTGGCTCGGGGAGAACGACACTTATCTTAGCGTCGAATGGGGCGACCACCCGGCTCTGGCGGAATTTCTCGACCGCATGGCGCAGCGCTACCGTTCCGCTAGCGCGGCGGCTCCTCCCGACGTGCGGGTGGTTTCCGGCGGCCGGCCCATCGAGCTGAAGCGGGGCGACCGCTCGGAGCTGATCCTGGCGCTGTCGGGCCTGGGCCGCGCTGCGATTCAGCCCCTGGCCATCGATCCGGTTTGGCTGAACGTGGAGGTGCCCAAGATTCCGGGGGATGCCACTACGGAAGGCCCAACCTCCTACAATCAACCGATCATCGTCCGCAAGCAAACCGGCGCGGAGAATCACGGCAACCCGCCGCCTCAAGGATTCGTGCTCGTGGCGCGCTTCAAGGATCGCGCGCGGCACCTCAAGCTGGACACGGCCCTGCCTCCCTCCCTGGCCAATCGGCCGCGCCTGCACGCAAGCTTCCATTCCAGCCAGGCTGGCGATGCCATCGGGCAAATTCGCTTGCGTCCAAACCAGACCACCCCGATTTACCTCTTTGTCAGCAATCCCTCGGGCAAGGATCAGGATCTGACGGTGGAATTATGGGATGGCGATCGTCCACTTCCCGCACCTGGAGGCAAGAAGGACGTTTTCCTGGCGGCAACCGAAACGATGAAAAAGGTGGAATGGGATGCGCCTCCGCCTCAGGACCTGGAGCAGTGGCCGACCCTGCGCCAAAATTGGATCGTCAAACTGCGCGACAAGAAGCAGCCCGCCAGCGAACCGCTCGACGAGCGCCCGCTCGCCATCCACGTGATGACGCCGGGGGAATATCTGCAACTGGCTCAAGCCACCTTCCACCCCGGCGCCCGGCCGCGGTTTGAGATCATTCTTAAGCAGCGGGGGCAGGAGCCGATGAACCCGCCATGCAAGGTCGAGCTGATTGTGGAATTGAAAAACACGATCACGGACGAGATCACCACGCTGCGCAAGCAAGGGCAAATCACCGAGGAAGGCGAGACCATGCTCTCCGTGGAGAACATCCGTTTGCCTTCGCTGGGCACTCTAGAAGGCAAGTTCGTCGTCAATGTGGATGGTTATGCCCGGGCCTTCCGCGGCACGTTCACCACGGGGGGGAATGCCCCCAGCGACGCCTCCCTGGAAATGGATCCGCTCTTGCAATTGCAGATGCCTGCCTTCATCGAAGTAGGCCAAAGCGTGCCTGTGCAGCTCGAAGCCGACGGCATCGCCCCTCGGCAGATCATCGAAATCGCCGTGGGCCGTTCGGAGAAAGGGCCCTTCAACGTGCTCGCGCCGCTGCGATTCGCGGGCGGCCGGGAAGTGGCTCTGCGCTATAGCCCCGGGAGCGGGGACAAAGGGGGACTGCTGATTCATCCCGTGGTGCGGGATTGGCGGCAGACGCTCAAGCTGCCGGAGGGGGATCGGGACATCTATTTGCGCTGCCGCCTGATCGATCAGCAGGGGCAGGAGCCTGCCGACTTCGAGCCTATCATTCGCAAGATCGAGCAAGAAGATCAACCGCCGACGATCACGCGGATCGAGGCGCTGGCCCTCGAGGATGACCAACTGACCGTGGTCGTGGAAGGGAAGAAAAACGTGGCCCCGATCAAGGAGGTCAAGCTGTTCGTGGGGCAGCCGACCGAGGAGGGCAAACGGCCGGAGCGCATCCGCACCATCGATGCCCAGGTCGTCGGCGATGGCCAGCCGATGTGGACGGCCAAGCTGCGGCTGGACGATCCGGACCGCAAATCGGTTTATGTCACGGCGATCATGATCAATGCCGCCGAGATGGAACGGCTCAAGCCCGCCCTGATCAATTTGGAAGCCCTGCGCAAGAAAGACGCGGCCGAGACCGCCGCCAGCTTGGGGGGGAAGGTGGTGCGCGGCGATCGCGGACAGCCCGGCGAAACGGTCACGCTCATCGACGCCAAGGGCGTCACGCATACGCAAAAGACGGGCGCCGATGGCAGCTTTTCTTTTGCCAATCTGCCGCCGGGGCCGTACCGGCTCAATTGTTCGCAGCTTGGCACCACTGCCAAGGGACAGATGAGCGGCGTGCTCAAGCCGGGCAAAAACGACCCTGTCACGCTTGTCTTGCGACTTTAAAAAAGAACCCCGCCGCTTTCGGGCGAGGTTGGAGCGCATCGTCGATGATCGGGGGCAGCGCCATGATGCCACGGCTGGCTAGTTATTCATGTTGGTGACCACCACCAGCCCCACGACGCTCAGGACCATGAGAACGATCAAAATATAGCCGGTGGTCGTCCATTGCAGATAGGCTTGATTCTCGGCGCGGGCTTCCGTCGTCCAGGTCACGTTGTCCTGCTCTTCGATGAGCCGGCGAAAGATGCCTGGGATGAAGGCTTGCATCGTGCTGTCGCGTCCGGTGCCCGCCAGGTAGCAACCCCCAAACATCATCGGCTCCCCCTGCTCATGGCCGACGGCTCGGCTGACAATCTTGCTCATCCGCCGGCCGCGTTCGCGCATTTGGCTCATCATGCGGTAAAGCCGGACGTTGCCCCGGGTCGCCGATTCGAGGGTGCGTCCCTGCATCGTTTCATTGTCGAAGAGTTTGTACACCCAGGTCGGCACCAGGGAAGAACAGATCCACTGCACGGCCTCTTCCACTTGTTCGGAGGCTTCCTGGGGCGAGCTGACGTCGGGCGTCAAGGGGAAGCGCTGGCCGACGCGGCGCTGCCGCTGATCGTCGGGGAAGCGGTTGATGAATTCGAGGAAGCCTGGCATGTGCTCGAGGTCGACCACCATGGCGAAGACGGGACAATCCATGGAGAGAAACTTGCGGCAGGTGGCCAGGTCGCGCTGGCAGATGAGGCTGGTGTCGTTGGTGTCTTCGTCGGTGTCGGTGGCGTAGAAATTGACCATGAACATGAGGCCATTGAGCGGGCAGTAGGGTTGGCGCTCGCGGCTGACCAAGCGGCATAGATGCTTGAGCCGGGCGGTGCAGCGGTCGACCAATTCGCGGTTCTTGAGCAGACTGCCATGGTGGCGGCGGGCGCGGAGCTTGAGTTCTTGCTGCTCTTCCTCGGTGAGCTGCGTGGGGGAGCGGCCGGCCTCGCGGGCTTCGGCCAGAATGTCGATCACTTCCTTCGCCTGGCCGCGCGGCGCCATGGTCTTGAAGAGTTCATCGCTGCCTCCCTCGCCGCTTTCGGCGGTGGAAACCGAGGAGGCCAGGGATTCATCCCCGGCCAGGATATCCGCTTGTTTGCCCAAGAGGCAAGCATCGGAGCAAGCGAGGTAGATGCCATCGCGATTGGCGTAAACCCGGATCGGCGCGTCGGCCCGGCGGGGAATCCCCTTGACCTGAAAGGGGAGTTGCGCGGCTTGCATCAGGGCTTCAATGCCTCCCAGGGGTTTGCCCAGCAGCATGAACAGCGGCGCGTCCGACCAGCCAATCCCCGCTTGCGACAAGGCTCGCGAGCATTCCTCGAAAGCTTGATCGATGTCGGGAAAGGCCGCGTCTTCCGGCTCCGCGGCGAGCAGCTTCCAGACCCACCAACTGAGCCAGGACAGGGCGTACAGGATGAGGAACAGGATCGGCAGCCAAAACTGCTTGAGGGATGCATATTGCGTCCGGGTCAGTAATTCCTCAAGGCCGGTGTATTTATTGATGACCCAAAGGCCGACCAGAATGCCGCCCACGAGCAGCACGTGCAGAACCCAGCGAAACACCGGCCCCAGCATGCGGTAGGAACTGGCCCGTGTGAAAAACGGAAACACCAGCCCCATGATCCAAGTGAAAAAGGCGTAAACTTTGTAAATGAAGGCCATGAGTCCAACCTGTTCAGTGAAGGATCAAGGGTTTGGCAAGGGATCGATCCGAACTAATTTCCCAACACTTTGCCCCAAAGGATGTAAGCGACAATGGGCACGCAAATCAAAAACGCCAGTCCCGCGACGAGCATCATGCGCTTGAACTTTTCGAGGCCGTAGCGCGGCGCCGCGTCGCCTGGAAACTCCCGGCTGCCCGGCCCGCTCCATTCCTTGCTCTGGCTTTTCGCCAGGCGGTTTTGTACGGCGTTGATCCACGAGGCGAGCTTTTCCGGATTCTCGCGCAGCTCGCCCCGAAAGCCGAGCATGACGCAGAGAAAATAGACTTCCAGGGCGTCGCTGCTGGGACGGGATTCTGCGCGCCGCGCCTGCTCCCAAAACTTCCAGGCGCGATCGTTGGAGCCATAGAGCGCCGATTCGATTTTGTATTCGTTCCAATCCGATCCCCAACGGTCGTCAAGGACGAAGATTTCATCCAGCCAGCAGGCCAGAGCATAGCGGATGCCGAGAAAATTGTCCTGCGAACGCCGGCCCTCGTTGCTCCGGATGGAGCCCATGATCGTTTGATCGGACCCCAGCGACGTGTCGCCGCCGTAATCGATCAGCCGCCGCGCCTCCATGTCCGTGCCCAGCAGTCCCTTGAGCACGGCTTGTTCTTTTTCCATGTTGGGGGATTCGCCCAGGTCCAAGCGCTCCTTCAGGGCCAGGGCGTAGGTCATCACGGGATGAACGAGAGAGGCGATTTCTTCACGCATGAAAGGTCCTATTCGACGAAAAGCTTGGCTTCATAGCACCGTCTTGATGGTCTAGGCAGGCGATCGACCGCGCTCCGCACCGGCCGCCTTCTGGCCGAAACGGCGCCGAAGCGCTTTATTTTTCCTGCGGCACCACGAAGAGCGTGAACTGCATGGTGGTGTGTTGCCCGCCGGTCTTGATCGTCAGCACGCGCTGGCCCTGAATGTTGCCCACCACCAAGTTTTCATTCAACCGGATGGCGATCGAGAGCGATTTCTGGGCGTTTTGCCACTCTTCCTTCTGCGAATTGCGGTCGATCTGAAAATAAATCAACCCCGGCAAGGACGGCAGCGCCCGGGGCGGGGTCGAACAATAAGCGAACCGCAGACCCGCCTGGCCCAGGCGAAAGATGTCGTCCACCCGGTCCGAACTGCCGATCTTCATGTCCAAGCGGCCCGGCTTCATCAGCAGGTTGCGGCAGTCTTCCGGCGTCAGCGGACTTTGCACGCCCACGAACATGTTCCAGATCGACTCCAGCCAGGAGGGTTCGAGGGCCACCTGCATGCGCAGCCCCGCGCCAATGAAGGGGCGTTCCTTGTATTCCGGCTCGACGATGATGTTGAGCAGCGCGTCGATGTGCTGTTTGGCCCGGTAAAAACAGGTGCCCAGGTCGTCGTGGTCGTAGCGGGGCAGTTCCGGGGGCCGGCGCTGCGCGCCGAAGATGGCCAATTGTCCCACGAGCCGGGATAACTCCAGGTACACCGGCAGGGGATGAATGCCCTGAGTGAAAAACATGGTGTGGAACAGGGCCATCGCTTCGTTGAGGACGCGGAGCTGTTCGAACAGCAAGCGGTCGCCCTGGGATGAGCTGTCAAAAGTGATGCCGCGCGACACCACCTGATGGGCCAGCAGTTCCAGCTTCTTGCCCAGGCGATCGTAGATGTTGTGTAGGATCTCCGTCTCCAGCGGCTTCCAGCCATCGGTGGCCAGGAGCGGTGGAATGTAGCTGCGGTCGAGTTGCGGGACGCTGTCGGCCGAGGCCGATTTTTCAATCCGGGCGATGGGCAAGGTTTCGTAACCCGTGGTGTCTTGGGTCGAGAGCAGCAGCTTGAGGTTGAGCAGACGCACCTGGATGTTTTGCGGGTTGATGCCCGTGTTTTCGTCTTCCAGGTCTTGGGTGTCGATGAAATAACGTTGGCCGTCCTGGCTGGAATTGACGGCGATGTTGGCCCGGCCTTGATAGACGACGGGCACGGCCAGGTACACGATCACGCTGGTGTCGCGCTCGAACGCCGACTTGAGGTCAAGGGTGTGCAGCGTGTTGTCCTCGGGGACGGAAATGGTCGTGCCGTCCCGGAGGCGAGCCTTCAGATCGCGGACCACCAGTCGATAGTTGGATAAGGCGTCCAGGTCCAGATCGATGTGGCGCAGACCCCAATTGTGGTGAACGTTCCATTTGGCATCGCGGGCATTCAGATGTCGGGCATGTCGCTCTGCCAATTGAAAATGGTGCGGCCTCAGGAACATGCCTTCATGCCAATGGACGGCGCGGACCGACATGGCGATACCTTCCCCTGTTGCGGATGGATCCACAAACCCATGGGAATCCATGGTTTGGATGCTTTTAAGTTAGCACGATACGTTGGTGATGGGTAGGGAGAAATTGCCTGGAGCCGAAGATTCACGGCTGGCCTGATCGGTTGTGTCGGGCGTCTGGTTTTTCTGAACTGGATCGCACTGCATCTATGTGCATTGGCAGCTCAGGAACCAACCTGGTCGGCTGCTCGAAGGTTTGCTCATTTTGCTTGACTTCGCGGTTTTCGATGAAACAATCCTGAGAAACGCAGTCCACGTTGACGCCCGCAGCAGCGGTCCAGCTTGAGGTCATCGATTGGATCGCGTGTTGGCTCAATTCGTTTGATGCCATCAAAATACAGAGGGGCCATGATGGCGGCCTCGCTGCCCGTTTCTCTTTTGAGGTAAGCATCGATGAACACGTCGAAGATGGTGCTCGGATGGACCCTGATGGTGAGCCTGGCCTTGTTGGCTGGGTGGGTGTTGGCCCCCGCAGCGGCTCAGGATGTGCCAGCCGCTGGCGCGCCGAAATGGGAATACAAAATCGTGCTGCCTGACAGCGCGGAAGACCCGATCGCCAACCAGGCCCAACTCGATCGGCTTGGGGCCATGGGCTGGGAATTGTGCTCAGCCCACAGCGCCTCGCGGCCGCACTATTTCATCTTCAAGCGCATCAAACAATGAACACGGACCCGTCTGGTCCGCCGCGCCGCGCCCAAGTTTCATCCCCCATGGCCTAGGGACGGATCGACCCTACCTGCGTCAAGGGATGACCGAATGAAGGGAGGACGCAGATGCCACGACGATGGTGGATCATGTTGGCCGTCTTGGCTCTGATCGGATCCGCGACGTTACAAACGACGACAACCGCGACGCCCCCGGCCGCCCCGCCAGCCGCGCCGCCGGCCGAGGGGCAGCCTAAAAAACCCGACTTGCAGTTCACGGAACTGGACCAGGACCTCCTGGTCAAGATGTGGATCGATGGCCCCGCCACTCGGCAAGTCGTGCTGACCCATTTCAACATCGACGATGGCAAGGCGGCCTGGGATGAGCCGCCGATCGGCGTCGAGAAGCCGCGCCGCCAACCCCGGGTCATCCTTCGCTATCTGGTGCTCATCAACGCGGAGTTGCCGGGGTTTGCCGAAAGCGGACCGTTGACCCCGCCGACGCCGCCGGAGGAACGTCGCAAACAGCGTCAGGAAGTGGCCTGGCGGCTGCCCAACATTCGACAATGGGATTTTCATCGGAACGACGCCGCCTTCCACGTTGAGGGTAGCACTTTCACCGTCGCCCCTGAGCAGCTTCGCCAGGCGCTGCCCACGCTGCGAAAGTGGGTGGAAGGCGCGGACCAAAAGTAACTAGGAATGGGCCTGTTCCAGCCGTCCTTACATGGGAAAAGATTGTCCACAGCTTTCGTCGTGCCAGAGCGAACCGGGGCCAGCGACGTACCGTCCTGTGAATAGTTCCTCGCAGGCAAAGGAGGGAAGGGCAACGTGCTTTCGTGCTGGGCGGACGCTGCCTTTTTGCCATCCACGGCCGCTGGCTTGTAGAATAGACCGACACGGCGCTAGCGAGCGCTTTGACCCTTGGTTCATTCCTGGCGAGTACGATCGTGCATTATCAATTACGCATCATCGCGGGGCAGTTTCGCGGCCGCAAGCTCAAGGTGTTGCTCGACCCGAAGGTCCGGCCCATGCCGGATCGGGTGCGGGCGGCCCTGTTCAGCATCCTGGGGGACGCGATCCCGGAACGCTGCTTCTTCGACGTCTTTGCCGGCTCCGGATCGGTGGGCCTCGAAGCCCTGAGCCGGGGCGCCAAGCGGGTCGTCTTTGTCGAGAAGGATGCCCGCTTTGCCGCCGCCTTGCAAGCGCACATTCGGCAGTTGCAGATCGGCGATCAGACGCAGGTGCTGCAAGCCGACGCCTATCGCTGGGCGGACAAGGGCGCTATCCCCGACGAACCGGTCAATGTGTTTGTCGGTCCGCCTTACATAGAATTTGATCAACATTTCGACGCCATCCGCTGGCTGATCACCACGCTGCAGCAGAAGCTCGCCCCCGGCTCCGTGCTCACGATTCAATCGGATCGGCACTTTCCGATGGACCTGTTGCCCGGCGCGGGGGAATGGGACCTGCGGACCTATGGTCGAACGCAATTGGCGATCTGGCTCAAACCCTTGCCCCCGGATGCCCATGCCGCTACGTGAGCTTGCCCTGGCCGTCGTCAAGACGCTGCGCCGCGCCGGCTTTCAGTCGCTCTGGGCGGGCGGCTGCGTGCGCGATCAGTTGCTGGGGATCGAACCGCATGATTACGACGTGGCGACGGACGCCCGGCCGGTCCAGGTGCAAAAGCTGTTTCGCCGCACCCTGGCGGTGGGGGCGCAGTTCGGCGTTATCGAAGTGCTGGGCGACCGGGGGATGCACGTCCAGGTGGCCACTTTTCGCAGCGACGGCGAATACCATGATGGCCGCCATCCCGATTCGGTCCGCTTCGGCACCGCCGAGGCCGACGCCGAGCGCCGCGATTTCACGATCAACGGCCTCTTCTATGATCCCCTGGCCGACGCGGTCATCGATTATGTCCAGGGGCAAGCGGACTTGGCGGCGCGCCGGCTGCGCGCGATTGGCGATCCCTGGCAGCGCTTCGAGGAAGACAAGCTGCGGATGATGCGCGGCGTGCGCTTCCTCGCCCGGTTTCACCTGGCGCTCGACCCGGCCACGGAGCAGGCGATGATCGCCCTGGCGCCGCAAATCACCCAGGTCAGCCAGGAACGAATCACCGACGAATTGAAAAAAATGCTCGCTTTGCCGGGGCGGACCGAGGCGATGGCCTGGCTGCATCGGCTGGGGATGATCCCGCACGTGTTTGGTTCCTGGAGCGGTCCGTCCGCGGCACCGCCCTCCTGGTCCATCCTGACGCACCTGCCGCACCCGTGCCACTTCGCATCCGCCCTGACGGCGGTGTTGCTCGACTTGAACGGGCCGGAATGGGGGCAGCATCTGCACCGCAAGGAACTCCAAGACCTGGGCCATTTTCTCAGGCTTTCCAACGAGGTCCGCGATGAAGTGGCCTGGCTGCTGCATCACTGGCCCTGGATGCGCACGATCCATCAGACGCCGCCGTCGGTCTGGAAGCCGCTCCTGGTGCATCCTTGGTTTCCCGATCTGTTGGAGTTGACCGAAGCCTGCCTGAAAAGTTTGGGGGCCGCCCTGGATCCGGTCGAATTTTGCCGGGCGCAAATGGCCGCGCGGTCGCGGGAGGAATTGGACCCGAAACCGCTGCTCACCGGGAGCGATCTGCAAGCGATGGGCTTTGCGCCGAGTCCGCGCTTCCGGGAGATGTTGGAGGCCGTCCGCGCGGAACAGCTTAATGGCCAGGTGGCGACGCCGGAGCAGGCCCGGGCTTGGCTGCGCGCTTGGCTTCAGAAGCAAGATCAAGAGTCGTGAGGAAGAAAGAAGTCGTCGGTCAGGGGCGGGGAGGATTAGGAGCCGGACGGGAGGGGCGTGATCATGCAGGTTTGATTCGTAAATTTACAGAAGAGGCGGCGGGCGTTGATGTCGATGCGTTCGAGAATGAAGTGGACTTGTTCCATGGGTTGATTCGTGTTCAGCGCCCAATTGATAATGCAGAGATTTTCTTTACCGTTTTTGACTTGAGCGAGGATGAGGTGGAGGAGGGGAGTCGAGTCGGGAAATTCGCGGAGAAGCAGGCCAAAGTCATTGCGATCGAGTTCGCGCCAAAATCGGACGCCTTCGAGATGTTCCGTCCAACGCGCCCTGAGATAGCCCCACCAATGCAATCGGACCCATTCATTCCTGGCGTCTTCGCCGAGATCGTGCCCTGCTTTTTGGCTTTCGATCCACTTGAACATGTCCGCTTGAAGGAGAACGTCTTCAAAGAGACTATAAGAACAAGGCACGTCCACCATGGCAATGCAGCCCTCTCGTCCCGGCTCTGGGCAGCCGCTGATGTCCAATGACGCAGCACCTCTATCTTCGTCCGTTCAGCCTTTAATAGTATAGTGAAGTTTTGGTGTTTTCACAAGCAACTAGATCGTCAAGTTGGGCGATTCAGGTTCGAAGGAAGCGATTCTGACGCTTTTTTCGAGTCGGCGAGCATAAGGACAGTTTGTTTTTTCTTCAAGGGCAGTTCGCCGTCATGGCCGTTTTTTCTTTCCCGCACGCCACTTGCCGACCGTGAGCGGGATTCCTATACATCCAGTTCGTGGAACATGCAAAGGTTACCATCCCAATCGGATCGATCATCGAATCGCCAGTCACGGTAAGGAGTTGTTCATGGGGGCGCGACGTCGAGGCAAGGGACGACGCAAGGTCGGCAGCAAGAAGCGGCGCATGCGCAGCAAGATTCGCCACCGCAAGAAGTAAGCGTTCCGTTTGACCCGCGCTTCGACTGGTCCAGCGAACACGACCACCTACCTCTGCGACGCGGTAGGTGTTTCTTTTGGCGGGGAAAATGGCCCAACGCGCGGGTCGCATATTCGGACTTCTCCGCATTTCCCATCTTGACTGATCCAACCTCATTCCCAGAAAACCCGCTAGTTCGCCTGTTTTCGTCAAGGTTCCTGGTCGGCTCCTGACGATAACATGGCCAAGCACAATCATAGGCGTTGTGTCAAATACCCAGATTGCTCCCGTTGTGCGGAGTAATGGGCGGGTCAGCGCCATGGAGGGCGGGCAACATGTCCAACCAATTCAAGCGAACGAAACCAGGATGGCGGCGAACGTCACGCGCCATTGGAACCTTATGCATCACCGGATGCCTGGGCGGCCTGGCCTGGGCTTCCGAGCCAGCGCCAACATCGCCGCCGGAACAGCCCATGCCGCGGATCGTTGATCCCTCGGTGAAGGTGGTGCAGGACATCACGCCGCAACAGCCGGTCGCGCCAACCGATCCGAGCATGGCGTCGGCCGCCGAAGTCGGCTCCATTCGCGCCTTGCCCTCGGGCTTCGGCCGAGCGGGCGGCGACGTCAGCTCCTTGCCGCAAGAACGGCAGAGCGCCGCTTCCTCGCCCAGCGCCAGCGCCGTGTCCGGGGCCGAAACGGTCACCCGTTTCAGCAACGACGTCGGCGATTTGCTCAATAAATCAGACTCCTCCATTGGCGTCGAAGTGCAGCGGCGTTCGCCCATCGTCACCGATCCGCGCATCCGCGGCTATCACGTCGGCCAGATCGTCACCTACGCCGACGGCGGCTTCCACTTCCCCGCCCGGCTGGATCTCGACACCATCGTCAGCAAGATCGACTCCAGCGTCATCCGCGACGCCATCGTCCTCCGCGGGCCTTACAGCGTCCGCTACGGTCCGGGCTTCGCCTTCCTCGACGTGGAAACCTTGGAGACGCCCCGCTACGCCTGCTTCGAGGCCCACGGCAGCAGCTTCTTCGGCTGGAAATCCAACGGCAATCAGCTCCGCGGCCGGCAAACGGTCTATGGCGGTGCCGAGGACTGGGGCTTCCGCTTGGGCTACCTCTTCAACGTCGGCGACGACTACACCATGGGCAACGGCCAGGAACTGCCCACCAGCTTCCACATGCAAACCGTGGACTTCGCCTATGGCTTCGATCTGACCAAGAACAGTAAGATCGAATTCAAGGGCATCTATCAAACACAGCACGACGTTCTCTTCCCCGGCCTCTTCTTCGATCTCGATCGCCAGGAAACGCAGACCTACGCCGTCCACTTCGAAACGCGCAATCAGGATTACTTCGACCGCATGGATTTGGACGTCTGGTACAACTACACCTGGCTCAAGGGCGACGCCCAGCGGTTGTCGAAGCGCATTCAAATTCCGGAATTGAACGATCCGGCTTTCGGCCTGATCGCCTTCACCGACGCCGGCACCATGTCGACCGGCTTCTCCAACGTCTTCACCTGGGGCAAGGAGAAGGAATGGCAGATCTCGCTCGGTTATGACATGCGCTACCTGTCGCAGGAGCTGAACGAGTTCGACTCCTTCGCCGCCACCCGGCAGATCGTACCCGACGGCTTCTTCAACTTCCCGGTGCCGCGCTCGCACATGTACAACCCGGGGATCTTCATCGACACGACTGTGCCCGTTTCCTGCGAATGGACGGTGAAGGCCGGTTTCCGCCTCGACTTTGTGAACACCGACATCGACGACACCCCGGTGGGCGCCTCGGATGAATTCCTCGCCTTCAACCTGGGGACCAAGAATTTCGACCGCGAATTCGTGCTGTGGTCGGCTTACACGACCAGCGAATACAAACTGTTCGACGGCATGACCGCCCTGGCCGGTTTCGGCGCGGGCCAGCGGCCGCCGAGCCTCACGGAACTGTACGCCGCCCAGCCCTTCCTCGCCGTCGTGCAGAACGGCTTGAACTTCGTCGTCGGCGATCCGACGCTCCGCCCCGAAAAGCTCTTACAATTCGACCTGGGTTTGCGGGCCGATTATGAAACCTTCCGCGCCGGCGCGAACGGCTTCTATGCCTACGTTCACGACTACATCACCTACGACGCCTTCGGCTCCATCTTTGGCAATCAAGGCTTGGGCTTCAACTTCGTCAATACCGATCGCGCCATCCTGGTCGGCTTCGAAAGCTACGTCGAGGTCGACGTCCTCGATTGGCTGACGCCGTTCGCCACGTGCAACTATGTGCGCGGCACGGATGAAACCCGGGGCGATCGCACGGCCAACTTCCTCGGTCAGCAAATCGGCGCGGGCGAGAGCGAACCGCTGCCCGGCATCAACCCGCTCGATGCCCGCTTGGGCATTCGCATCCATGAATCGGGCACGAATCCCCGCTGGGGCGTGGAATCCTCCGTGCGGCTTGTGGACGACCAAAATCGCGCCGCCCTGTCCCTGGGCGAACTCCCCACGGGCGGGTTCACCATCGTCGATATCCGCAGTTATTGGATGCCGACCAATTATCTGACGATCTCGGCCGGCGTGGAAAATGTCGGC
Source organism: Planctomycetota bacterium (assembly GCA_014584395.1). Lineage (GTDB taxonomy): Bacteria > Planctomycetota > Planctomycetia > Gemmatales > HRBIN36 > BJ17. Next base: position 401,748 of record JACTMY010000018.1, on the reverse strand, counting down.
GACGTCTTTTACCGCGAACATCTGGATCTGCGAACGGGCCTGGGCGTGTTCCAGCCTGGCCGCAATTTCTATCTGGCCGCCGAGGTGCGGTACTAAACCCCTGGCAACCCTCAAGGGTCCCGCCCGCCATGGACTGGACCTGAATGGCCTGGAGCGACAACACCCGTTCTCGAAAGCGGGTGGCCTGAAGGAGAGATCAGCATGAAACCGCGAATGATCTTACCGCTGATTCTGACGTGGGTGGCCCTGGGCGGCATCGGCGCAAGCGCGGCCGAGGCACAGGAGCCTGGCCCGATGCCAACCGTGCAAACGCCTGAGCCGGCCGCGACGGGGATGACAGCCGCGCCGGCGTCGGGGCGGGAGCCTCTGGGGCCGCCGACCCTCGTCCAGGCCCTCCGCGCCAATTGCTGCGAGACGCCCTGCGGCCAGGCCCTTGGCTGCATGACCAAGGACTGTCAGTCCTGGTGCTTCTGTCCGCCCAACTGGTACGTCGAGGCCGACTTCCTTTACATGTGGCGCAGCGTGCCGCGCCTGGCCGTCGGCACGGAGTTGGGCAATCCCACCTTCGGCTTCCGCCAACCCGATGGCGAGGGCCCTTCGAATGAATTAGTCATTTTCGACTCCGAACGCCGCGTCAGCTTCAGCTTCGGCACCCGCAACGCCGAGTTCGACGACCGCCCCAGCTTCCGCATCTACGTCGGCAAGCGCATCGCCGAGGACGTCTATTTGGAAGGTGGGTACTGGTGGATCGCTACCTTTGAGGGGGAAGCCGAGTTGGGCAGCAAGTCCTCCTTCCTCGGCGGCAACAATCTGGCCTCGAAGTTCTCCGGCTCCAATGGCGCGGTCTATGTTCCGCAGATTTATCCCTTCGATTTGGCCCAGGCCATGCGGGTGCAGCAAAGCTCGCGCTTCCAGTCCATCGAAATGAACTTGAAACATCAATCCGTCGTCGATCCCCGCTTGCCGGTCACCTTCGTCATGGGGCTGCGCTATGTCAACGTCGAGGAAGACTTCCAATTTGACGCCCTCAGCGATCTGCTGGGACCGCCGACCGTCGGCACCTATCAGAGCGAGACGAGCAACCACCTCATCGGCTTCCAGGTCGGCGGCGACGCCCAGTGGTTCATCAACTCCTGGTGGAGCCTGCTCGGCCGGCTGCGCGGCGGCGTCTATGCCAACTATGCCAGCCAGGATTCCGAACTTCGCAACGGCCTCAACCTCGACACCTTCGAGCCCGTCAACGCGCAAGGTTCGGGCGACCACGTCGGCTTCGCCTCCGTCTTCGAGTTCGGCATCCACACGGAACTGCAGCTCACCTCGGGCTTGTCGGTGCGGGTCGGCTACGTCGGCCTGTTCCTCTCGGACATGGCCCTGGCCCCCAAGCAGGTCGTCTTCAGCACGGCCCCGGGCGCGCAGAATCATCTGAATCATAGCGGGTCGATCTTCTACACAGGTCCGTCGATTGGAGCGACGCTCCGCTGGTAGTTGATCGGTCCATCCTTTGCTCCCCGCTGTCGGGCCACGGGCAACCGGAACCCGACAGCGTTCATTTTTTTCCGGCCGATCATCGGCTCGTCCTGCCAGCGGTCCCGTGCGATGGCATGTTCACCCGCCTAGGCAACGCGCTCCTTTCCTCCACGCCGCGCTCCTGCCTCAAGCCTGAATCTGAGAATCAACTTGAGACCCGAGGACCCATCTCCTACACTCGGGGGCAGGAATGACGATCACCCACTGCGATGCGAAGTCCAGTCAACGGCATGGCAGCGCCGTCGTTGTGGAACGGGCTGATGCTGCTCCGCTCCAGGCGATCCCTTGATGCGAGCATTGGCCATAGGATGGGTTGGGCAGGAAGCGATGCCCGTCTAGAGCGGGTCCGGATGCAAAGCATCGCCAAGCCATGGGGGATGTTCGAACCATGTTTGGCTGGTTTAGCTCGAAAGCGGAATGCCCGGTCGACCCCGACATGCGCGCCTGGATCGATGCCCGCTGGCAATGGCTCGAAGACCAGTTCGGAAGGGATCGGCTCCAGCGCGTGCAGGTCGTGCTCCCGAGCCCCGAGTTCTTTCCCGACCCTTTCCAGGGCACGGAGGAAGATGCCCAGAGGATGCTCTATCGCGTTTGCACTTACATGGAGATCGACCCGGCCACGGTCGAGTTGTCGCTTTTCGAGGATCGCAATCCAGTTCACGATGGGGAATGGCGGCATGGAGCCGCGGGAATCTATCATCCCGACGGCGATACGTTTCGCATCTGGCTGGAAGCGTCCAACCTGGCCGATCCGCTCGCCATGGTGAGTACGATGGCGCATGAGCTTGGGCACGTTCATCTTTTGGGCCATGGCCGGATTTCGGATGAGGAAGAGGATCACGAACCGCTGACGGATCTGTTGACGGTCTTCTTAGGCATGGGCGTCTTCACGGCCAATGCGGTCATCCGGGAGCATTACTGGCACGAGGGTCATTATTCTGGCTGGCAAATGCAACGCAGAGGTTATCTGGGCATGGCGGTGTATGGATATGCCCTGGCGCGCTTTGCCAACGCGCGCAGCGAAGACAGCGCGGCATGGTCGAATGAACTGCGGCTCGACGTCCGCTCAGCGTTCAAGCAAGCTTTGCGTTTCCTGTCGGAGGAAGCCAGTTCCGGACTGACCTAGCCCCTCGCCGCTGGACGGAACTTCCCCGGCCAAACGACCTCAGAGGATTTGCCAAGGCCAAAACCTCATCCTGCAGCACGTCGTGGGACATGAACGGATCGATCCTCTAAAAATGGAGTCGGTTAGTTGAAACCTTCCATGAAAGGCAACCGCCATGAAAATCACCGTTGAGACCACCGTGGGAGCGCCCATCGAGGAGGTGTGGCGCGCCTGGACGACGCCCGCCGACATTCTGCAATGGAACGCCGCTTCGGACGATTGGCACACCACCGCCGCCGAGGTCGACCTCCGCGTCGGCGGGCAGCTCAAGTCCCGCATGGAGGCCAAGGACGGCAGCATGGGTTTCGACTTCGTCGGCACCTTCACGGCGGTGGTCCCGCATGAGCGGCTCGAGTTCACCATGGATGATGAGCGGACCGTCGTGGTGGAGTTTCACCGGCAGGGCGAGGGCGTCCTCATTCGAGAGACGTTCGACGCGGAAACCACCTTCGACCCCGAATATCAACGCCAAGGCTGGCAGGCCATCCTCGACCGCTTCGCCCGGCACGTCATGACCCGCCGCTAAGGGGTAGGAAAACGCTCTCGTGAAGTGCATTTTCGCTGCCCCTTCATGGAGAGGGATTGTCCCTTGACGCGATCTAGTCGCTTGAATCCTTCGCCGTGCTGCCGTATCCATTTGGCCGTCGATTCGCTATGATAGCGTCGTCGGGATTGGCATGAAACGCTTTCATTCCCTCTGACCCAAGCACGAGATCAGCCCATGGCAGCCATGATGACGTCGCAACGGCTCGTTCACAATCTGTGGATCGGCTTCTTGATTCTGGCCGTCATCGGATCGCGGCTATTGCCTTATCAACTGGCGGTGGACCATCCCCTCCGGCCGCTGCTCTGGGGATTCACGCCGGTGCTGGCCATCTTTTTCTTCGGGCTGAGCCAATGCCAGCCGGCCTGGCTGGGTTATGCCATTCCCCTGGCTGCCCTGGTCTTGAGCGACGTCGTGCTGCATGCGGCGAGCCTGGCGCCGATGTCGTTTACGGGGCATCTCTTTATCTACGGCTGTTTTCTGCTGGCAGGGAGCCTGGGTTGGTGGCTCCGGTCCAAGCCGACGCTGCTGCGCGGCGTCGCGTTGTGCTGGGCGGGGCCGATCCTGTTCTTCCTCCTAACAAACTTGGCCGTCTGGTTCAACTCGGTCATGAGCGTGACGCCGCACGTTGCCTATACCAAGGACCTGCAGGGACTGCTGACCTGCTACGCGGCGGCGTTGCCCTTCTTGCGCAACGACATTTTGGGAACCAGCCTCTTCATGGCGGTTCTGTTCGGCTGCTGGCTGCCCCTGCGGCGCTGGTTGGCAGCGCGCCAAGCGGCCATGATCGAGTCCTAATTTCTCGATCATTCATCGACGGTTGCCATGGCCCCATTTGGGTCTGGGGCTTCGCTTGTGCAGCAAGCCGCTCTAGCGGGCGGCGCGGGGAGGTTCCTTGAAGCGCGCATGGTCGGCTCCCATCGTGGTGGCGTTTGCCGTGATCTACTTTTCGTGGGGCACGACCTATCTCGCCATTAAATTTGGCCTGGAGGGGTTGCCGCCGTGTTTGTTCGGCGGGACGCGCTTGATGCTCGCGGGGCTGATTCTTTGGGGCATCCTTTGGCTCAAGGGTTATCGGCTGCGGGTGGCGCGGCGGGAATTCTGGCTGATGCTGCTCTCCGGGGCCCTCTTTTTCATGGGCGGCAACGGACTGCTCACCTACGCCGAGCTGACTGTCGACTCGGGCATGGCGGCGGTGCTGGTCGCCCCGACGCCGATTTGGCTGGGGCTGATGGAATACCTCATCCCCCGAGGCGAACGGCTCAGTCCGCGCGGCTGGCTGGGTCTCGCGGTGGGGCTGCTAGGCGTGCTCTGTCTGCTGGCCCCCGGGTTGCAAGGCGCGGCGGAGCTGCGGATTGTTCCCGGCGTGTGGCTGGCGATCGGCTCCTCGGTGATCTGGGCGGCGGGTTCTTTGCTCGTGCGGCATCGGTTGCCGAGCGCCTGTCCCTTCGTGAGCGCCGCGTATCAGATGTTCCTGGGCGGACTGGGGCTGACGCTCGTCGGGCTGGCCCTGGGGGAAGCGCGGACGATCACCGCGGAGAGTTTCACCGCGGGCACCGTCGGCGCTTTCTTCTATCTCTTAATCTTCGGTTCGCTGCTGGGTTTCGTGGCCTACAATTTCCTGCTCGCCCATGTGTCGGCGGCCATGGCTGGGACCTATGCCTATGTCAATCCCGCCGTCGCCATCCTGGTCGGGGCCATGGTCCTGGATGAACCGCTGACGCTGGCCATGGTGGGGAGCATGATGGTCATCCTGGTCGGGGTTTGGCTGTTGCGGTCGGGGCAGCATCGACGGCCCCCTTTGACGGACGAGTCCGCACGGGAATTCGTCAGGCCGGTCCAGGTGGAGTGTCTGCAGCGCGTGTCTCAGTATCGGCGCACGAGCGGGTCGACGGTGAGCGACCAGGCATCGATGCCGCCGGTCAAGGAATAGACCTCCTTGAACCCTTGAGCTTCCAGAAACAGGGCCGCCTGCCAACTGCGGACGCCGTGGTGGCAATAGACAAGCCAGGGTTGGCCGGCAGCGCCGGCGATTTCCGACCAACGCAGCGGCAGGTCACCGAGCGGAATGAGCTGGCTTTGCGGCAGGGCCGCCCAGGCATGTTCCCAGGGTTCCCGAACGTCGAGCAGGCGCAGCGGCCGGCCATTTTCGAGATGGCGAAAGAGTTCCTGGGGCAAGAGCGAACGCGGCATGGTCACGAACCCGCGGAGGGAGCGTTGGGATCGTCGCTGTCGATTTGTTCCCGGGCCTTCTTTTTCGCTTGCATGAGGCGCGCGGTGAAATCGGCGGCCGCTTCGGCGGCGGGCTTTGGTTGCGGCGGGGGCGGCGCTTTCGGCGCGGCCGGCGTCGGCGGCGCTTCGGCCGACCAATCCTTTTTCGTCGCGGGGCGGGGCGGGGGCGGCGCGGCGGTGGGCGGCGGGGCTTTCTGCTCCAGTTGCGTGCCCACGGCGGCCTTGCGGCTCTTCAACCGTTCGAAGTACTGCTTGGACGCGGCTTCCAGCGAGCCGCGATGACGCCAGCTCGTCCACGTCCTTTGCAGCCCCTGCTTGATCTCCACTGGGTCGATGCTGATGCGGCGCACGGCCACGTCGAAGAAGAGGGCGCAGGCGGCGGCGAAGAGCAGCCAATACCACAAGGGCTGAAAGCTCCGCTGCGCCGGGCCGTCATGGGCAAAGAGGTCGCTCGATTTAAGATCGTTCTCCTCGATGACGCGGCCGCCCGTGACCTTGGCGATCTCGGCCAGCAAGCCGGCGTTGTCCTGGATCACGCTGTATTCCGGCGAATAAGGCACGGCCAAGGCCCCGCGGCCATAGACGACGGGCCGCTTTTCCACCGTGCCGGTCGTGCCTGTCACGCTGATGGAATAGGCGCCAGCGGCCTCGGCGTCGACCAGGGCCTCATAGACGCCCGGCGCCACGGGTTCGAGAACGGTGCTGATCGATTCCGTCGACGTCGACCCGACGACGGTGGTTTGCAGCGAGCCGAGCGGCTTCTTGGCGCGGGCTTCCTTGTCGCGCTGGTCGATGAGGGTGACGCGAATCTTGCCGTTTTCGAAGCGGGTTTGCAGGGCCAGTCCCTCTTCCTCCAAATTGCGCATGGACCATTCGACGACCCGGGTCCAGAAGTCGTTAAAAAGGTCGAGATCATCGTTGAGCCAATCCTTGGCCCAGCCGCGGCCCGCGCTCATGGCGTCGCTGGTGAAGGCGACGACCCGGCCCAGGCCATACTGCCATTGGGCGAGCAGGGGGTTTTCCTCGTCGTCGCTTAAGGGGGCTCGCATCAGCACTTGCACCAGGTTGGAAGGTTTGCGGCTGGTGCGGACGAGACCGCCGAGGGGCGGGAAGGGTTTGTTCCATTCCCGCAAGGGGTCGGCCAATTCCTGGGTGAGCTGCGGTCGGAACGGCTTTTCGAAGAGGAAGCTTTGATTCAGGACGCGCGTCTCCTTCATGTAGATGCGGGGCAGCTCGGACGGATCGTCGACGGGGTAATGGCGGCCGCGGCAGGCCTTGCTGATGGCCGCCAAGGCTTCCTGGGCGGCGGGGCCATGGGTGGTGACGCCGACCGTGGTCAGCGTGATGCGATGTTTGATGTAGTCGTCCAGGATCGCGAGGTTTTGCAACAGGCCGTGGTCGCCGTCGCTGATGAGGATGACGTGCCGCGTGGAGATGCCGCGTTCGGGTTCGCTCAGGGATTTGACCGCCATGCGCATGGAGGGATCGAATTCCGGCATGTCGCCCGGTTCCATGGTGCCGAGCTTGCGGAGAATGGCGGCCCGCTCGTTGCCGATCTCTTGCAGGGGGACGTGCCAGATGTGGCCGGGGCCGGCGACACCCATCCCATAAGAATAATAGAGGATGCCGACTTCATCCAGGGAGGAGAGCTTGTTGATCGCCAGCCGGGCGATTTCCTTCTGCCAGAAGTTGCCTTCCATCATTTCGCTGGCGTGCATGATGAGCACGAGGCCGCCCTTGCCGGTGATCTTGCGGGAGCGCAGGGCGGTGTCGACGGGCAGGGCCGCCTCGAGGGGTTCGCCTTGCCAGCGGCCCGCGCCGAAGCTGTCCGGCCCGCCCACCATCACCATCCCCACGCCTTGGTCGCGGATGTTCTTCCGCAGCGCCTCTTGCTGCTGCGCGGAGACGCGGTCGGCGGGGATGTTGAAGAAGATGACCGTGTCGTAATTCGTCAGTTGAAAGCGATCCTGATCCTTGTCGGAGGGGAGTTCTTCCGGCTCGCGGACGACGATGTTGCGTTTGAGTCCCAGGGCCTCGAGCGCCTTGGGCCCGCGGGTCAGGGCTTGGAGCAAGGGATTGTGCGCGGGGCTGTTTTTATCCTGGACGATGACCAGCAAGTTGCGGTTCTGCCCCGAGATCAAGACGGGCATGACGGCTTCGTTGTTGTCGGCGCGGTCGCCGGGCAAATTGTCGGGCAGGAAGACGGCGCGGTAATTGGAGACGCCCCCGGGCACGACCAGCCGGGCGGGCCACTTGGCCTGCAGCACGTTCAGACCCGGCTCGAGCACGGTGCGCTGCCGGGCGGTGTCCACCTTGGCGTCGATCGAGCGGGTCACGGTGAGGGTGCCCGAAACGCGGCGGTCGGCGAAATTGCGGATGACGACCCGCAAGGGGATGTCCTGGTCCGGCCGCACCTCGCTGGGCACGTCGATGCGCTCCACCAGAATTTCCTCGTCGAAGCGAAAGCGCAAGGGGACGACGTCGATGGGCACGCCGTTGAGCCGGGCCACGTGCGCCTCGGACAGGGCGTTGCCGCGGTTTTCGTTGCCGTCGGTGATGAGGAGGATGCGGCGGGCGCCGCCCTCGGGGAAGGAGGCCAGGGCCATGCGCAGGGCCGAGGCGATGTCGGTGTAATTGCGGTCGAGTTGGCCGCCGATCTGGCCGAGATTGCTGAGGCCATAGGCGGTGACCGGGCCGGCCGGGTATTCCAGGCGCGGGTGGCGGGCGAAGCTGATGACGCCGACCCGATCCTGGCCATGCCGCTGCGTGGCGTCCTTGAGGGCCTTGGTCAAGCGCGTCCAGCGTTCATCCTCGACGCGCCCCTCGGCGATTTCCTGCGGGATGCTGAAGGAGCGGTCGACGACGATGAGCAGCGTCAAACTGGATTCCTGCCGGACGGTTTGCATCTCCGCCAGGGCCAGGATCAGCAAGAGGATCACCAGGCCGCGCAGCCCCACGGCCATTCCCCGGCGTATCGGTCCCAGGCTGGTCAGCCGGCGATAGCCCTGGATGAAGAGCAGCGGCAACACGGCCAGAAGCAGCAGGAACCAGGGGCGGAGAAACGCGAATTGAAAGTCGCGCAGCCACCAATAGGCTCCCGCCGCCAAGCCGATCAGGAGACTCGCCAGGAACAGGTATCCCAGAATCCGCAACGTTCGGCGCACGTCGTTTTCATCCCTGTCGTTAGCGTGCCGCGAACTGCAGCCGCTGGATGCGGTGATTGTCCGTATCGGCCACGTAAACGCAACCCTTGGCGCGGTCGATGCCGATGCCCCAAGGGTTGTGCAACTGACCCGGTCCTTTCCCCGGTCCGCCCCACGCCTGCAAGGGCTGTCCCTCGGCGGTCAACCGCTGCACGCGGTGGTTGCCAAATTCTACCACCCAGACGGTGCCATCACCAGCCACCGCCACGTGATAAGGGTATTCGAATTCACCCGGCCCCTTGCCTTGCTGGCCGATGGAGCGCAGCCAGCGACCCTCGCGGTCAAAGACCTGGAGGCGATGGTTGCAGGAATCCGCGACGTACAGTTCGCCGCTCGGACTCAGTGCCAAGCCGCGCGGCCGAGCCAATTCTCCCTGCCCCGAGCCATGCCGGCCCCAGGCCGCAACGAAAGCCCCATCGGGCGAGAGCTTGCGGATGCGGTCCCACTGGCCGAACTCCGCCACGTAATAGAAACCCTCTTGATCCTGCACGACCCCGGCAAGATAGGTAAACGGGCCGGGACCTTCCCCTTCCAGGCCGGTGATCTCCTTGAGCAGGGCGCCCTCAGCGGAATAGATGAGCAGCCGATAGTAATGGGAATCCGCGACGATGACCTGGTCGTTGAGGCCGAGGTTGAGGGCGCCCGGCCGGCCATTGACGATGGTCGGCGTCTGCCAGCCGTGGGAATAGTTGCCGCGGTCGTCGAAGACTTGAATCCGACCGGCAAAGTCGACGACGAAGACGCGGGACTGGCGATCGACCGCCACGCCGCGCGGCCGAACCATTTGTCCAGGCTGCAGCCCCAGCGAACCCCAACCGAGGTCCAGGCGATCCATGGCCGGACCGCAGCCGCCGGCCAGGAGCAGGCAGCAACCAGCGAGGCTCAGCAGCGTCCATCGTTGACAAGACATGGTCAAAGCCAGCGTCTCCCATGCAAAGGCCAGGACCAGGTAGACCGTCATGGCAGGAGCCTGGCTGCATCATAATCCGAAAAACAGGCCAATGCCATCGCTTCCTTTGTGGAAGAAGACCGATGGACGCCGGGTCCGATGGCGGCGGATGGGTAAGCCGATCCTCCGCGGCCCGCGCGGGGGACTTGTCCTGCACGCCTAGAATGGAGATGCCCACGCAGTCATGGCTGTCCGGAACCAGTCATGATGCCAAGCGCCGATTCGAGGCGAGGCAGCCAGGCCGAATCGCCGACGAACCGCCTCGAACTGGCGGCGGAGCCAGGCGCCCAACGTCAGCGTCGTTACGGACGTTAGGGCCGGTAAGGTCGAACCCAGGACTTGTTGCCACGATTGCGCCAGTCCCTCAAGTCGTTACGCTCGTTATTTCGATGAAGAAGGCGTCGAGACCACGACGGAAGCCGTTTGTGAAGGAACAAACGGTTTCGACCGGCGGCCGAAAGCCGCACGGTCAACGCTTCGGGAAAATAGAGAAAAGATAGGGAAGGCGAAAACTGCGGTAAAGCACGGGAAATCGCCAAGTTGAGCACCTTTTTCTAACCGCGTGAGGCCTTCTTGGTCGAAGAAACAATGACGAAGCGCTCTACGCACCGTCGGGACGCTCGTCCGAATCCCACGGAGGGAACCGAGGATTCAGACGGCCCCCACGGTGAATAACGTTAACCTGGTCCGGGGAAGAACTTCGAACGGCTGGTCTCCCGCACTGGTCCGTTCTCAATGAATGTGAAGTGTTTCCCTCAAGGACGAGGCGGTGCGAACAGGGAATACCCGCGTCCGTCCCTGGCGCATTGGACGAACCCAAACGAGAAATGGGAGTGCCTGCCAATGAGGAAGGTCTTTACCACGGGGCAAGTCGCCAAAATCTGCAAAGTGGCTCCCCGCACCGTTAGTAAATGGTTTGATTCCGGCCGGCTCCGTGGGTATCGCATCCCCGGCAGCCAAGATCGCCGCATCCCCCGCGAGAATCTCATCCGCTTCTTGAAAGAGCATGGCATGCCCTTGGGCGAGCTGGAGGAAGAGGGTTGGCACAAAATCCTCCTCATCGGCGCCGACAAGATGTTCATCGATCGGATCAAGGACCTCTTGCCCGACGAGGATGAGTTCAAGTACGAAGTGGCCAACAGCGGCTTCGAAGCCGGGATTCAAGCGGAAAGCTTCCATCCCGACACGATCATCATCGACCTGGGCATGGGCCGCAGCGAAGGTCTGCAGATCACGCAGAATCTGCGCCGCAACCCGGCGTACCAGGAAACGACGATCGTCGCCATGGCCATGGAAGATGAAGCCAATCCCGACGCTTTGAAAAGCTACGGCTTCAACGAAATCTTCAAGAAGCCCTTCGACGTCGCTCTCTTGGCGCAGCGGGTCCGCTCGCTCGTCGAGGAGAAGCGGGCCGAACTGTAAACCAAACCATGCACATGCAAGCGACGCCGACGGCCCTGCACGGGCCGTCGGTTTTTTTTGCGCCAGGATCAAACCCCCAAGCGCGAGCGATCTGCAAAACAAGCCCCAGGCGCCAGCGCGGGGCTCTTCAATGAGCCTGGTTGCGTCAGCGCCGGGAGATCCGTCAGCGCCGTGAGATCAGGCTGTAATGGCGAGGGCCCTGCCAAACTGCCGGCCCTGCACGGACCGTCGGTTTTTTTTAGCGGCGCGGCAGACCGGGCACGCCGAAACGGCCCGAGCCGCCTTGGCCGCGGCGCTGCAAACGCTGCGAAAACTCCAGGATGGCCGGCGCGACAACGAGCATCGCTTCGGTTTGATTAGCGATGCGCGTCATTTGCGCTTGGAAACGCTGCGAGGTTTCCATGAACTTCGCTTCATAACGGCGCGTCAGTTCAGCCACTTCCTCGGGGTGCTGGCGCTCGAGCTCCATGGCGGCCTCCATGGAGGTGGCCAGTTGGTCTAAATGCCTGCTCAATAGGGCCACTTCGGCCAAGGCCGTTTGCCGATCGTGGATGCGTTCCAACGAGGAGCTGGCCCGGTCCATGGAACTGATGATTTCCTTGACTACCAACTCGAGACGAGACGTCCCCATTTTCGGCCATTGCCAGACGACCAGGCCGATCAGGCCGCCCACGACGGCCAAGCCCAGCACAATCCCCAGGACGACGACCAGGCCGCCCGAACCGGTCGAGCGCCGCAGCGGCCGCGGCTTTTTCTTCTTCTTCTTTTTCCTCTTGATCGGTTCATCCAACGGCTCGGGTTCCGGTTCCGGCTCGGGCGCCGCCGGCGTCACCAGCCGCGCGGGGGCGGTCGCCGCCAGTCCGGCCAGGGAGACCAGGGTTTGGCAGCGCGGGCAGCGGATGTTCGCTCCCTTGGCCGCCAGGCTCTCCGCGGCCTTGAGCTTCGTCATGCAAGAGGGGCATTGAAACGACAGTTCCGCCATGGCTTGGTTCCGAGGATGATGCATGGGCTGTGAGCGACGCTGCTCCCATTTTACCTTGGCTGGCATCGCGGTCAAACGCCATCACCGCGCGGCTGGCCGGCGCCGCGGCTTAGGGCGGCGGTTTGCGGGCCGCGGGGCAATCCTTGGCGATGCTCTCCAGGAATTGGAGCAGCGCGGCTTCCTCCGGCGCTTCCCGGTCGCTTTGCAAGATGAGGACCGTGTTGTTGCCCAGCGGCACGAGCAGTTGATGATGGACGCTGGCCTGGCCGTCGGCCCCGCGCCGCTGCACTTTTTGAATCCAGCCGTCGAATTCGTATTCGCCCGCCTTGAAGGTGCGCTGCCTTTTTTCCAGGAGCTTGCCGCCGCGGCCGCCCGCTTCCAGGGCTTCCTCCATCTCCACTTCATCCACGCCGGGCACCTTGAAGGAAAAGAGCATCAGCGCGTCGCCGGCGTGCACCTCGCCGGATTCATCGACCTGGGCCTCCGCCATGCCGAACACGAGCAAATCCATTTGCAGGATGGCCGTCATCTTGAGGGCTGCCCGCGGCTCGAACCCTTCGGGCAGTTTGGCCTCTGGGAAGCGGTCGCGGAGCCGCTGCATGATCTCTTGCGGATCCTGGGTCATGCCCGAGGAGATGTTGTGGGCGATCCAAAAAAAGAAGCCGACCACGCCCAGGATGAGCAGGACGATCAGCACCAAAACGATGAGGCAGCCCCAGAAGCAGCCGCCGCGGCGCGGGCCTTCCTGATCGTCTGGCGGATACCGTCGCCAGGATTCGTCGTGCAGGTCGTCGTAGCGGCTCATGGGGCGTCTTCCTCTGAAAGCATGCTTCCTCATCATAACTTCGGTCATGCGCCGCAGCCATTTGGAATTGACCCTCGGACGGTGAAAAGTTGCCGGTCCGCTGGACCGCGCGGGCTTGTCCCGGCGCGGCTATCGTGGCATGATATCCTAAAAGGAAGCAGACCAGGCCGCGGCACGCCCGGCAGCCGCGCCAAGGCCATGCATGCAGGGACGGCCATGCACCACGCTAATCACTATGAAGCCGCCTTCGCCGCCTTGCTGGCGCGCCATCGCGTCTGGCACCTGGCCATCGACGACGCGCGGCGCGGCGCCGTCGACGGCATGCCGATCAAGAACCTCGACTTCGTGGTGGCGCCGCGGTCGGGGCGGCTCTGGCTGGTGGACGTCAAGGGGCGGCGCTACCCCGGCGGCACCGCAAGCAAGCCCAAGCGCCATTTCGAAAATTGGACCACCCGCGACGACGTCACCGCGGGGCTGGAGTGGGCCCGCCGCCATGGCCCCGACCATGAAGCCCTCTTGGTCTTCGCCTATTGGCTGACCGACCCGGAAAGGGCGGCGCCGCCCGAGGCCACCCTGTGGCACTGGGAAGGCCGCCGCTACGGACTGCGCGCGATCCCCATGGCCGACTATGCCCGGCAGATGCGGACCCGCAGCCCCAAGTGGAACACGGTGAGCCTGCCCAGCGCCTGGTTCCGCCAGCAGGCCCGCCCCTTGCACGAGTATTGGCCGGAGATCGCGCCCGCGGCCGCGCTCGCGCCGGAAAGCGTCTTTGCCTGAGCGATCGGCCCCCCATAAAATCCCATTCGAAGAGTCATGACAACCTGCACGCCGCGCCGCCGCGATGCGGCGCGGCCGAAGCTTTTTCTTTCACGGATCCCTCATGGCACGACGGCGCTTGGCGATGCAATTGGAATGTTTGGGACTGCCCTTTCGCGCGGCGGCCGCCGCGGCGGCGCGGCTCGGCTGCGCCGGCGTCCTGCTGCGCGCCGAGGGCGCCTTTGCCCCGCGGCAGCTTTCGCAATCGGGCCGGCGGGAAGTGCGGCACCGCGTCCTGTCGGAAAACCTGGACTGGGCGGCGCTGGTCTGCCCTCTCGATCAGGGCTTGGAAGTCGAATCCGGGTTGGAGGAGCGGCTGAGCTTGATCCGCGAGGTGATGCAATTGGCCTTCGAACTGGGGCCGCGCACCGTCATCATCGCGGCGGGCCAGGTGCCCGAGGCCGAAGACGATCCGCGGCGCACTCTCCTGGCCGCCGTGCTCGCCGACCTGGGCCGCTGGGGCGACCGCATCGGCGCCCGGCTGCTCCTCGAGGCGGGGCTGGAGCCGCCCCGCGTTCTGAACGCTTTCCTCGACCGGATCGGCGGCGGCAGCCTGGGCGTCAGCATCGATCCCGCGCATCTGCTCCTGCATCGGCACGATCTGACCGCCGCGCTCCACGACGTCCACGGCCGGCTTGGCCATGTCTATCTCCGCGATGCCAGGCCCCAGCGCCTCGACCGGCTCGACGCCGAAGTGCCCCTGGGGGCGGGGGAGGTGAATTGGTTGGCGTTCATGGGAACGCTGGAGGAGATCGGCTATCACGGCTGGTTGACGCTCAAGCGCGGCCCCATGGCCAACCCCATGGCGGAGATGGCCGCGGCGGTCCAGTTCTATCGGCAAATCCAACCGGACGCCGGCTCCCCGCGCTGAAATACGCCGCCATGGCCGCGCGGCTGACTGGACTGTTCAACTCTCCGGCCGCTGAACCCGGCCGCGCAAACACCAATCCTTGCCGATCGGCGTTGCTTCCAAGGCGGCGAGCGTGAGCGCGTCTTGCAGCGCCGCTGCGCCGGGCCCGCCGATGGCGGAGGGGGCCGCGGCGCCGCCGATCATCATGGGCGCGAGGTAGACTTCCACCTCGTCGATGGCTCCCGCCGCGAGGAAGCTGCCCAAGACCTGGCTGCCGCCTTCGACCATGAGATTGGTCCAGCTTTGTTGTCCAAGGTGGGTGAGCAGCCAGGCGATCTCCTGTGCGGGCGCCGTCGCTTCCGGGCAGGCGATGCAGCGCACGCCGCGTGCTTCGAGGGCGGCGCGGCGCTCCGGGCTAGCCGAAGCGCGATGCATCACCCATAAGGGAACCTCGGTGGCCGACCGCACCAATTGACTCTCGAGGGGAATGCGCAAGTGATGATCGAGGACGATGCGCGCGGCCAACCTCGGGCCGGGCGGTCGGGCCGTCAGCAGCGGGTCATCTTGGAGCACGGTGCCGATGCCGACAAGGATGCCATCCACGCGGCCGCGGAGCCGATGGGCTTGGGCGCGGGCTTCGGGGCCGGTGATCCAGCGGGAGTCGCCGGAAGCAGTCGCCAGTTTGCCGTCGAGCGTCATGGCCCATTTGGCGATGACCCAGGGCTGGCCGGTGCGAAGTCGCTTGCGGTAGGGCGCCGTGAGAAACCGCGCTTCCGCTTCCAAGCAGCCGACGATGACCGGCACTCCTGCCTGGCGCAGCCGCGCCGCGCCTTGCCCCGCGACTTCGGGGAACGGGTCGAGATGGCCGATGATGACCCGGCCCGCTCCCGAGCGGAGAACGGCGTCGGTGCATGGCGGCGTCTTGCCATGGTGGCAGCAGGGTTCGAGCGTGACATAAAGGTCCGCCCCTTGGGCAAGCGGCCCGGCCCGCTCCAGGGCGATGACTTCCGCATGGGGGCCGCCAAAGCGTTCGTGCCAACCTTCGCCGACGATCTGGCCCGATCGGACCACGACCGCGCCGACCATCGGGTTGGGTTCCACGGCCCCTTCGCCGCATCGGGCCAGCGACAGGGCATGACGCATGAAATCGGGGTGCACGTCGTCCATGATGACATTGTGCGGGACGAGGCGGGCCATGGGAAGGTGGGATTTCGCGGCCGACGGGATGCGGGGCAAGCGGTCAGTTCAAACTGGCCCGTTCGCGGCAAGCCTGTTGATGCAGCCGCAGGACGAGCGTCCCGGGGAGCAGATATTGCCGCGACGGCCGATGCCAGGTGACGGGCCAGCGGGCGCAGCCGGCCAGGCGGCGGAGCTTGAGCCGCTGCAGCCGCAGCCGGGTGAGCACGGTCTGCACGACGCGGAGCAGTTGTCCTTCATGGGCGAGCAGGGGTTGATCGAGCCGATGGGCCTGAATTTCCAAGATGGTCAAGCAAGCCCGGAGCAGGCTGCGGGTCATGCGGCGGCCGAGCAGACAGCACCAGGTTTGATCCCAGGCCAGGGGATGGGCGGCGTCGACCTGCCAGTCGATGCGTTCGCGGTGGACCAGGCTCGTCACGGGCCGGTAATGGCCGACGATGCCCGCGCGGCACAGGCGGCGATGCAAGAGGGTCAGGCAGCGGGCCTGGCGATGGGCCGCGGGCAGTTGCGGCGGCGCCTGCCGGAAAAAGGCCAGCCCCAGGTCCAGGGTCATCCATTCGCGGAGCGTCAGTTCGAGCACGACGCGCATGGAGCGCTCCTCCTTCCCGATGGCCTGGAAACCCCGGCGCGCCGCCGGCGCGGTCCGCCCTTTGCCACGCGGCCTATATCGGTCCCGAGCCAGGGCGGACTGGAACGACCCCGGCCCGAATCGGCGCTCGACCAGCGAAGGTTGCTGCTACAATCGATCCACTTGCCGGAGTACACTGTCAGGGGCGGGAATGAAGGAGACGCGGGGGGACGACGTGCCGCGGTTCGTGATCTTGCGCCATGACTGGAAGGGCCTTCACTTCGACTGGATGTTCGAGGAAGGGGAAACCCTGTTGACCTGGAAGACGGCGGAACCGCCGCGGCCGGGCGCGCAACTGGCGGAGTCCTTGCCCCGGCATCGCCGCCTATATCTGGACTATGAAGGCCCGGTCAGCCAAGACCGAGGCCATGTGACGCGGTGGGAGTCTGGGGAATATGAGGGGAATTGGTCGGCCAAGGCGGCGCTCCAATGGCGGCTGCTCGGGACGAAGCTGCACGGCACGCTGTGGCTGCAGCCCCTGGCGGATCGGCAATGGCGCCTCACGTTTGCACCAGACGCGGAAGCCGAGGAGCGGCCCTGAAAGCCGACCCCCACCGCCGGAACGGGCCGGGAGGTGGGAGTCATAGAAAACCCGCGGGGAGCAGCGTCGATTAAAACAGCGTGTAGATGAAGGGGGCCAGCGGCGTCGAGGAAAGGATGACCAATCCGCCCAGGACGAGCATCACCACCACGATCGGCAGCAGCCACCATTTTTTGTTTTCGGTGAGGAACATCCAAAACTCGGCGATCAACCCGGGGGCCTTGGCGTTGGCCATCGCTTCAATGGCGTTGGGGGCCGAAGCGGGGGGCTGAACCCCGGCGGCCGAGGATCCGCGGGGGGTTTGCGGCGTGGTGGACGACATCGTTCCTTCCTCCATGAAGGGCAACTAACTGGCCATGAGACCTCGAGAGCGAATAATTTAGACCAGACCGCGTGGGGATGCAATGCCAATCGCGGGAGAGGGACCCGCAGCGCAGGTCGGGCAGGGGATGGAGGTTCGGGCATGTGGCAGACGGTCGGCATGAAGCGCGTGCTCCACATCATGCGTCATGGCGTGTTGGGGATATTGGTGGCGTGGCTGCTGTTGGTCATGGGCGTGGTGTTTTATGCGTCGTCCTCTTCGAACCTCGCGCTGCGCTATGCCGTTAATTTTCTCGTCGTTTGCGGCGTCGTATGGTTCGGCGCGTTGGTGCTGCGCCGCCATCCCGGGGCGCGCTGGGCCCTGACGCTGATTTTCTGCCTCATCCATCTCGTTTTTCTGGCCACGGCGTTCGCCATGGAGGTGTCGTGGAGCGTGCAGGGGGCGTTCGCTTTTCTGAAATGGTTGCTCTTTGGCGTGGCTCAGATGGCATTGATGTTCGCCATGGTGGCGTCGCTGCAAGGCCTCCAGCAGCCGCTCCCCGCGGAAGACGCTGGCGAGTAACGCACACAGGCCGTCCGCCTCGCGGCGGAGATCATTCCAGGTATTCGCTATTTGTGGATGTGAATAACATTTATTATCTTCTAGCTCCCATCATAGATCGGATCCATTGCTATAGGGATTTTTTGATCAAACTTTATGCAAAAGTGAGCGGGGTTGCGTTAGCGCCCCGTGTGAAAATCTCCCGGCGCTGACGCAACCGGGCTCTGCTAAGAATCGCGCGCTTGGGGCTTGCAATTCAGATCACCTGCGCCGGCGCATCGTGGCTTGTCATGCGGAATCTCGTACAACACCCAGCGGGCCGCGCGCCAGGCGCGGCGCATCGCCGGCTGTCTGTTCGAGGTGTGGGCATGGATTTATCCGTCCGCTTGGGGCCGCTCTCTTTTCGCAATCCCATCCTGGCGGCATCGGGGACGTTTGGCTACGCCCGGGAGATGGCAGGCGTGGTCGATTTCACCAAGCTGGGCGGGATCGTGCCCAAGACCGTGACCGCCCTGCCGCGGGCTGGCAATCCGCCGCCGCGGACCGTGGAGACGGCGAGCGGCATGCTCAACGCCATTGGGCTCGACAACGACGGCATCGATTACTTCATCGAGCACCATTGGCCCTATCTGCAGACCCTGCCCACGACGGTGCTGGTCAACGTGGCGGGCAAGAGCCGGGATGAATTCGTCGCCTTGGCGGAGAAGGCGAGCCGGCTGCCCGGACTGCCCGGCATCGAATTGAACCTTTCCTGCCCCAACGTCAGCGGCGGGATCGACTTCGCCACGGACCCGAAGGTGACGAGCGACGTCGTCAAGGCCGTGCGCCAGGCGACCCGCGTGCCCTTGATCGCCAAGCTGACGCCGAATGTGACGCGGATCGTGCCGATCGCCGAGGCGGCCTGTGAAGCGGGGGCGGACGCCGTGTCCCTGGTCAACACGTTCATGGGGATGGCGATCGACTGGCGGCGGCAGCGGCCGGTGCTGGGCAACGTCACCGGCGGGCTGAGCGGCCCGGCGATCAAACCCTTGGCGCTGCGAATCGTCTGGCAGGTAGCGCAGCAGGTGAAGGTGCCGATCATTGGCATCGGCGGCATTCAGAGCCTGGACGACGTGATGGAGTTTCTTCTGGCGGGGGCGACGGCGGTGCAGATCGGGACCGCTAATTTTTACGCCCCCACCCTGGCGGAGCAGATCGTGGACCAACTCCCCGGCGCCTTGCAGTCCTTGGGGGCCAACAGCGTCGCCGAGGTGGTGGGCCAGTTGCGCTTGCCCGCGCCGAGCTGACGCGGCGGGCGCTTTAAGCGGCGATGGCCAGGGCCACGGGCTTCTTCGGCAGCGGTTCGAGGAGCAGATAGGTCAGCCGCTCGATTTGTTGCCGCAGTTCGCGCAGCTCGCGCTGCAAATGGAGCCGATCCCGCCGCATGCGGCGCAGGACGTCCTGAGTGCGTTGGCGGTCGGCGCGGCGCTGCTCGCGCTGCTCGAGCCAGATGGCGCGGTCGAATTGCCAGGCCTCTTGCTGTTGCTGCAGATGGGCCTCGGCTTCCAGCAATTGGTGCCGATACCGCTCGGCGTCCCGTTCCAGCCGCTTGAGTTCGTGCTCCTTGCGTTCGGCGGCGCGCAAGGGGCGCTCGATCACTTCGTTGAGCAGGGCCAGCCGCCGCTCCAATTCGGCCCGGGCCGCCTTGGGGTCGGGGTCTTGATGGATGATCTGCTGCTCGGCCTGATAAACGATGGTCTCGCGGGCCAGCAGTTCCGCCTCGCGCTGATCCAGCTTGCGTTCGCGCTGGTCCAATTCGGCGCAGCGTTCGGACAATTCGCGGCGGAGCAGCACCAACTGATGCTCGGCCTGCTGGCAGCGTTCGAGGCTCTGCGCGCGTTCGGCTTGGTGCCGCTGGGATTGCTCCTCCAGGAGCCGGCGGCGCTGCTCCAGGATGACGGCGCGGGCGCGCACTTGCGCGGCCAGGCGCTGGCGCTTGAGCTGCAGTTCGGTTTGTTCGAGGTGGAGCCGCCCCTCCCAGGCCTGATGATGGCGCGTTTGCTGTTCGCAATAATGGGCTTGCTCTTGCAGGGATTCCACCAGGCGCCGCAAATCCTCCCGGCGGCGCTGCAGCGTCTCCTCCTCGGCTTGCAGTTCCGTCTCGCGCTGGGCCAATTGCCCTTCGAGCCGCTCCCACTCCATGAGCCAGGCCTCGCGCAGCCGCAATAGTTCGTCCTGATAATCGGCGAGCCGCTGCTGCTCATCGAACAGATCCTCGATGGTCTGGCTGATGCCCATGAGCAGGGTCGGATCGGCGGCGGCGGGATCGGCGGGCGGTTCCGCCGGCGGCGCTAGCGCCGGGGCGGGGGCGGCCGGTTCCAGTTGAGCGATGAGCAGCGTCTCGCGCTTTTCCTCTAAGACGCGGACCTCCTCGCGGAGATCGGCCAGGAGCCGGCGATAGTTTTCGATGCGCGTTTCCAGGCCTTCGATTTCTTGAAGCTGCGCGGCGCGGCGGCGATCCAGCCCCTGCCCGTAATGGAGCCAGTGATGCTCGGCCTGTGCCAACTGGCGGCGCTGCTCCTCGACGTCGCCTTGTTGCTGGGCGAGCTGGCGCTCCTGTTCGGCCAGACGCGCCTGCCAGAGTTGCTTTTCGGTGTGGAATTGATGCCAGCCGTTTTCGAGGCGGCGCCGCTGCAGCTCCAGGGCGGATTCGCGCTCGGTCCATTGCCGTTTTTGTTCCCGCGCCAGTTCGGCGAGCCGATGGGCTTCCTGGCGAAGCTGATGCCATTTCTTGCGGTTGCGCTCGACCCAAAAGTGGCGCAGTTGCCGCTGCTCCCGTTGAAACTGCTCCTGGGCCTTGACCAGTTGCTGTTCGCGTTCGTGCACCTGTTGCCAGGCCAGATCGAGGGAGGTGCCGCTCGTGGTGGGCGCCATTAGGCTTGCATTCATGGAGGTTCCCCGCGGGTGCTGAGCAAGGATGCCGCCGCGGCCGTCTGGCGCCGTCATGGGCGGGAGCCTCTCCCTGGGTCGCTGCTGGGGACAAGGTCCGCACGGCGCGCCGCGGCATGGGCGGAATCGCACCTCATCTACATCGGCCGCCGTTTTGCTAAAATGACGGGCAGGTTCTGAAGGCGGCCCCTTTTTTCGGCCGCGGGCGTCCGATTCTAACCATGACGGCAATCCTGCTGAGAAAAGCGATTAATCATGGACGCGTTTGCCTTCATCGAAAAGGGCCAGGTCAAGGAGAAGCATCCCGTCTATGTGCTGGCGGGCACCGAGCGCTTCTTGAAGCGGCAAGCGCTCGGCCTCCTGAAACAGGCCTTGCTCAAGGACGTGGATGCGGATTTGGCCTGTGCGGTCTATGCGGGCGACACCGTCTCTTTCGCCCAGGTTCGCGATGACCTGGATGCCTTGCCTTTTCTGGCGCCGCTGCGCTGGGTGCACATCCAAGACGCGGACTCCTTTGTCACGCAGCATCGCAGCAAGCTGGAACGGTACGTGGAGCAGCCGAGCCGCCACAACGTGCTCATCCTCGACGTGAAAACTTGGACCAGCACGACGAAGCTGGCCAAGAAGGTTCCCGATGCCGCCACCTTGCAGTGCAAGGCCCCGGCCACGGGGCCGCTGACGCAGTGGCTGATCCGCTGGACGCACCAGCAATATCAGAAAAAGCTCGACCCCGCGGCGGCCAACCTGCTGGTCGAATTGATCGGCGCTGAGATGGGGCTGCTGGACCAGGAAGCGGCCAAGCTGAGCGTTTACGTCGGCGAGCAAAAAACCATCACGATGCAAGACATCGATCAGTTGGTGGGGCACAGCCGCATGGAAACGGCCTGGGTCATGCTCGATGCCTTGGCGGCGGGGCAAGGGGCCAAGGCGCTGGAAACCCTGCATCACTTGCTGCGGCAGGGCGAGGAACCGATCGCCCTTTTGGGCGCCATGGGCTGGCAACTGCGGCGGTTGGCCCAGGTCGCGCGGCTGCGCCAACTCGGGGTGGACCTCGGCTCGGCGCTGGCCAAGGTCGGTCTGCCACCTTTCAAGCGGGATCAAGCCGCGCAGACCTTGCAGCGTTTGGGGCGGCACATCTTTCAAGTTTACGAATTGCTGCTCGCGACCGATTTGAACCTGAAGAGCAGCGATCAACTCTCCCCGGCGGCGTTGCTGGAACGGCTGGTGGTCAAGCTGGCCCTCTTCGCGGCCCCGGCCGCTCCAGCGGCCGCTGGCAGGGCGTGAGGCCGCCGCCCGGTGGGCATGGGAATGGCTTAAATCACTTTCTTGTTTTGCAGCAGCTCGATCTGCTCGGGGCTGAGATGCAGCAAATCATGCAGGATTTGCAGCGTGGCTTCGCCTTGGCGGGGGGGCATGCGCGGCGGCGGCAGCGTCGTCCCTTCGATCATGAACGGCGAGCGCAGCAAATCCACCGGCTGCCCCTCGGGGTCCTTTACGGTCACGCGCAGGCCGCGTTCCTGCACTTGCGGATGTTGAAAGACGCCCTCGTAGTCGAGCACGCTGGCATGGGGCACCTCGGCCTGCGTGAGCATGATTTCCCAGGCGGCATTGGTGCGTTCACGCAGGATCGGTTCCAGCATTTTGACGAGTTCCTGGCGATGGCGCACCCGCAAGGGGTTGGTCGCAAAGCGTTCGTCGTGTTCCAAATCTTGATGGTTGATGACGCGGCAGAAGCGCCGCCACTGCCCGTCGTTGCCGATGGCCAAGACCATGTGGCTGTCGGCGGTGGCGAAAATTTGATAGGGCACGATTTGCAGGTGCGTGTTGCCTTGCCGCGCCGGCACTTGCCCGCTGGTCAGATAGGCCTGGACGACGTTGGCCTGTGCCGCCACGGCGCAATCGAGGAGCGAAATATCAATGACGTAGCCGTGGCCGGATTGTTCGCGTGCCCGCAGGCAGGCCAGGATGGCGATCGCGGCATGCAGCCCCGCCAAGATGTCGGTGATCGCCACGCCCACCTTGAAGGGAGGGCCGTCGGCGGGCCCCGTGATGCTCATCAAACCGCTTTGTGCTTGGAGGGCAAAGTCGTATCCAGGCATCTCCGCCCAGGGGCCGGTTCGGCCATAGCCCGAGATGGAGCACATGATGATCCGCGGCTGAATGGCCAGGATGTGTTCGGCGGTGAGCTTCAGCTTCTCGGCCGTAGCGGGGAGGAAATTGTCGATGACCACGTCGGAGAGATGCAGCAGGGCCTTGAAAACCTCCTGCCCCTCGGGCTGCCCCAGGTCCAGGGTCATGGCGCGTTTGTTGCGGTTGCAGGAAAGGAAATAGGCTGAATAATCGCGGTGAAACGGCGGTCCCCATTGCCGGGTTTCATCGCCTAGGTCGGGCTTCTCCACCTTGATCACCTCGGCCCCCAAATCTCCCAGCGTTTGCGTGCAAAAGGGACCGGCCAAGACGCGCGAGAGGTCCAGCACGCGCAAGCCGTTCAGGGGGGGGTGCGAATCGTTGATCATGAAGGCGGCCTCCTGTCCATCCAGCCGAATTGATGAACCAAGAATGAAATAGTCCTAAGATCAAATGTAATGAGGGATGCTAACAATGAACATAGTCTGTAAAATAGGCGACGAGGTATGAGTAAGTGATTAAAGGAGTGGGTTGTGCCGACCGCTGAACAAAATTGCGCCCTATACACCCAATTGGCGGAAAAATACCACGGCAAGGGGCGGTTTCAAGAACGCGATCGCTTCCTGATCCTGGCGGCGGACACAGCCTGGAACGCCGGCGACGTGGCCAAGGCCGAAGCCTTGCGGCGGCGCATCATGGAATACAATCCCAGCCATCTGCTCAAGCCTTATCCCTCGCTGGAAGCCGCCTTGAAATCCCCCGACATCCTGGCTTATGTGCAGCAGCTTCGCCGGGGCTACCCGCGGGAGCGCGCCTTGGAATTGCTCAAGGAATTGGATGCCACGGCCAAGCCGATGGGCGGGGATGAGGATCAGGAGCGCACCTATTCCACGGAAGACACCCCGGCGGGCCGAGGAGCGGCGGCCCCTTCACCCTGGGCCAACCCGGGCAAGCCGGCGGAAGCAGCCAAAGCCCCGGCACCGTTAAAACCCATGGGTTTTGGGAAAACGGAGGGGGTGGAAGAAAAACCAAAAGTGGTTCCGTTCAGCCTGCCTCCATCGCAAGTCGCCGCCATCGACAAAAAACCCGCGAAGGAAGCACCCGTTACCCCCCGTGAAAAGAACCGCTCGTCCATGCAGCCCTTGGAAGCGGTGCTCCCGCCCATGCAGCCCGGATCGTGGATCGGCGAAATCCTCTTTGCCTTGATCCTGATCCTGTCCCTGGTCGGCGTGGGATACCTGTTCGTTATTCCTCTCATCTAGTCAGCCGAGCCAAACCTCATCCACGCAACCGGAGCGCATTCAGGCGCGGCGTCATCCAACAGAATGGCACGCGGCGCATCTCGGGTTCGATGGGTGTAAATGGGGCGACTATCGGCGGCGCGCGGCGGTCACTGCGACGGGGACGGCAGCATTTTCTTCAGCGAATCGATGGCGCGCTCGGCGGACGCGGTAACCGGTTCGAGGGTGGCGACCAGCGTGCTGCCCACTTTTTTCACCGGTTCGAGCGATTCCTGCCAGTCCGGCGTGGGCAGCAGTTGACTGCGATCCAGGTCCGGCAGCCACCGCGAGACCTTGCCCGTGTATTCCGAGGTCAGGGTCATGGTCGTTTGAAGCCCCTTGGGGCCAACCACCTCGAACGATTTTGCCTCGGCAAGCCATTCCGCCCAGCGCACATCGTTCCATGGCGGGGTCTTGAAGGGGGAGGTGTTTTGTGCGACATGCGGGGAGGATCGAGCTGCCGGGGCCGCGGTCCAGCGCGCCCATAACAGCCCAAGTCCGAGACAGAGCAAAAAGCCCGCCGCCAGGGCCAGCCAGCCAGGACTAGGCAGCCCTGTGAAACGCGTAGAACGTTCCAGCTTGGATTGCGACCAAGCGGCGATCACACGGTCGGCGAATTGCGGCGGCACCGGGGGGCACGGACGGGTTAGCTCGACCTGATGGATGCAAGTCTCCGCCGCGGCCACCCAGTCGCGGCAGGCGGGGCAGCCGTCCAAGTGCTCCTTGGCCTGGGCATGACTCTCCCAGCGCGCTCGGCGATCGAGACACTCGTGCAGCCAATCGTGTAGTTCATGACAGGTCATGTTCCATCCCATCGATCATGCCGCGTTCGCGGAGTTGTTCAAACATTTGCGACCTGGCCCGATGCAGCCACGTTTTGATAGTCCCCACCGGGCGCTGCATCAAGGCCGCGATGTCCTCATAGGGCAATCCCTGCTCATGAAACAGGATAAACACCTCGCGGTACTCCTCGCGAAGCATGGACAAGGCGGCATCGACCTCCGCCTTCCATTCATTACTCGGTTGACCAAGGTCTGGTTTCGCGGGTTGGAGATTTAAATTGTCCACGGTCCGGGGCCGCCTGGCACGCTGTGCCAATTGCGTTCGGCAGCGATTGATGGCAATTGCCATGATCCAGGGGTGCAAAGGCCGATTCGCGTCCCAACCCTTCAGTCCCCGCAAAATGCGAATAAACACTTCCTGGGCCACGTCCTCGGCTTCATGGCGGTCGCGCAGCAAACGGAAACACAGGCTCCACACCAAGCCTTGGAACCGCTCCACCAGCGTTTTCAGGGCGGAAGGCTCATCCAACAGGCAGGCGGCCACCAACTCCGCGTCGGACAATGGGGGCGCCCCCTCTGGGGCGGCGGGGTGCGCGGTTGCATTGGAGGAGAGCAGAGGCGGCATCTTTTCATCCACGGGTTCCATGGCCGGGGCGGCACGTTGGATCATGACCTACACCGAGTCGGCTAAGGATAGCGTTGCTGCACTCTGTATTTCGCTGCAACTTCCCTTAGATTGAACCGGAAAGGATGCTTGACGGCTCCAGTCCATGACGCGATATATTATACTTAAGCATGCAGTGACTCAACCAGACTTCCAACAGAAAGTTGATTGACGCCCCATGCCTTATCTTCGGGTCTTGAAGGGAGCCAAGCACGGCGAGCAATATCCATTAACCAAGGATGTCACCGTCATTGGCCGCAACCCTGACTGCGATATTTGGGTCAACCTCGGCGCCGTCAGCCGGGAACACGCGGAAATTCTGCGCATCGATGGCCGTTTTTACGTCAAGGACCTGGGCAGCCGGAATAAGACCTTCGTCAACGATCGGGAAGTCGACCCCAAATCCCCGGTGGTGTTGCATCCCCAGGATCGCTTGCGGATTTGCGATTTTCTCTGCTCCTACGAAGACCCGTCCGTCATGCCCGAAAAAGCGAGCGACGTCGACGACAGCGGCACGATCATGTCCTCGCTCATGGTCCGCAACTCCAATGCCCTCGAAGCCCAGTCCGCCGAGCGGTTGCGCGCCTTGCTGGAGATCAGCAATCGCCTGGGGTCCACCTTGGAGGTGGACAGTCTTTTGCCCATGATCCTGGACCAGTTGATGAACGTGTTCCGCGTGGCGGACCGCTGCTTTTTCGTCATTCGGGAGGATGACAAATTCATTCCCAAGGCGATCAAGACGCGGCGGGAAAAGGACGAAGCATCGGCCCGCTTCAGCAAGACGATCATGGACAAATGCCTGGACGACGGGCATGCCATCCTCTCGGAAGACGCCTTGCACGACGAAGCCTTCGCCATGAGCGCGAGCGTGACGGATTTCCGCATCCGCTCGGTCATGTGCGCCCCGCTGCAAACCAGTTCGGGGGAAACCCTGGGCGTGATCCAGATCGATACCCAGGATCGCATGCGCAAGTTCACGCAGGACGATCTGCAGTTCCTGGTGGCGGTGTGCAATCAATTCGCGGTGGCCATGCAAAACGCCCGCTTCCACGAAGAACAGTTGAGCAGCATGAAGTTCCAGCAGGAAATCGAATTGGCCAAGGAAGTGCAGCAGACCTTCCTGCCCAACCGCGTCCCGGTCCTGGAACAGTATGAATTCTTTGCTCATTACCAGGCGGCGCGGGAGGTGGGCGGCGATTATTTCGGCTTTATTCCCATGCCCCGGCGCCGGCTCGCCATCGCCATCGGCGACGTGGCAGGCAAGGGCATCCCCGCGGCCTTGCTCATGGCGCGCCTCAGCGGCGACGTGCAGTATTCCCTCATCGTCGACGATGAACCCGCCCGCGCCACCCAGCGTCTGAATGAACGACTCCAGGAGGCCGGCATGGTCGATCGCTTCATCACCTTTTGCCTGGCCGTCCTCGATCCGGAAACGCACGTGCTGACCATCGTCAACGCCGGCCACGTGCCGCCCCTGGTTCGCAAGGCCAACGGCGAACTCTTGGAATTGGCCGGCGGCGACTTCAACGGCTTGCCGTTAGGCGTCATGGAAGGCTATGAGTATCAAGCGGTGACCTATCCCCTGCAGGCCGGGGACCAGGTCTTGCTCTGCACCGATGGCATTCTGGACGCCGCCAATCAAGAGCAAGAATCGTTCGGCATGGATCGGCTGAAAACCCATCTCAAGGGGTGGCAACATCAACCGCCCATGATGGGCCAGTTCATTCTCGACCAGGTGATGAGGTTTGCCGACAGCGATGAGCAGTTCGATGACATCACCATGGTCACTTTTGGGCGCACGACGTAAGGACGCTGGCGCAGCAACGGGCGGCTTCGCGATGGCCATCAGGAAGCGGTTCGCCGCCCTGGAGTCGCCTGGCGCGGCCTGCTCATGCGGGAGGAATGGACATCATGAGCGAAGAAACCATCGTTCGACCCGGCTACAAACGGCAAACGCGGACCGACAAGAACACCAAGCGGATGCCGCTTTACAACGTCATTTTGCTCAACGACGACGATCATACGTATGCTTATGTGGTCGAAATGCTCGGCGTGCTCTTCGGCTATGCGCCCGAGAAGTCCTTTATCATGGCGAAGGAAGTGGACACCACGGGCCGGGTCGTCGTGGCCACGCTCCATCTGGAAATGGCGGAATTGAAGCGGGATCAAATCCATGCCTACGGGGCCGACTGGCGGTTGGAACGATCGGCCGGTTCCATGTCCGCCTATTTGGAGGAAGCCCCCAGCTAAACCATGGGTTTCCCCGCGAGGCTGCCTCGCTCCGCCAGTCAAAAAGAAAACGCTCGAGGCCGCGGGGGCATCGAGCGTGGTGTGTTGTTTGCTGGGGTTGCTGGCGCTTTACTTGCTCTCTTCGCGTTTCACGGACTTGATGACGACGTCCTCGACCGGGACATCATTGTGCGACCCAAAGGCCCCCGTTTTGACGCCCTTGATTTTGTCCACGACGTCCATCCCCTCGATGACCTTGCCGAACACGCAATAGCCCACGCCGTCGCCTGCATAGGCCTTGTCGAGCCGGCGATTGTCGACGACGTTGATGAAAAACTGCGCCGTGGCGCTGTTGGGTTCGGATGTGCGGGCCATGGCGATCGTGCCGCGGGCGTTGGAGACATTGTTGTCCGATTCATTCTTGATGGGGTCCCTGGTTTTCTTTTCCTTCATGCCCGGCTGAAAGCCCCCCCCCTGGATCATGAAGCTGCTGATCACACGATGGAAGATGGTGTTGTCGTAATGTTTGTCGTCGACATAGGAAAGGAAGTTCTTGACGGTCAAGGGGGCCTTGTCCGCGAACAGTTCGATCTTGATCGTGCCGTGGCTGGTTTCCATGATCACGATGGGATTCTTGTCGCTATTCACACAACCTCCCGTGCTCGCGCTAAAGAAAAGGGTCAGGCCAATCATACCGATGAAACGCATGGTGGTAACTCCCGTGCTGAAGTGAAGCGTGGAAAGCTTTCCTTAAGGCCATGATAAGCAATTTCATGACCTAAGGCCACAGGGCACGAGGCGTCATCAATTGAGTGCGGCGGCCGCGTCGGCCTGCCAACGGGGATTAGGGCAGTTCCAGCAAGGATTGCAGAGCCGAGGCGGCTTTGAAACGCACGCTGGCCTCCTCATCCTTAAGAGCGGCCTGGAGCGCGGGAATGCCCTTGGCCTTGGCCGGCTGGCCGATTTTCACGAGCAGGCCCGGCACCGCCTCGCGAAGGCGAACGTCGGGACTCTGGAGCGCCTTGAGAATGTCGGGCAAGGCTTCCGCGGCTTCGGTGGCCATCTGATTCAAAGCCCAAATGGCTTGATACTTGACGTCTTCATCCCCTTCATGCAGGCATCTGCCGATCGCCTTGGCGGCGGGTTTGCCGTCCTTGCCCAATTGTCCCAGGGCTTGGCAGGCTGCCATGCGGACTCCCAAATCGTTGTCTTCGAGCAAGCGAATCATGGTCTGCAGCGCTTCGGGGTAGGCGATTGGCTTGTGATTGCCGAGCACGCGGACGGCGGCCCAACGAATAAAGCGGTTGGGATCCTTGGATGCCAAGATCAGGCCATCGATCATGACGGCGTCGGCCGCGGACATGTTTTCGAACACGCGCATCGCCGCCATGCGGACTTCCAAGGAAGCGTTCGGGAACTGCGCGGCCAAGACCTGGCGAAAACGACCGCTCAATTCGATCAGTTTCTTGGCGGCCTCGGTGCCTTGCGGTTCGAATTCACGCTGCCACAGCCGGCCCTGGCTGAACATCGGATTGCGCATGGCCATTTCCTCGCGCTGGACGCTCAGCTCGAAAATGTGTTCCATGGTATTGAGGATTTCGAGGCGGATTTCCATGTCCGCTTCTTGCAAGAGCGGGATGCAATGGCCAAGGGCATCCTCCAAGCGCAGCACGAATTCGGGCAGAATCTTCTTGAATTGGGCATAGTGATTGGGATCGAAACGGTATTCTTGAGGCAAACTTTCGATGGTTCGGGCCATGTTGGATAGGGCCTGGCAGGCATGCAAGCGAACCATGCGATCTTGCTTGGTCAACATATCGCTCACCAGCGGCAGGATTTGCATCAGGTCTTGTGCGTAAAGGTCGAGGACGCGCGACCGCGCCGCGGGGGGAGCCACGTTGCTCTCGCGCAGATCCTTGATGCGGAGGAAATAAAGCGCGACGGCTTCGGACGCCGCTTCCATGAGCATGGGATCTTGGCTCTCGATGGCCCGTTTCCAATGGGGCAAGGCGTTTTCTGCGGGAGCGCGCATCTTGCCCAGGGTGAGAAGGAGCAGCTTCCGCATGGCCGGATCTTTTTCGTCCAAGCGTTCCGCCAATTCCACCCCCGCATCGCGGAACGCCGTGATCAATTCAACGGGATCAATCGTGGGATCGGATGGCCGGACGGAAGCTTCGCCTAAAAAGGCGAGCGTGGCTTGACGGCCCGCGGCGGATTGCGTGGCGGCTTCCCTGGCTAATTTGCGGACCAATGCCGGGGTAATCGTTTCCGTGATGATTTCCTGACCCATCAATGGCCACGGCAACAGCGCCGCCGCCATCGCACACCACAATGCCAACCCATGCCTGTCCGTCAATCCCCAACGCATGGAAGTCGCGCCTCGTTTCCTTCAGGATGTAGACCTGGCCGTATGGTATATTGTCGTGATTGGCGGCGTGGAATTGCCATTAAAAATTGCCTCCTTTGCCAGTGTTTGACCAGACCTGGTTGTTACGACCGTTCCTAAGCGAACGGTTGCCAGGCTGAGATGAGACGCCTTTTCCGCCCGAAGGCCGCCTCATAGATTGATCGCAAGAGGCATGTTTCATCAGGGGCCGCAGAGGCCCTGACTCAACTTTCCCGAATGATCTCACTTGCAGGTGGCCAGTTCCATGCACAGTTTGCCCTTGGTCGAAGGCAGCGCCGCGACAACGAGTCTGCCATCCGCGACCGCCCGCCGGCTGCCTTCGTGGCTCAAGCGCAACCTGCCGCTGGGCAACGAGGATTTCTTCACCGATCGGCTCATTGCGGACCTGGGGCTGGCGACCGTCTGCGAAAGCGCTCGCTGCCCGAATCGCATGGAATGCTGGAGCCGCCGGACGGCCACCTTCATGATCTTGGGCGACATCTGCACGCGGCCGTGCGGCTTTTGCTCGGTCGCCAAGGGCATTCCCCTGGCCGTGGAGGAAGATGAACCGGACCGGCTGGCCGAGGCGGTGGTTCGCCTGGGGCTGCGCCACGTGGTGATCACGTCGG
Organism: Planctomycetota bacterium; assembly: GCA_014584395.1. Taxonomy (GTDB): domain Bacteria; phylum Planctomycetota; class Planctomycetia; order Gemmatales; family HRBIN36; genus BJ17. The sequence continues at coordinate 371,000 of JACTMY010000018.1, read as the reverse complement.
TGACGCGGGATGATCTGCCGGACGGCGGTGCGAGCCACTTTTACCATTGTCTGTTGGCCGTGAGGCGGCGGGTTCCCTCAGCGACGCTGGAAGTGCTGACCCCCGATTTCATGGGCGACCTGGGGGCCGTCGATCAGGTGCTCAAAGCCCGGCCCCACGTCTTCAATCACAACATGGAGACGGTGCCCCGTTTTTACACCAAGGTGCGCGGCAGGGCCGATTATCAGCGCAGTCTCAATGTGCTCCGGCATGCCAAGCAATCCGCTCCCGACGTGCTCTCCAAAACGGGCCTGATGCTGGGCCTGGGCGAATCGCGCGACGAACTGCTCGACGTCCTGGCCGATCTGCGGGCCATCGACTGCGACGCTTTGACGCTGGGGCAGTATCTGAATCCCTCTTTCAAGCACGTCCAGGTGGCGCGGTATCTGCCTCCCGAGGAATTCGATGAACTGGCGGCCATCGCGCGCCGGATGGGCTTCAAACAGGTGGCCAGCGGTCCGTTTGTCCGGTCCAGTTATCATGCCGAGGAGATGATCCGCCCATGAGCACGGCGGCGCGGAAGGATCAGCGATGAAACAAGGCCTGTTTCTATGTCTGGATGGCGTCGACGGCGCCGGCAAAAGCACCCAATGCCGGTTGCTCGCGGACTGGCTCCGGCAGCAGGGGTTGACCGTGACGACCTGCCGCGACCCAGGCGACACGCCCTTGGGCGAACGCATCCGTTCATTGTTGCTCGATGGCGAATGGCCCATGTCGGAAATCACCGAGTGTTTCCTGTACATGGCCAGCCGTTCGGTGCTGGTCGAGCAGGTGATTCGGCCGGCGCTGCAGCGCGGCGAGATCGTCCTGAGCGATCGCTTCTTGCTGTCCACGGTCGTCTATCAAGGCCATGCGGGCGGCATCCCCCCCGAGACCATCTGGCAGCTCGGCAGCCTGGCGACGCGGCACACCTTTCCCGAATGGACGTTCGTTCTTGATCTTCCCGTCGAAGCAACCCAGCGCCGCAAGCACGGGCAAACCCTGGACCGCATGGAAAGCAAAGGGGCGCTCTTTTTCGAGCAAGTGCGGCAGGGCTTCCTGGCCGAAGCGCGGCAACATCCCGACCGCATGATCCTCATCGATGCCCATGCGTCCGTGGAACAGGTTCAATCACAACTGCGACGCGAGGTGGAGCGTGTCTTGGACCAACGTTCGCGGTCATGAGGAATGGCGAAAACGCTTCCAGCACGTGTGGCAGCGCGGCCGCCTGGCCCATGCCTATCTCTTTGTCGGACCTCAGGGCATCGGCAAGCGGCTCTTCGCCATCGAGCTGGCCAAGGCGCTGACCTGCGAGGCGAGTGCCGCGTTTGACGCCTGTGATCAATGCCCGGCCTGCTTGCAAGTCATGGCCGGAACGCATCCCGACGTGCGGCTGATGAGCCGGCCCGCGGAGAAGCTGGAATTTCCCATCGACTTGATCCGGGAGGTGACGTCCGGGCTGGGCGTGAAGCCGGCGCGGGCGCCGCGGCGCATCGTCATCCTCGACGACGTGGATCAAATGAGCGATGACGCGGCCAACGCCTTCCTCAAATCCCTGGAAGAACCGCCGCCCATGTCCTTGCTGATCCTCATCGGTCAGACCACGGATCATTTTTTTTCCACCATCGTCTCCCGCTGCCAGGTCATTCGCTTCGACCCGCTGCCGCCGCTGCTGATCGAGGAGTTGCTCCTGCAGGATAAAGCGGTGAGCGGTCCCGGGCAGGCCAAGCAAGTGTCGCAACTGTCCGGCGGGAGTCTCGGCCTGGCGCGCCAACTGGCCGACCCGGACGTCTTCGCCTTCCGGCAAGAGTGGCTCAAGATGTGGAAGCAGCCGCGGTTTGATTCGGTCGCTCTGGCGGCCAAGGTCAATGAGTTTGTCGAGGCGGCTGGTTCCGAGTCGGCCGTCAAGCGGCAGCGCGCCCATCTGGCGCTGCGCTTTCTGGCGGATGAACTGATCCTCGCCCTGCGGGAGGCGGCCGTTCAATCCTCCGATCATCCCTGGTGCCAACGCTGGGGCGTGGAGGTGCTGTTGCGCCTAACCGAAGCGCTGCTCGATGCGGAAAGCCATATTGACCGCCGCGTGCAGCTCGTCCTCTTGCTGGAAGCCTTCACGGATCGCCTGGCGGACTCCGCGGTTCGCTGAAAGTAATGCTCAGGGAAGGTCCCCAGCACCACCCCCTTGACGCGGATGGCCAATTACGATCGTGCGGAGACATCCCCATTTGCAGAAGTGTTCACCGCGCTGCATTGGCTCAATTCCCACTGGACAATCAAGGCGAATCATGGTATCGCCGCCGCTTGGATCATGGTTTAAAGCCGATCATGAACGTAACCATCGATCTGGCCGTTGTTTAGGGGATTGGCTATGTGGCGGGCCTTGGGGCTGTTGCTTTTCTTGACCGGTTGCAGCACCGCTCCGATCGCGGATTTCATGGACCATTTTTTCCCCGCCAAGATTGATCCCAATCCGGCTGCGGGCAGTCGGACGCGCGGCGGCGTGTGCGATCCACCGCCGACGGTCATGCCCACCCCTGCGGCGCCGCCTGGAGGAATGCCTCCTGCATTGCCGCCCGATCCCGGCGCAGCTTCGGCGCCCATGATGGGGCCGCCCCCCGGTCCGGCCTTGCCTTCGCCGGAACCGCCGCCGCCTTCGCCGCTGATTCGCTTCTAAATCGATGCGTCTGTCTCAACTTCGCTCGGGCATGACCACGCTCAACATGACTTCGCTCAACTGGAGCGCGAGGTCACGCTGATGCTGGCGCCGCGCTGCCGGAACAGCCTCGTCGCGGCGACGACCCAAATGAAGGTGATCGACCACATGGCCGTTTGATCCATCCACCAGGGCAAGGTTTGCTTCCCCGCGATCAGGTCGGCGATGTGCCGAAACGTGTAGTTCTCAATCAAGGCGAAACGCATGAAGTAGAAGGGCACCAGGAACGTGCCCATGAACATGATCAGGGCCGTGAAGATCAGGTAGATCATGGAGATGGTGTTGATCGTCGTTTGCCGGCGGACCCAGCACAGGGCCACGGTGCCGATGGAAATGTAGCAGATGGAGCCGCTCAAGATGGCGCTCCAGAGCAGGGGCTTGAGCAAGAGCGCGGGCTGATACATGGCCACGACGGCCAGGGAAACCATCAAGCTGCCCAGGGCATAGAAAATGACCTTCGTGCCGATGATCTCGCCGGGCGTGGCGGGGGTGAGCATGAGGGCCAGGAGCACGCGCTTCTCCCGCTCCTCGCCGGTCGAGGTGATGTACAGATTGAACGACATGAGGTAGAAGGCGAAGATGACCAGCCCGGTCACCAGAATGGGAACCCGATCCTCGGAGGCGGAGATGTGCTCGGGATTGCGCGGCTCGCCCCAGTCCTCATCCAAGCGCAACTGATTGTTGCCCAGAAAGGACTGCGTCGTCTGTGCGAACCAGTAGCGATAGGGCAGGACCTCGCTCAGGGCTAATTGCGGGAAGATGAGCCGATAGCGCCAGGGGTCGTTCTTGGCGCCGCTGCCGGGGGGTTGCAATTCGATGGCGAGCGTTCCGCCGGGCAGGTTGTAGCGTTGCCGATTGGCGTTCCAGACGGCTTGCTTGGTCCGGACCTCAATGGGGCCAAGCTGATATTGGCTGGCAAAGGCCTCCTCGGGCGGATGTTGCTCCAGGAACTGCGCCCAGCGCACGGCATGGGGATGGTTCTCATCATAGAGCACCAGGCAGCGGCTGATGAAGCGGGAGGCTTGCCCGGGAAGTTGTCCCAGGCGGGCGCTGATGGAGAGCAGAGCGGACAGGGCCAGCACCGCGCCGATCATCACGAGCAGTCCCCAGTTATACCGGAAACGCAGGACTTCTTTCCAGAGCAGCGTTTCGATGATGCGGCGGCGGAGCATTTAGTTGTATTCCTCCCCGGTCAGCTTCAGGAAGGCTTGGTAAAAATTGAACTCGCGGGTGTGCAGGGTCACGGGGATTTCCGATTCCATGATCTGGGCCAGGCGGCGGCGCGAGGCGTCGTCGGCGAGGTCGATGGCCAGTTTTTCGTGGTGGCCGTCGCGCTCCAGGACGACGTCCACCATCCGCTCGGTGTTGCGGGACTTGAAGGCGATCGGGGAATCGAGGTCGACCAGGCGGCCGTGATTGATGATGGCCACGCGATCGCAGACTTGCTCCACTTCCCCCATGTTGTGCGTCGTCAAAAAGATCGTCGTGCCGGTGCGGGCCAATTCCTGAATGATGCGGCGTATCCGCTCCGTCGAGTGCACGTCCAGGTTGGCGGTCGGTTCGTCGAGAAACAGAATCTCCGGCTCGTGGAGGAGCTCGCGCGCCAGGAGCAGTTTCTTCTTCATGCCCTTGGAGTAGGCGCGCACGGGCAGGTTTTTTTCGCGCAGCAATTCCACCTTCTCCAAGCATTCATCGATGCGCCGCTCGGGAATGTCATAGAGCCGGGCGAAGAGGGACAGGTTTTGCCCGGCGGTGAACTCCTCGAAGTGGTTTTCCGTGTCGGGGACATAGCCAAAGCGGGCCTTGAGCTGGTCGAAGTCGCGATGTAAGTCGTGCCCCAGGATCTCCACGGCGCCGCCGCTGATGGCGACTTGCCGGGTCAAGCAGAGGAAGACGGTGGTCTTGCCCGCGCCATTGGGGCCGAGCAATCCGAACACTTCGCCCCGGTTGACCTCCAAGGAGAGTTGATCCACGGCCGTGAATTGGCGATAACGGATGGTAAGCTGAAGCAGTCGAATCACGGAAGCCATGCGCCGTTCCTTGAACCGAGGGGCATTGGCGACGATGATACCGGTCGGCGGGGTTGGGATCAATCATCAACTCCGGCCCGCCGCGAACGCCGAGCACTAGAACCTGGAGCCATCGATGTCGCTGCCGATCCCCTTGCCTGATGAAGCGTGGACCCATGCTTTCGTAGCGCGGCTCCGTTCGCGGAATCGCTTTTATCAACGAAAACTGCAAGCCTGGCCTCGGGACGGCGCTCGCTGGCGCAACCTGCCCTTTACGACCAAGGAGGAATTGCTCGAGGATCAAAGCCAGGCGCCGCCCTTCGGCACGCTCCATTCCCTGCCCATCACGCAGTACGTCCGGATGCATCAAACGTCCGGCTCGCGGGGCCAGCCGCTGCGGTGGCTGGATACGCGGGAGAGCTGGCTGTGGATGTTGCACTGTTGGCGGATCATCTTCGACATGGCCGGGGTGACGCACCGGGATCGCTTGTTTTTCCCCTTTTCCTTCGGGCCGTTCCTGGGTTTTTGGACGGCGTTCGAAGGCGCTCAGCAGCAGGGGTGGTTTTGCGTGCCCGGCGGCGGCATGACCAGCGTGGCACGGTGGCGCATGATCCTCGACCTGCAAATGACCGTCCTCTGCTGCACGCCGACGTATGCCTGGCGCTTGTTGGAGACGGCGCGGGCCGAGGGCATCGACCGCTCCCAGGGGCAAGTCCGCGCCCTCATCCTGGCCGGGGAGCCGGGGGCGTCGATCCCGAGCATGCGGCGGCGGCTTGAAGAGGGCTGGGGAGCCAGGGTCTTCGATCACTATGGGATGACGGAGATCGGGCCCTTGGGGATGGAATGCCAGGCCAACCCCGGCGGGTTCCATTTGCTGGGCAGCGAGTGCATCGTCGAAGTCATCGATCCGGCCACGCTCGAACCCGCCGCCAGCGGACAGGAAGGCGAATTGATCATCACCAACTTGGGCCGATGGGGCAGCCCCTTGCTGCGCTATCGAACTGGCGACCGCGTCGTGCTCGACTCCGAGCCTTGTCCCTGCGGACGGCGGTGGCCGCGCGTCCGCGGCGGCATTCTGGGACGAACGGACGATCTGGTTTTGATCCGCGGCAATAACGTCTACCCCAGCATGATCGAGGCCATCGTGCAGCAATTCCCGGCCATCGACGATTACCGCGTCATCGTGACCGAAGCCGCAGGCATGACGGACTTGGCCATCGAAATGGAAACCCGCGCGGCAGGGGACGTAGAGCGCGAACTCGCCGAGGCCGTTCGCCATGCGTATCACTTTCGGCCGCGCGTGACCCGCGTCGCTCAGGGAACATTGCCCAAATCAGAGATGAAGTCCCAGCGCTGGATTCGTAGAATTTCAGATAGTTGACCCAGTTCGTTAACGTGTAAAATCAATGACGGCGAAAACCGCTGCCGAACTGCATGAGACGGTCCTTCCCTCATCCCCTTGGCTTGCCATTGGATCACGAACATGAAACCCATCCTGGCTAGTTGGTTGTTGCTTTGTCCCCTGCTCTTAGCCCAGGCCGAGGATTGGCTTCACTGGCGCGGCCCGATGCAAACGGGGGCCAGCCACGACACCGGGTTGCCCGAACAGTTCGCCGTCGCCGGCACGAACGTGGCGTGGAAGCAGCCCTTTGGCTGCCGGTCGACGCCCATCGTTTCGCGCGGCCGGGTCTACATCATCGGCAGCGTCGGCGAGGGCGTCATGGAGCAGGAAGCCGTGACGTGCTTCGACGCCAAGACCGGCAAGCTGCTGTGGCAGCATCGCTTCAACGTCTTCCTGGCCGACATCGTGACCAATCGCGTGGGCTGGGCCAACATGGCCGCCGATTCGGAAACGGGCAACCTCTACGCCCATGGCGTGCAGGGGTTGTTTTTCTGTTTCGATCCCGACGGCAAAGTGCTCTGGCAAAAGTCCTTGACGGAAGAGTATGGCCGCGTCAGCGGTTATGGCGGCCGCATCACGTCGCCCATTGTGGACGGCCCCTACGTCATCATGAACATGCTCAACGCCAGTTGGGGCGATCACGGCCGCGGCGGGCATCGCTTCCTGGCCATGGACAAGAAGACCGGCGAAATCATCTGGTGGTCGCAGCCGGGCGGCCCGCCGCTGGACACCATCTACTCCGTTCCCGTGGCCCACACCATCAACAACGAACGGCTCATCATCTGCGGCGGCGCCGACGGGTTTGTCCACGCCATCAAGCGCAACACGGGGGAAAAGGTTTGGAGCTATCCCCTGACCAAACGCGGCGTCAACGTCTCGCCCGTCGTCGATGAGGCCAAGGGCTGGGTCTACATTTGCCACAGCGAAGAGAACATGACGGGCAACGTCCAGGGGCTGGCCGTGTGCCTGGATGCCAAGAAAATCACGGACGGCAAACCTGCCGTGGTCTGGGAACGCACCGGCTTGCTCGTCGGCTACGCTTCGCCCTTGCTCCATGATGGCCGGCTGTATCTGTGCGATAACGGCGCGAAGATGTTTTGCCTGGACGCCGCCACGGGCAAGACGCTGTGGGAGCACAAATACGGCCGATCCGCCAAGGGGTCGCCGGTGTGGGCCGATGGCAAAATTTACGTGTGCGAAGTGGGCGCGCGCTGGCATATTCTCAAACCCGGCGACGCGAAATGCGAGACGATCCATTCCGTGCGCTTCACGCGGCCCGATGGTTTGGTGATCGAATGCAATGGCAGTCCCGCCGTCGCGGAGGGGCGGGTTTATCTGACCACCGCCGACGAGATTTATTGTCTGGTGGACGCGAACAAACAACCCAAGGCGGGCGTGTCGCCCATTTCACCGCAACCGAAGGTGGACCTGGGCGATTCGACGCCGCACCTGGCCATGGTCGAACCCGTGGACGTCACGCTGCATCCCGGCGCCAAGCAGACCTTCCAGGTGGCCATCTACAACGCGCAAGGGTACAAGATTCCGGGAGTCGCGGGAACCTTTCAGGTTTCCTGGTCGTTGCCGACGACGCCTCCGCCGCCCGGGTCGCCGCCCAACATGGCTCCGATCCCCGCCCTCAAGGGCGCGATCAATGAGCAGGGGGAGCTGCACGTGCCCGCGGACGTGGCCGCACAGAGCGGTGTCGTGCTCGCCCAAATCAAGATGGGCGATCGGCAATTCGCCGCCAAGGCCCGCGTCCGCGTCGCTCCGACGCTGCCCTATGAGCAGGATTTCAGTCAAATCGAACTGGGCCGCATCCCCACCGGCTGGATCAACCTGGCCGGCAAGTTCCAGGTCGTGGCGTTGCCGGAAGGCGGCCAGGCGTTGAAAAAGCTGGCCAATAATCCCAACCCGCTCTTGTGCCGCGCTTTCGCTTACATTACGCAGCCCGACGCCGCGGAGTACACGATCCAGGGCGACCTCATGGGCTCGGAGCGCAAGGAGCCGAATGCCACCTTCCTGCCCGACATGGGCATCGTCAATTGCCGTTACGTGTTGTGCCTGGACGGCGGCAAGCAGAAACTCTGGCTCCGGTCCTGGGAAGCCAATCGGCGGATCGACAAGACCATCGACTTTGCCTGGCGAGCCGGCGCCTGGTACACGTTCAAGCTCCATGTGACCCAGGAAGGCGACAAGGCCAAGGTCCAGGGCAAAGTGTGGGAGCGCGGCCAGCCCGAACCCAGCCAATGGACGGTGGAGTTCGAAGACCCGTGCCCCAATCGCCATGGCAGTCCCGCCTTGTATGCCTATGCCACGGGGGTTCCCGCGGATGGCAAGGGCGCGGGAGCGGAAGTGTTCTATCAGAATGTCAAAGTGATCCCCAACAAAAAATGACCTCTGCTAGCGGCATGAAACGACGGGCGCCTTGCTGTCGAAAGGACGGATATATGCAATCACCATCGCGGGTTCAAAGAATGCTGGCGGTCATGGGCGGCGGCCTCGTGGTCCTGGGATTGGCTTGGCTGACCTTGCCAACCGAGGAGCCTGCTCAAGACCGCGGATCGACTTCCACCCGAAACGGGGAAAACCGCTTCGCCTCCAGCGATCGCCTTCGCCCCGTGACGCTGGACAGCCGCACCTGGCCGATGTTCGGCGGCAACTATAGCCGCAACATGGTCAATGAATTCGAAAAGAACTTGCCCGCTTCCGTGGACGTGGAGAACAACGAAAACATCAAATGGTTCGTGGAACTAGGCTCCCAATCTTATGGCAATCCCGTGATCGCCTCGGGCAAGATTTTCGTCGGCACCAACAACAACACGCCCCGCAACGAAAAATACAAAGGCGACAAGGGCGTGATCATGTGCTTCCGCGAAGCGGATGGCAAGTTCCTTTGGCAAGCCGTGCACGATAAGTTGGAATCGGGCCGGGTCAACGATTGGCCGGAGCAGGGGGTTTGCTCTTCGCCTTACGTCGAGGGCAACCGCCTGTATTACGTCAGCAATCGCTGCGAGATCATCTGTGCCGACACCGAGGGCTTGTACGACGGCCGCCAGGGCATCGAGGATCCCAAGCACAACGATCCGACGGACCCCGACATCATCTGGAAGTTCGACATGATGAAGGAGTTGGGGGTCTTCCCGCATAATCTGGCCGTGTGTTCGCCCATCATCGTCGGCGACCTGGTGTTCGTGCTGACGGGCAACGGCCACGATGAATCGCACGAAAACATCCCCGCGCCGCGCGCGCCGAGCTTCATCGCCGTCAATAAGCACACGGGCCAGGCGGTCTGGACGAATAATGCGCCCGGCACGAGCGTGCTGCATGGGCAATGGTCCAATCCCGCCTATGCGGAAATTCAGGGCGTGCCGATGGTCATCTTCGCCGGGGGCGACGGCTGGGTGCGGGCCTTCGATCCGCCGACGGGCAAGGAATTGTGGCGCTTCGATTGCAATCCCAAGTCCGCCGTCTACAGGCTGGGCGGCAAGGGCACCCGCAACTACATCATCTCCACCCCCGTCGTCTACAACCAGCGCGTCTACATCAACACCGGCCAGGATCCCGAGCATGGCGACGGCGTCGGCCACCTTTGGTGCATTGATCCCGCCAAGCGCGGGGACATTTCGCCGCGCGAGGATAATTTCGATCCCAAGCATCCCGTCAACAAGGACGCCGGCTTCATCTGGCACGTCGGCGGGTCGAATGCTCAGGGCGAACTGATCTGGCACCGCAGCCTGTCGACCTGCGCCATCCGCAACGATCTGGTCTACATCTGCAATCTGCCGGGCTTCATCGCTTGCTTCGATGCCAATACGGGCCAGAAGCATTGGGAATACGACACGCTCTCCAACATCTGGGGTTCCTGCTACGTCGTGGACGGCAAGGTGTACGTCGGCACCGAGGAGGGCGATCTGCTCGTCTTCCAGGAAGGCAAGGAAATGAAGCTGCTCGGCAAATATGACATGAAGGCGGCCGTCTTCAGCACCCCGGTGGCGGCCAACGGCGTGTTGTACGTCATGACCAAGAATCGGCTATACGCCCTGCAGCAAAAGTGATTCCGCGAGGCGGCCATGAGCGACTCCCTGCTTGATCTCAAGCTGCAAAACCTGGCCCGGCAGTTGCGCGATCTGGAAGCCAAGGCCGACTTGCTGCGGCAGGTCGAGCAAGATTGCTCGCAAGGCGAAGAGCTGCTCAAACCGCTCCGCTGGTCCGCCAAGCAAGCGGAGCAAGCCTACGTCGAAGCCGAACAAAATCCCGGATGGTTTGGGATATTCGGCTACTCGCGGCAGGAGATCGAGGATCGGCATGCTCAGGCCGTCGCCGCCCGCGAAGCTTACGATGCGGCGAAGAGCAAGCTCAAGTCCCTCTTCGAGGAGCGCGATCATTTGCGCGCGGCGACCGAACGGCTGCCCGAGGTCCGCCGCGAGTATGAACAAGGCCTGCAAGATCGGGCTGCGAAGCGGCTTCCCGGGGGAGCGGAGGAATTCGAACGCCGCCATCCGGAATGGCAGGTCGAGTCGGCGGCCGTGGCGGAACTGCAAGGCCTGGTCGAGCGGTGTCAGAAGCAACTGAAAGCGTGCATGATTTTGGCCACCCGCTCCGATCGCTCCTTGCTGTTCACGATGCGCAAGGAATTGATCGATCTGCAGCAAGTGTGGGAACAATGGTTCGCGGCCTTGAAGGCGCTTCCCGAAACCTGCCCGATGGAATCGCGGCTGGAGCCAAATCAGCTCAAGGACATCCAACTGTTTGGCACGCTTGTTCCGCAAGGCGATCTGGTCTCGGCGCATCAACAGTATCGCTCGGAACTGGAATTCGTCCGCATTCGCCTGGAGCATGCCGAGAAGCGGCTGCACCAACAAGCGGCGCTGCTGCAAGCCAAGCGCACGGCCCTGGAGCAGCAAAAACTGGGCTGGCTGGCCGAGCTTCCGCCCGATGCTGCCAAGCCGGAAGCCCAGGCAGCCTGTCCTTATGAAGCGACCGCTCCTTAAGCGCTCGCCGCTTCGACATCGACCTGGCCGAAACCTGAACCAACCCGCATCCCTTAACCCTCAGCCATGGAAGCCGCCATGCCAATCACTGAGCAACAAGCACGCGAACAACTGGATGCCCACATTCGCGACATGGTCGCCTGGCATTTTGATCCGGAGACGGGAACGCCCTTTTGGCTGGAGCGCGTGCAGCAAATGGGCTTCGATCCGCGCAAGGAAGTGCATGGCTATCAGGACCTCAAGAAATTCGGCGAGTTCGAGGATGAATGGCTGCGCGGCGGGCCGCTGCAGCGGTGGATCCCCCGCGGCCTGGCGGGAAAGCCCATCTACGTCTTCGAGACCGGCGGCACGACGGGCATTCCCAAGAGCCGGATCAATCACGAAGACTTTCGCATCGACTACTCGCTTTTCAGCGAAACCTTGCCCGATGAGTATTTCCCCAAAGGGGCCAATTGGCTCATGCTCGGCCCCTCGGGTCCGCGCCGCCTCCGCCTGGCCGTTGAGCATCTGTGCCAATTTCGCGGCGGCATCTGCTTTTGCGTCGACCTCGATCCGCGCTGGGTGATCAAGCTAATCAAGAAGGGCTGGATGGAGCATCTCGAGGCCTACAAACAACACGTCATCGAGCAAGGCCTGACGATTCTGGAGGCGGGGCATGACATCCAATGCCTGTTCACCACGCCCAAGCTGCTGGAAGCCTTTGCCCTGGCCCTCGAAAAGCAAGGAAAGACCATCCGTTCGGCGGGCATCAAGGGCGTCTTCTCGGGAGGCACGGAATTCACGCCGCAGTTCACGCGCTTTGCCGTCGAGGAGCTGCTCGATGGGGCCTATATGACGCCCACCTATGGCAACACGCTCATGGGCCTGGCGGCGTCGAAGCCCGTGGGTCCCGAAGATGGCTACAAGATCAGCTACTATGCGCCGCAGCCGCGGGCAGTCATCGAGGTCGTCGACTTCGACGATCATGAAAAGGTGGTGGAGTATGGCCAGACGGGCCGCGTGCTCCTGTCGACTTTCACCAAGGAATTCTTCATGCCGCGTTTCCCGGAGCGGGATGAAGGCGAGCGCGAGCCGCCCTATGAAAAATATCCATGGGACGGCGTTAGCGGCGTGCGGCCCTATCGGGGTTTTGCGTCGACCACCACGGTGGGCGTCTATTGATCAGACCGCTGATTTCGAAGCTCAGCTTCCACAGCTTCCCCCTTTCACAAACCCATCGAGTAACCTCCATGCTGCACCTGCCGATCCTGCGTTGGGGCGATGTCTACAAAAGTCTGGACGTGGACACGCTGACTCATTTCATGACGGGCCAGGCCGTGGCGGAAATGAGCCGGGCCAACGGCGCGATGGTGCAGCGGGACATGCGGCACGCCCACAAGGCCCGCCAGGCGCTGCGCGACCTGCCCATGGACGACCTGCTGGCCAAAATGCACCAGGCCGCCGACCTTTACCTTACGGCAACGCTCAACCTGGGCGACCAAGCCCAGTCGCCGGAGGATTTTGTCAAAATCCAATCCGCGACCACGGGGCTGCCCGAAAATATGTGCCGGGCCAACATGAAGAAGAACCACTTCGTGCTGCAAAACATGCCGTCCATTCTCGACGCCCTGACGCGCGGCCTGGACCTCAATATCATCCGCAAGGGATTCGGCACGGAGCCGCGCGGCGTGCCCCTAAGCTATCAGGCCCAATCGCCGATCCTGGGCATGGTCCTGCCCAACAACTCGCCTGGCGTCCACACGCTCTGGCTGCCGGCGCTGGCCCTGCAGATCGGGCTGCTCATCAAGCCCGGCTCCGCGGAACCCTGGACGCCGTTTCGCTTGATCCACGCCTTTCTCCAGGCGGGTCTCCCCAAGGCGGCCTTCGGCTTTTATCCCGGCGGCCATGACGTCGGTGCCGCGGTCTTGGCGGCCAGTCAGCGCAGCCTCGTCTTCGGCGGCGAAGCCACCGTGCAGCAGTATCACGGCAATCCCAAAGTCCAGGTGCATGGTCCGGGCTGGAGCAAAATACTTCTCGGACAGGACGAAGTCGATCACTGGGAAAAATACCTCGACGTGATGGTGGAAAGCGTGCTGCTCAACAGCGGCCGAAGCTGCATCAACACCTCGGCGATTTACACGCCGCGGCATGGCCGGGCCATCGCCCAAGCCCTGGCGGAGCGGCTCGGACCGATCCAGCCGACCCCGCCGGACGATCCCGAGGCCAAGTTGGCCGCCTTCACCACCCCCAGCCTGGCGGAAGCCATCAACCAGGAAATCGAGGGGGACGTGAAAGCCCAAGGCGTGACCGATGCCACGGCCAAGTTTGGCCCGCGTCTGGTCAAGCACGAACGCTGCGCTTATCTGCGGCCCACCGTGATCCATGCCGCGTCGCCCGAACCGGCCGTCGTCCGCAGAGAGTATCTGTTCCCCTTTGTCACGGTCGTGGATTGCCCCCAGGAAAAAATCGTCCAGGCCATCGGTCCCACGCTCATCGCCACCGCCATCACCCGGGACCCCGCCTGGCAGCGAGAACTGCTGGACGCGGTCCACATCGATCGGCTCAACCTGGGGCCCATCCCCACGACCCGGCTCAATTGGCGGCAGCCCCACGAGGGCAATATCGTCGAGTTTCTCTATCGTTCCCGCGCCTTCCAGTTTGAACCCGATGCCTTGCGATTATAAAGTAACAAGACGCTCCGGGCCGTGGTGCACGGCGGCCGCTGGAGCCGCGAGCGCGGCGCGACCCGCGATGGCGCCCGGAGAGGCCGCGGCCCGTCCCCTTTCAGGTCGATCATGCAGGAATGGATGAAACAGTTTGACTATCAACCGCTGACGCGAGTCCTGTTCGGCTCGGGGATGCTCGACCGCTTGGGCGAGGTCGTGGCCTCTTTGGGGGGCAAAACGGTTTTGCTGGTGACCGACCCGGGACTGGAAGCCGTGGGCCATCCGCAGCGAGCCATGAACGCCTTGCAAACGGCAGGCTGCCGGGTGGTCGTGTTTGACGACGTGGAGGAGAACCCCACGACGCGCCACGTGGAGACGGGAGTCGCCGCGGCGCGGCAAGGCAGCGTCGATTTTATTGTGGCCGTAGGCGGCGGTTCCGCGATGGACTGCGCCAAGGGCATCAACTTCATCCTGACCAATGGCGGCAAGATGAAGGATTACTGGGGCGTGGGCAAGGCCCGCCAGCCGATGCTGCCTTCGGTGGGCGTTCCCACCACGGCGGGCACGGGCAGCGAGGCCCAGTCCTTTGCCCTCATTCGCGATCCCGAATCCCACATGAAAATGGCCTGCGGCGATCGCAAGGCCACCTTTCGAGCGGCGATCCTCGACCCGGAGCTGACGCTGACCCAACCGCCGCGCGTCACCGCCCTCACCGGCATGGATGCCATTTCCCACGCCCTTGAATCCTACGTCACCTCCAAGCGCAACAGTCTTTCGCAGATGTTCGCTCGCGAGGCCTGGCGGCTCCTGCATCAATCGTTTGAAACGGTGCTGCGCGAGCCAAACCATCTCGCGGCGCGCGCCGCCATGCAGTGGGGGGCGCATCTGGCGGGTCTGGCCATTGAAAATTCCATGCTCGGCGCCACGCACGCCTTGGCCAATCCGCTCTCCGCCCATTATGGCATGGTCCATGGCCAGGCGATCGGCATGATGCTGCCGCACGTGATTCGGTACAACGCTGCCGCGGTCGAGCCGCTGTATGCCGAGTTGGCCGACGCCGTCGGCTTGGGCGTGGAGGAGGAGCCGACCGGGGCGGGGCGCTTGGCGGATCGCGTCGCCGCGTTGGCCCGCGCCGCCGACTTGCCCGCGCATCTCTCCGCTTGCGGCGTGAGCCAGGGGATGCTCTCCGTTCTGGCGGAAGAGGCCTCCCAGCAATGGACCGGGACCTTCAACCCGCGCCCCGTGGGATATAATGAATTGCGGGAGTTGTATCAGCAAGCCTTTGGTCCGATGGCCGAGTAACGTTCGCCACCCGGGTTGCACGTTCCTTTTCACCTGCCCGACGAGATTCCGACCATGAAGCAGTGTTGGCTGATGGGGGGATTCTTAATTTTGACCGGCCTGCTCCATGGGGAGGATTGGCCGACCTTCCGCGGCAACGCCTTGCAGAACGGCGTGGTCAAGGGCAGCTTGCCGACCGAGCCGGCGCTGCTGTGGAAGTATGAAACTAAGGACAGCTTCGATGGGGCCGCGGCGATCGTGGGCGACGACGTGTTTATCGCCTCTGCCGAAGGCTGGGTTTTTTGCCTGGCCCTGGCCGATGGTCAATTGAAATGGAAGTATGAAGCCAGCGCGGGGTTCAAGGCCTCTCCCGCCGTGGCGAAGGGGGTGGTGATCATCGGCGACGGGGCCGGCGACATTCACGCCATCGACGCCAAAACCGGGACGCGGCGCTGGCTGGTGAAGACCGGCGGCGAAATCGTCTCGTCCGCCAATGTGCTGGAGGATCGCGTCTTCATCGGCTCCTACGACGCCATTTTTTATTGCCTTGACATCGAAACGGGGAAGGTCGTCTGGCAGGTCACCACGGAAGGCCCGATCAATGCATCCCCCGCGCTGGTCCAGGATCGCACCTTCGTGGCGGGCTGCGATGGCCAGTTGCGCATCCTCGCCATTCAGGACGGCAAACAGTTGGCCGCCTTCGATGAACTGGGGCAGGCGGGGGCTTCCGTGGCCGTGGACGACGAAGCTGTCTTCGTCGGCAATATGGACCGCTCCTTCTTTGCCATCGATTGGAAAACGGCCAAGCGGCTGTGGGAGTTCACGCCGCCCCGGCCCATGCCGTTTTATTCCTCCCCCGCCGTGGCGGAAGGGATCGTCGTCACTGGCTGCCGCGACCGCAAAATCTACGCCCTGGAAGCCAAGACCGGCAAGCTGCTCTGGCAGTTTCAAACCCGCGGCCGGGTGGATGGTTCGCCGGTGATCGTGGGGCAGCGCGTCTTCTGCGGCTCCGCGGACGGCCATTTGTATGCCTTGAATCTGAAGACGGGCCAGCGCGAGTGGCAAGCGGCCTTGGGCAGCGCCGTGGCCGGCTCCCCCGCCGTGGCTCGTGATCGGTTGGTCATCGGCACCACCGATGGCATCGTTTTCTGTTATGGGAGGGCCGCCAAATGACGCTGTCCCTGCCGACCACGCCGCCCCGCGAAGCCGCTCCTGAATTCGATCAGGAAAAGACCGGCCTGGGCAATTACTTCATCGCCAACTACCCGCCCTTTTCGTTTTGGACCAAGGAAGCTCTGCCCGAGGCGCTGGCCGTGCTGCAGTGCCCGCCCAAGCCGGACGTGCGGCTGGGGCTGTATTTGCACATTCCCTTTTGCCGCAAGCGCTGCAAATTCTGCTACTTTCGGGTCTACACGGACAAGAATGCCCGAGAGGTGGAGACCTACCTGAACGCCTTGCTCAAGGAAGTGGAGCTGTACAGCCAAGCGCCTCTGATCGCGGGCCGCCCCTTGGATTTCGTCTATTTCGGCGGGGGTACGCCTTCCTATTTGAGCGCGGCACAGTTGCACGAACTGTTTGACGGCGTCAAGCGGCGCTTGCGCTGGGAGCAGCCCCGCGAGGTGACCTTCGAAGCCGAACCGGGCACGGTGCAACGGGAAAAGCTGGTCGCCTTGAAGGAGCTTGGCGTCACGCGCTTGAGTTTGGGCGTGGAGAATTTCAGCGACCGCATCCTCGAAGAGAATGGCCGGGCCCATCGCTCGCCGGAAATTTTCCGCGTCTATGAATGGGCCAGGGAGATTGGCTTCGCCCAAATCAACGTCGATCTCATCGCCGGGATGGTCGGCGAGACCTGGGAGAATTGGCGCGACTGCATCCGCAAGACCGCCGATCTGCAACCGGACAGCATCACTATCTACCAAATGGAACTGCCGTTCAACACGGTCTATTCGAAGGAAATGCTGCAAGCCGGCCAGGGGACTCACGAGGGGATCGCCAGTTGGCCGATCAAGCGCGCCTGGGTGGCCCATGCTTATGAAACCTTGATCCCGCTCGGCTACGATGTCTCCAGCGGCTATACGCTAGTCCGCCGCTCCTCCCAGGCGAAGTTCATCTACCGCGATGAGCTGTGGCATGGCGCGGACCTGATCGGCACGGGCGTGGCTTCCTTCGGCCATTTGCAGGGCGTGCACGTCCAGAACGTCGATCAATGGGATGTCTACTTGCAAAGACTGGACGAAGGACAATGGCCCCTCAACCGCGCCTTCAGGATGGACGCGGAGGATGCCTTGATCCGGGAGATGATTTTGCAACTGAAGACCGGCTCCTTGGATTTGGACTACTTTCAGCAAAAATATCAAACCGCGGTGGCGGATCGTTTTCGGGAGGCATGGTCTCATCTCGAAGCCGAACGCTGCCTCGAAAGAGCACCAGACCGGTATCGACTGACCCGCGAGGGGCTGATGCAAGTGGATCGGTTGCTGCCGCGCTTCTTTGCGGAAAAGTACCAGACGACGCGGTATACTTGACCCCATGAGCGAAGCGTTGCTTCAGGAAATCTTGGCCTACAGCCTCATTGCCTTGGCCTTGGCCTACGTGGTCTGGCGCGGAGCGCGGCTGCTCCGCAGCGAGGGCGGATGCGGCGGCGGTTGTGGCTGCTCTTCGGACCGGAGCGACGGCGGAAAAGTCGAGGCTGCGGACCGGATTCCCCTCGATGCGCTGATGGCTCGGTGGCCCAAACCGTCGGATTCAAGGTCCGAACCGCAACAACTTGCCGAGGAACCGGCCAGCGATTAGAATGTGACTCGATTCCGCGGGATTGGTATATCGGCTGTGCCCAGCCTTCCCAAGGCTGTGAGACGGGTTCGACTCCCGTATCCCGCTTTCCCTTCCTTGACGTAGTCCTCCATGCCGAGTTCATGTACTTGCGATACCCAACGCCACACCCGATCAGTTGGTGATAGGTACGAAAAGCCAGCACTAACGTTGGCAGGTCGTTTGTCCCACTCATGTACAGGCAAAGCAAATTAGTCTTGTCTAATTAACATATTAGGTTAAACTAAATATGCTGTTTGTGTCTTCTTCCGACTCGTTGGAATAAAGAAAATGCGACGACGTTCGCTTTTTTTGGTCATTGCCACAGTGTTGATGACGGGCGGGTGTCAGAAAGATTCGAATCATGAATCTTCTGCAGGGAATGGCCCAACGGAGATCAAGATTCACAAAATCTATCAGGGGCCGTATCCCATCAAGGTCGTCTGCACGACGGGGATGGTGGCGGACCTGGTTCGGCACGTGGGCCAAAAGCACGTTCGGGTGAAGCAACTCATGGGGGCAGGCGTTGATCCCCATTTATACAAAGCCTCGCCCGGCGACGTTCGGCAACTGCATGACGCGGATCTGGTCTTCTATTCGGGGCGGCATCTCGAAGGAAAGATGACGGAAATCTTTGCCAGCCTCGCCAGGAAAAAGCCGACGTTTGCCGTCACGGCCAAAATGCACGATGACCGGATGATGCAGGACGAGGATGGCGAGCACGATCCGCATCTATGGTTTGACGTGGCCTTGTGGAGCCAAGGGATCGATCTGATCCTGGACGTCTTGGTGCAATTCGATCCCTCTCACCAAGCGGAGTACGAGGCCAACGGCGCCGCCTACCGCAAGACGTTGGCGGAATTACACGACTACGCCAAGACGCAAATGGCCAGGATACCCAAGGATCGCCGCGTGCTCGTCACCGCGCATGACGCCTTTCGCTATTTTGGAAGGGCCTACGACGTCGAAGTGCGGGGCATTCAGGGGATCAGCACGGAAAGCGAAGCGGGGGTGCGCGAGATCAATGCCCTGGTGGAGCTGCTGTGCAGCCGCCGGATCAAAGCGGTCTTTGTCGAGACGAGCGTTTCGGAAAAGAATGTCCGGGCGCTGATCGAGGGTTGCCAGGCTCGCGGCCATCGCGTGGTCGTGGGGGGTGAACTGTATTCGGATGCCATGGGCGAGGAAGGCACTCCCGCGGGGACCTACCCGGGTATGATCCAGCACAATGTCGATACGATCGTGAAAGCACTGCAATGAACTCGCCGCTTATTTCTGCCAAGGCAGCCGAGGAGCCGAGCGTTTCCTCGTCGACCGCGGTTCCGATCTTGGATATCCACGATCTCACCGTGGCCTATCACAACAAGCCCGTCTTGTGGGACGTGGACGCGACGATCCAGGAGCCGAGCCTCATCGGCATCGTGGGGCCGAATGGCGCCGGCAAGAGCACGCTTATCAAGGCGGTCCTGGGGCTGTTGCCGATCACCAGCGGCTCGGTCGCGCTCTTCGGCCAATCGATCAAGCAGGTCCGCGGCCGCATCGGCTATGTGCCGCAGCGCGAAAGCGTGGATTGGGATTTCCCGGTCAACGTCCGCGACGTGGTGCTCATGGGGACGTATGGCCAACTGGGCTGGTTTCGCCGGCCTGGCCGGGCGGAAAAGGAATGGGCGATGCACTGCCTGGAGAAGGTGGGCCTGGCCGAAATGGCCAAGCAGCAGATCGGCCAACTCTCGGGGGGGCAGCAGCAGCGCACCTTTCTGGCTCGAGCGCTGGCCCAGCGGGCGGACCTGTACTTCATGGATGAACCGATGGCGGGCGTTGATGCCGCGACGGAAGCCACGATCTTCCACCTCCTGCAAGAGCTGCGCGACCAAGGCAAGACGGTCCTCGTCGTCCATCATGACTTGCGCACCGTGCCGCTCTATTTCGATCAAGTGATGCTCCTCAACATGCGGCTCGTGGCCTATGGCCCGACGGCAACGACGTTCACCCCCGACCTGTTGTACAAAACCTATGGCGGCCGGCTCGCCATTCTGGACCTGGCCGCGGAGGCGGTGCAAGCCCGGGAGCGTTCGGCATGATGACCTACAATACGGCCATCGTGCTCATGGGCACGGCCATGCTCTCCGCCCTGGCGGGATTGGTGGGCTGCTTTGCCGTGCTCCGCCGCCATGCCTTGATGGGCGACGCGCTGGCCCATGCCGCGCTGCCCGGCTTGTGCCTGGCCTATTTGCTTCTGGGCGAACGCAGCCTCCCCGCCATGCTGCTGGGGGCGCTGCTGAGCGGCTGGCTGGGCGTGCTCTGCGTTCAAGGCCTGTGCGCCGGCACCCGCATCAAGCAAGACGCGGCGGTCGGCATCGTGCTCAGCGTGTTTTTCGGCGCGGGCATTGTGCTGAGCCAGATGATTCAACAAACGCCTTCAGGCGGCAAGGCGGGGTTGGACTCGTTCATCTTCGGCAAGACGGCTGGAATGATCGCCCTCGACGTCTACCTCATCGCAGGGATCGCCTTCGCGGCCTTGCTGCTGCTCCTGCTGGGTTACAAGGAATTCAAGCTGGTGACCTTCGATCCCGATTTCGCCCGCATCCAAGGATGGCCGGCGGGAGCGCTGGATTTGACTCTGAAGGCGCTCCTGGGGCTGACCGTCGTCATCGGCTTGCCGACGGTGGGGGTCGTGATGATCGCGGCCCTGTTGATCCTGCCCTGCGTCACCATGCGCTTTTGGACCGATCAATTTCGCTCCTTGCTCATCGGCTCCGCCTTGTTCGGTTCGTCCATGGGCTTGTTGGGCACGTGGATCAGCTCCACCGTGGAGAAAATGCCCACGGGGCCGTGCATCATCCTGGTGGGGACGTTGCTGTTTCTCGCCTCGGCGCTGGTTGCACCGCGCCGCGGCTGGTTGGCTCGATGGCGGATGGCGAATCAGGCCAGGCTGCACACCTCCCTTGCGCCGCCGGGAGGGGTTCCATGAACGTGCACGACGCCTGGACGATCCTCATTGCCTGTGCCTGCAACTTGGCCTGCGGCCTTCTGGGCTGCTTCCTCCTCCTGCGGCGGATGAGCCTTATCGGCGATGCAATCAGCCATGCCGTGCTCCCGGGGTTGGCCGTGGCTTTTCTGCTTTCGGGCCAGCGGCATGGGTGGCCGATCTTCGCGGCTGCCGTGGCCATGAGTCTGATCACCACGATGCTGATTCAGTGGGTCCATCGCGGGGCCAAGGTTCCCGAGGACGCCAGCATCGGCATTGTGTTCTCCGCGCTGTTCGCCCTGGGGGTCATCCTCATCACGCGCATCGCGGCCCAGGTGGATTTGGATCCGCAGTGCGTGCTCTACGGGGTCTTGGAAGTGGCCAGCCTCGACACGGTGCCCATCGGTTCCTGGGAAGTGCCCCGGGTCATGTTGACCCTTGCCGCGGCCCTCGGGATCACCCTCCTGTTCATCCTCTTGCTGTGGAAGGAACTGAAGATCACGTCGTTCGACCCGGCCCTGGCCACGGCCCTGGGCATTCCCGCGGGGCTGATGCAATACTTGCTCATGGCGATGGTGGGCACGGTCACGGTGGCTTCCTTCGAGGCGGTCGGTTCGATCCTGGTCATTGCCATGCTGATCGTCCCCGCTGCCGCGGCCCATCTGCTCACGGATCGCTTGCCGATGATGCTGATCCTGGCCGGCGCGGTGGGCGTGAGCACGGCCGTGCTCGGCTACGCCGGCGCCGTCTGGCTGAATACGAGCACGGCGGGGATGATGGCGGTTGTCGTCGGGATGCAGTTGGCCCTGGCCGTGGCCTTTTCGCCGCAGCAGGGGATCGCGGCCAAATGGTGGCGGCGGCGGCGGCTGGCCCAGCGCATTGCCGAGGAAGACGTCCTGGGATGGTTCTATCGGCAGGAAGAGAAAACCGGCGCTGTCGAGCGGAGCATGGAGGAGATCGCGAAGGAAGCTGCCTTGGCG
Organism: Planctomycetota bacterium; assembly: GCA_014584395.1. GTDB lineage: Bacteria > Planctomycetota > Planctomycetia > Gemmatales > HRBIN36 > BJ17. Next base: position 349,188 of record JACTMY010000018.1, on the reverse strand, counting down.
CGGGCTGATCTCGGCTCCATCCTCAAGCGGCTGAAGAAGGCGGGGCATCTGGAAGCGATGGCGCCAGACCGGATGAGCCTCTCCAATCAAGGTCGGCAAGCGGCCCTTTCCGTCATCCGCGCCCATCGGCTTTGGGAATCGTTTCTGGGCGAACATCTCCACTTGCCCGCGGATCATTTGCACGCCCCGGCCGAGCGGATGGAGCATTATGTCGGTCCGAAGCTGCAACAAGCCATCGCCCATCAATTGGCCAATCAACAACTCGACCCTCAGGGCAAACCCATCCCCGGGTTGCCCCCGCCGTCTGCCGAACCCGGCCCTTAGGCATCAGGAATTGGCGTCAAAGATGGGGCCGCTTGGCCAAGGCTTGTTCGATGATCGCGACGGCTTGCCGGCGCTCATCGCCCTCCAGAATTAGCCGGGGGGGACGGACCTGCTCGTGCCCCTTGCCCGCCATTTGCTGAACGAGCTTGATGAGTTGAACGAATTTCGGTCCGGTATCCAGGCGGAGCAGGGGCAGGAACCAGCGATAGAGTTCGAGGGCTTCCTTCATGCGCCCCTTGGCGGCCAGGTCGAAGAGTTTGACCGACTCTTGCGGCAGGGCATTGACCAGCCCCGCGATCCAGCCGACCGCGCCGGCCTGGATGCCTTCCACGACGACGTCGTCCAGGCCGACAAAGACGGCGAGCCGATGGGGCATCAAGGCCAGGATGGCCGTGACGCGGCGGATGTCGCCGCTGGATTCCTTGACGGCATGCAGATGGGGAAACTCATCGGCCAACTCGGCGATCTGTTCGGGCAGAAAATCGGTGCGGTAGGCGATGGGATTGTTGTACAGCATCGCGGAGAGCGGCGTGGCCTTGAGCACGGCCGCGACGTGCGCCTTCATTTCGCGCCAATCCGTGCTGTAGACGTAGGGCGGCAAGACCATCAATCCCTTGCAGCCCGCGTCGCTGGCCATGCGGGCCAGCTCCACGGCTTCATGCGTGGAGAGGGCCGAGATGCCCGCCACGACCGGCACCCGCTGACCCGCCGCTTTCACACACGTCTCCAGGATGGCCTTCTTTTCCGGCGTGCTCAGCGTGGCCCCCTCGCCCAGCGAGCCAAGGGCGACGATGCCGGTGCAGCCCGCTTCGGCCAGCCAGGAAACGTGGCTGCGCAGCGCGGCATGATCGACGGCTAAATCAGTTTGAAAGGGCGTTGTGATCGCGGGCATCACTCCCTGCCAACGCATGCTGTACTCCTTCGGTTTGAGTGGAGGCTAAAAGGGAATCGACGCAAACAGGCAGGATCGGCGGGCGGATCGATTCGTGCCGCCAACCGAAAATGGCTTCCACGGCCGGCCCACACACTCGGCCCTGGCACGGCCCCATGCCGCAGCGGGTTTGCAGCTTGGCCGAGCGCCAGTTTTCATGATCCTTAAGCTGTCCCAGCGTCACGTCCTCGCAGCGGCAGAGGATCGTCGGCTCTTGGGCCAATTGACGCACCTCGGGGCGCAGCGTGAAGGCGGCTTCCAGCCGAGCGGCAAAGCGGCGCCAGCGTTTTCGCTCGGGCAGCAGACGCCGGGCTTGATCCAACTGGCCGGCGGCCGCGTATCCCGCCATCTGTCCCTCGATCAGAGCGCAGTCGACGCCGCCGATCCCCAGCGGTTCCCCCACGCAATAAACATGAGGGATGGACGTCATGAGATGTTCATCCACTTGGACCGCTCCTTGGACCACGCGGCAGCCTACCAAGCTTGGGCATTCCAGATTGCCCACCAATCCGAAACCGCATGCCAACCAATCACACTCCCACTCGCGAAACCCCCGGGCCGTTCGCGCTTTGACCTTGCGAATCCGCTCCGACCCGCAGGCTTCGACGACCCAGGCGTCCGTGAGATAGGGAATGCGCCAGGCGGCCAGGCGCAGCCGCATGGCTCGCCACAATTTACCAGGCCAGCGCAGCAATCCCAAGCCAAAAGCCGCCAATCGCTGCCACGAAGCTTGTTCGAGGATGGCGGCGACGCGAGCGCCGGCGTGCAGCAAATAATCGGCCACGGCCAGCAGCAAGGGGCCGCTGCCCGCGATCACAACCCGCTGGCCGGAGATGGGCATGCCCGATTTAACTAGCGCTTGCAAGCCCCCGGCCCCGACGACGCCAGGCAGCGTCCAGCCAGGGAAGGGTAGAAACCGCTCCCGGCCGCCCGGAGCGAGAATGAGCCGATCGTAGGTAAAGGTTTTCGCTATCCCTCTCTGGTCCGCGTGCAACTCTCCCGGTCGATAGGCAGCGAAGACAGTGGTCCGCGGATGGACGTCGATGGCCAGGCGGCGCAGCCGATCGAACCATGACTGGGCCACGGTGGAGGGAGCCGTCGGGCCGCCGCCGCGCCAAATCTGACCACCCAGGGCGGGATTCTGGTCGAGCAGCGTCACCGAAGCGTTTCCCTCGGCCGCCGCGACGGCTGCCGCCATCCCGCCGGGACCGCCTCCCACGATCAGGACGCGCGGCTTAGCCATCGGTCACCACCTCCATCCCCGGCTCACAGGGAGTCATGCAGGCCAACTGCTGCGGCCGGCCATTGATCGTCACCCGGCATTCGAAGCAGATGCCCATGGCACAGAGCGGACCTCGGGGTTCGCCCGCGACCGAGCGGCGCAGACGATCGTGTCCCGTTTGCAACAAAAGCGCAGCGACGGTTTGGCCCTCATGGGCAGCGACGCTTTGGCCGTTGATGGTGCAGGTCATGGGGTCAGGCATGGGGGATTCCCGCGGCAAAGCGTTGCGGCAAAAAGGGATCGATGGCCAACTCCATCGGACGCTGCGTCATGAGTTGCAGGAGAAGGCGGGCCGTGCCCAGGGAGGTGGTGATGCCCAACCCTTCGTGTCCCGCGGCCAGGTACAGCCCTTCGATGGCCGGATCGGGGCCGATCAACGGCAAATGATCGGGGGTGGCGGCGCGAAAACCAGTCCAGGTTCGGATCACCGCAAGCTGCCGGAGCAGGGGCATGTAGTGGACGGCTCGTTCGAGCATGCGGCCGAGGATAGCGGGTTCCACTTCGGGATGAGTCTGATCGAATTGCCGGGAGGAGCCGATCAACAGTTGGCCGTTGATCCGCGGCTGAATGTTCATGGCGACGGAATCGAGCGTGGCGGAATGGGCGCTTTTGAGGTATCCCAACTCGACCCACTGGCGTCGAACGAGGCCGGGATAGCGATCGGTGATGGCCAGATGCCCCTTGCGCGGCCGGATGGGCAGCCCCGTCAGCAGTTCGGTGGAGCGCGTGCCGCCCGCCAGGATGGCGGCTGGACTTTCCAGTTCGCTGCCGTCCGCCAAGCACAGCCGCCGAGGCTTGATTTCGACAACCCGGCTGCCAAAGCGGACCTGGCCGCCTCGATCCTGAACCCGGCGCAGCAAGCATTGAGCCGCGGCGGGGGGATAAACCACCCGGTCGCCGGGCACAAGCAGCGCGCCGGCCAACCCCGGGCGAAGATGCGGTTCTTCCCGTGCCAGCTCCCGCGGGTCCAGGATGGCCGCGTCGATGGCATGGCGGCGATAGAAGGCATGCTTGCGCCGCACCTCGGCCATCTCCTCCTCATCGGCTGCGATCCATAGGGTTCCGCAGGGATCGTATTGCACCGCGGCGGGCCAGTCCGAACGCTGTTCCTCCCAGAGCCGGCGCGAGAGGGCCGTGAGCGCCATCTGGGCCTCGGAATCATCCATGACGACGATGTGCCCCATCCCCGCGGCCGTGGCGCCGCCGCCGATCACCTGATCCTCGAGCACCAACGGTTTCCACCCTGCTTGCACGGCCTCCCAGGCACAGGCCGCGCCCACGATTCCGGCCCCGATGATCACCACGTCGTAACCCATTCCCCTTATCCAGCCTCCCCTTCAAACACGGATGCCAGCCTGGAAGGGATCGCTTTCGTCCAGGATCAGCTTGGCTTCGGCCATGATGTGGGCCGTGCCGGTGATGAAAGGCATCACTTGGCCGTCGCGCACCTGGATGGAGCCTTCGAAAATGCTGCCGACGATGCTCTCCTGCACCCAGACCTGCCCTTCAAGCAGCTTGCCATCGGCGTAAAGGCAAGCCAGTTTGGCGCTGGTGCCCGTGCCGCAAGGGGAGCGGTCGTAGGCCCGACCCGGACAGAGGACGAAATTTTGGCTGTGCACGCCCGGCCGGCGCGATGGAGCGAACAGCTCGATGTGGTCGATCTCGCCATTGCTGGCGCCCGTGACGCCCTGGCGTTCCAGGGCCTGGCGGATTTTCCAGGTGAAGTCGAGCAACGCATCGAGCCGGTTCAGGCTCAGCTCCTGCCGATGATCCTGGACGAGGAAAAACCAATTGCCGCCCCAGGCCACGTCTCCTTTGACCGAACCGTGGCCTTCAACCTGCACCTCGACGTTCGCTTGATAGCGGTAGCTGGGGACATTGCCGATGGTCACCCGGCCGTCGTCGTGGAGCTTGGCCGTCACCAGGCCGACGGGCGTTTCGATGCGATGCTCGCCCGGCTGGATGCGGTTGAGATACGCCAAGGTGATGATGAGCCCGATCGTGCCATGGCCGCACATGCCCAGGTAGCCGACGTTGTTGAAGAAAACGACCCCGGCCGTGTTGGCGGGATCGACCGGCTCACAGAGCAGCGCCCCCACCATCGGATCGGAGCCGCGCGGCTCATTGACCACGGCGGAGCGGAAATGGTCGTGCCGTTCACGCATTGCGCACAGCTTCTCGCTGACGGTGGCCCCTTCGAAGGGCGGTCCGCCGGCGATCACCACCCGCGTCGGTTCGCCGCCGGTATGGGAGTCCACCACCTGGATGGCTCGATACTGGCGTTGCGTGAACAGCATGACGTCTCCATTCCTCTTGGGATGCGCCCAGCGGTCCAACCATGAGTTGAACCAACTTTAGTTGAACCAAAAAGCGAAGCCGATGAAGTTGCCCTGAAAGACGCGCTGCAATTGTGCCCAGGTCTCCGGCGTGGAGAGAGGGCCTTTCTCCAAGTAAGGCGTGGCGGCGGTGCCTTGAATCCAAAGAACCAAGTCGAAGGTGCGCGGCTCGGTGAAGACCTTGCGCAGGTTGACGCCCATGCCGCCGGCGTCGCGCCAGAAGGGAATCAATTTCTTCCCCGCCAGGATGCCCTCCATCTCCGCGAGAAACAGGCCCCAGGAATCCACCATCTCCTGAGTGATCTTCACCTGCAAGACCCCTGTTTGCTTCGGGTTGGGAATCCACTCATGATCATCATCCGTCTCAGCCAGCACCCGTTTCCACATTTCCCGGCTCATCGCCATGCACTGTTCGAGGTGAGCCAGGGCGGCCCGCATCCGCATCGGTTCCTTGAGAGGCAAATGCAGCAGATGGATGAAGGAGATCACGTCGGCGATGACGGTCCAATCGCTCCAAACGGGTTGCGGGCCTTCCGCGTGCCGCGGCTTGTTGAGAAAGGCATGGGGCGTTTCGATGTTGGGGAAAAAGAGATGGCCGGTGCGTTCGAAGAGGTCCTGGCCGTCATGAGCCAAGGCCGCCTCGCCAAAGAACAGGAGGAGATGGAGGTAGCCGCGCAGCCAACTGACGTCCCCCTGGTCGAAGACGATCAAGAAATCATCCATCTCGCGGTCGAGGAGCCGCATCTCCTGCAGCATTTTACCCAGGGGAATGCTGTTGGCCTTGTCCTGGCCCAGGGGCAAAAGGATGCGCGACATGCGCAGGGGCAGCTTGACCTGCGGATCCTTGACGCCGGCCAGCGTCGCTTCGGCCTTGGCGAGATCATCGACCCACTGCTGCAGAATCTGGCGCAAACCGGCGTAGGAGAGGCGCTTGGCGTCGGGGTTCGGCGGCAGGAATGGTTCGAACACGATGAAATCACGGGCGATGCGGTGCGTTGGCGTGCCCAGGCCATGCTGATGCAGCCGATTCATCAACCCATGAATGGCCTGAATCGTTTGCAGCACGCCCAAGCCAAAGCGATGCTGATCGTTGTTCGGTTCTTTTTGCAGCGAGGCCTGCAAAGCCTTGTGGCCGGCTTCGTAGTCGCCGGATTCCAGATACGAGCTAACCAGGGGAGGCGGGGCAGCGGCTGGTGGGGCTTGCCGGGGGGCTGAGTTGGCGGCGGTGCAAAGACCAACGATCAGGAGAAGACTCAACAACAAGCATATGCGTCCGAGAGGTTTCATGGCGATACATCCTTGACGGTGAAGTGGGAATGGGGGGAGGGGCACTCAACCGGGAAAACCATCCGGCATCAGGCTGCGATTGCACATCACCGCCTTCCAGGGTTTCAGTTCGCAATGGACGAAGACGCCCGAGCGGTGAAAAGGATCGTCTTCCACGCAGCGGCGCGCCTGGGCTTCATCCTCGACTTCATAAACCAGGAGTGCGCCGCTGTCGTCGGTGAACGGTCCTGCCAGGACCAATTGCCCCTTGGACAGGAGGTCCTGGATGTACTGCCGATGTTTGGGGCGCACCTCGCCGATCTTCTTTTTGTCGGGGGTATATTGCAATAGGGCCGCGAATTTCATGAAGCTGCCTTTCTCTTGGTTCAAGCATGGGACCGGGCCGGAGCCGGAGGCGGCGCGGCTGCCGCGAGCCTCCGAAGGGCATTGCTATCGTAACGCCGGGGCAGGCTCCTTGCCAGGGGCTATCCCCGGTTGCTTTTTTACTGCTCATCCGCAGGTGCGGCGGTACAATGTGGCGACAGCAGTGCGGATCATTGATCCGCATGTAAGCCGTCTCAATTAAGCCAAGTGATCTTGGCGGTTCGCCGAAGGAGAATCGACCGATGCGACTGAATCGACACTGTTTCCGGCTGGCGAAGGGGATCCTCTGGGGGTGGGCGATGTTGGCCCTGTTCGGGACGCCCTCGCTGCTGATCGCGCAAGATTTCGAGGACGCCGAGCCGGCGAAGAATGATCTGTTCAATGGCCGCGACCTCAATGGCTTTCAATATCTGGAAGAGCATTGGAAAGTCGTTGATGGCGCGATCGTCGGCTCGTCCCATCCAGCGGGGATCAAGTTCAACACGTTTCTTTGCACCAACCGGGAATTCGCCAATTTCGACCTGCAGTTCAAGGTCCGCCTCGTCAAGGACGCGGGCAATAGCGGCTTGCAAATCCGCTCCAAGCTCGTGGACACCAACCGCTTCACCGTGCACGGTCCGCAGGTCGATTTAGCGCCCGGCTATTGGGGCAGCCTCTTCGGCGAACATTTCGGACCCAACCGCAAGCACGTCATGATGAAGCAGGCCGACGCCGAAGCCGTCAAGAAAGTCATCAAGTCGAATGATTTCAATCAAGTCCGCATCATCTGCGTGGGCAAGCATCTCAAGGTCACGGTCAATGGCATGGTCACGGTCGATCAGAAGTTCGCGGACATGCCCGACAAGGGCGTCATCGCCTTTCAATTGCACCAAGGCCCCGCGATGGAAGTCATCTTTAAGGATATCGTTTTCAAAGAGCTTCAATAAACTGCCTCTAGCTTCCGAGCCGCGGCGGCGCAGCACCGCGGCTTCCCGCCTTGCGACCGCCTGCAACCTGCTATTAGCCCCATGCCCATGCCTTCAGGAGATCGACCGTGTGGATCATTTGGCCCTTGGCCCTTGGTTTGTGCTGGCAACCCGTGGGACCCGCGCCGGCGCAAAGTCTGTTTGACGGCCAAAGCTGGCAAGGCTGGGACAACGATCGCCCCGATCTTTGGCGGATCGAAGAGGGCTGCATCGTCGGCGGGTCGCTGACCCAAAAAATTCCCCATAACTATTTCCTCGCCACCCAGGACCGCTACGCCAACTTCATCCTGCGGCTCGAGTTCAAACTCCTGGGCGACGTAAGCAAGGGCTTTGTTAACTCCGGCGTGCAGATTCGCAGCGAGCGCGTGCCCAACAGCACCGAGATGATCGGCTACCAATGCGACTTGGGGGACCCCGCCTGGTGGGGCTGTCTCTACGACGAATCGCGGCGCAACAAGGTCCTTGCCCCCTCCAACATGGAAGCCATCCAGCGCGTCCTGAAGCGCAACGATTGGAACCGCTACGAAATTCGCGCCGAAGGGGTGCGCATCCGCACCTACATCAACGGCGTCCTGGCCATGGACTACACGGAGCCGGACCAGGACATCCCGCAGCAGGGCCGCATCGGCTTGCAAATTCATTCGGGTGGGCCGGCGGAAGCCTGGTTTCGCCGGATCACGATCGAACGCTTGCCCGATTCGCCGCCGCTGAAAAAGTTCATTGGCGCGGCGGTGCCGCCCAAGCCGAGCAAAGCCTCGCCGCTCGATCCCGGCGAACAGCGGGCGACCTTCAGCTTGCCGCCCGGCTTCGACATCGAATTGGTCGCCAGCGAGCCGGACGTGGGCAAGCCGATCACTGTGGCCTGGGATCACGCCGGCCGCCTGTGGACGATGACTGCCCTCGAATATCCGGTGGATGCCAATGAAAACCCGGAGCGATCGCGTGCCTTGTTCCGGGACGGCGGCCGGGATCGCGTCTTGATCTTCGATCAGCCGGAACGCCCGGGGCCGCTGCAGCCGCGCACCTTCGCCGACAAGCTGGCCATTCCGCTGGGGCTTTTACCCTACCGCGACGGCGCGCTCGTGCAGTATGGCGATCACGTTCTGCGGCTCCACGACCCGGAGGGAAAGGGGCAGGCCAGCAAGCTCGAGCCGATCCTCACCGGTTTCGGCACCGAGGACTCGCATCTCTTCGTGCATCAGTTCACGCGCGGCCCCGGAGGCTGGATTTACTTGGCCCAGGGCGCGTTCAACCATTCCAAGGTGCGGGATGCCTCGGGCCAGGTCGTCACCATGAACTTCTGCAAGATGGCCCGATTCAAGCCCGATGGCCGATCCTTCGAGCTGGTCCAAGCGGGTTTGAACAACATCTGGGGCTTCGTCATCAACCGCCAGGGTGAGATGTTCATCCAGGAAGCCAACGACCTGGGCTATCCGGTGGTTCCTTTCAGCGTCGGAGCGAATTATCCGGGCATTGGCATGGAGAAACTCAAACCCTACGCCCCCTGGGAGCCGTCGCTGGGCAACCATTTTCAGATGGGAGGCACGGGTTTGTCGGGGCTGGCCCTGGCGGAGGACCGCGATGGCTGGCCCGAACCCTACGCCGACGTGATGTACGTCGCCAATCCCATCACCCGCAAAATCCAGGCCATCCGCATCCATCGGGATGGTTCGGAGGTGTATCTGCAAAAACTGCCCGACTTCCTGCTCTCCGCCGATGAGTGGTTTCGGCCCGTGGCCATCCATTTCGGTCCGGATGGCTGTTTATACATCGTGGATTGGTACAACAAGATCATCTCGCACAACGAGGTGCCGCGCAATCATCCCGAGCGGGACAAGACGCGGGGCCGCATCTGGCGGATTCGCCATCAGGATCAGCCGCGCCGGGCCGTCCCCGATCTGACCCGCGTCGCCGAGGCGGAGTTGCCGGGCCATCTGGCATCGCCGAACACCTGGGAAGCCCGCTCCGCCTGGCATGAGATCGTCGACCGCCGAGCCGTGTCCCTCAAGCCAACGTTGACCGCGCTGGCCATGGATGCGGCGCAGCCCGTGGACCTGCGTTTGCGGGCGCTGTGGTGCTTGGAGGAACTGCACCTCCTCGAAGCGGACGCCGTCAGCCGGCTGCTGGCCGATCCCAATCGGCACGTTCGCCGGGAAACCGTGCGGGCTTTGTCTTCGCTCTCCTTCCCCGAAGCCCAGGCCATTCGCTGGCTGACGCCGCTGGCCGATGATGCGGATCACGCCGTGCGGGCCGAGGTCATTCGCGCGCTGAGCCGGATCGCCAACCCCTCCGCCGACGCCCTGGGTTTGCTCATCCACCTGGGGAAAGCGGCCCTGGAGGGGGATTGGATGCGGCTGCAGCAAGGCGGCGTTGTCGCCAAGGTGGGGGCGGCGCATCACCGCGACTTCGAACGCTATCTCGTCCGCTCCGCCCTGGAACGGCATCCGGTCGAATTGGCCCGGCTGCTCGGCGATCCGAAGGCCGAGTCGTGGCCCCTGGACAACCGCCTGCTGGCCGCCCTGGCCCTCAAGCCCTCTGAAAGCGTCGCCCATTTGGCCAAACTCCTGCCCCGGCTGCAACGCGACCCCAACGAGGAAGAGCTGCTTCGCCTCTTCGAGTTCGCTCACCAGGCCGAGGTGCAAGCCATGCTGCCGCACTATCTGCGTCGGCGGACCGTGGCGGAATTGCTGCTCAATCTGAAAGGACGCTTGCCCAAGGCCGCGATGCAAAAAGCCCTCCTGCCCACGGCGCAATCGCTCTGGTCCGCCGATGAGGAAGGACGCCGGCTCGCCATTCGCCTGACTCAAGCCTTTCAGCTTCAGGAGATGGAGCCGATTCTGGCCCTGGCGCTCGAGCCAGCCGCCAAGCCCGACCTCATGGTCCCGCTCCTGCGGGCCTTGCGCGAGCTGAAGTCGCCGCGCGCCGATCTGTTTCATCGCCTGATCAAGGCTCATGCAGCGAACCCCGCTCTGCGCGAGGAAGCCTTGCTCACCCTGGTGGCTTCCTCGTCCGAGCAAACGCCGGCCCTGCTGGTCGACCTGCTCGCTGACCTGAATGCCCGGGAGCGCCGGCTCAGCGTCGATCAAATGGTGAACTCGGCCGCCGGGGCCAGGGCCATCCTTGAAGCGGTCCGCCAGGAGGCGCTGCCCGAGGAGTTCCTCGACGCGGCCTGGATCGAAAAAATGCAGATCATCCTGGGGGACCATCCCGAACTGCAAAAACTGCTGAACGCCCGCCCCGACCGCTTTAGATCGGTCCTCATCCTCGATGGCCGCGACGCCAGCCACGTCGAACAACCCATCGACCTGGAAGGACCCTTCACCGTGGAAACGTGGATTCGGCTGGAAGAGGGCATCACCAACGCGGACAGCATCCTCGGCGCGAAGGGAAGCTTCGATTGCAACTTCCACGATGCCAAGCTGCGCATCTGGACCGGTCCGGGCCTGGGCGACGTGCTCATCGCCAAGAAGCCGATCCTGCCCCTCACCTGGACCCACGTGGCCATCACCCGCGATGAGCGGGGTTATTTTGCCATTTATCTCAACGGCGAACTGGACAACCACCGCGGCCGGCCGTTCAAGGACCCGATCCGCGGCGTCAAGATCGGCTGGAGCAATCCGCCGCGAGGGACCCGGGCGGCTCTGTGCGAATACCGCGTCTGGAACCGGTGCCGGACCGCGGCCGAGATTCGGGATCATTTCGACCATCGCCTGGCAGGCTCGCCCCGGCCCGAGGGGTTGATGCACTATTTCGCCGGGGACGATTGGGGCAAGCTCAACGGCTCGGCGCGGTTGGCCCGCACAACCGATTTTCCCGCGCTGCTCTCCGATGAGGAGATGCAAGCGCTGCAGAAAAAATTCACCCATTATCGGGGGCTGCAGCGGCAAACCGGCGACAGCGGCCGGGGCCGGGCCGTCTTCGAGAAAAACTGCATGAACTGCCACAGCGTCCAAGGCGCGGGCGGGCAGATCGGCCCCACCCTCAGCGGCGCGGGGGCCATGGGCGAGGAAACCTTGCTCCGCAGCCTGCTCACGCCCAGCGCCGCCATCGAGCCGGGCTATCGCCTGTTTCGCATCATGTTCAAGAACGGCACGATCAAGGAGGGTTATCTCGTCCGCCAAGACAACGACGTGATCGTCCTCCGCAGGGAAGGCAGCGAGGATGAAACTATCCCCCATGGGGACGTGGAATTCGCGGGCTTCATCAAGCGTTCCGTCATGCCCGACGCCTTGCTCGATGCCTTGCCCCAGCAGGACGTGGTCGACCTGTTTCAATATCTCAAGACGCTGAAATAGGCATCGGTTCAGGCCGGGGCCGGCAGATGCCCGTCGAGCCAGCGAATCTGATCGGCGATGAAGCCGCTCGGATCGGCATCGAACTCCAACGTGTGATAACCATCGGAATAAAGGCGGACCGTGCGGTCCCGCGCGGCCCAGGTGTCGACGAATTGCCAGGTCCGGGCCGCGTCGATGATGTCATCGTGCCCGGCCAACTGCAGCAGCACGGGGATGCGGATCGTCGGCCCCTCGCTCATCACGCGGCGGTCCAGCCGCACGCTTTCGATGAAGAAGCGGGCCGTGGCCCAGTGCAGGGCCAGCGGATCCTGGGCGATGAAGCGCTGCCGCTCCGGCTGATTCGTGAACAGCGCGGGATCGTTGAGCGGGATGGGAAACGGCCGCGTCGGCCGGAAGAGCCGCGAGCGCGCGATGGCCAGCTTTTGCCGGAGGGGCAGGGAGACCTTCGGGAAGAAACCCGGAGCGATGAGGATCAAGCCGGCCAGGCTCGGCGTCGCGGCGGCGACCAGGGCCGCCACCTTGCCGCCCCAGGAGCAGGCCGACAGAAAGATGGGCTCCGAAGAGACGATCAGCTCGCGGAGATATTCGATCACGTCTTGCAGCAGCCGCTGCCCCGAAGGGGTGTCCCCCCGCTGGCGAAAATTGAGGCCCGAGCCGCGCCGGTCCAGGTAATGGACGCAGTACCCCGCCTCGGCCAGGCTTTGCGTCGACCGGTCGTACCAGCCGGAGTGGCTTTGGATGCCGTGCAGCGTGACCACGTGGCCGCGCAGGTCGCCCCGCGGCTCCGTGATCCGATAGAGAAAGGGATAACCGTCGCTGGCTTCCCAACTGATCAGCTTCGTTTCAACGGCGGACATAAAGCACTTCCCTCGCCAGGGTCAGTCGATCCAGCACGTCCTGCTTCAGTTGCACGCCCAGCCCCGGCGCGGTCAGGGCGGGGGCCCAGCCTCCCCAGCCAAACGTGACGTTCGGGCCGGCCGGGTTTTCCTTGATCAACCAATCATCATAGGAACCTTCGCAATAGCGGACGTCGCGCACATTCGCCGCCAAGTGCCGGCCCGCCGCGGAGAGGATGGCCGATTCGCCCACCTGGCAGCCCAGTTGATACCCCAGCCCATGCCGCCGGGCAAAGGCCGCCAGCCGCAGCGACGGGATCAGGCCGCCGCATTTGGACAGCCGCAAGTTGAACAGATCGCCATACCCTTCCGCCAGCGTCCGCTCGGCGTCCACCATGCTGCACAACGATTCATCGAGCATGATCGGGATGGTGGTTTGCTGGCGGACCTCGGCCATGCGCTGAATGTCTTCATGGCGGACGGGCTGTTCCACGGCCGAGATGCGCATCGGCTCCAAGGCGCGCAGCCGCTCGACCGCCTCCTCCACCGGCCAGGCTTCGTTGGCGTCGATGCGCAGGTCCATGCTCCGGCCGGCCCAGCGGCGGATGCTCCGGACCCGGGCCGCATCATCCTGGCCGGCGATGCCCACCTTGATTTTCAGGTGGCGGAAGCGGTAGAGCCACATGGCCAACGCCGCCAGCTTGGCTTTTTTCCCCTTCGAGGAGGTGATGGCGCCGCTGTATTGCACCTGGCCCCGCGGCTCGTGCAGTTCCGGTTCGAGCAGCCGAACGACGGCGCCCAGGGGTTGGCCAAACTGCTGGCCGGCGGCGTCGAGCAGGGCCAACTCCGCGGCGCAGCGGGCCGCGTTGGTCTTGCATTGCCGGGGATCATCGGGAACGTCCTTGAGCCGCATGGCCTCGCACCGGGCCGCCGCCTGGTCGAAACGGTCGAGCCGATCCTCCAGCCACGGCCGCCAATCCGTTTGCTTCAGCACCTCCATCACCGAGGCGATCGATTCGCCGGTGACATACTCGCGGGGCACGCCTTCGCCGATGCCCACGATGCCCTCCTTGAGCACGCAGACGATGACCACGTTATCCGTGGTTTGCCGGGCATGCGAGGCATGGCGAATGGTCCGCTTGAGCGGCACGCGCACATGATGGGCACGGAGTTCAACGACTTGCATGTTGTCGCCTTGACTGGTCAGGCCAACCCGCGGGCGCTGGCCCCACGATGCGTAAATGCGGATCAAGATTAGAGATACGTGCCCAGGTCGGGATGTCAATGAACGACCGCCGGTCAGCGATGGACAGGAAGTGATCGATACAAGCGGGCCGGCGAACTTTGTTGTGAAACGGTCTCCCGACCACGCCAATCAGCCGACCGCAGGTTTGCTCTTCCCTCCCGCGGCGGCTACAACGCGGCCGCGCGGGTGACCGCATTGCCCACCGTGGCGGGTTTTGCCGCGGCCGGGCCGCTTTTTCCTGAAGGCTGGCTCATCATCCGCTCGACGCCGCGCTTAAACCATTCGACCCGAAGCGCGTGCCGCTCGGCATAGCGCTCCTTGTATTTCCCGCCGCGCCCGGCCCAGATGCTCTTGAACAGTTCCAGCGCCGTCAGCAGGTTGAAATTCGGGCTGTTGCGGTTGAGGGCGTCAAACATCTTGGGAATGTCGGGATGGAAGGAATCATTGGACTTGCCGCTGGCTTTATCCCTGAAGAGGGATACCCCGGCCGGGTTGTAACCCGCGTCGATCAGCGCCATTTGAATGTACTCATCCACCTGCCGCGTGACCGGCCGTTTGTCGTGGAGGGTGCGGATGCGGCGGGCGATGTCCGCCGCCTTTAGGCCGGTGGCCCCCTCCGTGGTGATGCGCAGCCTGGCGACGGCGGCGTAATCCTTGGCCGAGCCGGAGCGGGTTTTGCGGAAATGCTCCTTGACCCGCAGCCAATCGTCCGCGACTTGTTGCGGTGTGGCCGCGGGACCGCCCGTCCCCACCTGAAAGGCCACCTTCGTGGCGGCCTCCTTCGCCTTGATCTGCCCTGCGGAATCGACGAGATTTTTGCCATCCACCAGGTAGCCGTAGCCCAGCGTCACATAGCCATTGCCATCGCAATAGAAATGGAGCACCAAGCCCTCTCGGCTTTTAATGTGTTTGACCAACTCATCCATTCGGGTTTTGTTGTCTTGCAAGTTCGGCATGGCGGCCTCCGTTGGCGAAGGGGTTGACGGCATGGGCATGTCCGGCGCAGCTCATCAAGATCAAGGGCTGTCTTGACAGGGCCACGGCCTCGCCGGCTGCAACGCCCCATGTCGCTTCAACCGCCGGGGCACGGGCATCGTGGACAGAGAAATGGCCGATGGCGGGAAAACGCTCGGCGGCAGGCCAATCGCTGCGGGTGAAAGGAGGCGAAGAAGGGATGACTTGGCGGCGAGCCGCATGGCCTGGGAGAGAGGAAGGCGCAGCGGGGATGGTCATTTGCAGACAGTGAATTTGCTTCAATGGCCTCAATCACGAACGCTGAATTCACGCCGCAGGAAATCCAGCGTATTCTGGTCGCGCAATTTACAGACGATGTTCTGGTTGGCAAAAATACCTGAATACTTTTTGGCCTGTTCCCTTGGAAACGTCTTAATCCATTTCACACCAACGACCCACTCACATTTATCCAAATCGTTCTTGTGATGCGACATGTCAGCCGAAAGTTTGCATTCGAGCAATGATTTGTTTTGCTTATTGGGGATGAAGTCCTTAGCAGGACGCGCTTCTTGAGTTACTTCCCCATACCCAACATAGCCAATGCCTTTCATGTAGGCGAAAACTTTGCTTCCGACTGATAGTCGTTTGAGTCGATCAGTAAAAGGCCGCCAGCCAGCCGCAAGAAACCCATACTTCACACAATCGTCCCAATTACGGAAATCATTCTCACCGACATTGACGAACCAAAATCCTGTCCATGCTGATGTTCGCCTCATTTCTGTTCGTTCTTCATCCTCTTCAGGGTCAAGAAGCCAAGCTCGCCCGATGAACTCCTGATTGCCTTTCTGAAAGCAACTGAAGAACACGACGTTGATGTTCAAGGAGTGGCGTGCTGAGAGATATTGAACAATTCGTTCCGATGAGTCATCCAATTCTGAAGCCACGATGACGATCCGGTGATCGTTGTTGATTATCTCGGGAAGGAAAGTGTCGAACGTTTTTTGGAACGCCTCACTTAGCGATTTATTCAAGTGTTTTTGAGCGATTTCTTCGACTTGCTTGGGTTGGAGTTCCACGACCCATGAAGCATAATCAAGCGCTTGGGCGACGATTTCTCGTGGTGTTCGGCCACGCTTCAATTCCAGCAAAACAATGTCCCCTTGTTGATCGATGGCCAGAAGGTCAATGTACCCACCACTCGATGTCCGCACTTATCGACCAATGATAAGCAGGTCAAGACCGAGGAGAGAGACATCATCTGCAATCCACTGCTCGAGTCGAGTTTCTTTATCAAGACGCTCCTTTTTCAACTCAACAAGGCTTTCGTTCTTCACCTCCCAAAGAAGCATGTTGAATGGCATTTCCTCAGAACTCCTCAACTATGGGGTTGCGTTAGGGGATGCTGTAAAGCAGGCAACCAGCGGCACTGGCGTCAGGCAAACATTTCAGCCTCGATCAGCTTCATGTATCGATTGGCATAAAATAGGTCAGGCTGTTGATATCTGGGCCTGGACCGGATGGTAAATCGAGGGTCTTTCGGACTATCAGAATCGAACAGGACGAAGCCGATGCCGAACACCTGGCAAAGAGCGTCCAGACGTGCAACCTCATCATCAGGAGCCTTATTCGAGACAACAAGGTATGATTTGTGACTGAACAGGCAATAAGCACACGCTTGACCGAATGCGGTGACAAGTTGCGCGATGTCGGGTTTGATCTCGGCAGAGACAATCTCAATGGGCGCTTGAATGATGTCGCTTCGCTTTGACTCTCGTTTACCAATCACATCAGGCGTACCCCACTTGTCTCGGAATCGGTTGCCCCCCAAAGCGATCGCCTTTGTGCATTCTTCCATTTCGTTTACAAGCCAGTCGGCAAACGGCTGATAAAAATCCTCTTCTTTGAACTTTTTTGGCTGCTTAGGGACCAGTTCATCCTTGAGCTGATCAGTTCCATCGGCCTTGAATTTTGTTAAGCGAAATAAGCCGCGCGATGGTTTGTAAATGCGGTCTGGAAACCGCTCATCGAGATTCCATATGGTTCCGTTAACCGTATTTGATTTGAAAGAACCATCGAGTTCGATAATGCGCCGAACGAGTTCGGAATAGCGGACGCCTTCGGGTATCTCTTCGAGTATTTTGAACGCTTTTTCTGTGATTCGTTCAGCGATTGTCGACATGTCGTATTGACCTTTATCGCAAGTGGTATTCGATTGAAAGGCAGCATAGCTTGAAGGATGATTAAAGTGCGATAACGCATCAATCGCTGATTATTATTAGGCGGGCTCCGGAAATCTCATCCACCCTAAACGATGCACTTCACTTTAATTTAGCATGTTGCATAGTGCAAATGGATTCTCATCTTCTGCCCCATAGGCCAGAATTCCCTCGTTGTCGCATGGTCTCCTGACATGCCACCCCGCCCGGGCAGGTCTCCACTCTCTCTTTCGTTCCAAGGTCGTGGAGAGCAACATCTCCCAGCTCTCGTCAACCTATTATGTTCCGAGGGGGTGTCGAACCCGTGCAGGGGTGGGGCGCAGTCGTATCCAGGGCGGGTTCGGAGTGTGCGCAGCCCCGGCGCGCAGGGGGGTGGAAAGGCGTGAAGCGCCCCGCGATCGCGCTTGGGGCTGGTAATGCAGTTTTCACACACCCCCCCGTGAAACGATCACAATAACGCAAGCATCATCGACGCACATTAAAGCAATATAGATGGATACGACCATAGGATGCCGCGAGGGACCATGAGTGCGTTTCAAGGCCATGGACGGTTTTCAAACCATCTCTATCAGCCATAAGCGGCTGACGGTTTGTCAGTGGAGAACACAGGAGTTGCATCTTGTGACCCGCACCTAAATGCTCTTGGGCTGATCGAACCACTGGATCATCGTGGTCACGCTGTCGAGGGATTCCATTTTCCAGAAGCCCTCCAGCATCTGCGCGGCTCGATCTTTGCCGTAGTAAGGTTCGACCGTCGACCGGAATTTCTTTTCCACTTCCTGATCGGTCATTTTGTTGAAGGCGTGGCCGCGCGGAAATTCCACTTCCTTGACGAACTGTTGGCCGTTCTTCATGGTGACGGTGAGTTTGTTGGGAATGCCCTTGGGATAGCGAGCATTGGCCGAGGCGTCGCGGTGCAGTTTGACCTTATTCGTCAGTTCGATGAGGGGTTCATTGGCCAGATGGGCGTCATCGAAGCTGTCCAAGCCCACGTCTCCTTCCATGAGGGCCACGGCGATGCAATAGGGCATGCTATGGTCGGCGGTCTCGCGGGTCTTGGGACGGTATTTCTCGGGATCCTTGCCGATGATGTCGACGGCGGCATCAAAGGTGTGGACGTCAATCCGTTCGACTTGCCGCCAGTCGCCGACTTGAGGCCGCAGTTGGAGGATGGCATCGACGGCGGACTGCGCATGATACTCGACGGGCCAAAACTTGATGTAGGTGTGGGAGATCATGAAGTCATCGGGATTGGCGGTAGGCCCCTGCTCGCCGCCCATGGGGGCGACCGTGAAGGTTTCCCGCGTCAAGAGCTGCATGATGCCCAATTCGCCCTCGAAGATAGGGGCCGGGCCGGTCATGCCCTCGGCGGCAACCAGAGCGGCAAAGACGCCATTCCGCGCGGCGTTGGCAAAGGCACAGCCCTTCCACATGCTCATTTCCCCGGCGCGGGTTTGCCGCAAGGCCGCGTTGCAGACGCCGGCGATGCCGACGGCGTGGGTCGTTTTCACGGCATCCAGTTTGAGCAGATGGCAGGCGGCCAGGCAGGAGGAAATGGCGCCGTAAGTGACGTGGTCGATGCCGTTTTTTCGCAGACTGCTGGCGTCGCAAAGCCGGCACTGAATCTCGTAAGCGAGCACGGCCGCCGTGATCAAGTCCTTGCCTTGGGAGCGGGCCAATTCGCCGACGCTCAAGACGGCGGCCAGGTTGTCGCTGGGGTGGGCGGGTTCCTTGGAAAGGTAGGTGTCGTTGAAATCGAGGTAACGAATGAGCAGCCCGTTAACAAACGTGGTCCAATCGATGGCGGACTTGCCGCCGCCGATGAGGCTCAGGCTCGGCGAGCCGGCGAATTTCTGGGCGGCCTTCTTGGCGACGGCAAAGGCGTCCGAGGGAAAAGCGCCGACGGCGGTGGCAAAGGAATCGATGAAGCGGCGCTTGGTTTCATGGACGACGGCGGGGGGCAGCGCATCGAAACGCAAATGGCAGGCATAATGGGCAAACCGCTGGGCCAGGCTGGCATGGGACATGGAACACTCACTTTCCGAAGATAGCGTAAGCTTGCGTGTGGTTTCAACGTTGTTCTAGCGATTCCATCCGCGGCTGAGTAGCGCGAAGCAGTCGGCGCAGGCAAGGCCAAGGCGATGGCATGTCAATTGCACTGAACTTGCCTGGCAGGGGGTTGCCAAGACCCTCCCTGACCGGCTAAACTTGGCTCACGGCCTATGAAGCGCGTGTCCGACCGTGCCGCCTTCGAGGATGTCATTTTCAAGTCATTTGGGAGTTCCACTCGTGCCAGAACCGACCACTTACCCTCCGCTTGCGTTGTATGATGAATCCCCCGTGTTTCGGATGGCTCGAGAGCAGCTCATCAAGGTGGGGGAGGCCCGAGGGTCGCGGGTGGAAAAAGGCGTGTTGGAGCGCTTGAGCTTGCCCAAGCGAGCGCTCGTGGCTAGCGTTCCCGTGGCCTTGGAGAATGGCCGAACCCATGTGTTTCAAGGATACCGCGTGCAACACAGCCTGACGAGCGGCCCCGCCAAGGGCGGGTTGCGTTATCATCCCGACGTGGACATCGGCGAAGTGGCGGCGCTGGCCATGTGGATGAGCTGGAAATGCGGCCTCTTGGGACTGCCCTTTGGCGGCGGCAAGGGCGGCATCGCCTGCGATCCCCAACGCTTGAGCCGCAAGGAAAAGGAACGCCTCACCCGCCGCTTCACGGAAGAACTCTTGCCCTTCATCGGGCCGCGCGTCGACGTTATGGCGCCCGACGTCGGCACCGATGAGCAAACTATGGCCTGGATCATGGACACGTATAGCATGAGCATCGGCCATGCTTGCCCGGAAATCGTGACCGGCAAACCCGTCGAATTGGGCGGGTGCCTGGGCCGGCGCGAAGCCACGGGCCAAGGGGTGACCCATTGCATCATGCAGGCCTTGCAGGAATTGCAGTTGGATCCCCATAAGGCCACGGCCGTCGTGCAAGGATTCGGCAACGTCGGTTCCGTCACGTGCCAAGAATTAGTCAAACGCGGGGTCAAAATCCTCGCCACGGGGGATGCCTACGGTTCGATCCACAATCCAAAGGGTTTGGACATCGAGGAATTGATTCGCTTCATGAAGACCGGCCAGAAGCTCCATGAATTCCCGGGCGGCAAGCCGATCGCCAATCATCAGTTGCTGCTCATTCCTTGCACCGTGTTGGTGCCGGCGGCGCTGGAGCGCGCCATCACCAAGGAGAATGCGGGCTTGATCGACTGTAAAATCGTGGCCGAAGGCGCCAACGGCCCCACGACTCCCGAAGCCGATGATATTCTGGATGAGCGCGGGATTTTTGTGATCCCCGATATCCTCTGCAACGCGGGAGGAGTGACCGTCAGCTACTTTGAATGGGTGCAAGATCTCCAGCAACTTTTCTGGACGGAAAAAGACGTGCAATCGCGGCTCGAAAAAATGATGGTGGATGCGTACAAGCGGGTGCGCGATTTGGCCAAGGAAAGAGAGTTCTCCAACAATCGCCTGGCCGCCCTCACCTTGGGCGTGGAGAAAGTCGCCAAGGAGAAGGAGCTGCGCGGCCTGTATCCCTAGTCGTTCAACCTTGAACGCTTCCCTGCTCATCACGACCAGCAGGGGTGGAATGCATCATTACTTCCGCAAACATTCGGCCAATGCCGCAGCGGACTGGGCGGATCGGGCTTGCCGCTGTCCAGGCGTCAATTGACCCGTTGCCAAGAACTGCTCCCATGCTTGGACCGCCAAGCTGGCCAACGCTGGCGTGGAGTTGAATTCCGCCAACGGTTTGGCCAAGGTCCAATAGAAATCCTGCCCGAACAAGCTCACCCCAGAACTGAGCATCTCGATCTCTTGCCCATAGGGACAACCTAACATCACGCCCATGCGACGCTTCATCGCCGCTTGTTCGTCCTCAAATGTAGTTTGATGCAGGATCAGGTTTTGCCAAGGTTGACAGGGGATGTCGGCATGGAGGGAGGAGGGATCGAAGAGCTGCCAGCGATCCTTGTCGAAATACGCCACGATGCGGTGCATTTCTAACCGCTGCGCGATCGGCGGGATCACCGCGAGCGTTCGGCAGGGAATGCCCTTGGCGCGCATCAGGGCGGCAGCGAGATTGGCGTTGGCGGTGCAGATGCCATTTTCGCCGCTCTTTAGGATGCTCAAGGCATCGAGCGATCGAGGCGGATGGATGCGCTTCATGCCGCGAATGTGCTGTTGAAGCCGCGCGGCGAAGTCGCTGGCCTGCCCCGATGCGGGCCACAGATGAGCCGCGAGCTTTGTGATTTCGTCCGCATCCGCTTGGACGCACTTCGAAGGCTGGCGATAGGGTTCGAGCGAATGCTGCTCCACGCCCTTGATGTGGGGCGAAACGAGCACGATGGCGGACCAGGTCAGCCGCACCTCTTGTTTTTTTCCGGCCAATCTGATCTTGAGCATGGCGTTGCCTTGCTCTGACCGATGGAGCCGATAGTCCGCGACCGCGTCGTTTGGCGTGCATGTCATGAAATAGCCAATCGGAACTTGGCCATCGGTCCATTGAGGCATCGGCAGGAGCACTTCTTGCGGGGCGTTGGCGAAAACGCGCAAGCTCGCGCCCCCCATCGCGCCTGCCAGCCCCGGGGCCTGCATTCGTCTTGGAGGAGCTTCGGTGATGCGCTGGGCCAATTCATCCTGAAGTTCGTTGAACCCCTGGGACTGCACCAACACATCTTTCTCTTTGTGTGGCTCGGATGGGTGAATTCCTTGCATGGCCAGGGTCGGAACAACTAATGAGACCGCCCATGCCATACCCAAGAGGATGAGTGTAAACATTTTTGCTAGCGAGTTGGCGGTCATGGCGGTCCACTCACAAGAGGTTCTGCGGATTACAAATCTTGTGCTTTCATGCGGCGTTCTTCCGCCATGCGGTAGATACGCATCACGGTCATGCTGTTGAAGCCGAGGACAAAGCAGCCAATCAAA
Organism: Planctomycetota bacterium; assembly: GCA_014584395.1. Classification (GTDB taxonomy): domain Bacteria; phylum Planctomycetota; class Planctomycetia; order Gemmatales; family HRBIN36; genus BJ17. The sequence continues at coordinate 327,182 of JACTMY010000018.1, read as the reverse complement.
CCGGCCAGGCCAAGCCCGTACCAGATGCCATAGGGTTGACCGGTTGCAAAGGCGAGGATCCCCGCCAGCAGCAGCGCGATCGAAGCGATAAGCAAGACATAAAACAATCCCACGACGACGCTTTTCGCCTTGCCTCGCGGGCCCAAGACGCCCAACAAGGTCCCCCAAAGACCAGCGAGGACGCCCAAGATCGTCCCCGGAAGCCAACTGTACAGCGGATTGAACCATGGCTCAGTCATTGGTTTTGCTCCCTTTCCGCCCTGCGCGATGCAGGGCCAATAATTCTTTGGCCAGGGATACGGTGATGTGCCCCTCGGCGATGAGGATTTTCAAGCGGCGCTCGAAGGGATCCGTCAGCGTGGCATCATCGGCCACCCGAACTTTCTCGATCAAGCGATCCAACCGCTGGCGCACGGTGGGATAGGACACCCCATATTGCTCCGCCATCTCCTTGAGCGAGCCGGAAGCCACCAGGAAGCGTTTGAGAAAATGCAAGTCCTCATCATCCAATGAGGCGAGCCAAACTGGCCATTCCCGATGGTTCATGGTCGGCGGGGTACTCCTGACCTCGATTCAATTTTATTAAACGTATCTTCAATAATCCTAATATGCATTTTATTGAAGTCAAGATCAATTTTATTGATTCTGGCTCCTCAGCGGCCAATGCCGCGCGGCGCGGGGCAGTCGCTGCTTCAATTCCCGGACAGGGCCGAGCGACAATACCTGATCCGCCACGATGGCATGGCAATGCATTGCTCGCAAGCCAGGCTGATGCAGCACATTGACGCCGCTGGCATCTTCGGACTGAGCGGGCAGGATCAGGGCGCGATCGGCCGTCAGGTAGCAGGGCAAGCTATCGCCGTCCACGCCAGCCCGTAACACAGGATGCCAATGGCCTGACATGGTGAAACGCGCGGCTGGCTCGTTGACTTGGTGGCGAATGACAATCCCTGCCATGTGCCACTCCTCCTTGATCCTTTGCAGCCCAGGAATTTCAGGCAAGCCGCGATCATGATTGCCTTCGACCAGGATCATCTCCAAACCCAACTGCTTCCCCTGTGCGATGAAGGTTTGAGCCGCGGCCAAGCCTGTCGCTCCTCGTTCGACCAAGTCCCCCGCAATGACGAGGCGAACGATTTTCATGTCCTCGCACAGTTGCCAAAGGCGATGCATCACGGCTGACTCGGACCATTGCGGGATGGCCTCGCCCAGGGCTTGCCGATGGGCGGCATAACCCAAATGCAAGTCCGCCACGACGGCCGTGGCCGAGGGAAGATGCACGGCGGCCCGATGCGGCGTCAAGGTCCACCCCTTAGGTAGCGACATGGGCCACCTCGTCTTGCCGGTGCAGATGGAGCAGCATGTCCGCCAGCGAACCGGTGGTTTGGAGGGCGGCTTCATCAAACCAACCGCGCACCAAGGGCGAAGGTTCGCTCAACCAATGTTGTCGCAGCACGCGCCGCTCCATGCCGCGCAGCCAGCGAAGCACGGCTGTCAAGCCAAACGCCTTTTCTTGGACTTCCTTCAAGGCCTGTCTGACGAGAGGGAACTGGGGCTGCGTGAATTGCAACCAGCGCAGCAAGCGGTCGCCCGCCCAATTCACGCCGCCCACGCGCGGTCTTGGGCCGGGATGCTTTTTGAGCAGCATCAGTCCGTTGCGGGCGACGTCGCCAAAATGGGTTCTCAGGGCCGCATGTTGCCAAGCGATCCTTTCGAGGTCCCTTTGCCACTGCTCCGGTGCCAGCCATTCACGCCAACGATCCACGCGCGCATCGCCATCCGCTTCGGTGCGAAGCACCACGCCCAGGAAGCCGGGTGCCACGATGCCATCCGTTCGTTGATGGATTCTCAGGCTGAGCACTCGGCCGAAGACGTCAGCCGCGATCGGCGGAAAGGGAACATGCACAGCGTGCCAAATGCCTTCGCCGTCCGCCGCGGGCCAGCTTTCGATCAAACCCTCCTGGCTCGGCACTTCGCTGACCAACATTTGCTCTCGAAGCTGACCGATTAACCGCGCCGCTTGCTGTTCCGTCAAACCCAATTCGAGCCGACCTTGTTCCAGCGCTTGAGCGTCGTCCTCAAGGAGCAGGTCGGCCAACCAGGATCGCAAGTGCCACAGCCGTTCCGACATGGCCATGGACATCCACAGGCAGCCTCCCTGCCAGCGCGGAAACCGGGGCGTGCCCAGCGATGGTGTGACGATCAATTGTCCCTCGGCCCGCTTGTGGATTTCATAATTTCTGGCGCCGAGGACAAAACGATCCCCGGCCTCCAGGCGATCCGCATAGAGGCTGTTCAACTGGCCCACCCAGGTGCCATCGGGGAGCCGGCATGGACTGGCGGGTTCGCTGTTGATGGAGCCGACATTTTGCCGGTAAATGCGCGCCGTGCGCCGCTGGGCAACCACAAAGCCATGCCGCTGCCATTGCAGCCGGGCCGGATATTCCCGAGCGGCTCGGCCGCCCGTGAGGTAATCCAGGCAATCCGCCAACACGGGAACCGTGAGATGTCGATACGGGTAGGATCGCCTCAGCAGCGCCAGAGCGGAAGCTGGCGTGAAGCGTTGCTGAATGCCCATGCCGACCAATTGTTGACACAAGACATCGAGCGGCTGCTCGGGAAGTTGCAAGGGTTCCATCCATGACCAGCGTCCGGCATCGCAAACGGCCGCCGCTTCCCAGAGTTCTTCCTGAGTGGTAGTGAAGATGACGCCGCGCCGCAAGCCATTCGGTTGATGCTCGGCTCGACCCAGCCGCTGCAACAGCCGGGTCGCTCCCCCCGGGGGGCGGATCATCATGACTTGATCGACGGCCCCCAGGTCCACGCCGAGTTCCAGACTCGGACTGCAAATGACCAATCGCGCGGATCCGGATTGCAGCGCATGCTCAACCGCTTGGCGATGGGCGCATGCCATCGACCCATGATGCACGGCGACAAGTTCCGCATGGGAAGGAAACTTGCGTTTGAGAAACCAGGCCACGCGCTCGGCCAAGGAGCGCGCTTCACAAAAGAGCAAGGTCGCCCCATCCCCCATGAGCACCGGTTCGAGATGGGGTAATAAGGCTGCCAAGAAATGGCCAGGCTGGGCCGCGTCTTCGAGATGAACGATCCGCAAATCCCATGGCCGTCGATCAGGAACGCACACGGTCTCCACCCGGCGGCCCACGCCGCCCAGCCAATCCGCTGCAACCTGGCGGGGCGAACAAGTGGCTGACAAGCCGACGCGCTGAAACTCTCCCGCCGTGATCGCAGTCAGTCGTTCCAAGGAAACCGCCAGCTCCACGCCGCGTTTGCTGGGGGCCAGGGCATGGACTTCATCGACGACGACGCTGCGCACTCCCGATAAAGCCGCCTTGGCCGAAGGGTGCGCTAACAACAGGGAGAGGCTTTCCGGTGTGGTGATGAGCCAATCGGGCGGATGCTGCAACTGCCGTTGGCGTTGCGATGGCGGCGTGTCTCCCGTTCGCCATTCGATGGCGGGCCAGGGGCGCTCCGGCGACAGTAGCCGCAACTGCTGCGAATACCCTTGCGCTTTGCTCCACAGGTCCTGACCGAGTGCTTTGAGAGGGACAATGAATAGTCCTTGAATGGTAGGCGGCGAATTGCGTGAACCATTCAAGTGCAGTCTTTGCCAAAGGGGAAGCAGAGCAGCCAGGGTCTTTCCCGTGCCCGTCGGAGCGAGGATCAGGACGTGCTCGCCGCGAATCAACAACGGCCAGGCCAGCCTTTGAACCGGCGTCGGCTCTCGCCACTGCTGCTGAAACCACTCTCTCAGGTCCGGGTCCATCCCCGGCAGATGGGCTTGCGATGGCAGTGACTGGGCCGCCCTCGGTTCCTCCATGTGTGCCATGTTCTCAGTCCATTGAATAAGAGCGTTGATCGCGATCAAATTAGCGCTGAGCACGCGGCTTCACGGCTCTGACTTCCGGACCGGTGTAGCGGGCTCGCGGGCGAATGAGTCGATTGTTGTCCAGTTGCTCGATGACGTGCGCACTCCACCCCGTCACTCGGCTCATGACAAAGATGGGCGTGTAAAGGGCGACGTCGAGCTTCAGGGCGTGATACAGCCGCGCCGAGGGCCAATCCAAATTGGGGAACAGATTCTTTTCCTGCGCGATGATGGCTTCGATTTTCTCGGCCATCTCTTCCCATTTCTGCGTGCCTGTTTTCGCGGCAAACGCGGCCATGAACTTCTTGACGATCGCGGCCCGGACGTCGCCGGTTTTATAAACCCGGTGGCCGAACCCCATCACGCGCTCCTTGCGGGCAAAGGCGTCCTTGAGCCAGGAGGCGACGTTGTCCACCGAACCGATGGCGCGCAGCACGTCCATCACTTTCTCATTGGCGCCGCCATGGAGGGGGCCTTTCAGAGCACCCACCGCGCCGACGATGGAGGAATGCAGATCGGACATCGTCGAACAAATGACCCTGGCCGTGAAAGTCGAGGCGTTGAATTCATGTTCGGCGTAGAGGATCAGGGAGATGTCAAAGGCCCGTTCCTCCTCGGCTGAGGGAGGCGTGCCGCGGACCATGTGCAAAAAGTTAGCGGACAGGGAGAGGTCCGACCGCGACGGCACGATCGGTTGGCCGATGGCATGGCGGTAAAAATGGGCCACGGCCAAGGGGATTTGGGCCACCAAACGTTCAGCCTTGCGGATGTTGGCGTCGTGGGTTTGGTCCCCGGTATCCGGGTCGAAGTGGGCCAGCATGCTGATGGCCGTGCGGATCACGTCCATTTGATTAGCTTGCTTGGGCAGTTTTCCCAATGTTTGCGTGACCACGTCGGGCAAGGCCCGCGCTGCCCGCAAGCGGTGGTCGAATTCCTGATACTGAGTTTCATTAGGCAGTTCGCCATGCAGTAATAGATAAGCCACTTCCTCAAACGTGCAATGGTCGACCAGCTCACCGATGGGGTAGCCGCGATAGCGCAGACCGCCCGTGACGGTGGAGATGGCCGTTTCGCCAGCAATGACGCCTTCCAGCCCAGGTGAATAAACTTCCGGAGAAGCTGCGTTGCTCATGGATCCATTCCTTCACGATGAAGATGAACCGCCAAAATAAGATCGATCCCGTTCCTCGTAACCACGATAACCTAAAAGATCATACAATTCTTGCCGCGTCAGCATGTCGGGGATCACGGTGCTTTGTTGCCCTTCGCGCCGCAGAGTGTGTAGAAGTTTTTCCGCCGCTCGCATCGCCATGCGGAAGGTGGAGACCGGATAGATGACCACGCGGTAATTCCACTGTGCCAATTCGGAGAAGGCGATCAGGGGACCTTGACCGAATTCCGTCATGTTGGCCAGCAAGGGGCCGCGGCACTGTTGCCCAAAGGACTGAAATTCCTCCCTGGATTTCAGGGCTTCGACGAAAATCATGTCCGCTCCCGCCTCCAGGTAGGCCGCTGCCCTTGCGAGCGCATCCTCATAGCTCGTGACTCCGCGAGCATCAGTGCGGGCGATGATCAAGAAGCTCGCATCCCGGCGAGCCGCGCAGGCGGCGCGAATTTTCGACGCCATGGCCGAGGTTTCGATCAAGCGTTTGCCCGACAGGTGGCCGCACCGCTTGGGCATTTCCTGATCTTCGAGATGCAAACCCGCCGCCCCCGCTTTCTCATATTCGCGGACGGTGCGCTCCACGTTGAGGGCTTCGCCAAAGCCCGTATCCGCATCGGCGATCAGGGGCACGGATGCGGCGTCGGTGATGAGTTTGATGGCCTGGGTGAACTCCGTCAAAGTGATCAAGCCCACATCAGGCAGACCATAGCTGGCCGAGAGCGCCGCTCCGGAGAGATAGATGGCTTGAAATCCCATCTGCTCCGCCATGCGGGCCACCAAGGCGTTGAACACTCCTGGCGCCATGACCGCTTCACGGGCCATGGCCGACCGCAGCCTGGCCCCTGGAGAATCACCCACGTTTCCGTCCTCCTTTGTCCGAGTTAATGTACTCTGAGGGCAGGGGAATAGCTACCGTGAAAAGTCAGCCACAAGACGATCGCTCTCGATCCAATGGCCGCTGACATGGCGGTCTAACAGTCGAAAATTTTTTGACATATCGCTGTCAATTTACTGATGCGCTCCTCGGCGGTTGCCGTTATAATGAAGGCCGCCACCCATGAGGACGCACGCATGAACGCCCTGGCCTTGCAACTGTTCGCTCTCTTTCTCTATCTGCCTGCCGCCGAGCCGCCAGCGCCGCCCGGGGAGAAACTGCCTCCGCCGCGGCTGTCGGACGTCGTGCCCCAACCGGAAAACGTCCGGGGTTGGCGCGTGTGGCCCGTCGAGGAGCCGCTTTACGGTTACGCTCGTGATCGGTATGGCTATTGGCGGCCCAGGATCGTGCTCGGCCCCTATGGGCATGCCTATTATCCGCTCACCGGCCAACCCTATCCGCACATGTTGATTCGCACCCGGCCGTGAACGGCTTACTTGAAGCGGTGATGCGCGTCATAAACCATTGCTTCCTAAAAAACATCAAGCCGACCCCTGGGGGCCGGCTTGCGTTTGTATGGTGATCCGATGACAGCTTTAGCGCGTGAAGCCCACAAAGAACTGGAAGGTTCGGCGGTCGTCGAAGTCGGTCTTGTTGAGCGGAAACGCCCAATCCAAGGCGATCGGCAAGGGGCCAAACATCGGCACGACCAAACGCAGACCAGCGCCGACGCTGACGCGGACATCGCGAATTTCCAGGTTCCGCTCCACGGTCCCAAAATCGCTGAAGACCACGGCAAACACTTTGTCATTGGCCATCAAGGGAATCTGATATTCAACGCTGCCCACCGCCATGAAGCGGCCGCCGATCTTGAAGCCGTTGACGTCAGGCCCCACGCCGCGGAAATCGAAGCCGCGGAGCGTATGATTGCCGCCCGCGAAGAAGCGGTCATAAACCGGCGTATGCGAGCCTGCCAGCCCCAGCATGGCCCGCAAGGCCAAGACATGCCGGCCGCTGCCGTCGGGACGCTCATACAGCGTGAAGTACTGATTATCCTCGACGGTCAGGATCGGGTAATCAAAACTGCCGAACGCGTATTCGAAGCCGACCTCAAAATTGTTGCCTTCCGTCGGCCGCAACCAGGAATCCCGCGAATCGCGAATGATTGCTAGCTTGGGCGCGTAGACTTGATTGTTCCCCAAGACGTTCAGGTAATCCTCAGGAGCGAAGGAAGGCACATTGCGCACTTCCACGTTTTCCAAGCGCACGCTGCCGTTGGCCGACCATAACGGCGTGAAGCGATGGCCCACGGAAACCCGGCCGCCAAAGCGCCGCTCATCATACTCATTGAAGCGCCGGGTCATGTAGTAAGCCGAGGTTCCCAGGCTGTAGCTGGTATCGAACAGGTAAGGCTCCCGCCAACTGACGGAGTAACGGTTGAAGATGGTGCCCGGCACGGCCTCGGCCCGGAACTCCTGGCCCGCGCCGCGGAAGGCCCGATTGCTGAGGAAGTCGTCCACGCTGGTGGGGATGCGGGTGATGTCGAAATTGCGCTCGTTGAGCACGACGCTGCCCGTCAGCCCCGCGTCGGAGTTGATGCCGAAGCCAAAGTTGATCTGGCCGGTGCGGTCCTCTTGCACCTCGACGAGCACGTCCTTAAATGGCGAAGGGCTGTCCGGGTCGAGCACCGTGATCGTCGGTGCGATGCCGTTTTCGGGTTCAACCTTGAAAATCCCCAACCGCCGCAGGTTGTTCTCACTCGCCCGCAGCGCCGGCACGCTGAGCACCTGCCCTGGAATGAAAAGCAACTGGCGGCGGATGACGTTCTCGCGCGTGACCGAATTGCCGATGACCTTGACCTCGCCCACCATGGCCGGCTGTCCGGGGCTTTCATTGACCTGGTAAACCAGGGATACCTCGGGACTGTTCTCTTCGTAGTTGACCACCGGGCGAACAAAAGTATTGATCTCGCCCTTCGAGCCGTACAGGTCCTGCATCGTCTTCGTGCTCGACTGCACCTCTTGTTGCTTGTAGAAGGTGCCGGCCTTGACCTGGTTGTAGGCCATGAGCATGTCGGAATCGAGTTTCTTGTTTCCCTCAATACGGACGTCGCGGACCAGGAAGCGCTGCCCTTCGTCGATGACGAAGACCACGTCCACGGTCTCGTAGCCCGGGTTCCATCTGACGTCCCTGCGAATGCGGACGTCGAAGAAGCCGAAGCTGCGATAATATTCGGTCAGCTTGAGCACGTCGTGATCGAGCATGGCGGGATTGAATTGACCGCCGAATAATCCCAGGATGCGCGCTTCCGAATCGATCTGGGTCTTGAGCCGAGCGCCCGAGACAAACGTGTTCCCCTCAAATTCAATGCCGCGGACGCGGACGATCGGCCCCTCGGTCACGCGGAAGACGACGTTGATATCTTCATCCTTGTCGCCTTCCACCAGACCCACCTTGGCGAACAGATAACCCTTGGAGTGGTACAACCGCTCGAGGGCCGTGGCCGCCCTGCGATTCGCCGCCACGGACATCGGAAACCCTTTGCGCAGACCCGTTGTCTGGTCGATCTCATCCCGGCTCAGATGCTTGAATCCCTCATAACGAATCTCGCGAATCGTCGCCCGCTCGACGACGCGGAACTCGACGACCACGCCTTCCCTTTCCTGGTGCACCTCCACGGTCACGCCCATGACGTAGCGCTGCGTGGCGTCCAACCGCTTGGTGTCCTCCAGCACCGTCTGCTGCTGGAAGGGCCGGCCTTTGCGGGTTTTTAGCTCGTTGAGGACGCCCGCTTCCGGATAGCGGCGCGCGCCGATGACCCGAACCTCCAAGATCGTCGGCCCATCCTCCGCCGGGGGAACTTGTCCCCGCGTCGAGGAAGGGGTCAAGGAGCCGAGCAACAGCATCAGGACGAGCCAGAATCGCATCCGCCATCCATTGCTGCGAGAGACTGCTTTCCAGCTTATGCCAGCCATGCGTCGTTTCCCGCTTGCCTTGTGACCCTGAACGGCCAGGTCCAGGTCCCGTTTTTTGTGGACGGGTAGAGGCGGGCGAGATAGCCCAACCCCCCTTGGGTGTCAAGGTCAACGAACAGTCCACTTATGGAACTTGAGCCAAAAGCGCGAAAATTGCAGAAGCCGGGTATATAAGTTTGCGATGCAAAGCTGGGTGAGAGATGAGTAGTTAATGCAGAGAGTCGATGAAAAGCTCAGATGGTTGCCTTCAGACGCTTTCTGACGTAAATCTCTTCATCGTCTTGTCATGCGTCAATGATGACCCATCCCAGTGATCGTTTCACGGGAGGGGGTGCGGTGCGTGAAACGCTCACCTCATTTCCTTACGCAGCAAGCACTTTAGTATGTTTTCTACAGCGCCGCGAACCATGCGGTATCTGTGATCAACAAGCCCCAAGCACGAATGCCCACAGTGGCGAGCCGAGGGACGTAAGTCCCCGGATATTGCGCACTACTGATGAGCATCCCTTCTGGGTCAAAAGCCCCAAAAGCACTCTCACCAGCCCCAAGCGCCAGCGCGGGAAATCTGCATTACAAGCCCCAAGCGCCAGCGCGGGGCAAACTCCCACGAAACAACTCTGTGCTGTGATTTGGTCCACCAACAAATCCAACCGGCCCAACCGTAGCTCTCCGCTTCGACACACCAGTAACACGTCGCCTTTGCCGCTGAGGTTGCCAGCGGCCCCGCCGTCGTCGAGTTTGGCGGAACCACCCTGTGACAGCGGTATGTCAGCGAGCACCTGCGGGCGGGGTCGCCCTGGCCTCCCAGGAAACGGCAAGGCCGCGGTGCTGGACCGCGGCCTTGCATCCTTTTCGATTGAATTCACGCCAAACTGCCGACCGGCTAAGGCCGCATGACGAGGTTCTCGATGAAGAACTCCATCATCCGCGGCTGGGACATCGAGGTATGGCCCAGGTCGGGGCCGACCTGCACCTCAAAGCTCTTACCCGCCCGTTGCAAAGCGCGGATCAACTGCATGCTGTTGTTGGGGTGCACGTTGTCGTCCGCCGTGCCATAGTAGATCATCAGCCGGCCCTTGAGCTTGTTGATGTACTTCAGCGCACTGCCGGCGTCGTACCCTTCCTTGTTGTCGCCGGGCAGGCCCATGTAGCGCTCGGTGTAAATCGTGTCATATTGCCGGAAATCGGTCACCGCGGAATTGGCGCAGGCGGCATGGAACAGGTCGGGATAGCGGAGCAAGCAGAGGATCGATGCATACCCGCCATAGCTGGTGCCGTAGACGCCAACGCGCTTGGCATCGACGTAGGGCCGATCGTGCAGGGCCTTGACCCCGGCGGCGAGATCGTCGATCTCGGTGATTCCCAGCTTGCGGTAAATGGCGTCGAGGAACTTCTTGCCCCGGCCCCCGGCACTGCGGGCATCGAGCGTGACATACAGGAAGCCGTATTCCGTCAAAGGGTTGGGCAGGGTGAAGGTTTCCCGGGCGCCGTTGGTCGCGGGGCCGGCGTAGACTGAAACGAGGACGGGATACTTCTTCTGCGGATCGAAGTTGGAAGGCTTGTGCAACATGCCATGCAACTCCGTCTGGCCGTCGGCGGCCTTGAAAGTGAACATCTCCACGCGCTGCAGACCCAACTCCTCGAACTTGCTGGCATCGCTTTCGGCCAGTTCCTCGATGACCTTGCCTTGGGCGTCGACCAGCCGGCTGCGCGGCGGCTGATTGTGGGTCTGATAGGTGTCGATGAAATACTTGCCGTCGGGAGACAGGTTGACCGCATGGTGATAGGCGGGGTCGGTCAGGCGAACGTCGCCCTGGCCGTCGAGGCCGACGCGGTGGAGCTGCATCTTCATATGATTGTCGCCGGTGCGGGCCATGTAAAACATGATCCCCTGGTCCTCATCGACGCGGAGGATGGGGCCGACGTCCGCTTCATGCTGCGTCAGCGTGGCGTGCAGCTTGCCGGCGAGGTCGTAGAGGTAGTAATTGCGGAAGCCGTTGCGTTCGGACTGCCAGATGAAGCGTTTCTGATCTTTGAGGTAGCGAATGGGGAGGAAATTCTCGACCCAGCTTGGCTGCCATTCCTCGCGGATGATGCAGGTGCACACGCCGGTCTTCGGATCGGCGGCGACGAACTCCATGATTTTTTGCAAACGGTTGGTGCGATGGAAGAGCAACTGCTGGCTGTCGTGGGACCAGGAGACGCGGTAGACATAGTGGCCGATGCTGTCGTCGGTGAACGGCTGGCCGTCGCGCACGTCGATGCGGGTGATGGATTTGGAGTCCAGGTGGTAGACCAGCAGCTCCACGACGGGATTGGGGTCGCCGACCTTGGGATAAGGTTCGATGGCCGATTTGCTATAGAGAGCGGTTTGATTGAGTTGCAGGTGAAAATCGGGGACCTTGCTCTCATCGAAGCGATAGAAGGCAATCATGCGGCTGTCGGGCGACCACCACATGGCGGTGTTTTGGAAAAGCTCCTCGCCGTAGACCCAACTGGCGATGCCGTTCTTGATGCGTTTTTCCTCGCTGCCGTCGGTGGTGATCTGGATTTCGTCCTGGCCGTCGACACCGCTGATCCACAGGTTGCGATCCTTGTGAAAGGCGCGAAGCTTGCCATCGGGGGAGGTGGCCGAGGCATACTGTCGGCCGCGCTGCGGACCGCCGGTGACCGCCCGGGTGCGTTCGTTGATTTGCCGGCCGGTGCCCGCGGGGCGGGTGGCGGTGGGGACCGTTGCGGTGGGGACCGTTGCGGTGGCGGAGGGGCGCGTGGGAGAGGCGGCGTCCTTTTTCTCGGGGCTGTCCTTGGCGCCTTCGGCCGAGGGGCCTGACGGTTGCTTCTTGGGCTGAACCTCCGCCAAAACGCGTTCGGCGAGGTCGTAGCGATAGTTTTTGCCATCCTTGTTGAACGTGAAGGATTGCCCATCCTCGGCCCACTGCGGCAGCAGCGTGCCCATCTTGACCGAGCCAGGAATGAGCCGGCTCATTTTTTGATACTGTTCATACCCCGGCATGGTCTTGAGGCGGTCTTGTGCCGCCGCGAACCAGGGGGCCAAGCCAAGGCCAGCGATCAGGAGCGTGCCGAGGAGGCGCGGCCGGGGGAGGCTCGAAAGTGGGTGCATGATCGTCATCTCGAGTTTTGCGAGGAATAGATGGTGATGGCGTCAACGTTTCCAGAATTAGTTTAACAGGTTTAAACGTGATTGCCACGGTCAAAGGGACGGCGAAACGCGGTCCTGACTTGTGGGAACGAGCAGCGCGGAAATTCGGTTCGTCGAGGAGACAGGCAAATACAAATTTGATGACATCGTGTAGGTTCGATGAAGAGTTCGGCGCGAGTGCATGGCCATCGGCTGCGAGCCCTGGAAAAATCAGGGAAAGTGATGGTGTTTACCCATCATCAAATCTTAACGCGCTCTTCCTTTGCCCCGGAGGGCTGGGGCCTTTAACCTAAGCCGTGCGTAAGCGAGATTTTCTCAAACTTGAGGAGGGAAGCGCGTGTTGAATCGAAAGTTCTTTTTAGGAGGCGTGGCAGCGGCCCTGGCCTGGCTGAGTATCGGAACCTCAGTCCATGCCCAGGGCTTCACTCCAGGCCAAATAGTTGTCTGGCGCGTGAACGGCGACAGCAACTACAATCCAGGCGGGGCGGCGCTGACCAGCGCGGCTCACGCCATCTTCTTGGATCAGTTCGATCCGTTCACGGCGGGACAAACCTTGCCCAGTTACACGGTCAGTCTGCCCACGGTGGCAGGGACCCTGGCACAAACCGACAGCGGCACGGCCACGTCCAATGGTTATTTCACCCGCGCGCAGAACAGCACCGCGCTGATCACGCCGGGCTATGACGCCAATGTGGGAACGGCGAGCGTTGCGGGCAGCAATCCGGCGACGATCAACCGTTCTGTCGGCGTGGTGGCCTACGATGGCACCGTGAATTCCAGCACGGGCTTCAACAATGGCCCCTCGAACAACTTTCGCAGCGCGGTCGGCGACGGCTTCAACAACTTCTGGGTGGCCACCGCCGGCACCGGCAGCACGTCCGGGATTATGCACATCTCCAGCAGCAATTTCGGCAGCGTCACCGCGGCCACCGACGTGCTGTTTGGCAATATCCGCAACCTGCGCATTTTCAACAACTCGTTGTTCGTGTCGTCGGGTGCCACCGCCGGTCCGGGCTTCGGCATTCACCTCATCGGCAACGTCGGTACGCTGCCCACTTCCTTGACCACGTCGACCTTGTTGCTCGGCACGGAAACCAGCGGCACGGGCAATCCCAGCCCGTACAGCTACTGGCTCTTTGACAATCCGCTCAACGGCAACAACTGGAACGGTACCGGCTTCGACACCCTGTACGTAGCCGACGACCGCACCGCGGCCAACGGCGGCGGGTTGCAGCGCTGGGTGTTCGACGGTACCTCCTGGAATCTCACCGGCACCACCACGTTTGAAGTGACCCCTGGCGTCTTTCAATCCTTCCGCGGCCTGGCCGCCTCGATTGATACCACCGGCCAGCCCACGGTTTCGCTATGGTTGACCACAGCAGCCGCGAGCGGCAACCAGTTGGTCACCCTGACCGACACGTTGACGCCCGTGAGCGGCACCTTCAGTGCGTTCACCTCGCTGGCCACCGCCCCGGCCAACACGGTGTTCCGAGGCTTGGACTTCACTCCCGTTCCCGAACCCTCGACCATCCTCCTGGTGGGCTTGGGTCTGGGCGGAGTGGCTTACCGCCAACTCTCCAAACGCCGCCGCAAGAGCCAGGCAACGGCCTAGGGATTGCAGTTCGACGAAACGTTTGTCTCTAACCATAAAGCCGGGGAGAACTTCCCCGGCTTTTTTGGTCCCTAGTTGGTCAAAATCCAGCGGTCGTCCCTGCCAACCTGGCAGGTTCGCACGGAAGGGAGATGAGATGACATTTGATGTAAGTTAATATAAATAAACGATTTGCATTCATTGTTCATGATGGCATAAAGGTTGCATATCATCGGCCAGGCTAAAGGAAATGAACTGTCTGTCTTGCAGCAATGCCTGGCAAGTCGGCTACATGTTTTTATGGGAGGTTGAATCGAATGGCGTCCAAACAATTGACCTACTCGGACGAAGCACGCCAGAAGCTTTTAACCGGCGTGGCCAAGTTGGCCCGGGCCGTGAAGTGCACCTTAGGACCCCGCGGCCGCAATGCCGTCATCGATAAGGGTTGGGGTTCGCCGAACGTCACGAAGGATGGCGTGACCGTGGCGGAAGAGATCGAACTGACCGACCCCTACGAAAACATGGGAGCACAACTGGTTAAGGAAGCGGCCAGCAAGACGAGCGACGTGGCCGGCGACGGCACCACCACCGCCACCGTTCTGGCGGAAGCCTTGTATCGCGAGGGGCTCAAGAGCGTGACGGCGGGCAACGACCCCATGGCCATCAGCCGGGGGTTGCAAAAGGCCGTTGCTCGCGTCACCGAGGAATTGGGCAAGATGGCGGAGAAAATCGACGCCAAGAGCAAAAAGGAAATCAAGGAAGTGGCTGTCATCGCCGCCAACAACAATCCCGAAATCGGCGACCGCATTGCCGAGGCGATGGATCGGGTCGGCGCCGACGGCGTGATCACCATCGAGGAAGGCAAGGGCTTCGCCACCGAAGTGGATTGGGTCGAGGGTATGCAATTCGACCGCGGCTATCTCTCGCCCCACTTCGTCACCAATCAAGAACAAGTCATCTGCGAATTCGAAAAGGCTTACGTCCTGATCTACGAAGACAAGATCAGCAACGCCAAGAATCTCGTCCCCATCCTGGAAGCCATTTCCAAGGCTAATCGGCCGCTCGTCATCATTGCTGAAGACGTGGAAGGCGAGGCCCTGGCGACGCTGGTCGTCAACAAGCTGCGCGGCATCCTCCAGGTGTGCGCTGTCAAGGCGCCGGGCTACGGCGACCGCCGCAAGGCCATGCTCGAAGACATCGCCATCCTGACCGGCGGCAAGGCCATCTTCAAGGACCTGGGCATTCAGCTTGAAAACGTCAAATTGACGGACTTGGGCCAGGCCAAGAAGATTCGCATTGATTCGGAAAACACGACGATCATCGAAGGCGCCGGCAAAAAGGACGCCATCGAGGGCCGGGCCGAAATGATCCGCCGGGAAATCGAAACCACCACCAGCGACTATGACCGCGAAAAGCTGCAAGAACGCCTGGCCAAGCTGGCGGGCGGCGTGGCGCAGATCAAGGTCGGCGCTGCGACGGAAACGGAAATGAAGGAGCGCAAGGCGCTGTATGAAGACGCTCTGCATGCCACTCGGGCCGCTCTCGCCGAAGGCATCGTCACGGGCGGCGGCGTCGCGCTGCTCAACGTTGCCAAGGTTTTGGAAAAGTTCACCCTCGATGACGATCAAGAACAGCATGGCGTCGATATCCTGCGCCGCGCCCTTGAAGTGCCCTGCCGCGCCATCGCCGAGAACGCCGGCTTGGACGGTTCCGTTGTCGTCAACACGATCCGCAGGGCCAAGGACAAGAACCATGGCTACGATGCCAACGCCGAGAAATACACGGACATGCGCAAGGCGGGGATCGTCGATCCCGTGAAGGTGACGCGCTCGGCTTTGCAAAACGCCGCCTCCGTCGCCAGCCTCTTGCTCACCACCGAAACCCTCGTCGCTGACATCCCGGAAAAGAAAAAACCAGGCGGCGACCATCACCATGACCACGGCGGCATGGGCGGCATGGGTGGCATGGGTGGCATGGGTGGCATGGGAGGTATGGGAGGCATGGGGATGGATATGTGATCCGCCCTAAACCACTCCAATAACTAAACCGTGACTTTTGATGTCGCAAACACATTTGCAAACAACAGGTGAGGAAACGCATATGAAGCTTCGACCCTTGGATGATCGCATCGTGGTTCAGCCATTGGAGGCCGAGGAGAAAACGTCGGGGGGCATCGTGCTGCCTGACGCCGCCAAGGAAAAGCCCCAACGCGGCCGGGTCATTTCGATCGGCAGCGGCAAGCTTCTGGACGATGGCACCCGGGCCGCCCTGTCCGTGGCTAAGGGGGATGAGGTCATCTTTGGTAAATATTCCGGCAACGATGTGAAGATCGACGGCGTGGAATACAAGATCATGCGCGAAAGCGACGTCTTGGCCAAGGTCGTCAAGTAAACAGCGCGGCGTCCCCCAGCCGCGGCCCTGGGCCGCTTGGCGGCGCCGGTCACCCTGAATCATTCGATCGCATTCATCGAACTCGCATTAATCCATCGGAAAGAAGGAATACAACGCAATGGCCAAACAATTGATGTTTACTGACGAAGCCCGCAAGAAGATGCTCCAGGGGGCCGAGAAGCTCGCCAAGGCCGTGGGAGTGACCCTCGGGCCGACCGGTCGAGTGGTCATCCTGGACAAAAGCTTCGGCGGACCCACCGTGACCAAGGATGGCGTGTCGGTTTCCAAGGAAATCGACCTGCCCGACCCCTTCGAAAACATGGGCGCCAAGCTGGTCAACGCCGTCGCCCAGAAGACAAGCGACGTGGCCGGCGATGGCACGACGACGGCGACCGTGCTGGCGCTGTCCATCTATAAGGAAGGCCTGCGCGGCGCCACGGTCGGCGCGAATCCGACGGACGTCAAACGCGGCATCGAAAAGGCCGTCGAGGTGGCCGTTGAGCATCTGACTTCATTGTCCAAGAAGATCAGCAAGAAGGAAGAGATCGCCCAGGTCGCCGCCATCTCCGCCAACAACGACATGAAGATCGGCGACATGCTCGCCGACGCGGTCGAAAAGGTCGGCAAGGACGGCGTCATCCAGGTTGAGGAAGGCAAAACGTCGGAGACCACGGTCGATTACGTGGAAGGCATGCAGTTCGACAAGGGTTACATTTCGCCCTATTTCGTGACCGACGCGGGCACGATGACCGCCGAACTGGAGGATGGCTACATCCTTATTCACGAAAAGAAAATCAGCAGCGTGCGCGACCTGGTACCCCTCTTGGAAAAGACCGCCCAGGCCGGCAAGCCCTTGCTCATCGTCGCCGAGGACGTCGATAGCGAGGCGTTGGCCTTGCTCGTCGTCAACAAGCTGCGCGGCATCCTGAACGTGTGCGCGGTCAAGGCGCCCGGCTTCGGCGACCGCCGCAAGGCCATCTTGGGCGACCTCGCCGTCCTCACCGGCGGTCAGCTCATCAGCGAGGACCTGGGCATCAAGCTCGAAAACGTCACCCTCAAGCAGCTCGGTCAGGCCAAGACCATTCGCGTCGAGAAGGAAAACTGCACCATCATCAACGGCGCGGGCAAGAAGGCCGACATCCAGAAGCGGATCGATCAAATCCGCGCTCAGATGGATCAGACCGACAGCGAATATGACAAGGAAAAGTTCAGCGAACGCCTGGCGAAGCTGACCGGCGGCGTGGCCCTGATCAAGGTGGGCGCCGCGACCGAGGCCGAGATGAAGGAGAAGAAGGCCCGGGTCGAGGACGCCCTGCATGCGACGCGGGCCGCCGTGGCCGAGGGGATTCTGCCGGGCGGCGGCGTGGCCTTGCTCCGCTGCAAGGAAGCCGTCGAAAAGATCGTCAAGAAGCTGGAGGGCGATGAACGCCTCGGCGCCGAGATCATCCTCCGCGCCTTGGAAGCGCCCATCCGCCAGATCGGCGAGAACAGCGGCGTCGATGGGGCCGTCATCGTCGACGAGGTGCTCCGCTCCGACAAGGCGAGCCTGGGCTACAACGCCAACACCGGCGAGTACGTCGATATGTTCAAGGCGGGCATCGTCGATCCGACCAAGGTGGTGCGCAGCGCGTTGCAAAACGCCGCCAGCATCGCCGGCCTCATGCTCACCACGGAAGTCATGATCACGAAGATCGACGAGGAAGACGCGAAGAAAAAGATCGAAGGCGCCGTTCGCTAATCCCTGAACGGCCTGGCCATGGTCCAAAGCGGTCAAGGGTGGGTCGGAAGGTCCACCCTTGACTTGTTCCCAGGCGGCCGCGCCAGGCCCGCTCCCATGGTCCCAAAGGCATGGGTCGACCCGGCCTCATGGCCGAAGACCAAGGAGCGCGGTGAAGTCCAGGTTCATTCACCTCCTCAGGGCATGGGGAGTCGTTCATGATGAGTCAAAGCATGGCTGGAAAGCGGGATTTGTACGACGTGCTGGGCGTGGCCAAGGAGGCCTCGGCCGAGGAGATCAAGAAGGCCTACCGCAAGCTGGCCATGCAGTATCACCCCGACCGCAACCCCGGAGACGCCGAAGCCGAGGCCAAGTTCAAGGAAGCCAGCGAAGCCTATGCCGTGCTGAGCGACGCCGACAAGCGGTCGCGCTACGACCGCTACGGCCACGCCGGACTGGAAGGCATGGGCGGCGGACCGCAATTCACCGACATCCATTCCATCTTCGATCTCTTCGGCGACATTTTCGGCGGGGGCTTTGAAAACCTCTTTGGCGGCGGCGGCCGGCGCAGGCCGCGCGGCGGCCAGGATCTCCAACTCACCCTGGAGATCGACCTCATCGACGCCGCCCAAGGCGCGACCAAGCCCGTCGAGTTTGATCGGGCCGAGGTCTGCCAGGAATGCCAAGGCTCTTGCACGCGGAAAGGCACTTCCCCGACGCGCTGCCAGCGCTGCGGCGGCCGCGGCGTATTGATTCAGCGGCAGGGCTTTTTCCAGATGCAGGTGACCTGTCCCGGCTGTTCGGGCCGCGGCGACGTCATCACCGATCCTTGCCCGCATTGCCGCGGCCAAGGCCAGGTCATAGTGAAACGCAAGCTTGAAGTGCAAATTCCGCCGGGCGTCGAAACGGGCAGCCGCATCCGTCTTGCCGGCGAGGGCGAGGTCAGCCAGCCGCATGGACCGCGAGGCGACTTGTACTGCTTGCTGCGGGTGCGGCCGCATCCCTTCTTTCAAAGGGACGGCCGGGATTTGCTCTGCGAGGTGCCCGTCACCTTCAGCCAGGCCGCCTTGGGGTCCGAATTGGAAATCCCCACGCTCTCCGGCAAACAAACCGTCGCCATCCCGCGCGGGACGCAGTTCGGCGACGTGGTTCGCCTGTACGGCCAGGGCATGCCGGACCTGCGCGGCCGCGGACGCGGCGATTTGCTCGTGCGGATCGTGATCGAAACCCCCAAGAAGCTCAACAAGCAGCAGGAAGAACTCTTCCGCGCCTTGGCGGAGCTTGAAAACAAACACGTTTCACCGCAGCGCAAGAGCTTCATGGACCGGCTCAAGGATTGGTTTACCCATTCGATCCAACCCGAGGAAGCTGCTCCGAAAGAGAAGCCAGAGTCGAAGGAGAAACCTGAAGAGGAAGCACCATGAGCGAACGGGAGTTGCAGGGCAAGCCAACGGAAGCCGTCGATCCCGCTCCGGCCGAGAAGAAGCCAGCCATGACCCAGGATGCCTCGGTGGAGCAGCTCCAGCAGGAGCGCGACAAGTATCACGATCTGCTTCTGCGGACGAAGGCCGACTTCGACAATTACCAAAAGCGGGCCATGCGCGACCGCGAGACGGAGCGCAAATTTGCCTTGGCCCCGCTGGCCGAGGAGATTCTACCCGCCATCGACAACCTGGATCGCTTTCTGGCGTCCGTACGCGAGGAGTCCGAGTTGGTGAAAGTCGTGGCCGGTGTGCGCACGCAACTGATCGAGGGGCTGCGCCGCCATGGCATCACCCTGATTCCCGCTGAGAACCAAGCATTCGACCCGAATCTGCACATGGCCGTCATGCAGCAAGCGGCCCCCGGCGTTGAACCCAACACGATCCTGCACGTGTTGGAGGCGGGCTACCTGTATCATGACCGCGTCTTGCGGCCGAGCAAGGTCGTCGTCTCCAAGCGCGACGATTAATCCCAGGAGGAACCTCCATGCCCACGTATGAATATGAATGCCAGGGTTGCGGCCATCGCTTCGATGAGTTTCAATCGATGAAGGATGAGCCGTTGTCTAAATGCCCCAAGTGCAAGAAGAAGCAGTTGCAGCGGCTCATCGGCGCCGGAGCGGCCCTGTTGTTCAAGGGATCGGGATTCTACATCACCGATTACCGCAGCGACTCCTACAAAGCCGCGGCCAAAGCGGATCAACCCGCGAAGAGCGACGCGGCCGGCGATTCCTCCTCCTCGAAATCGGCATCGCCCCCCGCCCCTTCCACCGGCTCCGGCTCGGACGCCAAGAAGTAGGGAGGCCAGGGCCGCCGGGAGGCCGTCAGCGATGACCGTCTTGCCATGTCCGACTTGTCAAAAGCCCGTCGCCGCGGAGGCTCCGAACCTACCGGCGGCGTTTCCGTTCTGTTCCGAACGCTGCCGCTTGATCGACCTGGGGCGTTGGCTGGGCGAGGAATTCAAAATTCCAGCCCGGATCGAGGACACGGAAGAGTCGGAAGAGGGCGAACCGCCGCTGCCGTGAGCTGTGGCGGCATCGGAGAGGAAATTTCGCTGGGGTAAAGCAACTCTGACCTGCATTAGCCCGGCAGACAAGCCTTCATGTAGCGGATCGACTCCGCAGCGATCGTCTCGGGATCGGGGGAGTAGTCAAACACTTCGACGGAAATCCAGCGGCGGTAGCCAGCGCCGCGCAGGGCCGCGAACAGCGGCCGAAAATCCACGTCTCCCATGCCCGGGCCGCGCCGATTGGGATCGTTGGCGTGAAAATGCCGCGCCGCGCCGCCATGGCGTTCAATCAAGTTCACAATCGGCTCGGCTTCCGTGCTCATCGCCTTGACGTCCAAATGCAGATGAACCCTTGGATGCCGAAGCCGGTCCAAAAGCACCTGAGCCTGCTCCAGCGTGTTGATGAAATTGGTTTCCTCCGGACCGAGAGGTTCCAGGCACAGGTCCACGCCCGTCTCTTCCAAACCGGGCAGGACTGCTGCGAGGGTGGCCGCGGCGAGGTCAACGCCTTCTGCCATGGTCATGTCCGGCGGCAGCGACCGCTGTTGGGGCGAGCCGAGCACCAAGACCTCGCCGCCCAGGTCGCGGCAGCCCCGGGCCAGTTCCTTGAGGTAGGATGCCGTGCGCTGACGGGTAGCGGCATCACGCGCCGTCAGATGCAGGCCGGTCGTCTTGGCCAGCAGCCAGTGGAGGCCGATGATGTGCAAGCCCGCTTGCTCGGCCGTGCGGCGGAGACGCAGCCGTTCGGCGAGGGTCACGTCCTCGATGCGGGGAGCGAGCGTGAACGGGGCGAGTTCCAAGCCGTCATAGCCGCAGCCGCGAACGAACTCGCAGACGCGTTCGTGCGGCCAATCACCGAAGAGTTCGTTGCAAATCGCGAAGCGGAACATGTGGCGGCGTCTGATGCGGTAAAGGCTGAGTGAGTGAAGATCTGCAAAAAGTAGGCATCCGTGCCTGGGGTTCCCATCCTGGGGCTCTTTTACGTCTCGATCTGTTCCCTTTCCGCCATGCTTTAGTCAAAAAGCTTCCTGCACTTCGACTGGCACACCGTAGTTCGAAACGTTCCTTTAAGGTCTGATGAGGTCGTTAACTTAACAGACCCTCACACGACTTTCAAGATACCCTCTTGGAATTTTTGGAATAATCGACACGATCCCACCTTGCGAATGCAAGTTAATTTTTGCCGCTGGCACGCGGTTCCTCCCTGGAGGTCATGGAATCGGCACGCGGGGAACAGACGATGTCATTCGCAAGCCGCGCGATGGATAGAACAACTAGTCAACCACCGATCTGGATGAAGCTGTGTCTTCTCTTGGCGGGTGTGTACAACGTGGCCTGGGGCGTGTTGGCCGGTTGGTTTCCCGACGTGCCCTTTCACTGGGCGGGCATGGAACCCGTCAACTATCCCGAATTGTGGCAGTGCCTGGGCATGGTCATCGGCGTCTATGGCTTCGGCTACATGATCGCCGCGTCCAATCCCTATCGCCATTGGCCCATCGTCTTCGTCGGCCTGATGGGGAAAGTGCTCGGCCCCATCGGCTTTTTCATCGCCGTCATGAAGGAACGCTTTCATCTCGAATTCGGCGTTATGATCCTGACCAACGACCTCATCTGGTGGATTCCCTTCGGCCTGATCCTCTGGGGTGCGTGGCAGCATCGGTCCAAGCCATCCCCGGCGCGCAGCGGCAGCCGCCGAGCGCCGTCGCACTCGTCCGTTCTCGATCCAGCCCGAAGCCGCTGAAGCAAGGCCGGCTCTGGCGGAAAACCATCCGGAGAAAATCACGAATCCGACGCGTAGATGCTCCGGCCGCCGTCGACCGGAAGGTTGACGCCCGTGATGAAGTCATTCTCGATCAAGAACAGCACCGCATGGGCCACATGCTCGGGGCTGCCTTCTTTCTTGACGAGTGTGGCGGCGATCGCTTCCTGGCGCTCGGCGTCCGGCAAATCGGGAGGCAGCATGACCGGCCCGGGCAGAATGCCATTGACGCGGACCTTCGGATTCCGCGTGCCCAATTCCACGGCCAGGGTGCGCGTCAGCGTGGGGATGGCGCCTTTGGAGGGAAAGTAAGCGGCATAGTGGCGATAGGGGCGGATCGTGGCCCAATCGCCCAGGGTGATGATGCAGCCGCCCTCGGGTTGCTTGACCATGGCCAGCCCGGCGTGCTGCGAGCACAGGAACGTCCCCAGGGTGTTGATTTCGAAGGCTTCGCGAACGTCCTGGGCGGCGACCGACTCCAAGGCTTTTCTCGGCCAGGCCGCGGCACAGTTCACCAGGACATCCAGCCGGCCAAAGCGCTGCAGGACGTGCTGCACGAGTTGCCGAGCGGCGGCCTCATCAGCGAGGTCGGCCTGATAAGCTTCCGCCTCGAACCCGAGCGCGCGAAACTCGGCCACCGTCTCCATGGCTTCCGCCTGGGAGCTGCGGTAATGCAGCGCCAGGGCGTAGCCCTTCTGGCCCAGCGCTCGGGCCACGTGCCAGCCGATGCGTTTCTTTCCGCTGCCGGTGATGAGGGCGACGCGCTTGGCGGTGGACATGTGCAACCCTCAAAAAACCCTTGCCCCGAGCCTGTGCCGTCAGACGTCCAGTTCATCGGCCAAGGCCGCGGAGTTCATGATGAAATGATACCGCAGCGAAGCGTCCTTGCCGAGCAGCGTGACGAAGGTCTGATCGGCGCTCAGCTCCGAATCGATTTTCACTTGCAGCAGCGTGCGGTTGCGGGGGTTGAGCGTGGTATCGCCCAGGACGCGGGGATTCATTTCGCCCAGCCCCTTGAACCGCTGGATATCGTACTTGGCGTTGCTTCGCAGAGATTTGAGGATCTGTTCTTTATGGTCGTCATCCCTGGCCCAATGGGTTTCCTTGCCGACGTTGATGCGATAAAGCGGCGGCTGCGCCAGGTAGACCCGGCCCGCCTTGAGCAGGCCCGGCATGTGGCGGAAGAAGAAGGTCAACAGCAAGGTGCTGATGTGATGGCCGTCCTGATCCGCGTCCATGAGGAGGATGATCTTGCCGTAGCGGAGCCGGTCCAGGGAGAAGGCGTCGCCGATGCCGGTGCCGATGGCCGACACCAGGTCGGCCAGTTCCTGATTGAGCAGCGCTTTGGAGGTGGCCATGCCCTCGGAGTTCAGGATTTTGCCGCGCAGGGGCAGGATGGCCTGGGTCTTGCGATTGCGGCCTTCGATGGCCGAGCCGCCCGCGGAGTCGCCCTCGACGATGAAAAGCTCCGTGTCGTCCAGGTCGGTGGCGGTGCAGTCGGCCAACTTGCCGGGCAGATTGAGCCGCCGCTGCGAGACCGATTTGCGTTTCACCTCCTGGGCGGCGGCGCGGGACGCTTCCCGGGCGCGGGCGGCGAGGACGATGCGCCCCACGATGCGGTCGGCCGACTGCATGTTGGCGTTGAGCCAGGCTTCCAGGCTGGGGCGCAGGAAGGAATCCACGATCCCGGCCATCTCCGGGTTGTTCAGCCGCTCCTTGGTCTGCCCCTGAAACATCGGCTCCCGGCAAAAGACCGAGACGATGCCCACCAGGCCTTCGCGGATGTCCTCGGCGGTGATCGACAGTCCCTTGGTCTTGATGTCGTGCGTCTCGATGTAGTTGCGAATGGCCTTGACGATGGCCGACTTGAAGCCGTTCTCGTGGGTGCCGCCCGAACTGGTGCGGATGCCGTTGACGTAGCTGCGAATGGACTCCTCGGTGCTTTCGGTCCACTGCAGGGCCAGCTCGATCTTTTCGTCCTTGCCGTTGTTGTCGCGGGAGAGGTGAAAATGATTTTCCGTGACCGGCGCCTTGTTGGCCTCCTTGACCATTTGGGTCAGGAATTCGGGCAGCCCGCCCGGATGGGACAGGTCCAGCTTTTCCCCCGTCGCCTCGATGTGGAAAAACACCTGGAGGCCGCTGTGGATGTAGGCCATGTCCTCCAGGTGATGGCGAATCGTGTCGGCGTCAAATTGCGTGGAGCGGAAGATGTCGGGGTCCGGTTCGAAGTGGATCGCGGTGCCATGGTCGCGGCAGGGTTTGACTTTCTGCAGCGTGCCGGACGTTTTGCCGCGCTTGAAGGTTTGCTGCCATTCATGGCCGTCGCGGCGGACCGTGGCGATCAATTTGAGCGACAGGGCGTTCACCACCGATGACCCGACACCGTGCAGTCCGCCGGCATGGAAATAGCTGGCCCCCTCGCCGAACTTGGCGCCGCTGTGGAGCGTGGTGAGGATCAGTTCCAAGGCGGGCTTTTTGAACTTGGGATGCAGGTCGACGGGAATGCCGCGCCCATTGTCGCTGACCGTGATCGCCTGGCCGCTTTTGTGCAGCACGACGGTGATTTTCGTGGCGTAGCCGTTGAGGTATTCATCGACGGCGTTGTCCACGATCTCCCACACGAGATGATGCAAACCCTTGCTGTCCGTGCCGCCGATGTACATCGACGGTCGGCGCCGCACCGGCTCCAGCCCTTCGAGAACCGTGATATCCTTGGCGGAATAGCTGCTCGCGGTGGACATGGTGAATCGATTCCATTCAGAGACGATCGGCGGTCATGGACCTTCATTAAGGCTTGAGGATCAGTCCTTGTCCCGTCGGCAAGGCCAGGATGGCGGCGCCCAGCCGAGCGGCCGCGGCGTCCAGGGCCTCCTTCTGCCGGCGATAGGCTTCACTATATGCATAATCGTCCAGGATGACGATGGCGCCGGCCGCGAGCCTCGGCCAGAAAAATTCCAAGGCGGCCACCTCCGGCTCGGCGCAGTTCATGTCGATCGAGAGGAAGCACACTTGCGGGCTGGACACCTGCGCCAAGGTGCCGGGGATCGCCCCGCGGATGAGGTGGACGTTGGGATAGGCCGCGAACGTCGCTTGCACGTCGGCATAGCAATCCTCGAGGTAGTCGTGGCGATGCACCGCGGCGGCGCGGATGCGATCCTCGGGAGGAAACCCCTGAAACGTGTCGAGCAAATAAAACGTCTTGGGCAGCCTGGCGAAGTCAAGGTATTCGATCAGGCATCGGGCCAGCCCGCCTCGATGAACGCCGCATTCGACAAAGTCGCCTGGTTTGCGAACCGCTTGCTCCGCCGCCCAGCAGAAGACGTAAGCCCGCCATTCGATGTCGGCCGCGCCCCACGAGCCGGTGGCCTTGCCCGCGGCATAAGCCCGCTGAAACCGCGGCTCGCGGAGGAAGTCGGCCAGATGCCAGGTCCACAGACCGTCCTTGCCGTAGGTCAAAAGGGGGGCGGCCTCGGCGGGTGGTCCGACTTGGGGAGGCGCCGGCGCGTCCAGCGCCGCGGGCCACAGTTTTTTCAACCAGGACATGCGCTTCCTTTCGTGTGGATCATGGTCGGTCTCCTGGCCAACACCTTACCGCCCGGGCCGCCGTGGAGGGAAGATCATTTCCCTTGGTTCAAAGGGAAGCGCAGCGCCCTGGGCGTCCCAGCAACGCATCAATCGCAACCCATCTGCCAAATACTCGACCCCGGCCCATTCCCGATAGCGAATCTCCCGAGGTTGGTCGAATGGCTGGGCTGGCCCCAGTTCCAGGCGTGCGCTTCCCCGTGCGTCGTAAGCGGTGAGCAGCGAACGCGGCGGATCGCCTTGTTCCTTCAAAGGCGTTCGCAGGATCAGGACGCAGTCGGGGCTGTTGAGCCACGCTCCCAGGCTGGCAGGATGCCGGTCCAAGGGTGTGAAATCATAACCGTTCAGCAAATCAGCCAACGAAGAGCGCGTACTGCGAATGAAGATAAAATCGGGCTGCGCTAACAAGACATCTTCGAGGCCGACCACGCCAGGCCGAGGCTGCGGCAGCGCCACCGCCGTCGCCGGCACGCCCTTCGGAGATAGGTCGTTCACCAGCGCTAAAAGCCTCTCGAGGGTTGACCCATCGAGCCAGCCCCAGCGGCGCCAGTCGTGCAGACGCTGACGGGTCAACCGCTGGCTCCATGACTGATAGGAAAACAGCGGAGTGCGATCCTGAAAGACGCGCTGCTGTTGCTTGTAAAGTCCCAGGGGACGGTCCAGGAACGTGGCTCGACCGAGTTCGAAAAGTTCCTCGGGCTGACTTAATTTCACGACCGCTTGCCGCAACGACTCTCTTGCAGCGTCATCAAGCAAATCCTCCGCTGGCTCGCTGGCAAACAAGCGCAGGCGAGGGCGCGGCTCGCCGGGAGGCTCCTCGGCATCGGTGGACCATACCCGCATTTGATCGCCTGGCGACAACGGCTCCGCCGGGACGGACAGCCCCTCCAACTCCTTCCGCATCATCCAACCCTGACGGAACGCTCGCTGCTGATCAGGAAGGCATGGATCGGCTGATCGGCCTGTGGCGTCCGTCGTGCTCCGCAATCCCGCCTTGAGGAGTGCATCAAGGAACAGGGCATCGGGGTAATTGCTGCCTTGACCGTGAAACCGCTTGAGATCGAATGCGGAAAGATGGCGAACCAAGCCGATGAGATAGCGGCTGACGATGCGCTCCCGGAGTGCGGGCGTGCAGCCATCCCGCAGGCAGGACATCAACCGATCGAGCAGGTGGCGACCGTGGTTCAGGGCGAGTCGTTGAAAAAAGCTTTGCCAAACTGGCCAGGCGTCGATGCTCATCAGGTCCGTCTGGTACAGCGGTAGGCATTCCTCGGCCGAGGCGGTGCGGAACAGGAAGTCGAGAAGCCGGGCCTTGGAAGCGGATGAGTTCGCTTGCTGCAGCCGAGCGAGCAGCTCCGCCGGGCGCGAAATGGGTTCCGCAGCATGGGTGGACGTTGCCCCGGCCGGCCCCGGCAGATAGGCGAGTCGGCCGAGCAGATAGAGCGGATGGGGCGACTCCACCGAGGTGATGGGCAATCGGCTCGTGCCCACCAGGCCTTGTTCCACATAGGCTTGCAGCGCTTGGGCATGTGCCTCTGGGGAAGCGTCCACGTCCGTGTCCCAAACGCCGACCAATTCCTCATGCCATTTCTCCGCCGGCTGGGCGTGAATCGCGCCATGTTCCATGTAGGTCGTTTGGCCGAAGGCGGCGAAGGAACGGGTGACATAGACCCGGTGAGGCGGTTCGGGGGCGAGTCGTAGGCTCAGGATCGGACCTTGTGTCAGGCGGTCGGCCGGCGAAAGCTGGACGTGCCAGGCGGTGAAGGTGGCAGTCTCTCTCGTATGGTTGGGGTCGAGGAGTTGGCCGCGAAAGAGTTCCCAGCGGCGAGTTTCGGCTTGGATCAATGAGCATGCCCAGCGACTCGGCGGCTTCACGAAAAAGCCATCGGGTCTGAGGACGGACGCTATAATGGCATGGATCGACTCCATCGTCATGGGGATAATTTACGGAGAATGGACGAGGAAACAGGACGTGTTGGCCGTGATGGGCCGAGGCATGGCGTAATGGCAATCCCACTCATCGATCCGTCGCCGACAAGCCTGGCGGTGCCGCTGCGTGAAGCGTGGGATCGCTTGGCGCGCCGTTATGGCCTCGCCTGGTCCGAGACCGCCACCGAACGGGACCGGCTGGGCCGGATCGGGCGAGTTTTTGCCCGGCTGCCCTATGAAAATTTGAGCAAGATCATCGAAACCCTCGATCGGCCCGGTTTGCCGCGCGGCCCTCATGAACTGATCGAAGATCATCTGCGCTTGGGCACGGGCGGCACCTGTTTCTCGCTGACGGTGTGCTGGCTCAGCGTGTTGCGGCTATTGGGCTGGCGCGCGGAGCCGATCCTGGCCGATCGCGCATACGGTGCCGACACGCATTGTGCCTTGCTCGTCTGGGTCGAGGGTCAGCCCCATTTGCTCGATCCTGGGTATCTGCTCACCGATCCGCTGCCGCTGCAGCATAAACCCTGCATGGTCGTTCCCACGGGCCTGCAGGAGGTCATTTTGCAGCAGCGCGGGGGCGATCGGCTCGACCTGTCGACGCGCTATCGCGGTCAAACCAAATACCGCCTGACCTACAAGACCACGCCCGTGGAGAGGGATCATTTCGAACGGTGCTGGCAAGCATCCTATGGCTGGGAGATGATGCGCTATCCAGTGCTGACCCAATCCGATGGGCAGGTGCAGCTTTACGTGCAGAAGCGTCATCTCCTGGTGCGCCAGGCCCATGGCGCGCAGCGCGTGGAATGGGGGGCGGCGGAGCTTGGCATCCAGATCGCGAAGACGTTTCACATCGATGAGCGGCTCGTGGAGCGTGCCTTGGCTCACCTGCGCCGACAAGGAGAACGGCTTGGCTGACTTCCCGCCGCCCGCCTTGGTGAAGTGGATCGTCGCCATCCTGTGGCGCGAGCCTTCGGCCCTGCAGCAAGCGTTGGATGGTCTCGTGCCCCTCTTTGGACCGATGGATTTTCAAGGTCCGGATCATCCCTTCAACGTTTCAACCTATTACGACGAAGAGATGGGACCGAACCTGGTCCGCAGGATGGTCAGCTTCGAGCCGCTGGCGCGGCCGGATCGGTTGGCTCAGGCCAAACGGCAGTGCATCGAACTCGAGGATCAAGCCCGCCGCGGCGGCTGCCGGGTCTTTAACCTCGACGTTGGCTACCTGGACCACAACAAAATCGTCTTGGGATCGATCAAGCCCGCCGGTCAAAAAATCTACCTGGGGCAGGGGATTTATGCTGACCTCATGCTGCGCTTTCGAGCGGGCGCCTACCAGCCCTTCGAATGGACGATGAAGGATTTTCGCGATGGCCGCTACACGCAGGACCTGTTGTCGATCCGTGCCCTCTACTTGCGGCAGATGCGGAACCACCGCGGCGAATGACGCGGGTCCCTTCTCCCGGGGATGAGCCGTCATAGAGTACCTATCGAGCATCTACCCGCTTTTGGCAGAGTGTGCATCCATGAAACCATCCACCTTCCACTGGGCGATCATGAGCGGTCTCGTGATCGGCGCCCTGTTTCTGTGTCAGGCCACGGCTCCCAGCCAGGCGCCAGGGACCAAACCGATCCGCGTCGGCCTTTCCGCGCTGCTCTTCGATGAGCAGAGCCGCGAGCAAATGCTGGAGCAAATGAAACCCTTCACGCAGCGCGTCGAGAAGCAGGTCGGCGTGCAGTCGGAATTCGTGATCGTCGACAGCCTCGACGCCTTGGCCAAGCAGTTGAATGATCGGGTGATCCAGATCGCGGTCCTCTCGGGGCTGCATTACGGCTGGGTGAAGCCGCTTTGCCCGGAGATGAAGCCGATGCTGACGACGGCCGTGGAAGGGGGGCGCTTGAAGTCGGTGGTGCTGGTGAAAAAGGATGCCGCGTTCGCCTCGCTGGACCAATTGCGGGGGCAATCGCTGGCCCTGCCCAACCGGACGCAGCATTTCGTCCGCTTCTTCCTGGAGCAGGAAACGAAGCAGCCGATGGGCGATTTTTTCAAGGTGGCGCCGCAGCGCAACGTGGACGACGCCATCGAAGCGGTCATCGCCGGCAAGGTCCAGGCCGCGGCCCTCAGCGAGTCGGCCTTGCAGGTGTTCCAGGAGCGGAAGCCGGCACGGTATCAGCGGCTGAAAATCCTGGTGGAGTCGGAGCCTTTTCCCGCGCCGGTGGTCGTCTTCCTCGACAAAAACGCCGACCGGGAGCGGATCGACAAATTCTCGGAGGCGCTGCTCAAGGCCGACGACTCGACCGAGGGCAAACAGATGCTCACGCTCTGGCGGTTCAATGGCTTTGTCCGGTTGCCCGCTGATTTCGAATCCCAGGTCAACCATATCGTGCAAAAGTATCCGAGCCGCATGAAGTGATCGCGGCTCACGAACCGAGGCTGGCAAAGGCGGCCAGCGCGGCCTGCCGAGCCTGGGCGTGATCGACCACCGGCGCCGGATAGGTTTGACCGATCTGCACGCCGGCCTCGCGCAGGATGTCTTTCGGGGCCGCCCATGGCTCATGCAGCCAGGCAAGGGGCAGCCGAGCCAACTCGGGCACCCACCGTTTCACGTAGGCCCCCTTCGGGTCAAACTTTTTCCCCTGCAAGATCGGATTGAAGATGCGGAAATAAGGTGCGGCATCAGCCCCGCATCCCGCCGTCCATTGCCAGCCGAGCGTGTTGTTGGCGAGGTCCGCGTCGACCAAGGTGTCCCAAAACCATCGGGCGCCTTCCTGCCATGGGATGAGCAGGTGTTTCACCAAAAAGGAGGCGGCGATCATCCGGACGCGATTGTGCATCCAACCCGTGTGCCACAATTCACGCAGCCCGGCATCGACGATGGGATAACCGGTGTTGCCTCGTTGCCAGGCTTTGAGGAGCCGCGGGTCGTGCCGCCAGGGAAAGCGTTGAAAGGCTTCACGCAAGGGCTGATCGATGGTCCGAGGAAAATGATGGAGCAGGTGGTAAGCGAATTCCCGCCAATAGACCTCCCGCAAAAAGCCATCCGCTTGCTGTTGCCAGGCGGCGGGCTTGCCCGCGCGGGTCACTGTGATGGCGTGCCAGATTTGCCGGGGACTGATTTCGCCGCAATGCAAATGGGGCGACAATCGGCTCGTGCCCATCAGGCCGGGTCGGTTGCGATCCTCCAGATAGGATTCGATGGGGCCATCAAGAAAAGTCTGCAAGCGCTGCCTGGCGCCCGCCTCCCCTGGCTGCCATGCGGTGCGAAAGCCATCCGCCCAGGGGATCGACGGTTCGAGTTGCAGGTCTGGCAAGGAGCACGATTGCGGCCATGACGAAGGGGTCGGCCACGTCGTCGGCGCCTTGAGCACCGGGCCGGGGGCGGGTCGTTGCAAGCAAGCTTTCCAAAAAGGCGTGAACACTTGGTAGGGATTGCCCTGGGCGGTTTGCACTTCCCAAGGTTCATGGAGCAGAGAGCCAGGGAAACAGCGAACCTCCAATCCGTTCGCCTCGCAGCGTTGCATGATCTCCTTGTCCCGCAAAACGTGGGCAGGCTCATAAACCCGGTTCCAGACCACGAGGCTGGCTTGGGATTCCTCGGCCAAGGCCTGCAGTTGCTCCCTGGCCGGACCCTGGCGCAGGATCAATCGCGAACCTCGGGCCTCCAGGTCCTTGCTTAAGGAAAGCAGGGACTGATGCAGCCACCATCGGGAAGCTGCCCCCCTGGGCCAGCCGCCGGACTCCTCCATCGACCAGATGAAAACGGGCACGATTGGCCCGCCGCGCTTGACCGCTTCATGCAGGGCAGGGTGGTCCGTCAGGCGCAAATCTTGTCGAAACCAGACGAGGGTGGTGGGCGGGGGCATCGATGGCCTTTGCATTTCCAGAAAGGGGCATGGCAGCCAACCCCGCGGCGGCCGTTATGCAGATAAACCGCCAGGGATCGTCCTGAATAACTGCAGGAAGACTGACTGAATCAGGTCAAAGATGCCCGCTCATTTGGCGGTCCGCCCGATGCGCCAATCCCCGTTTCGCTCCGCTGCTTGCGGTTCCCATCCCGGTTCGAGTTGGAGTTCCCAGCCTTCACCGCGCAAGGGGCGCGGTTGCAGCTCCTTGGGAAGCGGCACCATGGCCCGCTTGAAATCCTTGGCGATGAACACGCCGCCCTTGGCCGACAAGACCCCCCACTCGTCACTCAGGCGGGCATCGAGGTACAGCGTGCCCTCTTCCCCCAGGGAGAAAACGCGGTTTGGATTCAATTGGATTTGCATCTTCTTGAGGGGCAGGATGAGGACAGACCCCTTGATAAACTGCTGTTCGTACTTCGCCAATTCCTTTTGACGACGCTCGTCACGTTCACGTTCGGCTTGATAGAGCTTGCTGCCCTCATACATCTCCGCTCGACTCTTAGCTTGGTTCATGTCGGGATGAATCTCAGGGAGATTCATAAAAACGCGGAGTCTTTCTCCCAGGTCGTGGTCGGGCTTCAAGCCGGTGCGCCAGGGGTGTGCCGTTTCCTCCAGGAGCAAGCCATAAGCTGGCCCCGACAGATAGGCAAAGGAACGGGAAAAGCTGTCCAGGCGAGCGGGCCGTTCGCGCAGTTCTTGAACGACGAAGGATTGCTGTTCGTCTTGGCCGCAGCCGCTCAGGTGGATGCCGGTGTATTCGGCCAGTCCTTCGTGCATTTCCAGTTGCCGTTCTTCGATGCGCGCATGGGATGCGAACTCCCTGCGGACGGCTCGAAAGAGCAGAGCATCCGCCGCCGCTTGCCGCCGGGCCTCATCCTTGGCAGAGAGGGCCGCCGCCAGCGCCCGCCATTCCATTTGCAGCCAGTATCGGCCTTCGAGCGTTTCCAGATGGGCGTTCTTGGGATTCGTGGCGGGGAAGCCGAGGTCGGCTTGAAGCCGATGCCAGGTTTCATGCATCAGCAAGCTTCGGCGAACGATGGGCTTCTCGGGCAACGGCCAAAGGACCATCACCCAGGTCGTCCCCAGCCACTTGACGGACGTGTTGGCGGCTGGGATGGAGGCGGGCAGTTGACCGAGGAATACCCCCTGGGCTTCGCGCAATTGTCCCTCGGCATCCGCCTGGCTGGCCACGACCTGGCGAGTGGCGGGGTCGACGAACAGCCACGGTCCGGATAAGGGTTGGCCCCAAAGCCGACCCGCGTCTCGCAAACACAGTTCCTTGGCCAGGTTGAACAGCGAGCGTGCCTGGTCGAGGTCGATGCCGCGGGCCGTGCTGCCCTTGGCCTCTTGCGGCTGGGTGAAAAACAACAGGCTCAAGACAAGCGAGGCAGTGGTCATCATGGGCAGCATCTCCCATTTACCTAAAATATTAGGTGAGATGTCATTGTTGGTGTTCGCCGAGGGATCGTCAAGGGAACGGGCGCCGTCAGGGATGAATAACGGAACGCGGTCCAGCCATGCGCTTAACGAGTCAGTTCGCGCACCAAGTGGGGTAATTCCGGCAGGATCAGCTTCTCCATCGCCAGGCGCACGGCGGCGGTCGACCCTGGCATGGCGAAGAGCAGTTTGCCCTTCATCGTGCCGGCCACAGCACGGCTGAGCATGGCCGCGGCGCCGATTTCCTGGAAGCTGAGCATGCGGAACAGTTCGCCAAAGCCATCGAGCTTTTTGTCTAAGAGTGCGGTGACGGCCTCGATCGTGCGGTCCCGGCGCGCGATGCCCGTGCCGCCGTTGAGCAGTAGGCATTGCAACTCGGGAAGGGTGGACCACAGGTGCAGGATGGAGGTGATTTTCGCGTGCTCATCGGGGACGATGGCGTACTGCAGGACGTCATGGCCGGCTTGCTCAAGAAGCTGGCGAATGGTCTGGCCGCTCCGGTCCGTGTCGGACAGCCGGGTGTCGCTGATGGTGAGAATCGCGGATTGAACCGCGATGTTTCCCGCTTCTTGTCGATGAGCTTCCGCGCCCATGGGCGAGCCTCCCTGTGCCGTGCATGACCAGCGTCATGCGCCAAACAGTTCGCGGAGCATGGCTTGAGCGGCCTCCCAGGCTTCCGCGGCTTGACCGAAATCAACCTTCATGCTTGCCACCGTTTTCGGCGTGGCGATGCTGAGCTTGGCTGCCACCTTCGGATTGAGCGGAATCTGCGCGCTGGGCCCTTCCGCCAGGCGTTTCTCGATATCGGGTTGCAGCAAATAGTCGATGAGTTGCTTTCCTGCTTCGGGATTGGGGCCGCTCTTGATCAACGCGATGGCGTTGGGGAGAAACAGCGTGCCCATGCCGTTCTGATCGGGGTATAGGATTTCGACGGGCTGGCCGCGCTGCACTTCGATGATCGCGTCATCCGTGTCCGTCAAACCGATCTTGAACCGCCCCGCGGCCACGGCTCGAGCGACGTCCTTATTGCCGGCGAGCAGCGTGACATTGGCCTTGAGCTTCCGCCCAAAGTCCTTGGTTTTTTCCGGTCCCCAATGGCTGTACAGGCAAGCCCAATGCGTGGCCGTCGTGCCGAAGAAGGGCTTGGCCATGGCTGCCTGGTCCTTCCAGCGCGGTTCGGCCAAATCAAGCAAACCTTGAGGCCGCTCCTCTTTGGGCAGCGCTTCCTGGGCGATCATGATCCTGGCCCGGGCGGCAAACCCTTGCCAGGCATGGTCGTCAGGTCGAGTCCAATCGGGAAAGTCGGCGGCGGCGGGGCTGCGGTAAGGTTCGAGGAGCTTCTCCTTCGCCAGCCGATGCATGAGCAACGGTTCGTTGCACCAAAAAACGTCGGCGCGCGGCTGGCTCCTCTCCCGGCGCAGCGACTCGAACAGGCCGACCGTTTTGTTGGCTTCCGTGTCTCCCTTGATGTCCACGCGAATGCCCGTCGCCTGGCGAAAGTCATTCATGATCGTTTCGATGTATTCCACATCCTGGGCGCAATAGAGCACGACGCGCTGCGTGCCTGCGGCGGCAGGAGCCGCATGGCGTTTTTCACAACCCGCGATCAGCCAGCAGGTGCTGAGTTTCAGCCAAGCGCGACGATGCACATCAAACTCCTGCGACCAAGCCCATGGATTTCAGCGAATTCGCCATGAGTCTCCTCCTCCCTCGGAGAAATTCTATGTTATCATGAATGGGTAAGGGAATAGCCAACTTTTGGGTCGTTTCCCATGACTGCAGGTTCCCCGGCGTATCTCGTTCTTAAAAGACAAAACAGTTATGGCAACGTCTCGATGCTGCAGCCGGGGCGCCGCTATCTCATGGGCCGCGCCGAAACCAATGAGATCGTGCTGCACGACGAACTCTGCAGCCGGGCCCACGCCGAGCTCTACGCCACCGATGACGGCTGGTGGGTTCACGATTGCCAGAGCATGAATGGGACGCGCGTCAACGATCGCAAGATTGAGAAGGATGAGTTGCTGGCGACGGGAGATGAGATCAGCCTCGGCCGCAGCCGGCTCATCTTCGTGACGCAGTTGGCGGACCTGCCGCCGCAGACCGCGCCCGAACCGTCGGCCGAGGCCGCCGACATCAGCATCGTCAACCGCCTGGGGCAAACCCGCTATGATTTGAACTCCACCGGCACGACGCTCGCCAATCATGCCGCAATGGACGTCCCTTCCGCCGGACATTGGACCCGGCATCTCTCCCTGCTGTATCGGCTGGCCCTCAAGATGGGTGAGATCAACGAGTTTGACGAATTGATCCGGGAAGTGCTGCGCGAGTTGATCGACTCCACGCCGGTGGATGAAGCCGCGATCCTGATGGTCAGCGATCGGCACGAGGTCAAGCTGGCGGCGTATCAGTCCAATGACGAACGGCAAAGCTACACACCGCTGCCGGCCTCCATCCTGAAGGAAGTGCTGGCGTCGCGGCAAGCGGTGTTGGCCGAGGATCGCAATCGCCTGCATGGTCCGCCCGCGGACGGGCCGCGCTTTTCCAGCCTGATCTGCTGCCCCGTGATGAATGGCGAGCGGATCGACTTTCTCATTCACCTGGCCTGTCTGAACCCCTTGCAAACGCTGGGCATGGAGGATTTGGAACTGACCGTGGCCATCGGGCGGCAGCTTGGCGTGGCCAGTCAGCGCCTGCGCCGCCAATTGGCGCTATATGAGGAAAATCAGCGCCTGAAGGCGCAGGTGGCCCAGGAAGTCCAACTCATCGGACACAGCCCGTCGATCCTGTCGATCGAAGCGCAGATCATGCGCGTCGGGCCGACCCAGGCGACAGTCCTCATCCGCGGCGAGAGCGGGGCCGGCAAGGAGCTGGTGGCCCGGGCGATTCATCTGGCCAGCACCCGGCGGACCGGGCCGTTTGTTTGCCTCAACTGTGCCGCCCTGGCCGAGTCGCTGCTGGAGAGCGAGCTCTTCGGTCACGAGAAAGGCGCCTTCACCGGCGCTACCGAACGCAAGATTGGCAAGTTCGAGGCCAGCCATCAAGGGACCATTTTTCTCGATGAGATCGGCGAACTGCCGCCCACGGCCCAGGCCAAGCTGCTGCGCATCCTGGAAGGCCATCCCTATGAGCGCGTCGGCGGCAATGAGCCGGTCCGCGTCAATGTGCGGGTGGTCGCCGCCACGAATCGGCCGCTCGAGGAAGCCGTCAACAGCGGGCAGTTTCGCCGCGACCTCTATTTCCGGCTGCAGGTGGTGGAAATCCGCGTCCCGCCGCTGCGCGAACGCGCTACGGACATTCCCCTCCTGGCGGAGTATTTCCTCAATCGTTTTCGCCTGGAGACGGGCCACAAAATACGCGGCTTCACGGCCGCGGCCATGGAAAAGATCAAGGCTTATCACTGGCCGGGCAATGTGCGCGAACTTCGCAATGTCGTCGAACGCGCCCTGGCGTTAGCTTCGGGGCCGATGCTGGATGCCGAGGATATTTGGCTCTCCAACCTTGAGCATGAAAACGGCAAGCCCGACGCGGCCCTGGCTTACGCCCCCCTGAGCTTGGAAGCCCTCGAACGCAAACACATCCTGGAAACGCTGCAGTTCACCAACTGGGTCAAGAGCCATGCCGCCCAGATTCTGCAGATCGAACGCTCGACGCTCGATCGGAAGATTCGCCTCTACAACATTTCAAAATGACCGATGGGGGGCGACGCGCAAAGCGGAGTGAAAGGCTCAAGCCCGCGGATGAGCCTGGCGGTAGCTCTCTTGGAGCCGCGTGGTGGTCAGGTGTGTGTAGATTTGTGTGGTCGCCAGGTTTTGATGGCCCAGGAGTTCCTGCACGCCGCGTATCTCCGCGCCATGGTTGAGGAGATGCGTGGCGAAGCTGTGCCGCAGAGTGTGGGGGCTGACCTCGGGATTGAGTCCGGCTTCCACGACATAGTGATGCAGCAGCCGGGCCACGCTTCTGGTGGTCAAGCGTGCACCCCGCAGATTCAGAAACACAGCCGGGGTCTCTTTTTTGGCATGATGCAGCAGTTGCTTGCGCTGCACCAGCCATTCTCGAATGGCGGCCACGGCAGGTTTGCCCAGGATCACCAGTCGTTCCTTTTTGCCCTTGCCGCGAATGATGGCCGATTGACCGTCAAGGTCCAAATCCTCCACGTTCAATCCCACGGCTTCACTGACGCGCAGTCCCGCCGAGTAGATCGTTTCCAAAAGGGCGCGATCCCGTGTTGCGACCCAGGTTTGCCGAGGCGACGGCTTGGAACCCTTGGCGGACTTAACTGGCTTGCCTTTCTTGTTGGCGCCGGTCCCAGGGGTATGCAGCAGTTTGACCGTGTCCTCTTCCGTGAGAAAATGGGGCAAATGCGCGCCCTGCTTGGGACCTTTGATCCCTTCGGCTGGATTCGAGCTTAACTCGCCCAGCCGGCAGAGATAACGCAGCCAGGAGCGAACGCCCGCCAATCGCCGCGCCACGGTGCTCTTGGCGTAGCCCTTTTCGCTGAGCCAGGCCAGGTAGCTGCGAATCAGCCGCGGGGTCAGCCGATCGACGGACGCCTCCTCGCCCAATTGCTCGACGAAAAAATCGACGGCCTGGGTCAAATCCTCGCGGTAGGATTTGACCGTCCATTCCGAGGCGTTTTTTTCAATGGCCAGGGCTTGCAGAAAGCGGCTGACGGTGCGGCGCATCGTTGAGGTTCCCAAGGAACGGCCGATCAGGATTCGGAGTCGGGGATGGGATTGGTGCTGCGGCGCAGCGGCGCTTCGGCGAGTTGAAGCTGCTCGATGCTTTTTTGGGTGAGCACGGCGGCGTCGAAAAAGGAAAAGCTGAGCCGGGGGTCGGCGGCCCAGTCCCGGAGCACATTGGTCAAAGCCAAATGGCTGGCGTCGTCATAAATGAAAACGTATTGTTCAGCGCCTTTGACCAAAGCCAAGACGTTATAATCTTGCGCCACCGCGAACCTCTCCACCAGGGGCACGTTTCCATTCGACGGGAGACTCTCGAATTAGATCGACCGCTGGCCCGGAAGGACTTGATGGAATCAAAGCCGCGAATCCGCGGCGGCCGCGGGGAAAGCGTTCAACTCGTTAAGATCGGCATGATAGAATGGGAGTATGAGCAAAAAACGCAAGGTGCGCGTCGAATTTCGCAAGAATCGGTCCAAGCCCGCCCGGGATCAGAATTGGACGCGCCGCTTCCATGCCCATGGCGACGCGGAAGAGGATGCCGCCCAGCGGCAGCAGGTTCGGGCCAAGGGCGACCTGTCGCGCAAACGCACCATCATCACCGAGGGCGTATCCGCGGCTTCGGACGAAGCTTCCGCGGCGGACCTGTTGGCGGTGGATTTAACCGCATGCCGCATGGGCCGCGTCGTCCGCGTCCACGGCACGCAGAATGTCTACGTCCAGGATGAGGATGGGCGCGAAGTTCTCTGCGCGGTGCGCCGCTTGCTGCGCAGCCTGGTCATCGACGAGGGCAACGTGGTGGCCGTGGGCGATCGCGTTTGGTTTCGCGTCACCCCCACGGGGGAAGGTTTCATCGAAAAAGTCGAACCGCGCTACGGCCTGCTCACCCGGGCCAGCCGCGGCAAGGAACAGGTCCTCGTGGCCAACGTCGATCAGGTCGTCATCGTCGCTTCTCTCGCGGAACCCGCCCTGAAACCGCACCTGATCGACCGCTATCTCATCAGTGCGACCCAGGGCCGCATCGAACCGATCATTTGCCTCAACAAGGCGGATTTGATTGACCCGATGATGGTGCAGCCGCTCGTGGGCTTGTACAGCCAGTTAGGCTACCGCATTGTCATGACCAGCACCCGCACCGGGCAGGGCGTCGAGATTCTCCGCTCATGGACGAAGCAAGGAGCGACCGCCTTTTGCGGCCAAAGCGGCGTGGGCAAGTCGTCGCTGCTCAATGCGATTCAGCCCGGCTTGGACCTGCGCGTTTCCGAGGTCAGCGAATTGAATCAAAAAGGCCGGCACACGACCACCACCGCCCAACTGCTGCACCTTGACCAAGGCGGATGGGTCGTCGACACCCCGGGCATCCGGCAATTCGGTTTATGGAAAATCATTCCCCAGGAATTGGACGGCGCATTTCCGGAGTTTCGGCCGCACGTGGCCCGCTGCCGTTTTCCGGGCTGTTCCCACACCCACGAGGCTAATTGCGGCGTGAAGCAAGCCTTGGAAAAAGGGTGGATCGCCAGCCAGCGGTACGAAAGTTATCTCGACCTCTTCCATGGCGGCGAAGAAGAAGAATGATGGGTCTCCAGCGAAGCGTTTAGCCAGGCGGCCGAACCCGGATCATGGCGAGGTGGGCAGTTTCGGCGGCGGGGACGATTTGGTTTGCGTTGGCTTGGGAAGTTGGGCGGTCGAGGTGATGACGACCGTGCCCAATTCGGAAGACTTGGATTGGCAACCTGGCGCGGTTGCCAGAAAGCCGCAGCACAAGCCGAGGATGACATACCCCCTCCAGCGCCATCGGTGGTTTGCTGGAGGGGGCTTTTCATGTACGCCATGGTGCATGATCAAAAACCTGTCCCACGTTAATCCAAGAGACTGTTCATGTCGCGGTTGAAGCCGTCCTTGCGGCCGGCCATTTGCTGCAACAGGCCCCAATCGGACGCATTGTTGCCGCCGTTGCTGAGGTCGGGATGGATGGTGCTGCCAAAGCGCACGCCCCGCACCGAGCCATCGCCGAAACAGAACATGACGGCGCTGGAATGCCGACTGCTGAAACGGAACCAATGCGCTCCCAGAGCGTCCGCGTCCGGAGCGTCACCCAGGGCGGGCGGCTCATCTTCGCAGGGCAAGGAAGCTCGACCCAAACCATAACCGGTGCCCAAAGCCCCGACGCCGAACCACGAATAGGCATGGACCCGCTTGCCCACGCCGTTGCCGCCCAAGCCCTCGCCGAAGAGCAGGGTGTTGCTCGTCCCATCCTGCACAGTGATTTGGCCAAGCGAGACATCGGAGCGGTTGCACATGATGCCTTCCCACTTGCCCCAATAGACGGCGGTCGGCGAACTGCCATCGAAATTCCCCGCGGCGCCGGCCACGCCGACGTAATTGGTCCGACCCAGGAAATCGTACTGCAGATCATGCAGGTGCTCGAAATAGCCATTGGCCACGTGCATGGACATAATCACGCCTTCCTGGGTGCGTTCATCGACCGTGTCGGAGGGGCATTTGAAGAGCTTGATGCGCACCTGCCCCCGGTTCATGGCGAGATTATTGCCCGGGGCCGTCCACCAGGGCAGCTTTTCCGCTTCCAGCGAAAGGCTGAGGCGGCTTTGGCTCGTGACGACGGCGGAGCCTGGCGGATAGGTTTGCTGGGAATCGCGCAGTTCGTGATAAAGGGTCTGATGTTCGAGGTAGGGCAGCAGCACGACCAGGCAGCCCACCCAGGGGCCGCGGGGATCGTCGGGAGGCACCATCGTGCCGCCATTGCGGCGCACGGGACCGAAATAGCCCGGCGGCAGCCGGCCGTGGTCGTTATGATAATGGTGGGCGGCAAGGCCGATTTGCCGCAGATGGCTGGCGCAGATCATGCGGTTGGCGGCTTCGCGGACCTTTTGAATCGCCGGCAGCAGCAGCGCCATGAGCAGGGCAATGATGGCGATGACGACCAGCATTTCGATCAGCGTGAATCCTTGGCGCGTGGTTTTCATGGCAGCCCTCGGTGATCGAAAAAGTACGAATAACGTTATATCACAAACATACTAAGTTATACCAATCCAGTCGTCAAGCCATTATTTGAAAAAGGTCATACCAAGCCAAACAACCCGCCGGGAGAGACGCGGCGGGTTGATTTTGCGGGCGGTGGAAAAGATGGGCTTAGCGGTTTGGGGAGGGATCGCGATCCGGCAACGCAGGATCGGCGGACGGTTTCGTTTCCACGGTCTGGTCCAAGGGCCGCGAACTCGGCCCGCACTCGCCGCTCAGTCAGGTGCGTATCCCGAAGCGGGGCAGGACCCAGATTTGCAAGACGATCCAGGTGGCGAACACGGTTAAGATAAACAGCAACTCCATCGGCCATTTCCTTGGATTTGAGGTCGGTTGATCAGCGACAGATTCACGCGATGCGGATGGGGTCATCTCTAAGTCCCTCGATTTCAACTAGTTCAATTATCATTCTACGCACGCCGTCCTTGAAGGGTGCTGTTCCCGAGTCATTTTCGAGCAGGCTGGCCATCGGGGCGGCCAACCTTACGATATGGGAACATCAGGACTCCATCACAAGTCAGTTGACAGACGGCGGAGGATGGATTATCCATGATGTTTGGACGGAAGGCATCAAACGCACCTTAATTGACATGAATGGGAGAACGCATGTATCGACGAACGATGCTCCTCGCCTCTCTGTTTGCTTTGGGCATGGGGTCGCTTTCCATGGCGGTGATGTTGGAAACTGCCAGTATTGAAGACGTCATGACCAAGGGCCACAAAAGGGGCGGTTATCGCGACGTCATCAACGCGGAAGTGAAGAAGGGCAGTCCCGATTGGTCCGCGCTGCAGACCGCCGCGACGGACTTCAAGGCGATCGCCGGGGACCTTGGCAAGAACAAGCCTCCCAAGGGCACCGAAGCCGCTTGGAAGAAGGCCTGCGATGAATACCTGGGCTTCGTCAACGAGTTGGATGCCGCCGCGCAAAAGAAGGACAAGGCGAAAGTCCAATCCGCCCTCAGCAAGATCGCCAAGACCTGCCAAGGATGCCACAACAATCACCGTCCATAACGTCTTTTCTTGGTTGAGATAAAGCAAACCACGCGGCGGCTTTCGGGCCGCCGTTTTTTTATTCCCCTGTGCTTCATACACTGAGGGCAAGCCTGGACGTTATGGTTTCGTTCCCTCTGGAGCTTCAAGAACATGTTCACGGGTTCGGACGTGGCCAACGCCTTGCGCGACGCCCAGTTCACGCACGTGGTCTGGATCCCGGACAGCACCTTGGGGACCTGGGAAGCGGCGTTCACATCGGACCCCGCTCTGCGTCTGGTGCGCGTCAGCCGCGAGGGCGAGGCGTTCGGCGTGGCGGCAGGCCTCATGATCGGCGGCCAGCGTCCCGCCGTCATTTTGCAATGCACCGGACTTTTCGAGGCAGGGGATGCCCTGCGCAACGTCGTACACGATTTGAAGCTGCCGCTATTTATGATGGTGGGGGTGCGCGGCTGGCTGGCCCATCTGAAGGGTGCCACGAACGACACCTGTCCCCGCTTCGTCGAGCCGATCATGCAAGCCTGGCAAGTGCCCTATCAATGGTTGGGGGAAAACGCCACGGCCAAGGACGTGCATGCCGCCCTGAAGACGTATCGACAGCATCCACAACCCCTGGCCCTTTTAATCGCCGAGTGATGCCATGATGACCTTGGATGAAGCTCTCGCCGTGGTGGCCCGACATCGCCAGAATCATCTCGTCGTGGCGACGATGGCGGCGGTCGGCGCCTGGCCTGCCTTTTCCGACACGCATCGTGATTTCGCCTACATGCCCAGCAGCATGGGGCAGGCGCCGTCCCTGGCCCTGGGATTGGCCATGTCGAAGCCCGGGCAGGGCGTGATCGTGCTCAACGGGGATGGCAGCATGTTGATGAACCTGGGCGTCTTGGCGACGCTGTCCCAATACACGTTGCCGATTTATTTGATCGTGATGGACAACGGGCTGTACGAAGTCACCGGCGGTCAGCCGACCGCGGGGGCGGGGCGCGTCGATTTCGCCGCCCTGGCGAAGGCGGCTGGATTTCCGCGCGTCTATCATTTCCTGGAGCGGACGGATTGGGAAGCCAAGGCCGCGGAAGCCCTGTCCGGTCCTGGACCGGTCTTGATCACGCTCGCCATCGAACCCCGCCTCGGCCAAAAGACGCCGCGCCCGCCGCGCCCCATGGAGGACCAGATTCAGAGACTGCGTTCCGTTTTGCAAAGTTGAAGGGCCTCTTTGGTCAGACGACCCATCACACCATCGACTCGCCGCCGTCGGCTTCATGGAAGCAGGCCACGCTGGCCGTGAAGCCGTGAATGAAGTTTTTACCGCCGATCGGCCCTAATTCGCCCGCGCAAAACATGCCCGCGATGGGAGCGTCTCCCCAGCATTGCTTCAAAACGCCGATGTCATGGTCCTTGCGTTCGAAAAGGCGCAGTCCCCGGCCGTTGCAAGAGAAGAGCAAGGCGCCTCGGGGAGGCTCGGCTTGTTGCTTTTGCGCCAAATTCTCAAGGTCTTCGTGAGCGGTGGCCGCGTCGCGAACGTGGAACTGAATGGTAATGCCCGGACGCAGGAGATCATTGACGGCCAGGGCGCCGCTTTGGTCGTCCTTGTCGACCAGGTTGCGAATCAAGAAATCGCCCCGGCCAAACCGCTCCTGCTCTTCCTTGATCACGCGGCCAAGCAGAATGCCCTGCTGCATCATCCGCTGGATATCCGGGGGTGATTCCTCGAACGTTTGCATCAGGACTTCGAGCGGCTTTTGGCCGCCGATTTGATACATGATGTTGCGGTCCGATTTGGTGATGACCCAGGGTTTGCCGATGGGCCGGCAGCCTTGAGAGACGAGGGAAGCGACGCGCAGCGGTCCTGTTAGCGCGACGCCCACCAGGCCTTCGCGCTGCACGCCTTGATCGCTGATCAGGCTCGCTTGCCCGGGGGCTTCGGCGCCGCTGACCATGCCGCCGTGGACCGAGGCGTCGGGAAACGATTGATTGATCGCCGTGAGCAGGGAATGAATCGGCGTCGAAAACGGATC
This sequence comes from Planctomycetota bacterium, assembly GCA_014584395.1. Classification (GTDB taxonomy): domain Bacteria; phylum Planctomycetota; class Planctomycetia; order Gemmatales; family HRBIN36; genus BJ17. Next base: position 283,594 of record JACTMY010000018.1, on the reverse strand, counting down.
CGCGAGCAAGAGGAAGGAGGGTTGATCCTCGGGACTCAAATCTGGAAAGAGGGACCGCCAATCCGACGCTTCCTGAGCCGCGGCCATGCGGTTGGCGTCGATGACGAGATCATGGACCCGCGTGCCTGCGGGGAAGCGGGCCGCCCAAACGACCAGGGCAGGCTCGTTCTCATACTCATGCTCGGGGCCAATGACGCCCTCGGTGCTGCAGCCGATCACGGATCGGGGCTGCAACTGATCGCAGAGCGCTTCGATCAGGGTTTCCCCTTCATCCTCGTAATGAACGCTGAAGAACAGACAGGCCAAATCCACGGGGCCCGGGCCCAGCGTTTCCTTCACCTGGCGCATGGTCTGCACGAGCATGTCAGGCAGCGGTTGTCGTCGAGCCGCCGCGGCGGCAATGCGAAGTGGCATGGAATCTTCCCATGTGCGTGAACCCGTGATCGCTCCCTGTCGCCAGGGATCGCATCGACCCATTGTGCCCGCCGCGGCGCCTTCTGCCAAGTCCTTCGGCGGACAAAATGCACCGTGATGCGAAGTTTGACTTGATTTTGTGTTCGCTACGGACCGGCGCGATAGGTGGCGAAACTGTGCGGCGATTCCCACAAGCTCACTTCGACCACGGGGAAATCCTGTTGATGGGCATGATCGTAAATCAACTTGGCCAGGTTCTCCGCGGTGGGATTGACGTCGAGGAGATAGAACGGCTCACCCATGGCCCGCAGCGCGGGCAGGAGCGGATCGTCCCGGTGGAGGATCATCTTGTGATCCAACTCCTGGTCGATCCAAGCCTGCATGACCTGCTTGATTTTCGTGAAATCCATCACCATGCCCAGGCGATCCAAGGTTTCGCTTTCGAGGGTGATGACGGCCACGCCGTTGTGGCCATGGAGGTGGCGGCACTTGCCCTCGTATTGCAGCAGGCGATGGCCGTAGCAGAAATGGAGTTCCTTGGTCACGCGGTGCATCTCATGGTCTCCTCGATGGGGCTGACTGCAGCCCGGGTCAGTTCGGCTTGATGGAATCCTCGGCGGCGTAGCGGGTCGGGTCGGGCATCGCGGCGTCGCGAAAAGCGGTCTGCCGTTCATGGCACTTATTGCAGCGGCCGCAATGGAGCGACCCGCGCGGTTGAATGCAGGAAAAGGACCACTCGAGCGGCGCCTGGCGGCCGCGCCGCATGACGTCGCGTTTATGCAAATGACCGTAGGGCCGTTCGATGCTCAACCGATCTCCCACGGCCGCGCTGATGACCTCGGCCAGTTGCTCGAAAAAGGCCGGCGCGGCATCCGGGAAGGGATTGGAGGCCAAGACCCCAATGGCCAGAGACCGGACCTCGTGCAGGTGGCACCAAAGGAGGGCCTTGGTGAGCAAGAGCACGTTGCGGCCAGGCAGATACACGGCCTCATCCGGCGTGTCCGCACCAGGCACCTGGCGGCCGGTCACGCTCCAATGGTCGCCATACAGGTCGCGGACAGGCTGTTCGAGAACGACCAAGGGCTGCAAGGCAGGGCAGCGCGGCTGCAGCGCCCGCACGAAGGCATGCACGTGTTCGAGTTCGGCTTCTTCCCAAGTCAGGCCGCTGCGCACGTAGAGGGGAAACACCTGCGGCCTGGAACCAGCCCATTCCGCCAAAAGGATGGCGCTGTCTAAACCCCCCGAGCATAACACCGCTGATCGTTCCGAGTTCATCATGGCTCCTATTTTAGGAACCGAGGGCAAGGCGAGCCGTGCAGGAATCTGATTCAACGGCGGCCGGCAGGAATCCGATAACAATCGGTTGCTGATTTCAAGGCTTCGACTATAATAGGGGGAAGTGACAACCAGAAGGACGCGAGGTTGCGTCGGTCTTCAGATGGGGACGCATGATGCCCCGTCGATCATACCGCCGGCCAAGCCCGGCCACCGCTTGAGTGGCAAACACTCAGGCAAGCACGCCGTCGCAGACGTGCTTCAGCGCGGATCCAGAATCCGCCTGTCCAATGAACTTTCCGTGGCCAATTCGGGTCTTCCCTGTTCATGGCAAGCCGCCATGTTCTGGAAGATGGTCGCTGTTTTGTTTTCGTGGATGACTCTTACGGGAGCCATGCCAGGTGCATGGGGATTTCACGATGGCCGATGCGGACTCGGGTCAACGCGATTATTCCCGGTATCAAAAACAGGTCATCCGCCGCTACTACGACCAATTGCCGGCCCTGACGCTGCAGCGCTTGGCGGAACTGGTGACGGAACTGTACCTGGCGGAAGGAAAGAAAAAAGAAAAGCTGTGGCAGCAAGTGCGCCAAAGCTTGACGAAGCTGGGCCTGCCCGAGCGTCGGATCGAACACGTAGTCCAGCAGGGCAAGCCGGAATTATTGGCGGAAGTCGTGAAGGAATGGGAAGGAAAAAGGTGATCGTTCGTTGTTCGTGATCAAGGAAATGCCGCATACGGAATGGGATGGATGGGAGACGATGAGGCCTTTGGCTCACTCTTCGCTGATGGCGCCAGCGCCGCGCACGCCGCGGCCGCCGGCGCTGCATCGGCCAGGAACCCCCTCGGGGCCTGGCGGCGTCGAAGCTGCGCCGCGCGTTCGACCGGAAGAGCTGACGCAGCACATGCCGCGCCTGCGGAATGTGATTCGCCGCATCCTCAACCACCATGAATACGACACGGAGGACGTGCTGCAGGAAGTGCTGCTGACCGCCCTCAAGCATCTGAAGAATTTTCGCGGCGACGCCTCGCTCGGCACCTGGCTGCATCGCATCGCCGTTAACGCGGCCCTGGCCTATCGCCGGCAAAAGGCGCATCAGGCCCGCCATGAAGAGCGGCCCATCGATCAATCAAACCTGGCCTCCGGCACGACTCAGGCACCATCCTGGCAACCCCGCAGTCAACGACCCGATCAGGAAACCATGAATCATGAACTGAAAGGCTTGATCGATGCGGCCATCGCCAAGCTGCCCCCGATGTACCGTGAAGTGTATCTCCTGGCCGATCTCGACCAGCAGCCCAATGAGACGATTGCCCATCGGCTGCAGCTAAAGCTTGCTGCGGTGAAAAGTCGGCTTCATCGGGCCCGCAAGATGATGCGCGAGCAACTGGCGCCCTACTGCGGTGAATGGTTCGACAAAATGTCCTCGTCGGGGGCTGCGCCGCTATCGGTTAATCAAGATTCAGACGCGCCGCCGACGGAGAATAACCCGGCCGCTCTCAGCGATCCTGCCTCGCCTGCCTTCCAAGCCCCGGTGGCAGAGGCGAACTCCATCCCCGCCCCTGAATGCCGCGCTTGATCGCAGCCAGCGCCGCTAGGCGTGGTGCTCCCAGACTTGAGCCAGTTCGATGAGCACGCGCTGGGCGGCTTCCAGGTCTTCCAGCGTGGTCCATTCCAGCGGCGAATGCGGATTATGCTCGCCGGTGGACAGGTTGGGCGTGGGCAGTCCCATCTCGGTTAAGCGTGCACCATCCGTGCCGCCGCGAATCGAGCCGAGCCTGGGCTGCAAGCCGGCTCGCTGCATCGCCTCTTGGGCGTAAGGGATGGCTCGCGGCTCCTTGGCCATCCCCTCCGCCATGTTGCGGTATTGCTTTTCGATCTTCACCTCGATCTTGGCCGCGGGGAATTGCTTCATCAAATCAGCGGCGATGTGCCGCAGCATGTCCGCCTGGACTGCCAACTGAGCGGTGTCGAAATCCCGCAAGAGCATCCGCAGCGTGACTTCCGGCACGCCGCCCTCGATCGTGACCGGATGAAGAAAGCCTTCCCGGCCGGCGGTCGTTTCGGGACTGAGGCGGTCTTGGGGGAGTCGGCTCAAGAAGGCACCCGCCAGGCGGATCGCGCTGGTCATGCGTCCCTTGGCGATGGAAGGATGGATGTTCACGCCTTGGATGGTGACGATGGCCTTGTCGGCGGAAAAGGTTTCATTTTCGATCTCCCCTTGCCCCAAGCCATCGAGGGTATAGGCCGCGGCCACGTTCAACTTCTGCAAGTCGATGTGATCCACGCCATGCCCGATCTCCTCATCGCAGGTAAAACAAATGCGGATGGGGCCATGCGGAATTTCGGGATGGGCCAACAGATGCGCCGCGGCGGACATGATGACCGCGATGCCGGCCTTATCGTCCGCGCCGAGCAAGGTCGTGCCATCGCTGGTGATGATCGTTCCGCCCAGGTAATTCTGCAATTCAGGGTTTTCCGAAACGCGGATGACTTGCCGAGGGTCGCCGGGCAAATGGATATCGCCGCCCTGATAGTGGCGATGCAGAATGGGTTTGACGTGCTTGCCGCTGGATTCGGGCGAGGTATCCACGTGAGCCAGCCAGGCCACGGCAGGGACGCGCTTCTTGGACGTGGCCGGGATGGTTGCGTAAACCAGGGAGTGCTCGGTCAGAATCACCTCATCGGCCCTGAGGTGCCGCAACTCCTTGGCGAGCATTTCCGCCAGATCACGCTGTCCTGGAGAACTAGGATAGGTGATGGCGTTTTCGTTGGCTTGAGTGTCGATTTGAACATATCGACAGAAGCGATCCAGGATGGTCGTCATGCCCTACCTCAATTTCTGGGATGTGCAATGACAGTTCGTTGCAATGCCGATCAACAATGGCGATGCGAGGTCAACCATGTTGACTATCGTATAAGATAGTAACTCCCCATCGTCCAAGGATATGATTAACAGCATGAGACATGAAAAAAACAATCCCCCCGCTTGGAATAAGCTCCAAGCGAGGGGAGGATTCATTCAGGAAGAGTGGCTTACTCTTGGAATTCCTTCAGGGCTGCGATGGAACGTTTCAGACGGTCCAACCCGCCGAGCTTGGAGGCCAGGGTTTCCACGTGCTGCACAGCGGACTCCAAATCTCTCAACCCGCCGGATTCATGCGCCAAATCGCGCACTTTCTTGAGGTCTTGCAGGGTGATGACGCCGCCGCCGCGCGTTGATCCCGATTTCTTCAAACGTGATTTGAGATTGGCCACGTCCTGCGCCGTGCAATGAATGCCAGACGCCGTGACCATGGCCGCGATTTCATGATTCTTGCTCGCGGGATGGCTATCCATCGCCGCGATCATGGCTTTGGTTTTTGCTCCACGTTCCGATTGGCCGGATTTGCCCGAGACGCGCTTTGCCATGGGTTCCTCATCGTAAAAAAAGAAAACCAATACGCTTCAACATATCAAACAAGATGATTTTTCACATCGATAAGCAACAGGATAGGATTAGCCATACTCCGCGCCTATCATGGAAAACATTCTACTCTAACTTATCCATTAACATATCATCGCCAAGAGAGACTATCTATATTTTTTTGTCGTATATCACCAAGGGTGCAAAGCCGAACGAATCGCGCATGATGGAGCGGCTTCCTCGGCATCGCGCGCTCGCAGCCCTGGCCGTCGAGCTGAGGATTCGGCCACCGCTTCCATCCAACTTTAAAGGTTGATCCGTACAATATCCTAGTCAGGCATGGAGCAGGATGCCGCTTAGAAACTGAACAGAGATCACTTATGATTCGCAATGAACTTCGAAACGTGGCCATCATCGCCCACGTGGATCACGGCAAGACGACCCTCGTGGATCAGATGCTTCGGCAATCGGGATTGTTTCGCGAAAGCGAACTCCGCGGCGAATGCATCCTTGATTCGAACGACTTGGAGCGGGAGCGTGGCATTACGATCTTGGCGAAAAACATCGCCATCAAGCTGGGCGACACCAAAATCAACGTCATCGACACCCCCGGCCACGCCGATTTCGGCGGCGAAGTCGAGCGGGTGATGAAAATGGCCGATGGCGCCTTGCTGCTCGTCGACGCCGCCGAGGGGCCGCTGCCGCAAACCCGCTTCGTCCTGCGGAAAGCCTTCGCGGCCAAGATTCGACCCATCGTGGTCATTAACAAGATCGACCGCGCCGACGCCCGGCCCCAGGAAGTGTTGAACCACGTCTTCGACCTTTTTGTCGAGTTGGAGGCCGACGACGCCACGTTGGATTTCCCCATTATTTACGCCTCGGGGCGCAACGGCGTCGCCAAGCGCGAACTGCATGAAACCAGCACCGACATCCGTCCCCTGTTCGAAGCGATCTTGAAGCACGTGCCCCCGCCGGACGTGGACCTGGACTCCCCGACGCAGTTGCTGGTCACGAATTTGGACTTCAGCGAATATGTGGGCCGCATCGCCGTGGGCCGGCTCATGACCGGCAAGATTCGCAAAGGGCAAAGAGTGGCCATTTTGGGACGGGACAACCAACGGAAGGATGCGAATGTCAAGCAGTTGTTTGTCTTCGAACGCTTGGGCCGGGTGGAAACGGATGAGGTGTTGGCGGGGGACATCTGTGCCATTGTGGGCCTTGAACAAGTGGAAATAGGCGACACCATCGCCGACGCCGAGCAGCCCAAAGCCTTGCCGCCGCTGCGCGTCGATGATCCCACGCTCACGATGCTCTTTCGCATCAACGATTCGCCCTTTTCGGGGCAGGATGGTTCCTTCTTGACGAGCCGGCAATTGCGCGACCGCCTGATGAAGGAACTGGAGCGCAACGTGGCTCTGCGCGTCGAGCCGGACCCCAAAAAGCCGGACGAGTTTTACGTCTCCGGCCGCGGATTGCTGCATCTGGGCATCCTGCTCGAGAACATGCGCCGGGAAGGGTACGAGCTTTCCGTGGGCAAGCCCAAAGTGATCTTCCGCGAAAAAAACGGCGAGAAGTTGGAGCCGATCGAATACCTGGTCATCGACGTGCCGCCGGCGTCGGTGGGGTCGGTCATGGAGCTGCTAGGCAATCGCCGGGCCGAGTGTCAGAAAATGGACATGTTGGGGGACATGAGCCACTTGGAGTTCACCATCCCCGCGCGCGGCTTGATCGGGCTGCGCACCCGGCTGCTCAATGCCACCAATGGGTTGGCGATCATGCATCACAACTTTTACGATTATCAGCCCGTTCGCGGCGACATCCCCGCGCGCATCAACGGCGTGATGGTGTCCACGGAAATGGGGCAAGCCACAACCTACGCCATTGAAAATCTGCAGGAGCGGGGCATCCTGTTCGTCGCGCCCCAAGAGCAGGTCTATGAAGGCATGATTGTCGGCGAGCATTGTCGAGACAACGACCTCCCCGTGAATATCTGCCGGGAAAAGAAGCTGACCAACATCCGCTCCGCCACCTCGGAAAAGACCATCCCCTTGAAAGCGCCGCGCCGGTTGACCTTGGAGTTGGCGTTGGAATACATCGAGGAGGATGAACTGGTGGAAATCACGCCCAAGTCCATCCGGCTCCGCAAGATGCACCTCAAAGAGGCGGATCGCAGGAAATTGGCGCGGCAGCAAGCCTGAACCTAACGGTTGGCGTCCCGGTCCTTTCCTGAAAAGGCGATCCAGCCGGCGCGAACATTTGGGTTCGCGGCATGGAATCATTGGATTGCCCCGAATGGCTGGCCGATGATGAAACGATCCGGTTGCCGAAACGGGAATCGAGACGTATTTATAAGGAGACACGCCCCCTTAGCTCAATTGGCAGAGCAATTGACTCTTAATCAATGGGTTGAAGGTTCGAGTCCTTCAGGGGGCACTGAAAAAACAAGCAAATCGTGATAGTTAGGTAAGTAACTAAATTAACTGGTTTCTATCTGGACGATTGCTGAAAGATCATTCCAAAAACTCAGACGCCATCCATCCAGCGACTTGGCCGCCCCGCGCGGATTGGGTTTTTCAGATCTTTTCATATCATCGCATACGGCCATGGTGAACATGGTTTCGGCCTTGGGAGCCATGGAAACCATGATCAGGCCGACTTGCCTCGATGGGTGAAATCGTGCTCTACAATCATTTGCCCCGGATGGCGGGAGTTGCGATAATAGCAGCTATCCCAAGGTCCGTGCCAAGGGGGCATGGGCTGCGCGAATCGATTGGGATCGAGTTCTAGGATGCGCTCATGACGGCCACGCTCAACCCGGCGCTACAGGATGCAGTTCAGAAGATGGTTCGGCAATTGAGCGAAAGGCGGGTCCGCATCGCCGTGGTCGGCGACATGATCCTGGACAACGCCATTGAAGGCGTGCCAACGCCGCTGCACCCTGAGTTTAAGATTCCACTGCTGCGGGACGTGACGACCATCGAAAGCATCGGCGGCGCGGCCAACATCGCTTTGGCGCTGTCCCGGTTGGGCGTGGAAGTGACGGTCTTTGGCATCGTCGGCTCCGATCTCCCCGGCCGGCAGTTGGAAAACCTTATCGACCGGCAAGGATTCATCAGCCATATGATCACCGAGAAGGGGTGGCTGACTCCTAAGAAGGATTGGATTTACCACCGCCTGGATGGGCAGGTAAAGCTGGTGCAGCGCATCGATTACGACCGCCCCTTGCCCGCACGCGCCAGGGAAGAATTGGTAGGGGAGTTTCGAGCCCATTGTCCCGAGCAGATCGACGTGGTCATCTTGGTGGATCATGGGCTGGGTTGCATCGGGCCTGAATCGATCCCGTTGGTGAGCCTGGCGAAGGAACACGCGGCACGGGTGGTGGCCATTCCGCGATCGCGCGTGCTGCATGGCCATCCCCTGGACGCCATCGTCTTGAATTCGACGGAAATGCGCGCCCTGGCCGAGGGCGAAATGAAGGCCGACGTCAAAGGCATGGCGGCCCGCTATGCGCGGGAATATCAGCGGCACATCTTCCTCACCCTGTTCGAGGAAGGCATGGACATTTTTCCCGCCGGGCCCGAGGGGGGGCAAGTCATTCATCTGGACATGCCCCCGCTGCCCCAATATGACTGGATGGGCGTTCGCGACATCACCACGGCCGTGGCGGCCCTTGGCCTGGCACTCAATACCCCCCTGGACACCATCGGCCAAATCGCCATGCTTTTTCGCTTTCTGGTGGCGGGGGTGCGGGGCAGCGGCCGAGTTTTTTGGCGCGACATTGGACCGTTGGTCGGAGGTTCAGAGTCGTTGGAAGTGAAAATGGCATGACGGCGGACGCACTGTCGTTTGAACGCGGCAGGTGGTTGGTTTGTGGCGTGATTTTGTCGACTTGGCGAGGAAAGCATGAGCAACGATACCCCCCCCCTTCGACCTGGCTTGGAAGATGTCCCTGTGGCGGAGTCGGCGATCAGCTACATCGACGGCAAACGGGCCAGGTTGGAGTATCGCGGCATTGCCGTCGAACAATTGGCCAAGGAAAGCTGTTTTGAAGAAACCGCGTGGCTGTTGCTCAAGGGGGACTTGCCGACCCAGAAGCAGTTGCTCGATTTCGACAACGAACTGCGGGTTCATCGGCGACTGAAATACAAACTCATCGACATGATCAAGTGCTTGCCCGAGCAGGGCCACCCGATGGACGCCTTGCAATCGGCCGTGGCAGCCTTGAGCATGTTCTACCCGGCGCGCAACGTGGCCGACGCCCAGAACAATTGGGTCTCTGTCGTCCGCATCCTGGCCAAGATGCCGTCGATCGTGGCGGCCTATCATCGGCTGCGCCGCGGCGATGAAGCCATCCATCCCCGCGATGACCTGGACTATGCATCCAATTTCTATTGGATGCTTTTCGAGCGGCTGCCTTCCCCCGCGGCGCGGCGGATCATGGACGCTTGCCTGGTCCTGCACGCCGAGCACACCATGAACGCCTCGACCTTCAGCGGCCGGGTCACGGGGTCGACCCTGGCCGACCCCTACACGGTCGTCAGCGCCGCCATCGGCACCCTCACCGGCCCGCTTCATGGCGGCGCCAACGAGGAAGTCATCGCCATGCTCGAGGAAGTGGGTTCGCCGGACAACGCCAAAGCCTGGCTCGAAAAAGCGATCAGCTCCAAGCGTAAAATCATGGGGTTCGGCCATCGGATTTACAAGGTGAAGGACCCGCGGGCCACCGTCCTGCAGGAACTCGCGGAGCACCTCTTCGCCGAATCGAGCCGGCCCGTCATTTACGATACCGCTTTGGCGGTCGAGAAAGCCGCCGTGGAACTGCTGGGTCCAAAGGGCATCTATCCCAATGTGGATTTCTATTCGGGCATCATCTATACCGCGCTGGGCATCCCCACGGACTTGTTCACGCCGATCTTCGCCATTGCCAGGGCGGCTGGTTGGCTGGCTCATTGGATGGAACAATTGAAGCACAATCGCATCTATCGGCCCGAACAGATTTATATCGGGAAGCGCGATCAGCCCTACGTGCCGATGGAGAAGCGAACTTAGGGCGGAGCATAGCGGCCCGGTTCAATGCATGGAAACGGACCAAGCCACCGGGGACGAGGGGTCTCCGGCTCTTTTTTCCGAGGCGGATCATGCTGGATGCACAGTTCATCGTCGAACACTTGGAGCAAGTACGCGACAATTGCCGAAATCGGAACGTTCGCGTCGACCTGGAGCCAGTCCCCCCGCTCGTGGAGGAAAGGAAGCGGCTCAGCAAGGAAGTTCAGGCCCTGCAACAGAAGCAAAACGAACAACAAAAGCTGACGGGCAAGGAAAAAGACCCCGCGAAGCGGCAAGCGCTGATTGAGGAAGGCCGGCAGTTGCGCGAGCAGGTGCAGCAACTGGAAGCCCAACAAAGGGAGTTGGAGCAGCGTCTCAAGCAGCATTTGATGCACATCCCCAATCTCTCCCATCCCGACGCGCCCGTCGGCACCACGGCCGACAATAATCGGGTCATCAAGACCTGGGGCCAGCCGACTGCGTTCTCTTTCAAGCCCAAGGACCACGTCGCCATTGCGGAGGCGCTGGACCTGGTCGATTTCGAGGCGGGAGCCTCGGTCGCGGGGCAGAAATTTTACTTCCTCAAGAATGCCGCCGCGTTGATGGAAATCGCCCTCATTCAGTACGCCATGCAGAAACTCGTGCAAGCGGGGTTCACGCCGATCATCACGCCCGATCTGGCCAAGGCGGAGGTCTTGGAGGGCATCGGCTTCATTCCGCGCGGGCCGGAAACCCAAATCTACGCGGTGGAAAACACGGATTTGTGCCTGGTCGCCACGGCGGAGATCACCTTGGGCGGCATGCACCGGGATCAAATCTTGGAAGACAGCCGATTGCCGCTGCGCTACGTCGGCCTGTCGCATTGTTTCCGCACCGAGGCCGGCGCGCCGGGTCGAGACACCCGGGGGCTGTACCGCGTGCATCAATTCACCAAGGTGGAGATGTTCATCTTCTGCACGCCGGAGCAGGGCGAAGCCGAACACCTGCAATTGCTGGCCATCGAAGAAGCCATTTTCCAAGGACTGGGCCTGCCCTATCAGGTCATCGACACCTGCACCGGCGATCTGGGGGGGCCGGCTTATCGCAAATATGATTTGGAAGCCTGGATGCCAGGGCGCGGCGACAAAGGCGAATTTGGCGAAGTGACCAGCACGTCGAATTGCACCGACTATCAGGCCCGGCGACTCAACATCCGCTACAAACAAGCCGGGGTGAAGGGCACGCGCTTCGCCTACACGCTCAACGGGACGGCGGTGGCCGTCTCCCGGGCCTTGGTAGCCATTCTTGAAAATTATCAACAAGCCGATGGCAGCGTGATCGTTCCGGAGGTCTTGCGGCCCTGGATGGGCATGGACCGCATCCCCGTGCCGGTACGTGGTCCAGCGAAGTGACGCCCCGCCCTTCAAGCCAAGGGTCCCCATGCACGCACCGATCTTGAGTTCTGATGCACGCCCAAGCCTGGCGCTTCGCCGCCGGGTTGCCGTGCTCGGTTCGACGGGATCGATCGGCACCAGCGGCCTGGACGTGATCGATCACTTGCCGGATCGGCTGGAGGTCGTTGGTCTGTCGGCGCAGCGGAATGGCGAACGGCTCAAACAGCAGATCGCAAGATACCGTCCGCGCTGGGCGGTGCTGGGCGAGGGAACTTTAACCGAACAGGACGCCTTGCCAGCGCATGGCACCCGGCTGTATCACGGCTCCGAGCATTTGGTGCGCTTGGTCCAAGAAGCTGATGTGGACGTCGTGCTCGTGGGGATCGTGGGCGCGGCGGGCCTGCGGAGCAGCCTGGCCGCCCTGGAGATGGGCAAGACGGTGGCCTTGGCCAACAAGGAAACCTTGGTCATGGCGGGCCCCATCGTCATGGAGTTGGCCAGGAACAAGGGCGCTAACCTGATTCCCGTGGACAGCGAGCACAGCGCGATCTTTCAAATCCTCCATCCCGGGCAGCAGCGCGAGGTGGAACGCATCGTGCTCACGGCCAGCGGCGGACCGTTTCGCAACAAGTCCCGCGCTGCATTGGAGCAGGCGACCGTGGCGGAGGCCCTGCGGCATCCAACGTGGAAAATGGGCCCCAAGATCACCGTGGACTCCGCCACGCTCATGAACAAGGCCTTGGAGATCATCGAAGCCCATTGGCTCTTCGGCCTGGCGCCCGAGCAAATCGAGGTGCTCATTCATCCCGAGTCGGTGATCCATTCCTTTGTGGAATTTCGGGACGGCGCGGTGCTCGCGCAACTGTCGCCCCCCGACATGCGCTTGCCGATTCAATACGCCCTCACCTATCCAGAGCGTCTTTGCGGTCCGACGCAGCGTTTGGATTGGCGGCGCTTGGAAAAGTGGCACTTTCAGCAGCCGGACCGGGACGCATTTCCCGCCTTGGATTTGGGCTACGACGTCGCTCGGCGCGGCGGCACCTCGGGGGCCGCCCTCAACGCCGCGAATGAAGTGGCCGTGCACCGCTTCTTGAATGGTACGCTCCGCTTCCTCGACATCGTTCCCGCGGTTCGACACGCCGTGGAGCATCATCCTTTTCAGCCGCAACCGACGCTCGAGGCGCTATTTCGCGTCGATGCTTGGGCGCGCCAGGAGACCGAACGTTGGCCCAACCTGAAGTAAAAACCCTCGACAAAAACGAAAGCTCCCCTGGCGCGGCGCGCCTGATTGGCCGGTTGATCGAAGCCGGGATCATGATCGGCCTGTTCGCGGCCCTCTACTTCGGGCTGTTCAAGGGCAAATCGTTCAGCGAAACGCTGGTGGCGCTGGGCAACGTCCTGGCCGTGATCTTTGGCATCGGCTTCTTGATTTTCATCCACGAGTTGGGGCATTTCCTGGCCGCCAAATGGTGCGACGTCAAGGTCGAAACCTTCAGCGTCGGCTTCGGCCGAGCCATCCCGGGCTGCGCGTTCAAATGGGGCGAGACCGTTTATAAGCTGGCGCTATTCCCCATCGGCGGCTACGTCAAGATGCTGGGCCAGGCCGACCCCGGCGAGAAGGAAGAAGACCAGGATGCCGCCGCCCATTCGCCGCGCTCCTATATGAAAAAAACAGTGGGTCAGCGGCTGTTCATCATCTCCGCCGGCGTGGTCATGAATCTGCTCTTTGGCTTCCTCGTCTTCATTTACATCTACCTCATAGGCAAGACGGAACCGGCGCCCTTCTTCGGCTATATCGAGCCTGGCTCGCCCGCGGACCTGGCTGGCGTGCGGGCGGGTTCGGAATTGCTTCAAGTCGATGACATCACGCATCCTTCCTATGAAGACCTGTTTTACGCCTCGCTGCTCTCCACGCCGGGCGAAACCATCGTGCGCCTGAAATGGAAGACGCATGACGGACACATCGCCGAGGCCGACGTGGTGCCGCGCAAGTTGGATAATGAACTCCGCCCGACCCTGGGCATTGGCTTTCCCGTAGGGATGATCCTCTATCGCGGCGAGAAACCCGACACCAGCCCCGCCGACGAGGGATCGCCCGCCGCCGAAGCTGCGTTTCGCGGCGGCGATCGCATTATCGGCGTCCGGCCCGACTCCCCGGATCACCCCCAGTTCACGCCGATCAAGCATGGCCCGGACTTGATGTTCGCCGAAACTCGCTGGCGGCACCATCCGCTCATTTACCAGGTCAAGCGCGGCGAGGAGATTCTCGAATTCAAAGTCCGGACCCACCATTTCAAGACCCTCGGCTTACGCGCCAAGATGGGACCGATCACACAAACCATCCCTCAAAAGATGCCCCCGTCGGCCCAGGCGCTGCAGCCGGGCGACTTGATCCTCGCGCTGAATGGGCAACAGGACTTCGATCCCTTGCGTCTGCCTGACCTCGTCCAAGATTTGGCGGACCGCGATCAACCCATTGCCCTGACCGTGCAGCGGCGCGGCGCAACGCTAACCGTGGCCATTGAACCTAAGGAAATTCAAGGTCGGGGCACATGGGTGGAGTCGTCGCCGGGCAAGGCGATTCATCCCATGCCGTTTCCCGCCCTGGGTTTCAATTACGCCGTGGATCCGATCATTACCGGCGTCCAACCGGACGGCCCCGCCGCCAAAACAGGGCTTAAGCCAGGACAAGTCATCACGGAAGTCGCTTTCTTCTCGCCCGATCTCCTCAAACCAGAACGGTTTCCCATCAATGACCAAAGCCACTGGCCCCGCGCCTTCTGGGCCATGCAACACCTAAAACTGACGCGCTTGGAGATCACGGTCAAGGACGAGCAGCAAGGCTCCTTGACCGTCAACATCCAACCGGAACCGGATCCCACATGGCCCTATCCGAGCCGCGGCTTGAAGCTGGAGAACGAAATGTCGGAGAAGGTCGCCGAGGGCTTCCTTGAAGCCGTCCGTTTGGGGCTTCGAGACACCAAGCGGTTTGTCATCCGCATTTACATGAACCTTTACAGCTTCATCACCGGGAAAATTTCCTTCAAACTGCTCAGCGGACCGGTGGACATGGCCCGCGCCACATATCAATTTGCCGAACGCGGCTTCAAGGATTTGCTGCATTTTCTTGCCATGATCAGCATTAATCTGGCCATCGTGAATTTCTTGCCCATTCCCGTGCTCGATGGCGGCCATGCCGTGCTGCTCGTGATGGAAAAAATTCGCGGCAAGCCCATGAATGAGCGCATCCTGACTTGGATCACGCTGGCCGGGCTGGCGTTTATCCTCTGCTTGATGCTCTTTGTCACCGCGCTCGATCTGACGAAAATGGAATGGTTCCAGAAGCTGTTTTCGGATACCTCGGTCCCAACCCGGCCGACGGTCACGGCGCCGTTGACGACCTCCGCCGCGGGCACGTCGGCCACGTTGCCGGCACCTTCCACTCCGTGAGGCGGGATTGCACGCTCAGAGCCAAACCTCGACGCCGGAATTGCTGGCTCCCGCGGGGGATTGGGAAGCGCTCCGCGCGGCGGTCGCCAACGGGGCCAACGCCGTTTACTTTGGCTTGCCCCAATTCAACGCCCGTTATCGCGCCGCGAATTTCACCTTGGATGAACTGCCCGCTGTGATGCGCTATCTGCACGACCGCGGGGTCAAGGGCTACGTCGCCTTCAACACGCTGATCTTCGCCGATGAATGGCCCGAGGTCGTCGCCTATCTCAACCAACTGCGGGCGGCGGCGGTCGATGCCGTGATCGTGCAGGATTGGGGTTTGGCCTGGCTGATACAGCAACTCTATCCCGATCTCGTGGTACATGCCTCCACCCAGACCACGCAAACCGAGCCGCGCGGCATCCGCTTGTTGAGCATGTTGGGCATCCAGCGCGTCATTCTGGCGCGCGAGTTATCCCTGGCGGACATCCGAACCATCGCGGCGCAAGCGAGCATGCCGGTCGAAGTGTTCGTTCATGGCGCCTTGTGCGTTTCCTACTCCGGGCAGTGCCTGACCAGCGAGGCTCTTGGCGGCCGCTCGGCCAACCGCGGGCACTGCGCCCAGGCCTGCCGCATGCCGTATGAACTTCACGTCGACGGCGTGCGGCGCGACTTGGGAGATCGCGCCTATTTGATCAGTCCGCAGGATTTGGCGGCCCCGGAACTCGTCGCCGATCTCGTCGCATCCGGTGTCAGCAGTCTGAAGATCGAAGGCCGGCTCAAAGGGGGGCCTTACGTCGCCGCCACGACCAAACTCTACCGCGACGCCCTGGATGCTGCGATCCGAGGCCTCCCTTATCGTGCGCCAGCCGGGCAAATGCGGGACGTGGAGCAAACCTTTTCCCGCGGTCTCTTTCACGGTTTTCTCGACGGCGTCAATCATCAAATCACGACCCCCGCCCGTTTCCCCAAGCATCGGGGCGTGCGGTTGGGCACGGTGGCGCGGCGGGAATTCCCCTGGCTGATCGTGCGGATGGATCACGCCGACGGCACGCTGGAGGAATGGATCAAGCCTGGCGATGGTCTGGTGTTCGACGAGGGGCGTCCCGAAGAGGAGGAAACAGGCGGGCGCGTCTTTGCCGTTAAGGAAATCGCCTCTTCGCAAGGTGGACGCTGGGTCAGACTGCAAATGGACCGCCATCAAGTCGATCCCCGCAACGTCGAGGAAGGGGCCATCGTCTGGAAGACTGATGATCCCGCCGTTAGAAAGCGGCTCGAACAAACCTACGCCAAGGATAAACCGATCCAGCGCGTTGGGCTGCGCATCGTGGTTCGCGGGGTCAGCGGCGCTGCCTTGTCGATCGCCGCGGCGACCCAGGACGGAAGACATGCCCAGGCGGCGTGGGAAGGCCCATTGCAACCGGCCAAGCAGCATCCCGCCGATCTCCATCAGCTTCGCGAGCATTTGGGGCGATTGAAGGAGACGCCCTTCGAACTGATCGAAGTGGTGTCAGAAATCGACGACGCCGTGCTCATCCCGCCGAGCGTGCTCAACCGTCTGCGCCGGCAGCTTGTCGCTCAATTGCAAGAGCAGACGCAAGTCCATGCGGCCCGACCCGCGGCCGTTTCAGTGGAGACGGTCGATGCACTACGCAAACAAGTGCTTGCTGTTAGCGAGGTTGGATCGACCGAACCGGCTCGCCTTCATTTGCTTGCCCGAACGCTCGATCAGTTGAAAACCATGGCGGAATACCAACCACGCCAGGGCATGCCCCGTCCGGAGCGGATTTACTGCGATTTCGAGGACGTGCGGCGCTATCGCCAGGCGGTGGCCATGGCGCGCGACCACGGCTTGCAGATCGGGCTGGCGACCTTGCGCGTCATCAAACCGGGCGAGGAAACTTGGCTGCGCCTGATGGCGGAATGCGAGCCGGACTTCATATTGGTTCGCAACCTGGCTGCGCTGGCCTATTTCCTAGAAAATGCGCCGCATCTGCCGCTGGTGGGCGACTATTCGCTCAATGTCGTCAACGAATTCTCCGCGGCCTGGCTGAAAAGCCAGGGGTTGGCCCGCATGGTGCCCGGGTATGATGTGAATTGGCATCAGCTCTCGGCCTTGCTCCAGACTGCGCCTTCGGATTGGTTCGAAGTAGTAATTCACTATTTCATGCCGATGTTCCACATGGAACACTGCGTCTTCGCGGCCTTCTTGTCCACGGGCCAGGACTATCGCGACTGCGGCCGACCCTGCGATCGCCATCGGCTCGACTTGAGCGACCATCAGCAAGCCCATTTCCCGGTCATCCCGGACGCGGGTTGTCGCAACACGGTCTACAACAGCCTGCCTCAATCGGCGGCGGAATTCTTGCCGCGCATGTTACAGATTGGGCTTAGGCATTTTCGGTTGGAACTGCTGCGTGAATCGGGCGACGACATCATCCGTCTCTGGGAGTTGTACCAAGAGGTTTTGCAAGGCCGCGATGACGGCCGAAACGCCTGGCGAAAGGTGCGGGGCCTGAATCAAATCGGCGTCACGCGCGGGACGTTGCAGTTGCTCTAGGCACGCGCCAGCCTGATCTCGAAGGCAAAGGCTTGGCAAGCGGCGTGGCGGCTGATTACACTGGTGCGGAAGTGTTTCCGTTGCGATGGAAGTTGGTAAAGCGTTCGAGGGCGGTCCGATGTGCAAAATGATCTCATGGGTCAACCGATGGTGCGTGATCCTATCGTTGCTGGCGGGCTGCACGGTGCTCGCCATGGCCCAGGCACCGCAGAAATCGGACCCTGCCCGTGCCATTCAAAGCCTGATCCAGGGGCCCGATTACAAGAACGCTCATTGGGGCATCCTGGTGATGGACGCGGAATCGGGCCAAACCCTCTTCGAGCAAAACGCGGATCGACTCTTCGTGCCGGCTTCCACGACCAAACTGTACTCCTGCGCGGCGGCGCTGGCCGTCTTCGGCCCCGACCACCGCTTTGTCACGCCCATCGTCCGAAGCGGCGAGATCAAGGACGGCGTCTTGATGGGGGACCTGGTGCTTATCGCCAAAGGGGACTTCACGCTTGGCGGCAGGACCGGCGAGGATGGTCAAATCCAATTTCGGAACATCGATCACACTTATGCCAACGGCAGCCTGGACAGCGACATCACGTCTTGCGATCCCCTGGCCGGGCTGAAAGCATTGGCGCGTCAAGTGGCAGCCCATGGCATCAAGCAGATCCAGGGGCGGATCATCATCGACGACCGTCTCTTCGTTGGTTCGGAAACCACGGGCAGCGGACCGCGGCGCCTGACCCCCATCATGCTCAACGATAACTTGATCGACTTGCAGATTCAGCCTGCTGCGGAGGCTGGTCAACTGGCCGCGGTGGAATGGCGGCCCAAGACCGCGGCCTTTCAGGTGGATATCCAGGTCGAAACCGTCGATGCGGAGAAACCGTTGCACATCAAGAGCAGCAGCCCGCAACCGGGGCGGCTCGTCGTTCGCGGACAAATCCCCAAGGGGCACAAGCCGCTTTTGCGGGTGCACGAAGTGGATGATCCCGCTTCCTTTGCCCGAGCCTGCCTCATCGAGGAACTCCAGCAAGCCGGGGTGCGAGTGGATGCGTCTCTGCATGAGCGTAATGCCGCGTCGGCGCTGCCGAGTCAGGAGCAAGTCAACGCTTGGCCGATCGTGGCTGAACTGCCGTCGCCGCCCTTGAGTGAAATGCTCAAGTTGGTCCTCAAGGTGAGCCACAATTTGCACGCCAGCGCTCTGCCGATGATGTTGGCGACGAAAAATGGCGAGCGCACGTTGGAGAAAGGGCTGCGCCAACAAGGAAACATCCTGCGCAAGCTGGGCGTGGACGTGGATAGCATCGCGCTAGGCAGCGGAGCAGGGGGATCGCGGAGCGATCTGACCTCGCCGCGCGTGACGGTCCAACTGCTGATGGCCATGCGGCAGCGACCGGATTTCCCCGCTTTCCAGGCGGCCCTGCCGATCCTAGGCGTCGATGGCACGCTCTACAACGTCCTTGAACCAGGCAGCCCGGCCAAAGGCCAGATCCAAGCGAAAACCGGCACCTATTACCTGGAAAACCATCTCAACGGACGCATCATCCTGACCAGCAAGGCCCTGGCAGGTTATGCCACCACGCATTCGGGGCGGAAAGTGGTTTTTACCCTCTTTGTCAACTACACTCATCTCCAATCACCCAAGGAATCCATTCGCGAAGGTAAAATGCTAGCCAAGCTGTGCGAGGCGATCTATTTGCATTTTTGAGCGGTTGGCTCCGAGGACGGTGCAGCATGACTCCCAAAAAAAGTCCCCTATCATCCCTGATTTTTGGCGGCTTCGTGGGCTTTGTGACCGGCGTGGTCTTCGGCATCATGTCCCGCGGCACGGGGTTTGAACCCTTCACCTATCGCTTGATCGGCGGGGCCGTCGTGGGCGGCATTGCCGGGATGCTGATGGGCAACATCGCCGGGCAGATGACGGCTCGCGACGTGACCAAAAACGCCATTGTGGGGCCGCTGTTGGCGGGGGCTTGCATGGGTTGTTTGGGGGCTTGGATTTGGCGGGAAGTCATGAAGGTGCCTCCCCTCCATTACTTGCCGTGGCAATGACGACCTGTTTCCAGGATCGAAGATTCAGGGGAACGGCTGGCGAACGAGAGCCGAAGCTTGGGTTGTTCATTCGCTCTTCATCATCCGCAGTCTTAAATAATGGAAAGGCCGGCGAAGCGGAAGTCACTCTTTCTTCCTCATGGCGTATGCGGTAATTTGAGAGTATGCCCACCATCGGCAATACCAGTGCCCAATTTGCCATCCGCGATCCAGACGTCCGGCTCATGCTCCGGGTCAGGAGTGACGAGCACGGCGCTTTTCAGGAATTGGTGGAGCGCTTTCAACACCGGCTCATCAATGTGCTTTCGCACCTATGCGGGCGGGCCGATGAAGCGGAAGACCTGGCCCAGGAAGTGTTCCTCCGCGTCTATCGCGCCAGGGAGGATTATCATCCGCAGGCCAAATTTTCTACTTGGCTTTTCACCATTGCCAACAACGTCGCCCTCAATGCCCTGCGGCGCAAACAACGCAAGCCGACCGTGCAACTCCTGGCGACCGATTCAGGTCCCTTGGGGCAAAGGCCCGTCGAGGCATTGGCGGCGGCCCGAACCGCTCCCCCCGATCATCAGCTTCATCAAGAAGAACTGGTCAAGGTCATCCGCTCCGCCTTGGATCAACTCAACGACCGCCAGCGCCTGGCCGTGGTGCTGAATAAGTTCGAGGAATTGAGCTACGAGGAAATCGCTCAGATCATGGGGATCACGACCAAGGCCGTGAAATCGCTGTTGAGCCGCGCTCGCTGTCAATTACGCGACCTGCTGCGCGATTATGTTAAAATGGATGCGTTGTCCGAATCCTCGACGGCACTCTCCGAATCGGGAGCGAACGATGGGAAGTGAGCCGCACAACCCTGACTTGACCGCCAAGCCTGCCCCACTCACCGACGAGGAACGTGAGAAGATCGTGGCGTTCCTCGATGGTGAACTGGATGATGCCGCGGAGCATGCTGTCGAGGTCGACATCGGCCAGCGCGACCACGTGCGCCAGGAAGTCGATTCCCTTCGCAAAACCTGGGAACTGCTCGATTTTCTGCCCAAAATCGGTTCGCCTCCCCATTTCACCGCCCAAACCATGCAGCGGCTGGAGATGACCAAGCTCAAGCTGATCCACCGCGAAAAGCTGTGGCGGCGCTTGGCCGTGATCGGATGGATTTTGACCGTGCTGCTCGTGGCGTCGATGGCTTTTGCCTTGGCCTATTACTGGCCCTTGATCCCTTACCATGCTCGCGAAGACGGCGCCATGGGCGGCATGCCGACCACGCCGCTGTCGACCGCCGCGCAGCACAGTTCGGACCTCCCGCATTTCGAACCTCCCCTGCTGCGCATGGAAG
The DNA here is from genome assembly GCA_014584395.1 of Planctomycetota bacterium. Classification (GTDB taxonomy): domain Bacteria; phylum Planctomycetota; class Planctomycetia; order Gemmatales; family HRBIN36; genus BJ17. The sequence continues at coordinate 262,716 of JACTMY010000018.1, read as the reverse complement.
GCATGAATCGCAATCAAGAACGTCTCTTGCTCACCTGGATCTATCAAGACATCTTCCGGGTTCGCGAGGAGTTATGGAACAAGCTGGAGCCTTTCGAACGCCGCCGCTTGCAAGAAGCGACGCGCCAGGGAGGGTTGGTGTTTGTCGAAGCCCTGCTGGAACTAGCCAACAAGTACAAAGTGCCGATCCAGCGGCCTTTCATTCCTCCATCGAGGCCGAATCCGCCGAGGGATCGTGAGCCGACGGCCGTGGACCCGAAAAAAAACACCCGGCCGACCAAGTTGGATACCCGTGCTGCGGACTGATGGCTGGCAGTCTGGCATCCTTTTCGCGCGATCAACTAGGCCCCCACAAGAATCCGTCTGTGATGACAAGCATTGCAAGGTCGGAATTCGATTGGTCAGGACAGCGCTTCCAAGTATTTTTCATTTGATAACATTCTTGATTCTGGATGAAAGAGGACGCCATGCCGCCTCAACCTTCCCTCTATCCGCGCACGCCAGCGGGCATTCCCGAGAACTTGGCCGAGCCTTCCGCTGCTTATCGCCGGCAAACGCGGTTGGTTTTTATCAGCCTCATGAGCTTTCTTTTCATCTATGTGTCGCTCATCATTGCACTCGTGGTGCTGGCGTTTTGGATTCTCCTCACGGGTTCTTCGTCGAGTTACGGCTGGTCGATGATGGACCCCGTGCCCATCCATCACCCAATAGGACAGCCTCCCCGGATGCCGCAGCAGCCCAATCAACCTCCCGGAGCGGGGCAGCGCCTCCAGCCGCAGAATCCAAGGCAGCCGTTTCAACCGCCCGGCGTGACGCCGCGATCGCCTGCTCCCTTTCAACCGCCGCCGACGTGGCAGCCCGGCCCGGCCGAGGACGATTTGTCAGTGCGCAGCAGGCGCCGGTCGTCTGCGTCTTCGGGTGAAGGCGGCATGACGGTCTTGAAAGTCGTGGCGGCCCTGTTTCTTTTCGCCATCGTCGTTTATCTGGTCAAGGGTTTGTTCAAGTTCCATGAACCTGAGAAGCGCTTCGAGATGGAGATCGATCTGGACAAGAATCCGCAACTGAACGACTTCATCAACCGCTTAGTGAAAGATACGCAGTCCGAGCATCCCCGCCGGGTTCTGATCTCGCCTGAAGTCAACGCCGCGGTGGTCTACAACACGTCGGTGCGCCATCTCTTCTCCCCGCCCCCGAAGGATCTGCTCATCGGCCTCGGGCTGGTCAACGCCCTGACGATCAGCGAGTTCAAGGCCGTCTTGGCGCATGAGTTCGGCCATTTTTCCCAAAGCAGCCTGAAACTGGGCGCCTATGTCTACATCGCCAATCGGATCGTGGGCGACATCGTCTTTGGCCGGGATTTCTTCGACATCTGGGTCGATCGCTTGCCGTACTCCGATACCATCCTGGCCTTTTTCGGCTGGGCCTTGTACAGCGCGACCTGGACCTTGCGCAAGGGGTTGGTCCTCATTTTTAAGTCGATCAACCTTGCCAACGCCAGGCTCATGCGCGAAATGGAATTCCACGCGGACATGGTGGCCGTCAGCGTTTCCGGCAGCGACGCCCTGATCCACGCGCTCTACAAAATGGACTTCGCCAACGCCACGCTGGATTGCGCCATCGAGGAGCTCAACCACGCCGCCCAGCAAAAGGTCTACACCAAAGACCTCTTTTATCATCAACGGCGCGCCTTCGATCATCTCCGCTACAAAAAGAACAAGCCCGATTGGGGCGAGCCGCCGCCCTTGCCGCCGGACCCCGCGAAGCGGACGCGCCTCTTCAAGCCCGAGGATGAGGATGAGCTTCCCGACCAATGGGCGAGCCATCCGTCCAACTACGAACGGGAAACGAACGCCAAGCGGACCTATTTTCGCAGTCCGAGCGATCAACGGTCCGCCTGGCTGCTCTTCGGCGAATCGAGCGAGCTGCGCGAGAAAATCACGGCGAAATTCAATCGCCTGGCTTACAAGGTGAAAGACAAGGCCAAGGCGCTCCCGCCGTCCGAGGTGCATCAATTCATCGAAGCGGAACGCACCGAGACCTGCCATGATCCGCAGTACCATGGGTTCTACGATGGGCGTTTCATCGAGCCGGGGTCGCTGGAAAATGCCACGCGCGCGCCCCGCTGGTCGAACCAGGAAGTGATCGATCGGCTCAATCACTGCTATCCCCCCGACCTCCACAAGAAGACTGCAAAGCTGGAAAAACTCGAATTAGAGGAAGCCAAGCTGATTCAGCGGATGATGGAAGACCCGGCGCTGCGGCAGGGCAGTTTTCTCTTTCGCGGCAAGAAGCACGTCAGCGGCGACGAGAAACGCTTGCTCAAAAAAGTCCGCAAGGAAACCGAGCGCATCCACGAGCAATTTCAGCAGTACGATGAAGCCATCTGCGGCATCCACTTTCAGTTGGCCCGCAGCCTAGGCGATGCCTGGGTCAAGGATTTGACGTGCCGTTATCGCTTCCAGATGCTGGCCCAGTCCATCGCGAAAATGCTCATGAGGCATCACGGCCACGTGCTGGAAGCGTTGAATGACTTGGGGGAAAAAACGGTGGTCACGGAAGAGGAGATCGAAGTGGTGCAGCGCGTGCTCCGTGCCGCGCATCATTCCCTCAAGGATTGCCTGAAGGAAGCCAGGGATGCCACCATTCCCCCCTTGGCCAATCTGCCCGAGGGGATGCCGTTGAGCGAGTTCCTGGTGGATAAAAAGCTGCTGGCCGATTTCGACTCCATCCACGACCGCGGCCAACTTTCGGGCCGATGGATCGTGAAATTGTTGGAGCAGTTCAACAGCGTCCTCGAACGCGCCAAGCGGCTCCATTTCAAGAGCCTGGGCGCTTTGCTGTTTCTGCAGGAGCAACTGCGAATGGAGTGGACGCAATCCACGGCGCCGCAGCCGTCGACGCGATGAAGCCCCTCCCTGGCGTCAAGACTCGAGAGAGGCCTTGCGCAGGACGAGGAGATGGCCAGGCTCCTTGTCAGGATGGAGGATGATGAATTGCCGGGCGCCGCGCCACGTCCAGCGAGCGCCGGTGATTTGATCCTCCACCTCAAAGACGTGCTGATCCGTCAAGCCTAACAGCGACAAGTCGAGGTCGACGTGGCATGAGACGGCGTCGCGGGGATTCAAGCTGACGATCACCAGGACCACGTTTTGGCCATCGGGCGCCGCCTTCGAATAGACCATCACGTCGGGATGCTCGCAGGCGTGAAAGCGCAAATTGTCATAGAAGTGCAGGGCGGGATTGTCGCGGCGCGCGCGATTGACCCTTTGAATGAAATCGTTGATGTTGAGCACGTGGTTCCAGTCGCGGACCTTGATCTCATATTTTTCGGAGTGGAGATATTCCTCGCTGCCAGGCTCCACGGGCACGTTTTCACACAACTCATAGCCGCTGTAGATGCCATAGGAAGAGGAGAGCGTCGCCGCGAGCAGGAGGCGAATCTTGAAGGCGGGCCGGCCGCCTTTTTGAAGATAGGCATGCAGGATATCGGGGGTGTTGGCGAAAAGATTCCCGCGAAAATACTCGACCATCTCGGAGCGGGTCAGGTCGGTGAAGTATTGGATCAGGCCGGGTTTGTCGTTGGTCCAGGTGAAATAGGTGTAGGATTGCGTGAAGCCCAGCTTGGCCAAGGTTTTCATTTTGTCGGGGATGGTGAACGCTTCGGAAAGAAAAATGGCTTCCGGGTGGACCAGGCGGATCTCGTGAATGAGCCATTCCCAAAAGCCAAAGGGTTTCGTGTGGGGATTGTCCACGCGGAAGATCGACACCCCTTGCTTGATCCAAAAGAGGAAGATGCGCTTCCATTCCTGCCAAAGGCTGACCCAGTCCTCGGTATCGAAATCCAACGGGTAGATATCTTGGTACTTCTTGGGTGGATTCTCGGCGTATTGAAGCGTGCCGTCGGGCCGGTGCTTGAACCACTGCGGATGCTTCTTGAGATAGGGATGATCGGGGGAACACTGCATGGCGATGTCCAGAGCGATCTCGATGCCCAGTTCACGGGCTGCCTGGACGAGGTCCCGAAAATCCTTGAGCGTTCCCAATTCTGGATGAACGGCGTCGTGTCCCCCTTCCTCGCTGCCAATGGCCCAAGGGGAGCCGGGGTCGTGAGGTCCCGCTTTCAAGGTGTTGTTGCGGCCCTTGCGGTGGGTTGTGCCGATGGGGTGGATCGGCGTGAGGTAAAGCACATCGAATCCCAGCCGGGCGATCTCAGGCAGCCGTTTGATGCAATCCCGGAAGGTGCCATGGCGCCGGGGATCATCGGTTTGCGAGCGGACAAACAGTTCATACCAAGCGCCGCAGCGGGCCTTGGGCCGATCCACCGTGACATAAATCAACCGATCGAGCGTCGTGAGATTGCGCCTTTCAGCGTAACGCAGCATGCAGGCTTCCAGTTGCAAGTCCCTGGCCAGGGCCACGGCGGCGCCGGCAGGCAAGTGGCGCAATTGTTCCGCGCAATGTTTGAGGAACAGGGCGTTGGCCGTGTGTTCGGAGGAATCTTGATCGCCGGCCCATTCTACCGCCTGCAGGCGGGCTTCATCGACCAGGTGAGCGCCTTCGAGCAGTTCGCTGCGCAGGTCGTGAATCCCCGCTTCATACTTGCGTTCAAGCCCCCAGCGCCACGTGCCGAAGCGGTCGGTCCACGCCTCGATGGTGTAAACGTAATCCTTTAGCTCCTCGACGCGGAAGGAAGCGATCCACCGGCCGTCCGCGCGCTGCGTCATGGGCGTCAGGGTCCACTCCGTTTCCTCGACGCGCATGGACTTGAGCACGGCCGCCAGGTGATCGTGCCCTTCGCGGAGCAGGGTGGCCTCGACGTGGACGAGATCGCCGACGATGCGCTTGATCGGATACCGCCCGGAGTCGATTTGGGGCGCGACGTTGAGGATCAGGATGCGCTCGTCGTGGAGCCGCTGCATCTGGGAATCATGGGCTGTGGTCAATGGTTTATGCATGAACCGCACTTTCTCCTTCAAGGTGGCTCAACATTCCCGCGTCCATTGGCTAGAATGACGCGGAACGGATTCGACCGATCAACCGGCGCTGGTTTTTCCCGAGGTGGCCCTCATGACAGAACCCGTCCATGTGTCGCGTCATCCCTTGCTTTTGACACGACTCGCCCAATTACGACATCGGGACACGCCATCGCCCGTGTTTCGCCGGCTGGTTCGCGAATTATCGCAACTCCTATTTTACGAGGCCACCACGGACCTTGTCTTGCAAGAAATCACGGTGCCGACCCCCTTGGCGACCTGTTCAGCCCACGAATTGGCCGAGCCGATTGGGCTGGTGCCGATTTTGCGGGCCGGACTGGGCATGGCGGAAGCGATCCTCGAATTGGTCCCCTCGGCGGGCGTCTGGCATCTGGGCATGTACCGCGATCACGCCACGTCGCAGCCGGTCCTGTATTACAACCCCTTGCCGGCCAAGGCGCCGTTCGACGTGGCCATGGTGGTGGACCCTATGCTCGCCACGGGAGGGTCGGCCGTCGCTTGCATCAATGAGCTGAAAAAGAAAGGGGTGGGCCGGATCAAGTTCCTCGGCTTGATTGCGGCGCCGGAGGGGGTGGCGGTGATGCGCAAACACCATCCCGACGTTCCGCTTTTCCTGGCAGCAGTCGACAGCCATCTCAATGAGAAGAACTACATCGTGCCCGGCCTGGGCGATGCGGGCGATCGGCAGTTTGGCACCGCCTAGGCGAGCTTAGGCCGCCATGGCAAGCACGATGCGTTACGGGCAGGGTCATTTCCCGCCAAAATCGGCCGCGAAAGCCTTGGCGTTCAGTTCCTCGCCCGTAGCGAACTTGGTCAGTTGATTCCAACTGAGCGTCCGGCCTGGCGCGAACACCTTTTCCTTCATGAATTGCCCCACCTCCTTGCGATTGACGTAGTCGGCCTGATCGGGAGTCGTTTTCAGCACAGTGCGCGACAGGGCATGATGCACTTGCGAGGCGAAAAGCTGGCCCATCATGTAATTGTGATAGTAGGCCGGGGCGCTGCAGACGTGGATCTTGCTGGCGTAATCCGGCGCGGAGCGGCCTTCGGGACGCCGCATCATCTGATATTCTTCCACGAGGTCCCACCACAGCTTATTCAGGTCCTGGTCGGGATTCTCGTACATGCCCTTTTCAAAGCGCAGCATGACCTGGCACCACCGCGAGAAGATGAGGAGTTGATTGCGCAGCATCTTCTTGGCGGTCTCATCAAACTTGGCCGGGTCCGCCACCTGCACGCCCATGTTCTTGAGCCACGCGGAACTCTTGGAGAATTTTTCAAACTGCATGGCCACGCCTTCGGTGCACAGGATGTGGGCCTCGCTCCGCAGCACGTAGGGCACGCTCTGCGGGATGTTCTTGCTGCTGTAGACAGCGTGGCCCAATTCGTGCAGCATCGTGGCCATCCAGTATTCATTGGGAACGATGTTGGCGAGCACGCGCACGTCGCCGTCGCGATCGACGTCGATGCAAAAGGCGTGGGGGCTTTTCCCCGGCTTCTCATACAGGTCGCTGCGGGCGATGACGTCGTCGATGGGCAAATCCATGCCCTTGTAAAAGTCCCGGCACAGCTTCAGGATGTCCACCTTGGCGTATTCCACATCCAGGTTGGTGTCATAAATGGCCGGCGGCTCCTGGAAGAAGGGATCCTGGTAATGCCAGGGGCGAAGGTCCGCGACAGCGATGCCCAGCTTCCCCGCCAATTTCTGATCGATCTCTTCCTTGATCTTGCGGAAGGGTTCGCGGGTGAGTTGGTCCAGCTCATCGAAAAGTTGCAAGACCTTGGCCTGATCCTGCTCGTTGAGATGGAGCATCATCTTGTGGTAGTCGGCAAAGCCCAGCTTGCGGGCCGCCTGGTTGCGGAGGCGCACGAGTTCCTTGAGGTCGTTTTCCACGACGGCTCCCACGCCCTTGCTGGCCTCCCACACGGCCTTGCGCTGCTCGCTGTTGCTGGATTCCTTCAGCACCTTGCGGACTTGACTGTCCGTCATCTCCTCCGCGCCCACCTTGGCCCGGTAGACGTTGAAGGCTTTTTCCACGGCGTTGGCCTTGGCCGACATCGCCTTGAGCAGCTCGGGGTCGACTTGCTTTTCCAGGTATTGCAGATACAAGATGTGAATTTGCCTTCGCAGGAGGGGATCCGTGATCTCCGATTCATGCAGATTTTTGACCTGATTGAACCAATTGCGGTCGGCCAGAGCGGCGTCCAATTCATTCTGAATTTCTTCCTTTTTGGCGAAATCCTCGTCCTTGCCCGTGACGTTGGCGTTCCACCAGGCTAAACCCGCCTTGTATTCCAGGGGACGCAAACGTTCCTCGTGCCGCTTGATGAACAGGGCGGCCTCCTCGTCGATGGTCAGAGGATCATGCATTCCCAGCAGCGCCATGTGTCCTCCCCAGGATAAACTCAAAAGACAACCCAAGAGCAGCATCCCGCGATTCATGTCACTCTCTCCGTTTTCCCTCAAGAATCATGGACTCCTCGCACGCCGCCGACCGCGTGCCGTTAATCACTCCGCCCCGGCGGTTCATCGGCGTCGTCCGCCAGGCCGGTGCTCCGCTGCCGTTCTTGATACAGCAAGGGGAGTTGCCTTTCCAGCATCGTGCGTTCGTCCTCGCGAATTCGCCGCCGATGTCGAATCCCATGCTTGCGAATCGACCGAATCTCCCACAAACCAAGCCCAATCAGCAAGACAATCGCTCCCATCAACACGCCCACGTAGGCAAAGCTGAACAAGACGAAGGACCGCTCTTCTTCCGTCAGCGGCGCGAGGGGTTTCTCCTCGATGCGCGCCTGGTTGGACCTCAGGATCAGCTCATCCAGTCGATCCAGAATCCGCATGCCCATCAGGCCGGCCAGCATCACCGCCGCCGCCAACATCAAGAAGCAACCGGCAAGCCGGCGGATGATCTGCCATTTGAAGTGTTGGCGATCATCGTGGGTAAAATGGGGCTGATCCCGCAGCCAGAACAGTTGCCGGACCTGCAGCCAGGCGAACCACACTGCCAGGACGGCCAACAGGCCAGCAAACACCGGGATCAAATAATAAGGGAGATCGGAAAGCACCATGACAGGTTGACTCGCTCAAAAGGCCCGTCTCATCCAGGTCATCAGCACGCGTCCGACCTGATCCATGGTATCCGGGGAACAGTTTTCGGGAATGTCCGACAGCCGATGCCAATGGGGATAGTCCATGAAGTCCGCTTCACGACCCGGCAAGATGTGGCGATTCCGCGGCGCGCTGGGCACAATGTCGACCGCGGGGATGCCGACGCGCAGCAAGGCGAGATGATCATCGAGCACGTCCTGCCCCCAGCTCGGCACGAAGGCCTTGCAATCCAGCTCCTTAGCGATGTTCCATATTTTCTCGACCAGTCTGCCCGCGGACATGGCGGAATGGCCTTCATAAGGAAACTTGGCGTTTTTCCCCGCCACCATGTCGAGCAGGATGGCTTCAAGGTACTCCATCCCGCCGGGGTTTTGCCGCCGCGCTTTAGCATACTCATCGGCGAAATGATCCGAGCCGAAGAAGTAGCGATCACCGCCTTCCTCGCTGGGACGCTTGTCAAAGATGTATTCTTCCCCATCGAAGAGGACAAAATCCAGGCCGACTTTCAGTTCCAGGGCGGCGACATGATGGGCGAGTTCCATCATCACCGCCACGCCCGAAGCGCCGTCATTGGCGCCGACAAACGGCTTGGTCCAGTCGCGCGGGTTCGGCTCCTGATCGGCGATGGGGCGGGTGTCGTAATGGGTGCACACCATGATCCGCCGCTTGCGTTCGGGATGCCAGCGGGCGATGAGGTTCGTCATTTCGACGGCTTGGGGCCGGCTGCGCTGCTTGGCCTGAAAGGTCTGCAGCTCCACCTGCGCTCCCTGCGCCTCGAAGTGCTTTTTGACCATGGCGATCTGCTTCTTCATCCCCTCCGTGCCGCTGATGCGGGGTCCGATGGCGCAGATTTGCCGGAGATAGTTGAAGGCTCTCTGAGCATCGAACGTCGCGGACGAATCGGCTCCCCCCCGGCCCGTGGCGAAGGAGGTGCTCCCCTGGTTCGAGCTTTGCGCGTTCGAGGATGGATAATGCATCATGAGGACGATTCCTCCCCCGACCACCAGGAGGCTGAGCACGGTCCAAAGTAAGCGCGTTTTGTGGGACATGAAGGCGTTCCCTTGATTTACGGGCTATTGGCATTGTAGTGGAGCGCATGGGTTTGAGCCTATGGCAAAGTCGTCAGAACATCGCGGGGAATGGGAGGAATGGCAGGCGAAGATTGTGCGGGTGATTCCTATATTAATCGTCAACCCTGCTTTGTATGCGTGCATGTGGTCCGAGATCGACCTCGACCAGCAAGGGTGGTTGGTTCCAACCTGTGAAGGATGATCGCATGAATCCGTTTCGCCATCATCGGCTGGGCTTGTTCTTTTGTTTCTTGCCGTGGCTGCTTTGGATAAGCGCTGAGGGTGCCCCGCAAGGATCGGCCAAGCGGCGGATCGAAGTAGCCATCGCGCCTGCCCTGGTCGTGGAACCGCCGGCTCAGGGGCGGTTGGTGGTGGTGCTCTCCAAGGATTTGCGGAGCAGCGATCTGCGCCGCGCCATCGGCAGAACGGGCCTGCAAGCGCCGCCGATCTTTGGCGCCGACGTCTCCGCCTTCCGAGCGGATCACGTGGCGTCCGTGGATGATCAGTCCCCAGCCTTTCCCATCGCCAGCCTGGCCGACGTGGCTCCGGGCGAATACCTGGCGCAAGCGGTCTTCATGACCAACCGCGATCTGAATTTGCCCAACGCTCCGGGCAACCTCTTCAGCAAACCTCAGGTCATCCAGATCGGCCAGGGGGAAACCCCGCGCCTCTTGCTGACCGAGCGGGAGCCGGACGAACGCCTGCCCGCCGACACGGACCGCGTCAAGTATCTCAAGTTTCCGTCGAAACTTCTGAGCGACTTTCACGGCCGCCCCATGTTCTACCGGGCGGCGGTGATTTTGCCGGCTGGCTTTGACCGCGATCCCCAGCGGCGTTTTCCCCTCTGCGTCGACATCGGCGGCTACGGCACGCGCTTTACCATGGCCCGCTTCATGGCGAGCCGGGGAGGAGCAACGGAAAGCGCAACGCCCTTCGTCCGCCTGTTGCTTGATGGGGCCGGACCCTATGGCGATCCCTATCAGGTTAACTCCGCGAACAACGGCCCCTATGGCGACGCTTTGACACAAGAATTAATCCCCCACGTCGAGAAAACGTTCCGCTGCATCGGCCAGCCCCATGCCCGCTTCACCGCGGGCGCCTCCACCGGCGGCTGGGTCTCCCTTGCCTTGCAGCTTTTCTATCCCGACTATTTCAATGGCTGCTGGTCTTCCTGCCCTGATGCGGTTGATTTTCGCTGCTATGAATTGATCAACATTTACGAAGATCAGAATGCCTATGTCAATCGTTTTGGCTTTGAGCGGCCAGCCAAACGCACCATCGATGGCGACACGGTCTATACTGTCCGCCATGAATGCCAGATCGAAAATGTGCTGGGGTTGGGCGACCACTGGGTCATGGGCGGCAAGGACTGGGCTTCATGGAATGCGGCTTATGGTCCACGGGGAGTTGATGGACGCCCCAAGGCGCTTTGGGACCCGAAGACTGGCGTGATCGATCGCTCCGTGGTCGAACATTGGAAACAGTACGACCTCAGGCTTTACGTTGAAGAACACTGGCCCCAACTCGGGCCGAAGGTCAACGGCAAGATCCACGTCTGGGTCGGCGATGCCGACGACTATTTTTTGAACAACGCGGTCTATCGCCTCAAGGCAACCCTGGAAAGACAGCGACAGCCTGCCTTTCAAGGGAGCATTGTCATTGCGCAAAGGCAGCCGCACACAAGCGGCTGGTCAGACCAGGAAATGCTGCGCCAGATGGCGGAGCGCATGGCGGCCACCGCTCCCCGCTAACCTTGATTGCGGACGAGGGGCTGTTTAATGGCGAGCGGGGGGCGTCAGCCCCTTTGCTCCCTAACTCAATTTCACATTTTTTGCAGCAGCGATCATCGCTCCGCCAGGTCATCATCCTCGAGCGTAGGCCTCATCCAGCCGCGCCGGCGCATCCACCAATACATCAGGGGCGGCGTCGCCATCAAAAAAAGCAAACATGCTCCAAAGAGCAGTTGTGCAGGAATGGACGAGTTCTCAATGTTGAACCCGTCAGCGAAGAAGTTCATGCCGAAAAAGCCGGTGATGAAGGTGATGGGCATGAACAGCACGGTGACGACGGTCAGTGTGCGCATCACTTCGTTGAGTTTGGTCGATGACACCGATACATAACTGTCCAATGCCCCCGACATCATATCCCGCATGCCGTCCACAATGTCGTAGAGCCGCACCAGATGATCGTACACGTCCCGAAAATAGATGCGGTCTGACTCGCGAACCATGCTGAAATGGTCCCGGGCCAGTCGATTCATGGTTTCGCGCATGGTGCCCAATTGACGCCGCAGCTTGAGCAGCGTGCGCCGCAGCCGAAAAATGCGACTGACCGTGGCCTTGTTGGGCTTGGAGAAAATTTCATGCTCTAAATCGTCAATCTCCTCTTCCAACCCGTCCACGACCGTCAGAAAGTCGGACACAATCCGATCCATTAAGGCGTAAAGGAGCCGGGCCGGGTGCGCCAGGGAGGCTGCATTGCCGCCATTGATCAAGCCCTGCTGCCACAACTGGTCGAGCGATCGAATGGGCAGCCCATGAACGGTGATGAGGTAGTTAGGCCCTAGAAAACAATCCAGCTCCAACATTTCCAGAGTGCGATTGGATTCCAGCGCCAGGGCATGCATGACGATGTACATGTATTGCTGCCAGTCGTCCGCCCGCGAGACGTGCGCCTCCTCCAAGGCATCGTCCACCGCCAGGGGGTGAAAGGCGAAGTGAGCTTTCAGCCACTGGGCGATTTCGGTCTTGTGCGTGCTGTCGTACAGGATGTCGATCCACAAACAGCCCTCACGCGCTTGCAGAAGCTCGTGAAGTTGCTCATCGGTTACTTCCAGTTGGACTTCGCCAGAGGGAGCACGATATTGTATGCGCATCATATTCGGGCCCGCGATTGAGGATGCCATTGGATTGGCGACATTGTAGCTGAAACCGCGCGGACGTGGTGGTGCGGATGAATCATTCCATGGTACTTCGGATAAAACTAAGGTCTAAACTGGGACCGGGAAGATGGGTGATAAGCGCGCCGGATGGTGAAGTTGGGTAAAAGCGTATATAGTCTTTATGGTAATGTGTTTTTTATTTATTATGTGTTGCTTTTGCTGTGCGCCCACGTTACGATTCCCCAACAGAGAAAGATGTCGAAAAAGTTGTGATAAATGAGAATGAATCACTAAAGCATTCGGTTGAATGCATGTGCGGAAAAAGCGAATAAAGGGGCTCGAATTAAAATCGCTCATAAGGTGGGCAGGTCATTATGAAAGCAAAATTTTTGATTCTTGCCGCCCTGTTCAGCACGATGATGGTTTTTCTTTTCTATAAAGGCATGCAAGCATTGTGCCTATCGGAACATGAGGAATCAAGGCACAAAGATCTTGGTGAAGTCTTTTTGGAAGATGTTGAAGAACTAGAAGGCAACTTCAGAGTTTTGAACACGCAGGATAACCCAGTCAGGTTTTCTGTTCAATCCCAGTCATGTGGATGCTCGAGTGTATCCTTGGACCAAGACGAAATCCAGCCTGGGCAATATGCCAAACTGCGAATGAAAAGCCGCATCAGTCCAGTTGAAGGGAAAAAAGTGTTTCATGTAATGATCAAAAGCCATCTCGCAGATCATCAGACATTTACTGTTTCAGCTAACGTTATTTGATACGGCCGTGGATATTTCACCGATACTATTGTGATCAAGACAAGCAAAGGAAATGTGCCTATGGTTATTCAATGCTCAGGCAGCCTAATCAAGGAGTAGTGTAATGTCCTGTAACAATCGATTGCTATCTGTAGTGATCATGTTGCATGCACTTATGCTGAATGAAATAACCTTGAACTATGAAGAAAGCCCATTTAATACGCCATTGCCTGTGCCGCCGGGTTGCCCTGTGCCGCCAAGCAACGATCACGCGAATGAAAAATGCGTTGAAATTCAAAGTTGTCCGAATTTACCAGTAGGATGTGTGGCTAGCACGGTGGTGTGTGGCACAGTCACATCAGTTTCGGAAAAGGTAATCGCAGCTACTTTAGTAGGGCAATGCGCTCCGCCAAATGACAATGGCGGATGTGTATCATATCATCCATTCTGGTGTGGTATGGTTCAGACCTATACTGCGCCAAACTGCCCTATTGGTGCAGAAGCATGTGTAGAATACCGGGGAAAACATGGTGGCTGCTAGCTGAACAAGTGAGAAACACATGACCATCATCATGGTGCAGATACTGGCTTGCCTTACTTTTTGTCAACCTGATGATACCAGGCAGGTGTTAGAATATATCCGAAGCGGTTACTTGGATTATATATCCAAGCTAAACCACTTGGATTGCGAGTATACTGTTACAAGAAGCTTTGAGAATATGCCTGCCAATGGTCTATTTGCTGATTCTTTCTCCTTGCAAGGAATATTGAAAATCAGAGACGGAAGTATTTATTCAAAATTGGAGCTTGAAGACCGCATCAAGAAGGAAGTTCATGAGAAGTTGAGCAAGGCAGGAGAAGGACATAGCGCCGGCCCCATTTCCGTTACCCTCCCTCCGGGAATGTTTTCTATGACGGAGATGATTCATCGTTCAAGTTATCTGAGCATGTCGTCTGAAGCCCGAATATGCATGATGCGCGACGTTCAACAAAGTGTATCCTTAGCAAATCTGAATCCATTGTTTCTAATTTATCATTCATCCATGCCCTATGGTGGATTTGATATATATCTGACTAATATGATTGCAGGAGAAATTATTGTCGAGAAGCTAGAGAAAAACTCTGCAAAACGGTACATAATACAGTGGAGGGACAAAAAAGATGAGTATCTTTTAGTATTGGATGAGGAAAAGGGGATGATTCCGGTTCTGTTTCGATTTAAGAATGCTTCATGTACCTTGGAACGAAAGCTGGAAGAGACGCAAGTGTGCAGCAATCGCATACATTTTCCCAAAAAATGGCGATCTACGATGACTCTTGCGACTGGCGCAATTTACAAGATCGACATCACAACCAATAAAGTTGAAATGGATTCAATACCAAATGAAATACCGGATAAAATCCCCATCACTGCTAAAATGAGGGTATCCTACTTCGACAAGCCTGGGGCATTTTACGACAGCGTCGGGGAAGAAATCGGCATCCATGACTTGCCAGCGATCATGAAAAAATGCCTGGGCCGCTTGGCCTTTGATCAGCCCTCATGGTGGCGGCGTTATCTGTGGCATTTTGTCATTGGGAGCGCGGCGCTGGCCGTCCTTTGGCTGGTCGGGCGCTGGGTTGGCTGGCGCAAAGGAAAACGCATACTTGGCCATGGACCCGTGTCTTCTTGAATGAAACTGCCACCTCCGGGAGAAGGTGATGCGCCACACAAGACGGGCCTTCAGTTTAGTTGAATTGCTCATCGTCATCGGCATCGTGACGCTTCTGCTTTCTCTGCTCATTCCCGCTGTGCAATTGGTTCGCGCGGCTTGGGATCGCGTTGCCTGTCAAGCCAAGCTGCGGCAACTCGGCATCGCCCTGCATCAATATCACTTGGATCAAGGACATCTGCCGGCTGGATTCGTTCCGCCCGCTTCAGGTCAGCGCTACCCCTATCTCTCCTGGCTGGCGCGGACGCTCCCCTACTTGAGCCAGGATCCTCTGTGGCGAGACATCGATGCGGCGTACCGCCTTGACCCATATCCTTTTCATCAGCCACCGCATCATGCCTTGGGAAGGCCAGTCCAGGCTTTTCAATGCCCCGGCGATGAACGCGTCAAGGCACAGCAAGTGACGCATGAAGGATATCTTGTTGGTCTGACCAGTTACGCTGGCGTGAATGGAATCAACATGAACACCCAAGACGGCGTCCTGTACCGGCTTTCCAAAGTCAAGTTTTCAGACGTCCGCGACGGCATGAGTTCGACATTGATGGTGGGCGAAAGGCCCCCTGGGCCTGATTTCTGGTTGGGATGGTGGTATGTTTCAGGCTCCAACGGGTTGACGGGAAGCCCTGAGTTTCTCTTGGGCGCGCAGGAAATCAATCAAGTGGGCAAGTATGACTACCTTTACTGCCCGCCTGGGCCCTATCGCTTTTCCAAAGGGCGTTGGCATTATCCCTGTTCCATCTTTCATTATTGGAGCCCGCACCCATCAGGAGCCAATTTTCTCATGGTCGATGGCTCCGTTCATTTGCTGAAATACACGGCTCGAGAGGTTCTACCCGCGCTCGCCACCCGCGCCGGAGGAGAGGTTCCGATTGATTTAGATTAATCATCCGCTCAAGATCTTACGATACTTGCCATCGGCGCAGCTCGCCATCGATGACTAACCTTTCGATGATTCTCGGGGATCGCAACGCCCTTTGCTGCGTCTCTTGCCGCGCATTAATGAGGTAGGAGTTGCCTTAAGGAAAAAGGTCGGGCAAGCCCCCTTGACCCTGGCCATGGCGCCGTTTACCCTGATTTCATCACGCCATCACAAAGGTTGCGTGGTGTTTTCATCAGTCAGGATGCCTCATGAGCTTGACCGCGCCGGAAAAACAAGCCCCATCCACCAACGTGCTGGCCAGCCCGGCTCCCGTTCGCCTGACCCCTGAGATGCTCATCGAGGAAAATCGCCGCAACGACCGCTTGCTCGTCGGCGTCCTGGTCCTCTTGGCCTTTCTGCTGGCCTCTTTCCCCATTGCCCACAGCGATATGTGGATGAGCCTGAGAACCGGGCAATTGATCGACCGGGGCGAGTTCGTTTTCGGGACCGACCCCTACTGTTTCACCACCTCGGGACAGAGGTGGATTCATCCCGGCTGGCTCAGCGATTGGCTGTTTTATTGCATTCATAGCTGGTTTGGCGGCGGCGGACTGGTCCTGCTGCGCGGCCTGTTGATGCTGGGCACGACCCTCGTCATGCTGCGCTTCCGCAGGGACGGGGGCAGCAGCTTCGCTCCGGTCCTGTGCATAGGTCTGGCCGTCTTCGCCATGGCGCCCTATTTGAGCATGCGTTCGGAAATGTTCAGCGTCTTCTTTCTGGCCCTGACGCTGTATCTGCTGTGGCGGCCCGCGGTAGCCGAACCTGGCCGGAGCCGTCTGGCGCCGCTGCGTTGGACCCATGGCCGGTTCTATTTTCTGCTGCCTGTGCTCTTTGCTCTCTGGGCGAATCTGGATGAATGGTTCGTGGTGGGGTTGCTGCTGCTGGGTCTGTGGAACGTCGGTGCCTGGATGCAATCGCGCTGGGCCATCGGGCAACCCTATGATCGCACGACCCCGGAGGAGCGGCGCTGTTTGTGGATCATCTTCGCCTTGTGTGCGGCGGCTTGTTTGCTCAATCCCTATCACGTTTGGGTCTTTCACTTGCCGAGCGAGATGCTGTCTCCCGCCTATTTATTCATGGGAGATAAATTTCGCACCTGGCACATCACGGTAAGTCCCTTTGAAAGCAGTTATTTCAGGCGGTTGGGCGTTTTCAGCGACATCTTGCAGCCTTTTGGGCTGACGCTCACGGAATGGGCTTACTTTCCTCTGGTGCTGTTGGGTGTGTGTCTGGTGCCCTCCCGGGGGCTGTTCAGCCATTGGACGCGGGTGATCCTGTGGCTGGTCTTCTTTGCCCTTTCCGGCTGGCAAGCGCGGAACATCGCTTTCTTTGCCGTCGTGGCGGGGCCGTTGACGGCGCTGAATTTGCAAGACCTCATGGCCAAGGCCGCGCCGCAGCCAAGCCTGCGCCGCTGGTCGGTGGCTGTGAGTCAATTCAGCCGCTTCTTTTTGCTGGCCCTTTTCCTCATCGCCATCGTTTTTATTGCCGTGCCCTATCCGGAACCGACGACGCCCTACGTCTTCAACCCGCTTATCGGCCAGCCGACACTGGGATGGATCAATCCGCGCGGCTCGCTAGGCTGGTCGCTGCATGTGGACGCATCCATGCGGGGCGTGGCGGAGCATTTGCATCGCTGGCGCGTCGGCAAGGTGGTTCCAGAAGAGTCCCTGCGCGCCTTTCCCATGAATTGGATGGATCAGCCCGCCTATGACGCCTGGTTCAATCCTGGTGGGAAAAGCTTCATCGATGCCCGATATCCTTTGCATGAGGAGACGGCGCAGGATTTCTACCAGGCATATGAAGCGCTGCGGGACACGGGCCGCAACGCCGACCCGACCCGTCCAATGCCGCCGCAAGAGGTGGACGCATGGGCCGAACGCTGGCAAAGCATTTTTAAAAAATACGACCTGAGCATGATGATCCTGGGGGAACGGAATGTTCCCCGGCCCGATCCACGCCAGCCGATGGGAACGAGGCTCGTCAGCCTGCGGGCGATCTTGCTCGACATGCGCGACCGCCAGGGCAAGCATTTCTTTGAAATCCTCGATTACTTCGACGGCCAGAACTTTCTATTGGCCTGGACCGGCTCGAAGCATTTCGAGCGGTTGCAGGAGCATTTGTTTAACCCATATCAGGCGGCGTTCCGCAAGGGCTTTCCCGCGCCGCCGCCGATCAGCGAGCCGCCGACGACCGACCAGGATTCCCCGTTGACGGTTTGGCTCAAAGGCAGTTTGCCGAATCGCCCGCCTGGCGTCGATGCGGCGGCCAACATCTTGCAGCGATTCGCTGAGGTTCGCAGTCTGTTGCGGCAGCAGTATCTCATGAACGCCCATGGCGAATTCGTGGACCACCTGCTGCAATATGGCGGCAATCTGGCCGCCGGGCAGTGGCGCCCGCCGATCATTAAGAACATCACGCCGCTGGTGCCGGGCGAATTTTTCCTTGCCATTCGGTATGCCCGCGAGGCGATTGCCGCCAGCCAGCAAATGAACGACGTCCGCAGCCAGATGGCGCGCGGCGAAGCCTATCGCCAATTGGCCCTTGCCTATGAAAACCTCTACGAGATGGAAAAGGGCATTTGCGAAGGCATGCTCAATCCCGTCCGGGAAGTGCAAGTGACGTCGGCGTATCACCAAGCGGTTCAGTTGCTGCCTGGCGATCCGAGTTTGCATTTCAACTTGGCCCGCCGATATCTGGGCCGGCGCGACCAGACGGGTCGACCCGAACCGCTGCTGGACGTTGGCCTGTATCACTTCGAAATGGCCGTGCAGTTGCGGGCGCGCCTGGCCGGTCCAGGTGAACAGGACAAGAAAATCCAGGACGCCGAGATCGTATTGAAGCGCGACCTCTTTAACGTCACGGGGTTACAGTACGAGGAGCTGAACAAAGGCTTGAAACTCAACCAGGAGCGCTACAAGGGGACAGTTCGCCGCGATCCCTTGAAGCCATCGGACAATGCCCTGCGCCGCTTCGACATGGCTTTCGAGCTTCGCCTCTTAAGACAAGCAGAGGAGGCGCTGAACGATGCCTTGAGCGGCCCTAAGGTGGATGAAGAGGTTTACCTGCGGGCCATCATCCTGGCCATCAGTTTGGGCGATCTGCCCCGGCTCATGCATTGGATGGGCCTGCCGATCGTGCGGCAGAAAATCGGCGAGCCGCGCTACATTGGCTTTGCCGCGGTCATGGCCCCCGCCATCGGAGCCTATGACCAGGCCACCGAATATCGCAAGGAATTGGCCAAAATCATCGAGCAAGACGCCGCACGCAACCTGCTCAGCGTTGGCCGCCTGCACACGCTGGGCGGTTCCTTCGATCCCGTAGGCAGCAATCTCTGGGGCTTCCAACGCGGCATGTTCGAGCAATTCAACATCATGCATCAACTCAGCGAACAGTGGATCATGATGGGGCTGAACCATCTGGAAGCGGGCCGGCCCGTCGAGGCGGCCCGTCTCTTCCGCCACGCCATCAAGGACATTCAACCGCTGTCCCCCTATCGCAATCTGGCGGGACGCTATTATTATCTGATCACCGGGCAATTCCTTGAGGATTGATCACGCTTTTCTCGAACATGAAAGGATGGAACCCATGTTGATGCCCTATCTTGTCGCGCTGACCTGCTGCTTGCTGGAACCCGGTTCCGCGACCGCGAGCAACCTGGTCCTTTCGAATGTGCGCGCCACCCAGGGGCTGTTCGGCCCCGCGCGGGAGTCGTTTGACCTGCTCCCGGGTGATACCCTTTTTGTCAGCTTCGACATCAACGGGCTGCAGATGGACAAAGCCGGCCGCTATGTCTACACCGCCAGCTTGCAGGTCGAGGACAGCAGCGGCAAAGTCGTCTTCGCCGATGCCCAAACCACAGGCCCCCTGGGCAACGTGCAGTCCTCGCTGAAGGTCCGGCATCATTTCCAAATCGCCACCGGACTGGACCAGCCTCCGGGCAGCTACAAGTTGAAGGTCAGCGTCGTGGACCTGAACGTCAAGGGCCAACCCGGTCTGAGCCAGGAAGCGACCACGACTCGGAACTTCACGGTTCTCAAGCCGGACTTTGGCCTGGTGCGCACGCAATTGACGAGCGACGTCTATGGCCGGATGCCGTCGCCGAACGTCGCCGTCGCGGGGCAGACTCTCTATTGCAACGTCGTGGCGACGGGCTTTCAGCTTGACCGCGCTGCCAAGGAAGCTGCCTTGACGTTTGAGATGAATCTATTGGATGCCAAGGGGCAGCCGATGATGAAGCAGCCCGTGGTGGCGGAATTTCGCAACATCCCATCGGAGACGCGCTACTTGCCGCTGCGGTTCGACTTGCCGTTGCATCAAGGCGGTTCGTATAAGGTGCAGATCAAGGCGGTCGATGAGGTGAGCAAGAAAACGGCGATGTTGACCCTGCCAGTGCAAGTGATGGAGGATTAAACCAGACGCAGGCACCCCCACTGTCGCCCTAAACAGCGAACTGAAATGGCAAAGGCGAGGGCAATCACTAACCCTTCCTCGCGCCGCTGCCGCTTGGCGATGGCTCACCATTCAATCTCGAACAAAAGGCACTTGGCCTCCGCGGCCCGGTGCCTTTGCCTTGTCCTTTGACGTTTCCATTCCAAGCGAACCACCAAACCGACCCTGGTCTGACGCTCATCCGTTGCTTTGACCAATCATTTCGCGGAATCCAGCTCCGACCTAAGGCAAAGGCCCTCGTTTCGGCATATCCTAAGGGCAAGGAGTTTGGGGCATGTTCGGATCGTTTTTTCGCATCGCGGCCCAATCGCATGGCCGCCGTCGCGTCTTGCGTTTGGCCATTTGGCTGCACCTTTCGCTTTACGCCGTCGTGCCATTGTCCCTTTGGGGCAGCGCTCCTGGCCCCAACGTGGTGATCCGCAATCTGGGTATGACCCTGCTCCTTGGCGGCATCATCGAAGGCGCCTTGCTCATCGGCTGGCGTCTAACCCAGCTTCCGCGCAGCCAATCCTTGGAGTTTCTGCTGGTCAGCCCCATGCAGCCGACGAAGGTATTTTACGCCGAGGTTTTGGTGGGCATAACGCGCGTGGCCTGGGTGACACTGTCGGGGCTGCCCATCTTGTTGCTCCTCTCGCTGAATCGGCACCTGTCCGGGATGGACGTGCTCGTGCTGTTGATCATGCCCTGGACCTGGGGCGTCTTCACCGGGGTGGGGCTGACCATGTGGGCCTACGAGCCGATCGCGGTGCGCCGCTGGCTGGAACGACTCATCTTTCTCGCCATCATGACTTACCTGGTGTTGGGCGTGCTGGCGGCGGAACGGCTGCCTTATTGGCTAACGTTGCTGCCGGAGGACATCGGTGCTTTTTTGATGAACTTGTTTCGCGGGTTGCATTTCAACAATCCCTTCAGCGTGATGGAATTTTGGTGCATTGGCAGTCAAAAGCAGACCTGGCCCAGGATGGTGGGGCTGGAGTTGTTTGCTCTGGTTGCCGTGTTGTTCATGACAGTTCGGGCCGCCAGTCGGCTCAAGGGCCATTTTCAGGATCGCCATTATCGCCAGAAGGAAGACAAAAGCGCAAGGTATCGTGAAAGCATCGGCGACCGGCCATTGTCCTGGTGGTCGGTAAAGCGGGTCATGGAATACGCCGGCCGCGTCAACCTGTATTTAGCTGGCGGGTTTAGCCTGCTCTATGCCATGTACCTGATCGCGGGGGAGTCCTGGCCAAGCTGGCTGGGACGCGGCGCTTTTCAAGTCGTCGAAATCGGTCTGGGCGGCGTGGCTGGCATGAGCACGGGGTTGGTCGTTCTGGCAGCAGTGCCCGCGGCATTTCAGTATGGCCTGTGGGATTCCAGCGTTCAAGATCGATGCAAGCGATTGGAATTGATCTTGATGACCGAACTGGACGCCTATGATTTCCTCCTGGCAGCTTGGGCGGCGGCATGGCGGCGCGGCCGCGGCTACGCCTTCACGGCGCTGATCCTCTGGCTAGCTGGTTGGTGGTCGGGCCAACTCCACGCGATGCAGATCGGCCTGGCCTTGTTCAACGCGGCGGGCATGCTGCTGGTCTATTTTGCCTTGGGCTATTGGTCTTTCATGAGCGGCGTTGTGGGGACAGGACTCGGCTCCTTCCTCACCTTGGGACTTCCGCTGGCCGTGGCCGTGTTTCATTTCATGGAGCAACCCTGGCTGGTGATGTGCCTGCCGCCCGGCGGCGTGTTCGCGGCCCTGCGCTATCCGTTCAGCCCCGTGCAGCCAGTGGCGAGCTTTGGGCTTTGGCTTCTGGGCATCGCCTTGTTACGCTACTCGATAAGAACGGGGGAAAGGCAATTGCGCCGCTGGTTCGACTTGAATCTCGGACGCAAGGCCGCCGAGTGACGAGGTTTTCCGAGGGGGATTGGCCATGTCGTCTCGACCCATGGAGGTCATCTGTGCGGGGATCGTTGTTGCCGATCATATTTGCGCACCGATCCCGCATCTGCCCGCCAGCGGCGAATTGGTCATGAGCGATCAAATGGTGCTCACCTTGGGGGGCTGCGCGGCCAACACGGCCACCAATCTCCGCAAGTTGGGCGTGGCGGCCGCCGTCGTCGGCCGCATTGGGGACGATGCGTTCGGCGAAGTCGTTCGCAGCATGTTGCTGCAACAGCAAGTCGACGTCTCAGGCTTGATGACCACGCCGGGCCGACCGACCAGCCAAACGATGATCCTCAACGTGATGGGGGAAGATCGCCGTTTTATTCACGTTTTCGGCGCCAATGCCGACGTCCGTTCCCAGGACTGGCCTCTGGAGCGCTGGTCTGCGGCCAAGGTGTTCTATCTAGGCGGCTACCTGTTGATGCCAGGGCTGAAGGCCGCGGCGCTGATACCCATTTTTCAGCGATTGCATGAGCGCGGGGTTCGCGTCGTGCTCGACGTAGCCACGCCGCATGGGGCGCGCCATTTGGAAGAACTGAAACCCTTGCTGCCGTTCGTGGACGTCTTTCTTCCCAATGTCGATGAAGCCGCCCTGATCCTCAACGAACCAGACCCGTTCACGCAGGCGGAGATTTTTCACAACCTGGGCGCCAAGACGGTGGTCATCACGATGGGAGCGGAAGGAGCTGTTTTGGTCAATCGCCAGGAGAAGCTCAAGGCGGGCATCTATCCGATCCAAATGGTGGACGCCACCGGCAGCGGCGACGCCTTCGATGCGGGTTTCATTTATGGTCTATTGCAAGGGGCGGATGCAGCGGGTTGTCTGCGCTATGCTTCGGCCATGGGGGCCAGTTGCGTGCGTGCCATCGGCACAACGACGGGCACGTTTACCCGCGAGGAATGCGAAGCCTATGTGCGTGAACACGTGCTGCTGCTCGAAACCTGTCCATGAAAAAAGGCCCCCTGGGATGCCAGGCGGGCCTTGCACCATGCTCTGAGCCGGTCTTATTTTTCCTGTTCTTCAGGCTGATCCAAAAATTGCAGCAGCGTCATGCCCTCCGGGCGCGGCTGCACGTCGGCCGGTCCATAAAGCGCTTGCACTCCTTTGCCTGGCAGAATGCGCACCAGATTGACCGTCCACGTTTCCCGCTGGTTTGGATCGCTGGTCAGTTCATGCCATGGGATAGCCACCTCGGCGATCCAGCCGGTCTCGGTGCCCTTAACTGCCACGTAACATTGGGGGTTCCAATTCAAATCACCCCAGGCGTCCTCGCGCACGCAGCCGCGCTGGTCCACCTGAATCTGAAAATAAGGGCCGTAACTGCGATCGCGATCCAGCAATAGACTGATGCGATCCATGCCGCGGACGGGTTGATCGCGTTCCCGCTCGACGACAGGCGGGACCTGATGACCGTTGGCGGGGTGCTTGCATTCCACGGCCAGGTAAAGAAACTTGGCGTCGTGCATCATGCGTGCTTCCGTGCGATATGCCGCCGAGGTTTTTTCCTGCTCGTCCTTCAACCGCATGGGTTTGGCTTTCTGCCAGCAAGGATCGTCGAGGAGGCCATCCAAATAAGGCGGCTGAGAAGCGATCGTTGAAGAGAGGATCGGCTTGGGGCAGGGGCCTTGCGGCTTGGCCAGCCACAGTTCCGCGAGGGCGGCGTCCATCCACGGCCCCTTGGCCGGATGAAGCACATACTGGGTGTACCATAAATGCGCCTGGGCGTGCTCTCCCAGGCGGCGGTGGGCGGCATGCAGTCCAAATTGGACGCGGGGATCGCCCTTGGCGTTGGGGCTCAGGGCGGACAGGACCTCGCCGAAACAGAGTCCGCCCTTGTACCACTCGCGCAGATCATCTCGGCGTTTTTGCAGCACGGTGAGCGGGGGGCGTTTCACGCCCAGATCCTTGACGTCCAGCTTCGTCGGGTCCGTCGGCAGATTCTTGCGATTCGGCTTGGGAGGCGGACGGAAGTCATAGGTGATGGGCGCGCTGAATTGCTTGCTCTCCGATCGCAGCTTGGCCAGACTGCTGCTCGAATACAGAGCGTTCCAACGGGCCGCTTCCAGAGCCAGGCGATGCGCGGGATAGCGATCCAGCATCATGATGAAGACTTCCTTGGCCTGCGGCCATTGACCCAGGTCGATGAATTCCTGGCCCAGGGCGAACAGGGCTTCCCCAGCTCGTTCCTCATCCAGGTTGGCGAGCATGTTTTCAATGGTTTGGATCAGCGCGCCCGCCAGGATGGGACTTTGCCGCATTTTGCGGAGCCGTTGGTTGACATCATGCATTTCGCCGGAGGCTTTGGTTGCCGTTTCGAAGGCGTCCTGGTCGAACTCCACGGCCAGGCGGCGGGCCTGTCCGCCTCGCTCGAGTTGAACGCCTTGCATGAGCGTGGTGTGTTGCTCCGCATCCTCCAGCGAAGACCAGAGCAAACGAAAATACTCATGCTCGGGGGGCAGTTCATAATTTGGCTGCAGGATGGTGCGCGAGGCTGCCGCGACTTCATTGGCTGAAGCCAGCAGCATGGGGCGGCAGTTTTCCAGATCGTAGACCACTTTGATCTCTTCGCTGTCCTCCCAGCGGCCATAGAGTTTGCTCGGCGACCACGGCTTGAGGTCGAACTTGGCGAAATGCTCGGGATAAGCATCGGCCAGGCCGGCTTTCTCGCAGGCGCGCTTCGTGACATAGGCGACGAGCGCCCCAGCCGCTCCGGTCCGGGCGGTGGTCAACGGACAATCCGTGATGACAACGTCGGGCCGCCAAATGCGCAAGGCCAGGACCAATTGCTCCTCGAGCAGGGCCATCCCTTGTTCCTCGCTGGGCGGTTTGGCCGATTGCCCCTGGCTCCAGAAAGTGGCGATCTCGGCCTGTGAACATTCCTCCAAATGAGCGGGCAAGGGGAAGGACGTCAATAGCTCGCTTTGACTGCCCCGGGCCTTGCGAACGGCTTCGTTGAGCCGGGCTTCGGCATGCGTTCGCCGGGCATGCCGCCACGGAGTGTGGCCGACCTGCAAGGTGGAGATGAGATAACCTTCGTCGCCGCCTTGCAGCGCCAGTGTTCCCACGGGAAGATGCTGGCCATTGGCGGAAACGACCATGGCCGCCATGCGATGGCCGCCGCGCCGCTGCACGTTCCAGGTTCGGCCGCCGTCTGTCGTGGCCAGCACCGTGCCCAACGCGCCGACGGCCCAGCCTTTTTGATCATCGATGAATTGGATGGCATGAAGCGGCATCGTTTGTCCGGTCGGTTGGACTTGCCAAGTCTTGCCCGCGTCCCACGAATGCAGGATGACCGACCCGGGCCGGCCCGCCACCCAAACGCGGTCGCCATGCATGGCAAGGGCATGAAAATCCCAGGATCGCGCGGTCGAGTCGGACAGGTTCTGCAAAGCTTGGTGCCAGGAGACGCCGCCATTGTCGCTGCGCAGCAACAAGCCGCGTTCGCCCGCCAGGATGATCGTGCTGCCGATCTGCTTCATGGCCCGAACGCCGCGATTAGCCAGCATCGGTTCGGTATGCGGCATGAGCTGACCGCGATTCATGAGGCTCAGTCCATGGGGTCCGCCCAGAAGGCCGTGTTGCGGATCGCGAAAGGCCGCTGCGAGCACGGCGGGGCGGTGCTCTCCTTGGACCATCGACCAGGATTGGCCGCCGTCACCCGTTTGATACAGGCCTGATGGCTGACTGGCAGAGCCTTCCGCCAGCAGGAATCCATGATCCGCATCGACGAATTGGATGCCGAACAATCCCGGGGTTTCACGGTAGGCGATCCGATTCCACTTTACGCCGCCGTCGTTGGTGTAGAGCAGGATGCCCCAGGAATCCAAGCCGAAGTTGCCCTCTTCCCGGCCAACGATGAAGCCGTGAAAGGGATCGGCGAAATGCAACCCGCGCAGGCTGCCTTGCGTGCCGGAGGCTTGCCGCTCCCAGCTTTTGCCGCCATCGATGGTGTGCAAGATCAGCCCATCGTCGCCGACAGCCCAGCCTTCATGGGCATCGACCATTTGGACCGCCCGTAAAGCTGCGTCGGCCAGGGCCGGTGGTTCGCCCGTCCCGGGCGGCGACCCAGGGAACAGACCCATCATAATGGTGGATAACAGCACAAGAGAGGTCATGTCGAATCTCCTCCATGAGAGCGAGCCATTGGCGTCTTAGTCCATGCTTTCTAGCGGCCGTTGCCGATCACATTTCGGGCCAGTGCAGGCGCGGGGGTTGGCGTTGGCCTCAGCGGCCGGTCAATCCGCCAGCCAGTAACGGATGATGCAAAAGAGGGCGTTGACCGCGTCCTTGGCCTTGATTTTCTTGCCTTCCTCATAGGTGCGGCCGGAATAGCTGATGGGCGTCTCATAAACGCGCCATCGCGGATTGCGTTTCTTGGCAATCTTCGCCGTGATCTCCGGCTCAAAGCCGAAGCGGTTCGATTTGATCTTGATGCCTTCCAACACTTCCTTGCGAAAGACCTTGTAGCACGTTTCCATGTCCGTGAGGTTGAGGTTGGTGAACCAGTTGGACATCATCGTGAGGATGAAGTTGGCGACCGAATGCCAGTAATAGAGGACGCGGTGCGTCTCGCCGATGAAGCGCGAGCCAAAGACGACGTCGGCCTTGCCTTCGATGATCGGCTGCAAGAGCCGCGGATACTCGGCGGGGTTGTATTCCAGATCGGCGTCTTGCACGATGATGATCGTGCCGGTCACGTGCTGAAATCCGGTGCGCAGGGCCGCCCCCTTGCCTTGGTTCTTTTCGTGATGAATGACGCGAATCTCCGGATCCTGCAAGCCGTTGAGGATGTCGCGGGTGCCGTCCGTGCTGCAGTCGTCGACGACGACGATCTCCTTGGGAAACGGCGTGGCCTTGACCCGCCGCAACACCTCCAGGATCCACCGTTTCTCGTTGAACACGGGAATGACCACGGAGATGAGCGTGCCCGGAGGAATGGGGTATAAACCCAATTGACGACACGCCGGCACCCCCAGCAAGGCTTCGAGTTGGGCCAATTTCTCGGGCGTCAATTCATGACCGCTGGGCAAGGGCGTCGTCGGACTGCCGTTGCCAGCCGTCGGGGAATGGGGCAATTCTGTCATCACTCTCTCTATATCGCGGGCCTCTGGATTCTTCCACTTGGGTAGAATACACAAGATTGGCGATTATCGGGCAGAGTCAGGGTTGGGGTCAAGTCGAGTTTGTCGGCTTCCATCATGCCGCAAGCCATCCTTCACCTGGTTGGGCAAACGCACGATGGCGGGATGACCGTCAAGCCGATAAAGAAAAGGCCGAATGCGGAAAGGGCTTATTCCTGTTTTAAGTCCGCATGGCCATGGGTTACGAGCAATCTGTCGCAGGTTCAAGCGAAGTACCTAAGAACGAACTAATCGAATGGCTTTCGCAATGAGAATCGTCTATAATGCCAACGATGAAGTCTGGCCGAATTCGACAAGATGAGGTTCCCCAGGCGTCCGAAGGGAGTGGTCCTATGACTCAGAGAGAACTACTCGGACAAATCCAGGACAAAGTCCAACAAACCCAACGCCGTCAATTCGGGACCAACTTTCTCCATTCCCTGCCAGTGGTGCTCAGCCTTTTCCTCCTGGCGGCGGCGGTGATCGCCCTGGTGCAGACCTGGTTTGAGCTGCAATGGCCCATGGAATGGATCATCGGCGGCTTAACCGCCATGGCCCTGGCGTCCGCCTTGAGTTATGCATTCTATCGCCGGCCGAATGCCACGCTGGCAGCGCTCTCCCTGGATGCCGCTTTTGACCTACGTGAACGAGTCACCACGTCGATGAGTCTGTCGGGAGAGCAGCGCGACACACCCGCAGGGCAGGCTCTGCTCGACGACACGCACCAGCACCTGGCTAAAGTGAAGGTGAAGGAGCGTTTTCCATTGAACGTGACGGCCCGGTCGTGGCTATCCCCGGTGGGGGCGGCGGGCTGTGTCGTGTTGGCCATGCTGTTCGCGCCGACGCCGGGCATGCTCCAAGGGCAAACCGAGCAGGCGAAGGATCGGGCGTTGCCGCCGGTGATCGAGCCGTTGGAATTAAAGGCGATCAAGCAAAGCAACGAGGAACGCCGCCGCCGCATCCAGGAAGTGGATTCGGAGAAACTGGCCGAACTGCAGGCAGAATTCGACAAGCTGTTAGCCCAGATCGATCCGGAAAATCAGTCCGCGGAGACGCAAACGAGTTTGATGCAGATGACCCGCATGGAGGAAATGATCCGCCAAAGGCAAGAGGAGTTGAGCAAGAGCCATGAAATGCGGAAGCAGTTGCAGGCCGACGCGAGTCTGAAGGAAGCGGATGATGGCCCCACCAAATCGCTGCAGCAGGCCTTGGCCATGGGCGATCTGAACAAGGCTCAGGAAGAGGCCAAGAAGCTGCTCGACAAGCTAAAGAACAAGGAAATGAGCGAGTCGGAAAAGAAGGAACTCGAGAAAAAGCTGGGCGAATTGGCCAAGAAGCTCGAGGAACTGGCCCAGCAAAAGCAAAAGAAGGAAGCGATTGAAAAGAGCAATGCCGATCCGGAAACCAAACAACGCGAGCTGGAAAAGCTGCAGCAGGAAATCGCCAAGCTAAAGGACCTGCAGAAGTTGGCAGAGAAGATGAAGCAGTGCCAGCAATGCATGAACCAGGGCAACATGGAAGGGGCGCAAGAAACCTTGGAAGACATGCTCGAAGAATTGAAGAACATGAACCTCGATGAGTTCGAATTGAAAGAACTGCAAATCGCCGAGGAAGACCTGGAGGACCTCAAGGAATGCATGGGTGGATGCAAAGGCTGCAAGAATGGTAAAAAAGGCAAAGGTCAATGTGACAGCGACGGTCTTTTGGACGAGGATAGATACACGGAAGGCGAGGAAGGTGCCACCAGGGGAGGCCGCCGCAAGGAAGAATACTCTGACACCGACGCCAAGGATGAACGCTTAGGTCCGCAGTACGATCCCAAAGGGAAGATTCGCGTAACCGGCCAGGGACCTGTGCAGCCCAAACCGGAAAAGGATGGCGTAGGTTTAACGACGCTTGAACTTAGCACCGAATTGAATGAGGCCAGCCAGCAAGCCAGCGAAGCACTTCGGCAACAAAAAGTCGCTCCATCCCAGCGCGACCTGGTGACCGACTTTTACAAGAATTTGAACCCAAAGACCCAATCCACGCAGGATCCCAAGAAACCCTGAAACTTTCTGCCAAACCAACACACCAGCCCCGGAGTCGCCGGGGCTTTTCTTTTGGTCGGTTGACGCCGCCTCCCCAGAGTTTTGACCCATTCTCTATCGCAGGCTGGGCAGATCGCTATAATGAAAAGCATCGAATTCGTCATCCATCGGCAATCAACCGGGAGGAGCGAATCCAACCGGACTGTTAAAAACGTTGCTCTATCACAAGCGAATCTAGTTCATCCTCGGGGGACAATGCATGCGTGGGTCCATTTGTAATCTCGGCTGCTGCCTCGGACTGGCTTTCTTTATCGGTCAAGGATCAGCCTGGTCTCAGATCGGCGGTGGCGGCTCCCCTCCCAATCGCCCCAGCAACACCTCCCCCACGAACCAACCCCCGGGGCAGACGCCGCCCCTGGGCACCGCTCCGGAACGACCCAAGGACTCTGCGGATAGCAAGAAGGACGAGGATGTCGAAAAAGCTCGGGAAATGATGAAAAAAGGCGATTTGAAGCAGGCCCTGAACATCCTGGAAGACGCCTCCAAACGGCGGACCGAACTTCCTCCGGGCAAATTGATGATGGCTCGGCTGTGTGCCGAGATGAATTTGCCGCAGCAAGCGCGACAGTATCTCGAGCAAGCCGCCATCGATCATGCCAACCATCCCGACATTTACATCACGATGGGCAACATCGCTTTGGCCGATGGGCGCTTGACGGACGCCTTGCTGCATTTCCGCGAGGGCATGGAGGTGATCAAGATCGGCGAGTGGACCGACACGCAGAAGAAGTTCGTACGCCTCAACTGCTACAACGGCCTTTCCGCCGTGGCCGAGCGCCGAGCCACCTGGGACAAGGCTCATGATTACCTCAAGGCGGCCCTCGAATTGGAGCCCACGAGCGGCGTCATCCGGCATCGCTTCGCCCGCGCCTTGTTCATGCTTGAAAAACGCGAAGAAGCCGCCAATGAGTTCGAGAAAGCCTATAAGGATGAACCCAATTTGGAACCGCCGGGCGTGACCCTGGCCCGCCTCTACACGCAAATCAACAACTTGCCCAAGGCCGAGGAGTGGTTCAAATACTCGGCGTCAACCGACCCCAACAATCTCCGCGTTCGCAACGCTTTTGCCAATTGGCTGGTGGATCTGGGACGCTTTGAAGACGCCCGCAAAGAGATCAAGGAAGCGCTGCGGATCGATGGCAAGTCGCCCGAAGCCAGATCGCTGATGGGCTACATTTACCGCGTGGAAAAGAACTATCCCGAGGCGGAGCGGATCTTTGATGAGCTGGCCAGGGAATATCCGAACAACCTCTACGCCGCGAACCAGCTTAATTTGATCCTGATCTCCCAGCCCGATGACGCCAAGCGGCGGCGGGCCATGGAATCGGCGCAAGCGCTGCTGAAGAAGCATGGCAACGACGCCGAGTTGGCGGTCACCATGGCTTGGATTTTTTACAAGATGAATCAAATTGACGAGGCCGATAAGCTCTTCGAAAGCGTGGCGCGGGCCACGGGAGGCCGCATCACCTCGGACGCCGCTTATTTCATGGCCAATGTCCTGGCCGATCGCGGCAAGCTCGAGCAGGTCCGCGTGATGCTGAAGGGGGCGGTCGAGTCCCCGGGGCGGTTCGCGTTCCGCAAGGATGCCGAGGAATGGCTCAAGGCGATCGACAAGAAGCCCTAACGAAGGCCTGCCAATGCGAACCTTGAGCGGCTTGGCAAGGTCTTTTTCACCGAGATGAGCCTCAAGCGAGGCTTGCCTCGGTTTTTTCCTTGACCTGGAGTATTTCCCTTGGAAGCCGAAGCCGGCCCTGGCATGACTCCTGAGCGGCACGCCGCAGCTCAGGACCTCGTCCGGCATAATTTCATCCATGAAAGCCTTTACTCCGCGCTGAGCGGCGTCTTCGTGGGAATGATTCTCTATTCCGCGCAAGTCGTCGCCAAAACGTGCCTCAATGCTTCGCCGATCCATCTGGCGCTGCTGACCAGCGCTTTTCCGTGCGGGGCTTTCTTATCCATGATCTGGGCCTCCCTGGGCCGGCGCTGGGGAACGCATCAACTCGTCTTGCGCATGGCGCTCTTGTGCCAGGTTCCGTTGTTCCTTGTGCCCTGGGTCGATCTCCAGCTTTGGTTCACCCCGGCCACGACCTTCACCATGCTGATCACGCTCAGCTTGTTGCTTTTTTCCGCCGTTCGCATGGGACAGTCGAACTTGTACCGCTTGACCTATCCTCTCCAGGTGCGCGGCCGCGTGCTCGGATGGTTGATCTTTTGGCTGTTTGTCAGCCAGGTGCCCACTGCTTGGCTGGCGGGGCGGTTGGTGGATCGGCACCTCGGCGACCCGAATCATTATCGCTGGCTTTACCCTGCCACCGCGGTCCTTGGCATCCTGGGCTGTTGGTTCTACTCGCGCTTGCGCTTGCTCGAACCGGACACGGGATCGCTGCAAACGGAGCGCTGGTTTGAACATTGGCGGCAAATCGGCCGCGTGATCCGCTGCGACCATGCCTTTCGCACCTTTCAGATCGGGTACTTTCTGAACGGTTCGGCCTTTTTCATGTCCAGCATCGTGCTGATTACGCTCTGCAACGACGATCTGCACATGGAGGCCGGGGAGTTGGCCTTGATCACGGCCGTTATACCGCAATTGGTCCTGGCCGTGGCGTCGCCTCTTTGGGGGCGCGTGCTCGATCATCTGGGCATCGTCCGGATGCGCGTGCTCATCTGCATCGTCATGACGTGCTATCTGGCCTGCTTCTTCGTGGGTTTGCAAGGACATTGGCGCTGGCTGATTTATCTGGGGGCCATCCTCCGCGGCATTTCGGAAGGCGGCGGTCAGGTCACCTGGTCCCTGGCCTCGGTCAATTTCGCACCCAGCATGCACCAGGTGCCGACGTACAACAGCATCCACTTCACACTCAACGGCATTCGCGGGCTGATCATGCCGTGGGTGGGCATTTACCTGATGGGTTGGATCGGCTCCTGGGCGTTGTTGGTCGCCACGCTCATCTCATCGGTGAGCATCTTCATCGGCTTCAACTTGGCGCGCACGTTCGGAAAAGCAAAGGCGAATCGACCGGCGGCGAGCACCGCCCTGGCCGTTCCCTTGGCGGGCGCCGGTTCGGTCCGGGCGGGTTCGTAAACGCGCCAAACTGAGATGGGATCACCCCTATAGCGGAAACCGTTCCTGCAGCTTGCGCATGACTTCGCGCATTTCATGCGCCGTTTGAAACCGATCCCGCGGCTCGCGTTCGACGGCCTTGAGCAGGAACTTAACGACGGGGTCCGGGAGATCGGGATTGATCTCCTGAGGGTTGCGGGCGTTGCTGTTGACGTGGCTAAGCATGGTTTGCAGCGACTGCGCCCCTTCCCAGGGCAGCCGCGCGGTGAAGGTTTCATAAGCGGTCACGCCCATGGCGAAGAGATCGACGCGGTGGTCGGTGGCGAGCCGTTTGATCAATTCGGGGGCCATGTAGTTAGCGGTCCCCGTGCGGTTGCCCGGCTTGCGAAAGTCGGGCGTGTTGGGAATGGTCAAACCGAAGTCGATCAGCTTGAGGACGCCCTCGGTATTGATCATCATGTTGCGTGGACAAACGTCGCGGTGCATGTAGCCTTGATCGTGAATGTAGGCCAAGCCCTCGGCTGCCTGGCACAGAAAGTCGAACCGCTTGCCCTGCAGGTGGCGGCTGTTGGTTTCGATCAAGAAATTCAGGCCCATGCCGTCGATCAATTCCATGACCAAGAAGATTTCGCCGTCGCGGGTGACGCCCCATTCGAAGGTTTTAACGCAATTGCGATGGCGCAGGCTCGTGCTGACGATGCCTTCATGCGGTCGATCCAGGCCGCCGAAGCGGGCGTCGAAGCGGGCCGTTTTGACTTTGTCGAGGATTTTCAGACAAACTTGTCGACCCAGCTTGCGGTCTCTGGCCTTGAACACCTTGGACATGCTGCCCTGGCCGATGCGCATCTCGAGATCGAAGCGCTCCTTGACGTCCGTGCGCGGCATCTTGGCCAAGGCCGCCCTGCTCAGGCTGCCGGGCGTTTTCTTGCCGGAACCAAATAAACGGGAGAAAAGCCCCAAACGAATACCCCTCGTCGTCGCTCAAGCCTGATGGGAAACCATGAATGGCGCTGGTTTCGAAGCCGCCTTGTCTGTCCGGTTTATTTTTCGCAGTAATCGATGATCCGGGCCAATTCCGTGCGCAAATCCGCCCGTCTCACGATGCGATCGATGAAGCCATGTTCCAATAAAAATTCACTCGTTTGAAATCCTTCCGGCAATTCTAATTTGACGGTGTTCCAGATGGTTCGCGAACCTGCAAAGCCGATCAGGGCTTTCGGCTCGGCGAGGACCAGGTCGCCCAGGGTGGCGAAGCTGGCCGCGGCGCCGCCCATGGTGGGATGCGTGAGGACGGAAATATACAGCCCTCCCGCCTGATCGAACCGGGCCAGAGCCGCCGACACCTTGGCCATCTGCATCAGCGAAAGGATGCCCTCCTGCATCCTCGCTCCGCCGCCCGACCCGCTGATGATGATGAGCGGCAATTTCAGTGCCGTGGCCCGCTCCACGGCCAAGGTCAGCTTTTCGCCGACGACCGAGCCCATGCTGCCGGCCATGAAGGCAAAATCCGTGATGGCGAGCACGATCGGCCGGCCGCGAATGAACCCCTTGCCCACCACCGCGGCTTCTTGCAGCCCGGTTTTTTTCTGCTCATCCCGGATGCGCTCCGCGTAGCTTTTGCGGTCCTTGAATTCAAGGGGATCCAGGGATTGCAGGTGCGTGAACCATTCCTCGAAGCTGTCCGGGTCCAGCAGGGAAGCGATCCGCGACGACGCGGGCATGTAGAAGTGGTGATCGCACTCGGGACAAACAAAAAGCTTATCCTCCGCTTCCTTGCGGAAGATCGTGGCCTTGCAGGAGGGGCATTTGCGGAATAATCCTTCCGGCACCCCGCGTTTCGGGCGATCAATGATTCCCATGGTCGGCGTTCCCACCCCAGCGGCCGTGCCAAGAGAGACCGCAAGGTTCCTCACGGCAACTTCCTTGACGGGGATTCGAAACCGATGGGCAAGTTTCCTTCGCCTAGTTCAGCGTTCGAATCCCGCGGTCAGGCTCGGCCTTTCGCTCCATTTTACGGTTTCTTGGGCGGGGTGGTCGGCTTTTCCTCATCTTCTTCCTCAACCACGGTCGGTTTTTTCCGCTCGGGGGTGGTGCTCTTGCCCGAACCGCTGCGCGTGATCGGCGTGGTTTCCAACCGTTCACGAGGGGCGAACGAGTCGAGCAGGCCAGGGTCGTCCCCGCCATTAATGGTGCACAGCGCTTCAAACACCTTGGGAGAGATGTCCTTGGTTAAAAAGCGCGCCGAACCATCGCCCATGATCACCCAGGCGCCGGCGTTGCCCTTGTAGTTGGGCGACGAGAAACCGCCCTGGAAGCCGATGTCCCGGTCGCACTTTTCGCTGGTGCCGCGGATCGTGGAACCGCCGCCGGCGATCCAGGGACCGACGACGCTGCTATCCGATTGAATCATGAAGATCGTGTTCTCCATGCCATCCCGCACGTCATCGACGCGGACTTGCCGATCATAGCCAAAAAAGCCCGCTCGGCGGTCCGCTTTGGCGTAGTACGGAGCGTCCGGCCCCACGCCCGCCATACCGACGAAATCCGTCACGGCCAAGGGCTGGGAGATGCCGCGAACACGAACGAAATGCTTGCTCCCGGTGGAGGGATTCAAGAAGGCCGAGATGGGCACGCGGCCGATGTCCACGTTGGCGGGGTCGCGCCAAGAAGCGTTATAATTGATCGCGTCCTGAAGACCCTGATAGCGATCGCTCGGAAGATAGTTGAGCAGGTGTGGCATCCAACTCACGCGCTCATGCGGCGGGAAGGGCCGGGGGCCGCGAGTGGGGTCCGAGGGCCGCGGATAGGCTCCCATGGGGACGACATAGCGATCGTTCGAAGCGCTATAGGCTTCCTTGAACAAGGCCACGCCTTGAGCCAGATTGCCGATCCGCAGCTTGCTGGAGCTCATTTCCCACATCGTCCGCATGTTCACCATCATCGAACCGACTTGGTTTTCGATCATGCGATCGGGGCGATTGAGCACCGTAACCACCACGAGGATGAAATCTTCCCGGCGACTGATGTCGACCGTGGCCATTGGCTTTTTGCCTTCCTCGGTGCGCTCGGGAGTATCGGGGGTTGTGGGCGTCGCGGGACCACTGTGGCTCGGGGGAGCGCCGCCGGTGCCGGGACGGCTCACGGTCATGCTGCTGCCGCCGCCGCCGACGCTGGAGGGTGCGTCGCCGCCGCCCGCCGTGGGTGGAGTCACGGGACCGCCGCCTGAGGAAGCCGTGGTGGACTCATCTTCGGGCTTGCCGACGCGGACGTCGAAGCTGAAAAAGTCCTTCAATTCATCCTTGCGACCGGTGATGATCTTCTCGAATTCCTTGCGGACCAACTCAGCATCGGTCCGGTTGGAACTGGAAAAGGCGCCGCGCAAGGAAGGATTCTCGTAGCTCTCGAAGGGCGTGACGGCCAGGGCCATCATGTCGATTTTCTCTTGAATTCCGGCGGGCAGTTGCTTGAGAAGCATCAAGGGTGCGACGATGGATCCCTTGCCATTGCTCGCCAGAGAATCGGCGAACATGCCCAAGGATTCCTTCTTGTCTTCGGCCAGTTCGATGAGCTGGCGCAGTTTGTTATCAATGGTCATGTATGGCTGATATTTGGGAGGCGGAGGCGTCTTGGGCTTGGTGGAGTCCTGAGTCGTTGGAGGTGTGGCAGTTCCAGCTCCGCCTTGTCCTTGTCCGCCCATCTGTGCGATGGAGGGGCCGCCGCTGCCCGCGCCGGTGAGCGAAGGCATGCCCGGATCCGGGGCCGACGGAGACGTCGGGCTGCTTGGCTGCGTCGTGGACGTGACGCGCGGCGCGGGGGGATTATCGATGAATTCCTTGATGGTGGCCTCGTCACCGTAGATCAACGTGCGATCATCCTTCTTGTAGATGGCCGCCGCCTTGCTGAGATGGCTAACGGGCGGCATGGCATGATTAAGGAATTCCGACAGAATGTCCACTTTGCCCATGAAATAGGGTTTGCCCTTGCTGGTGCGATATTCCTTGTCGCCCACCTGCAGCTTGGCTTTCACTTCTTCCCAAACATAAGGCTGGGACGTGCGGATGATGCCAATGACGTGGCCATGATCCTTGTTGCAGCCGATGATCAGCTTTTCGATGGTGCCGAGGTTGATGCCGATGCGGTTTTCAAAGTCCTCATGCCGAAACGCGCCGAAGGTGAACAGGGCGCGGGAGTAATCGCTGCGGAGGATGCGGTCCGGGGAAATCGTAAGGATGGTTTGGGTGTCGTAGGGGAGGAAATTGGTTGGTTCGTCGCGGGCGTCGCCGCCATGGGCTATGATGCCGAGTTTGTCGAGCCGCTCATTGGCCATCGACTGCGCCAGAGGGAGGTCGGCGGATTTGGCGAGGTCTTTGAGAAGCTCGATGGCGGCGTCAACGCCGCTCTTGGCTTTGGCCTCAAGGCCGTCCATGATGATCTTGAGACGGGCTTCGCCGCCGCTCTTGACCTTTTCCATGAGTTCCCGGACAGCGGCTTCGCGGTCATTTTCCTTGTCGAGTTTGGCGACCAACTCGCGGATGCGCGCCGCATCGGGCGGCTCGGTCGTTCGCGGCGGCGGGTCCTCTTGGCGGGGCGGCTGCTGATGCAGCGTGGGGTTGACCGCCAGGGGCTGCTTGTTATCCCCCCCCATGAACATGAAAATGACGATGCCGACAATGATCAGCACGCCTAAGCCGACCCCCGCCAGGATCAGAGGTGTCTTGTTCCCCTTGCCCTTGCGTTTGATCTTGATGATTTCATCGTTGACCTTGTCTCGATTGGTCTTCTTGGTGGGCTTGTTCGATCTACCCTGGGCGCCGGCCTTTCCGCCTGCTTTCGACATGGCAAACGTCTCCGCATTCGCTGGGAAAAATGGATCGCTGGGTCGCGTGGTTTCCTGGATTTCGCCTATTCATCTATCTTAAACAATCTCAAAGTTGATGCAACGCCCAATTGTCGTAGGACCTGTGGAAAATTCGAAGCCAGCCCGTCACAAAGTGCCAAGGATATGGGACAGGGTCGCGGGGAGGTGAAAGTGCCGCTTATGAGTAAGACGAGGCTCGCGGCCAAAAAGTTGATTCATCGCGATGAAATGACCCGCCGCTGACGAAAGCACCCTGAAGAAAACAGCCTCAACGGCCTGAAAGTCATCAGGGAAGTCCCGGGTTCCCTTGGCCATCGAAGGTCCCTCAAGTAACATAGCCTCGTGAAAGCGAGCTTTGACCAGCAAACGCTTGCGTCAAACAAACTTGCACCCAGGGCTCGAAAAACTAAACCTCGGAACCATGGCGGGCGTAAAACGGAAGAGGATGCCGTCGGAGTGAGGTCAGGATGTCGTTCCCAGTCACCACCCAAACCGTCCCCATTGGCGACCGCCTCCGTTGTGGTCCGGGAGAGCCGCTCCTGTTTATCGTTGGACCTTGCGTGATGGAGTCCCATGCGGGGACGTTGGCCATCGCGGAGTCTTTGGCCGAAATCGGCCGGAAAATGAATCTGGCGCTGGTGTTCAAGGCCTCCTTTGACAAGGCGAATCGCAGTTCCTCCAAGTCCTTCCGCGGGCCGGGGTTGGAGCAGGGGTTGAAGACCTTGGCCGCGGTCAAGCAGGCTACGGGATTGCCCATTACGACGGACATTCACGAAACGCATCAGGCCGCCCCCGTGGGCGAGGTATGCGATCTGTTGCAAATACCCGCTTTCTTGGCCAGGCAAACCGATCTGCTCCAGGCGGCCGGCCGGACGCAGCGGGCCATTAACGTCAAAAAAGGGCAATTCATGTCGCCCCAAGAGATGAGGCTGGTTGTGAGCAAATTGGCCGAGGTGGACAACCATCGCGTCCTCTTAACGGAGCGCGGCACCACCTTCGGCTACGGCAACCTGGTGTGCGACTTCCGCTCGCTGCCCATCATGAGACAATTCGCTCCGGTGGTGTTTGATGCGACGCACACGGTGCAGCTTCCCGCGGGAGCCGGCGATAAGTCCAGCGGCGACCGCCGATTGGTTCCCTATCTGGCTCGGGCCGCCGTGGCCGCAGGGGTGGACGCGCTCTTCATGGAAGTGCAT
The DNA here is from genome assembly GCA_014584395.1 of Planctomycetota bacterium. Taxonomy (GTDB): domain Bacteria; phylum Planctomycetota; class Planctomycetia; order Gemmatales; family HRBIN36; genus BJ17. The sequence continues at coordinate 224,593 of JACTMY010000018.1, read as the reverse complement.
CCCGAGCCGGACGCGGCCTTGAGCGATGGCCCCAACATGCTGGCCCTGGCGGATTTTCCCGCACTGGCGGAAACTTGCCTGCGGCTGCGATCGGTCCTGGCGGATTCCCCAAGCGTTAAGTCGTAATCGATTTTGACATCAGCGAGTATGCCACATGCGACGATGTTTATTCCTTGGGTGTTTCATTCTCTTAGTCAGCGGATTCGCGACGGGCTGCAATGCGCCTGAAAACGACATCGAACGCACCTCCCGAGCCCAATCCCCGCAATCCTTGCTGGAAAACGTAAAGGCTTCCTTGCGCGAGGTGCGGCCTAGCGTTAACGCCTATCGCAACGCCGTCCAGCAACTGAACATCTACATGGATCAGGCCATGGCGGACCAGACCTTCAAGCTCAGCGAAGGGGAATTGGCCCTGCTCAATCAGAATCTGCTGCGCGGGGTGGCGGATCGGCTCAAGAGAATCAGCTCCCTTGAAGGGCGCTCCTTTGACATTGTCGATGCCCATTATCTTGACGCCAGTTTTCTTTTCCGGGACGCCGCGCGAACCCTCGTCGCCGACGTGGGCGATCAACCGCCCAAGAACGATGTTGCGGCCTGGCATGAGTACAACCTGCTGCTCGCCCGCCATGCCTTTGGCTGGGCTATGCGACATGTCCAACACACGGCTCGGCTCCCCGGGACCGACGCCTGGCCCGCTCAGGAAATTCTGCGGCGCGGCTCAGGCGACACGGAAGAGCGGCTGCGCGTGTTCCTGTGCTTGATGGAACAACTGAATCTCTTCCGGGCCGAGGAGCGGCGCTTGGTCGAATTGGCCCAGCAAATGTCGACCCTCACCGATGAGACGCGCCTGCAAGCCTTGGCCAAGGAAGAAGCGAGTCTGAGGGACAGCATCAACCGCTTCAAGCTCGATGCTTGTGCCGTGACGCGGCAAGTGGAGATCGTCGATGAGACAGGCGGCAAGTCGATTCGTTCCGTTCCCTGGGCCGCGGGGGTGCTGATCGGCGGCGAATTGTACTTGTTCGACCTGCGGCTGGGGCTGCCCATTCCCGGCCAAGATGGCCAGGGCATCGCCACGTGGAAACAGCTCAAACAAAACCCGCAATGGCTCCAAGCATTGTACCAGGGGCTGGACGACCCCGTGCTGCCGGGGCAATTGGAGAAAGCCGAGGGATTGATCCACTTCAATTTGCCCGCGCTCGAACCGCGGATGCTGTGGCTGGAAAACGTGCTCGAAGACAATCCCGTGATCTTGCATCAGGATCTGATCGGTCGTCTGAAGCATCTGACCGACGCTCAGCTTGGCCTGCCGATCGTACCTTGGACCAAGGTCGGATCTCCCGGCTATCCCATCCTGGTACTGCATCAATACGTCGAAAACCCGAACCAGGACATGCGGCTCCGCGACATGATTGTGCCCCGGCGCTTGCTCCCCAATTACATGCTCGAATTGGCCAATCAACTGTCCACGCCCCGCGATCGGGCCAGACTGTTTGCCGACTTTGACGATCTGTTCGTCTATGTTCGGCTGGAGCCGGGCGGGGTGCGCGACTTGCTTGTGCGCGGCCGAGCGGAGGAAGCGATCCAGCGCATCGTTCGGCAAGAGGATCGCATCGACCGCATGCTGGACACGGAAGTGAGCCGCGAGTTCGAATATGTTCCGTACTTGAGCGGCAGCCGCGGCAATTGGCCCGTTCGTTTGACCGAGGCGTCGCGGAAGGTTAAGCAATTGTTGCAAGAGGTTCAACAAGCGAGCGACGCCGACCGCCGAGCCTTGGAGGGCAAGCTGGCCGAGGAAGTGCATCGCCTGGAGATGATGTGGAAGGAATCGCAGATGCCGCTGCGCACCATGGCCATCCGCTGGGCCTTGCCGGAATACCGCGGATTATTGACCTACTTCATGGCTTTGGCCAAGATGGATTTGGCCTATCGGGCTGAGTTGCAAGCGGAGCGGCTCAAGAAACAGAATCAACCCTGGCCCGAAGGCACGCCCAAACCCGAAGTGCTTTGGTATTCGGCCCAATCCTGGCTGGACCGGTATGACGCCATGGCCTCCACAAAATCCATCAATGTGTGGAAGGTCGGCGTGGACGCTTTGCGCAAGGAATGTCAAAAGCGGCTGCAGCCGGCGGCGACCTCTCTGAAAAAATAATCAACACCTGTTCGATGTGGAAGTAAGTCGCATGGACCATGGCCGCCATGCGGCAATCGCTCCATTGATCCATGGGAATCCTTCCCGCTTTTCATTCGCCATTGATCCAACCCAGGCTGAATCGCTTGGGATTTTGCTGGCAACGCCGCTCCTGGGCGTTACTATGGTTATCGAATCGGCACGTACTCGCACATGACCAGCAAAAGGAGTGATCCTCATGTCCACGACCAAGGAACCCAAGGCGAAAAGCTCATCCCTACCCATCAAAGTACGCCAAACGAAAATGCTGATCGGGGGCAAATGGCTCGATAGCATCAGCGGGCAAACTTTCAAAACCGTGAACCCGGCTACAGAGGAAGTGATCGCCGAAGTGGCCCAGGGGGCCAAGGAAGATATCGACCTGGCCGTGGACGCGGCCACGAGGGCTTTCTACGAGGGGCCGTGGCGGAAGATGGACGCCCGGGACCGCGGGCGCTTGATCCATCGTTTAGCGGATCTGGTAGAGAAGAATTTCGAGGAGTTAGTCGCTCTAGAAGTGCTGGACAATGGCAAGCCGGTGCGTGAAGCCAAGGCGGGCGACTTGCCTTTGGTGATCGACTGCCTGCGTTATTACGCCGGTTGGGCGGACAAGATTCAAGGGGAAGTCATACCGGTTCGAGGCCGCCATTTCTGTTACACCAAGCGCGAACCCGTAGGCGTGGTCGGGCAGATCATCCCCTGGAATTTCCCGCTGCTCATGGTGGCCTGGAAATGGGGGCCGGCCCTTGCCGCCGGCTGCACGATTGTCCTCAAACCCGCCGAGCAAACACCATTGACGGCCCTGCGCCTGGGCGAACTGGCCCAGGAAGCGGGTTTTCCCGACGGCGTCATCAACATTGTGCCCGGCTTCGGTGATACGGGGGCAGCGCTCGTCAAGCACCCTGGCGTGGACAAGATCGCCTTCACCGGCCATCATGAGACGGCCCAGATGATCATGCGGGACGCCTCCCCCACGCTCAAACGGTTGACCTTCGAATTGGGCGGCAAGTCGCCCAACATCGTTTTCGCCGACGCCGACCTTGACGCTGCCACGGCAGGGGCTTTCTTCGGCATCTACTTGAACCAAGGACAATGCTGCTGCGCGGGCAGCCGTTTGTTCGTCGAGGAAAAGGTCCACGACCGGGTCGTCGACATGCTCAAGGGCAAGGCGGCACAACGCAAGGTCGGGGATCCATTTGATCCCAACACCGAGCAAGGTCCGCAAGTCGACCAGGCCCAGTTTGACAAGATCATGTCCTACATCGACAAGGGCAAAAAGGCGGGGGCCAGTTGCGTCGTGGGCGGCCAGCGCTTCGGCACCCGAGGCTACTTCATTGAGCCGACCATCTTCACCGGCGTCAAGGATGAAATGGAGATCGCGCGCGAGGAGATCTTCGGCCCCGTGCTGTCGATTCTGCCCTTCAAGAACATCGACGAAGTCATCCACCGGGCCAACAACACCTTTTACGGCTTGGCGGCGGCCGTTTGGACTCAGGACATCAAGAAAGCGCATCGCATCGCCGACGAAGTTCGTGCGGGGACGGTGTGGGTGAACTGCTATGATGCCTTTGACGCGGCGGCGCCGTTCGGCGGCTACAAGATGTCCGGCCAGGGACGCGAGCTGGGGGCGAAAGGGCTGGACGCCTACACGGAAACCAAGACTGTAGTTATCAGCTTGAGTTAGACTCATCCTCAACCTTGACCAGCAAGGCGGGTCGCATTCGGGCCGACCCGCCTTGTTGATTCCACTCCAGTGCGATACCCTCCATCATTAACACCTGTAGTTTCTTTCCATTTCTGCAAAGCGAGATCGACATGTGGCCAATGCCCCGCCGCGATTTTTTGAAAATGAATCTCCTGGCCGCCGCGGGGCTGCCCGCGGCCACGGCGCTGCTCTCGGGGAAAGAGTTGCCCAAGGCCTCCGCCAATGAGCGGTTGGGATTGGGTTTCATCGGCATCGGCGGCATGGGGTCGGGCACGATGCAGGCCATGATGAGCCAGCCCGACGTGGAAGTCCGGGCCGTGTGCGACGTCTATCGCCCTCATGCTGAGCGCGCCCGGGAACGCACCAAGGGCAAGGCGGAGATCGAAACGGATTTTCGCAAGCTGCTCGAACGGAAGGACATCGACGCCGTTGTCATCTCCACTCCAGATCACTGGCATGGCCTGTGCGCCATCGAGGCTTGCAAGGCGGGCAAACACGTTTATTGCGAAAAGCCGTTGACTCATAACGTGGCCGAGGGCCAAGCCCTCGTGCAGGCGGCTCGAAAGCACGAACGCATCACGCAAATGGGCATCCAGATTCACGCGGGGGAAAATTACCACCGCGTCGTGGACGTGGTTCGCTCCGGCATCCTGGGAACGATTCACAAAGTGCACGTCTGGGTGTCGCGGCCTCCCTTGGGCATTGGCCACCCCGCAAACGCTCCCGTGCCGGAGGGGTTGGATTGGGACTTTTTCGTGGGTCCGGCGCCCAAGCAGCCCTTCAATCCCAATCGCTTTCTGTTCCATTGGCGCTGGTTCTGGGATTTTGGCGGCGGCTTGCTCGGCGACATGGGATGCCACGTCCTTGACCTAGTCCACTGGGCGATGAACGTCGAGGCGCCCATGAGCGTCGCCGCGGCGGGAGGCAAAGTCCACGCCGACGACAACACCGAAACACCCACCACCATGGAAGTGCTGTACGAATATCCGGGATTCGTCATGACCTGGTCCCACACGATGCTGTCGCCTCAGGGCCGAGAGGGCCGGGGCTTGGGCGTGCAGTTTCATGGCACCCATGGCACGCTCCTCGCGGATTATGGCAGCATGAAATTGGTGGATCACCAGGGCAAGGCGATGACGCCCAAGATCGAGGACCCGATCCCCCGCTCGCCCGGCCATCATCGAGAATGGCTCGATGGCATCAAGAACAACAAGCCGTGCTCGGCATCCTTCGATTACGGCCATCGCTTGACCACGGTATGCCACCTGGGCAACATCGCCCTGGCCATGGGGCGCAAGTTGTACTGGAATGGCCATGCGGAGCAATTCATGAACGATGAAGCGGCCAACCAGAAATTGCGTCGGCGGTATCGACAACCCTGGGGACTTTGATCGAGGTTTGCCCCAGGCGCGGCGCCTTGGTATTTTAGGGTACAGTGGCCGCGCATCGGCGGCACGGCGTGGCTCGAGCCTGAACAAGAAGCGTCGGGCGATGAAGCGTCCAGAATGGAAGCACGCATGACCAGGGAAACGATCGTCAAGGGAGGCTCGGTGGAGGCGGCGGAGGAGACGCGCCGTGAAGAAGCGGCTTTGCGCCCCCGCTGGCTGCGCGAGGTCATCGGACAAAAGCCGGTCGTGGAAAGGTTGCAGATCGCCATCAACGCTTGTCGCAAGCTGCAGGAACCGTTGGGCCACATGTTGTTCGATGGTCCGCCCGGATTGGGGAAAACCACGTTTGCCACCGTCCTCCCCAACGAACTGGGAGCACCGCTCCAAATCACCAGCGGACCCGCCCTGACCAAGCCCGCCGATTTGCTGCCCTACTTGACCAACGCCAAGGAAGGTTCCTTTATCTTTATCGATGAAATCCACCGCACGCCCCGGATCGTGGAGGAGTTCCTTTATTCGGCCATGGAAGATTTCCGCGTCGGCATTCCCATCGGCGAGGGGTTGAACGCCCGCACCGTCTGGATGAAGCTGAATCGTTTCACGTTGATCGGCGCCACGACGCGCAGCGGCATGTTGACCGGTCCGATGCGCGACCGCTTCAAACACCATGAACACTTGGAGTTCTATCAGCCGGATGAATTGGCGCAAATCGTCACGATCAACGCGGGGAAGCTGCGGACTTCGATTCGACCCGAGGCGGCTTTGGAATTGGCCCAGCGCAGTCGCGGCACGCCCCGCATCGCCATCGCCCGGCTCTGGTGGGCCCGCCATTTCGCCGCCAGCGAGTCGGACGGTGCGTTGACCCTGGACGTGACCCGCGCGGCATTGGCGAAAGCGGAGGTCGACGCAGCGGGATTGGACAAGCAGGATCGCCGCTACCTGGAGACGCTGATCGGCGTCTTTGGCGGCGGGCCGACGGGCGTCGAAGCCTTGGCCGCCACCATGAGCATCGCGACCGACACCTTGACGGATGAAGTGGAGCCGTTTTTGCTAAGGGAGCAGTTCATCGTGCGCACCCCGCGCGGCCGACAGGCCACGCCCCGCGCCTACCAGCATCTGGGCCGTGCGCTGTCCGCGGCGAACGCCGCTCCCGTGGATTCAACCCAACCGCGTCAGTTATTTGAATGAATGAAAGCACTTGCCCATGGCCGTTGAAAATCTGACCCTCTTTTGCTTGCGCAGCAATCCGGAAGGCGTCATTCAGACGGTGAAAAAACTGCATCCGGAATTGGTCATCGCTGGCACGGTGCGGGACTGGAGCAAGGTATCCATTGCCGTGGGCAAAAGCCGGTCGCGCAAGTCGATGATGCTGCTCCACGATCCCGAGGTGTATGAAGGGTCTTCCTGGATGAAGCAATTGCTGCAGCTTCAGCAGACCTTGGCACGCTATCCCGCCTCCCCCCATCGCGCCAAAGCCATGGAACTGGCCTTGTCCTTCAATTTCGCCCTGACCGTGCAAGCAGACCCGGAGTTGAATTGGAATGGCAAGGATGAGCGAGTCGCCATTCTTAAAGCTCTGGCTCAGTCCATGGATGGCGTGTTCCATACGCCCACGACCCTGCGCTCGGCGGAAGGCCGCGTCCTAATCTCCTCTCAGGGCGAGCATGATCCCAAGGCGCGCTTCCCCGAAATGATGGAGAGCGGCCTGGCCTCTGACGATGACGACCTGGAACTGACCAAGACGATCCCCGCCAAGATGCACGCGCCGCCATCGAGTTTGCAAGTGGCCAAGCGGTGCTTGGTCATGATGGCCATTTCGGCGCGCGCTCAATTGGAGCAAGCGGGACATGCCAACGCCTCGCTGAATCATCGGGCTCAGCAAATTGCCGCCTGGTTGAAGGGACTGCATATCGACGACGCCCTGGAGCCGGATGATTGGACAGTGCTGCAAAGTCCCATTTCTCATCTCGGTTCCCAAGACACGCTCAACGCCATGTGGTATCTCGAGGGGCTGGCGGTGTTGGCCTGGGCCTTGGGGCGGTCAACCCTCCCCGCTTATGACGAAATGGCCGACGCCAGCACGCTGCAGGCGCAGTTGGGGTTCATGGAAGAGGACCAGGCCAAGGCGCTGTTGAGCACGGCCAAGTTGAGGCCGCCATCCGAACTGGATGGCATGCAGAAACATCTCTTTGCTTTGCATTGGCGGCTTCGTGAGTATCGCATACAGCCCCAACCCATGAATTTCCGGGCCTTTTTAAAGGAATGCTGGTTTGGTCCGGTGGATGTGTCCTTGTTTCGCTTCGTTGACAATGATCTGGCCCTGGGCACTCATCCCATCCACGAAGCCCCCAAGACCCTGTTCGAACAATGCGTTTCCACGATCATGGAGCGGCATCGTGCGATCAATTGGCTCCACTGGGGCGGGCTCTACTCGGAGACGGACACCCCCACTTAACCGCACCCCATCGGGCGCAGCAGCCCGATGGCAAACAACTAGCAATCTGCCCCCAATTTGAAAGGGCCGACCATGCGGGTCCGACAAGTCGTCATCACCGAACCGTTCCAGACGGCTGTGCGGGAAGTGGAACTGCCCGATCCCGCGCCGAATCAAATCCTGGTGCAAACGGAGGCGTCGGCCATCAGTGCCGGGACGGAGTTGGCTGTGTTCACGGGCACGCATCAATGGCTGAAGGATCCGAATCTGTTGGACTGGAAGTTCCCTTTTCGGCCGGGTTACAGCGCGGCGGGGAAAGTGCTCGCCGTGGGCAGCCAGATTTCCGCCTGCCAGCCGGGAGACCGCGTGGCTTATCCAGGCAATCACGCCTCGGCTGAGTTGTTGACCTTGGGGCATGAACGGGGACGGTTATGGAAACTGCCGGCAGGCGCCGATGCCAGGATGGCGGCTTGGGCTTGCATTGCCCGCTATGGCATGGGGGCCGCGATCCGGGCGGGAATTACCTTGGGTCGCTCGGCCGCCGTCTTGGGATTGGGCGTGATCGGTCAAATTACGCTCCGCTGTCTGGTCGCTGCGGGGGCTTACCCCGTGATTGGCATCGATGGCGTGGCGATGCGTCGCCAGGCGGCTCTTGCGGGGGGAGCCTCGGCCGTGATCGATCTTAATGCGGGTGATCTCGCCTCGCAACTGCAAGCAGTTCTCGGACAAAAGGGAGTAGAGATCGTCGCCGATGCCACGGGGTTGCCTGATGCGGTGCCTGCGGCGATGTCCCTGGCGTGTGATGGCGGGCAAGTGGTCATCGTCGGCAGCCCCCGCGGCAAGGCGAAGGAGGTCAACTTTTACGACGACCTGCATCGCCGCTACCTCGAGGTGACTGGCGCCCATGGCAACATGCTCTTTGAACCCGCGCACACGCGCCTGGCGGGAGCGTGGGACATCAACAAGGCGCAACATTGGCTGTTGCAAGCGCTGCATCGCGGTTCGGTTTCCCTCGATGGCCTCGTTCGCCACGTCATCGCTCCCGAGGAGATCGGCCAAGCGTATGATGGACTGCTCAAGCGCAAGGAGGAATACTTGGGCGTGCTGGTCCGATGGGATTGATGGATGCCTTGGGTCTGAATTGCTCTTTTCTGAAGGTGGTCTTTTTGTTATCTCCATTAGATTCCATGGACTAGGTTTTCCGTGGCACGCAGGGATGTGGCATGCGGGTCTTGATGCACTGCCGGGAAGATTGGCGCGATCACGCGGGGGGCGATGTCGTTCAGGCGCGGCGCTGGCTTTTCTGGCTGAATGAGCTTGGCATCGAGGCTCATTGGAGCGATGAACGCCTCCCTTCGCTCCAGGGGTTTGATCTGATCCACGTTCACAATCTATCGCGCGCCGCCAGCCTCTTTGACACGATGCAGCATGCTCAGCGCCACGGAACGCCGATCGTGTTGACAACGCTCTATTGGCCGGCCGATGATTTTGAACGTTGGGGCCGGCCTGGCTGGGCGGCGCGGCTATTTGGCGCCATGCCCCGGTCCATTCGCGAGCGCATCAAGACTTCACTTCGCTGGTGGAAGCATCCGGCCTTGCGCACTTGCCTGGCGCGTGAATGGCGGCGCGGCACGACCTTCTTGATGCGCGACGTCTTGGCCATGGCGGATCGGGTGGTCGTGGTCAGCCAGGCTGAAGCGGAGCAGTTGCAGTCGTTGGCTGGGAATACCCTGACTGCATTGAGCTTCGTGCCGAGCGGCATCGACGCGGATTATTGGTCGGAGGACGCGGAGCTTGGCCGGCGGGAGCGGATGGACGAAGGCGCCGGTGCATCGCGCGATGTTCTGCCTCGGATGACAACCGCGAAAGCGAGTCGTGAAGGGATGCTGTGCGTCGGGCGGTTCGATCCCCAAAAGGGGCAGCATCGACTGATTCGGGCCGTCAATGCGCTGCAGCTACCTTTGACCCTGGTGGGAACGGAGAACCCCAACTATCCAGGTTATCGCCGCTATTGCGAGCGCATGGCCGGCCCCTCGGTGCGCTTCCTGCCGCCGCAAGCACGCGCGGCGTTGATCGACCTTTATCGCCAGGCGCGGATGCACGTGCAGGCAAGTTGGTATGAGCTGTCGAGCTTGAGTGCTTTGGAAGCAGCAGCGAGCGGCTGCCAAGTCGTCACCACCGCACACGGCGGCATGCGGGATTACTTCGGCCAACGCGTTTGGTACATCGATCCGCACCGTCCGGAACGAATGTTGGAAACGATCCAGCAAGCCTGGGAAAGCCCCGTGGATCCCGCCTTGGCCCGACACGTTCGACAACACTGGACCTGGCGTCAAAGCGCGGTCCGTCTGATCGACGCCTATCGCTTGACCTTGGAGCGTTTGCGGACCGCCGACCGAGCCGCTTAGCCGCGCGGCGGGGCTTTCCTCTAAGATAGAGTTCAGTGTCATCCCCCGCCTGCTTGCATCGACCAGGATCATGCCATGCGAATTCCCATCCTTTCCACGCTTTGGAAGGCCGCACAGCATTGGAGCAACGACAACGCCTCCTACATGGGCGCGGCTTTGGCTTATTATGCGCTGTTTTCCATCGCTCCCTGCTTGATCATTGCCATCGCCATCGTCGGCATGGTCTTTGGCGAAGCCCAGGTGAAGGCGAAAGTCATCAGCATCGCTCAAGAGAATATTGGCGCGGAAGGCGCCCGGGCCTTGGAGAACATGGTCGAACACGTTTGGAAACCCGCCACCACGATCTGGGCCGTCATCGTCGGCCCCACCATCCTGATCATCGCCGCTTGCAATTTCTTTCTTCAATTGGGCACCGCCTTGACGATCATCTGGAACCTTCCCTCGGACCCTCATCGCCACTGGATTTTTGGCTACCTGCGCAGCTACATCAAGGCCGTGCTCATGGTCCTGGTGTTCGGCTTCTTTTTGCTCCTGGTCATGGTGGGGGACGTGGTCTTGGGCTTCTTTCTCTACCAAATCATCGATGAACTTCCCGGGGCCAGGGTGTTGTGGGCGTCGGGGCATCGGGCCTTGTTTATCCTGCTGTTCACGATCTTGCTGGTGTTCACCTTCCGCTTCCTTTCTCACGGCCACATTCCCTACCGCAAGCTCATCGGCGGAGCCTTGGTGGCGTCGCTGCTGATGCTGCTGGGACGCGTCCTGTTTACCTGGTACGTCACCACCATGGGCAATTCGCTGACCACGGCATTCGGCGCCGCCAGTTCGGTGGTCATTTTCTTGATGTGGGTTTATTACTCGACGCAGATTCTGTTTTTCGGAGCGGAGGTGGTGAAAGTGGGCTTGGAGAAAGCAGCCTCTGGACCCATGCCAGAATCCAAGTCGCCGACCATGGCGCCACCATCGCCGCCGGTCACGTCTGCATCGCGTCCAGGAACGTGAGGCACAGCGGACCAAAAGCCAACAGCGGCAACCAGGCCGCCAGGGCCGAGGCGATGATTTCCCGTTCGCCCAAATAGTTCGAAACGATGCCGCTGCCGACGAATAAGGCCGCGAGCAAGAGGCAGGCTCCCATCTTGATGAAGATGCTTTGCTGGTGGTCGTGGAGGACGATGGCCACCGCCAGTCCAACGAGCAGCAAGGACAGCAGCGGCGCGGTGAAGCGCTGATGCAACTGCATGGCCAGGGTGGCCAGATGCATTGAGCCTTCCTGTTCCAGTTCCTGATAGAGGGCCTTGGTGCTGGCCAATTGATGCCACTGGCGCGGCCGGGTCAAACGCTTGAAATCTACCCAGGTGGTTTTGAGAAAGTATTTCCCGGGATCGATCTCGATGAGCAGGGGATCGGGCCAATTCGATAGGTCGACTTCGGTGGCATCGGTCAGCAACCAGCCGCCGCTCAAAGGCTCTGAACTGGGTTCAATATAGCGGGCTTCCTTGGCATTCACGAATAACAATCCCCCGGCCAGGCGGGCGGGGATGGTGCATGAAAATTGACGGATCAACTGCTCGCCGCGCTGGGCCGCCACGCCCTCGATCAGAATCCCGTTGGGTTCGTAGCTGCCCGTGATCTGCGAAGGTCGGTCGCTGAACCAATCCTTCACGCTGAGGTGCATGTGATCCGCCAACTGGGGGAGCAGGAGTTCCCGGTTGACGACGCTGAGGCCGATGAGGATGAGCGAGCCAAGCACGATCGGCCTGAGCAGCCGCCGCATGGGCACGCCCGCCGCGAGGAAGGGAAGCAGTTCATTGTGCCGCTGCAGCCAGGTGAGCGTGAAGATGGCCGCGAGCATCGTCATCACGCCGCAGAGCCGATCGAAAATGAGCAGCAGTTGAAAACCGTAAAATTCCGTAACGATCCGATAAAGCGGCCATTGGGTGACCCGGGCGGCTTCGAGAAAATCATCGAGCTTGGTGAACAGATCGATGACGATGTACAGGCTGGCCACGCTGATGAAACTCACCAGCCAGGATTGAAGCATCGTTCGAAACAGCCATCGATCCAACAGCGTCATGCGGTGCTTCAATCCTTTGCCGTGGTCGGAGGCGGCTGCGGAGCGCCTCGCGGTTGATAAGTGATCAGATATTGCTGAATGTAGTCGTTGCGCGCGGTGGCTTGGGCTCGGCCGAACCCATTGCGGATCAATTCCGCATGCGCCTCGCGCAGGCTCCAGCCTTCATACTCCATGCGGTAGATCGCGGTGAAGACGCCCGTGCGGTGGAGGCCCGCTTTGCAATGCAAAAGCACGGGATAAGCGTCGGGGTCATCCAGGATTTGTAGATAATGATCAATGGCCGCAGGGCGTTCCTTGGGAACGCGATAGCGGTCGATGAGATCCGGTTCCAGAAAGACATAGCGAACTCCCATCTGGGCACAAACTTGGGATTCGGTCAGACCCTGGCCAACTGCGGGATCTGGACTTTCATTCTGCAGATTGATGACCGTGCGAATGCCGTTCTCTCGGATAAAATGGCGCAACGCATCGGCTTGCATTTGGCCGCCGCGGTAAAAGCGACCCGGGGTGACGACGCGAACCCGCTTGGCCTGGCTGTATGAAATCCTGTAGTAAATGATGGGGGTCGCGACGACGAACAACAAAGCCCCCAAACACTGCAGCTTCAAGCTCCAGGATAGTTTCATGATTTTGACCAGCCTTCCTATTATCCCTAGTTCGGCCACGACAGCCTTGAAGTTAAACGATGCGGCGAGATTGTGGCGATATGCCGTAAAAAGCACAAGAGGAATCAAACGTTCGGCTTTTGCCGGGGGTGGTTTCGTTCTTTCCACCGATATAATCAAACCTGTTTCACTGGCTTGACACTGGCTTGGCGGCTGTGCGGCTCTTGGGTCGCAACACATTTTCAATCATGGCCCCCATGCCTCACAGGAAGGAGACCGCTTCATGAAAGCCGCTTACATCGAAACCACGGGAACGCCCGACGTCATCCAGTGGAGCGACGTGCCCACACCCATCCCCAAGCCCGAAGAAGTGCTCGTCAAGGTGGAAGCGGCAGCCGTCAATCCAATCGACACCTACATCCGGGCTGGAGTGGTCTCCATGCCGCTGCCCAAACCGTTCATTATCGGCTGTGATCTGGCCGGCACGGTTCAAGCCGTCGGCGAAGCGGTCAAGCAATTCAAGGCGGGCGACCGCGTGTGGGGCAGCAATCAAGGTTTACTCGGACGACAAGGCACATTCGCGGAGTATGCCGCCGTCGAGGAACGATGGTTGTATCACGTGCCCAACCAGGTCGCCGCGGAGCAGGCCGCGGCCGCGGCGCTCGTGGGCATAACCGCTCACCTGGGACTGTTCCAATGGGCCAAGCTGCAGGCCGGCGAAACGGTGTACGTCAGTGGCGGAACGGGAGGCGTGGGTTCCATGGTGGTTCAGATGGCCAAAGCTGTGGGGGCCAAGGTCATCACGACCGTCGGCTCAACGGAAAAAGCAGACCTGTGCCGATCCTGGGGCGCTGACGTGGTGATCAACTATAAAACCGACCCCGTGGCCGAGGCGATCCAGCTTGCGACGGCAGGCAAGGGGGTGAACGTCTGGTATGAAACGCAGCGCGAACAGGATTTCCTGACCATCGTTCCCCTCATGGCCCGGCGGGGACGGATCGTCATCATGGCGGGCCGGCAAGCACAGCCCGTCTTTCCCGTGGGGCCGTTTTACACGAGGGATTTATCGCTCTTCGGCTTCGCCATGTTCAATGCCAGCCCGGGAGAACAGCGACATGCCGCCGATGACATCAACCGCTGGCTCGCAGCAGGTCAATTGAAACCCATCATCGGGCAAACTTTTCCCCTGGCCCAGGCGGCGGAGGCGCATCGGTTGCAAGAGGCCAACACCTTGAACAAGGCGGGCACCCTGACGGGCAAGATTTTGGTGAAGCCGTGACGACGGGCAGTAAAACGCTTATTGAGGGGAAGGGGTCTGCAAGCCTGTTTGGATCAGTGACGGTTCGAAGCGATAAAGGATGATGCGCGGCCGTCCTGCTTCGGGCCATACCTTGATAACCTTGCTTCTTTGCGGCAAGTCTCCCAACACGGCCTTGCGGGTTTGGTCTTTTTCGTCCACCTCGGCCACGACATAAGCGGGGCTATTGGGGTCCATGTTGAGCAACTGGTTGTGATAATAGGTCCGCCAGCCGGCGTAAAAGGTCATATAGCGATAAGGGTCCACGAGCCGATCCGATGGTTTTAACTGCTGGCCCAGCCACTGGCCAAATTCGCGATGTCCCAACCGATGCGTGTGGCGCGGCTTGAGGGATGAAAACAATCCCAGGGCGACCAAGAGCACGACGCAGACCATCGTCCACCGCTCCGCGGGCCAGACCCAGCGACGCCATGATTGGGCCAAATAATCCCCCAACACGGTCAACCCCTTCATCGACCAAAAGCAGCCCAGCAGCACGAGCAGGATCGTGTGCCGCTCGGAAATGTAATGAGCCTTGTACGCCAGCCACCAGAGGATGATCAGATTGATCCCCATGATCGTGAGCACGGAGTAACCAATCTGCTTTTCCGCGATGGACTTGTCGGATCGTACCCATGCGGCTATCCCCAAAAGGGCCGGCAGCCAAAGCACATAATGGAAGCCCTTGGTCGTTTCCTTGATCACCTGCCAGGTGATGAACCAGGGGGTAATATCGGACCAATCGTACCCATCGACACCGGGCTGAAAGCGGGAGGCCCACAATGTTCCCGACAGAGAAACGTGAGCGTTGAGCATTTCGGTAAACGTGGTCTTTTTGCCGATCCCGCCGATGGTGAGCCAATACGGGCCCACCGCGATCAAGACAGCGATGCAAAAAACGGCGCCCAGTCCGACCAGTCGAGGCCAACGAACGTCCCAAAGATTTCTTAGTTTCAACCCCATCATCAGCAGGCAGGCCGAGATCGGCAGGATCGCGCCTTCGGGGCGAGCCAGGAAAGCCAAGCCGCCCATGAAACCGGAGAGCAGAAACCAACCCCAGCCTTTGTCATTCAACCCATTGAGGAATGCCCACAGACCCACCATGGAACAGAATAGAAAGGTGCCTTCGGAGAGGGCGTCCGCCGTGACTTGGGCAGGAACGGGCAGGGCCTGATACATCATCAACGCCCCCCAGGCGATCCACGCTCCAAACCAGCGTTTGCCAATGAGAAAAGCGGGGATGATCATGGCCAGGCTAATCCAGGCATTGGCCAGGTGGGCGCACGTTTGCCAATCGAGGTTGGTCATTGGGCGGTCGAGGAATCGTTCGTAGAGCGCGGCCATGCCGAGGACGTGCATGGGATAGAGGGGATGTTGATGGGCGCGGCGAATGGTGTGGCCCCATGGTTCGGTTTGCAGGCACTGTGCTAACTCGATGAAGCCAATGCCATCGCGGGCCAGTACTTCCGTGCGCGTGATGAGCCAACCCTTGATGACCAATCCGAATAAGAGCAGGGTGAACAAACAAAGCAAATCGCAGCGGGACTGGCGAGGATGTTCGATCATGAGGAAAAAGGGCCTCCTTGCCCTACATCAACCTGGCGGTTGATGGGTCAATCCGTGACCGAGCGGTAAGACTAAGTGAATCCCCCAGGCAGGTCAAGCCAGGATAGCGCAATATGATAAAATATGGCCACTTCGGCTTGCAATTCCTCGCGGACTCTGTTCCGTGTTTTTTAGGCGCCAACGACCAATCGGTTATGTTCGAGGGAGTGAACGGCCTAGCGCCGCTTGAAATGACCCTGCTGAACTTCTAAATTGTCCCCATATCGCTCGTCGCCCCGGTCCGGGGAAAACGGACCGGGGTTTTTCCGTTTGCCCGTGGTCTACCCAGCCGCTCTCAACAGGAGGTGAATCGTGAATCCCGAGTCCGTGCTCGCACTGGTGAAGGAAAAAAACATCCAGGCCATCGATCTTCGATTCATGGACTTTCCCGGACTCTGGCAACACTTTACGATCCCGGCCGAGGCCTTGGACTTAAACACGTTTGAAGAAGGCCTTGGTTTCGATGGCTCCTCCATCCGCGGCTGGCAAGCCATCAATGAATCAGACATGCTCGTCATCCCCGTGGCCGAGACGGCATTCGTCGATCCTTTCATGACGATTCCCACGTTGACCATGATCTGCAATATCCAGGATCCTTTAACCCGCGAGGACTATTCGCGCGATCCGCGCAACATCGCGCGCAAAGCCGTTAATTTCATGAAGTCCGCTGGGATGGCCGACATCGCTTACTTTGGACCGGAATTAGAATTCTTCATCTTTGACGACGTCCGTTTCGATCAGACGCAGCACAGCGGTTATTATTTCCTCGATTCCGTGGAAGGAGCATGGAATACCGGACGGGAGGAATTCCCCAACCTGGGTTACAAAATTCGCTACAAGGAAGGTTATTTCCCCTGCCCCCCCACCGATTCACTGCACGATATCCGTTCGGAAATGATGCGCACGATGATCGACTGCGGCATTCGCGTGGAAGCGCAGCATCATGAAGTGGCCACCGGAGGCCAAGGGGAGATTGACATGAAGTTCGATTCCCTGGTCGAGATGGCCGACAAGGTGCTCATGTACAAATACATCGTCAAGAACGTGGCCCGCAAATACAATAAAACGGCCACCTTCATGCCCAAGCCGCTGTTTCAGGACAATGGCACGGGGATGCACGTCCATACCAGCCTGTGGAAAAACGGACAAAACCTCTTCGCGGGCAGCGGCTACGCGGGCATGTCCGACATGGGGCTGTATGCCATGGGCGGCATCCTCAAGCACGCGCCGGCCCTGTGTGCCTTCACCAACCCGACCACCAATAGCTACAAGCGGCTCGTGCCTGGTTATGAAGCTCCGGTGAATCTGGCCTACAGCCGCCGCAATCGCTCGGCCGCCGTCCGCATACCCGTCTTAAGCTCCTCGCCCAAGGCGAAGCGTTTTGAGTTCCGTTGTCCCGACGGCAGCAGCAATCCCTACTTGGTTTTCGCCGCCATGTTGATGGCCATGATCGATGGCATTCAAAATAAAATCCATCCTGGCGAGCCGCTGGATAAGGACATTTATGATCTGGAGCCGGAAGAACTGGCCAAGGTGCCGAAGGCACCCGCGTCTCTCGAGGATGCCCTGACGTCTCTTCGCCGGGATCATGAATTTCTCCTCAAGGGGGAAGTGTTCACGCCAGACGTGGTTGATACCTGGATCTGGTACAAGATGGAAAAAGAGGTCGATCAAATGCGCATTCGGCCTCATCCCTATGAGTTCATGCTCTACTACGATATTTAGTTGGTCCTTGGCCAACCGGTCCGTCTCGATCGACGCGGTCGAGACGGACTTGGGGGGGCTGGCTGCTCCACCTCACTCTTGCACTTCAACTTGGATGACCCCGGCGTCGACTTGCTTGGCAGGGTCCCTAGCGACAAATACAATGAAGCCTGATTGAAATGTCCCTCCCTGGAAAGGACCACCAGCATGGCCGACCCCGCGGAAACTCCCCCGCCCCTGGCATATCGCAGAGTGTTGCTGAAATTAAGCGGGGAGAGCTTTACGCCTTCGGGGAAATCGGGCATTAGCGTCGCGGAATGCTTGGAGATTGCCCGGCAACTCAAACGGGCTGCTCAAACCGGCGTGCAAATCGCGGTCGTCGTCGGTGCGGGAAACATCCTCCGCGGCGCTCAATTCAGCGCGGGGGGCGAAGTCATCAAGCCGGCCACGGCCCACTACATGGGCATGTTGGCCACGATCCTCAACGGCGTGGCTTTGCAGGAAACGCTGGAAAGCCTGAACTGTGAAACCCGCGTCATGTCGGCCATCCGCTGCGACGCCTTGGCCGAACCGTTCATTCGCCGCCGATGCCTGCGCCATTTGGAAAAGGGCAGGATCGTGATCCTGGTGGGCGGCACAGGCAATCCCTTTGTCACCACCGACACCGCCGCCGCCCAGAAAGCCAGGGAGATCGGGGCCGAGGTCATCCTCAAGGCCACGAAAGTGGACGGCGTTTATAATGACGACCCGGAAAAGAATCCCCACGCGGTCTTGTATCATCGGCTCTCCTACGATCGCGCCTTGCAGGACCAATTGCAAGTGATGGACATGACCGCCATCACGACCTGCCGCGAAGCTAATATGCCGATCATCGTGTTCAATTTCAATCGTGAAGGAAACATCGAACGCGCCATCGCGGGAGAACGCATTGGCACCCTCGTGACCAAAGAGATGTGATCTCCCATATTGCCACCCTCATAACGATCAGCCCCACGGGATGCATGACCATGACCTCAGAAGAAATCTTGTTCGATGCCGAAGAACGCATGGAAAAGGCCGTCAGCGTCTTTCGCGATGAGCTGCGCGGCATACGCACGGGTCGCGCCAGTCCAGCTTTGGTGGATACTCTGAAAGTCGAATATTATGGTTCGCCCACGCCCTTGCGGCAATTGGCGACCATCTCTGCTCCCGATGCACAAAGCCTGCTCATCAAGCCGTTCGATCCGGGAAGCCTCAAGGATATTGAGAAAGCAATCATCGCCAGCGGGCTGGGATTGGCGCCGAACAATGACGGCAAGGTCATTCGCTTGTCGATTCCGGCCATGAGCGGCGAGCAACGGCAAAAGTTGGTCGTACGGGTCAAGAAGCTGGCCGAGGAAGCCAAGGTGGCCATTCGCAACATCCGCCGCGACGGCAACAAGAACTTTGATGCCGCCGAGAAGAACAAAGAGATGACCGAGGATGATCGGGATCAAGGCAAGGAAGAGGTGCAAAAACTCACGGATGGCTACGAAAACAAAATCCAAGATTTCGCGGAGAAGAAGATCGACGAAATCATGGAGCAATAGTCCTTGGGAAACGCCCCCTAGGCACACCATGAAGCTCCTCGCGTGGGGAACGGTGGGTTAAAAATTGTGCGGGTTAGCTTCGCAGAGGGTGCCTAGGGGATGAATGCCGCATCTACCACCTCAGAGATGTTGCCATCCGAGTTGACGTTGCCGGGACTGGCCGAGACGATCCGAGACCAAATTCCTTCCCCCGCGTTGCTCTTTGATCGCGCCGCCATCGACCACAATCTGCAGCGAATGCTGGCCTGGGCGGGAACCCCCTCTCGTTTGCGGCCTCATGCCAAAACACACAAGACGCGCGAGATCATTCTTCTCGAAAAAGCGCTTGGGATTCACAAACATAAATGTGCCACTTTGGCCGAAGCGGAGATGCTATCCGAATGCGGCGCGGCGGACGTGCTCATCGCCTATCCGATGGTGGGGCCGAACGTCAACCGGCTGGCTCGCCTGATTCGAACGTATCCCAAAACCCGCTTTGCCGTCCTGGTCGATGATCCTGTCAATCTGGATCAGTTGGCTGCTTGCCTTCACGCCCAACAGCTCGAAGTCGATGCCGTGCTGGACCTCAACGTCGGTCATGATCGCACCGGGCTTCCGCCGGGTGAAGCAGCCATCGCGCTCTATCAGCGCATGGTCGAGACGCCCGGCATTCGACCCGGCGGCTTGCAGGTTTACGACGGCCACAATACGCCGATCCCCGAACTGGAGCGGCGCCGAATCCAGGAGCAGTTTTTACATGACGTTGAAGCGACCCTGGTCGCTGTGCGATCCAAGGGTTGGCCCTTGCCCCGCATCGTCTTAGGAGGCACTCCCACAATGGCCCTGAATGCCCAGCGCCATTGGCCTGAAGCGGAGCTGTCCCCTGGGACCTGTGTGTTGCACGATCACACCTATTTCCAGCGTTACCCGGAGTTAGGATTTCGACCAGCGGCATGGCTCCTGACGCGCGTCATCAGCCGACCCCGGCCAAACCGCGTGACCCTGGATTTGGGCAGCAAGGCCGTCTCGCCGGATTTGCCGCTTGCGGATCGTTGCCGGGTGTTGGGCATCGAAGGGCGAATCGTCTTGCACAATGAGGAGCACCTGGTGCTCGAGACGCCGGAGGCCACGCATTTTTCGATCGGCACATCACTATGGGCCTTGCCCGGCCACGTTTGCCCCACTGTGGCGCTTTATCGTTCCGCCTTGGTCTTTCGCGGCGAGGCATTGGAAGGTGAATGGGTTATTGCGGCTCGGGATCGTCAATGAACGAATTGAGGCCGCAAGGGACTAAAACTCCATGTTGCGAAAGGCCCTGATCCCCATCCGCAAGGGGATCAGGATCACCAACATCCCCATGACGAGCATCACCCCCAAACAACCCATTTGCCAATACCAGACGATGTTGACCTGGAAGTTTTCCGACAGGGACATGGCTGAATCGGCAAAGAAGACCAGCGAGGGCAGCCCGGCCAAAGTGATGATGACGAGCGCGAAACCTAGACTGATCAAGAGGTTCATCGTTCCGCCAAACCCGGTGGCGATCTTGGAAGGATTGGTTTCCTTGACATTGACCAGATACGCCCCCAAGCCCACGCTCAGTGCGGACAACCCCAGGGACAGGATCAAAATGGCCGCCAGATGCATGAAGATGATGGACCAAGGCAGCTTCAGTTGGGTCGAACTGAGCAGCACGAAGCCAAGGCTCAACGTCGATGTGAATGTTGCGGCATAGGTGAACTTGTTGGTGATCAGTTTGTCGCGCTTGATGGGCAAAAGCCCAAGGATCCAAAAATTTCTGCCTTCCAGGCTCATCAAGGGGAAAACGAAGCGGCTGGTGAACGTCGCCATCATCAGCCCGATAACGCCCACGTTCATCAAGCCGATCAAGGACCGCTGATTGAGAGGGTATTGGCTGTGCGGCAAGTTTTGAATGTTGAGCAGATAAAGCAGGATAATGCTGCCTAAGAGGAGAACCTGGCCCCACTGAACCGGATCGCGACGGAAGCTGCGCCAATCCTTGAGGACAAACGTCCGCGTCGCTTGATCGCGGTAACGCAGCAACAGGCTTACGAGGCGATCCGACCAACTCGTGCTCATTTTCTTCCGGCGCCCGCCGCTGCCCGCCAATTGGTCGAAAGCCCGGCGATAGAGCCGCCTGGCCAACCAGGTGGCCAGCCAAAAACCGACCAGCCCGTAGCTCCATACGGCCAGGAGATAGTAGAAGCCGTCGCGGATCGCCTCGAGTTCGAAGTTTTCAGGAAGCAACCCCGTTTGCCGCCAGGTTTGCCACCACTCAAGGGGGTGGCCCTTGACCTGGCTGCAGGCGAGCAGCCCTTCGGTCATCCAGGCCCCGGGAGGAGTGGAGCGCGTGGGTTGCAAATGATCGATGACTTTTCGCGCCCACCGTTCGGACATCTCCGTAAGCACGTCGGAGCGCACGCCCTGAGCGGCGGAGCCGATCCAGACCAGCAACATGAGCAGGAACAGCACGATCAACAAACCAAGCACCAGCTTGCGATGCCGTGCCATGTAGGTGACGACGAGCAGGCACAGGCAGGCGCCGATGGCCGAGGGCAGGAGCAGATAACCCAGCAAATAAAATGGAAACATCAAGAAAAAGAACCAAGAAGCTTCCATGACGATGCCATAGGCCAAAAGCAGCGGCGTGCCGAGCAGCAGAAAGGGCCAGCCGGCGTAGAACAGCGTGTCCCGAAACTTGTAGTTGAAGACGCGATCCGCCCGGGCCGGGGTGGCCAGCAGGAACCAGGCTTCCGGATGATGAAACAAGCTGCCATAGAGGAGCAGACTGCTGGAAAAAATGGTCAGCATGGTCACGGAGAGGAAAAACATGCCGAAGAGCAGGGCCGTGATGTCATTGCTGATGGGGCCGTTATTGTCCAGGCCGCGCAGGAAAGTGAAGCCTTCGATGAACAGGGCGAGCAATCCGATCCAGATGAACAAACCCAAATGGACGATCAATCCGAAACGCAGCCGCTGCTTGCGCATTAGGGAACGCAGCCCATTCCAAGCGAGCCGCCGTTGCAGCCGGAGGAAGGAGGCCCGGGTCGAGCGCGGGGCAGGGGCGGCGTCGTCGCTCATGGCTGGCCATTAACCTCGCTGCTGGGTGCTTCGGCCTCGTCCGCCGTGAGCTTGAGAAAGACGTCCTCGAGCGGCCCTTCCAAGGAGGCCTGTTTGCGCAAATGATCCAGCGTTCCCATGCCGACGATCCTGCCCTTGTCGATAATGGCGATGCGCGTCGCCAGCTCCTGGGCGATGTCCAGCGTATGGATGGACATGAAGACGGTGACCCCTTGAGCGACTTGCTTGCGCAGCAAATCCTTGACGAGCCGTTGATTTTTCGGGTCCAGCCCCACCATGGGCTCATCGACGATCAGCACCCGCGGTTGATGGAGCAAGGCCGCTGCGAAAACCGTTCGCTGCCGCATGCCATGGGAATAGCTTTCGCTCAAATCGTCCACGAAATCGCCCAGGTCGAAGACCTCGATCAGTTCCTCCATGCGCGTCTTGCCCAGTCGGCGATCCATGCCGTACATGTCAACGATGAATTCCATGAATTCGCGGCCGGAGAGCTTTTCGTAAAGGAAGGGCTGATCCGGGACATAGCTGATGATCTGCCGAGCCAGGTCGCCTTCCGTGCGCACATCGTATCCTCCCAGGCGGATCGACCCCGCCGAGGGGAGGAGCAGGCCGCAAATCATCTTGATCGTCGTCGTTTTCCCCGCGCCATTGGGACCCAAGAAAGTGAACAACTCGCCCTCATGCACGGCCAGGCTAATGTCGTTGACGGCGACCTTGCGTCCGTAGCTTTTGCTGATATGGTCCAGTTCGATCATCACTTGGCCGTTGGCGGTCATACTGGCTACTCAAGTCGGATAAGTTCAAAAAGCCGTGGTAGGCGCATCGTGAAGAAACATTCTCATTCAGAACTCAGGGAAGGCTGCCGCTCCAATTCGATGGCCGATTCGCCCCATTTGGCGACTTGTTTGAGGACGCGGCCATCGGGTTGACGCACCCACAAGGTGACCGTGAGACCTCGCTGTTTGGATTCCACGACGAGACAGGGGACCGACTGTCCATGCCAATTCAGCGTTTGCATTTCCTCGCGCACCTTCACTCGCGTCGCCTTTCTTTCCGGCATGGAGAGCGCGGTGGCATCCGTCAGGGATTGCGTGGGCGATAGAAACAGTTGTTGAATGTCGATCATGGGCGCTTCCCACTGCTGTCCTGGCAAAAGGCGAGGCAGGCAGTCGGCGGGGGCCAGGCTGCTCATGAAGGGCGTCTTGCTATCATGCTTCATCTTAAAATCGCTGGGGAGGGGCCATTTCGCTTGATCGATCGTGACGTGGCCCGAAAGGGTCAACTCATGTTCGATCGTTCGCCCCTGAACGAAGAGCTTGATGAAGTGATCTTGCAGCGTCTTATCCAGATGCAAGGCGGCGTTGATCGAGAAACGGTTCAGCGAACCGAATTGCGACACGTCCATGTCCATCGTCATGGTGAACGCCATGTTCGGCGGCATGCTGAATTTCAACCATTTGCTGAGCTGTTTCAGGTTCAGGAACTGTTCCAAGTTGCCGTCGAGCGTCATGACCTGTTTGACGATGAAACCGACGCGCTTGTCATCCTTGACGAGGTGGGTGGATCGGCCCAGGGGCTGGCCGTCAAAACGAATGAGCCATTCGACTTCGCCATCATCGGCGGCGGCGCGAAGGGAATCGAGCAGCCGGGGAGGCGTGTGGTAGGGTTCGGTCACGGAGCGGCTGATTTGCCAAATGAGCGTCAACAGCCAAAGGGCAAAAATGACCGTCGTCCCGAGGCGGCCAGGCATGGTCTAGGTTCCTTTCTTTCCATGTATTTTACGCCACGCCCTGCCGAATCGCAATTCATTGCCGGGGGAACCATCAAGCGGTCTTGCCGGAATGAAATCGGGTGGCAGTTTTGTCCGAGCCTGGCTGGTTTAGCCGCTGGCCGATAACACATTCAAAGTGGCCTTTGCCATGTGACGGTCCGTGAAACGCTGCCTGACGGCCTGGAAGCCGTTTTCTCCCAGTTGTTGACGCAAACGTGCATCCTTCATGAGTTGGGCCAATTGCGTGGACAAAGCGGCAGGGTCCCCGGCATCGAAAAGACAACCGCCTTGGGTGGCTTCTAGTAGTTCTGGGAAGGCTCCATGGTTTGGCTGCACGACGGGCACGCCGCAGGCTTGAGCCTCCAGCACATACAGTCCCTTTGGTTCCTTGTAAGGCGCCGGCACGCTGAACAGGTCCAGATTGGATAAAAACCGGATTTTCTGGAGATGATTTAACTCACCGGCATAATGAAAGCGATTACCCCAGCCCTCCGCTTGCGCCTTGTTCTTGAGTTTCTCAAGATAGTCCTTATTCTGGGCCCCGAGATACCCCGCCACGTGCAGTTCCCATGGCGGGAGATCCGGGTTTCGTTTGAGTTGTGTGCAGGCATCGACGAGTAGATGAAGGCCTTTCTCCGGAGCGATTCGCGCCAGGTATCCCAACCGCAGCGGGTGGCGCGTGCGCTGCGGTCGTTGTTCCGGATAGCCCGTCAAGTGAATGCCAGGGTAAACGACGTGCATGCGCTCCCTGGGCAATGGCAAATACGCCGCCATGAAATCCGCATAGGCGCGGCTGGTGGTGATGAATCCAGTCAAGCGCGAACAGTTTTCGCGAATCAGCGCCAAGGCTTCCGCTCGGGCCGCGGCAGGAAGAGCTTCCAGGAAAATGTCGTCCCCTTGCAGCACGGCAAACATCGGGATCGGCCAACGTTTCTGCATTTCAGGGATCATGCCCGAGATGAGCACATTTGTGAAGCACATAACGTCGGGCCGATGGTGCTGCTCGAGCCAATCGGCCAGGCGGTGAATTTCCTGCCGCTGGTTCCCCTGGGTTCCCTGGAGCATCGACAACGTCAGGCCAACCAGGTCTTCGGCCTTGGTGTTGACCGCAAACCGCGAAACCCAGCGGAGCAGCCAGCGTTGACTGAGCAAGCGGTCCAACCAGCCAGGCATCCGGCGCAGCCAGCGGAATTGTTGCTCGAGAAAGACGCTGATGCCGCCAAAGAAAATGCGGCTCCCGGTGGCATCCGGTTCATCCACGCGGATGGGGGTATAAGTCGGAATCAGCAAACAGGGATGCCCCAAGGCGTGCAAGGCGTTGGCGAGGGTGTTGTCCCTCATGCACGAACCGCAGTACATCCCCGCGGCGCCGGCTGTGATGTAAACAAGTTTCATAGGGTTGAGGATAGAAACCTGGCCTTGCTTCCGCCATGCATGGGGATGGGTTTCATCCCGAAGAGGTGTGTTGACTCGGGAAGGACCGTGAGCGATGTATGATCTATTCGTAAGGCGGGATGATCTCAAAAAGCTGCACGACAGGTTGATGCTCCAGGTGAATCCATGCCAATCGTCCAAAGCAGGGAAGGTTGGACTGAGTGCCGAGCCACTCTTGGAGAGCCGGGGCCGCGGGAAATTGGTAATAGGCCAACACCTCGATGTTGCGCAAGAGATCGTGGTTAATCAAAACGCGCCCCAGGGGGATGGTTTCGGCAAGGATATCGGCTTTCACCTTGGGCTGCAGCCAATGCAATTGCAAGCGAACGATGCCTCCTTGAACGATTTGTGAGGTGCCTTGCTTCATTAAGACGATGCGACGTGCGTATTGCTCGCCATGAAGGACGCTCTCCAGCACGCGGACCTCGACCGGACAGCCATGATAGGCTTCCATGCTCTCGGTCATGTGGCGATCGTGTGCCAAGAGACTGCGATAAGGCTCCGGGATGCCTTCCGGGGCCACTTCCTTGTGCTCAGGGAGAAGAAAATGAGGGAACGCCGCGAACAGATCGGCGAGAGTCAGCTTGATCATGGTCAAGTGGCTCGTGAAGAAGGTGGCGGCCAATGCGGGGTGATCAAGCGGCGACGCTCTCCGTGATCTCCTGCAGCGCATCGACCAGTTGATCAATATCAGAAAGTGTATTGAATGGGCCCGGACTGACGCGCGCGGCTCCATCGGGAAAGGTGTTTTGGGACCGGTGGATGTAGGGAGCGCAATGTTGACCGGGTCGAATGGCGATATCGAAACTTTGGTCGAGCATGTTTCCCAGTTCCGAGGCGGGGATCGTTTCATGGACGAAACTCTGCGCCGCCACTTTGCGGCGGGGATCACGGTGCCCTAGCAAGCGGAACCCCTTGAGTTCATCCATGCGCTTCCAGAAATGTTGGATCAACGACATCTCATGTTCATGAATGCGTTCCAGACCTTCGCTCTGCACAAAGCGCAAGCCGGCGTTCAGCCCGGCCACGCCCAGGACGTTCGGCGTGCCGCCTTCAAGAAAGAAAGGCAATTCCGCGGGCTGGGTGGGGCTTGAGGAGTCGCCGCCGGTGCCGCCTTCGCGCCAGGCGCGCA
Organism: Planctomycetota bacterium; assembly: GCA_014584395.1. Classification (GTDB taxonomy): domain Bacteria; phylum Planctomycetota; class Planctomycetia; order Gemmatales; family HRBIN36; genus BJ17. The sequence continues at coordinate 198,223 of JACTMY010000018.1, read as the reverse complement.
GCTTGGCACGCGGACCGACGTAGAGCACGCCCGTCCCCGTGGGGCCGAACAATCCCTTGTGGCCAGGAAATGCGATCATGTCGATGGGCCATTCCTTGAAGCGAATCGGCACCACTCCCGCGGACTGGGCCGCGTCGACCAGAAACAACGCGCCATGCTCGCGAGCGATGCGGCCAATCTCCGCGATCGGCTGGATCGTCCCGAGCACGTTGCTCGCGTGGGTCATGGCGATCAAACGGGTGCGCGGCGTGAGCGCTTGGCGAATGGCGTCGGGATCGATCGTTCCGCCGGGATCGGATGCCACGCGGGTCAGCGTAATCATCTCCGCCTTGGCCATGGCGACGAGGGGGCGGCTGACGCTGTTATGTTCGAGATCGGTCGTGATGACATGATCGCCGGGCTGAACCGTGCCCTTGATCGCCATGTTGAGGCCGTCCGTGCCGTTCAGCGTGAAAATAAACCGCTCCGGGCCTTCCCCCTGGAAAAACTGGTTCAACTGATGACGCGTGTCATCCAGCATCCGTTCGGCCGCCACGGCCATCTTGTGGCCCGCTCGGCCGGGATTGGCCAGGCTATGCCGAGCGAAATCGTCCAGCGCTCGATAGACCTGCTCCGGTTTGGGGAAGCTCGTGGCGGCGTTGTCGAGATAAATCATGGATGGCTGCTGCCTCCGCGGCATGATTGATTCATGAAACGGGTGATCTCGAAAGCGATCGACCCAGACGCTGTCATTAATGGCCGATGTACTTGGCGTAAACGGTGCGCGCCTTATCGACGTCGGGAGTGCCCTTGATGATTGCCCGGCCATCGGGAAACACGGTCACGTCGAATTCCTCCACGGCGAATTTGAGCATGAAACGATTGAAGGTCACGCGCCCGCCCAATCCTTCCAGGTGTTTGGCCAGTTCGACGAAGTTAAGCGTCGTGGCCTGGCGATGCGTGATTTGCACGGCGTTGCGGCCGCACAGCGTCGTGGTTTGAGCGCCTTCTTTGCCGTCCAGCCAGTCGAAGCGCCGCTCCTTGCAGCACGGACAGTTGACCGTGTCCTTGAGCTTGGCGATTTTGAAGCGGCGCAATTCGTTGTCCCATACGTCGATGTAGATCAAATCCTTGTTGATCGCTTCGAGGCGGCCGGTGAGAATCTTCATCGCCTCGGCGGCTTGGAAGCTGGCGATGATGTTGATGATGGGGCTGAGCACGCCGGCGGTTTCGCAGGTGGCCGCCATCCCCGGCGGGGGGCTGCCCTCGATCACGCAGCGCAGGCAAGGCGTGACGCCGGGGAGGATGGTCATCGTTTGCCCATGCGAACCGATGCTGCCGCCATAGACCCAGGGCTTGTTGAGCTTCACGGCCACATCGTTGATGAGATAGCGGACTTCGAAGTTATCGGTGCCATCCAGGATCAGGTCGGCGTCGGCCGCCAGGTCCAGGACGTTGGTGTGGTCGATGTCCGCCACCACGGCTTCCAGATGGACGCCGGAATTGATTTGTTTTAATTTGCGGACCGCGGCTTCGGCCTTGGGCAAGTTGTCAGCGATGTCATTTTCATCGAACAGCACTTGCCGTTGCAAATTGCTGGTCTCGATGAAGTCGCGATCCACGATCCGCAGCCGGCCCACGCCAGCGCGGACAAGGACATTGGCGATCACTGTGCCCAGCGCCCCGCAGCCGCAAAGGGTCACTCGGCTTTGCAGCAGCCGCTCCTGTCCCGCTGTGCCGATGCCGGGAAATTTCATTTGCCGACTATAGCGATCGAGGGAGGAGGGTGAGGATAGGTTGGCGTCCATGGTCAATGATTGCGTCCAAGAGGTAAGTAGGGCAATGCCAGTAACGAAAGCTCGTGAGCCATCCAAAATTAGCCACCCGCGACGGCGGGGATGATGCTCACGCGATCCCCGGGCCGCAAGGCAGTCGTGAGCTGGTCGAGGAAGCGAATATCCTCGTCGTTGACGTAGATATTCACGAAGCGGCGAACTTGCCCCGTCGGCTCGAAGATGCGGTCGGTGATCGCGGGGAACTTGGCGCCTAAATCGCGTAGGGCGCTCTGCACGTCGCTGCCTTCCGCCAAGACGGTATCCTGTCCATCCGTGTGGCTGCGCAAGGGGGCGGGAATCTGAATTTCAACGGGCATGGGTTGTCCTTCTAAGCGAGTTCCTGACAAGTGAAAGCGGTCACATGACTTTGGCGTTGCTGAGGCAGGCTTCGAGTATCACCCATACAGCCCAAAAAGTGATGATGAAACTCAAGCAGTCGGCCACCATCATCCATCGCGGGCGAATCAGATCGTGATGGCGAAAGGACTGATCAATCTTCCGCCAGTGCACGTGCAAGATCAGACCCAGGATCAATAGATAGGGTTCGATGAACATCTTAAGGGGCGGATTGGCCCGGCCAAACACCAACGCCAGAGACGTTTGCGCCCCCGCGTAAAAAATCAGCACGATGGCGCTGAAATAGGCCATGGCGTAGGCTTCGGTCAGCGATAAGACGCGGGCCGACGTTGACATTTTATTGGCGGCTTCCATGACGAATCCCAAGAACATTCTGTGGAGAGGTCAATTGAAACGTTACCAGTTCACTGGGCGAACTTTATTTTAACGACTGATGGACAACTCCGCAGCCTGGCCTTCGACCCATTCCACAAAAGCATCTAATTTGGGTTCAATGACGGGGGATTCCGCCAAGCGCGCGGCCACGGCTTCTTGCGTTTTCAGACCATTGCCCGTGATGCATAGCACGATCTCCTCATGCCGGGGAATGCGGCCCTGCTCGAGCAGCTTTTGCAAGACGCCCAGGGTAACGCCGCCGGCCGTCTCGGCGAAGATGCCTTCCGTTTCCGCTAATAGCAGCATGGCGTCGCGAATGGTTTCATCGTCCACGTCCTCGGCCCAACCGCCGCTCTGACGGATCAACTGAATGGCGAAGTAGCCGTCGGCTGGATCGCCAATCGCCAAGGACTTGGCGATGGAGGTTGGCGTTTTCACGGGGCGATGCTGATCCAATCCTTGTTTCACGGCGGAACTGATCGGCGCACACCCATCCGCTTGGGCGCCATGGTACTTCACCGCTTGGCCCTTGACCCAACCCAGTTTGGTCAACTCATCGAAGGACTTGGCGATTTTGCCAATCAGGCTGCCGCCCGCCATGGGGCAAACGACGTGCTGCGGCAACCGCCATCCCAACTGCTCGGCCATCTCATAGCCAAAGGTTTTCGAACCTTCGGAATAAAAGGGCCGCAGATTGATGTTCACCAACCCCCAGCCGTATTTGAAAGCGATTTGCGTGCACAGCCGGTTGACTTGGTCATACGTCCCATGAACACGGACCAGGCGAGCCCCGTAAATCGCGGTGCCGAGCAGCTTGGTGGTTTCCAGGTCGGCGGGCACCAGGATGTAACTGACGAGGCCCGCCGCGGCAGCATTGGCGGCCACGCTGTTGGCCAGGTTGCCCGTCGAAGCGCAGCCGACCGTGCCCATCCCGAATTCCCTGGCTTTGGACAATGCCACCGCCACCACGCGATCCTTGAAGGAAAGGGAGGGGCTATTCACCGCGTCGTTCTTGATCCAAAGGCGGTCGACTTTCAGCACTTTGGCCAAACGATTTGCCCGCACCAAGGGAGTGCCGCCGACGTGTAAACCGACCGTCGGCTCATGATTCAACGGCAGCAGTTCACGATACCGCCACATGTTGAATGGTCGCTGGGTCAGGTCGGAAGGTTGGAAATGTTGTTTGACGGCTTCATAGTCATAAGCGACTTCCAGCGGCCCGAAACATTCGGTGCAGAAATTGTTGGCTTCCTGATTGTATGTTTGACCGCACGATCGGCAGCGCAAACCTTGTATGAATGACCTGGACAAGCTCCATCCTCCTCGAAAGCGGATATGGGATGACATGGCAACTGACACCTCATCCCATGAGGTTCAGCCCGAAGGCAACCCATTGAAGCCGCGGCTTCACCATCCGCGGGACCATAAACAGAGTTGATGAGAGGGGGATAAGATGGGTCCGTGCGACCGGGTCATCTTATCTTTCCCGACGCATCGGGAAGGAATTAGCACCTGGCCTTGAAGATGGCATTCATCATCAAGCGGTTGCTGTGGCTTCGACGGGCCAGTCCCTCTGCCACTCTGGATAAGACTTTTCCATTCTATGGCCGAAGTCCAGGGGCAGCAATGGGAATTGATCAACCGAGATTCATTTGGCGTGGTGAGTTAATGAAGGGATAGCGAAAAGTTGAAGCACGATCAGGAAATAGTAAAAGCTAAGTCAACCATGTGCTGGAATTTAGCAAGGCCGACCCAAAGAGATTGAAATGGGACTTGACCCAGCTGGCACGACAAACTATACAAGATAGAGCAAGTGTACAAATATACATATACCGAGGTCGGCCATGTATCACGGGGAATCTTGGGCGGATGCATTGGATGAAGTCGTGGAGGAATTGCTCAGCCTGGCACCATGGCGGGAGCCTCCGATCGATGCTCTGATTCTGGCCCGCGATCATCTGGGCTTGCAAGTCTGTCTGGACGCGGGGATGAAGAATCGGGGGCGGGCGCAGCGCGGCCAACATGGTCGGTTTATTTTTATTCGGCCCGAAGAGCACGAGGAACGTCGACAATGGGCCGTGGCTCATGAAATCGGCGAGCATTGGCGGTCACGGCTTTTACAAAAACTGGGGCTGAAGCCTGGCGATCTCTTGCCGCAAACGATGGAGGAACTGGCCAATCGTTTTGCCTCGCGTCTCTTGGTGCCGAGTCGATGGCTGGCCGGGATTGGTGCGGAAACAGGCTGGGATTTAATCGCCCTCAAGCAGCGTTTTGCCACGGCCAGCCATGAAGTCATTGCGTGGCGAACGCTGGAATTGCCCACGCCAAGCATTGTGAGCATTATCGATCAAGGGCGGTTGTCTCAACGGCGGAGCAATTCCTGGCCCGCACCGCGAACTTTGACGCCTATTGAAACCCGCTGCCAAAGAGTAGTACATGAACGGGGCGAACCATTTGTCCTTGTCGAAATGGGGTGGCAGGTGCAAGGGTGGCCCATTCACCAGCCAAGTTGGAAAAGGGAAATCTTGCGGTCCACCTGGGAAGCGGAAGACTTCCTATTGGGATGAACCTGGTTTGGAAACTGTGCGAGCGTGTGATGTGTTTTTGAGGGCGGGATCGCTGTTCAGCCTTTCACGGTACATCTTGGCGTGAAACGAGTCTTGCCGGGCTTCGAAAACCTGGATTAGGGAGACCATGGCTCGGGCTTGGAGTTCACGATCTTGGTGGTAGAGCACGTCTACATAAAGAAATTGTCGGGCGGCATCCTCGTAGCGCTTTTGCAGCATGTAACAATCACCCAAAGTTAAATGAAGCAGCGCTCGTTGCTGCACGTTCTCTCCCACATTCTTGAACAGGCCCACAATCTTTTGCTCGGCTTCCTTGATCTGGCCCAGGCCGGCCAGGGCTTGGGCCGAGTACAAGGCCGCGTCCAAACGCCGTGTGGCGTTTAGGTCAGCTTGCAATGATGCACAAAGAGTCACGACCTCCTCAAAGAGCTTGGCCGCTGATTCAGGTTTGGTGGCCTGAAATTGCACGCCCTCCCTTAATTTCAAGTGGGCGATGAGCAACGTGCAGCGATGGTTCCAATTTGAGGGTTCGGGTGTGCGCAATTTGGCGATCAAATCGCAGGCTTCGGCGGTGGGTTGTTGCGCGGCGAGCAAGGCGCGGCCGAGCCATTCTCCCGCGGCGAGCACCTGACGACTATCGGCGTGGTTCTTGATGAAGAGTCGCAGTTGATCCTGAGCGGGGAGCAGAAATTTTTGCGGTTCGGTTTCCGCCAGCATGTACTTCATCTGCGCGACTTTGAATTCCGCTTGTCGGACCAACCAGGGATTGCCCCGGCCGCCCCGCACTTGAAAGGCCTCATAAAAGCCAAGCGCGTTCGCCCATTGTCGGTTTCGCTCGGCGGAGACCGCATTGACCCAATCTTGGTCGTTGACGTCGTAAAAAATTTCAATCACCTCGGCCGTATCGAGGTTCACTTTCCCATCCTCGGTTTGCAGTTCCACGACTCGGGCATCTTCGCGGAGGACAGTGCCGTATCGGAGCCTGCTGCCCGAAGGCCGGGAGTCATCACGGATTTCGACCCTGTCATTGCGGGAGAGGTTTTGCGCTAGCAGGGAGGATGACATCCCTATTCCCAACAGCGGAAGGAATGCCCAAACCATCGGGCGAAACCCATGAAAGAGATTGGAAGTCATGCCTTTCTTCCTAGCGTTGCAGTTGCTGTACCATGTTTTTGAGTTCGGCATGGTTGGGCTGGTTCAAAAAAGCCTCCATGCGCGTTTGCCGATCTGGTCCGCCAAACTCCTGGGCGCGCAACATCAGGTAAATCTGAGCCGCCCGCCTAAGATGGCGATCGCGCATTTCCTGATCAGATTGCTTTTGACTCTCCGCATGCAGGCATTCGATTAAGCCTTCATGGCAATCATAATAAAGTTCCTTGTACATCGTTCCTCGATGGACGTGAGCTTCCAAGGCATGCCGCAGCCGATCCCATTGCTCGATGGCGGCCACGTAACGGCCGCGGAGTTGGTCCACCATGATCCGTTCGCGAACCAGAGCAGGATGCTTCTTGGCCCACTCCTCTTGCATGATGGCGTTGAGGGAAGAGTCCAATAAATCGACGGCGGCGGTTCGGAGGGCCGCGTCGGAAGTGCTTGTCGCGAATTGTCTCAAGGATACCGCCCAAGTCAGTCGGCCCTGGCGATAGACCTGCCAGTCCTGGGCAGGTGCATTCGGTGCGGGGGCTGGGATGGCTTGGAAAAGGGCCCGACCGGTGTTTAGCTCACCCAAGGCGGCGTATTGACTGGCCAGCCAAAACGTAAACTCCATGGGCCTATGGGGTATCTTTTCGACTTGATTCAAGAAGATGATGAAATTCTTTCGCAGCACCTTGGCTCGTTCCATCGCGGCGGGTCCTTCCTTGTCAATCTGATCCAATTGCTGCCGCAGTTGCCGTCCCAGATCGCGGAGTAAATCCGATGTGCTGCTGCCCAAGGCGGAATCGTTCTCTTGCGCTTGTAGAAGCTGCAGGAGCTTGAGCGTCTCGGGGCCGGTTGGATTCCGCTGAATCTCCGCCCGCAGGGCCAGGCCAAGGATCTGGGTCGTCAATTCGTTGCTGACTTCCGGCATCCGGTCCCGTTTGTGCAAGCGATCGACGAGAGGGGCTAATAATTCAGCGGTTCGCTGCCAGTTGCCGCAACGGCCGTGCAGGTCGGCGAGGTTGACCCGCATGGCTGTCGCTTGCGTGATGGGTTGCTGGCTGCTAATTTGATTGGCCGCTTCAACGGCTTCTTCCATGAATTGAAAAGCCTGCCTCTTGGAAGCGGTGTCTTGATGGAGGGGAAATTGGCTTTTCCGCACTAACTCAAGGTGCATGTGCCAATGCGCCAGCCCCGCATAGAAACGGCACAGAGCGAAACGTTCGTGCTGCGGCGTGATTTTTTCCAGTAGACCGATGGCTTCAGGGTACTGTTTGTCTTGATAATGGCTCAACCCGAGAATCTCGCGGGCCAGGTCGCCAGCGGAACTGATGGGATAGTCGCGCAGCACCTCCAATGCGGTGGCTCGAAGCCGTTGTTGGGCTTCCTCGCTTCGGCTCGCCAGGATTTGCCGCATGCGCAGGGTTTGCAAGGCGGCGGAGCGGGCGAGTTCCGGGTGGCTGCCCCGTTTGCGCAAGAGGTCGGCCCATTGTGCCGCTTGTTCCCAGTCGCTTTTTCTGAAGGCGGCTTCAAACAGCAAGGAATGGAGCCGATCGGCGTCGCGCGGCCGCAGTTCCTTCGGTATGCGCTGTCTGGCGAATTCCGCGGCCTGGTGCAAGTCTTGGATCAACTGGTCGCGCTGCTCCAATAATGGCTTCTGTTGGGCGGGGTCCCTGGCGGAGCGAATTTTTTCCGTCCACTCCTGAATTTGCTGATAAGCCACTTGTCCCCGGAGCAGGCATTCTCGAAAGCTCGACTGCGTGGTCAACGGCGGGGGGTTTTTGGCGAGCAACATCCACGTGGCGATGAATTGACTTTCCGCCGCGGAGGCCCATTCCGTGGCGCTGCCTTCCACCAGTTCGAATAATTGCAGGGCTCTTTGCAGTGTTTGCTTGGCGGTTTCCGAACTTCTTTGGCTCTCCTCAAGCTCGAGGACGTCCTCCAAAAGGAAGTTGGCCAGATGGTAGCGCAGCGTTTGCCCCATGGTGGTGAACAAGTGATGGGGGTAATCGTTGTACCAAGCTTCCACCTCTTGGCGATATTGGGCACGGAGCGCTTTCCGGCCGCCGCGAGCCGACGCGGCCAGGTCCAACAAGCGATAATAGCGAGCATGGCATTGACCAAGTTGGGCATCGGCGCGCCGCTCCTTCAGCACGCGCTGATACAGGTCTTCCGCTTTGCGGCTGTCCAAACCGAGAGTGAAATGCGCTTGCATGGCCAAGGCTTGCCAACCGAGGGGATGTTGATCCCGAAGTCCCGCGGCTTTCTCCAGAATTTGGGTGGACTTAAGAAACCGTTCACCCGCACTTTGGTCGGCCAGACCCGGGAGCCTCGCCATTTCTTGCCAACAGAGGGCTTGCCCCATCAAGCTGCGCAAATAACCTTGGTAGACCATTTGCGCTTGCGTTTTGGATTCGGGCGTGCTGGCCACTTTGGGAAGTAGACTGACTTGCGCTTCCCAATGCTTGGTGGATTCCAAATACCCCTTTTCGGCGTGTTGCAAAACCTGGCTGGCTTGTTTGCTCAACGGGGCCACTTGATTGGCATCCTTGGTTTCTTTCGCCAAGAGGGCGATAATCCGGCCGAGGTCGAGGTAAAGTTCCGCTTGACCATTGAGCCGGTCGATGGCTAGAGGGTGTTGCGGCATGGCCCCGGCCACGGCGGTCAAGGCGTTTTCAGCCGCTTGCACGCACTCATGAGCTTGAGGGATCTGTCGATCCACGACGTGCAAGTCGAGTTGCAAGCGGGCTTGCCAATAGGCAAGTCGATCGGCCCATTCCTTGCTGCTGAATCCGGCCTGTCTTTTGAGGTTTCGAACGTGATCCAACGCCAGTTGGACCTGGCCGCGCTCGCGCAGCTCACGAAGCAATGTTTCATGAGGAATGTGATCCGGCCAGGGGGCGGCCTGATCCGGCGCGCCCGCGGCAGCGGTTTGCCACAGCAGCCAAAACATGAGCATCATCGTCGCCATCCCTTGACCCGGCGTTCGATCCATTGCCTCAGAACAAAAGCTCCCCGCCTGGCTCTGCATACCCAAGTCATCATCTCATACTATAAGATAGATGGTGAGCCCAAGGAAAGAGCGCGGCCACGAAGGACATCAAGGAGCGGACCGTGAAGGTATTGGTCATCGGCAAAGGCGCACGGGAACACGCCCTGGCGTGGAAGCTCGCTCAATCGCCTCGGGTCGAACACGTTTTTTGCGCACCCGGCAACGCGGGGACGGCCGAGGAAGGAACCAACTTTCCCGCGGAACCGCATGAGTTCGATCGGCTCATCCGTTTTGTCAAAAAAGAAGAAATCGGACTGACCGTGGTGGGGCCGGAAGACCCGCTGGCGCTCGGCATCGTTGATGCCTTTGAGAAAGCGGGCTTGCGCATCTTCGGTCCCAGCAAAGCAGCCGCTCGTTTGGAAGCAAGCAAGGTGTTTGCCAAGGAGTTGATGCGGCATGCCGACATCCCGACGGCGGAGTTCCGCATCTTCGACCACCCTGAACCCGCGCGGCGTTTCATCGAAACCCGCGACTATCCCCTCGTGGTCAAGGCGGATGGCTTGGCGGCGGGAAAAGGCGTCATGGTCTGTTCGACGACGGAGGAAGCCATGCGGGCCGTCGATCAAATCATGGTTAAGGAGATTTTTGGCCAAGCCGGCCGGCGGGTCGTGATCGAAAAGCGGCTTGAAGGCAGGGAATGCAGCGTGCTTTCCTTCGTGGCAGGCCGGACGATTCTTACGCTGCCCATTGCCGAGGACTATAAAAAAGCCTTTGAAAACGACGCGGGGCCGAATACGGGCGGGATGGGGGCCTTCAGTCCCAGCAGCCAGGTCGCCTCCGAGCAATTACAGGAAATTGACAACGCCATCTTGGTGCCCACGATCCATGCGCTCAAGCGGGCGCGCTGCCCCTATCGCGGGGTGCTTTATTCCGGGCTCATGCTCACCGGCCAGGGGCCGAGGGTGTTGGAATACAACGTTCGCTTGGGGGATCCTGAAACCCAACCCACCCTCATGCGGCTGCAAAGCGATTTGCTCGACTTGATTGAGGCCGTGGTCGATGGCCGGTTGGATCAAATCGCCGAGGATCAACTGGTTTGGGATGCACGTCCGGCCGTGTGCGTCGTGCTGGCCAGCGAGGGGTACCCGGGGAATATCACCAAGGGGAAACTCATCAGCGGGCTCAATGACGTCAAAAAACTAACCGATGTCAAAGTTTTTCACGCAGGCACCAAGTCGGTGGATGGTCGCATCGTCACGGATGGCGGGCGAGTGTTGAGCGTCACGGCCTTGGGGGACGATCTCGAGCAAGCTCGCCGCCGAGCCTATCAAGCCATCGAATTAATCCATTTTCCTGGGATGATGTATCGCCGCGACATAGCGATGAAGGAAAAAACCGCGCCATCTGCCGATGCGATCAGTCAATGAGTGCATCGGGAGAAGAAGTTGAAGTTGTCCGGAGAAAAGAGCGGGACTAGAGATCTGCGATCTACAGATTGACCACTTTGATCTCGCCAACGGGTTCTTGCCGTGTGTTGAGGATGGGCTTGATCACCGTTTTAGCCACTTCAGCCACGCTGACCTCGTGAAGGAATTGTTCGAGCAGCTTGACCACGACGGGTCCAACGGCCCGTTGGCCGCCGTCCGTGATCTTGACGGCCAGCCCTAGCCCCTTGTCGATCAGCCCGACGCAGAACATCCCTTCCGCCCCGCTCTTGGCGACGATGTGCTGGCCCAGTTTCTCCAGCAGGATGGTGCCGAACTGTCCATCATGACCGATCAGCAGCGGATGCGTCCTCACGGCCTTGGCCACGCGCGGTCCTGCCGCTTCATATTCGGCTGGGTGGGCTTTGCTACTGGCCAAGCGCGCATAGGCCGTCGCCGCGGCGGCTAGCGTGAGATAAAAGGTAGGCACGCCGCAGCCATCCACGGCATAAGGTATGTCGCCGGCATGGTCGGCGTAAGCGGCCATGGTGGTATGAATGGCTTGCTGCAGCGGGTGGTTGGGATCGCGATACTTTTCCACGGGCCACCCTTGTTTAAGGCAAGTTGCGATCATGCCCATGTGCTTGCCGGAGCAATTGTTGTGGACTCGCGCCGGGGCTTCACTCTTGCGAATCATGGCCTCGGCGGTCGGTTCGTGATAGGGAGGGTGCGGACCGCATTGCAGCAGGTCCAATGTAGCGCCGCATTTCTTGGCCATGGCCTGGACCGTGGAGGTGTGCTCAACTTGCCCGCCATGGGAGGCGCACATCATGGCCACTTCGGCTTCAGTGAATTGAAAATGGTCCGCGGTGCCGAGTTGGACGGAAGCGATGGCCTGAAAAGGTTTGGCGCTCGAGCGGAGATACGTGGCCGTTTGCGGATTCCCCCGGGCATAGATGAGTTTGCCCTTGAGGTCACAGACGGCAATGCTGCCCCAATGCACCGACTCCAAACGACCTCCTCGCCACACTTCCAGAAGCGGAACCGGAGCCGTCTGCGCGGGATTCATGATGGACTCGGGCTGAGAGCCAAGGGGGGAAGGGACAACTACTCGCCAACGTAAGGCAATAGGGCCATGAAACGTGCGCGCTTCACAGCCGTGGCCACGGCACGCTGAAAAGCGGCGCACAGACCCGTGCGTTTGCGATTGAGCAGACGGCCTTGGGCCGTGCATAACTTTTTCAGACCAGCGATGTCCTTATAGTCAACGAAAGCCGGCCGGGGGCAGCCTTGCGGGGTGCAAAAGCGGCAACGATTTTTGCGACCCGGACCCAGTTTCTTGCGAACCATTCTAGCCTCACTCCAACGGTATAGCAGGTGTATTTTCGTGAACCGTTAATGTAATGGAGCCAATGGCAAAGGTCAACGGTCCCCCCAAAATCGGACCCAATCTTCCCAGGCCATTTGCAGTTGCTCGAAGCTGATTTGTCCCTGTTCCCATCGCATCTCGAGGTGGTTTTCCTTGGGCCATGCGAGCAGAGCCAATTCGGTCCATGGGGGGCCTGCCATCAGGGTCAATCCTTCGGGCAATAGGCGAACCGCACGCTGATCGCGAGCTAAAGCTTGCGCGAGACCGGTCCAACGATCCTGGCCGGCGTGAAGCAAATTGACTCCCGACCGTGCGATCAGTCCGCGCATCACAAAATAAAACTGTTCCTGTTGCTGTTCGGATAACAGGGTGATCCAGCCCGCCTGGCTGACCTCGAAGGACAGGCGCTGGGCTTGTTCCCACCATGTCAAGACGACCGGCGGTTCCTCGGGACGTTGCTCTAGATGAAAGAATGCATCGATGCGCTGGGTCGCCATGCGCAGCGATTTTAACTCCACCACGCCGACGTCAGATGCCCATTCTTTCTGTAAATAGGCCAAACCCTCTCGTTCAATAAAGCGGCGCAGGTCATGTTCCATGTGAGTCAGGGCATGGTGGTGCTTGGCTATGGCCGCCCGGGAGCCGCGGTGCATCTCCCAAAGTCGAAAGGCATGCCGCCATTTGGCATAAATTTTGGGAATAGTGCCGGAGTGAAATCCCGGTCGAAAGAGGCGGGGAAACGTTTCGCCATGGTGGCCGACGACGAGGGATGACAAGGTTTTCGGTCGATTGGCGGCGTAGAGTTTCCAATTTTCCTTCAACTCCCAAACCAGGAAGCCGAAAATGCCGGGGATGCCGGACACGAAGGTCGTGGCAAACGTTTGATATTCAATAGCGGAGTACCCGGGGCGAAGCTTTTCGATCACTCCAGCGACGTGGGGAATGGTGGGCAGGAGCAACTTATGGGACACGGTCACGACCGGAAAATGCTTGAGCGGGTTGATCTGGGGTTCGATGAGGAGATTGATGGCAAAGCGGATCACATACGTGATGCAAAACCAGAACAGGCCAAGGATCGTCTTTAAGACCACGCTGAAAGGTTTCTCGCCGCCGCGAAAGCGGAGCCACTCATCGACCGTGTACAGGATGCGTTCGATCCCTTGCACCAGGGCGTGAAAAAAGTCCATGATCCAACGAAACAATCCGGGGAGAAAGTCGAAGCGAATGCGCTCCCAGATGTGCAAGAGCGCATCGGAGCCGGCATCGAGCCACTCCTGTCCGAGGCGCGTCATCAAGAGCGCCGCATGAACCAGGAAAATTCCGCTGCTTCCCATCACGACATGAAAGGTTGAGCCATCCCAGAGATAGAGAAGTAAGGCCGTGAGTGATCCCGTGATAATGGGTCCAAGCAGATGGCGACGGCACCACCGGACCTTGGGATGATCCAGGAAGGCAGCGATGGGCGGAAACCGCATCAGCCAGCGTGGCGCTTCGATCCCCACCGCCTTGAGACCTTGGCCGAGATAGCGCAGAGCGACCCCGCTCCACTCACGAACCTTAGCCAGATAGATCAAGCCCATGATGTAAAAGCCTAGACCGAGCACACTCCATGGGGAAACAAGATGAAAGTGATCTCCAGCCGGTTGGTTGGCATCGGGGGGGCGGCTGCCTTCCCCAGCCTGCAAGGAAACGTGATCGGATGGTTGGCCTGATAATTTGCTGAAAACGGGCTTGAACAAATGATCGGCAAACTCCAGTACGCAAAAGGCACTCCCAAAGGGAATCGCCAGATACCGGGTGCCAAAGCGGCCAAGCTTGGTTCCAAAAGCCAGGGAACTGAGGCTCTGAAACCATCGCAGATAAAACTCGCCGGGTCGGTATAACCCGTCGATGGCAAAGGCCAATTTACGATCCGCTTGCAGAAGCGGATCACCCTTGAGAAACTCAATTGGCCCGGTCAGGTCGGCCAGTTTGAGTTGATTGGCGGAGATGGCGTCCCGGAGGTCGCCGAACGTGATGCGGCCACGGGTGGCGATTTTGTCGCAAAGTTCGGCGATGACTTTTTGTCGTGAAATCCGCTCGGGTTGATTGTGTGGCACCAGTCCCGCTTCATCGAGGCTCTTGCCGATTTCGACTTCGATTTGACCACGAAGCCGTTGTTCCTGATCGGCAATACAAGCTTCTAGAAGTTGGGCAAATTCATCGTGAAGAGGCGGAAGCAATCCCGCACTGGGCAACCGTTTCAAAACGCGGCGCAAGTGATGAATGGCCAATGCCCGAGGAACATGGATCAAGGGCCTGCGGATCGGCTGCGAACCAAGCGTCCTTATCCAAACGACCAGGTCCGTGGCAAAGATGGGTTGGCTCAAATCCAGACAGACTTTTTGCAAGTCAAAGAGCATGCGCGCCGCCGGAGGCCAAATCCCCCGACTTGCGGGGCCGACCAAAGCACGCAAGACGATGTGCCAAAGTGAGGAAGCCTGTGCCGAGCCTTGCAAGGATTGGATCAATTCCTTTTGCAGGGCGGACACGTCGGCGGCGATTTCGGCTTCCATCGCCTCGGCGGCGTCGGGCTGCATGCGGGCCAGTCTGGCGCGGAGCATTGCGGACCTCGCCCAGTTGCCCTTGGAACGAGCCACATCAGCCAAGCGCAGCAACCACTGTCGATCCCAACGCAATTCGGCAGCTTGGTCGACGCCAGCATCGGTTTGATCGGTTTTAGGAGAGGCAGTCATGTGCCGATGGGCGTCCAACATTTCAGAAACGAGGCGTGAAGAAGTGGCCGCCTCTTCCTCGGTGAGCAAGCGGCTGGCAGTCCATAACGCCTCCACGTCAACTTCCTGGCGCATCCAGTCAAGGAACGAGTCATCCATCTGGAGCGAAGGGAACCAAATGGGAACGGCATCGGGTTGAAAATAATGCAATTCCCAAAAAAGAGCGACAAAACCAACATAAAAGGACAGGTCGTCATATGGAGGAAGGACATAGCGGTCGCGGAGCAAAACCTGCCGGATCTCATCGTACGTGATCCAGCCAATCCTGGCCTGTCGGTCCAACAAGTCAGAAGCGCTGAGCAGACCCGCTTGATGTTTATCCTGCAGCGCCCGTTGCAGGCTAAGGTGAAAAAGCTGCCGCCAGGCCAGGCGCAACAGATCCAGCAAGGGCCAGTTTTGCAATTGTCGGTAACTTGGTTCGGGCAGAAGGTATTGCCAACGAACATTGGAATGTGAAGCGTTCGGTTCTGAATGGCCCGTGATGGCTTCGTAAGCGGTTCGCGGGATCAGATAGCCACACCGCAAGGGGATGCCCGTGGCGAAGCCGTTGAGATGACGATGTTCCTTGACGATCCGGCGCAGTGACGAGGGACGGATCCAAAGAGCGGCCGGCTCGACTTGCCGCACGCGTTGACGCAACTGATCCATCGACGCTGAGGCGGGGCGATCCATGGGCATCATCGGTCTTGTGTCTCAGGTGAGATTCGATCAGCATCGCTGGCAAACATCCTATCGAGCCTGGCATGTCTTGCAAGCCGATTCATGGGGAGGAACGCAGTTCCGCAGCCAAGGGGCGAATAATGGAAGCAAGTGCAACCACCAAGCCGCCAACAACATACAATGAAATAACGTTTGCACCTGCGGAATTCGCGGCGCTCATCGTTGGGTTTTGTGGAATTCGGGGGCTGTCGGAACAGAGGGCCTTTTATGAAATGGTCTTGGCGGCTCGGCCAAATCGCGGGCATTGATGTTTATGTTCATGCGACTTTCGCCTTGTTGCTCGCCTATGTCGGTTTTGTTTGGTATCAGAATACGCATCGCTGGCTCGACACGCTGCTCGCCATGGGGTTTATCCTTGTGGTGTTCTTCATTATCGTGCTGCATGAGTTAGGGCATGCCTTGGCGGCCAGGCGCTTTGGCATCGCCACGCGCGACATCACCCTCCTGCCCATTGGCGGAGTCGCTCGCCTGGAACGCATGCCCGAAGACCCCAAGCAGGAATTGGTGGTGGCCTTGGCGGGACCGCTCGTCAATGTCGTCATCGCCGCGTCGCTGTACATAGGCATTCTCATCAGCGGCGAACTGTACTCTTGGGACTTGGTGCTGAATCAGTCAGGCGGTTTTCTAAGCAAGTTGATGATCCTCAACATCGTGTTGGCGGTGTTCAACATGATCCCCGCATTTCCGATGGATGGCGGCCGCGTCCTGCGCGCTTTGCTGGCTCGGAAATTGGATTATGTCGTGGCCACCAACGTGGCGGCTAGCATCGGTCAAGGGTTGGCCTTGACCATGTTGGCGGTTGGGTTGCTGGTATTTCGCAATCCGTTCATGATTTTCGTAGCCCTCTTTGTTTGGGTTGGGGCGGAAAACGAAGCGAACATGGTCCGCATGAATTCCTTGCTCTCCGGCATCCCGATTCAGAAAGTCATGTTGACGCAGTTTCGAACCCTTTCGCCTCGGGATTCCCTGGCCTCCGTGGTGGATTTGACTTTGAGCGGCTTTCAACAGGATTTTCCCGTCGTCGAGGATGGCAAACTATTGGGCATGGTGACCCGCGGCGACTTGCTTCTGGCCTTGGCCAAACCCGGACACGCCGCGACCGTTGGCGACATGATGCACACCGACGTCAAGCCGCTTGACCCGCGCCAAATGCTGGATCGCATGGCCGATGCTTTTGAGCATGGGCATTATCAGGCCCTGCCCGTGGTCCGCGATGGCCAACTGGTGGGGATGATCACGCTCGATCATTTGGCTGAGATCCTAACCTTGCGCAAAGCCATGAAGAAACAGGTTGATAACCGCAACGTCATTTGAGGTGAGCATGCGCTGTCTCGTCACGGGTGGAGCGGGCTTCATCGGCTCTCATCTGGTGGAAAGCCTTTTGGCCACGGGACATGAAGTCGTCGTGTTGGATGATTTCAGTTCGGGCAAACGAGAAAACTTGCCAGCAGCCTCCAAGTCCTTGAGCATTCATACAGGAACAATTCTAGATTCATCACTGCTTTGCGAAGCGACCAAGAACATCGATTGGGTCTTTCATTTGGCGGGCTTGGCCTCGGTGCAGGCGAGCCTGGAAAATCCGTTGGCCTCCCATGCCGTGAATGCCACGGGGACGCTCCAGGTATTTGCTGCTTCCAAGGCTGCTGGGGTTAAGCGCGTGGTGTATGCCGCCAGCAGCAGCGCCTATGGCAACGTGGATCATCCCGTACAGAAAGAGAGCGATCCCTGGCAACCATTATCCCCTTATGCCGCAGCCAAATTAGCGGGCGAGCTTTATGCTCACGCCTTTGTCCAGAGCTTCGGCCTGCCGTGTATACGTCTACGGTTTTTTAACGTTTTCGGGCCGAGGCAGGATCCGAGCAGTCCCTATTCCGGTGTGATCGCTCGTTTTGCCCAATTCATGAAACAAGGACAAAGGCCGACCATTTTTGGCGACGGTCTGCAAAGCAGAGATTTCGTTTATGTATCGGATGTTTGCCAGGCCCTGATAGCGGCTGCAAGGTCATCGATTGACTTGCGCCAAGCGAAGAGAGAATGGGTTTACAACATCGGAACCGGTCGAGCCACAAACCTGCTTGAATTGATTCAAGCCCTCAATGACATTTTAGGCACGAACATGGAACCGCTGTTCGCTCCAGCTCGTGCCGGTGACGTACGCCATTCCTGCGCGGACATCAGCCTGGCTCAAGCAGAATTGGGATACAAGCCGATCGTCTCTCTCCGCGAGGGATTGCGGCAAACCGTGGCGGTTTGAATTCTCTGCGCTGTCTTATCTCGCCTTGACCGGCTGGCTTGCGGATTGAACGAAGTCAGCCAAATCCTTGCCCATCTTTTGCAGCGACTCGAGTTGGATATACATCATGTGGCCTGCCGGGTAGTAGGCCTTGATGATGCGTTCCTGCAAGTTGCCGCGATAGCCTAAGTGATTCAAGGTGAAATCCGTCGCAAAATAGGGCGTGGCCAAGTCGTAATAGCCGCTGCCGACATAGAGTTTCAAATGCGGATTCTTGGTCATGGCCTTGCGCAAATCGGAGGCTACGTTGAGATACCGATTCTGGGCCAGACTGTAATCCCAGGGTTGGACGCGGGAGGTGAGGATTTCGTAGGGCAGATCGTTTTCGTATTTCAAGTCATGCCGAAGGTAGTGGTTGAGCGTCTGCGCATACGGTCCCAGCACTGTGCTGTAGCTCGGATCAAAATCAAACGATTGGCCAACCCCCGAGGCATCGGCGCCGACCAGTCGGCTATCGAAACGGCCGACGGTTTTGCCTTCGCCGCGCAGCAATTCCTTCATGAAAAACATGTTGTTGATGCGCAGGTTGGATTGAAGGACATATTCCTCGCTGAGGCCGGTGAGACGAGCCACTTGTTGGGCAATCGTCCGGCGTTCGTCGCGAGTCAACTTGCTGCCTTTGAGCAACGCGGTAGCGTAGGCGCCCTCGGCGAAGGCTTCGGCTTCGGCGAGGGCCTTTTTCAGGTCAGACTGCAGGTCATTGGGCAGCTTTTTGTGATACCAGGCCGTGGCCGTATAGCTGGGAAGATAAAGGATGTGCGGCATGTCGTTGCCTTCATCGAAGCGAACCGTCTGGAAATTAAGCACGGCCGAGACGAGCATCACGCCGTTCAGATAGATGCCATGGCGGTCGGCCAAATGCAGGGACAAGGCCGCGGCCCGGGTGGTGCCGTAACTCTCACCGATAACAAACTTGGGACTCGCCCAGCGCTTATGCTGGGTCAGATACAAGCGAATGAATTCCGCGACGGATTGGACGTCTTGTTGCACGCCATGAAAATCGCTGGGTTTCCCCGCCTCGGCTGGACGGCTGTAACCCGTGGACACTGGATCGATAAAGACCAGATCGCTGGTGGGAAGCAATGAGGCGTCATTGGCCACCAGTCGAAAGGGCGGTGCGAGGAGCTCGCCTTGATCGCCCATGAGCACGCGCTTGGGGCCAAGAACGCCCAAATGCAGCCAAACCGAGGAGGAACCAGGACCCCCATTGAAGGAAAACGTGATGGGACGCTCTTCGACACTTTGGCCAGGCTGGCTGAGATGATAGGCAATGAAAAACATTTTCGCCGTCGTTTTGCCATCTTCCGTTTTGAGCGGGAGATAGCCCGCGGAGGCGTTGTATTGCAGAGTTTTGCCGTTGATCTGTAAGGGAAAACTGGTGACGACGACTTGATCGCTAGGTGATGAAGCAGCGGTTGAGGATGGCGGAGAAGTGGCGGGAGGTGAAGCTGCTTTCCCGGTGGGCGTGGAAGGCGATTCAAGAGGCTGTCCCCCTGCTACCGAAACCCACAGGAGGCTTCCCAGGATCCAAGTCAAGCTGAGCCAATTGCGTTGCATCTCGAAGCATCCCCCTTGCATGGGTAGCGATATACTTTAGGATGAATCCAAACTATGGCCTGATCCAATATGCTTCAAGAGGTTTGGGTTCAATCGGTCGATCCCGAAATCGAGGAAGTGCCGACATGTTGAAAAGAGCGAACATCCGGTTGGGAGCCATCGACTTGAGTCTTCTGGCTTTGCTCGTGATGGCTAGCTTCCTAGTTGAGTCCGCTTGCCCCCAGACCCCGCGGAGTGGGGACCAGGTTTGCGACGCGGACGGCGTTAAGCTTTATTTTTCAACCATGGGCCAGGGCGAACCCGTCGTTTTGATTCACGGCTTTTGTGCTAATCGGCAGGTCCAATGGATTCTTCCCGGCATCATGGACCAATTGGCGAAAACCCATCATGTGATTGCTCATGACAATCGCGGCCATGGTCGCAGCGATAAGCCCCATGAAGTTAACCAATACGGCGTTGAAATGGTCAAGGACGTGATCAGGCTCATGGATCATCTCAAACTCCCCAAGGCCCATGTCGTGGGTTATTCCATGGGCGGGTTCATCACGATGAAGCTATTGGCTGAGCATCCGGATCGACTCCTGTCCGCCACGGTGGGAGGCGCGGGATGGTACCGCAAGGAGTTGCCGGGCAACATTAATCTTTTGGCTGAATCGTTGGAGAAAGGGGAAGGCATCACTCCCTTGATCCAATTTCTGACGCCGCCGGGACAAGCTAGACCCAGTGAAGATCGGCTTCGCATCATGAACCGTTTGCTTATGGCAACGAACGATCCGAAAGCCTTGGCCGCGTGTGCCAGGGGTATGAAGCATTTGGTCGTGCCGGAGACACAGTTAAAGGACAACCGCGTTCCTTTACTGGTCCTCATTGGCGACCAGGACCCACTTCACGTCGGGCTTGATGAATTGAAGAAAGTCAAGCCGCGATGTCACGTGGTGGAATTGAAGGATGCCAACCACATGAATACGTTTTCCAAGCCCGATTTCATCGCTGCCTTGAAGAAGTTCCTTCAGGAACCGGGGCAGTTCACCGCGCCGGCGAACGGCACGGATCGCTAAGTGACTTCACCCTTCAACAACCTCTGATCGGACCGTGCGATCAAACGGGTTATTTTCCCTTTGTTGCCGGCGGCGAGTTTTCGACGTTCTTACAGCGCTGCAACGTCATCAAGGCGAAAGCGGTGCCATAGCAAAAGTGGTAATTGTAGAGCGGATAGTCCCACCAGCAGCCATTCTGTTCTTGCTTGCTCATGATGATCGCGGCCAGGTGATTCTGATAGAAAGCGCGCTCCTGCGCGGGTAGTTGCTCGATGCACAGAGCGGCATAGTAGTGGCCGAAATAATAGAAGTACCCTGCTACGGCATAATAGGACTCATGGGGAACAGGTCGCTTACGGCCGATGTCGAGCCAGATGTTATTGGTGATGAGCCGGTTGAGCCAATTCATAATCACTTCGTTGGTCACTTTATTGTCGCCCCATAAACGCAGCGCGACATTGCAGGATTGAGATCGACCGAGACTGCCTCCAGGCTTATTGATGCCATGTTGAGGCACCCACTTCAGATATTCCCCATAGAGATAGCTGAAATCAGGCAAGCGCTGTCGGACGATGGAAGCCACACCGCGCTGGACTAGCTTTTCGGGAGGCTCGAAGCCAATATTCTTGGCGTCCTTAAAGGCCACGAGCACCGCCGCCGTGGTGAACGGGGTGGAATCGACCGCGGGCTTCTTCGAGCCAATTTTAAAGTCATAATAACCCCATCCGCCATCCACGGACTCAAAGCGATCGAGGAAATCGAATTGCATGCGGATGAGGTCGCCAATTTTTTTCTGCCGCTCCTGATCGTCCGGGATGCGGGTGTACATTTTGGCCAGGGCTTGGATCGAATAAGCGTGTGCCCAGACGTTGTAAATGGCGTCGGGCGTGGCTCGTTTGACCTTGGGTAATTCATCCATGAGCCATTTCTCAGCGCGTTCGATGGCTTCCCTGACTTCGGAGCGCGGATCGCCCGTCTCGATCAGAGCGGTGATGCACATCGACGTGACCGCGGCCCGAAACGCATCGTGGGCGCCGGGGACAGGGGCGTAAATGTTCAAAGCCTTGGTCAGTTCGGCCGTGCCGAAAGAGCCGTCTCCGTTTTGATGTTGTAGCAGATAGTTGATGCCCTTGAGAATGGCATCATCCAAGGCCTTGGGAGGCAGCGGTTTGGCCGGCTGCGGCTTGGGGATGGGGCGGATGATCTTCGTTTCTTCCGAAGAAGGGGCGGAAGCGGGCGGCGTCTTGTCCGGTTCCTGCCAACAGCACAACGCGATCCATCCGGTCAACGGCAGCCACAGGGCATTCATAGAAATCTCCACCCAAGGATGGTAACCATTAATTCAAAAGGGACCAGGGGAGGAGTTCCCTCCCATGGCCCAAAGAAAAATTATTTGCTCTCGCCTTCCGGCTTGGTTTGCAGGACTTGATCCCCTTCCTTGAGCCCTTCCAGGATTTCGGTCTTGCTGCCTGACTTTTCGCCAACCTTGACGGATCGCTTTTCCGGCTTGCCCTCGCTCTTGTACAGCCAGACATAGGTTTGGTCTTCATCATCTTCCTCGGCGAAGATCGCTGAGCTAGGCAGGGTCAGGGCATTGTCCTTGCTGTACACATTAAGTTTGACCGAAACGCCCATGGTCGGCATGAGGGCGCCATTGGCGATGGCGTCATTGAATGCCAGGACGGCTTCAAAGCCGCTGCCGATGCTGGGCACGGGATGGATGGCTTTGAGCGTGGCTGATTTTTTCTCGTTCGGAAAGGCGTTGATGGTCACTTTTCCCTTTTGGCCGGGCTTGATCTTGCCGCGGTCTTTTTCCTCCACCGTGGCACGAATGGAGAGCTTGGAAGGATGAACGATGGTCATGATGACTTGATTCGTCGGCATCGATCCGTTGGCCAACATTTGCTCAATACTCGCGGCATTGTTCCATTGGCCGCGGATGAACTTGCCGTAATAGAGGATGCCATCCGTCGGGGCTGCCATCAACATCAACTCGCGATCCTTTTTCAGCTTGGCGAGCCGTTCATCGCTTTTCTCGCGTTCGCGCTGCATGCGTTCAACGTCCAGCTTTTTCTGCCGGAGTTGCATGGGCAAGGTCGTCTTGGCTTTGTCCAGGGCGATGGAGGCGCGTTTATTGGATTCGACCACGTTCCGTTCTTGCCGGGGAAGGTCGAACTTCATGCTCTGTTCGTGGCGATTCTCTGCCATTTTTAAATAGAACGCGGCGCTCTCCACGGCCCGGCGCTGCCGCTTGAGGATCAGTTCCTCCGTCTCTTCGGTCAAATCCTTGGCCCGATACATCTTTTCCAATTGTTTCAATTCCTCGGTGGTGTACTCGAGGTTGTGCCGCGACATTTTGAGATTCTGTTCAGCCTGTTCCAAGGCCAAGGGTTTGCCCTTTTCAAAGAACTGCTCCATATCCTCGTCCGATTGTCTCTTGCTTACCTCCGCTTGTTCCAGATCCATGGGCACGGTCATTTCCATGAAGCGGAGATCTTCGATGGCCAAGCGCAGCGCCAATTCGCTCGTGACGCGGGCGTGCTCCATCTCTTTGATGGCTTCATCGATTTTGGTCAGATCGAGGGTCACCAGGTTGTCGCCCTTTTTCACCGTGCTGCCATGCGGCATGGCGTTCAAGACCTGAAAGCTGGACCATTGCTCGGGTCGAACCATGATTTCCGTCACCGCGTCGGCATCCAAGGAACCTTTGAGCGTTACGTCCAGTTTGAATGGTTCCTTGGCCACCGTGAAGGTCTTGGGGGCGGGCGGCTTGGCTTCCGGCTTGGTGGCCTGCTGGGCTGCCAAGGGTGGCATGGGGAGGGTTAAGAACGAACTGACGAGCAGGATGGCCCCACAGGCCATTCCCAGAAAGGCAAAGCGGCGATGCATGACGGTTCCTTTCTTGAATCCAAGCGAGCAGCGAGGGAAATCCGGGTGGGAGTTTGCTGGCCCGACGAGCCTGGAGCCTTCTCCTATCGCTTGCCGAGCTTCTTGAGAATGTAATGAAAGAGCGAATGAACTGCAACGGGGCGGGACTAATTTGCCGAGTAAGCGAACTATCAGTCATCGGCACAAATGAATAGAATAGAATTGTGCTGCCTTGGTTGAGGCAGCCTCCTTTCCTTCAGAATGGGAACCCAGAACATGGCACTTTCGCGCAGGGATCTGCTCTTCGCCGCCCTTGGGTTGGCAGGTGGAGCGGCGGGTACAGGCCTTTTTCATGCTTTTTGGCCATTACATGATCTTAATCACCGAATCGCTGCTTCCTCAAACCATGCCTTGCATGCGGTGGCAGAGGTTCCCTCCGCTCAAGAAGCTTTGCAGCGCCTCGTGGATGGGAACAAACGCTTTGTGGACAATCACCTGCAACATCCCCACTGTCAGAACCATTGGCGAGAATCCTTGGCCCAGGAACAACACCCCTTCGCCATCGTGTTAGGCTGCTCGGATTCGCGGGTGCCCCCGGAGATCATTTTCGATGAGGGGCTGGGCGATCTGTTTGTCATTCGGCAAGCAGGCCACGTGGCCGACGATGATACCATCGGCAGCATCGAATATGCCGCGGAGCATCTGCACGTGCCCCTCGTGGTCGTGCTGGGGCATGAAAGCTGCGGTGCGGTCACGGCCGCCTTGGGAGCCGTCTTGCATGATGAGCCGATCGAAGGGCATGTCTTGCGGATTGTGGATGATATTTCCCCAGCCATTCACGAAGTGCGCGAAGTGCAACAGAACCAACTCGATGCCGCCATCCGGGCGAACGTCCGCGCCGTTGTCCGCAAATTGACCGAAAGCGGCCCCGTGTTGCGGTCCTTGATCCGCAAGCAAAAGCTGCGCGTTGTTGGCTCATATTACAACTTGCATTCGGGCGCGGTGGAATGGTTAACGATCTGACCGGGGCAGCGCTTCCGCCTTGACGTAAATGACCCGCGGCGCCTCATCGAAATAACGAAACAGGGCAGGGCACAGCCAACCTTGCATGCCGGTCGCATCCGCGCGATACCAGTGGCCGCCCATCTCCTCCGCCACCCAAGTCATTTGCGTTTGGCATCCGGGAAAGGGACCCTGTGAAAAGAGCAGTCGAAAACCTTTTCGGGCATCGGGGATGTTCCCCACGAGCCAATCGATCATTTCCGGAACGCCGCTGACAAACGGCTCTTGAACCAGACCCACACGGGGATCATCAAAGACCCAGGTTTGCGCCGGTTCATGCCAATAAGGAGCGATCACCATGATTTGATTGCTCATCGGATTCGACTCCCCGTGAAGAGCGTGGTCAACAAGCCAACATGCCGCGGAGCATCGGGCCAGCCGCGGCATGAGGACGTTCATGATCGGTTGCCTTTTAGAGGCTATTTCTTCGCTTCCTTGGCCATTTGCCGGTTGAGCCACGGCAGCAGAGCAAAAATCATCCCGGCACAAATCGAACCGCCCAAGGCTAGCATCAGCCAGAACAATTTGCGATCCATCTGCGTGTAGACTTCGCCGAAGATGCCGGACAGTTTATTGCCGAAAGCCGTGGAGAGGAACCAGCCGCCCATCATGAAGGCGCGGATGTTGGCGGGGGACATCTTGCTGACCAGCGACAACCCCATGGGCGACAAACACAGTTCACCCACGGTAACGACGGCGTAAGTGCCAAACAGCCACCAGGCAGACACTTTGTCGCCGATGTTCTCCACGACTTTGCCATCCACCACTTCGCGGGAATAACCCGCAGCCGTGGCCGCAAAGTACATGACCACCATGCCCAATCCTGTCAGCAGCAGACCCAGGCCGATTTTGGCGGAGGTGCTGGGTTCCTTCTTGAACGTTCGCAGCCAGGCAAAGAAGGCGACCACGAGCGGCGTGAAGATGATCACGTATCCGGGATTGATCGAAGCGAACAACTCCGTGTTCACCAAGCGCATTTGCTCGCCGGGCTTGAGGATGGGCGTGCTGGCATTGGTTTTTTCGAATACCTTTTTGAGCATCTCCTCCGTCACGACCAGCGGTTCGCCCTTTTTGGGCGTCAGTTTGTTTTCCTTCTGTAAGGTTTCGTACTCTTGTTTGGTGACGACCTTGAATCCGGTCTCACGATCCGGTCGCGGCACGTCTGGCCCCGCATTGAAAAAGTAATGGGGCGGAGCAAACTCGGCGAAGTCCTCGATGTTGTCCGTCACGACGCGGATCATGGCGTTCGGTTCGCGGTTCGTCGATTCCTCCGCAAAGGTCACCAACGCCGTGGAATTGAGGTGGAATATGGCCCAAAACACAATCACGACCAGGAAGATGACCAGCAGGGCCGCGACTCGGCCGCGGTCCGATGCGTCGGGCACTTTCAGCCAGATGCGCATGTAAAAAACGATCACAGGCAAACAAGAAAACAGGAAAGCCGTCGTCGGCGCATTGATCGGGAAGCTCTTGGCGAAATCCTCGCTGAAGGGGGTCCAGTTGATTTTGAGCGGCGTTTCCATGCGGAGGCCATTGTTGGCAATCAGAAAGCCAATAGCCGCAAAAATGATGGCAGGCAGCACGCATTCGAGCCACAGAGGCCACAAACTTTCCCGAGTTCCCCCCGCTTTGGTCTTCGGGTCCGGATCCGCTTCGGCGAAGCGGCGATAAAAAATGGCAAAAATCACCACGCCGATGAACATGCCGATGCCCGCCGTGGCGAATGCCGCTTGCCAACCTCGGATGGTCCATTCTTCCGTGAGCTTCAAGGGGTTGGTGTCGAAATAATTGCGCACCAGGGCCGCCACGAAATTGCAAGCAAACGCGCCGATGTTGATGCCCATGTAAAAGATGTTGTACCCGGCGTCCTTGAGCGTGCTGCCTTCGGGATACAGATTGCCCAAGAGGGCTGAGATGTTCGGTTTGAAGGCCCCATTGCCGATGATGATCATGGCCAGGGCGTAATACAGCGAACCGGGCACCAGGGAATCCGGTACCGCCAGGAACAGGTACCCCATCATCATGAAGATGCCACCGATCAAAATGGTGAAGCGAAATCCGAGCAAACGATCGGCGAGCAATCCACCGATGAAGGGTGTGAAGTACACCAATGCGATATATGTGCCGACCAGCCCCGCCGCCTCATGGTTTTTCCATCCCATACCGCCGCGGGTGCCGTCCTTGAGGAACAACAGGAAAATCCCCAACATCAGATAGAAGCCAAAACGCTCCCACATTTCCGTGAAGAACAGAATGTATAGACCGGGTGGGTGTCGTTCTTTATTCATCCTCGGCTGGCTCCATGGTCAGGGGATAAGTGGCGCAGGGATACACGGTTAGGTCGGATTCTACCCGAAAGCCCACGGCTTGCAAGCGATCCTGGGCCGAACCCGCGCCCCCAGAGCAGCAAATCCAACAGCGCGAGTAAGGGGTATTTGATGATCAAGCCACGAGGGGCAACGAGTGATCGATGACTTCCCCTCAAACCGCGATCGCCTCAGGTGCCAACTTATCGATCTCTTAAGTGTGTTTTCTACAGCGCCGTGAAATCCCTGGCGCCTGCGCGTTAAATCTGCATTACAAGCCCCGAGCGCGAGCGAGGGGTGCAACACGCCTCGAACACCCCCGCGCACCGGGTTGCACACACCCCCGAACCCACTCCGGGCACGCCTGCGCACCCTGCCGGCATGCTGCCATGCCACCAGAGGTGGGCATGTCACTTTCCTCGCCGAATGACCCGGACCGCAACTCCAGCAGCACGATTTATTGCACAGCATATACTCTTTTCGGGTCCTTTCAGGCGATGGATCGAGTCCCATGGCAACGGGGACACTTGAACGAGTAATATCACTTTCTTTCCAGTCCTCGGCTAATATGCAAGGGGTTAAAAATTTTCGCTGGGAGAATAGAATTGCTTAGCAGGTTTGCGGTTGATCCCCACTTCACGGTGCCACGGAAAAGCAACTGGCAAGCAATCCCGCAGCCTGGGGCGTTGCGGGATGCGTTGTTGCCGAAGCTGATTAGAGGGGAGTTGCGCGTGCCGGACGCCAAGGGGAACGTCGGGAGGGCGGGTTGATGGCAGTTCCTTACCACATAGGACAATTCCCTCCGGCCAAGCTGGATTGGGAACGACTGGTTCCACTCATTGGTCCAGCGAATGCAGCTTTGGCCCGTTATGACGGCCTGCTGACGGCCATTCCCAATGCCGACGTGCTGCTCTCGCCGCTGACCACCCAGGAAGCGGTGCTATCATCGCGGATCGAAGGCACCCAAGCCACGATGGGCGAGGTTTTGCAAAACGAAGCCGCCGGCGGCTCATCGCTCGACCCGAGCAAGCGGGACGACATTGAAGAAGTGCTGAACTACCGCCAGTCCATGCGGCAAGCGGTGGACGAAATGCGGGAACTGCCCTTGTGCAATCGGCTGATCAAGGAACTGCACAAAACCCTCATGTCGGGCGTGCTGGGCAACGACAAGGCGCGGGGCCGATTCCGAACTACATCGGCGTCTATGGCCGACCGCTCGAGGAAGCCCGCTTCGTTCCGATCGCCCCGGAAGAACTCCAAGCGGGCATGGACCGCTGGGAAAAGTATCTCCACGAATCGACCCAAGATGGGTTGGTGCAACTCGCTCTTATTCATGCGGAATTCGAGTCGCTGCATCCGTTTCTGGACGGCAACGGCCGCATCGGGCGGATGCTGATTCCGTTGTATCTGGCGGACAGGAAGCTATTGCAATCGCCGATGTTCTACCTGAGCGAGTACCTGGAGGCGAACCGGCAGGAATACTACGACCGCCTGTTGGCCGTCTCGCGGGATGGCGACTGGACCGGCTGGTGCTGGTTCTTTCTGGAGGCTCTGCAACGGCATGCCCTAACCAACGAAGGGAAGGCTCAGAAGATTCTCGACCTGTACCAGCGAAGAAAGGACTGGTTTGTCAATCTGATGCATTCGCAGTACGCCATCCGGGCCTTGGACTGGTTCTTTAGCAAGCCGATCTTCAAGACACCGGATTTCGTCGCCTGTGCAGACATCCCTAAGCCGACCGCCGAACGCATCGCTCGGCTGGCCAAGGAAAATGGAATGTTGCGGGAAGTGGAACCGGGCCGCGGCCGTCGCCCAACCGTCTTGGCCTTTTCGGAACTTCTGAACATCGCCGAGGGTCGGGATGTGTTTTGAACATCACAGATTAGCCACAAGCCGCTTTGTACATCATGAAGTGCCATTCTGTGATGTACAAATGGGCTTGTGTCTCACGAATCGGCTAATCGTGAGGCACAAATCTGGTTGACATGAATAGGTGAGACACAAACTGGACTCGAATTGGATCTCGCTATGCAGCAAGGCTTCACCGCATCCGTCGCCGAAGAAGCCGCCTTTGATTGGCTAGCCGGGCTGGGCAACGCCGTCGCGACCGGGCCGGAGATCGACTTCGGGCAACAAAGGGCGGTGGCTGCGTGCGGATGCAAACGATGAGCCGCAATCGTCGTCGACCAAAGCGATAGGATTTACCCCGCCTGGATTCGAACCAGGAATGAGGGAACCAAAATCCCTAGTGTTACCAGTTACACCACGGGGTAATGGCTCAAGTTGGCTCCAACTTGTGCCGATAAGAGTAAATCCTTTGAGATGATATAGAGCCTACCATGAGGGTCAAGTCAACCTTGAGCCCCCTTGGCGGGCCTTGCCTATTCCCTTGACCACGGTAATAACCGCATGATGCACGTGATGGATCACCGCCGCTGCACGTTGGGGCGGAAGGATTGGACGGCTCCCCTGCATGGCATTCTGCCTTTGGCCGATCAGCAGGGGCAGGCTCGGTGGCGAAGACCCTCGGCGGGGCTGCTTGATGCCGAGGCGGCCTGGCGCGACCTGGCCCGGCGCGGTCCGAGCGCCCGTCCGTGCCTGGTCTTGGGCTACGTGACCCATGCATCTCTGTCGTCCCTCCTCCAGCACGTGCGGCCGCTCCAATGCGGCATCGTGGATCATGATCCGCAAGCCCTGGCCAATCTCCGCCTGCATCTGCACCTGGAGCCGCAGCCGATGACGGTGACGTTGCACTCCTGGCAAGGTCAAGGCATTGCCTTGCCCGCGGGGTCGCAGGCCGCCGTGGTCTCCTTGGGCTATTTTCATCAACAGCCCGACGTGGCTGGCTTCTTGTCCGAGGCGCTCCGCGTCTTGGTCCCGGGCGGCGTCCTTTATCTCCGTGATTTCATGCGGCCCGCGGAGGATGCCCAATTAGCCCACCTCTTGGCCGATGCTTCGCTCAGTCATGACGCCGAACGCCGAGCCGAGTGGGAAGAGGTTTTGCATCAAGCCTACACGTTGGAAGAGGTCCGAAGCTGGGCCGAAGCGTTTGGATTTTATGGCGACGTCGTGCAGGCCACTTCGGACCATCATTGGACCTGGTCGATGAAAAAGCCCTAACAGCACTTCTTGCCACCCAACGCTTGCCAGTCGCCCGGCGGCGCTCACTCCGAATGGACCCCTGCCGAGGAGGATGGGTTCGCCCTGTCGGCTTGATGGGAGCGGGCCAACGCTTGCAGCACGTGCGGGGCCAAGGTGCGGCTGAACTTCATTGCACCCCGAACGTTGAGGTGATAGGGATCGACGAAATCGTCCCGTCCGTAAGCGCGTTCGTCGTTGCAGTTGAGGTAGCGAATCCCCTCGCGCTGGCAAAAGTCGTTCATCCAATCGTGATAGCGCTGATAGAAGGCGGCCGCTTCCAAACGCTGCGGCGGCAGAACGATGATCAACTCCATGCCCCGCTCACGCGCCAGGTCCCGAAATTGCTTGAGGATGCGGGCCGGGCGCGTGTCGTCGCCGAAGGTCATCTGGCTCAGGTCGCCGCGGTTGATGTTGGTGAGGACGCGCTGCCATTCCTCATCCGTCCGCTGGGCGGGCTGATCGAGCATCCGCGGCACCCACGAGCCGCCTTGGCTTTCGGCGAGGAACTCCGCTTTGTAGCCCGGGAGCACCTTGCGCAAGCGATAGAAGGGAAGCTGCAACAGATTCTCCAACCCCCGGCGGCTGACCATGCCCAAATCGCTGAGCGACGCTTCGCCGTGCCAGACACGGTCGGCCACGTCGGTGAATGAGCCATAGCGGGGGAAAAACTCCGACCCCCGATGTTCCCTGGACAGGATGAGCGGAAAGACGCCGACGACGAGCACCCTGGGACGTTTCTCCCCGACCAACAGATCGCGGGCGAGCA
The DNA here is from genome assembly GCA_014584395.1 of Planctomycetota bacterium. GTDB lineage: Bacteria > Planctomycetota > Planctomycetia > Gemmatales > HRBIN36 > BJ17. The sequence continues at coordinate 167,664 of JACTMY010000018.1, read as the reverse complement.
CCCAGCTAATCTCGACGTCCGCCCCGGGCACGGCGAGGTTGTGCTGCACGCCGATCCGCTGCCCGAGGGTTTGTGCTTCCTCCGCGATGACCATGGGCATGACGCTGTTATGGATTTGCGACGTGCCCACGTAGACCACTTCGGGATGATGCACCTCGGTCTGAAAGTAACGCACCTTGTGCATCATCTGCATGGTCCAGGGTTGGCAGAAGCGCAGCCCGGCCGCTTCGACGAAGAGATAGCTGCCGATCATGAGCGCTGTAAAGGCTGCCGCCAGGCGGCAAAGGTAGCGGATGGCTTTTTTCCTGGGCGTCAGTTCGACGGGCCGCCGCACCCATTTGCCCGAGGGGAGGAAGCGAAACCGCGAGGCTTGTTGCAACTGCGTCATGAGGTCAGCTCGCCCTAAAATTGGAAGTAAATGAAGGGATGATTGCTCGTAGCGAAAATGCCCATTAGGCCGATCAAGAGGGCCGCCATGGCGCCTTGAAATTCAGGGGACCGCCGCGCGATCCAGCCGCTCGCTGAGCGCACCCAATGGCGCGGCATGAAGTGCATCAGCGCGGCCAGCAACATGAACCACAGTCCTCGTTCGCGGATGAAGACTTCCGCCGTGCCCGGCGCCCAGGACAGAATGCGGGAGAGGATCAAGCTGATGTCGGCGAAGCTTTGGGCGCGGAAGAAGAGCCAGCCCAGGCAGACGAGATGAAACGTGATGCCAACGCGGAGCAGCGCCCCCCAGGAAGAACACCAGGCTTGATCGTTTTCATCCGGGTCGGGGGCGGCCGGCTGCGTGCCGCGCCAGGCGTCCCAAAGATGCTGCAGGACGAGCAGCAGCCCGTGGTAAAAGCCCCACAGGACAAAGGTCCAAGCCGCGCCGTGCCAAAGGCCGCCCAGGAGCATGGTGATCATCAAATTGCGGCAGGTCTTGAACAAGTTGCCGCGATTGCCGCCCAGGGGGATGTAGAGGTAATCGCGCAGGAACGTGGACAGCGAAATGTGCCAGCGGCGCCAGAATTCGCGCAAATCCTGGGCGCGATAGGGCAAATTGAAATTGAGGGGCAGCTCATAACCGAGCATCCGCGCCGTGCCCATGGCCATGTCCGAATAGGCGGCGAAGTCGCAGAAAATTTGAAACGCATAGGCATAGATCGCCAGCAGCAGATGGGGGCCGCTGGCCAGGGCGGGGGATTTGAAGGCCGGATCGACGATCATCTCCGCCAAGGTGTCGGCAATGACGACCTTCTTGATCAAGCCGATGAAGAAAAGCTGCAGCCCGGAGCGGAACTGCTCCAGGTTGAAGCGCGGCGTGCTTTCGAGTTGGGGCAGAAACTGCGCCCCGCGGACGATCGGCCCGGCCACGAGCTGCGGGAAAAAGGCGATGGCCAGGGCAAACTCCGCCAGGTTCCGGGCGGGCTGAATCTTGCGATAGTAGACGTCGAACGTGTAGCTCAGGCATTGAAAGGTGTAAAAGGAAATGCCGACGGGCAACAGCACGTTGAGCCGCGCCGGGATCACCTCCCAGCCAAACCAGCGCCCGATCTCTTGCACCGTCTCGGCGAAGAAGCCGAAATATTTGAAGAGCGACAAGATCGACAGGTTGATGATCACGCTGGCGGCCACGAGGGCCTTGCGCGCCCGCTGATTCTCCAGGCGATGCAGCCAGTAGGCGATGTAATAATCGCTGATGGTCTGGAAGCCGATCAGGAGGGCGTATTTGGCATTCCAGCCCATGTAAAACAGGTAGCTGGCCGCGAGCAGAAACAACACCCGCGGCGTGCGCAGGTGGTGGATCGCCCAGTAGATCAAAAAGACGGCGACAAAAAAGAGAATGAACTGCGTGTCATGAAACAGCATAAGAGCAGCCTTGCTCGAAGAAATCATCCATGAAGAGGAAGCCCGTCCCGGATCGGCCATGAGGACATGGCCGGGCATCCGGCCTGGCTCTCCAAGGCGGAATTATGCCTTGAAAGCCCAAAAGGGAGCAAGATCAAGTCGGCCGCGACCGGTGGTCATCCGTTCAATTGGGATAGGCGGCCTCACGACGGGGTCATTTGGGCTTTCAGCCGCGCGATGGCTGAGCGGGCTTCGGGGGCCAGGGGATTGTCGTAAATGCCGACGTGCTCGAAGCAGGTGATGGCGCGTTTCAGATCGCCGAGGGCTTCATAGGCTTGCCCCATCTTGTAGAGCGTGGCCGCACCGCTCTGCGGGGCTTTGCGGTAAACCGTGAAGCAAGCGATGGCCTGTTCCGGTTGGCCTTGCTCCAAGTATAAATCGCCGAGCAGGCGATGGGCCAGGTGCCAATCCTCCTCGCTATCGTGCTGGGTCCATTGCCCCTCCGCCGTTTGCCGGGCGAATTCGAGCAAGTCGCGCGCGGCATCGATCTCGCCGCGCCGTAAGCGGCACCGTCCCGCCAAGACGTGGGCCGACACCGACCTTGGCTCCATCGCCCCGGCTAACAAGGCCAGGTGCAGCGCCCAGTCCACTTGCTCGGGGCCGCTCTGGCGATGATCCAGCAATTCGCGGCCCTTCCGCAGGCAATAGCCCACGTCGAAAGCGGACTTCAGCAGGCTTTCATGCCGCTTGGCCATGTCGGGAGTGAGCGAGTAATAATACTTATCCTGCCGTTCGAGATGCAGCGGATGCCTGGCGTCATAGACGAGGCACTGGGCATTGCTCACCAGCGCTCGGGGAACATCGCCGATGCGTTCGTACAACTCCGTGATCTGCCGCAACGTTTCCGCGCCGCTCTGCGGCGAGGTCATGTACAGCGTGAGATGTTCCAGGGCGGCTTCCCATTGCTCCTTGGCTATCGCCTCGTCCGCCAGCCGCTTGACGGTTTGAAAATAGGCTTCCCGCGAAGTCTCGGAAAGCTGATCCGGACCGAGCCGCTTTCCCCAGGCCTTGACCAACCGCCAAGCCTCGGCGGCGAGGGCAGGGTCGTCGTTGGCCTCAGCCGCTTGAGCGATCTGCTGAAAGAGCGCCGGCGCGGAGCGCGGTTGGCCATGAGCCGCGATCCGCAGCCACCGAACGCCCAGACGCCATCGCAAAGGGTCCTGAATGGCTTGCTGGCCCAGTTCGAAACAGTAGCCATGATCGAACCGCTTGGGACCGTCCGCGGCGGCCGCGACAGCCGCCCCCGTGCCTTGGAGGTATTCCTCTTCAGTGAGGTCCGCATAGAGGTGCTGCTTCAAGGCCAGGGCGATGGCGTCGGCGGGGTCCTTGGCCAGGGCCTCCTCGACGACGGCGATCGCTTTCATGCGATAGCCTTCGCGGAGCAGGACGTCGCCCACCCTTTGCCGCAGTCCGGGATGGAGCATCAACGCCAACTGCCAGGCCAGGAGGTGCACGGACTGGCGGGTTTCGAGCTGTTCGGGGCTGTAATGCGGCTCCGTGAGGAGCGTCTTCAATTCATCCGCGGCCTTGTCCAGTTCGCCGGCATGAGCGTGCGCCACGGCCCGCCAGTAAAAGACCACCGGCTGCCAATGCGGCCGCTGATCGAGAATGAGCTGGAGCAACTGCAGCGCTTCCTGAATCTGATCGGCGGCGGGGGCGCTCGACTGCAGCAGCAGCCCCTTCACGCGCTGCAGGCACAAATCGAAATCGATGAACGCCAGCAAGCGGGGCTGATGGAGCAATTCCTGCGGGCTGATCTGCCGATGCACGTGCCAATAGGCCGCCTGCGCATCGGCGTTCCGCGGGGCATGATGGATGGCCTGGCGGAGCGTCTGAAAGGCTTTCAAATGGTCCCCGGCCTGGATCGCGCTCCAGCCGCGCAGCGTATGCTTGAAGGCCAGCCAGGGTTTCAACCCGTTTCTCACGTAGGCCGTCAAGAAGATCAACGGCAGCGCCACGGCCAGGAGCCGCATCGTTTCCGGCACCAGAAGCCAAATGGCCAGGCCCAACGTCAGGGCGGCCCCGGCAAGCTCCAGTTCCGTTTCGTCTCTCTCTCCCAGGGAGCTTAGCCAACCCAACAGCGGCGAGGCCAGCAGCAAGGCCCACCCGCTCAGCCAGGCGGTTTCCGTAGCGGCATTCAGCTTCCCTGCCCAATGCAAACAGGCGGCGATTCCGCCCATGATCGCCACGGCCGCCAATAGCCGCAGCCAGGGATGGACCGTGGCAGGCAAGCTGGTCAGGCTCCAGCCGATGAGACCTCCCAGGAGCAGGGCCAGTCCACCCTGCCAGGCCGGCAGCGCTTGTTGCCAGAAGATCAGCAGGATGCCAGCGAGGATCATTCCCAGCGTGGTTCCCAGGATGATGGGCAACGGCCGATCCAAGGCCGTGCAAAAAAGTTTCAATGGGCCATTCAAGGTTGCCTTGGACCGCACGTCGAGGGGGGCCATGGACCGCGTCAGCCAAACGAGACCCATTGCCATGCCCAAGATGGGGAGCGACACATAGACGAGCAAGGCTGGCCAGTTGAACACGTGCAACCCCAGCCAGATGGCCAGGGCCAGGCAGATTCCCTTGCAGATGGATTCGATCGTGATGCGCTGCCTCATGAAGGGTTCCAGTAGGGAAGGTTGGCTGGGAGGTCGCATGGCAACCGCGGCTTTCATCTCATTATAAGAGGTATGGAAAGCAGGTTTGCTTGGAAGTTTGCCTGGAGCGTGAACCCCGCTCAGGTGGATCAGACCTCGGCTTGACGAAAAACCGCGGGGGCGGCTTAATAAGCGTGGCAAAACAGGAAAACCCCAGCCATGATCGGAAGCAAGGAATGCTGATCAAACCCAGTCGTCAACTCTTGGTGCTTTGGTTTTTGGGTTGGGATGTGCTCATCATCGGGCTGTCCTGGCTGGCGGCTTACTGGTTCCGTTTCCAGTCCGGTTGGGTCAGCGTGTCGAAGGAAGCGCCCAGCTTCAATCAGTGCCTGGAGCATTTGCCGATGCTGTGCTTGCTCGGGCCGGTCGCCTTCCACTTGGCGGGGATGTACGACGTCAATCGCCTGCGCCGCTATCGCGAGGAATTGGTGAGCGTGTTCAAGGGCGTCTCGCTGCTCTTGCTGCTCATCCTTGCCGCAGTGTTTTATCGGCAAGACCCTTATGAATCCCGATTAACGATGGCCTTTTTCTATGGCCTTGCGCTCTTTGGCGTCCTGGCGGCCCGCCGGGCTTCTTGGCATGTGATTCGTTATTATCGCCGGCAGGGGTTTAACGCGCAGCCGGCCCTGATCGTGGGGACCGGGCGGGAAGCCAGGCGAATGGCCCGCGCTTTGCGCCACGCCAGTTGGACGGGGATGTACGCGGTGGGGTACGTCGAGGATCAACCCTCTTCCTGGGCGAGCGACCTGAACATCCTGGGCGGCATCAGCGACTTGCCGCGGCTCGTCGAGCAGCACCACGTCGGCCACGTCTTCATCGCCTTGCCGTTCCAACGCTATCACGATGCCCGCCGGGTCTTTGAAGTGCTCAGCGCCAGCTATGTGGACGTGCGGCTGGTTTTGGACGTGCCTTCCATGGCGGCGATCTCCTTCAAGACCACCGCTCTCGATGGACTGACGGTCGTCGGCCTGCGGGAAAATCCACACCATGGCTTGAACGTCTTCGTGAAGCGATCCATGGACGTCGTGTTGTCGCTCACGGCGCTGGTGTTGCTTGCGCCTTTGATGCTGTTGATCGCCTTGTTGGTCAAGCTCTCCAGCAAGGGACCGATCCTCTTTCGGCAGGAACGCTGCGGCCTCAACGGCGTCTCGTTCAACATGCTCAAGTTCAGGACCATGCGCGTCGACGCCGAGGCGCAGACCGGCGCGGTCTGGGCCAAGGCGAATGATCCACGGCGCACGGCCTTGGGAACCTTCCTCAGAAAAACCAGCCTGGATGAATTGCCGCAGTTGTTTAATGTGCTCACGGGGGAGATGAGCCTGGTCGGCCCCCGGCCCGAACGGCCCGTGTTTATCGAGAAGTTCCGCAAGACGGTCCCGAACTACATGGTGCGGCATGCGATGAAGGCGGGGATCACGGGATGGGCGCAGGTGAACGGCTGGCGGGGCAACACGTCATTACGCAAGCGGATTCAGCACGATCTCTACTACATCAACCATTGGAATCCCTGGTTTGACCTGCGGATCATGTGGCTGACTGTGTGGAAGGGGATCGTCAACAAGAATGCTTATTGAACAATCCCCTTGCACCATTAGATCGAGTACATTTCCTCGTAGGTGATCTCATTCGTTTCGGGGTTCTTGACCTTGCGAAAACGCTTCGATCCATCCGCAGGGGCTGGCTCCTCGATGAGGGGCGATTGGAAGCAGATCTCTTCTCTGCGAATCGGCATGTGTTGGGGGGCTTGGAACCCAAGGCGCACGTGATTGCCGCTCACGGCGACCACCGTGACGCTGATATCATTGCCGATGAATATGCGTTGACCTGGTTTACGACTGAGCACGAGCATGGGTCATCCTCCTTGACGAATTATACCTTTCCACGGGATTAAAAAAGTCAGCACGTTATAGACCGCAATTAGCATGCCAACTTTAACGCCGCTGAACCCAACTCACAAAAATGCAAACTGATTTGACCAACCCACGAAGCCGACTCTTGAGGCTCTTCGTTTAAAGTTGCGGTTGGTTTTGCAATAGGGTCGAATCGGGCGGCTTTTTTCGACCACGAATTTACGAATCTGATAGGTTGCCTAGGCGATGAGGTTCGTCATATCCTACGCTGTGTCATGGGTAAGTCAAATCCGCTAGTACAAATCTATAACGATCATGGATCAAAAACTTGCTGCGAACTTAAATTTAACTACGCAATCAAAGATCAATAGGTTCGATTCGCGACATTGTGTAGCATTTTGCCACATATTATAAACAGATCGCTATCTACATTTTATAGCCAAGTAGCTGACATGGTATTCTGCCATTAAAAAGGGGTATTCTGGTAAAGGGGGCGATGGGAAAGATCTGCTCAAATCTCTCATTGCCACTGAAAATAAAAACTGTCCAGCCTTTGGCCCGCGCCGTGAACACCTTGGCCATGGTTTGGTAAATAGGCTCCACGGCTTGGGGTTCACCCAAGCGCTCACCGTAAGGCGGATTGACAAGGATGAATCCTGGATCACGCACCGGGGGATGCCATTCTTGCAACGCCTTGCGCTCGAAGTGAAGCAAATGACCGAACCCGGCTGCCTTGGCATTTTTGTTGGCAAAGGCGATGGCATCGCTCCGAATATCGGAACCCAGAATGGGGGCGGGCAGTTGATGGCCGATTTTTGACCGCGCTTCATCGCGCAGTGCCGTCCACGATTGAATGTCAAAATCGAGCCAGCCCTGAAAGCCAAAGCGTTTCCGAGTCAACCGCGGAGGATGCCGCAGCGCGATCATCGCAGCCTCGATGAGGATCGTCCCCGAGCCGCACATCGGATCGACCAGCGGGCAGAGCGGCTGCCATTCACTCAGCAACACCAGCCCCGCGGCGAGGGCCTCGTTCAAGGGAGCTTTCGTTTGGATGGGTCGGTAGCCGCGCTTGTGCAGCGACTCGCCGGAACTGTCGAGGCTAAGGACCATCTCGTTGCGATAGAGGTGCAAATTGAATCCCACCATGGGGCATTCCACGTCCACGCTGGGCCTGCGCCCAACGCGGTCCACGAACCAATCGCAAATGGCATCCTTGGTTTTCAAAGCGGCATAATGGGAATGGGTGATCCTTGAATCGCGGACATTGGCGTCCACGGCCAAGGTATGATCCGGCGTCAACCATTGGGTCCAGTCGACGGATCGGACCGCGTCATACAGCTCTTCGGGCGATTCCACGTGGGCGTTCAGGATGGGCTTGAGAACCCGGATGGCCGTGCGCAGTTCCAGATTGGCCTGGTAAAGCAGAAGCTGATCCCCCGCAAATGCCACGCCGCCGCGGCTCGGCTCCACTTGCGCCGCGCCGAGCGCTGCCAGCTCCTTGTGGAGGACGGGTTCCAATCCCTTGGCGCAGGTCGCAAAGTATCGGAACGTGGTCATGAACGAAGCTTTAATTTATGTGGAAGCGTTTACGAGAAACAACGCCAGCCAAGCGGCATGAAACACGCAAAGCCAGCTTGGACCAAGCAGGCGTTGCCATCGATCAGCCTATATCCAAACGATTTACACCCACTGAGAAGGCTCTTGAGCATTCTACGATTCCAACGTCGGTTAGCGCAGCATGCGGTGCGCCAGCAGACGGATTAATGACAATGGCCAACGGCGGATCCGTCAAAGACATCATGGAAGGAGAACGCATCATGAACGTCGTGGCTATTCGCAACAACCTGGCCGATGCCTTGAACCGCGTGGCTTACGCCGGCGAACGCATCGTCTTGGAACGGCGCAGCAAGGGCGTTGCGGCACTGGTGTCGATGGAAGACCTGGCCCTCTTGGAACGCCTCGAGTAAGAGCAGGACATCAAGGCGGCGCGCAAAGCCCTGAAGGAAAAAGGGGGCGTTCCCCTGAAAGACATCAAGAAGCGACTGGGAATGACGTGACATGCCCTGTGTCGTCGTCTTCAAACCAGCGGCGGACAAGACCCTGCGTAAACTGCCGGTGAGCGTGCAGCGGCGGATCGTTGCCGCGGCAGACGACTTGGCCGACGATCCCCGGCCTGCTGGTTCCCTGAAACTGCAAGGCGCGGAGGATCTCTAGCGCATCCGCATCGGTCAGTACGGCGTCGTGTACACCATCCAGGATGAAGCCTTGATCGTGCTGGTAGTTCGGGTAGCCCATCGAAAGGACATTTATCGTTCCTAAAGCTTGGCGCGGTTTCAGCGCATTGCATGCTTCGGTAAATAACCGAGAGGGTGAACCACGCGATTTCAAGCCAACTGGACGGCAAGAGATGGCAGGGTAAAGCAACAGCTTGCACCAAACAACGCAAGCAGGAACCAGCACCCACCTTGTGCCGATCCCTGCTCTTCGTTAAAGCTGCTTGCTTCGATGCTCAGTACCCCCAAGGGGACTCGAACCCCTGTCCTCTGGCTGAGAACCAGATATCCTAGGCCACTAGACGATGGGGGCGTCTCTCTATCTCTATCTAAGCGACACCTTTGGGTGCGTCAAGGTTCAATCCCTGCGAATCTGAGATAACTCACCGTCATTTCAAAGGTTCAATTCCTGCATATCTGAGAGATCTCACGCCCAATTCAACCGGCCATCCTTGGAAGGTCGTTGGCATGCCATGGCTGATGATCCTCAGCTTGCGACCGTGTTACGGTCGTTTATTCAAGTTTATCCCATGCACATGGTTAATAAATGAATGAGGCATCTTTGCCTGTGGACGAAAATCAACCCATGCATGAAGTCAGATGCCATTCAGTCAGGATCAAATTATCAGAAAAGTGCCATGATTTCGACGAAAGCCAATTTTTCACTTCTGGCCTGAGAGAACGTGACGTAAGATGGATGAAATGATTCTTTTCAGTCAGGACTTGCAAGCGTCCCTGATGGTCGAGAAGTGCGGTTAACCGGTAACCCACATCGCCCTTGTGTCTCAGAGAAGATTTTGAATTACATGATCCATGGACCCGAATCGGTGCCGTTGGTGAAAGAGCCAAACGTCGAGCCTATTTCAGGGTATCGATTGATCGAACCTTTGGGAAACGGTGGCTTTGGCGAGGTCTGGAAATGCGAGGCCCCCGGCGGCATCTTCAAAGCCATCAAATTTGTCTATGGCAATTTGCATGCCCTGGACGTGGAAGGCGTGCGCGCCGAACAGGAAATGGCGGCTCTGGAGCGGGTCAAGAACATTCGCCATCCCTTCCTGCTCTCCATCGAGCGCGTCGAGGACATCAAGGGCGAGTTGGTCATCGTCATGGAATTGGCGGACAAGGACCTCCATGACGTCTTCGTGGAAAACCGCAACAAGGGGCTGGTGGGCATCGACCGCAACGAATTGCTGGGCTACCTGCGCGACGCCGCTGAAGCCTTGGACTTGATGAACCGGCAGCACAATCTTCAGCATCTCGACATTAAGCCGAGCAATTTGTTTTTGGTGAGCAATCGCGTCAAGGTAGCTGATTTTGGGCTGGTTAAGGCCCTGGAAGGGCGCACGACGATCAGCCCCACTACGGGCCTCATGGGCGGCGTCACGCCGGTCTACGCGGCCCCGGAAACGTTTACCGGCGGCTTGAGCCAGCACAGCGATCAATACAGCCTGGCCATCGTCTATCAGGAATTGCTGACCGGCAGCTTGCCCTTCAAAGGCAAAAACGCTCGGCAATTGATGATGCAGCACACGCAGATGGAGCCGGAACTGGAGCCGTTGCCGGTGACCGATCGAACCATCGTAGCCAAGGCTCTGGCCAAGAAGCCGGAGGATCGTTGGCCTTCCTGCAAGGATTTCATTCGGGCCTTGATCCAGGCCACCCCGGGAGCCCGCAAATGGGAGACGATGGAAGACATTTTCCTCGATCCCCAGGTGCAAGCGGTCTTCAATGACGCCCAAGCCAAACCCAAGGCCGGCCTGGGCAGCTATCCCCCCGGGCAATTCGTCACGGGCGGCTCGCTCCGTCCGACGCTGCTCATTGGCCTGGGGCGATTCGGCCGGGAATCGCTGCAAGCCTTGCGTTGCCGGGCCGTGGATCGCTTTGGGAGCATGGAAAAATTGCCGATCTGGCGCATGCTCTACATCGACTCGGACCCCAAGGACATCACCAACGCATCCCTGGGAACGCCGGAGCAAGCCCTGTCGCCGACGGAAGTGTTGCATACACCCTTGAAGGCCGTGGGCCATTATCGGCGCTCGCGGCAGTCCTTCGAGCAGCTTCTCACGTGGCTCCCCATGGAGAAGTTTTACGAGATGCCGCGTTCCCTAGAAGTCAGCGGCAGCCGCATGTTGGGACGCTTGGCGTTCGTGGACGGCTACTTGCGCATCGTGGCCCGGTTGAAGCGGGAATTGCAAGCCTTGCTCGAACCCGGTCTGTTGGATGAGACGGAGCGGCAATTATCCATTCGCCGCCGCTCGGACCTGCCCCAAGTTTATATCTTCGCGGCGGCGGGAGGCGGCACGGGCAGCGGCATGCTTGTCGACCTGTGCTACACGCTCAAGCGGCTGATGCAAGAAATGGGGCTGGAGCAGCAAGACATCATTTCGTTTTTATACATGGGGGCTCCCGCGGATAACGCCACGCCGGTCGAGGAGCGGGCCAACGTCTATGCCACGCTCACCGAGTTGCATCATTTCACGTCGACGCAGGCGGAGTTCGTGGGGGAATACGGCCAGGGGATTCAGTTGCGGGATCCGGACGCGCCTTCGCAAGCCGTCTACATGGCGCGGGTCAGCCATCGAACGCCGGATTCGCCGCGGGAAGTGGCCTCCCGGCTCGCCAGTTACATCTTCCACGACCTGTGCACGCCCATGGGCGGCTACTTGGATTATTCGCGGCAGCGGCAGCATTTGTCCGAGGCGCCGTTCCGCAGCTTTGGCAGCTACGCCATCTGGTTTCCCCGCGGCTTGATGCTGCGCGTGGCGGCGCGGTTGGCGTCGCAGCGGCTCATTCGCCGGTGGCTGCAGCAGGAGGATACGGGCGATTGGTGGCCGACCGCGCAATCTTATTGCGAGCAGCTGCTGAGCGATCCCTCCATGCAGCCTGATCTCATTTCGCGGCGCATCGAACAAGCCGCCACCACGCCCAAGGACGGCACGCCCGACGAAGCCTTGATGGCCTTGCTCACGCAAATCGAAAGCCAACTCGAACTGGCGGTGGCCCGCGACGATCCAATCAATTGGTGCCACGACGTTTTGAAGCGGATCAAGGAATACGTGGGCGGCAGCTCCTCGCCGCGGGGCGACAGCGGCGATTGGCAAAAAAGCCGCATCAACCGCATTTACGCGACGGCCACGCAAAAAGTGGCCGATGAGTATGGCGAGTTCATGAGCATGCCGGCGCGGACCTTGTTCGAGATTCCCGGCTCCCGGCTCTCGGCGGCCGATGCTTGCTATCGCTATCTGCACATGCGCCTCAACGAGTTGATTGAACAGCAGCACGCCAAGGTCCGGGACATTCGCAACGAGGGGGAAAAGTATTGGATTCAGGTCAACGAGGCGTTTGAAGCCTGCATGAAGCCTGGCTCTTTCTTTCTCTTCGCCAACATGCGCACGCAGAAACTGCTGCGGACGTTTGTGGAGAAGATCGCCACCTTTACGCGGCAGCGGCTGCGGGAGCAAAACGTTCGGGCCGTGGAGGACGTGTACCGCGCTTTGCAAAACCGGCTGCTGGATTTGCGGCGCGACTTGGGCTTTTGCGTGCAGCGGCTGCAGCACGTGGAGTACAACCTCCTGGCGGCGCCCCCGGAGGCCGAGGCCGCCCGCGCCTTGCTGCAAAACGAGGTGGTCGATCAGGAACAGTCGGCGTTCACGAGCAGCAAGATGCTGCAAGACGCCGCCCTGGTCCTGGCCTCGCGCGTGGTGTTGCCCGAGGGGCAGACCGACCTGGAAAAGGCCGCCGTGCGCTTCTTGAATCAGGTCAACATCAACGATTGGCTGGAACTGGACATGTTCCTGCAGGAGCACGTCTTGACCCCGCATGGCGGACTCTATTCGCTGTGCATGACGAACGCGGATTTGCCGCGGACGTTGAATCCGCCCTTGCTCGAAAAGGCGGCCGAATACTTGGATCGCCATCTCGAAGTGACGGACGTGTGTCAAGCGGAGCTATCCTCGGCGGAGGCCTTGGGGGTGGACTTTGTCGCGCAGACCAAGGCCTTGCATCGCCTGGCCCAACCCTCGATTCCCGTCAAAAAGGGAGGCGAGAAAGACTTCCTGCTGGTTCCCGACAGTCCCGCCGGGCAGCAACTGATTGAGCTGGCCAAGCAGGCCGTGCCGGAATTGACCATCCTGACCATTCAAAGTCCGACGGATTTGCTCATCTGCCGGGAGCAGCCATCGATCACACCCCAGGATTTGCGGGAGATGCTGCAGAACTGCAAGAAGGCTTATCAAGAGATGTTCGTCGCCAATCTCACCAATCCGCATAACCGCTGCGATCTTATGGAATGGCTGCCTTTAGATCCGTAAGCGGGCCTGGTCCCCAAGCCTCGCGCCATTCCCCGATTTCACACCAGCCAAGGGATCGCCCCTGCTATACTAATCATCATGGCAGCGACGACCGAGCGTTATGAGCCGCGTTATTTGGCGGGAATTCTGCTCTTCAACGAGGGGGATTTCTTCGAGGCCCACGAGGTGTGGGAGGATTTGTGGCACGCCACGGTGGGACCGGACCGCAGCTTTTATCAAGGGCTGATTCAGGTGGCGGTCGGCCTGTGCCACTATCACAATGGCAATTGGCGCGGCGCGCTGAAGTTGCACGAATCGAGCCTTGGCTACCTGGCTCGCTTTCATCCCGAGCACTTGGGGCTGCCTCTGGACCGCTTTGTCGCCCAATTGCGACTCTGTCATGAACCCTTGCGCCGCCTGGGCGAGGGGGGCAGCGCTCCATTGGACCTGGACGCCGTGCCGCGGATCGAATTGCAGCCGGCGCCGCTTGATTGGCCGGACCCGGAAGGCTTTATCCCACTCGACGAAGATGAGCCGGGGTGAACCTTGAGTTCCTTGGATCAAGAGTTGATGGATTACCCAGGCAGCACGAAGCTCTTTCCCCTGCCCCACTTCGTGATGTTCCCGCACGTCAAAAAGATCTTCCACATTTTCGAACCGCGGTACGTGCGCATGACCCTGGACGCCCTGGCCGGGGATCGCTTTATTACCCTGGCCACCCTGCTGCCCGAAGCCGACACCGTTGAGGGACAACCCGCCATCTACCCGACGGGCTGCCTCACGCGCATCGAGCATCATCAAGCGCTGCCCGACCATAAATTCAATCTGTTGCTCACGGGCCTGTGCCGCGTCCATTTGTCCAGGGAAATGCTGACCTCCACGCCCTATCGCGTGGCCGAGGCGCAGCCGCTGTTGGACCAGGATGCCATGGCGACGAGCGAGCTGCGGGAGAAATTGATCAGCAGCGCGAAGCACTGTTTTTCCAAGAGCGGCGCTTTTTTTCAGGAACTGCAAACGATCATGCAAGGGGGCATTAGGACGGGGGCGCTGGCCGACCTCATCAGTTTTTTCTTGCCCCTGCCCACCGAGGTCAAGCAACGATTGCTGGCCAATGTCGATGTGACCCAGCGGGTTCACCTTTTACTTGACTACCTCGACCAGATGGAACTGGAGCCGGCCGGGCCGGAATTGCTGCCGCCGCCGCGGACGCGCAAATTCCCGCCGGACTTCAGCAATAATTGACGGCCCCACACTCCACCAATACCGGGAGCCTAGCCATGAACGCAGCACGGACGACCGCCTATGAATCGTTGATCCAGCGTGAACGCGAGCGCGCCTTGCTGAACGCGACCGCGGGGCTGCTCGGCTGGGATGAACGCACCTACATGCCCCGGCGCGGCGTCCACTTGCGGGGCGATCAGATGGCCCTGCTGGCGCGGCTCAGCCATGAGCGCTTGTGCGAGGCGCGGACGCGGGAGCTGCTGCTCCAGGCGGAGGAAGCATTGGCCGACAGCCCCCCGGAGGACCCGCGCCGCGCCAATCTGCGCGGGGTGCGCCGCCAGGTGGATCGAGCCGTTAAAATCCCCAGCACGCTGGTGGAAGCCATGAGCCGAGCGGTGACGCTGGGACAACAAGCCTGGGAACAGGCCAAGCAACAGCATCGCTTCGCCGATTTCGCCCCGCATTTGCAAACCATTCTGAAGCTGAAACGCGAGGAGGCCGCCGCGGTGGGCTTCGCGGAGCATCCCTACGACGCCTTGCTGGATGAATATGAACCCGGCATGACGGTCCGCTCCCTGCGCGGCGTGCTGGCCGATCTGCGGGATGAACTGGTCCCCTTGCTTTCGGCAATCATCGACAAGACGAAATCAGACCCCGCCGCCGCACCGGATGTGTCCATCTTGGAGCGGAGTTATCCCGTCGATCGGCAGAAGCTGCTGTGCCAAATGGCGGCCGCGAGCATCGGCTTCGACTTTCAGTCCGGCCGCCTGGACGAAACGGCGCATCCCTTCTGCAGCGGCCAGGGGCCGGGCGACGTCCGGCTGACGACCCGGTACAACGAACATCATTTCAGCGAAAGTTTCTTCGGCACGCTGCACGAAGCCGGGCACGGGCTGTATGAGCAAAACTTGCCCGCCGAGCATTTCGGGACGCCGCTGGGCCAGGCCTGCTCCTTGGGCATCCATGAATCGCAATCGCGGCTCTGGGAGAATCAGGTCGGCCGGTCGCGGCCGTTTTGGGATTATTTCTATCCCCTGGTGCAGCGCCTCTTCCCGGAGAGCCTCGGCGGCGTGGATCAGGATGCCTTTTACCGGGCCATCAACGACGTCCGTCCCTCCTTCATCCGCATCGAGGCCGACGAGGTGACGTATAACCTCCATATCCTGCTGCGCTTTGAACTGGAATTGGTCCTGATCTCCGGGGAGTTGCACGTCGAGGAGCTCCCCGCGGCGTGGAATGAAAAATTCAAGGCATACTTTCAAATGACTCCTCACAACGACGCCCTGGGGTGCTTGCAGGATATTCACTGGAGCGCTGGCCTTTTGGGTTATTTTCCCACGTACACCCTGGGGAATCTGTATGCGGCCCAGTTCATGGCCAAAGCCAAACAGGAGATGCCCGATCTGGAAGCCTGGCTCCAGCGCGGCTCGTTTCAACCTCTCTGCGATTGGCTCAAGCGGGAGATTCAGCTGGAAGGGCAGCGCTTCCTCGCGCCTGAACTGGGGGTGCGCGTCACCGGGGAAACCTTATCCCACCGAGCGTTTATCCGCTATCTCAAGGATAAATACAGCCCGCTCTATGGCTTGGCCTAATCGCCCAGATTGAAGTCGGCCGCGGCCAGCAGACCCGCCAGGCGGGCGTTTTGGACGGCGAGCGCCTGATTGACTTGCAGCGTCAGACTGGCGCTCCATTCATGCAGCTTGCTCAGGATGAAGGGCGTGCGGTCCTTGCCGGCTATGCCGCGCCCGGCGGCTTCGTCCTCGGCTTGCTCGATCCATGCTTCCACCTGAGGAGAGGACAGTTCGCTGGGGGGCGGCGGCTGAACCACCAGCAGTCCATGGCCGCCCAGGCGGCGATGCCAGCGATGAAAGGCGGCGACCTCTTGAACCTCGTCGAACGCATGCACCAAACGCAGGCCGCTGTTGGGGAGATAAAAGGCGGGGAATTCGCGGGTGCCATAACCGACGACCGGAATGGCCAGCGCTTCGAGCAACTCCCAGGTGCGGGGCAAATGCAGCAGGCTCTTGGCGCCCGAACAGACGGTGAGCATCGGCGTGCGGGCAAGTTCAAGCAAGTCGGCGGAGATATCCCAGGTCTCGCCGCGATGCACGCCGCCGATCCCGCCCGTGGCGAAAAAGGCAATGCCCGCCTGATGGGCCAGGAAGATGGTCGCGCTTACGGTCGTGGCGGCGGTCTGGGATGCCGACAGGTAGGCGGGGAGGTCGGCGCGATTGCTCTTGGCCGCCTGGCTGGACTGTCCCAGGCGTTCGAGCGCTGCGGCGTTGATGCCGACGCCGATGCGTCCATCGAGGATGGCGACCGTGGCCGGGACGGCGCCCGCCGAACGCACGGCTTCCTCCATGGCCTTGGCCGCGGCGAGATTGTCGGGGTAAGGCAAGCCATGAGCGATCAAGGTGGATTCAAGGGCGACGATCGGTCGGCCCTTGGCCAGCGCTTCTTTGACTTCGGGAGAAAACTGCCAAGGCCAGTCGACCGAGGAAACGGTGGCAGGCATGGCGGCAAACCCTCGGCGGCTGTTTTAGGTGTGGATTTCCACGATATCCCCATCATGGAGCACGTGGTCGCGTTTGACCGTTTGACCATCGAAGACGCCGGTTCCCCAAATGCGGGCCGATTTGAATTGACCTTGCAGATCGCGGTGAATGACGCCAGCCAGGTCGAAGACCGTGCCGCTGCGGGGGATGGTGAAGGGGCTGTTCTTGTCCGCGGGCTTGCCGGGCTGTTTCGTATACACGCGGATGACGTCGAGGCTGTGATAAAGTCGATCCCGCAGTTCTTCCATGCCCGCGCCGGTGGTCGTGGATAGGGGAAGGACCGGCCACTCCGGGCCAAGAGATTCCCGCAACAGCGACAGACGCAATTCCGCGTCGGGCAGGTCCATCTTGTTGGCCGCCACCAGGGTTTTCACGGATTGAATGCGCGGGTCGGCCGGCTCGGCGGGCGGTTGGTGGACGAGCAGTGTTTTCTGCTGGGCCAGCTTGTCCCGCACGTCGTCGGCAGCGGTCAGGCCGTCATCGTCGCCGCAGTCCACGACGAGCAGCGCCAGGTCGGCGCCGCGCACCATGCTGCCTTGCCAACTTTCCAGATAATCCTTGGTGATCGGCGGCGTGTCGATCAGTTGCACGTGGACGTCCTGCCAGGCCATCATGCCCGGCTGCGGCTCGCGCGTGGTGAAAGGGTAAGGGGCGATTTCGGGGGTTGCCTTGGTGAGCTTGGCCAGGATGGAGCTTTTGCCAGCGTTGGGACCGCCCAGGATCACCACTTGCCCCGCTCCCTGCTTGGGGATTTTAAAGCTCACGCCTCCCTTGGGGGACTTCTTCTCCTTCTCCACTTCCTCCTTCATGTCGGAGATTTTCGATTTCAGTTCGGCTTGGATTTTCTCAGTGCCCTTGTGCTTGGGCAGGAGTTGCAGCATTTTCTTCAAACAGTTCAGCTTTTCCTCGGCCGTGGTCGCCTTTTTGAAGGCATGCTCGGCTTCGTTGTACTGGGGGGTCAAGTTGGCTGGCATGGAGTAGGCTTCCCAGACAGGTGCATGGGTGACAAGGCCGATGGAGTTCGGTAGGATGTCTATCCTAGCAAACCCAGGGTTCCAACTAAAGAGCACAGCCGCGCGTTCGCGGAGGATCGGCCATGACGGGACTGTTCGAACACATCCAGGAAGCAGCGCAAGCGATCCGCAAGCAATGGCCCGGCCAACCCCGCGCGGGCATCATCCTGGGCACGGGGCTGGGGGGGCTGGAAGCCGACATCGACAAGGAAGCGGTGATCCCGTATCGGGAACTGCCCCATTTTCTGGAATCGACGGTGCCGACGCACACGGGACAACTGCTCTGCGGGACGCTGAGCGGCGTGCCCATCGTGGCCATGGAAGGACGCTTTCATGCCTATGAAGGTTATTCGCTCCAGAAAATCACCTTCCCGGTGCGGGTCATGAAGGAATTGGGATGCACCTTCCTAATCGCCAGCAATGCGTGCGGCGGGCTGAACCCGCAATACAACAAAGGCGATTTGATGCTCATCGAGGATCACATCAATCTCCTGGGCGACAATCCGCTGATCGGAAAGAACGATGATCGCCTGGGGCCGCGCTTCCCCGACATGTGCCATGCGTATGACCGGGAGCTGCTTCGCATCGCCCAGCGAATCGGCCTGGAGGAACAGATCGTTTGCCATAAGGGGGTGTACGTCGCCGTGACCGGTCCGAACCTGGAAACGCGCGCGGAATATCGCTTCCTTCGGCTCCTCGGGGCGGACGTGGTCGGCATGTCCACGGTGCCGGAAGTGATCGTGGCGGTGCATGCCGGGATGCGGGCGTTCGGCGTCTCGGTCATTACCGACATGTGTCTGCCTGACGCCCTGCACCCGGTTTCGCTGTCGGAGATCGTGGCCGTGGCCAAACAAGCGGAAGGCCCCTTGCGGAAGTTGATTCGACGATTGGTCGTGGAACTGCCTCGATGAGCACGCCAGCCAGCCCCGACACGACGTCGCCCGCCGACGCTTCCCCCGCGCGCCGGGGGCCGCTGATCAACTTTGCCACCTGGGTCGTCGTTTTGCTCCTGTTGGTCATCCCGACGCTGTCGTCGTGGGTTTACTTCGATCAGATGGAGGGGCAGGGTTGGCGCACGCAAGCGGCGTACCTTGGCAGCAAGGCGATTCAGGCGCTGATTCCCTTTCTCTGGGTCGCCATCGTGCTGCGCGGGGCATGGGGTTGGCCGCGCTGGTCGTGGAAGAGCCTGCTTCAAGGCGGGCTTTTTGGCCTGGTCACGATCGCCGGCATGCTTTGGCTCTATCACATTCATCTGGAAGGGACCGCCATCCTGGCCGACACGCCCGCCCAGATCATGCTGAAGCTGCGGGACTTCAACATCGTCACGCCGATGCGCTTCCTGGGCATGGCGCTCTTCCTCAGTTTTTTGCATGCCGCTTTTGAGGAGTATTATTGGCGCTGGTTCATCTTCGGCCAACTGCGCGAGCGGCTACCCCTGGCCGCGGCGCTCGCGGCCTCCGCCTTGGGCTTTGCCGCCCATCACGTCATCATCGTCGATAAGTACGTGCCCCGGGATTACTTTCTGACGGTCACGCTGCCGGCGACCTTGGCCGTGGCGGTCGGGGGAGGCGTTTGGGCGTGGATTTACCATCGCACCGGGTCGATCCTCGGCGCCTGGGCGGCCCACGTCCTGGCCGATTTGGGGCTGATGTGGATCGGTTTTCATCTCTGTCGAGGGAGCTTGTCATGACGACCATCGATCCTGCAACCGCGCGGCGGGCTGAACCCATGATCCCCGATTGGCGGCCTCGGCTGCTGCGGCTCGTCAATCAGCGGGCCATCGTGCGGCAGAAAGTGACGCTCGCCTCCGGGCAGACGAGCGACTATTACATCGACGGCCGGTCGTTGTTCCTCCATGGCGAGTCGGCTTTGCTCATCGGCGAAGCCTTGTTTCAGCTTACCCATGATCTTCAGCCGCAGACCATTGGCGGCCCGGAGGTCGGCGCCTTGCCGTTGGCCGTGGCGGCGACGATGCGCTATTTCCAAGCCGGCGTTGACATGGAAGGCTTCTTTGTCCGCAAGGAAGCCAAGACGCATGGTCTGCAGAAACGGATCGAAGGCCGGCTTGAAGCGGGTTGGCGGGTGGTGATCGTGGAGGACGTCATGACCACGGGCGGCTCGGCCGTGTCCGCCATCGAGGCCGTGCAGGCCGCGGGGGGGCGGATCGTCGCCGTGGTGTGCCTCGTGGATCGGCTGCAAGGCGCGGCCGAGCGCTTCGCCCAGATGGGGCTGGTCTTTCGTCCGGTGTTCACGCTTAAGGAACTGTCGATTTAGCGGGTGATTCCACCTGGAGACCCGAAGCCGGCGCGGCGTCGCTGGCCGGCGTCGCGCTCTCGGGGCCGCGGCGGCGCGCGAGATACAGTTCGATGACGATCGGCATCACCGAAACAACGATGATTCCCAAGATGACGAGGGAGAAGTTGTTCTTGACCCAGGGCAGCTCGCCAAACCAATACCCTGCGCTCAGGCAGATCACCACCCAGAGAATCGCTCCGGCGACGTTGTACATGGCGAACTGAAAATAGCGCATCTTGCCGATGCCCGCCACGAAGGGGGCGAAGGTCCGCACGATGGGCACGAAGCGGGCAATGATGATCGTTTTACCGCCGTATTTTTCGTAGAACTTTTGCGTGCGGAGGAGGTGCTTCTTGTTGAAGAACCGCGAATCTTCCTTGGAGAAGACCTTGGGGCCGACATAGTAGCCCATCATGTAGTTCACGGCGTCGCCCAGCACTCCAGCGACGATGAGCAGGATGCACAGGCTCCAGAAGTCGAGGGGAGAGCGTGCGTCCGCCGCCCGCGTTCCCAGGGCGAAGAGGAGCGAATCGCCGGGCAGGAAGGGCGTGACCACCAGGCCGGTTTCGCAGAAAATAATGGCGAAGAGCACGACGAGCAGCCACGTGCCGAGCTGTGCTTCCCAGCGGGGCAAGTGGTGGTGCAAGTTGATGAACAGATCATAGGCCTGATAAATGAGGTCCATGCGTCTTCCTGTTCTTCGAGCCAGTGATCGTAGCGTGCGCTGCAGGAAGCCTAGCTGTTTTTAGCAGGCGGGGCAAGTTCACTTTGTCTGCAAGGGTGGAATCGTTGGCGTGCATGGCTTCAGGGTTCACGCGGCGTGTGGATATCATGCCATAACGCTGCAAATAAAAAAATCCAGGGTGTGGAGCACCCTGGACACGGTGGGTCATCTTCGCTTCAGCAACGATCATCAACTGTGGACTATGGTTTGGCTGGCTTGGTTTCTTCCGCCTTGGTTTCCTTCGTCTCCTTCTTCTCCGCGCCGGTGCTGCTCGGCGGCGTATCAACGGTCTTGGTCGTCGTCACGGGCGGGGCGGCCGTGCCCGTGGGGGTCGTTTTCTTCTCGCAACCCGTGCAGGACAAGCCAGCCACGACCAGGAAGATTACGAAATAGCGTGTCATCGCGAAGTCACCTCCATAAACCTAGTTGCCATTGAAACCGAATCCTCATGCACGTTTCTCTACCTTCCATGATGAAGGAAAGGGGATTTTTATTCCATGCATTGGCTTTTTCCAGGTGCAATTGCGATACAGGCCGTTTTTCTCCCCGTTTTGTCGAGGAAAGCTCAACGGTCGCTGCGCCCTTTTTATCTATTCGCTTGAGGGGGTCGTGGTTTTAAGGAATAATAAACATCGCCGAGCATCATGTAGGATGAGAGGATCGCATGGCTGAAACCAGAACGATCACGGAATGGGTTCGCCGCTATTACGCGGATCTTTACCGCTATGCTTATCGACTGTCCGGCTCCATGAACCTGGCCGAGGATATAACGCAAGAGACCTTCTGCAAAGCCCAGGAAAAGCAGGGGCAGTTGCGGCGGCCGGAGCGGGTCAAGGCCTGGCTCTACAGCATCTTGCGGAACGTTTATTTGCAGCGCTATCGCCGGCTCAAGCGGGTCCATGAAGTGCCGTTGGAAGGGGATTGCCTGGAAATGCTCTTCGAAGCTCCTGGAGAGGCGCCAATCGACGAGGAAGCGCTGCAAAAAGCCTTGAACGACCTGGCGGAAGAATTTCGGACGCCCTTGATCTTGTTTTATTTCGACGACATGGACTATCGCGGGATTGCGGAAGCCCTTGACTTGCCGATGGGCACGGTCATGTCGCGCCTGGCGCGTGCCAAAGCCTACTTGCGTCGTCGTCTCCAATCGTCTCCTAGCGTGGTTTGAGGTGAGTGCATGGATTGCCCAGCGGCTCGCGCCCTATGGCTGGAACATCAAGGACAAATGCCAGGATCGGCGGCGCCCGAGGCGTGGCGGCTTCATTGCCGCGACTGCCGCGACTGTCAGATGTGGGAACAACAGACGCGGCATTTCGAGTCGGAACTGCGCGACGCCATGCAGCACGTGGCCATCCCCGAGGGGTTGCAAGGCCGCTTGCTCGAGCGGCTGGAACAGTCAACCCCCCGGCATCGGGCCAAGCCCAAACGTCTGCATCGCACGTTGGCCTTGGCGGCCCTGCTCCTCTTTGCCGCCTGGTTGGCCTTTTTCGTGGACATGCAATGGGGTGATTCAGCCATCGATCTGAACGCTCTGGAACAGTGGGCGAAGACGCGCTGGACCAATCCCGCGACGATGACCCAGGATGCCACCGTTCGCCAGATCGAAGTGTTCTTCAAGCAAGAGCATCAGCTTGCGGTCAAACTGCCTCCCGTGATCACCCGTTATTGGGATTTTCGGCTGTGCACGCAGGCCTACCTTCAACCCCATCATGGCGATAAACTGGCGGTGCTTGAGTTTCGCCGCGGCGCGTCCCATGCGCTGGTCGTTCTGCTCCGCCACGAACAAGTCGACAGCGAACATGGCATGCCCTATTACCGCGGCGAGATCAAGGGCTCCTATTTGCTGGTCCCCAGTCCCACGGAGGGCAACATTGTGTTCATCGTCATGAAATCGGGCATCCCCGATGACTTTCGACTCGCCGCCGCGGCGTGACACCGTCCAGCGGCGAGACGCTCTCCTGCGGCGTGATCTTCCATCGACATGATGACAAGGCTGACGGCCATGAATCGACGGGATTGGTTGACCCTGAGCGGCATGAGTATCGCGGGCTCCCTCGCCACGGGTCCATTCCATCCAGCGACGCCCCAAGCAGCGGCAGCGGTTCAGGACGCGCCGCCGCGGCGCTTCGTCCATCGGATCGGCGTTTCGACCTATTCCTTCTGGCAATTCCGCAACCACGCCCTGCGCGACGTGGACAAGTGCATCGACCTGGCCGCCGAGATGGGCTTTGACGCTGTGGAGATTCTCCATCGCCAAATGACGGATGAAAGCCCCGCGGCCTTGCAGAGAATCAAGCAGCGCGCCTTTCGCCAGGGGTTGTCTTTGTGCGGTTTTTCCACCCATCAAGGCTTCGTCTATCCCGATCCCGCGGAGCGCAAGAAAAACATTGAGCTGACCCGGCATCAGATCGAATTGGCCTACGCCATGGGCATCCCTACGATCCGGGTCAATACCGGCCGCTGGAACACGAGCAAGAACTTTGACGAACTGATGAAAAACCGCGGTATCGAGCCGCCGCTGCCGGGGTATGCCGAGGAGGATGGCTTTCCTTGGGTGATCGACAGTTTGACGCAATGCTTGCCCATCGCGGAACGGTGCGGCGTGGTCCTGGGGCTGGAAAATCATTGGGGCCTGGCCCGCACTCCCGAAGGCTTGCTGCGCATCGTCAAGGCCATCCATTCCCCCTGGCTGCAAATCACCGTCGACACCGGTAATTTTCTCGAAGAACCCTACGAGAAACTCGATCTGATCATGGGGCAGGCCTGCCTCGTTCAAGCGAAGACCTACCACGGCGGCGGCCTCTGGTACTCATTGGATTTGGACTACGATCGCATCGCCCAGATCGTTCGCAAACACCACTATCGCGGCTTCATCTCCCTGGAATTCGAGGGCAAGGAAGACCCTCTCACCGGCATCCCGAAAAGCCTGGCGATGCTGCGGCAAGCCTTTGGCGGCGCCGCTACAGGTAACTAAGCCAGGCATACCGGTGTTTCTGCTTGAATCGGCCGTACCATCGGCATTTCGGATAAAGGATTACCAAGACCAACAACCAGACGCCGTAGACCCCCATTAGTCCAAATCCAAAACCCTCGCGTTCAAAAAAACCTGGCGGGTTGGCGTACAGCCAATCTTGCACGCGGCCCATCTGCCACCAGGAGGCCAAGATGGCCAACCCGTGAATCAGCGGCAGATGCAGGAGATAATAAAACAGCGGCACCCGGCCATAGGTGCAAAGGATGTGATGCCAGGGCTTGGGCGTGGGCTGGTCCGCCGCGGCCAACAGCACCAGGGCTGGTCCCAGCGTCATGAGCAAAAAGCACAGCGAGGGCGGTTGTTTCGTGCAGTTGAGAAAGGACATCACGGTCCACCCTGGCGAGGCGTGCCAAGACCAAGGATTGGGTTCGCCGTAAAGCTGACTCCAGCGCAAAGCCGCGAAGGCCGCGATGGCAGCCAGTCCGAGCAGCAAGAGCCAGCCGCGCCGCGTTCCCCGCGACCGGGTGAAGATCGGGCCGACGGCGTAACCCAGCGCCATGACGGCGACCCAGGGAATGAGCGGATAGCCGGCGTTGAATTCGATAGGCCGATGCCACAACGGCGGCTGTGCCGGGATCATCAAGGCTTCGCTCTCATGGAGAATCACACCCAGCCAGGTCCAGGCGCTGCGCTGCGGCGCGACCCAATCATCCCATAGGTTGTGGCCAAGGATCAGGACCAGGGCCATCCCCGCCGCCGCCTTCAAAGGCAGATGGATTAAACCCGCTAGTAGGATCATCGACCAGCCCAGCACCCAGATCACCCAGCCGGGCAAGTAGTGATAGTCGAAGTTAAAAAACCAGCCGATGCTGCGGATGACGGCTAACTCCAGAAAAATCAGCCACAGGCCGCGCGTCAGGAGAAAGGACGTCATCGCCCGCCTGCTTTTCCCTCGGCTCATGGAGAGATAGACGCTCGTTCCCGCCAGGAAGATGAAAATCGGCGCACAGATATGGGACGCCCAGCGCGTGAAAAAAAGGGCAGGGTAGGTGGCTTTGAGGTCGGTCGGGTCCAGGTCGATCGGGTGGAAAAAGAAATCCCGAGCGTGATCGAGGGCCATCAGCACCATGGCCAGGCCGCGTATCGCATCGACCGACCATAGCCGGGCCGATGCCTCGGAACCAGGGGCGGCGGGCAGTTCACTCATGCGACCCATTCGAGGACAGCGGGTTTCGGGATGATCTGGTTCCGATAAGCTTCGTCCAACAAGCGCCGCACGGCGGCGCGGCCGCGTTCGCCATAGTCCAGCGTCCATTCATTGACGTACATTCCCACGAAACGGTCCGCCAATTCCGGGGTCATGTC
This sequence comes from Planctomycetota bacterium, assembly GCA_014584395.1. Lineage (GTDB taxonomy): Bacteria > Planctomycetota > Planctomycetia > Gemmatales > HRBIN36 > BJ17. The sequence goes on along the minus strand of JACTMY010000018.1, from coordinate 142,570 downwards.
CCGGGCATAGTGCAGGGCGTAGGCCAGAGCGTCCTGGCGGTGGTCCAGGGCATAGTGGATGCTTTCCTTGAGCAGTTGACTGATGCGTTCCATGACGGGGCGGCCCAAATCCTTGCGGACGACGTTGCCCCCCAAGGGCAGCGGCAATCCGGTTTGTTCGAACCACCATTGGCCAAGGTCGGCGATCAACTGCAAACCCTGCTGGGCGAACGTGAGCTGACCCTCGTGGATGATGAGGCCCGCGGCAAACCGCCCCTTGGCCACGGCGTCGATGATTTTATCGAAGGGGATGACTTCATAGCGAAGGTCGCCGGGCAGCATCAGCCGCAAGGCGAGAAAAGCCGTGGTCAGCGTCCCGGGGATGGCGATCGTGGTTTGTCTGAGTTCGTCCTTGGTCAGCGGTTTTGGGGCCACGATCATCGGCCCATATCGGTCGCCCATGCTGCAGCCGCTGGGCAACAAAGCATACCGCTCGGAGAGATAGGCATAGGCATGCAAGCTGACCGCAGTGACTTCCAGTTCGCCGCGCATCGCCCGGCGGTTGAGGGTTTCGATGTCTTGCAGTTCGTGGTGGAAATCCAGATCGCCGGTGTCGATCTTGTGATGGGCCAGGGCGTAAAACATAAAGGCGTCGTCGGGATCGGGGCTATGACCGACGACGATGCGCTGCTTGCTCATGAAACACTCCTCAGAGGATGCTTGCTCGCTGGAAGCATAACCGTATTTATACAAGATCATTCATCGAGTTCGTCTGAAATCATTGGGGCTTTCCATGGTGCGACTGAAATCGAAAAAGAACATCCCAGAAATATCGCTTATTGGCGACGTGGACGATTGGGAGGCCGACACGATTAAAAGCCTCTTGGAGGTGCGCGAAGGGGGCGAATGCATTTTCTATCTCGACTCGGCGGGAGGCTCGGTCTATGGCGCGCTGGCCGTGGTGCATCTCCTGCAAATCCGCCGCATCAAGGCCACGGTCGTGGTCCTGGGGGAATGCTCGTCGGCGGCGATGTTGATCTTCGGGGCCGCCCAGCGGCGGTTGGTCACCCCCATGAGCACCTTGCTCTTCCACCCCATGCGGTGGCAGAGCGAGAAACGCATCAGTTCCAATGAAGCCAAGCAGTGGTCCGCGCACTTCGACCGGATGGAACACGATCTTTCGGAATTCGTCGGCAAGCTGTTTGGCCGCCACGCCGATCATGTGTATCATTGGACCCAGGCTTCGCAGTATTTGACGGGCAAGGAAGTCGCGGCGCTTGGCTTGGCGGAACTGGTTTGCCCCTGACACCGAATCGGCTGGCCGCCAGGCGGGCATGGACGGGCGTGTAAAGGTTTAGTGAACATGCCCCACATCCGGTTGGAGCCGCGCCGCGTTTCCGCTAAAAGAACTTGGTTGCAACGGTTTTCGGTCCATCGCTGTTGCGTCTGGTCGCCCCTGGTTAGAATGGCGAATGCGTATCATCGGAGGGCGAGGCATGCGCGTGATGCGGTGGATCGGCTGTTGGTTTTTCCTGGCCTGGTTGACCGCGGCCGCGGCGCTCCCTTCCGCCCAAACAGCCCGCCGCGACCCGCCCCTGCAAGCCTTTTTCGGACCCCGCGCCGCGGATGATCCGGAAGGCGTTTATTTCAACCTCGTTCGCTTCCTCGACTCCGCCCAACAGAACATTTACGGCAGCGTCCACGAAGTGGACATGATCGCCATTGCCGAACTATTAGCCGCGAAGGCGGACAAGGGCCTCGACGTGCACATCGTCGTGGAAAATGATTGGTGGGGCGGCGCCAAAAACAAGGCGGCCCGGCAAGTCCTCGAGCAAAGCAAGGTCAAGGTCCATCCGGACACGAAGGCCAGCGGCTTGATGCACAACAAATTTTTTATCGTCGACCGCCGCCGCGTGTGGACCGGTTCGACCAATCTGACGCAAACGTGCCTGCTTTACAATCCGAACAATGCCGTGTGGATCGAGGATCGCCGCGTCGCCGCGAATTTCTTCGTGGAGTTCGATGAGCAGCGGGCAGGCAAATTCGGCAAGAAAGGCTCCGGACCAAACAACACCCCGTATCCCCTCATCAACGTCGCCGGCAGCAGGGTCGAGACCTATTTCAGTCCCGAGGATTTGCCCATCCCGGCGATCATTCGCCTCCTGGACGGGGCCAAGGAACGCATCGAGATCATGTGTTTTGTCTTTTCGTCCAAGGAAATCAGCGACGCCGTCATCAAAGCGCACAAGCGCGGCGTCAAGGTCCGCGTGCTGTTGGATAATGCCTTTAGTTTGGACAGCGTCACGAAGCGCTGGGAAAGCGTGCCCTACAAGGAGCTGCGCGCGGCGGGCGTCGAGGTGAAGTTCGATGACGAACGCAGCAAGCTGCATCACAAGGTCATCATCGTGGATGGCCGCAGCGTCATGACGGGCAGCTTCAACCTCAGCACCAGCGCCGCCCAGGACAACGACGAAAACGTCGTGATCCTGCACGATCGCAACCTCGCCCGGCAATTTCTGGCGGAGTTTGAACGCTGGTGGCTCTATTATACCGGCGACCCGGGGGATCCCCCGCCGTTGGACAAGGAGGATGGCGATGGTTAACCTTTTCCTGGCCTTGACCCTCGTTTGGACGCCGGCAGCGTATGCTGCCCAGAGCAAGGAAACCGCCTCGGTGCTGCAGGTCATGGACGGCGAAACGCTCCTGGTTCAATTTCCCGAACAACGCCGCTGCGTGCAGATCAAGCTCATCGGCATGCAAGCGCCGCGCAAGGCCACGCGCGAGGAAGATGGGCAGGAGCCATGGGGCACGCGAGCCCAGCAGTACCTGTCCCTCAAGGTCATTCGCAAGGAAGTTCGGATCGAATACGACGTCGTCGTGCCCGCGCCGGATGGCAAGGCCCGGTGGGCTTATGTTTGGCTGGGGGACACCCTGCTCAATGAGGACATGCTCCGCCAGGGCCATGCGGTCCTGGACACGCGGCCGCCGAACGTGAAACACAGCGAAAGGCTCCAAGCCGCCCAGCGCGAGGCCAGGGAAAAGCAGCGCGGCATTTGGAACCCCAAAGAACCGCTCCCCGAACCTCCGAGTCAATTCTCGGCGAACAAAAAGGATTCGAAGGAAACCCAGCGCAGTCTGGAGGATGAGCTTTCCATCCCGGCCTATGTCAAGGGGTGCGTGATCGGCAATCGCAAGACGAAAAAATTCCATGTGCCCGGCGGCCGACATTATGACACCGCCCGCAACTCCGCCAACGCCATTTTCTTCAAGACCAAGGAAGACGCCATCAAGGCGGGCTACACGGCATCGAGCCAGTGAGCCGTCCAGGCGGCGGTGATCTGTTGATGCGTGGCCATTGGATGCTCCTTAAAGCGGTTCGTGGACGGCTTGCTGGGCGGCGTCACCTCGGCTTCATGTGGTGCAAGTGGGTAAATGCAATGCAGCCGCTCTATCATGCTTGGTTACGCTTGCAGGTGTCAGGCGGCCGCACTCCGATTGAAACAACTAACCAATCAGGATCGCAATGATCGACCCCGAGTCGAGCAGTTTGCCCGCGGCGGACTGAATAGATACGGTGCCGGCTAACACTCCGTCCCGCGGACTGACAATGCCCTTTAAGACGAGAACAGACCCGTCCGAAGAGACGCCGACGGCCACCACTTGCCCGTCTGTATCCACGTCGCCGACGGCTTCGAAGCGGCTGACCTCCAGGCCGACGTGGAACTCCAGTTTGAGCGTAAGCGTGTTGCTCGTGCCGTCGGTAATGCCGAGAACAAGGCCGCCCGTGGTCCCTTTTAGGCCTTCAACCACGCCGGCATAATCGCCGCCGATGTCAGGCCGAGCATCGGGCATGTCGAATTTGAAGGGCCGAACCTGAATGAGCGTGCCGCGGACGCTGCCGTCGCTGAGCGCCATGGCACCCTCGCCGATGAGCGCTCCGGCCCCGCCGCCAAACGTGATCCAGCGGGCTTGATAAACAAACTGGGAGTCCTTGGTGCCGACGCAGGTGCACTTGCCGCTGGCCGCGATGGTGCCCTCGATGTCGAAATTAACGCCCCCCGTGTGGTTGCCATCACCGGCCACGACAAGCCCCGTGAAGCGCCTCAAATTATCCTGCTCGATGAAGCTGGAACTGACCGGCCGCAATCCGTTAACCCCTGGGCCGAAGAGATAGCCCTCGTACTGGCCGCGCAGGTCGGGGACGCTCTCGCCGGCTTCGCTAGCATCCCAGGAGAGAATGAGAATGGCCGAAAGCAGCATGAGGGCAGTGATCGTCCTGGAGCAACGGAGTTGCGCTCGCTGCGTTGTTCTCTGAGAATGAGCAAACCGATTCGTGAACATGGTCGTTCTCCTTTTGTGGTTGGTCCGCAGAGCATTGGAATCGCCGCCCCGGGGCGCGGACAGATCGCCCGGGGCTGAGCTGGCAGCGGAAATAACTCGACGTTCTTCGCGTTTGTCCGTTTCACGCCATGGGCCAACTTCACAAAGATTCAACCGCGCTCGGCAACCCGGCGTGGACAACCTTTTCGTGCGAATCGCAAAGAAAAACAGACATCTGCTCGAGCCGCGGTCGTCGGCTGCGGAAGTGCGCCTTCGAGCGGTTCGGCCATTGGCAGATCGGCGAACAGGAAAGTGAATGGACCGCACGGCTTCGCTTCGATGACGCCTTGCAGGTCAATCAGGCGGGGGTGCGGTTGGAATGGAAGCGTACAGAATGGACAAGGATGGCGCCAACGAGGCTCTCGTGTCAAGCCAACGCAAAACCATGAGATTCAGGATTAACGCAAACGATATTCGGGATGGGCGTCGAGGTACTTGCCGACGCGGTCTTCCCGTTTGATCGCCTCGGCAAAAAAGCGGATGGCGTCGACGAGTCGATCGTCCGGCTCGGCACAACTGAAGCGCAGAAAGCCTTGCCCTGCATCGCCAAAGCACTCGCCTCCCAGGCAGGCAACGCCCTTGCGATCGTCGGCGGCTTCGAGCAGATAGAGGGCCAGGCCGTGGGATTGGATGCGCAAGCGCCGGCAGATGGCCGAAACGTCGGGGAAGACGTAAAAGGTTCCCGCCGGCATGGCGACGCGGACCTCGGGGACTTGCTGGAGCGCTTCGACCAGAATCTCCACCTTGCGTTTGAACTTGAGCATGACCTCATCCCGCTCCGCGGCATCTTTTTCCAAGGCCGCCTGGCCGGCCAACTGGATGATCGGCGGGACGCAGGAAAGGGACGTGTTGATCAGCTTGCTGATGATCTCGGCCAGGCCGGGATGCGTGACCCCAAAGCCCAAGCGATAGCCGCTCATGCTGTAGGATTTGCTGAACGTGTACACGGCCAGGCATTGCTCCATCATCCCGGGGCATTCAAGGGGCGTATGATGCCGGTCCTGCCAGACCATGTGGCAATAGGGCTCGTCGGAGCAGAGGAAGACGTCCTTGCCGCGAATGAGGTCGGCCAAGCCCTGCAAGTCGGACAGCGTGGCGACGCCGCCGGTCGGATTGTGCGGCGAGTTGAGGATGATCGCGCGCGGCCGGGGGGCTTCGCGGAGAAACCGTTCGACTTCGCGCAGGTCGGGGCGAAAAGCGTTTTCTTGCTTGAGGGGAACATACCAAGGCTTGGCTTGCCGGCGCTCGATGTTCGGCGGATAAGTGGGGAAATAGGGACTGAAGACCAGCACAGAATCCCCGGCATTGAGGACCGCTTCGCAGAAAAACTGTTCGAGCACCTTGGCGCCCGGCGTGACGACGACGTGCTCGGGCGAAATGGCAACGCCGAACTCCGCTTTATAGAAGCGAGCGATGGTCTCGCGAAAGCCGATCAAGCCCTTGGAAGGGCAATAATGGCTTTGATCATCGGCCACGGCCTGGGTGGCCGCTTGTTTGGCGTGGTGCGTCGCAGGGAAGGGGCTGTCGCCAATTTGCAGTTCGATCACATCCTTACCCTCCGCTTTCAGCCGCTTGGCCCGGGCAAGCACGTCGAACGCGGTTTCCACGGTGAGAGTGCTGGAAAATTGGCTCAATCGGGCAGTCACGCGTATTCTCCTGGAAGAGGCTGGAACGAGGGGAGGCAGGCTATCTCAAGTTTACGAAAAAGCCAAGCCAAGGGCATCGGTGTTTTCGATGCCCCTGGCTTGAATGCCGCAGGAACTGGCTGGTTATTTGTTGGAAATGGCCTGCGCCAAGGGTTGGATCACGGAGGGGATCAACTGCTGGTCGACCATCTCCTGTCCTTGAGCGCGCTGGCGTTTGTAGGATTCTTCCAGCAGCTCCAGAGGCTGGCCGTTCCAGTATTGCCGCACTGTGAAATAGATGCTGATCGGCTCCTCGGAGAACTGGCCCGTGCGCACCTGGAAGGGCGTCGTTCTGGTTTCGATGCTGAGCCGGCACTGCATGCCCAACTCCGTGTCCAGCGAGAGCATGAGCAACGGCTCGTACTTGAGCATCTTGGCGCTTGGCCAATTGATCAACCCTTCGAGGGGGCTGTTCGAGCCTAAAATCTCGGCGACGATCTCATCGTGGTTGCCGTTGTAGACGAGATCGAAGGCAAACACCACGTCCAGTGCTTCGCAGTCGAGGGAGGTGACGTCGAAGTGGTAGGGGGCGATTTGCATGACGCTGAGATGCTGGGCATCGACTTCCTCGAAGCTGGGCGGATTGACATAGCCCGAACAAAGCCGCTTCGATTCCAGGGCGGCCCAGCGATAGCTGCCGGATTCCTTGTCCTCCTCCAGCACGAATTCATTATTTTCCCGGCAATGAAAGTGCGTCATGCCAGGATAGTGCCGCTTGATCGTTTCGAAGTAATGGAGGACTGTTTCGCGTTGGCTGGATAAAGGAATCTCCGTGTTGAGGTACAGGTAAATGCCGAAGTCGTCGCAAATGGAAGAATATGGTGTCACAATGGGTACTCCATGAAAGGCGGAGTAAACGCAACCAAACGTCATCACTTTAGAGGCTGCAGCGCATGACCTGGTTCATCTCATCATGAACTATAAAGGAACCAGCCAGGGCAATCGGATGCCTCACCTGTTTATTGTTGGAAGGGAATCGTGGAAATGCAAGCCGACGCTGAGGAAATGGAACCAACACCCATGGCCTCTCGCCGGGAAGATTGGAATTCTACTTGCATTCCCCCCCCCGAGCCTGGAGGAGGAATGTCTTGCCAACACAAGTCAATTTTTCAACTCAGGACCTGGCGACCGCCAGGGGGATGGCTACCGTCAGCATCCGGCCCGGATGACCGAGCCGCCACTCCATGAACCGGCTTGCTGAATTGTGGCCGGGGCGCCGTTGATCCGGCCATTTTCCACGGCCTTGAACTCGATGCGGCGCGTCGATTCCTTGCCATCAATGACCACCACGAGCATCGTCCAATAGAGCTTGTTCAACGTGAGATGATCTAACGTGGTGGACCATTGCCCCTCCTTGACCTTTTTCAAATGAATCCAACCGGTGTCGTCGCTGCCGATGCGAACCGCCGAGGCATTCGGAAGCTCGACCGTTAGACTTGGCACCACTTTCTTGACGGGTTTGGCAGAGGTTTCACTCTCGTTCCACATCCACGGATGAACCACTTCACTACGGGACAGGGCGCTAGCCAGGCTCATGACCGGCAGCGCAGCGAAGACCGTAATAAGCAAAAGACCCTTCCTCATGATGCTCCTCCATGGGGCAAGGCGAATCGAAAAGACATCGGCATGATCTATGGGATACAGCCGCATTGGGTAGCAGCAGCGGCTGCCGAGACAGCGCTTTTGAACTTAACCGCCTTGCATGGCCGGGGGTTGTGATGAAAGAATTTTGCATCACCGGCCGGCGAGGCCAGCGCTTGGGGGCGAACGTTGTCATGGCCGCGGGAGAAAACGTCGAGCCGCGCAAGGCAACGGCTCAGCCAACCTTCCTGGTCGCTGAGCCGTGATAAAATGCGGAAACGAAGATGACATCCGTATCACATGACCCCATCCTTGGGATCACGTCCGTGCATCATGCGGATTAGGCGGACTTGGCCAGGTTCTTGCGGCCTGGGATCACCAATTCACACTGCTCGTGCCATCGTCCCGCATCGGGTGCGCCATGCCACCGCTGCAACTGTATGGAGACGATTTGTTCTCTTTCTTCCTCGTCCAAGACCTCGTTGAAGGCTCGGAGATAGCCCGAACGAATCTGCGGCGATGAGCTGCCCAAATACAGCAAAGCTTCGCGTTCATCCGCGAAAATGGCCACCGCTCGCCAGCATTGAGGTTTCGCTTCGGTAAGAAAGGTCTTCACGGCTGGGTCCCCTCCATGGAATCTTGATGAGTCAGAGATGCATATCCCTGGTTATGAGGCGATAGTATGGTCAACTGCCCAAGAAAAGTCAAAGCGAAAATTCAGAAAATCCTAAAAAATTCTGTTATGTACAAACGTTCAGATAGATGGGTGATCTGCTATTTTAGAGTTGGAATTCATTCGGCTGACTCGGAGGCCGGCGCACCGCTGGTCCATTCCTGAAAGCGTTCGGCCATCTCCTCGGCCATGCGGCTGCGGGGCAACACCGGGTCGCAGCCAGCCTGGGCGGCCGCTTGCAACCGTTCGCGGGCCACGTGCGGGCCGAAGGCGACCCAGCGCGGCAGGGGACAGCCGGTTTCCTTGTATTCGGGGATGATCGTCGCAGGATCGGCCGACTCCAAATCGAAGATCACCACGCTGGGGCGATGCTCCGCGGCGGCGGCCAGCAAGCGGTCGGCGTCCCGAACAGAGATGAGCTTCAGTCCCAGGGCTTGAGCGGTGGCCAAACAGCGGCTGATCCACATCATGTCGCTGCAAACCAGCAACAGCACGGACGGAGTATGGGTCATTTGGCCAGGCTCCTAAATGGCTTCCGGGCCTCGTTCGCCCGTGCGGATGCGGATGCAATCGTCGAGGGGCAGTATCAAAATCTTGCCGTCGCCGATCCTGCCCTCGGGCGGCGTTCGCCCCGCTTCCATGATGGCCTTGACGGTCGGTTCGACGAAATCCTCATTGACGGCGATCTGAAGCTGCACCTTGCGCAGCAACTGCGTGGTCAGCTCATGGGAGCGATACACTTCGCTATGGCCTTTTTGTCGGCCAAAGCCATAAACGTCGACCACGGTGAGCCGAAACACTTCCACCTCCGCCAAGGCTTGCTTCACGGCTTCCAGTTTGGCGGGTTGGATGATGGCAAGGATGAGCTTCATGAGCTTAAGATAAGCCCAGCCTGCATTGGCTGACAAGGGGCAAGCGGCTGCGATTCTTGGGGGCCTGTTAGCTTGAGCGCCTGACGCAACACATTACAGAGCGTTGTGTGAATGTATCTGGACTCTTACTTCATCGCATTACCGGCGGCCATCGGTAATAAAACCCAAACCATGAAGTCCATGCGAGACGGCTGATTCACCGTTGCGGGTGAATTGACCGCGCGACCACGGATGCACGAGGTTAGGGCCAATCACGTCGTCCGGACGGGGGCCAAGTTGAGCGTGATGCGATTCTGGGGGCCCTCATTGCGTTGCTTGAGGGTCGGCGAGTAGTCATGCGCTTCGACGGTCCTGCCATCGGCCTTGAACTCCAGGAGCCTGAGCCAGCCATCGCCCCCTTTGGGCCGCATCTGGAAGTTGACCAGCACCTGGGGAACCTCGCGTCCGCCTGGCGTGGCCGTCGTCACCCTGCCTAATCCATCGCCCAGAACATGCCCATTGAGCGTGAACAGAAAAGTTTCGTGCTGCGAGACGAGGCCGTTCCATAGTTCTTCCCCGTCGGCCACGTCGTCCATGGTGCTTTTGGCCACGCCGTAGGAATGGGGGTTCCAGCGCTGCTTGTCTCCGTAATGCTGCCAATGGTAGCGTGTGTCGTCGAAGTACGTGTAGGCATGGGTGATGAGGATGGCTTCACGGTCGGCGTGGTTTTTCGCGACGGCATTCGCCCAGCGCACCACGTCCGCACGCGGACCGAACTCCAGGGCCAGGACCAGAAACTTGCGGCCGCCCGCTGCGTACAGGTGGAAGCTATTCTCCATGCGCTCCGGTTCTTTGTCGTAGGTGCCGCCGAACGTCGGGCGTCCCTTGTAACGGGAAACGGGGAAGAAATCGTTGAGCCGGGTGGTGCGGTCCTTGCAAACGCCCCCCTCGCTGTAATCGTGGTTGCCGGGGCAGAAGCTGTAGGGAAGGCTGGCGTCATCCAGCACCTTCATGGCCCGGTCCGCGTTGATCCACTCCGCCTCCGTGTTGCGATTGGTGATGTCGCCGAGATGCAGCACCCAGGCGATGTTGCGGGCTTGGCGATTCTCGGCGAGCCACCGCGTCTGGGCCATGAAGAGGTCCGGGTATTTCTCGCTGTAATGCTGCGTGTCGGGAAGGACCGCAACCGTAAACGAGCCGGGTTCGGGCTTGGGCGGTTCGCCGGGCAGAAGCTTGCCATCGGCATACGGATCGGGCTTTTTCTCTTGGGCCGAGCCTAAGCCGAGGGGAACAAGGGGCAAGGAAGCGAACAGAGCCAAAGCGGTTCGGCGATCGATGGAGTGCGTCATCGGTTTCAGCTCGCTTGGATGAAGGAAAGACAGGCGATTAGGCAACCACAAGCACAATACTCAGTCTTCTTCGACGTTGCATCAAAAAACAAACCCGCGGTAGTTGGCCGCGGGTCAAAGACGTTTATTTTGAGACGGTTGCCTATTCGTCATCGACGATCGTGATGCGTCGAGCCAATTCGGCTTTCGCTCCCTGGGCCGGCCGCCAATCGGTGTCGGAAGCAATCTTGTCCAACCGGGGTGGTTGGCCGAGGGGGCGAGGCGGCGCGACCGGCGCCCTCATGGGCGGCAAGGATGGGCGGAAGCCCGTGGCGTTGTTGGTGCCGGTCGGGGCTTGCGGCATCTGCTGCTGATTGGGCTTGTTGGTGTTGTACAGCGGGCTGTTGCTGTCGGCCGGCTGGCGCTGCTCTTGCACGCTCGGTGGATTGGCGGGCGTACTGCCTTCGGACACGGATGGGCCTTCCGTCACCGTGGGAGCGGGCGCCGCGGGCGCCGTCGGCGCGCCACAGCAGGGCGTCGGCGTCGGCGCGACCAGCGTGCAGCAGGTTTGTGGTTCATAATAAGTGGCAATGCGATACGTTGTCACCGGAACGGTCATCGTCCGCTGCACGAAACTTTGCACCGGGCAGACTTGCTGCTTGAGATGGTACGTCGTCACCGGATTGCCGACCATTTTGTAGGAGCACGTGCAGGGATCGTAATAGTAGCTATACCGATAGCTGGTTGAGGGTTCGTAATAGTAGCTCGTTCGATAGGTCGTCACCGGTTCATAATAGGATCGCGTTTGATACGTCGTCACCGGTTGGTAAAACGAGCGTTGGATGTACCGCGTGGTGCACACTTGTTGCGGCGGCGTGTAGCAACTCACATCCACGGTGGGCGGGGCATAATAGCTGATGACCGGGGCCGGGGCATACTGCACCACGGTCGGCCGGCGCCGAAAGCAGGTGACTTGAAACGTGTTTTGCCAGCCCGCTTCGACGGGCATCGACGTCAGCCCCGCGGCGGCGGTTAACAATCCCATCATGACATACTTCCAGGGCATCATCTCCAAGCCCTCCTCTTCCTCTATGACGATTGGCATGGGTGCACGATTGCATGGTCGAATCAATAACCATGTTTATTGTTGTGATGATGGATGGAGTCATTCAATAGATTAGTTTGGAGTTTGTTCAATTTTTGTACCCACCAGATGTAAAAGTTGTCTCAAGACGCAAGCTTGGAAAGGTTGATACTCTAGTCAAGTTAATCCGATGGTATGAAGGTCCAAGTCAGTCTTTACGTTCGATGGGATCAAGTAAGCCGATTGTAACGGCGCGAGATTGGCAAAATGGGCAAACCATGACGATGGGATCGGTCGAATCGTGGGGTAACACAGCGGCATGGCAGGCAACGAACGCAACGAAACGCGCATAAAAAAAAGACCCCAAGCTGCCACGAGGTCATGAGGCGTGTGGCGGCCCGGGGCCCAGGGTGGTTGGGTTAACTGCTCTTCACGGTGATCTTCTTTCCCTTGGCGACTTGCGCCTTGGGCAACATCAGCTTCAAAATGCCGTTGTGATAGCTCGCCTCCACCTTATCGGCGATCACCTCGGCCGGCAGGGTAATGGATTGACTCCATTCCTGATATCCTTCGCCTTCCGTTCCCTTCTTGCCTTTGGCGTCGAACTTCTTTGTTGCCTTCAGATTCAGTTGCTGGCCGGCCAACTCAATGCTGAAGTCTTGCGGTTCGAAGCCCGGGGCTTCGGCCTCCAGCGTGAAGGCTTCTGGATTCTCGTCGAAGTGAATCCCCCAACTCTTCATGAAGTTGCTGGTCGAAAAGGCCATGGGCGAGAAGTTGAAGAACTGATCGAACCATTGATTCATCTCTTCGCGCATCTGGTTCATCATGCCGAAGAATTCATTCGGACCTCGGGGCGATGGTTCCGAAGCCAGAGAGGAGCTTTTCCTTCGCCAGGGAATGAGACTGGCCATGACTAAACCTCCTTTCGACAACGACATCGGATCGAAGGGGGTGTTTCTCCACGCCGAGAAACCATGTCGCCATGCCCCGCCTCGATCACGCCCGATTTTCCTCCCGCATGGGGCTAATGCACCATGCATCATTTTTTACTTTGCCTGCGTCTGTTCCTTGAGGGGTTCCGTGGTCAACGGACCCTTGACCGTCAAGACGGCACAATGGGCTTGGCGAACGACGTGCTCCGCGACGGAGCCGAGCAGGAAGCGGCGCAGTCCCGTGCGGCCGTGCGTGCCCATGACGATCAAATCCACCCGATGATCCTTGGCGAGCTTGACGACCTCATGGGCGGGATCGCCCACGACCAGCACCCTTTCCACCCGCAGGTTGGGCAGGGGAAGTGCAAGCTGCTCCAACTGTTCCTTAAGCAGGTGTTGATGCTGCGTGGCGCTGAGGTCGGTGAAAATTTCGCCGTGCACCACCACGGGAGGCGGCGCCACGTGGGCGAGCAACAACGGCGCCTGCCAACTTTGAGCCAAATGGCAGGCCCACTGCAGCGCCCACTGCGAGCTTTCCGAAAAGTCCGTGGGATGCAGAATTTTTTGGATCATGAAGCGGACCCCCTCCCGTGTTTAGAATTACTCGCACATGGCGTGCCATGGCCAACGTGGATTCTCAAGTCTGGGAAGCTTATCGTACTGAATCGCATGATGTAGGAATGATGCAACCCTGATCTTGCATGAGAATCAACCATGGTGGCAAAAAATTGACCATTGCCCTCGAAAAACGGAGTTGGTACCGTACGTTACAGCGACCTTGTTTATTTTATTTCGAGGTTGGCATAAAGTCTGCTACCACTCGCTTCGTTTACGAAAGAAGGAAAACCCATGGCTAAATCCGCTTCCAGCCCTGATCGTGCCGATGGCGGCGAGGTGAAGTTGGTCTTGGATGCCAACGTGGCGCTTGATCTCATGACCGCCAATCCCATCTCGATCACGGAAAAAATGACGGTGAAGGAAGCGGCGGCGTTCTTCACCGATTCGGAAATCAGCGCGGCGCCGGTGATCAACGACGCCGGGCGGCCGATCGGCGTGCTCAGTCGAACCGACATCGTGCGCTATGAGCGCGAGCGGCTCGATCATCTGCCCCTCACGAGCATGTACTGGGGCGAGGAGCGCGGCGGCAAGAAGGGCGGCGAGGAACTGGACAAGGAAGGCTTCGAGATCGAAGTCACGGACACGACGCTGGTGAGCGAGATCATGACGCCTACGGTGATCGCCGTCGGGCCGAAAACCCCGGCGGTGCAGATCATCGCCCAATTGCTCGCTTTCAAAATTCACCGCCTGTTCGTGATCGATGACCGCGGCGTGTTGATCGGCGTGATCAGCGCCTTGGACATCATGCGGCATCTCAAGCTCAAGCAGTAAAGCTCTTCCCGGCTCGCTGCCGCGGCTCAAGCAGCACGTAGAACGGGGGCAATGGGTCTCTTCGTAGAGGATGGTCATGAATCAAGAAGCGCTGATTCGGGAATTGGCAACGCTTCGCGAGCGCATCGACGAAATCGAAAGCCAACTGGCCAAACCCTCCGCGCTGGATCGACTGCGGCCCAAGGGGATGTATCCCGCCTATGATGTGACAGCGGGCTGCGTGCTGGGCATGTTCGGAGCGGCCACGAGCCTGCTCTTCAATGTGGTCGGTTCCTTGGTCGTCGGCCAGCATCCCCTCCAAATCATCCGCGTTTATTTGACCTTTCCCATGGGCGAACAAGCCTTCGACCCGCGCGTGAGCAATGACCTGCTCTTGGCCGTGGGGTGTTGTTTGTACTTGGGGACGGGGATGATCCTGGGGGTGCCGTTCTACCTGCTCTTCAAGAGACTCGGGCAGGGGCAGTCCATGTTCAAACAGTTCGTCCTGGCGACGGGGCTGTCCCTGGCCATCTGGGTGATTAATTTTTATGGCGTGTTGTCCTGGCTTCAACCCATGCTCTTTGGCGGCAACTGGATCGTCCGGGATATTCCGGAGTGGGTAGGGGCTTCCACGCATTTGGTGTTTGGCTGGACCATCTGGCTGGCGCATCCCTTTGGCGTGTTTGTTCCGAAAGAGCCGATGAAGGAGACTCTATGACGGAAACTCCACTTCCTCCCGACGCGCAGCCGGGAACGAGGCTGGTGTTGCATCGCCTGGTCGGTTTGTACTTCGTGGCGGCCATTGTCTATATGTTCGCCTCGTTGACGGGCGGACTGATCATGGCCTTGCAATTGACGGACCTCAATCCGCTCAAGGGCATCGAGTTCTTTTCGCCTGGCCGCTGGCGGATGATTCACACCAATGCGATCGCCTACGGCTTTATCGCCAATGCATTCCTAGGCGCCTTGCATTGGGCCGTGCCCCGGTTGACGCTGAAGCCCGTGCTGAGCGTCAAGCTCAGTTGGTTCATCTTCCTGGCCTGGCAAGTCGTCGTTCTCAGCACGGCGGTGGGCATCCTCTTCGGGCAGGCTCAAGGATTGGAATGGGGCGAGACCCCCGTTTGGATCGATCCGCTGGCGCAAGCGGGGTTGGTGCTGGTGGCGATCAATTTCATGACGCCGATCATGAAAATGAAGGGGCCGATGTACGTCAGCTTATGGTATTTCATCGCCGCCTTCGTCTGGACCAATCTCACCTATGCCATGGGCAACTTCCTCCCCGAATATCTGATCTGCGGCGTGGGGGCGGGGGCCATCGGCGGGATGTTCATTCACGACCTGGTGGGCCTGTTCGTCACGCCCCTGGGCTGGGGGTTGATGTACTATTTCGTGCCCATCATCCTCAAGAAGCCCATGTGGAGCCATGCCTTGTCGCTGGTCGGTTTCTGGGGTCTAGCCTTTTTCTACCCGTTGACGGGCATCCATCACTTCCTCTACACGCCGATCCCCATGTTCCTGCAATATGGGGCCGTGATCTCCACGATCGCGGTCGAATTCGTGGTGACCACGGTCATCATCAATTTCTTCGGCACGATCTGGGGGAGCAGTTGGTCCGCTTTCAAGAATCTGCCCATTCGCTGGTTTTACACCGGCATGGTCTTCTATTTTCTCACCTGCCTGCAGTGCGCGTTTCAGACGACCCTGACCTTTCAGGCCATCATCCACTTCAGCGACTGGGTCGTCGGCCACGCCCACATGGTCATGTTCGGCGTCTTCGTCTTCTGGCAGTTCGGCATGATGGTCTATCTGTTCCCGAGAATCTGGCAAACCGAATGGTACAGCACGCGGCTGCTGGAATGGCATTACTGGCTCTCCACGATCGGTCTGACGCTGATGATCTCCGCTCTCATTCTCGTCGGCGTGTTCCAGGGCTTCTCCTGGGCGACGCTCGACCTGTGGGAAGAGTCGATTCGCATCTCCATGCCGTTTTGGATGGTGCGCATTGCGGCCGGGCTGATCATCATCGCGGGTCAAGTGTGCTTTGCCTACAACTTGTACCGCACCTACTTGCTCTCGCGGCGCACCGTCAAGGCTCCCGGAGCCTGAGCGCGGCGCGGCGGCAGCTGAAAGGTCCGATTTTCGACAAGAGGTACGAGCATGTTTGAAAGTCGCAGTGGCATCTTCTTCATCGCGGGCGTCGGGTTTTTCGCCCTGGCCTTCGTGGCCTCGGGGCTGGTCCCGATCTTGATGTACGCGGACAAGTATCCCGAAAAGAAGGCCATCGAGATGGTTAACCGCAACATCCTCATCCAATTTCGGGACCTGCAAACGCGCTACCCCGAACCGTTCAAGAAGTACATCGGCGAACTCACTCCCGAAAACGAAGCGGCAAAGTGCGCCGAAACCATTCGGTACGGCTTGAAAGTCTATACGGGAGAAGGGTGCTGGCATTGCCATAGCCAATTCGTGCGGCCCGTGTCCCGCGAGATGGAACGCTGGGGGCCGGTCTCGAAAAGCTGGGAATATCAAAACGAATTGCAACGGCCGGTGATGTTCGGCACCCGCCGCGTGGGGCCGGATTTGATCCGCGAGGGCGGACGGCGGTCCAACGATTGGCACGCGGCCCATTTCTTCAAACCCCAATCCCTTGCGCCGGATTCCGTGATGCCGGAATACAAGTGGTTTTTCGAAGGCTCGCCCTTGAAGCCCAACGACCGCGGGTTGGCGCTCATCACTTACATGCAGTGGCTTGGCTCCTGGATGCCCAACTATTTCACGCAGTATAAATCGCAAGGACAGGCCATCTCGGAGGGCGACCAATGAGCGAACCTGTTCCTTCGCCGCGCTCCAGCCATTCACGCGTTTGGATCGTGGTGCATCTGATGCTGGCGCTGCTCATCTTGATCCCCGCGGGTTACGGTTTCGGTTCGAAATTCCGCGAACTGGTGTGCCTTTGGGAGGGGTATCGGGAGAAATCGCCGACCGAACGAAAGGCCCAATTGGACGAGGCCATCCGAAAAGCCCACGTCGAGGAAGAAGCAATCGCTCTAGCTTCGGCGTCCCAGGAAGGCAGGCACAAGCGGCTGACCGAGGACGAAGCGGCGGATGGCGGGTTCGCCATGGTGCCCGTGCTGAATTATCTGCTCGTGAGCATTGGCTTTTTCCTGCTCTTTTGCGCCGCCATCTTGCATGGCATGTTTCGAGACATTGAGAAACCCAAACGGGACATGTTGGAAAAGGAATGGGTGTTGGATGAAATGGAACGGGCCGCCCAGGTGCCAACGGCGCTGCATCCCCCGATGGGAAGCCACGCCATTTAAATCATGAGCCTTCGCCTTCATCCACGTAGGAGCCAAGATCAATGACCGATCACGATCAAGAAATGCAAAACGCCCAACAAGAATATCAGCAGTTGGACTACTCCGGCTATGAGATTCCTTGGTACATTCATTTGATTTGGATCAGCTTCTGGTTGTTGACCGCTTATTACACGATTAAATACCTCTTCCCTACCATGCAACAGGAATTGGTTTCACCTCCATGAAGCCCGCGCGGGTCATGGCCTGTTCTCCGCCGGTTTGCCACTACTGCGGCCTCCCGCTGGGAGAAAGCGAGCCAAGGACGGAGCAGCCCCAGGAGCCGCGCTATTGTTGCTTTGGCTGCCGATTCGCCTATCAGGTGACGCTCAGCCGAGGGGAAGAGGGCCAGCACACCTATCAACTGACCAAGCTCGGCTTGGCCATTTTCTTCACGCTCAACGTCGTCATGCTGACCATGGTTCTGTGGTCCCCCGAGATCTACGGCGGGGATCAAGCCGATCCCTGGTCGAGCATGTTCACCGACCTCCTGCGCTATACCGTGGCCTTCCTGGCTTTCCCGGTCTTGTGGCTCCTGGGGCTGCCCCTGTGGGTCAACGCCTGGCAAGGACTGCGGCATCGGCAAATCGCGATGGACCTGCTCATGGTCCTGGGCGTGGCGGCGGCTTATGTCTACTCCTTGATTTCGACCCTGCGGCACGAGGGAGCCGTCTATTTTGAAGTCGGCTGCGTCGTGCTCGTGTGTGTGACGCTGGGACGCTGGCTTGAGGCTTCAGGGAAGCATCGCATCACCGCCGCCCTGGCGAAGCTCGATCAACTCCTTCCCACGCATGCCCGGCGCGTCATGGGCTTATCCGAATCCATGGTGCCCTTGGCGGAGATTCAAGCGGGTGATCGCCTTCGACTCCTGGCCGGGGAGCGCCTTCCTTGTGATGGGCGATTGACCGGCGCCGCGGCCATGGTGGATCAACAACTCTTGACGGGCGAATCCACCCCGCGCCGCTATGAGCCTGGCGACGTCGTCCCCGCAGGGTCGCTGAACTTGGAAACGGAGCTTCTCCTCGACGTCACCACGTCGGCCCAAGAAGGAACCTTGGGACGATTCGTCCATTGGGTTCGCCAAGCCTTGTTCGCCAAGAGTGCCTATCAACGGCTGGCGGATCGGGTGACTTCCTTTTTTCTCCCGGGCGTCGTGGTCTTGGCCATCGCGGCGACCGCGTTTCATGGTTGCACCCGCGGGATCGAACATGGGATCATGACGGGGCTCGCCGTGGTCTTGATCGCATGCCCTTGCGCTTTGGGGATTGCCACGCCCCTGGCGTTATGGTCCGCGATGGGGCAAGCCGTGCAGCGGCAGATTTTGCTGCGCAACGGCGATGCCCTGGAACGGCTCGCCCAGGTTCGCGTCGCGGCCTTCGACAAAACCGGCACGCTGACGACCGGTGAGCCTGAAATCGAATCGATTCATCTGGTTGATGCAGCCAGGGAGAGTGAAATCTGGACATGGACGATTCGGTTGGCGCATCGGTCCAATCATCCCTTGGCCAGGGCGTTGGCGCGCAGATGTGCGGAAAAAGGAGTGGCTCAAGCCTCCGACCTTGGCGATGAAGATGGGCATTTACAATCCGTGCCGGGGCAAGGGATGCGCTGGCATGTGCGGGACGCGGGCGATGAGGTTCGCTTGGGCAACCTGGCCTGGGTGTGTCCACCGGATGAAGACATCCCTGAAGCGCTGCATCAAGCCTGGCATCGAGCGGAAGAGCTTGGCCAACCCGTGGTTTGGTTGAGCAGGTCGGGGAGATTGCTGGCCCTGTTTGTTTTCCGCGAAACCGTGCGCGGCGATGCGCAAACGACCCTGGATGCCTTGAAGCAACAGGGCTTGCAGGTGGTGGTTTTAACCGGGGATCATCGCCGGCGCGCGGAGGTCCTGGCGCAAACGTGGGACGTGCCCGTCAGGGGGGAATTGCTGCCGACGGAGAAAGTGGCCGCATTAAACGAACTGAGAGATCGCCATGGACCCGTGGCCATGGTGGGCGACGGGTTGAACGATGCCCCGGCTCTGGCCTCGAGCGACGTGGGCCTGGCCATGGGATGCGGGACGGACCTGGCCCGGGACACGGCCGACGTCTGCCTGCTGAGCGATCGATTGGATCGTTTGCCTTGGCTTTTCGACCACTCCCGCGACACGGTCCGCATCGTACGGCAAAATTTATTCTGGGCGTTCATTTACAACGTCGGCGGTTTGGGGTTGGCCAGCATGGGGTGGCTCAATCCCATTTGGGCATCCGTGGCGATGGTGCTAAGCAGCCTCTTCGTCGTGATGAATTCCATGCGCTTGCGGTCCGCTTCGCATCAAGCGGCCGAGGAAATTGCTGCTGAAACGGCACTTGCCGAAGCGGCATCTGGAGTGGAAGAGCAGCGCGCGGCATGGAAGCGCGAAATCGAGGACGCCATGGCCCAGGCGAGGTCGTAATGGAAGCCTATCTTGGATATTTGTTGGTGTTCTTCGGAGGCGTCCTCGGGTCTGCCCATTGCGTGGGGATGTGCGGCGGGTTTGTCTTGGCTCTCGGCACGACGGACCAACCATGGCCCAGGCAACTGGTTCGGCAGGTCGGTTATGGCTTGGGGCGCGTCTTCACCTACACCGCCGGGGGCTTCTTGGCCGGCTTTCTCGGCGCCTATTTAACCCGCTCCATCTCCTCCGTGATTCAACTACAAGCTTGGTTGTGCGTCGTGGCTGGGGCGTTGCTGGTGGTGGAAGGCTTATGGGCGGCCCGTTGGCTGCCTGCTCCAGGCAGGGGAAGCCGAGACAATGCGGGATGCCTCGTCCCTGGGATGTATGCTTCCTTGCTGCGCTCAACGCGTTCGAGCCATCACTTTCTTGGCGGCATGATCAATGGGTTTCTCCCCTGCGGCTTGGTGTATGCCTTTCTTGCCTTGGCTGCCAGCCGAGGGCATCCGCTCCATGGCGGCCTGACCATGTTCGCCTTTGGCCTGGGAACCATCCCCATTTTAGCCTTGGTTGGCTTGGGGGCAGGATGCCTCACCCTGGTTTGGCGGCGTCATGTCCTGCAGATTGCAGCCGTGTGCGTGATCGCGACGGGATTCTGGTCCATCTATCGCGGCTGGCTGTTCCATCAAAACCCTGCCGCGATTTCGGGTGACATGTTCTTTTGTCATCCCCACGGACCGGTTTGCCCGAAGTCGAGCCGGCCAACAGAAAGGCATGAGCCAAATCAACGGTAATGTGCGGACATCAAGCATCAAGAGGCAAGGGTGGCAGTCCGTTTGGGACCGGGTCACTCCAGTTGGCCGTTTTGCGACATCATGTCGCGAAGCGTCTGGTAAAGCGGAAACCAAACTTTCGATGGGCGGTATTTTTGCTCGAGCAAATAGGCGATGCGAAAATGATCCAGCGCGGAACTCCATTGACCTTGCCGCAAGAATCCCATGGCCCGGATGGCTTCATTTTCAGCGGCTTGGGCATCCGTTTCGACTTCCTTCAGCCATCGCGATGCCGAGTACCACTGCGAAGCTTCCTCGCCGGACGTAGCCTGGGCCACAATACGGGCCTGTGCGGAATTGAGGTCTTCTAAATTGAGATCTCGACTGCCGAAATGAGTTGTCCATTGACAGCCGCGCCACTGACCCACGGCTTGAAAGAATAGCTGTTCAATGGCTTGAATCGAACGCGGCATGGTCAGCATCCAATCCCCCTAACAAGAACTCGGTTCCACGATGATCTTGTTCAGGACCTTGGGAAGGGAACAACTTGATTTCACGGCTTCTTGGACGCGCTGCTTGTCGTAATAACTGCGAACGCGGCCATGCAACACCACGTAATCATTCTGCCACTGAATCTCGATTTGTTTGCCCAAGCTAGCCAGTCTGCGCCGTAGCTTTTCTTGCAATTCACGTATCATTTGGGAATTATCCTTGTTCACCATTGGGGAAGGGTTATCAGGGATCATGGCCATCCCTCTGCCGGAACGATCCAGTTAATTGATTGGGTTGAAAATCCTATGAAGTAGGAGCATTAACATTCCGTTCCTACCAACTCATTGAGCACATGACGTGCCGTTAACTCGAAATTTTGAAGTGCGGTTAAGTCACTTGGTAGCATCCTCATGTGCGTTCAAATGCTAAATTTGCGGTCATTTCACAGGGGAATTCTTAAATGGATTGGCTTATAATTAGCCATATTGCTAACGAATTGTCCAACCTACCGCGCGACATGATTCATGCGCTCACAGCTACCACCATCGCTTCACAAGTCCGCCTATTGGACGATTGTGTCCATCACGGCTCTGAGTTCATGGAGCCTGTTTTTAACGCTTAATTGGGTGGCCAATAAGCCAAGCATGAGCTTTTTTGGATGGTCGACCACCACGACCTTAATCCTTGCTCACGGGGCCGTTTTTCTGCTGCTTTTATTGGTCGGCTCACGCTGGTATCTGGAGCGCTGGCAGCGACGAATGGCCGAGGCGAATGTTCGACAGTCCCAAGCGAAGTTGGAGAATATTCTTGATTCCGCCATGGATGCGATCATTTCCATCAATGATCAGCAAGAGATCATCCTGTTCAATCAAGCCGCGGAGAAATTATTTGGCTATTCGGCTGAGGAAATGATGGGGCAACCCCTCGATCGATTGATCCCTCCCCGTTTTCGAGCGGTCCATGGGGAGTACGTCCGGCAATTTGGCGCATCCGGAGTGAGCCGGCGAACGATGGCCCACTTGGGAATCGTCAAGGGGCTGCGCCAGAGCGGCGAGGAGTTTCCCATCGAGGTCTCGATTTCGCAGACCGAATTGGCTGGCAAGAAAATCTACAGCGCCATCGTCCGCGACATCACGGCCAGGCAACAGGTCGAAGAAGCCTTGCGGCGCAGCGAGGCCCTGCTGGCCAAGGCCCAAGAACTGGCCCACATCGGTAGTTTTGAAATTCATCTGCAATCGGGTATGGATCATTGGTCCGATGAACTGTTCGTCATCCTGGGCCGTGATAAAAGCGAAGGGCCTTTGCCACCCGAGGCGATGATCCGCCAATATGTGCATGAGGAAGATGTGCCGCGCGTTCAGCAGGTCATCTCCGAAAGCCTGCGAACGGGGCAACCCTGGGAGTTGGCGTTTCGCATCAAGCGGGCCGATGGAACCTTGCGGCACGTGATGAGTCGAGGACAGCCGCTAGAGGAAAATGCCGGTCAGTTCCACAAGTTGATCGGTTTCATTATGGATGAGACGGAGAAGAACAAACTCGAAGCACAATTGCTGCGCGCCCAACGGCTGGAAAGCATCGGCATTCTGGCCGGCGGCATCGCTCATGATCTCAACAACATGTTGACGCCCATCATGATGTCCGTGACCTTGCTCCGCCAAGAGCGGGCCGAGCTGGATCGCAAAGCCATTCTCAACACCCTGCAAATGAGTGCGGAGCGCGGCGCGGCCATGGTCAAAAAACTGCTCACTTTCACGGGCGGGATCGAGCGATTGCATGTTCCCTTGCGCGTTCAGGATCTGATGGCGGAAGTGGGCAGCATCCTGCAGCATACCTTGCCGAAAAACATCAATCTGGACCTCCGCGTGGAGCCGGACTTGTGGACGGTCAAGGGCGACATGACGCAGCTTTCCCAGGTGTTGATGAATCTAGCCATCAACGCCAGGGACGCCATGCCCGAAGGCGGGCAATTAAACCTTCATGCCGAGAATCGGGACATCGACGCCCCATTCCTGCGCACCCATCACGAGGGCAAGCCCGGCCGGTACGTTATGATCTCCATCACCGACACGGGCACCGGCATTCCCCCCGATGCCATCGAAAAGATTTTCGACCCCTTCTTCACCACCAAGGAAACAGGCAAGGGCACCGGATTGGGTTTGTCCGCGGTGCGCGGCATCGTGCGATCCCATGGGGGTTTGATCAACGTCTACAGCGAGGTGGGCCAGGGGACGCAATTCGTCATTTACCTCCCCGCGGAAGATGCCTTGGCCGAGACGCCCGAGACGCCCAAAGCCGCCGGTCCCGCCCGCTCCCAAACCGGTCAGTTGATTCTGGTCGTCGACGATGAATCCAACATCATCGAAGCGGCTCGATTGACCCTGGAAGGGCATGGCTACCGCGTCGTGACGGCCCAGGATGGCCGCGACGGAGTCAGGCAATTACAACAGCACCAAGGCCAGATCGGCGCCGTCTTGCTCGACATGATGATGCCCCATATGGATGGTCCAGCCGCCATCGATGAGATGCGCGCCTTGGACCCCCAGTTGAAAATCATCACCATGAGCGGCTTGCGGACGCCGACGCGGACCAAGGATTTGGCCCTCGACAAAGTGCAAGCCTTTTTGCAAAAGCCTTTCACGGGCGAACAATTGCTGAAAGTCATCGACGACGTGCTGCAAAATGCACAGGACCATGCTTGGGGAGCGAGCGCGTCCATGGCAGCGGGATAGTTCAAGACTTGCGGGAGAAGATCATGGCGCACATTCTGGTCATCGATGACGATCCACTCATCCTGGAGTGTTTTCGATATATCCAAGTCGCGGCGGACGTGAACATCCTCACGGCGTCCTCGGCGGAGGAAGGGATCAAGTTATTCGCCAAGCACCAACCTGAAGTGGTATTAATTGACGTCCATCTTCCTGATGATTCAGGATTGGAGTGTTTTCGCAGAATTCAACGGATTCAGCCGAAAACACCGGTGATCCTCATGACCGGACAGGGCACGGCCGAGACGGCCATCGAAGCGATGCGTTTGGGTGCCTTTGAATATTTATTGAAGCCCTTCGATCTGGAACCCATCCAAGAACTGCTGCGGCGCGCCTTGGAAATATGCCGGCTGATGCGCGTGCCCGCTAAAATGGGGGAATACTCGCCCAGCTCGGTGGACGATCAAGCCGATCACCTCGTGGGACAATGTCCCGCGATGCAGGCAGTGTACAAGTCGATCGGCCGCGTGGCGCCGCAGGACGTGACGGTGTTGATCTTGGGAGAAAGCGGCACGGGCAAGGAAATCGTCGCCCGGGCCATTTATCACTACAGCAAGCGGAGCGAGGGGCCGTTCATGGCGATCAACTGCGCCGCCATCCCGGACACCTTGCTCGAAAGCGAACTCTTCGGCCATGAAAAAGGAGCCTTTACCGGAGCGGAGCGGCGCCGGATCGGCAAATTCGAACAATGCAATGGCGGCACCCTCTTCCTCGATGAGGTGGGGGACATGGCTCCGTTGACCCAGGCCAAAATCCTCAGAGTCCTCCAAGATCAAACCTTCGAACGCGTCGGCGGCAATCAACCCATCAAAACCAACGTTCGCTTGATCGCGGCGACCAATCGCCCCTTGGAACCGCTTATCGCCGCGGGGCAGTTTCGCAGCGATCTCTTCTATCGGCTCAACGTCTACACCATTCGCCTGCCTCCCTTGCGCGAGCGGAGCGAGGACGTCACGCTCTTGGCCAAGCACTTCTTGTGGCGTTACAACCGCGAGCTCAACAAACAAGTCCATGAAATCTCCACGGAGGCCCTGGCCGCCTTGACACGCTACGATTGGCCAGGCAATGTGCGTGAATTGCAGAGTGTGATCAAGCAGGCCCTGCTCCAGTCGACTGGGCCAGCCATCTTGCCCTCCTTTTTGCCCATCGTCGAGAAAGAGAATAAGGAACCAATGCCAGACGCTGCGAATGCTTCGCCAGCGCGTTTCGATGAGTGGATCCTGAATCGCATCGCCGCGGGCAGCCACAACTTGCACGAAGAGTGGTTGCAGATCGTGGAAAAACAACTGCTGGACATCGTCCTGAAACACACCCATCAAAACCAATCCGAAGCTGCGCGTATCTTGGGCATTAGCCGATCCACGTTGCGAACGAAAATGTTGGCCCTGGGATTAGTTGAAGAACCGGAGAGAATAAAATCGAGTTCCGCATGATATTTGCTAATATCGCATCAGAGTTGCCTTGAATCATTACAAGATAGCCATCAGGTCGAGGTCACTGCCATGAGCCAGTCAACGATCCTCAACGTATTTGAATCACATGAGTTTTTAAAACAACTCTCTGAACCATTGCGCATGCTCCTGGCTTCGGGGGTACAGCCATTTGTCGCCAAGCCAGGTGAGGTGTTGGGGCGAGAAGGGCATCCCTCCAACAAATTTTATCTCATCCAATCCGGCGAGGTGTCGATTGGCACGCATACGGCGGCCAAGGGTCATCAATGGCAATTTGATTGCATCGCCCACGACGAAGTGAAGGGGATTATGATCGATGGCGAGTGGTTGCGCAATCAATGCGAATGCAATCACGAACTAGGCAACCAATTCCTCCGCCAGCTTCTGAAAGTTCTCTCCGACCGGCTCGTCGCGACCCGCAAGAAACTGGTTAACTTAATTGCCTAGCGGCTGTTCATGTGGCCGAGCGTCATGCCCTTCATGTTGCGGTCATTTGAGCAACTTCGCGTTGAGTGCTCCAAGACATTACGGCCGATCAGGATGGATGGCCATGGCGGCACTCAGGGAAGCCAACGCATCCTTCCAGGCTAAGTGTTTGAGTTGATGCCAGCTTAAGTGCAAGTGGGCCTTGGCCAGTTCGCGCCGATGTTCCGTTGAGTCTTCAGCCGATAGCATGGTTTTCCACAGCTCAATGCATTGCCGCTGGATGCGGATGCTTTCGACGGTCTGTTTCGCCTGCGCCAAACCCCAGGCATGGGACGCGAGAAAGCGGGCATACTCCTTGAGCAAATCAGGATCAGGCGGCTTCTGTTTTAAATATGGCTGCACCCACTGATCCGCATCGCGACACAGGTTCAAGCCAGCTTCCAGCGAGGTTCGCTCCATGCCATGCTTGGCCAAGGCGTGGTGGTGTTTCATGGTGGAGAGAATGACGTAGCTCGCTTTTGGAAAACGAGCGAGGTTATCCTTGCTTTGGGCCAGGGCTTGACGGTGCCATTTTTCGGCCAAAGACCATTGGCTTTGCCGCTCGGCGATCATGGCCAAGCGATGATAAGCCGAGGCCAAATCATCCAGCAACATGGGGGCATGCGGCATGCGTTGACAAATCTTTTGCAGTTGATCGGCGGCCTGCTCATAGTAGCGATACGCTTGCTCGTCTTGTTGAATCGTCCAGTAATGCCAACCGAGGCTGACTTGACTCTTGGAAGCATCAATGGTGGCGCGATTAAAACTCACATGGGAGGGGCTGATGCCTTGCAGGATTTCCTGCCGCAAGTCATGCGCTTCGAGCAAGCGTATCAAGGCTTGATCGGGCAGGTTCATTTCGTCCAACAGGGTGCCCATGTACTCCAGATTCAAGGCTTTTTCCAACTGATGATTCATCACCTTGGGTTCGAGCCGGATGGCTTCTTCCTGGATGAGCAGGGCATTTTGACAGGAAACCAAGGCTTCTTCGTTGCGATCTTGGCCGTTCAGCACGGTGGCGAGATTCAGTTGAGCGTTGGCGTGGGAGATGAACAAGTAAGTCGCCGTGGATTTCTCCAGACGCAATCGGCCAAAGATGGCAATGGCTTCGCGATAGTGATGCTCCGCTTTCTCCCACTTTCTGAGATCGCGGTAGAAATGGGCGAGATTGGCGTTGAGATGCCCAAAAAGCAATTGGTCGGAAAAATTCGGCTGGGCCTGATTGGCGAGATGGTCCTTAAGCAGGGTAAAGCCGAGCAGATAAGTGCTTTCCGCGTCTTGGACCTGGCCCAGAATATGCTGGATGCGGGCCACCTCGAGAGCGGTGCGCGCCGTGTCGTTGATGATTTCCGAATGGTTGGCGTTTTCCTTCAGCAGTTCGCGGTAGTATTTCAAAGCTTCATGGAGAATCTCCCGGCCCCGCTGCTCGGAAACGGGATTGCGCAGCAATTCCTCTCCCAAGTTGGTCAGCCGCTTGATGGCTTGATGCGATTGCTGCAGCATCCATTGGGCGCGCTGCTTGTCGATCATCGCCAAGTTTTTCTCAGTGACGGCTTGTTCGGCCAACTCTTCCGCACGCTGCCATTGCCACAAGATGCCAGCCACGCCTAGCAACAAAGTGAAACATAAGGCCAAGGTCAACCCCGAAGTGGCGGGATGGCGGCGTATCCAGAGGCGCCATTTCTTGAAGCGGCTTACCGGCCGAGCGTGAATCGGTTCCCGTCGCAGATAGCGTTGCAGATCCTCGGCCAGGGCATGGGCTGAAAGATAGCGATGAGCCGGTTCTTTTCTCAGGCACTTCAGGCAGATGGTCTCCAAATCCTTCGGGATGCGTTGGCGGAGTTGCCGGGGCGCGATGGGCTCCTCGAACCGAACTTTCTGCAGGGTGTCCAATTCCGATTCGCCCCGGAACGGCGGCAGGCCGGTGAGCAATTCGTAAAAAATGGCCCCGAGCGAATAAATGTCGACGGCGGGGTCGGCGCCTTGGCCCTGCCCCATCGCTTGTTCAGGGGACATGTAGCTGGGCGTGCCTAAAATGGTGCCGCTGCGGGTGCAATCCGGGGCGCCGGGAGATTTAGCCAGGCCAAAATCCGTGATCTTGGGCTGGAAAGGCAGCAGGTTCTTCGTGGTGGAAACGCTGAGCGAGGGCGTGCGTGGAACCGGTTCGAGCAAGATATTGGCGGGTTTGAGGTCGCGATGGACCACCTTTTGATCGTGCGCGTAAGCCATGGCGTTGGCGAGGGTCAGCATGAGCCGGGCGGATAGTTCGAAGGGGACGGCGTCCGTCTGGCTTTTCAACCAATGCGACAGGGTCTGACCGGGGCTATAGGCGTAAGCGATAAAGTGAATGGGACCGGATTGACCCGCTTCGTGAATGGCGATGATGTTGGGATGATTGAGGCGGGCCGCGGTCCGGGCTTCCTGTGTGAATCGCTCTCTCATGACCGGCGATAGGAGAGACGTGGCATGGGGGACTTTCAAGGCGATTTCGCGATGGAGGACCGGGTCGAAAGCCAAGAAAACCATGCCGAAGCCGCCTCGCCCCAATTCTCGGCGAACGTGAAATCGTCCCATCCTGCCGAGCAGTTTGACGGGATCGAGCGGATCCTTGTCCAATCCCTGATCGTTCGGATCACGAATCAGGGTTGGTTCCTTATCCAAGTCGGAAAGGATGGAGGGGGCGGGCTTCTTGTTGCGCCATTGATTCAGGGATTGCAAGGCCTTGATGCCTTTGTTCAACCGCTGATTCAAGTCTGGGTCATGGACTTGGGAGAGATCGAAGGTGGATGATTCGCCCTTGGCCAGCGCCTCGTCCCACGCGGCCAGTTTGTCAATCCATGAATCTTCCAATTCGGATTCTTCACCTGGTTTCATGGATGCTGTTCCATCAATTCTTGCAGTTTTTCAATGGCTCGGGACCAAAGTTTCCTGACGGCGTTTGACGTTCGCTGCATCCGTGCGCCGATTTCCTCAAAGGGAAGTTCTTCCTGGTACCGCAAGAGAAGGACCGTGCGATAATCCTCGGGAAGCTGCTTCAAGGCTCGATCCAAGGCGGTTTCATTTTCGCGCTGGATCAATTCACGGCTGGGCGTCGGACAATCGCCGGGCAGCCAGTCCGACTCCGGCGCGGCGGAATCCCCCGCCTGCAGCGGAATTTCCTGCTGAATTTGCCGCTTGGCCGTTTGTTGATAATGGCGGTGGAAGTTGGCGATGTTGTTTAGCAACAAACGCCGCAACCAGGCGCGCCATTCTTGATTCGTTTGGCCTGCAAACTGGTTAAAATCCCTTTGTGCCTCCATGAACGTTTGTTGAACCAGGTCGGAAGCGCCGCCCTTGGCGCGAATTCCAGGGGACAGTTCATTCTCAGCGATCATGAGCAAATAGAGGCGGCAGCTTTCAAGGGCTTGTCCTAACGCATCAGGTGAGCCATCTCGGGCGGCGATGATGTTCGACAAGGGTTCGAGGTCATCGGCCATGCGCTAAGCCCCAAAAGATCGAGGATGTGCCAGCTTGCGTGCCCAAAAGGTCCATTCACTCTAAATGGATCGATTCCAAGTGTCAATTCATCAGGCGGCAATCCGTTGACAAGGCTCTATGCAGCCGCCGATGGATCGAGTGCAAAGGGATCAAAAGGATGTGCTCAGGATTATCTGGTCTGAATGAAGCGAAGTTTTAAGCCGACGAGGCATCGCTCATCCGGGCGAGGTGAGCCTCGGCGGCGGCCATGTCCTCGGGGGTGTTGATCTCAAGGTCTGGCGTCGGCGCCAGGTTGACGCGAATCGTGTAACCGTTTTCCAAGACGCGGAGTTGTTCGAGTTGTTCACATTGTTCCAGAGGCGTTGGGGCCAGGGATGTATACACGTCGAGGAAGTCCCTGCGGAAGGCATACAGGCCCAAGTGATGATAAACAGGCGCGGGGCGGTCCTGGCGAAAATAAGGGATGCTGGAGCGTGAAAAATAGAGGGCTTGTCTTTTCAGGTTCAGAACGACCTTGACCGTGTTGGGGTCTTGCAGGGCGGCGGGACTGGAAAGCAAGCACGCCAACGTGGTCATTTCCGGCCGCTCGCCGTCGAGATAGGGAGCCACCAGGAGGCTTAGGTTCTCCGGTTTGACGAAGGGTTGATCCCCTTGGACATTAACGACCACGTCGGCATCGGGAAAAGAGCGCGCGACTTCCGCGACGCGGTCCGAACCCGAAGGATGGTCGGGCCGAGTCATGCGGACGTTGCCGCCGAAGGACTGGACGCATTCCTGAATGCGCTCGTCATCCGTGGCCACGATGACGTCGCGGAAAGCGGGGCATTGCAGTGCGGCTTCATAGACCCATTGAATCATGGGTCGTCCACCGAGTCGTATCAGCGGTTTCCCTGGAAAACGCTGGGAGCCAAAACGTGCGGGAATCACGGCCAAGATGTTCATGACAATCCACTCCGGAGAATGTCATGCAGCCTGAGCAGGCCCAAACATTGCTCTGTAGCCGGATCGACGACCGGTAACACGGAGATTTGCGACGGCCTTTTTTCCATGATTTGCAAGGCGTCATAGGCGAGGACATCTGGCCCGACCGTGGTGGGATGCCGGGTCATCATTTTCTCGGCGGTGAGTTCGGCGAGGGAAGCCAGGGAATGCTTGGCGGCTTGCACGGCGCGGCGGACGTCGCCATCGGTCACCAATCCCACCAGTTTTCCCTGCTCGTTGACGATGTTGACCGCCCCCAGGCTAAACTGGCTCAACAGGGTGATGATGTTGTCCCAGGGGGATCGCGGATCAGCGGTGGGGTGATTCGCGCCGCAGTGCATGAGGTCGCCGACGCGAAGGGTCAAGCGTTTGCCCAAGCGTCCGCCAGGGTGATTGCGGGCGAACAACTCGGCCGTGAACCCCCTCATCTCCATGACGGTCATGGCGATGGCATCGCCCAGGGCCAGGGCCACGGCGGTGCTGGCGGTCGGAGCCAGATTCAAGGGACACGCTTCCCGCTCGACGCCTGTATCGAGAATGACGTCAGCCGACCGCGCCAAGGTGGAACGCGGATTGCCGACGAGGGCGATGATCTTGACCTGCCGCTTCTTGATGTGCGGCAACAGCGCAACAATCTCGTCGCTCTCGCCGCTGTGGCTTAAAAGCAGCATGAGATCCATCCCATCGACGATGCCCAGATCGCCATGCAGTGCTTCGACCGGATGGAGAAAGGTGGCTTGCGTCCCCGTGCTATTGAAGGTGGCCACAATTTTTTGAGCAATCAGGCCCGACTTGCCAGTCCCCGACACCACCACTTTGCCGGAACATTCGGCGACCATTTTGACCACTCGAGCCACGGCGACGTTGCGGCTGCGATCGGCGACGCGCTGAATAGCCTCGGCTTCCCAGTGCAAGACGGTTTGAAAGCGGTCGAGCCAATCGGTTTCCTGGCCGATGAGACGCGGCGTCTCGTGCGCATGCTGGCGAAGAGCGCGAGCTTCCATGCAGGTTTCTCCCATCGAATCATTTCGATGCTGGCAGAATAATAAAAGAGGCGGAAATCAGGAAGGCCAGCTCAGGGCAAACTCGAAGGTGAGAGCCTGCGTATCTTGCACATTCAATGGTCGAGTTCGAAAAAAAAACATCCAGACAGTGCATGGCCTTGACGCGACCGTTAAGGTCAAGCTAGCGCCAAGGGAATTGGCACAGAGGCCACAAAATAGTCTATAATGCATTGATGGGGGAAATAAACCGAGTGTAACGATCATGGAAGCAGAGACGGTGTGAAGTTGTCCTTTTTTTAATTCTCCTGTCCAACGCAAGGATTACAATAAAACGCAGTATATTGACTTGAGAGTTTATTCTCATCCGAAGCAACGATGACCAACTTCTGAGACATGAAAACAGCCATCTTCAACGGATTCTTGATCAAGAGCGGCATCATGACCGAACCTCAAGTTCGGGAAATGATTCGCGACATGTCGATCATCGGCCCCATGCCGCCAGACGCGCAAATGTGGGCGTCGATGTTGGTTCAGCAAGGCTATTTAACGGCTTACCAGGCGGAGAAGCTGCTAGAAGGCAAACCGATCAGCCTGGTGATCAAGGGGAAATACCTCATTCAGGACAAGATCGGCGTGGGCGGGATGGGGGTCGTCTATCGCGCCAAGCACCTCATGATCAACATGCCCGTGGCCTTGAAGGTTCTCAAAGCGCAGGCGACCCGCGATCAGGGAATGGTGCATCGTTTTATCCGCGAAGCTCAGGCAGGCTCCTCCCTGCGGCATCCCAACATTGTTCAGACGCTCGATTTCGACGAGATCAACCATCAATACTACTTGGCCATGGAACTGGTCGAAGGCAAGACGTTGAGCGAGATCGTCAAGGAAGACGGTCCCTTGCCGGTCAAGCAGGCCGTGAGTTATATCATTCAAGCCGCTGAGGGGTTGCAGGCCATTCACGAGGCGAATTGGGTTCACCGCGACATCAAGCCAGGCAATTTGATCCTGGACGCGGAAGGATGCGTCAAGATCATGGACATGGGCTTGGCACGCGCACAGGACATCGAGGCCGATGATCTGACGCGCCGCGTGGATGGCGGGGCGGTTTTGGGAAGCGCGGACTACATCGCTCCTGAACAGGCCATGGACAGCTCCGCCGTGGACATTCGCGCCGACATCTACAGCCTCGGGGCCACGCTCTATTATTTGTTGGTGGGGGAGCCGCCCTTCCGCGGGGCCACCGTCGCGGAAAAGCTGCTGGCCCATCAAATGGCGCGCCCCGTTTACGTCAAGGATATTCGCCGCAGTCTGCCTGAGGGGCTAGGCGACGTCATCGACTTCATGTTGGCGAAAAACCCCGATGATCGCTATCAGCAGCCGCGCGACGTCGTGGAGGCCTTGACGCCCTTTGCCCAGGGATCATCGGGCGTCATTCATAAGGAAAAGAAACCGCCGATTTCCAATCAAAATCTGGTTGTCGCGGCCGTTCTGGGGATTATCATCACCACGGTAACCATCGTCGTGGCCATGCTATTGGGCGGCGGCAGCGGCTCGTTCCAGGATCACTTCGAAACGGCTCAGCTTTACATGGAGAGCAACGCCTGGGAAAAAGCCGCTGAGGCGTATGCTCGAGCTGTCGATGCCGCGCAGAATGACGCGGGTCAAATCGAACGCGTCGCTCATAACGTGGCTCGCCACGAGCAACTGGCCAATCGCTTAATGGAGCTGCGGCCCAATCAACCTCAGGTCCTGCTGGTCATGAGCGATCGCTGCGCCAAGCAATCGCGGTGGGATCAGGCGTTTCAATTTCTCGATCGGGCCAGCAAGCTCGATCAGAGGAATCCCAAGCTGTGGCAAAAACAGGTCGAGTACGGCCTGCAAGCTGGAGAACGCGTCCGCGTGCATGAGGCCCTGGATCAATTGCTCGCCACCCAGCCGGATAACTCCTATCACTGGATGCTCAAGGCGGCCATGCTGGCCAGCGAAGACCGGGCGGAAGAATATGAAAAATTAACGGGGCGCTTGTTAAGCCATTTTCGCTCAAACATCAACCAGAACAAATGGCAGTCGCCAACGCAGCGTCAAGAAGCCTACTATGCCTTGGTCTTAGTGCCTGTCTCCAATCTACCCTTGAACGCCATGATCGATCAGCAGATCGAAGTCGTGAATCAGAATCGCAACAGCGGCTTTCAACAATGGTTGTTAGCCGCGATGTATTATCGTTCTCGTCAATGGTCCTTCGCTAGAGTCCACGCCGAGAACATGCTCCGCTCCGATTGGTACCAAGGCATGATTGGCGAATTGTTGTTGGCCATGGTGGATGAGCAAGAGGGAAAACATGATCAAGCCCTCAGGAGGTTCGACATGGTCCAAAAGTGGATCGAGGAACAAAAAACTAAGGCTGGCTCCTCTAAGCTCACGCACGCCAATTTCTATTGGTGGGATTGGCAAATGCTTACAAGTTTGGAAAGACAAGCTGCCAGGCTCATCACCGGCTCACAATGATCCAGTATTTCGTGCTTGGACTTTAATTGAGCCGATCTTGGCTTTGTGATTGATGCCATTAAGTCATGCCATGAAATTAATTTGAGGTGGTTGCTTAGCGATTGTGAAGATGGTATGTTATAAGCCAAGTAGGAGCATAATCATCAAACGTCCATAAATCTTGAAACTTGGTGCTCATATGCACTGCGAGTGAAGATTAGCTGGAGAACAAGCTGATGGCCTCGATCACGTTTCAAATCATCGATGGAGTGGACAAGGGACGGGTGTTTCATGAGCTGCCCACGCCAGTCACCATCGGACGTGAAGAGGGGAATACGATTCGGCTTAACGACGAGCGCATCAGTCGGTTTCATGCCAAAGTCCAACAAGACCAGGATGATCTGATCCTCACGGATTTGGACAGCACGAACGGCACCCGCGTGAATGGCCAGCTCATCCAGATTCACCGCATGCGGTATGGGGATTTTATCCAAATGGGGCGCAGCGTGCTGCTGTTCGGGACGATGGAAGAAATTGCCGCTCGGCAGACGGCGCTGAACAAGGCCAAGGCTTCTTCCCCCGGCAAAACCAAGGTGCCCAGCTCGGAAGATCGTCCGACCATGATGGCCACCGCCAAGGAAATGCCTGGCGAGGATTCAGACCTCCATTTCCAAATTCAGGACAATGATGAATTTCGCCACACGTCAGACATGCTGGTCGTGGGTGATCATGAGTTTCCCCCCTTGCCCACGAAGTTGACGCCATCCCAATCCGCGCGGCTGACGGAAGTATTAAATTATCTGCAGCGTTCCATGTCCCAGGCCACGCAGCACGTCCATTCCACCGAAGAGGGGACGCGTGTTGTCCTGGAATATGCTGTTTGGCAGCGTCTTCTGCAAATCCAAATGCTGCTGGCCAGGTATCAACGAGCGATCACCGATCCCGACGTGTGGCCGCAAGCTTGCCGGGAATAGCAGCGGAGACGCGCGGCGTCGGCCATGGATGGATCATTGAGAGTCGTCCATAGCGTCCTTTTGCATCTTCTTATCCATGAATTGCAGCACCAGGGAATATTCGTCTCGGTCGACGTCGAGCAGCCGAGCGAGGGGAAGCAGTTCCTTCGCCATCTCGGGATATCGATGAGCGACGACTCGCAAGACGATGCGTTTCAGGCCGCGCTCGATCCCCAGCTTTTTCACCCAAACCACATCCAGCTTCTCCTCATGATCCAACTTGTCCGCGAGTTGTTTGCCCTCGTTGGACTGTTCACGCAGGGTCTCGAGGAAGGCTTTCCATTGCCGGCCGGCCATTTCAACTTTCTCATGCTGGTCCGCCATGAGATAGAGCAATCCTAATTCTTGCAGCCGTTGAAAGTCGCTTTCGTCGCTGAGTTCTTCCAAGGCATCTTCCAAGTCCCCCTTCATTAGGCATGAGCAAAAGTCCGCCATCTCTTCGTGCAGAGAAACGAGCGTGAGAACGGCGAAAGGGTCCTGGGCGGCGACGTGAATGACTTTCTGAAAATGGGCTCGAATGCGCTGGGTCTGCGTCGGATCCGCCTTCTCGATTTTACGGATGAATTGCGAAAGCATCGTCTCCGCGCCGAACTTTTGGTCGGTGTAGGTGAGGAAGCGCAGGTATTCAAGCAACATCACAGGATCTTCTAGCAAACCAGCCTCGGTGTATTCGCGCTGCAATTCGTTGAGGAGTACTTGATATTGCTTTAATCCCATTAGCGCTTCCTTTCGCGCCGCTTGGAATTGCGCATGATGCGGCATGACTTTGAGCGCCTTGACGCACCAATCCAAGGCTTCTTGATATTTCCCTTGACTGAGGGCCCACTTGGCCAGGCGATGCTGGGCATGGCAGGATGGAGGTTCGGCATTGGCCGCCTGGACAAATAGCTTCATGGCCTGCTCTTGATCCTCCTGAAGGCTGGCCAACAGAAACTGCCCATCCGCCTGGTCGGCAGCGTCCTTGATCGAAGCGGCATACTCCACGGCCAGGTTGACCTTGGGGTTAAACACTTTCATGTACCCTTGATACAGCAAGTGCCAATCCACCTTGAGGGGCCGATCTTTGAGCCTTGCTTCCAGCAATTGCAGCATGTCTTGCGGTTTCAGTTCTTCCGCCAGGGCGAATAGGTACTGGCTCTCATCGGGCATCCACTCGACCAGACGCTTGAGATAGGCCAATTGTTTGTCTATGGATTCCACTTCTCTGAGGTTGCGAATGCGTTGCTTGGGGGATTGCCCGGTCATGAGGTTCAATTGCGTCTTGGTGATGCTTTGGCGATTTTTGAGTTCCACCTTTTCTGGCATGGGGCAGAATAAAAAATCGATGGATTCAAAAAAATACGATTGCTGACCGAGCAAATAGTCGGGCGGCGGCATGGGAGGCGGGTTGACTGCGTAGATGGCGCTTTGGAATTCGAGGATGGCCAAGGCATCCAAATTCACCACGAAGATGGGGTTATTGAAAGGACGCGTCAAGAACGTCGTTTCGATGTCCAATTCGAGAAGTTCCTGTTGGAGCTTGGGATGTGAACCACGAAAGGCGATCCTGCCTTCAGCGACTTTCACCGTCTGGACGCCGCGCGCGGGCAATTCCACGGACTGGCCTTGAAATTCAACCGTGTATGCTTGATCCAAGCCATTGGCCAAGATCACTTGGCGATGCTGGCCATAGCGGTAGCACACGATCAAGTAAAAGGCGAGCAATCCAAGCAGGCCAACGACGAACAGCGCCGCTTTGATTTTAGAACCATTGCCCGTTTCAGTTAATGCCAGTCGAGGGTCGCCGCTCCATGAGGATTTGAGGCGCTTGGAGGTGCCTTGATGCTTTAAGGACTGTTTCTTGAGGCTGTTCCAGTTCTTATTCTTGGTCAAATCGGGAAGCACATTCTCCGTTTGTTGGATGATTGCCAGAGCGGCGACATGCTGCCCCTGTTCTTGAAAGCCGCTGACGAGGGCCATGGGGAGCCAGGCCTGTTCAGGGGACAAGGTTTCAAGAAGCGGTTTGGCCATGGCCGCGGCCTCTTCAGGTTCTTGTTTGGCCAGAAGTCCCAGGATGATTAACTCGCGCGTCTTGGGCTGATCCTCCAAGGCCAAGGATTTCTGATAGGCGGCCAGGGCGGGTTCGGGTTGGCCGAAATAATCGTAACCCATGCCCAGGGTGAGCTGCAGTTGCGCATTGTCGGGACCGCCATGCACGAGCGTCTGAGCCATTTTCTCGAATAAGGGGGCATCCTGATAACGCATCGCCAATTCCAGGGCGGCACGAATGGCCTCGGGATCATTGGGGTGGTCCTGCAGTTTGGCCATGCATTCGGCTGTGTCGGCATCTCTCTGGGCTAGCCATTTCTTGAGCGGCAAGGAGTAGTGGTAATCGCAGGTTTTGCAATGCTCAAGGACGCGTTTTTTCCCCAAGGGCAGGATCGGGATAAACAGGAAGACAAAAAAATGGCCAACGTCATACGATTCGAGGATGGCTTGCTTGTGACAAATCGAGCACACGCCTTTGGTGCGATGGAGATTGCTGCGGCCATAGTACCAGGTGCCGATGCCATTGACGACGTGAGGCATGTAATTAACTCAAAAGGGGTTAGATTGCGACCCACCTCCAAGGC
This sequence comes from Planctomycetota bacterium, assembly GCA_014584395.1. Taxonomy (GTDB): domain Bacteria; phylum Planctomycetota; class Planctomycetia; order Gemmatales; family HRBIN36; genus BJ17. The sequence goes on along the minus strand of JACTMY010000018.1, from coordinate 105,426 downwards.
GGGGTCTGCATGTTATTCTTATCTTCCAATGAACATCTTCACGCAACAAAAAATTTCTACGACGCATGAATGGAGAAAGCATGATGGTGGGTAGTCCCTGGCTCGCACGGAGCTTACACTATGCACTGTCGGGCGGATGACCTCCATCCACCGTCCCTGTACGGAGCCTATCGTCGAATCAAGACGGACATCAACGAACAGCCCAGGAATCGATGCACCATCCATGACCACCACCAAGCCCTATGCGCATTTGCATTGCCATAGCCATTACAGTTTGCTCGACGGCGCGAGCCGCATCCCCGAATTGGTGAGCCAAGTCAAACGGCTCAACATGAATGCTGTCGCCTTGACGGACCATGGCAACCTTTATGGCGCGATCGAACTGTACCGCGAGGCCAAGTCCGCGGGCATCCGACCGATCATCGGTTATGAAGCCTACGTGGCCCCCGGCAAGCGCACCGACCGTGAAGCCAAGGGCATGAGCGAGGCCAGCTTTCACTTGACCTTGCTGGCCTACAACAACACCGGCTTCAGAAATCTCATCAAAATGTCCTCCCTGGCCTTTCTCGAGGGCTTTTATTATCGACCGCGCATTGACAAGACGCTATTGGAGCAACATGCCGAAGGGTTGATTTGCCTGAGCGGTTGCTTGTCCAGCGAGTTTAGCCAGTTTCTCATCAAAGAACAAATGGAGGAAGCCGAGGCCCTGGCCGGCTGGTTTGCCAAGCTATTTGGCGAGCACTTTTACATTGAACTGCAGAACAACGGCTTGGATTTGCAGACCCAAACGAGCGCCAAGGCAGCCGACCTGGCCAAGCGGATGGGCATCCCCACCGTGGCGACGTGCGATGCCCATTATCTCTGCCGGGCGGATGCCGAGATGCACGATGTCTTGCTTTGCATCAACACAGGCAAGCAGCGCAGCGATGCCAATCGCATGAAATATGGCAGTGATCAGTTTTATCTGCGCTCGCCGCAAGAAATGTATCAATTGTTCCAAGGGCAAGAGGATGCCGTCGAACGCAGTCAAAAGATTGCGGAACAGTGCGAGGTCGTGCTCGATTTCAAAAAACGCCATTTCCCGGTTTTCACGCCGCCGAAGAAGAAAAAACCGGACGTCTTTCTCCATGAACTTTGCCAGGCAGGATTGCAGGAGCGATACGGCGAGCATCCTTCCGCCGCGGCCCAGGAACGCTTGGAACATGAACTGAAGGTGATCGATCGGTTGGGATTCTCCAGCTATTTCCTGATCGTGTGGGATTTTTGCCGGTTTGCCCGGGAGCAGGGCATTCCCTATGGCGCCCGCGGATCGGCGTGCGGCTCGATCGTGAGTTACGTCCTGAAGCTCAGCCATGTTGATCCCTTGGAATACGGTCTGCTCTTCGAGCGTTTTCTCGATCCCAATCGGGCCGAAGCACCGGATATCGACATTGATTTTTGCCAGGATCGGCGCGATGAAGTGATTCGCTACGTCAAACAGCTATATGGCGAAGGCAGCGTGGCGCAGATTGCCACCTTTGGCACCATGGCCGCGCGCGCCGCGATCAAAAACGTCGGCCGGGCCTTGGGCTTCGATTTCGACCGGGTCAATCAAATTTCGAATCTGATCCCCAAGCAACCCCTGGGCATTTCCATCCAGGAAGCGATGGAGATGGTGCCCGATCTCAAGCACCAGCATCAGCGCGATCCTCAAGTCCGCGAATTGATCGATATCGCGATGAAACTCGAAGGCACCAATGCCAACGTCGGCAAGCACGCCGCAGGCGTCGTCATCGCCGATGGTCCGATCACGGATTATGTCCCGGTGCAAAAGATTGCCGACAAGGCCGACGCCCTCAGGCAGAAAGAGGAGGGCAGCCCCGCGGAGCAGACCGGCATCACGACGCAATGGACGATGGAAGACCTGGAAAAAGTCGGCATGCTCAAGATGGATTTTCTCGGCCTGCGGACGTTGACGCTGCTCGACAAGGCCGTAGCGCTGATCAAGCAAACCCGCGGCATAGAGATCAACCTGGATGCCTTGCCCCTCGATGACGCCGACACCTATTTGCTCTTGTCTTCCGGCAAAACCCAAGGGGTCTTTCAATTCGAATCCGAGGGCATTCGCAACCTGTTGCGTTCGCTCAAGCCGGACAACATCCGCGATATCATCGCGTGCACGGCCCTCTATCGACCCGGGCCGCTGCAAGGCGGGATGGTGGACGCCTACATCAACCGCAAACATGGCCGCGAACAGCCCGTCTATGAACATGAGTTGATGGAGAAAATCCTCAAGGAAACACACGGCGTGATGGTCTATCAAGAACAGGTCATGATGATCCTGAACGCGCTGGGCGATATCGAACTGTCCAGCGCCTATGCGTGCATCAAGGCCATCAGCAAGAAGAAACATGAGATCATCAACCAGCGCAAGGACGAATTCATCGCCGGGGCCAAACAGCGCGGTGTAGCGGAAGAGGTGGCGCGCAAGATTTTCGAGTTGATCGAATTCTTCGGCGGCTATGGGTTCAACAAGTCGCATTCGACGGCCTATGCTTACGTCTCTTATCAGACGGCCTATTTGAAGGCGCACTATCCCGCTGAATTCATGGCGGCCGTTTTGACCAGCGAACTGGGCGACAACGAGAAAATGGCTGAGCACGTCCGCAACACCAAGGAACTGGGGATCACGATCTTGCCGCCGGACGTCAATGAAAGCCATGCGGAATTCAGCGTGCCGGGGCCGAACCAGGTCCGTTTCGGCCTGGCGGCGCTGCGCGGGTTTGGCAAAAAGGCTGCCGAGTCCGTGGTTCAGGAGCGCCTCCAGAACGGTCGGTACAAGGACCTTTACAACCTGTGCGAACGCTTGGATCAGCGCCTTGTGACCCGAGCGGCCTTGGAAACGTTGATCAAGGCTGGGGCCTTGGACTCCCTGGCGGAGGGGCAGCGGGCGGCCTTGATGATGGCGCTGCCTGGGGCGCTGCAAGCAGGCAGCATGATCCAGGAAGATCGCCGCCGCGGCCAGCGGCACATGTTCGATCTGTTCGACGAATCCTCCTCGGATGAAATGCCTGAGGCTCAGCAACGGCTGCCGAGCACGATTCCATGGACGCGGCTCGAGCAATTGACCGCGGAGAAGGAAGCGCTCGGGTTCTTTCTTTCTAGCCATCCCTTGGCCGACCATGAGGCGGTGATCCAATCCTACTCGTCGCACAGTTTGAGCCAGTTGGCCAATCTGGGGGCGAATCAAGAGGTGTTTATCGGCGGCATGATCGTGGGGCTGCGCTTGACCCATGCCAAGCGCAGCCGCAGCGGCGAAACCCGCATGGCCCGCTTCAAGCTCGAAGATCTGGGCCAGAGCGTCGAATGCGTCATGTTTCCCGATGATTTCACGCGCAACAAGGAGATGCTCAAGGACGATCTCATCTGCTTCGTCAGGGCCAACGTCGACCGCACCCGCGAACAACCCGGTTTGATCGTCTCTCGGCTCGTCACCTTGCAGGATGCCCAGAATGAACAAACCCGCGGTTTGATTTTGCGCCTCTCCATGCGCCGCCACGACGAACGGCTCATGGGGCAATTGGCCCACGTGCTGCGCAATACTCCCGGACGATGTCCAGTTTATCTCGACGTGGCGGACGAGGGTGGTCGGCATGCTCATCTGCGCGTCGGGGATCGGTATTACATCGATCCGGCGCGCGTGGACCGGCATCGTTTGGAAATGTTGCTGGGCGCGGGCAGCGTGGAATTCCTCGGACCCAATGGGCGCATGGACGGTTCAGCTCATACCAATGGCCGCCATGGATAATTCAAGGGGGATCCGAAGGGCTGATCGTGCGGTTGGCCTGTTCCTTGCAAAGTCAAATGAGATCGGCGTTTCAATGGTCGAACAGCAATTGAGGTAACGATGAAACTGGCGACGATTTTGACCGTTCACGGGATGCGGGTGGTGGCCCTGAAGGATTTGGATTGCGTGGATTTGCATGCCAGTGATCCGAGTTTGCCGCGCACGCTCAAGGGACTGATCGAAGGCGGACCGGATTGCCTGCGCCGCGCTGCCGTGGCCATGGAAAAGCCTTGGTCGGTCAAGATCCCCGCACGCGGCGTGCAATTTCTCCCGCCGATCCCCGATCCGAACAAGATCATCTGCATTGGACTGAATTACCGCGATCATGCCTTGGAGCAAGGGGCCGCGGTGCCCAAGGAACCGGTCGTTTTCAGCAAATTCGCCACGACGCTGATTGGTCATGAGCATGCCATCGAGTTGCCGCCGGCCAGCTCGGAAGTGGATTTCGAGGCCGAACTGGTGGTGGTTATCGGCAAGCGCGGGCGGCGGATCAAGGAAGCGGACGCCATGGAATACGTGGCCGGGTACATGGTTGGTCACGACGTCTCGGCGCGGGATTGGCAAAAAAAGAAAGAGGGCAAGCAATGGCTGCTGGGCAAGAGCTTCGATACGTTCGCGCCGACGGGGCCTTGGTTGGTCACCGCTGACGACGTCAAGGACCCCCATCAATTGGACATCTCGTTGCGGCTCAATGACCAGGTCATGCAGGAATCCAACACCTCGCAACTCATTTTCAGCATTCCCGCGCTGCTGGCCTATATCACGCAAGTCTTCACCGTGGAGCCAGGCGATCTCTTGTTCACGGGAACGCCCTCAGGGGTGGGTTTCGCGCGCACGCCGCCGCTTTTCCTTAAGGCGGGAGACGTGGTCGAAGTGGAAATTCAAGGCCTGGGAACGCTGCGCAACCCGGTCGTTCGCGGTTCCTAGACGAGAAATCATCCATGCAGTTGTTGCATGGGAATAGGTCGTTCGTGAGGGCAAATCCGACCAAATAAAGCCACTGGAGGCAAGTGTAAAACCTTGACTGTCATAGGGGTGACACACGATAATAAGACCTAATGGGCGAGTTCATCGCCATCAGTTGAAAAGTGAGGCATCGAAGGTCTATCACCGAAGGAGTGTTCACATGAAACGGCTGGCATGGGTTGTGGTGTTGGTCGTGGGCGCCGCTTGGCTTCCGCAGGGCGTGGTCGCGCAACCGCCCGCGGAGACGGCCCCGCCCCCCGCAGGCTCCATGGTCATGATTCCCACGCATCAACAATTTGCCGAGAGTTTCAAACCGATCCCCGGCAAGCACCGCGTGACCCTGATCCATCCCTACACCTGCTGCCCGGTGGACGTGTGCTTTGAGTTGCCGTGCGAGTGTGCGAAATGCGTCTCCGCCGATTGCAACGACATCACCATCCGCTACGGCTTGATCCGCAAGGTTGAGATTCGCTTCTACAAGAACGGCAACGTCAAGGTCAAATACTGCTGCGTCTGACCTTGAGCAGTGCGGGTCCAAAGCGAAATCCTTTCCAGCCCATCTGTTCTTCAGGTGGGCTTTCTGTTTAAACTTCATCACGGACGACCCGATGGGATTCTTGAACAAAGGCACCGGCGTGATGACGGAGAGTCAACGAACCGCATGGTTGCAAACAGCCTGTCTGGCGGCACGTCAAGCCGGACGCACTTTGCTCCATTGGCGTCGCAAATTCACCGTGGATGCCAAGGGACTGAATGACTTCGTGACCGAAGCCGACCTGGCGGCACAGCAAGTCATTGCGGACTTGGTTCGTTCTCATTATCCCGATCATGGTTTCCTGGGCGAAGAGACCAGCGCACAGCACCAGCGGACCGCGCGCACTCCCGAATCCCCGACCTGGATCGTCGATCCTCTGGATGGCACCACCAATTATGTGCACGATGTGCCGTTCTTTGCCGTCTCGATCGGATTGGAGCGGCGCGGTGAAGTGCTTATTGGCGTGGTGTACGATCCCGTGCGGGAAGAGCTTTTCCATGCTAGCCGCGGGGCAGGAGCGTGGCTGGCGGGACAAGCCCTACGCGTCTCTCCGTGCACCGATTTGCGTCAGGCCTTGGTGGCGGCCTCTTTCCCCGCGGACATGCGCGGCAAGGAACAACAAGTCGATCTTTGGAAACATCTCGCGGTGCGCACGGCGGGGCTGCGGCGGACCGGTTCTTCCGCTCTCAATCTCGCCTATTTGGCGGCGGGTCGCTTCGATGCTTTTTATTCCTTTGAAGTCTGTCCCTGGGATGTGGCGGGGGGCTTAGTGCTGCTGAGCGAGGCCGGCGGACGCTATTCGACTTTAAACCATGAACCCTTCAAACTGGACCAGCAGCAGCCCCTCCTGGCAACGAATGGCCCGCTTCACGACGCCATGGACGCTTGCTTTAGACATGTCTTTGGCACATCGAACTGATCATTTCGCTACACACGATTATCCATGCAAAAAGCCAGGCATCCGCTTTGATGCCTGGCTAGGATGGACTTCGTGATGGATGGTTATTGATCATCCCCTTTGGCGTCGGGCTTGGCTTCGGCCTTGATGGAGGGGAAGGGGGGCGTGAAATCGAGGATGCGTTGCCCGTCTTGCTGGCCATTCGCATGAATCAAGGCGATCAAACGCTCCGCTTGCTCCTGCACTTGCGGGTCGGTTGCGTTCTTGGCCAATTGGGCGAAAGCCTTGGTTTGATCCTCAGTGAGGAAGTTGCCAAAGCGAGCGACGTGCATGCGCAGGGACACCAAAGCTGCGGCACGCACGGCGGGCGGCCGAACCTCGCGGAGCGCCGTTTCCGCCAGGGCCAGTTGCACGGTTTTCCCGCCGCGCCAGGCCAGGACCTGAGAGGCCTTGACGGCCAATTCATCGCTATTGAGTGCTTGAATGATCGAGGCCTCGGCGGGGCGCGCATCATATCCAGCCGCTTCCCCCGTTGCGATTTTCAGCAATAATTCCAAAGCCAACGGGCCCGCGGCCTTGCGCTCAGCGTCCGTGAGAGGCGGCCGGAAGGTGTCTTTCAGAATTGGATTCAACTCCGACTTGAGCAAATCGGCATTCATGGGGACCGGCGAGAGAACCGTGGTCAAGGCATAACGCTCCGACATCATCCTGGCCGATCGGGCTTGATTTTCCGCGGCCAGCACGATGATGGGCAAGCCGCTGGTGTTCGAGTTCTCGCGCAATTGGCTGAGCGTGTAGGCGATGCCCGGTTCGGGCAGAGCGGCATCCACGGCCACCATGGCGAAGTCAGCTGACTCGTTGGCTTTCTTGGTCAAATCCGCTCCCGAGTTGACCACGATGGGATCGAATCCCAGTTCGCGAAACAGACCCGCCACGCGCTGACCCTCGGAGGAATTCCCATGGCCGATGAGGACGCGGGGTTGACCATCGCCGCCGATGGCGCGGCGCAGGACTTCAATCACGCGGCTGCTGCCGGCATAAGGCTCATTGACCGGGATTTTCAAGGCAGCGTCGGCAGCGGCCAATTGAACCCGCACATCGCTGAAGCGCAAGGCTCGCGCCAAGGGGGTGAGTTGATGGCCCGAACGCAGCAGCTTGGGATCGCCGCTTTCTCCCAATACTTGGATGACGCCCAGAGCCACGGCGGATCGGCCATCCCGGAGGGCGCGATCCAAGACCGTCTGGAGCAGCGCGGGACTGGTTCCCGCCAGCAGAAGGTACACTTCTGGCGAGGCGGTCTTCAGAGGTTGACTCACGCCGCCGCGCTCCAGGGCTTTCTCCACGGAAGCGCTGATCATCAAGACCTGTGCGGGAAGGAAGCGGGCGTCCAATTCCAGGGCTTTCTTGGCCCAATAAATGGCGAAATATTCCTCGGCGCCGCTTTTGTTCACTGGGGCGGCCGTGACGTTGCCCAATTCCTTGTCCCAGCGCCATATCAACTGGGTCTCTTGCGGCAGGTCAATCTGATGCTGGTAATAACGTTCACCCTCCTCGACCAGCTTGACGCGGGCATCGCCGAGTTGATCCTCGGGGGTGCGCGTGAATTGACTGAGCGCTTGGGTCGCTTGCGTCCGAAGCGTGGCCGGCGTGGACGGCCAACCATGCAGATACCAGAGATGAGGCACGATCCGATCATCGGCCCGCTGCAGAAAAATGGTGATGATGGTCGTTCGCAGGTAGTTGTCGGGAGCATCCAAGGCCGCAAGCAAGGGCGGCGCGAAATTCCGATCCATGCGCGTCAGGGCGGAAATGATGTACGAGTGTTCGTTCTGCCGGCTCTGATTGCGCAGCACCTGCAGCATGGCGGGAACGGCCCTGGCTCCCGCGATGCGCAGCTGGCTGAATGCGTAAGCCCGCTCTTCTTTGGATTTGCTCAAATTGTTCACGAAAAATTCGATCCGGCCCGGATCGCCCAGGCGTCCCTCGATAGCTCGCGTCATGCGTTTAATGAGCACATCCGCCAAGGGAATATCTTTCCCCGTGGCGGCGTCCTTGGCGAGCACTTTGCGAACCACTTCTTGGTTGGAAAGCTTGAGCAAGGGGGAAAGCCCGTCGCGATCATACACGGCTAAGAGCAGCTTGTTCTGTTCTTCCTCGCCCAGGTTGGAGAGCCGATCGTAAAATTTCTGGAGCATTTCGGCCGATCGGCCATAATTGCCGAGCCCCATCTCAAACTTGGTGGCAGCCCAAAACTCAGGGGCCGTTTCCGGGGTTTTGTTGTAAGGCAGGATGAAATCATTCCCTTGACCTTGGCATGTGCTGGCTCCAAGAAAGAGCAGCATTAAACCCAAGGCATAACGCATGTTGGGATAAAACATGGAATCAAGCCTCCACCCAGAAAGGCCAAGCCGCGCGCACGGCTGGTGAAACAGGAGCCAAGCCCTGTCATTAGTTGCCTAAATAGACCATTCTGTCAACCCCACCCCAGTCAATCGATCATAATCTGGACAAGAAGATGGGGTCTATGGGCTTGGGCTGCCGAATGTATCGATTGTAAAGGGTTTTGCATGAAAAGTGGACTTTGAAAAGTCTTGAACCTGGTTCTCAAATCTGAGTATCGACAACCAAGCCAGTCTTGGAAGGTTGGCGGGCATGGTTGGAACAGCATTGCATCGTGAGGCAATGATTCAATCGGGCTGCACTCGTTCCCATGCTTTTCAATTGCCCTTAAGCGGCCTGCGCCACAAAATGAACTCGTCCCAATGGCGAAATATCCTTTGGAGCCGTTCGGCAACACTTTCACCCTGGCTTTGGATGATTCACAAGAAAGGTTCATGCCCATGCTCGCTACCTTGCTGATTGCCCTGAGTGAGTCGCTGATCTTCTTGATCGTCATCTTGGTGATCGTCCTCGTGCTCGGCATGATCGTGGCGGGGATGTACAACAGCTTGGTCGGTCGCAAGGTCGAAACGGAAAATGCCTGGTCGCAGATCGACGTCCAACTGAAACGCCGATACGACCTCATTCCCAATCTAGTGGAAACCGTTAAGGGATACGCCAAACACGAACAGGAAACCCTCGAGAGGGTCATCCAGGCCCGCAACATGGCCATGAACGCCAAGACCGTGGGCGAACACGCTATGGCGGAGAATCAACTCACCAGCGCCCTCAAAACGATCTTCGCCCTGTCCGAATCCTATCCGGACTTGAAGGCCAATCAGAATTTCATGCAGCTTCAAGAAGAACTGACGGGGACGGAAAATCGCATTGGCTTTTCTCGGCAGCATTACAATGACGTGGTGGCAAACTACAACACCACCTTGCAGCGGTTTCCAACCAATATCATCGGCGGCATGTTTGGCTTTCGTCCCGTCGAGTTCTTCCAGTTGGATGAGGGAGAACGCGCAGCCGTGCGCCAGCCGCCGCAAGTCAAGTTCTAAGATATGGACAAGGCTTCCATTCCTGGTCCATTGCGTGCATTCACTCGGCCACCAGAATAACTCTGGTGGCACGTTCATGTGATCGAAGAGCCATGCCTATCCCCGGAGAGCAAGCCCAACCATGGCCGTGACGTTTAAGGACTTGATCGAAAAGAATCGACGACAAAGCTGGCTCTTGGTCGTGATCTTCATCCTGTTCACGGTGGCGGTCGCGATGGTCTTGATCCTGGGGGGGATGGCCTACATCCATCCCGAGTTTATTCAGGAACTGGATTGGGTTCGGGCGGTTTCGATCGGCGGCGTGGCGGCATTGTTGGCGGGATTATTCGCCCTCTTCAGCTACTATGCTGGCGGCAGCGTGATTCTCGGCATCAGCGGGGCGCGCGAACTGCAGAAAGCGCAAGACCCCCAGTTGTTCAACGTGGTCGAGGAAATGGCCATCGCCGCGGGTGTGCCCATGCCGAAGATTTACCTGATCCAGGACAGCGCGCCCAATGCCTTTGCCACGGGCCGCGACCCCAAGCATGGCGTCGTGGCGATCACCACGGGGCTGCGAACGAAGTTGACGCGCGATGAATTGCAAGCGGTGATGGCCCACGAAATGGCGCATATTCGCAATTACGACATTCGATTGATGATGCTGCTGGCCGTGCTCATTGGCTTGATCGTGATGATGGCGGACTTGTTCTGGCAAATGTTTCGCTTTTCGCATTACGGCCGCCGCGGACGCTCCTCCAGCAGTAGTTCGCGGAAAAGCGGCGGCGGCATCGAAGTCATCATCATCGTGATTGCCATCATTTTGTCGCTGATCGCTCCGATTTTGGCGCAAATCATTCAGTTGGCCGTCAGCCGGCAGCGGGAATACCTGGCCGATGCCTCGGCGGTGGAGTTTACACGCAATCCACTGGCCTTGGCCGATGCGCTGCGCAAGATCGATGCCGATCCCGACGTGCTCGAAGTCGCCAATCGCGGCACCGCCCATCTGTACATCGCTTGCCCCATCAAAAAATTCGAAGCTCGGGCCCATTCGATGTTTTCCAGCCATCCGCCAATCAAGGAGCGCATCCGCCGACTCGAAGCTTTGGCCCATAGCCATGATCGCTTGGCGGGTCAACGAGCCTAACGGCTCTTCATGGCCGAGACGTGGGCCGCGTGGAGAGCAGGATGCGCTCGCCCGGGAGAAGCCCGTCGCGCACCTCAACCTCGTCGCCGCTGCGTTCGCCCAGAATGACGGGGCGTTTTTCGACCTGCTCGTTTTCCTTGCGAATGTAAACAAAAGGCTGTTCGCCTTGTTCGTGAACCGCGCGCCAGGGAATCACATTCTGCGGCTGACGCGCTCTGGCCATGACGGTTCCTTCCACATCCAGTCCCAGCCATAATCCGGGCAGGCAAGTCTGCGGCGGCATCTCGACGATCAGAGCATACTCGGCCAATTCCATTTCATCGGTGCGCTGCTCCGGTTCCGTCCTTTTAGCGATGGTTCTCAGCGTGGCTTCGACCTGCACGGGAGAGCCAAGGTCGAGACTGAGTTGCAGCTTTTGACCTGGACGGATTTTGCGGATTTGCGCCCGATTCAGCAGCGTCTTGATCATCAATTGTGAACTGTCGGCAATGGCATAGGCAGGTTCGGAGGGCGGAGGCGCCGCGGCGGCATGGGTTGTCGGAGCGGGCGTGGGCATGGGCATGAACCGCGGCGCGGCTTCCGCTGGCGGCAAGTGGATCAAATACCCCGATTGCGGCGCACGGACGATGGGATTTTTCAGTTCATCCTTGATGCGTTGCAGTCGAGCCATCTCCGAGGCCAGTTGACTCTCCGCCTGGGCTGCGTCGCTTTGTGCCTTGAGAAGGGCCATTTGGGAGGCATTCGCCACGCGCTCGCAGTCGCGCTTGGCTTGTTCCACGCGCGCATTGAGATCGGATTCTTGCCGTTTGCGGGTGAATTTTTCCAGCACCATCAAACGGGCTTTTTCCCGCAAGAGGTTGTATTGGGCGCGGGTCGCTTCGATCTCTTTCAGACGCAGTTGTTCCGGCGTGCCGAAGCCTTTGCGAACGAAATTGCGGTAGTGCTCGAGGCGTTCCAGGGTTTCTTCCAATTCCCTGGAGGCCAGGGCAATGTTCATTTTGCGGTCGTCCAATTCGACCAGGAAGTCGCCCTCCAGGTATTTTTCCCGATCCAACTCCGACAGCTCGACAGTCAGTTTAGCTTTCGCCGTATCATTTTCTCCCTTGATGCGCTGATGCTTGACCTCTTCCTGAGCCAGCTTGACGGCATCGGATAGCTTCCTGATGTGCAGCGCCATCTCATCGGCTGCTTTTTGGAGTTGCTGAATGTCGTACCGGCCGATGACTTGTCCCTTGGTCACGTGTGCGCCATCGGGTGCCATGTCCATTAATTGAATGGTCGTGCCTTCAACCTCAGGTTGAAAGGGTGCGAGTCGATGGCAGGTGAGATCGCCGTGAAAAGGGACGGACCATTCCAAGGGACGCTGATGAACCGTGGTCGTTTCATCCCCCTGCGGCGGCGGTGTCCACCCGCGCTGGCCATCCCAAACTGCCACGCCCGCCAGAACGAGAAAGAACACGACCAACATGCCGCGAAGCCACCACCGAGCCTTGTTCGAAAAGGAAAGCCTCTGGGGTGGCCAATTGGAGTTTGCTTCTATGGAGTGGATGGATGCGTCCAAGCCTTGGGTGGTCCATGTTTCTTTCATCGTGGTCTCCCCTCGATGAGGATAGTTATTCAATCTCATGACAACGAATGCGAGCCAATCAAATCTGGTGAGTGTTCTAGCTGTGCAATGGGTTCCTTTGACGGATGAAGGAGGGATTGAACAAGTGCTGAATCGAGGCATGGCATGCCAATGGTTTGGAGTGCAGCGCCCCATTCGAGACAATACAAAGCAGCGAAACCAACAAAGTCCAACGTACAACGCAAAAACTCAAGCTGGCAGTTTAAGGTTCATTGGCTAGTGAGTCGGAACGCGACACGGCAGGCACATTCGGAGATCCGCGATGATGCAGCCTGTGGTAGGTTGGGAAGGCTGCGAGATATCGCGTCACAGAAATCTTACCACTTTTGGATCAACTTGCAAGTGGGATAGCGGAGATGCTCGCTGGTGAAATAAAAAAACCGGCACTTGGGTGCCGGTAGTGGAGTTCAACTTGGCGAGGATTCAGGCCTTTTTGCACTGGGGGCCTTCTTTGGCATCCTGCTTTTCCGTGCAATGTGCGGGGTCTTGACCCTTCAGTTCGCCTGCTTTTTGGGCGTTCACCGCAGTCCAGCTTTGCCATTCAGCGGGTACGTTGGCCTCGGCAAAAATGGCTTCCACGGGACATTCGGGGACGCAAGCCTCGCAATCGATGCAATCGATCGGGTCGATGTAGAGCATCATGTCGTCTTGCCAGAAGCATTCGACCGGACACACCACCACGCAATCGGTGTACTTGCAATCGTAACAGGGTTGACAAACAACGTGCGTCATTATGGTTCCTTTCCTGGGTAGGAAGACAACCTGGATAGGGTTGGACGAGTCGTCTTCCAGCCGATGGATCAACATGGACCGACCAGCCACTTCACCCGATCGATCTCTCTGGTCACTTTTATCATATGTTGACGGCCTGTCCAGGGGAAAAACTGACGTTTCTGATGAAAGATCACGATGCCAGAGCGCCATTTTTCCACCTGGGTTGCACCGACGCTGTGCGAACCTGATGGATTTGGTTCATCCCTCGCATTTAACGAAGGGGCCAATGACGGCGAAGCTGTTCGATCCAATCCTTCGCGGGGGGGCCGTAGGGGCGGAATTTCTCCAATTTACCTTCCGCTTCGCTGGCGAATAAAGCTCGATGCAGTCCCAATCGGCTGGCGAGGGGAGTGTCGATCAAATTGCTGGAATCGCCGGAACTCATCTGGAAGAGCACGCGCAATTCGATGTCCCTCAAGGTCTGCCGGTCGATGCTTCGGAGCAGACTGCCCAAGCCGTCCACGCACAGCACGAGATGAATCCCTAAACCTGCTCCCTCGCGTACCAAATGCGTGAGGATTTGCGCCGGCGTCATGGCGGCGTCTCGAGAAGAAAAGCCAAAGTCGTCCTCGGCCCGACGCAGATCGCGCAAGCGTTGCAGGCCGTGAATAAACACAAAAACGGGTGGGTCCTCCTCGGTCGGCGCTTGCTGGCGGCGCTGCAGTTCCTCGCCCATGGACTTCATGAAATCGCTGAGCGAACGGTGGTCGTGCATTTCGTGAACTTGCGGCGCCATATCAAACAGCAGCTTGAAGGGGGCTAATTCATCTCCATCCCAGGTGGCGGACAACGCATATAGTCGAGCTTGATCCGGAAGCTGCGCCGCCAAACTGATCAAGGAACTGCACATGACGCCAAGCGTTTCCTCGGCGTCCTGCCCCAAAATCAGCAAATGACGGCCATTTTGTCGGCGGAAGAGCGCTGCCGTGGGATCCTTGATGGCGATGGGTTCTCCCAACCAGGCGGCCGCTTCCTTGGGCATCTGCGTGGGCCGGATGGCGAAGCAAGCTTTGAGAAATGTATTCTTGCTTAGATTGGCAGGAGCGTTGCCCTCGAAGACGATGGGTTCCGGTGGACGCGGCTTGCCCCGGCCGTTGGCGAGTTCGTCCAGCTTGATGAGCATTTTTTCGCGCGTGTCATCGGCCAGCCACGCCACTTGAAAGGGATGATTGCCCTCGACCAGGCCGCTCATGTCGTTGTAGATGGCGTCGCCAGGGCGGCTGAGGAGCCGCGCCGCGGCATTGCCCTCGCTTAAAATGAGGTGCCCATCCGCTTCGGAACAAGGCAAGGCAATCCGGACGGCCATTTGATCGATGGTGCTGCGCGCCAGCGTATAAGCGCCGCCAATGGTTTGCGAACCCAGGATCACGTGGATGCCAAAGGCGCGGCCTTGCCGGACCAAGCGATCGAGCACCAGGGCGGCCTCCTGTCCCAAACGGTCATCCTCCGTGAAAAATTCCTGGAATTCATCGACGATGAGCAAAATGCGCGGATAAGGGGTATGCGGATCGGCTACCCGGCAAGCGGCGATATCCTGGACGCTCAATTGACGAAAACGATCGCCGCGCCGCTTGAGCTCTTCATCCAGCCGCTGCAAGACGCTCAGGCCAAACTCGCGTTCGCTTTCGATGGCGACGACCCGCAGATGCGGCAAGGCATGGATGGCGTAGGGCTTGAATTCAACGCCTTTCTTGAAATCGACCAGATACAATTCCACTTGCTCCGGCGCGTAATGGAGGGCGCAGCTCGTGATCAAGACGTGGAGGAGCGTCGATTTGCCAGAGCCGGTTTTGCCCGCGATGAGCACGTGTTGCGCCGTGCCCGTGCCCAACTGCATGGCCTGGCGGCGCGTCGCGCCAACGCGGCCCAAGGGAATGTGCAGTCCATGGCCGCTGTCGTTGCGCCACCAATCCGCATCCTGCGGAGCGATGTATTGAAAAGGCACTTCAACGCGCTGGGCGTCCTTGGCGGCGGCGCCGACTTGGCAAATGATGGCGGTTGTGAGTTCGTTGTCGGGCGGATCATCCAGGACAAAGGGCAGATCGGCAAAATCGGGATCGTGCCAATGGGGTTGATCCTGTTTCCATGAGTAATTGACGCACAGCGGTTCGATGTCGCCCAGGTGGAATCCTTCTGGAAGTTCTTGCTTCGTGTCCACGCTCACCATGGCGCTGACGCCGCAGCGCGCCCCGCTGCTGATCACGCTCACCAGGCGATGAGCGGCGTCCGAGGTAAAGTTGACGGGAAAGCTGGCGATGACCAGCACGCGAAACGGTTCAGCCACCTCGCCCGCGGCGTTGTTGTAGACTTCGATGCTGCTGTATTGATTGCGTAGATATTTCTGGATGATGCTCTCCATGTGGGCCGTCATGTCCGAAAGCCGCTGCTCAATGTGGGCCGGTTCGGTCCAAATGCGATGCGCGATCAAGGATTCATCGAAATCCGCCAGGTGCATGAAGGCGGCGAAGTTGTCCCCCAGCCCGACCGGATCGATGACAGTTAATTTGACCTTGCCAGGAGGAACCGAGGTCAGATAACGGAGCATCAACGTTTGCAAACTGCGAATCGCTTGCTGGCGGTCAAACGGGGTCGCGGTGCGGAGCAGCAGATTTCCGCCGGTGGGGAAAGGCAGCAGGGCCGGGATTTCGAAGCGGAGGGAGCTTTCCGCCTTTAGCCCCGGGTCGATGGGCATGCCATTGGGTATTTGGCCAAAATCGAGGATCAATTTGCCGATGCGAAGCACCGAGGGAATCGAATCTCTTTGCGGATAAGACCGGGCGCAGCTTTCCCATGAAGGAAACAGGCGGTCGGCTTCGCGCTGGATCACGTCCACGCGCTCCTTGACGACGGCCAAGGCGGCCCGCCAGGCGAAAGCCATCTGCCGCCAGGCATCCGCTTGATGACGCTCGATGTCGGCTTTGGAGGACTCGAATTCCGTGCGCGCCATCAACAATTCGCTGTCATACGTTTCCTGGGCGATCAGCAGCCGGGTCTTGTATTCCGTTTCGATCTGATGCTGCTCGAACTCGAAGCGTGCTTGCAAGGCGGCCAGTTGCGGCTGGTACAGGGCGGAATTGCGGCGCAGGTCCTGAATCCGTTTCTTTTTCAATTCCTCGAGTTTCGGTTGATAGATAGCATCGGCTTGTTGCAGCTCGGCTTGGCGCTGTTTTTGAAAGCCAGCCACTTGTCGGCGATGGATGCGGGTGGCTTGCTGGATGCAGGCATCCTTCAAGGCTCGACCTTCCGCGACGGCGTGCACCAACGGACGGCATAAGCGCCCGGCCTGCGAGGAAGCCGTTGCCCGCAAGCCGAAGAAGAGACTAAGGCAGATGAACATGGCCGCGGCTGTGCCCACGGTCGTGCCGAAGAGGGGGTCCTTGGTGATGAAAATCGTCGGAAAGATGATCGCCAGGGCCAGTCCAATGATCACCAGAATGAACCAATAGCCGCGGAATATCTTGGGCAAAGGCAGTTCTTGCAGTTTCTTCCATTGGCTTTCGACGATTTCCAATTGTTCATCCATCTCGCGCAGCGGTTCTGGAGGAATTTCATCCCCTTCGAGGGGAGGCAAGGGGATCACCTCGGCGTGCCAGGTCGGCAGCCGGCAGCGGCGCAGATAGATTTCGACTTCGTTCACGATGTTTTGAAAGCGCGTCACCGCGCTCTCGGCCTTGTGCGTGGCCTCGATGTACTGTTGTTTCGAGGCATTTTTATTAGCCTCGTAGACCATCCGCGTGGTCCAGCGCGTTTCACGATATTCCTTTTGCGTATTGGCCTTGTCTTGATGGTAGGTGCTTTCGATGTTCTCTTTGGCTTCGGCGAAGGCCAATTGCAGAGCTTCGTTTTCCTGGGTGATCGAAGTGCGCAGGTTCTGCAAGCGATCCTCGCGGTTTTGCCGCGTGGCTTCCTCTTCTTGTTGACGCTCTTCGAGCAATCTTTTTTGCGTGGCTTCCCATTGATCCAAGGTTTGTTGGATGCGGCTTTTAAAAATGGTGATCATCGCCGTTTCGGCCGCAGCGCGCTCGGCGGCGGCGGAGCGCAGATCACGCATCAGGGTGCGTTCCATTTCGAGCAAGTTGAGTTCTGACATGGTGCGTCCTTTGTGGTGCAAGGCCGATGAAGAGGGGCGGAAACGATCCCGCGGCAGGACGGTACTCGGCTTCAAAGACTCACGTCGTGCTTGGCTTGCGTGATCAGTTGGGCCAGTTGTTCCATGGCCTGGTGAGTGGCTTTCACCTGCATTTCCAAGGGGATCAGGAAATCGGTTTCAAATTGCCTTTTCACCTGGTCGTTCCAGAATTGTTCCGTGGTCTCCCATTGGAGACGAAGCAGTTTCAGGGCTTCTTGCAGTTGCACGATGCCGGTGCCAACGTTCATGGGGTCGATTCCTCGGCTTGAGGGCCAGCCAGCGGCGCGCGTTGCTCCACCGGGTGCAGTTTCACGTATTCTTCCAAACTCATCAGTTTTTGATCGAGAAAGGCCGTGGCCTTGACGGCGTCCGTCTCGATCATCACAGCTAATTGTTGTTTAGGCCCTTGATAGTCCAGGACGGCGCGTTCGATGCGGGGCAGCCATTTGCGCGTCTTGACGATCTTGTCCTGGACCTCTTGCAGCCGTCTTTGGGCCTTGCGAACGGCTTCTTCTTCCACGGTCGTGTCGATCGGCCTGCCGAAGACGCGCGACAATTTTTGGCGATGGAGGATCAATTTGGCCTCGACCCATTGCTCCTCGCGCTGCTTGGCGAGCCGTTCCCATTCCTTGAGGCTTTCCTCGAGGAGGTGGCGGGCGGTGCGCACTTCGCCATCCATGGTGGTGAGGGCTTCTCGGGCCAGGGCCAGGAAAATCGTCCAGACTTCTCGAAAATCCGCGACGGCGGCGATGGAAGTGACTTTGGCGGATGGCCCCATCCATTCTCTCCTTGGCTCTGCCAGCCATCCACGCTGCGCCTGAGCAGCGACGGCCGCGCGCTGGCTGTGGGATCAAAAAAAGGGGATCACTCCTGCGACGTAAAGCGGCGCGATGGGCCAATGGGACCCAGATCAGGAGACGCCATTTGGCCGGGAAATGGTCGGGCGTTGATCACTCGCCTTCCGGGAGCGTTCAACGCTGGGAAAGATATTCCTCGATGCGTTCGGCTTTGCGGACCAAGAAGGGAATGTGATGTTCCGCGGTTTCGATGAAGCGCTCCAACATGATTTTGGTTTCGTTGAAGGCCGAGGCAAACTTTTCATGTTCCTGGTCGCGCCAGGTATCGCCCAGATTGGCGAGTTGCCCTTGGAGGACCATGAGCCGGCTGGTCAATTCTTGATTGAATTGCTTGAGTTGATGAGCGAACCGGCGTAATTGGACGGGATCGGCAACGGCTTGCGGCATGCGGACCTCGCGGCTAACGAAAGGTTCACTCCTCCCAGCGGGCCATTCCGCTGGTTGGGGTTTCCTTCCATTAGAGCACGAGTTTAGCCTTGCTTCAAGGCTTTCAATTTCGTCGAAGACAAGGGTTGCATCAATTGTTCGTTGAGTTCCGCTACTTTTTGCATCGCTTGCTGCCAGGCGCGTTGTAAAGCCTTGGTTCGATTCATGGCTTTTTCAAACCGATTGATGCGGTCTTCGAGGTCCGAGGCGGTGGCATTGGAATACAGCAGCGTCGAGGAGAGTTCCTTGATGGCGGGTTCCAGTTCTTCCTGCATGACTTGCGAGAACTCCCGACAACAGTTCTCCGACACAATCGTCGTTCGATGAAGGGCCTGCAGAGCGGGCCCTTCGAAGCGCGGATCGATGGGTTGCGTCATGTCCACGGCGGGATTTGCCTTCGCCTGAGCGCCTTGTTTAACGACTTGCACGGGATGCTCGGGATGCAAGAGCGCTTCCACCTGTTGCACGCCCACTTGTGCGGCCTGGAATTGTGGATCGAGTTTGAGTGCTTCCTTGTAGTGAACAAGGGCCTGGGGAAGTCGGCCCAAATCCTGCAGCAGATTGGCCAGGTTAAAATGGGTGTCTTTCATCTGGGGATTAAGATGAATGGACTCGCGGTAGGCTTGAATGGCCAGTTCGGCTTGTCCCTTGGACCGATAAGCCAGTCCCATGTTGTAATAAATCTCCGCCCGCTTAGGGTCCAGCTTGATGGCTTGGCGCAAAATGGCCAAGGCTTCATCCGGCTTGCCCATCTGATTGTAAACGGCTCCCAGATTGATGAGGGCTCCGTAGCGATTGGGATCCAAGGTGATGGTGTGATTGAAATGATAAGCGGCGCCGTTGAGATCGTGCAACAAGAAACAAGTCGTTCCAAGCCCATAATGAATGTCGGCGGAATCCGGTTTTTGTGCCAAGGCTTGAAAATAACATTGGCGGGCGGTCTGAGCATCCCCAGTGGCCAAGGCTTGTCGTGCTTTTTGACACAATTCTTGCACGTTTTCAGTGGTCATGTCGATGTCTCCCTGCTGGGCTGATGCTCGATGCGAACCAAAACAAATGACTTCGAAAGTAATGAAGGCATCAGGATATCCTGAGGATATCCATCTAAACCACGCGCACACTCGCCTGTATCGTGAGTCTCAGAGAACTCGCGAAGGGCGATGGAATCTCACTCATTAAAACTCCCATGATACCTGTTTTGTTGACGAGTCTCAATACTTATTCGTTTGTCGGGTAAGTCGCATCTGTTCAGGAAGGCATAAAAATGCAGTTGCAACGGTCGTGACGAGTAGGAGGCCCAAGACTACTTTTGCCATCGCAAGGACTTCATCATTGAAACAAACTGTGGTTCCGCTTCGTCTTCTTCCAAATCGCTGGCTTGGCAGAGAATCAGAACGATCTGCGTTGGCGTGCGCACGCAATACATGGTGCAGGTTACCGATAAATCGAAGCTGATGAAATGAACTTGCTGCATCAGAGAGACCATGCCGCCAATCTTGGCCTCTTCAACGGCCTCGGTTTCAAGTTCGGGATAATCCTCGCGCAAGGCTTCAATGGCCGCGACGAGCATGCCGAGTAGAAGCGGATCCTCCGAGGGATGGCTGCCCAATTCCGCGGAGATGGCCTCATCCATGTCGATTTCGGGCATGGGTTGCCCCACCATTTGCAAGTAGGCGGTGTTCTCACTGGTGACCGACAAGGACCAGCCATCGGGCGTTTCTTGGTCCTCGAGGTCCCAGGTTTCGGGGTATTGAAAACGGAGCCCATGTCCTTCATATACCGCGGGCATGGCCATTCTCCCTGACCAATGGTGGCTGATAATCAATGCTGGTGCGCATGATAACGCAAGCGGGGATAAATGTCTTGCCATTTCCAATGGGGTTCCTCATCAAATGACACGCTGCCTGATCGCCTGTGGCAACTTCGATGAAAGGAGCCTCCCATCAAGGCTCGTGGCGAGTGATACGTCCCAGGAAGCGGTGTTTTCTTGACGGTTTCTCGTGCGGGCATTAGGATGACTCTTGACATTAGGATCGACTCCATACCCAATTCGAGGCATGCTCAGGTTCATTGAGCATGTCGGGGGTGATCGTTCATTCAAACATGGGATAACTTTCGATGTCCAATTTACAAGATCCTCCCATTACCACGGGCGAGACGAAATCATCCGTTTCCAATGAAACGGCTCCTGCATCAAAGAACCTTACCCCCACCGAGCCGTTTGATCCCGTGCGTTTGCAGGTGCAAGTGACGAACGATCCTGAGAACCTCTTGATCGGCCGCTTCGATGCCGAGGTGAATCAGGAAGGCTTGAAGCTTTTGCCCTACATGGGACAACCATACGTCATCAAGCCGGGGCTGGAAGTGAAATACCTGGGTGATAATCGAATCGCCGTGACGTTGCCGGTGCCGCAAAAACCCGAGACCTCGCGCACGGTGCATTGCAAAATCTACCGCGGCAATTCGAATCAAAACCTGCTTGCCCTCGACGTCGTGGCCTTCCTCAATGGCGACCTTCATCGCATGAATGCCGCCGATTACGCCATTCCCTTTTATCACTACTTGCCCATCCTGCTCCCCCTGGGCATCATGGCGATGGTCTTTGCCATCAACAAATTTGAGGACCAGTTCATGACGTGGGGCGCGGTGGGAACCGCGTTGGTCATGGCCGTGGGCATCTTTTTCATTGTTCGGCACGAAAAGACCAAGCTGTTCGTCCGCATGTTGGCCGGCGTGCTCATTTCAGCCTTGGGTTATTTTGCTTTTGGCTATTTATTGGGAGTAGTCCAACTGCCTAATTTCATGGGCGAAGAAATCAAGGATCAGAATGCCGGCTGGAGACCCTTGGTTTATCAGGAATATCAATGCCGCATCGAGTTGCCAGCCGAGCCTGTCTCTCAACCGGAGCGGAAGGTCGCTTTGCCTGAAAATGAAGAGATGACCTTGATCAGTTATGTTGCCGAGTACCCCGACTATCACGTCAGTTACAGCTTTGCCGTCAGCGAGCTACCACCCTTGGCCATGAAAAATCTGTTGAGCCAAAAGGAGCTGCTGCAGAAATGGATGAAGGATGACTTTCAAGAAGGGGAGATCGCGGAGTATTACGATGACATCGGCCATCTGGCCAATCGCAATGATGACGATACTTGGAACATGGGCGTGGAAATACGCATGCGCTTGCCCAACAAGAAATTGGCGATCCGCCGCCACTTCGTCATGCGCAACCATCTTTATGTCATGACCATGGTCAGAAACGAGGATGAAACGCGGCGCTATTTGGAAGAGCAGTTTTTCTACAACTTGATCCATACGGGCATGAAGCCATTGTTCGATCCCCCCATGGCGGCGGGAGCGGGCGGCGGCGGCGGCCAGCAGGGCGGAGGGGATCGGCCGCGCGGCCCGATTGGCACACCGCCGCGAAACCTCCCCGATGTCATGCGTAAGAATTTGCCGACGGCGCCGCTTCCCTCGCGAACGCGCCCCTCGCGCGCAGGTGGACGAGGGCGCGGACCTGGGGCCGATCGGCAGTCGCTGACGCCGACGTCCTCCTTGCCCGGCTCATCCGACTCCACGGCGACCAAGCCTGAAGGGACTTCAGAAGAAACCACGGAACAAAAGGCCACGAAGCCGGAAAACACGCCGCCCAAGAAGGAATCGGGTTCGGAAACGCCCCCTTCGCCGCCGGAAACGGAGCCTGCACGCGCTGCTTAATTCCTGCGCAGGCCATTGACAAGGCGATCAGCCAAAGGCTCGGGGTTCACCCGAGCTTTCTCTTGCCAGGAGAGGCTTGATCCGTACGATATACCACTCGCATTGAAGTTGTTGGGAAGGATGAAGATTGATGAAATCGTTCATGGCCAAAACGGGTGAAGTTGCACAACATTGGCATGTCGTCGATGCAGCGGACAAGGTCGTTGGAAGACTGGCCGTCGAGATCGCTCGCATCCTGGTGGGCAAGCATCGGCCGGAATACACCCCGCACGTCGACACGGGCGACTTTGTCGTCGTGGTGAACTGCGAAAAGGTTCGCTTCACGGGCAACAAGGAAAATACGAAGATTTATCAGCACTTCACGGGCTATCCCGGCGGCCGCAAGGTGCGCAGCTTCAAGGAGATCATCGCCAAGAAGCCGGAGATGGTGCTGCGCGAAGCCATTCGCCGCATGATGCCGAAAAACAATTTGGCGCGCCAGCAATTGACGAAGCTGAAAATCTATGCGGGGCCCAATCACCCGCATCAAGCCCAGCAGCCGCAACCGCTTCAGTTCGCCAAGATGAAATAACCGCTTTTTCAACGAATCGAAACATGGGTGAGACCAAAGACGCATGAGCACAAAGAAATACACATGGGGAACAGGGCGGCGGAAGACCGCAGTGGCCCGGGTTCGCATCTGCGAGGGAAACGGCCAATTCTTGATTAATGATCGGCCGGTCCAGGATTATTTCAAATCGCCCGTGGACCGCGACTTGACGCGCAAGCCCCTGGAAGTGGTCGAGTTGATGGGCAAGTTTGACGTCTTTGTCAATGCATCGGGGGGCGGCTCGACAGGACAAGCGGGCGCCGTCGCTCAAGGACTGGCGCGCGCACTCAAGGTTTATTTCTCGGCATCGGCCGCGCCCGCCGTCCCGGGGGAAGCGGTTCAGCCTCACCCCCAGGTCAAAAAGCTGCGCGACAGCGGCCTATTGACGCGCGACGCACGCATGAAAGAACGCAAGAAATACGGCCGGCGCGGTGCTCGCCGCAGCTTCCAGTTTTCCAAGCGTTAATGCAGTTTATTCTTAACCGGTTCAATGCATGACCCACGGCTCCATTCGGCCGTGGGTTTTTTCATGGATGGCTGTTCACTTCTGAGGTGCGGAAAAACCGTCCGCCTTCTGTTTGGAGAAGGGCTTCCAAATCGCTGATGGCCAACTGTAATTCCGTCATGGCCTGGACGTGGGACAACCGGGCTTGGGCCAGCGTGGTTTGAGCCAGCACCACGGCGTTGTAATCGAATTTGGCGGCCCCGCTTTCATATCCCAGCAACACCAGGCGAAGGGATTCCTCGGCGGTGGGGATGATCCGATCGCGGTAATTTTCAACCTGCTGCAGTGAACTCTGATATCGTTGAAAAGCACTGGCTAATGCGGCCATTAAACGCAGTTCCACCTCGCGCCGTTCCGCATGGGCCTTCATCAAGGCCGCGCGGGCAGAGAGACGATTGCCTTGATTGCGATCGAACACGGGGACATTGACGGACAAACTCACCTGGCCGCTCATGCCGCGATCTTGAAAACTGTATTCAGGCATCATTTGCAATTGAACGTCGGGAATGACTTCGACCTCGGCCCTGCGTACGAGCCATTCAGCCTCGCGAATGGCCGACTGGGCCGCTTGCAGGTCGGAATGTTGGTGCAATACCGACTCCCGCATTTGCTCGAAATCATAGTGGACCGATGCCGATTCCAATCGGCCGGCCAAGGGGCGCATTGAGACATCCGTTGTTCCAGCCGCGGCCATGAGCTGCCGCCATTTGGCTTCCGCCTGTTGTCTGGACACCTGCAAGCGATTCTTGGCTTGCTCCCATTCGACTTGGGCGCGGAGAACGTCGGGTCGATTGCCCACGCCCGCTTTCTCCAAGCGCTCGGAGGCTCTAAGGCTCTCCTCCGCGATCTTGACCAATTCTTCGTTGACCTGGACCTCGCGCTGAATACCCAGCATTTCGAAGTAAGCCGAGCGCAGCTGACGCAGCACGGCGTACCAGCGACTGATCGCTTGCCAATCTTGGACGGAAACGTTCTCCGCGGCGGCGGATTGGGCGAGACCTAGTTTATCCGCCGTGATGATCGTTTGATTCAGCATCAAACCTTGACGGCCAGCCGATGCTCCTGGCGTGTTTAGCTCAGCAGCTTGCCAACCCGCTTGCGGATTGGGGTACAGCCCCGCCTGAATGAACTGTCCCTGGGCTTGCTCGATGGAGGCTTCAACGTTGCGAAGTTCAGGATGATGCTGAATCGTTAGTCGCACGAGGTCCGCAAAGGTGAGCACCTTGATTTCGTTTTCGGAAGCAACGGATGGAGGAGCCGGTCCACCGGTGGTCATTTCTTGACTTGGCCGATCCGGAAGGACGAGCAATTCGTGGTAACGCAATGGGCTCGTCATCGATGGGCCTCCGCTGCAACCTGCCGAGCCAAGACTCAGCAGGATGCTCAACCAGGGGAGCCAGCCCCAATTGAATCGGTAAAGTATTGCCATGCGACAGTAACTCAATCATGGATAACCAAGCTAACCCATATCGAATGTATCGGATGGAGGAGCGAACCGTGTTCATACACAATCTTGATTGAAGTAAACCAACCGTAAAAATAGGCATGATGGGTAATGCGGGATGTTTGGCCGCTAAGCCGTGGGTCAAATTGGGGCGCGACCATTGTCTCTTCACGACGATTTCATTGAGCTGCAAAAAACCCATGTCAAGATTTGTCAACGATTCGAGTCTTGCTGTTCGTGCCTGATTTCATGCTCTTGCTGATGGTAAGCATTGAATTGACTCGAACTGCCAGGTTGACTCTCCCTGAATGATGAAAATCATGGTTGTGTTACCTATTTCGACGATGAAAGGAAAGCTTGGATTCACATCCCCGATGCCGCACCCACAAGCCAAGTAATTGTTTGAAGCGAATCATCTCTTCAAGTGGTATCGATCATCAATCCGGTGGGACAGTCCAACAATACGCCGGGTGGAAAGGAGTCCGCGGGATGTCGGCATCGAGGTGCTCATTGAGTTTGAAAGGACGCCATTTCATTCAACTGGCTGGCGTTGCAGGCGCCTGGCTGTTTCTGATCGCCTCGCCGATTCAGGCTGACGAAAAATCGGAAGTCAATGAGTTGCGAGAGCGAATCGAGAAGCTTGAAAAGCAAAATCAAGAATTGCTGGAGCTGCTGAAGGGCAAACAAGGCGTCGTGCCCGTCTCCAACCGCGAAGAGACGCACAGAGACGTTCGCACCATGGTGTCGGATATCCTCAAAGAACAAGAAGAAAAGAAGAAAGCCGACGAGGAGGCCAAGAAAAAACAAGCTGCCGAGGAAGGCACCGTGGTCGGTTCGGACTTGAAGCTGAACGCCACCTGGAACCATGGCCTGCAAGTCGAAACCGCCGACAAGGCCTTCAAGATTCACGTTGGCGGCCGCACGCAAATCGACAGCACCTGGATGTCCGCTTCGGATCGCTTGATGTACGGTCCGGGAGGCACTGGACGGATCGACGATGGGGTGGAGTTCCGCCGCGGTCGATTCTTGATCGAAGGTCAGTTCTATGAAGTCTTCAGTTTTGCCTGCGAATACGACTTCGTCAATACGTTCAATTCCGCCAACGCCAATGCCGGTGGGACCACGGCTAACGTCACCGGACCGACTGATCTATGGATTCAGATGAACCAGTTGCCCATCATCGAGCATGTGCGCGTGGGCAATCAGAAAGCGCCGATTAGCTTTGAGCATCTGACCAGCAGCCGATGGCTCAACTTCATCGAGCGATCCTATGCCTTCGATGCCTTCATCGGCGGGCTAGACAACGGCTTTCGGCCAGGCATTCAAGCCTTTGGAACGATCCTGGATGATCGCATTCATTGGGCCGGCGGCGTCTTCAAGAATAATCAAACGGTCTTTGGCTTCAACGTCGGCGACGGCGAATATGACATTACGGGCCGACTCACGGGATTGCCAGTCTATGAAGCAGAAGGCCGCTGCCTGGTCCACGTCGGCGTCGCCGTCAGCCATCGCGACTTGGACAATGACAACGTCCGTTTCCGCGCCCGCACGCCGCTGCGGAATGGCCCTGCCGCGCTGCATACGCGACTGCTTGACATCACCTTGGGTGGTGACAGCCAAACGCTCATGGTGCCTGAATTCGTCGTCGTCATGGGGCCATGGTCGCTTCAAGCGGAGTATTTTGGGACTTGGGTCAACGGCTCGAATTTCCCTGCCGCGAACAAGACGAGCCTGGGAACCACCTTTTATCAGAGCGCCTACGTCGAAGTGCAGTACTTCTTGACGGGCGAACATCGGCGCTATGACAAGAAATATCCGCGCTTCGATCGCGTGATTCCCAACGAGAACTTTTTCCTGGTTAAGGACGAAGAGGGCGGCCTGGCCGCGGGCTGGGGCGCCTGGCAGATCGGCGTCCGCTATTCTTGGATCGATCTCAACGACAATAACATCAACGGCGGCAAGGCAGAAGACATCACGGTGGGCCTGAATTGGTTCTGGAATCCCAATTCGAAATGGCAATTCAACTATTCCTATGGCCGGCGCTCGATCCCAACGGGCGATAGCAATGGCTTCGTCCAAGGGTTTGGCATTCGCTATGCTTTTGACTTCTAAACCAGGCCAAGGGTGACTTCGAAACAATTAATTCCAAGGAGAAACATCCATGATCCGCATGGTGATCGCGTCCAACACATGGCTATTGACGTGTCTTTGGCTCCAGGCCGAAGAACCTCGTCGAGTGCCGCCGCTGCCAGAGTCGGTGCCCTCGATTCCTATGGTCATCCAAACGGGTTCGGCCTGTCCTACGCCATGCCCTGGCAAATGCTGCCAGGAGGAGTGCGTTGTCTGTGTTCCTGAAGTGAAGAAGCACACGAAAACCGTTTACACGACGAAGCCAAAATACGTCTGTCTGGAAAAGTGCAGTCTTTTTTCCTGGTTCAAGGGCAATGGCTGCGATGCGTGCGCGACGGGCTGCGGCGAATGTGGCAAGGTTCGCAAGGTCAACCAATTGGTCAAGAAAGTCAAACCTGATTGCGATACGCTCCACTGCGTTCCGAAGGTCTTGACCCCTTGCGAGAACAAACCACAATAAGCGTCATCACGCACCGTGCGGCGCCGAGAGCCGTTTCACTCAATCGTCTTCACATCGTTGCGCCTGGTGAGCCAACGCTTGAGCCGGCCTGGCCAGGTGGACATGGCGTCGAAAAGCGAGTAAGTGACGGGCGTGACCAAGAGTGCGAGCAGCAGACTCAAGACTTGGCCGCCGATGATGACCTTGGCCATGCTGGCCCTGGCCCCGGAGCCGGGCCCCGTGCCCAAGGCGATCGGGATCATGGCCGCCACGAGCATGACGGTCGTCATGAGGATGGGACGAAAGCGCGTGTGATTGGCTTCGAGAATGGCCGCCTCCCGCTCCATGCCCTCGCGCCGCAATTCGTTGGTTTTGTCCACCTGCAAAATGCCGTTTTTCTTCACGATGCCAATGAGCATGAAAAGGCCAAACATCGCATAGAGGTCCATCGGCTGACGGAATAACAGCAGAGAAAGCAGCCCGAACGGAATCGTTACGGGCAGCGCCGAGAGAATGCTGACGGGATGAAGCCAGCTTTCGAATTGTGCAGCCAAGATGAGGTACATGAACAAGATGCTGAGCCCCAGCGCGACGAGGAAATAATAGGCGGTATCGCCCAGCATCTTCGCCTGCCCGCCATAGGACACATGATATTCCGGCAGCAGGTTCATCTCCTTGACAATGCCTTGGGCTTGCACGACGGCCTCGTTCAGGGAGATTCGTTCGGGGTTGGCGAGCAAGGTCACGTTCCGTTGGCGATTAAACCGGTCGATCTGACTCGGACCACGCGCCTCGACCCAATGGGTAAGGCTGGACAGTTGAACCAGGCCGGCCTTGGGCGAGGGAATGAGCAGCGTGTCGAGTATTTGCGGATTGGCTCGGAAGGGTTTCTCGGCACGCAGCCAAACGTCATACTGCTCCACGCCCTCCTTGTACTTCGTCACGATTTGACCCCCGACCAGCACGCTCAAGGTGTTGGCCAAGGTTTGAATAGGAATGTTCAAATCGCTGGCCCGTTCGCGGTCGATGGAGACTTGGACCTCGGGTTTGCGCATGGACAGCGTGGTGTCCACGTCGGTGAGGCCGCCTGCTTCCTGGAGTCGGCTTTGGAGGGTTTGGGCATACTTTTCAAGTTGGATCAAGTCGGGGCCTTGAATGCTCATATGAAACGTGCGGCTATCCTGACCCGTGCCGCCAATGGCGGAGACGTCGGTGACGGCGCAGCGCAAATCTGGATAATCGAGCAGGATCAGCCTGGCCCTTTCCATGACGTCAAACTGACTATAACGACGTTCCGCCAACGGCTTGAGCCGAAGATAGATCGAACCGCGCGTGACATCGCCTTGCCCCTTGCCGCTAGTGCCGGTGTTTTCGCCGATCACCACGTAACTTTTGGTCACGCCAGGCAATTGAATGAGCCGTTGTTCGATTTCCGTGATGACTTGATTGGTGCGGTCCAGGGTGTACCCTTCGGGCGTGATAAAGGCGACCTGGAATTCGCTTTGGTCGTCGCGCGGGACCAGGTTGACGCCTAGCTTCATGGCGATGGGACCGGTGGACAAAATGACGAGGATGCACAGGAAGGTCAGCAAAATGCGGTGCCGCATGGCCCAGCGCAAGGCCAGTCCGTAGGAACCATCGACCAGGCGATAAAACCAGCCTGACTTGGACGAGGCATGGCCGGGTCCTTGGGCGTCGAGTTTGAGAAAACGCGAACAGAGCATGGGGGTCAGTGTGAAGGAAACGAAGAGGCTCATCATGACGGCGAAGGCCACGGTCATCCCGAAGCTGCTGAAGAAGCGTCCGACCAGGCCGCCCATGAAGGCCACGGGCAAGAAAATGACGACCAGGGATAAACTGGTGGCCAGCACGGCCAGGGCGATCTCCCTGGTGCCATCGCGCGCCGCGGTCATGGCATCTTTGCCCATCTCTTCCATGTGGCGAAAAATGTTTTCATGAACCACGACGGCGTCGTCGATCACGATGCCGATGGCCAGGATCAACGCCAACATCGTGATATTGTTGAGCGTGAAGCCCATAACCCACATGAACAAAAAGGTGGGGACAATGGAGGTGGGAATTGCCAGTGTGGCGATGACCGTGGTTCGCCAATCGCGGATAAAAAGGAGAATTGTCAGGGACACCAGAATCCCCGCGAGCAACAGGTGAAACTTCACCTCTTCCATCGAGGAGCGAATGAACCGGGATTGATCTTGAATGATTTCGATGTGGAAATCCTGAGGCAGGATGGGCTTCAATTCGGCAAGCTTGGCTTGAACGGCATCGGATATTTGCACGGTATTCGTGCCGGACTGTTTTTGCACAAACAAGCTGACGGCGTTTTCGCCATCAAGGCGCGACAGTCCCCTCGGCTCCTCGATGGAATCCTCGGCCCACCCCACGTCCTTGATGCGGATGGGAAAGTCTTTGCGATTGGCGATGATCAGTTCATTGAATTGCGGGGCGGAGGGAATGCGGCCCAGGGTGCGCAGCACCAATTCTCTTGGGCCTTGTTCGACAATGCCGCCCGGCACTTCGAGGTTTTGCATGATCAAGGCCAGTCGAACATCTTCCACGGAAAGCTGGAAGCTTGCCAATTTTTCCGGGTTGACGCGGACATTGACGGCCCGGGTATGGCCGCCGGTCAAAAACACGGAGCCGACGCCATGGACGGTTTGCAGCGGTTCTTGAATCTGCCGCTTGGCGATTTCGGTCACCTCGCGGACGTCGCGCCGCGCCGAGATGGCAATCGTCATGATCGGGGCCGCGTCGATGTCAAATTTATTGACGATGGGCGGGTCCATGCCTTGAGGCAGAATCTTGGTGATGGAAGACATCTTGTCGCGCACTTCCTGAGCGCCGATGTCGCCATTTTTCTCGAGGACGAACTGCACCGTGACGATGCTCACTCCCTCGCGGGTGATGGAACGCAATTCATCGATGCCGGAGACGGAATTGACGACCTCTTCGATCACCTTGGTCACCGTGGTTTCCACTTCCTCGGCGCTGGCTCCCGGAAGATTGGCGATGATCGAAACGACCGGAAAATCAACCTTGGGGAACAGGTCCACGCCGAGACGAAAGTAGGACACCAGTCCCAAGACCACGGGGATGGACATGAGGACCCAGGTGAACACAGGCCGGCGAATGCAAATTTCAGAGATGGTCATGCGATTGAGGCACTTTCGGGTCGAAACCATGCACGAAGCAAGAACGCTTTTCCTTAGCGCGGCGTCGGCAGGGTTGAAGCAGGTTCACGGACGCGGACGGTCGATCCATCCACCAACTTGGACCAGCCGCTCACGACAACCAGGGTCTCCTTGGGTAATGCGGGTTCGCGGATTTCGACCCACGTCGTCGATTGTTCTCCCAGGGACACGGGAACCGAGCGCACCGTCTGCCCTTGGAGAACATAAATTTTGTTGACCCCCGCGAAGTAGCTGATGGCCTCCAAAGGAACAGTGGGGGCTTGTTCATCCAGGCGAATGATGATGGAAGCCTTGGCGAAACTGCCCGGTTTGAGCCGGCGATCGAGATTGTCGATCAGCATTTCGACTTCAAAGGTGCGGTTGACGGGATCCACCACGGGAAAGATACGCGTCACCGTGCCGACAAAGGGTTCGGGATAAGCCGCCGTCAACACGCTGGCTTTTTGCCCTAACTGGATGTCGGCCGTGTGCCGTTCGGGAATTTGCACGCGCAACTTCAACACCTGGTCGATGACCAGCCGCGCCACTTCTGAACCGGTCCGGACAAAGGAGCCTTCGGCCACGGAACGGTGAGAGATCGTGTAGGTGATCGGCGAAGATTGGTGGCCGGGCAACTTTTGCGATGGTGAAGGGACGCGGATGATCGTGTCGATTAACTGTTGCTTGGCCAAGGCCAGGGCTTCTTGCTTGAGTTGAATGGAAACCAGGGAAGTCTTGGCCAGGATGATCTGATTTTCAAGCTCTGACTCGGCGAGCCTGGTCTCGGTCAATCGCTCCGAGATATCCTCCGGGGAAGCCGCGCCGCCAGCCTTGCGGACGCGATCCAGTCTGAGCCGTGAATTTTCCAGACGGACACTGGCTTGCACGACGGCAGGGAGTTGTTGGATATCAATTTCCTTGTCGGGCACGGCCTTCAACCCCAGGCGCGCCAACTCGACTTCGAGGGCTTTCTCGGCCTGCCTCACGGACAAGAGGAAGTCGGTGGGATCGAGTTCAATAATCGGCTCTCCCGGAGGCAATTGCTCGGCCACGTCGTGCAGCAGTTTGAGGACTCGACCATCCACTTTCGCGGCCAAACTGACTTCCTCGAAGCCATGCAAAGTCCCCACGACTTCAATGCGGCGCTCCACCGCGCGATGGACCACGGGCGCCACCGTCACGGCCGCCGCATCCGATTGCTCAACGCTGGATGTTGGCCATGGCGGCAAGGCCTCTCGTTCTCGCTGATGAAAAGGATTTCCCGCGATGAGCCAGTAGCCACCCACAAAGACCAGAAGGGTAATGCTGGCCATGCCAAACCAGGAAAACAGTCGTTTCAAGCTCACAGTGGACCTACCTTATTGAGGTTGCATGCCATTGGGCATCGGAACGTTAGCCGTCGGCATGATTCGTGCTTTCAAGGGTTCTGTTCATGGATGATTGCAATTTCCGTCGCTCCTGCTCGCTTAGAATGCCCCAGAAAACGATCTCCAGGATCTCCTTCGCTTGCACTTCGAGAGGGACGTGCCGTTGCGTGAAGTGGTTCGTGAAGATCGTCCCGTAAAGCAGATCGCCCACAACGGTGGAGATGGTTTCAAAAGGAAGCGACCTCAGGCGATCCTTGGCGATGAGCTCTTCGATCAATGCTTTCCAGGGGCCTTTGGAGGAATCGCGATATTTGAAGTAAGTGGGTTTGTCGCGATCCTTGAACTCGGCCCGCTCTTGGATGAATAACTCGATCAATTCCGGGTGTTGGTCGAAAAAGGCCAAATAGGAACGGATGGCTTGCGCCAAGACATCCATGGGATCTTCGACATGGGTCATGCATTGGTTCACCTGTTCGATGAGTTGGCGAATGCCGCGATCGACGGCTTCAAAGAACAGTTCCTGCTTGCTGGAGAAGTAGCGATAAATGGTGCCCTTACCAAGGTTTAAGGCTTGGGCGATGGAGTCGATGTCCGTTTTCGGGTAGCCGCGCTGGGCGAACAATGCCGTTGCTTGGTTTAAGATCTCCTCACGGCGACGGTCAGTCAGGGTGAGGTCTTTCGGCCTGCCAGGTCTTCGTTCTGGGGTCGTGGAGCTAGACATCTGTATCCTTGAAATTAAATGACTGACCAGTCAGTCATATTATTATGGTTACTTTAATCCAGGGGTAGCCCCATTAGTCCCAGATCATGCAAATTCATAAAATGTTGTTTTCTGCGAAGGTTGCGGCTTGTTGTGTCTCTTCTAATCCGTGCGTCTGCATTGATCTGTTCAAGTGGATAATAATTGCTGGTTTGCTTCCTTGTTGTTCTCAACTTTGAATCAATTGGATGAAGGTCTTTTCAATGAATCAATTGCATGCCCACCAGCTTCAAGACCCCATCCTCAATCATGCCCAACCCATCGGTTATACACTCAGTCAAGACATGATGGTGGATGATGCCCTGCGTTTCGTCCGGACACATGGCGTTGGCGAGCGGATTATCTACTTCTACGTGACAGACCAGGAAGGCAAACTCGTCGGTGTCGTCCCCACCCGCAGGTTGCTTACCGCCCAGTTGACACAGTCCCTATCCGATATCATGATTCGCAACGTCATCGCGATTCCTGAATCGGCTTCGGTTTTGGAGGCGTGCGAATTTTTTGTCATGCACCGCTTTCTAGCCTTCCCCATTGTCGACGACCACAAACGGCTTAAGGGCGTGGTGGACATTAGCTTGTTTGCAGAAGAAGTCTTCACCTTGGCGGAGCGCGAGAAATCGGATGCCATGTTCGAAGCCTTGGGCTTTCGCATTGCACAACTGCGCGATGCATCGCCGCACAAGGCGTTTCGCTATCGCTTTCCTTGGCTCCTGGCGACCATCGCCAGCGGCACGATCTGCGCCTTGTTAACGGGATTCTTCGCGAAGACGCTGGCGGACTCCTTGATCTTGGCCTTTTTCATGACGTTGGTGCTGGGGTTGGCCGAAAGTGTCAGTGTGCAATCGATGACCGTGACCATCCAATCTCTCCGCGTCGAGTCGCCAACGTTGCGTTGGTTTCAAAAGTCATTGCTGCGGGAATTTCTGACCGCGGTCATGTTGGGCTTGGGTTGCTGTTTGCTGGTCGCCGTGCTGATCGTGGTCACTCATGGCATGGCCATGCCAGCGGCTGCGATTGGCCTGAGCATCGGGTTGACGGTGATTGTGGCCTGCTTGATCGGGATCAGCATTCCATCATTAATGCACGCTTTGCGGTTGGACCCCAAAATTGCTTCCGGTCCTATCACCTTGGCCCTGACGGATATCATGACGATCATGGTTTACTTTTCATTGGCCGTGCTGCTTCTTTAGGAGAGGTAACAAGCACGCCATGGTTAAACGACGCCGCCCCTTCACATTCGCGTAGACAGCAGCACGCGATGCGATAAAGTGAGGACAGGCAAGGGATGGCACTTTCAACAACGACCCAAGGATCTTTCTTCATGAACCAAAACTCTCCATCCTGGCGCGGGATTGTCTTGGCAGGCGGCAAAGGAACGCGACTGGGCGAATTGACCAAAGTTACGAACAAGCATCTATTGCCCGTCGGTCCCAAGCCCATGGTTTACTATCCCATCGAAAAGTTAGTCGGCGCGGGCATACGCGACGTGTTGCTCGTCTCTGGCACGGAGCATATGGGGGACTTCGTCGAGCTTTTAGGTTCGGGACGCCATTATGGTTGCTCGCTCACCTACCGGGTCCAAGACGAGGCAGGAGGGATTGCCCAAGCTCTGGGGCTGGCGGAATTGTTTAGCCGCGATTGCCGCTCCGTGGTCATTTTAGGCGATAATATCTTCTATGATTCCCTGGTTCCGATCCTTCAGGCGGCATCAGCTCATCCCAATTGGGCATGGATTGCCCTCAAGGAGGTGCACGATCCGGGACGTTTTGGCGTTGCCGAGGTCAAGGGAAAGCAAATCATCGGCATAGAGGAAAAGCCGAAACAGCCCAAGAGCAATTATGCGGTCGTGGGCATTTACATCTATCCGCCAGATGTGTTTGAAGTCGTGAGGACCCTGAAACCGAGTTGGCGCGGCGAACTCGAGATCACCGATGTGAATCGCTATTATCTGGAGAACCAGCGACTTGGATACAGCTTGCTCTCAGGCTATTGGACCGATGCGGGCACGATGGAGTCCCTGGCCCTGGCCAACCAACTCGTTCTAGCACAAGCTCCCGCCATTGATGGTTAATCGAGAGTGAGAAAGTGGTCATCCGCTTCGGCGCAGTGCATTGACCTGATCAAAGTGACTGAATAGACACTTCCCATCGTTATGAATTCGCATTAAACTTGAGTACATGGAGCAGCGCATTTCAAGGACGACGTCGCCATCGAAGCGTCGCGATCCAATCCGTGTTCGATGGTTAACCATCCATAGCCATACCCAATCGAAGTGGCCATGGAACCACAACATGAGCCGGTGGTCTCTGAGGTAGCCTTGTTCACTTCGTTCTTCGAGAACCACTCTTTGCCGATGTGGCTCGTGGAACCGGAGTCGGGCCAGATCGTGGACGCTAATCCAGCCGCCGTGGATTTTTACGGCTATTCGCGCACTCATCTAAAAACCCTCAAAGTTCACAACATCAATCAATTGCCCCCTGCGCAGGTGTCGGAGTACGTTCAGCAGGCCAAAAACTACAAATTGAATTCCTTCATCTTCCCTCATCGTCTGGCCAGCGGGGAAATTCGGCAAGTCGAGGTTCACTCCAGCCCGGTCGCATCGGGTGAGAAAACCTTGCTCCTTTCCGTGCTCCATGACGTGACCGAGCGCATCCACGCGGTGAAAGCCCTGTTGGCCAGCGAAGCGCGCTTGAAACATCTCACGGATGCCATTCCCGGGGCCGTTTACCAAATTCGCTGGACCCAAGGCGGCGGCAAACAGGTCGACTTCATGAGCCGAGGCGGCGAGCAGCTTTTCGGTTTGGCCGTGGCTGACATAGCGCTCGACCCTGAGTTGATCACACAAATCATGCTCGACGAGGATCGGCACGCCTACCTGCGCAGCTTGCACAAGGCCGCGGAGAACATGCAGCCGTGGATGTTCGAATTTCGCATCCGCCATTCCAATGGCAAGGTCAAATGGATTCGCGGTTGTGCCACGCCATCGATGGACTCAATTTCCTCTGACTTGATTTGGCATGGCCTGTTCATCGACGTGACCGAACAGAAGCTACTGGAGGAACAATTCCGCCATGCCCAGCGCATGGAGGCGGTCGGCATCCTGGCAGGGGGAGTTGCCCATGACTTCAACAATCTCCTGACGGCCATTGCCGGCTATTGCGACCTGTTGGTCGATGATGGTCATATTTCAACAGCGGGGGTGGAACTAGTCGATGAAATCCGCAAGGCGGCTGAGCGTGCCACCTCTCTCACGCGGCAACTCTTGGCCTTTAGCCGCAAATCCGTGATTTCACCGAAACTCATGGACCTGAACACCGTGATTCGGGATATGCAACGGATGCTCTTGCGTTTGATCGGGGAAAACATCGATTTGCGGATCGAATTGGATCCCAAGCTCGACCGCATTCTGGCGGACCCAATGCAAATCGAACAGGTGGTCATGAACTTGGCTGTCAACGCGCGGGATGCGATGCCGCACGGCGGTGAACTATGGCTCCAAACCACAAACGTGCACAGAACGGAGCCGGTGAATTCGCGCGGTCAAGACTATCCGCCTGGTCATTATGTCCGCTTGAGGGTCTTGGATTCCGGCATCGGCATGGAACAAGAAGTGATCGAGCGGCTGTACGAACCATTCTTTACAACGAAAACAGGCAAGGGAACAGGACTTGGCATGGCCACGGTGGATGCCATCGTAAAAAAATCGGGCGGTTTAATCGAAGTGCAAAGCTCGCCGGGTGGCGGGACGCAGTTTCTCCTCGATTTCCCTAGCGCGGCAGCCTTTGACGGCCAGGTTCGACAGGAGGCGAGCCTCGCTTCCGCGCCGCTGGGAAACGAAACGATTCTGCTCGTCGAGGATCAAATGGAGGTCAGATCGCTGTGCGCACGCGTCCTGCAATTGGCAGGCTATCATGTGCTGGAGGTGGAAAACGGTCCAGAGGCCTTGGAACTATGTCAGCGCACCCAGGAAGCGATTGCCCTCCTCGTCACGGACGTCGTCATGCCCAAGATGAGCGGGCGCGAGCTGGCGGATCGAATGGTCCAGGAGCGGCCTGGACTGAAAGTGCTTTATATTTCGGGTTACAATGATGATGAATTATTGCAATATGGCGTGAAACGAGAAAGTCGCTACTTCCTGGCCAAGCCATTCACGACTCGATCCTTAATGGCGAAGGTCAGGGAGGTGCTGGATCAGCCTGCGTCTGCTTCCCCATGAAATGCACCATTTATGAAGCAGACTGATGTTCACTTGCTAGATCCGCCAACGCTCATGGATGATGTGCAAATGACGAAAAGGCTACTAGCGCAAGGCCGCACGGGGAACATCAGACTTCGATTTTGAATCCGGGTTCGGGAATATGGACATGGGGAATACTCTGTTCCTTAAGAGCCTCGGCCAAGGCCTCCGCGGAGCGGAGTTCGCCATGCACAAGAAATAGGCCTTTGGCACGCCCCGCGATGGGCAACAGTGCATTGAGCAAATCCTGATGGTCCGCGTGACTGGAAAGGCCAGGGAGCGGAACGACTTCAGCTTTGGGCTCAATCTCTCGATCCAGAATGCGCACAACGGGCCAACGCTTGACCAGTTTCCATCCCAGCGTGTGTTCGGCTTGATAACTGACGATCAAGACGCCATTTTTCGGATCGCCGACGTGGTGTTTCAAGTGATGGAGAATGCGGCCTGCCTCGCACATGCCGCTGGCCGCAATGATAATGCAGGGATCGAGCCTCTCGTTCAACGTCATGCTGTCGATGGCGCGCTGCAGATAGTAGACATTATTTCCACTGATCAAATCCGCGTCGGCTTCGAGCAAATCCATGGTTTCATCGTCGAAGCAATCTGAATGCATGGCATATACGTTGGTGGAAGCCAAGGCGAGCGGACTATCGACAAAAATCGACGTCGCCGGCACCGCGCCTTGCCGGATCAATCCTTGCAGATCATAGAGCAGGGACTGCGTTCGGCCCAAGCTAAACGCCGGGATCAAGACTTTCCCGCCTCGGCTCAGGATGCGCTTCACGGCAACGCCCAGGGCGTCAATGGACTTCTCAGGCGGTTCATGGAGTCGGCCGCCATACGTGGACTCGGTAATGACCCAATCGGCTTCCGGCAACGGCTCAGGATCGCGGAGGATCGGCATGCCGGGCCGACCCAGATCGCCGGTGAAGGTCACGGTGTGATGGGTGCCGTTGGCCGTAAAGCGCAAATGCGTGATGGCGGAACCGAGAATGTGCCCCGCATCGGTGAAGCGAACTTCAAGATCGTGTTCAGGATGAAAGGTCTGATGGTAGGGAATGGCTTGGCAGCGACGCAGCGTATTGCGAACGTCGATGGCGTTGTAGAGGGGCTGAATCGCTTGATCTTTGGGCTTCTTGCGATTTAAGAAGGCCGCGTCTTCCTCTTGAATCTTGGCGGAGTCCGCGAGCATGACGGCGATTAAATCCCTCGTGGCAGGCGTGCAATAGATGGGTCCGGCAAAACCCTGTTTAACCAGGTTGGGTAGATTCCCACAGTGGTCAATATGGGCATGGCTGAGGATCACGACGTCCACATCCTTGGGACGAAACGGAAAGGTCGTGTTCCTCTCCCGCGCCTCGGATCGGCGGCCTTGGTAGAGACCGCAATCGAGCAAGTAGTGCCGATTCCGGAAACGAATGTGATGCATGGAGCCAGTCACCGTGCGCGCGGCCCCATGAAAGGTGATGCACAGGTCGGAGGTGGCCATGATCTTTCTCATGCAAGGGCATCAAGGAGGGGAAAAGGGAATCTCCATCTTCGCACACCATCATTTGGAAGCAATCAAGAAATGGATGTGCGAGCCGTTCCTGTCGCAGAACGTGCGACACGAAACACTGCCGCGGTGAGTGCCGTCTTTTTCTGGACAGTTTATTCGTGAAGCGTGCTGGTCAAGATAGCATGTTAGTAATGGAAATCAAAGCCAAACGTTGCTCCATGCGTCCAGAAGGTGGAATCCTTGAAGACCGGTTGCGGCAAATGAGGGGCCAACGATCCCTCGGCTGGAGCGAGGAAATTCGGATTCAGCCGCGTATCGATGAGGTCGCCAGGCCGCAGGACGCTGGAGAGGAAGATCAAGCTATACCCCAGCGACACGTTCACGTGGTCGGCCAGTTCATAGGAGACCTTGAAGCCGATTTCCGGGGTGAAAATGAATTTATCTTGATTGTAGTTGCCGGTGCTGCTGGCTTGGGTCAGAAAGCCGCCTTGATAGATTTGCGGGAAGGTGACGCGATCCCAAATCATCGTGCCGCCGTCAATGCGGGCAGCCTGATGGCTCCAGCCCATGCCCAAGCGGCCTGTGATCGTGTATGAAAAACAACCGCGGCGCGAAACCAGGCGCGCCCCGACTTGGGCCGTGTAGATGTAATTGCGGGTGTCGAACGAATCCTGGAAAGCGAAGGTCGTGCCGGCGAGCTGAGCTGCGGGATCGTCCACATAAAGGGCTTCATAAATCGACAAGCCCTCGGTCAGATTGAAGTAGCGAAAACCAGCAAACCAGTCGATTCTCCCGTCCATGCCGCGCCGGTAATTGGAAATGGCATTCACTTCGACGCTTTGGAACCGACTCGGCATATCCACGATAATGCCGCCCCCCGTGGGGATGATGTTCGGATTGGTCGCGGAAGGGGGCGTCACGATCGGGCCTGAATCCGCCTTGCCGGTTAAAACGTTGAAGAAGGGTCTCGCCGTCAGCGTATCGGCTTGGCCGCCGGATTCGTAAAATCTGGATCGATTGAACAGCACCATGTAGGAACCATCAATCCCCAACGTTTCGGTGGGTTCGAACCAACTGCCAATGTGAAAGCGGAAACCTTGTTTCCACGGCAGAGAGACGTCTTCGCCGAACAAGACGCGCGTGTCAGGCTGATCCAGCCTTCCGAGCGAATCCACGTTGAAACTGGTGGTGACGATGGCCGGCATTTTCGCGGCCCGCATGCCCCAGACGAGGTACTCGGTGAATATCCAGGTGGGATCTTCCACATCGCCTGGAATCATGGCGCCTGTGGCCCAGAGATTCTCAACGTCGGGGAGGCTGATCGAGGGGATGGGAATCTCGAGCGTGGGGATGGTCGGAGCCGATTCGTAGCGCTCTTGATGAGGCATCAATTCGCTTCGAGGGACGACCTCTTGGACCGTGGTTTGTACCGGTGCAGAGGATTGCCCCATCGCTCGCGGCAGCTTCGAGCCGCGGGGGCGGACTCCGCCCGTGAGCGCCGGATCATAGACCGCATTTTCCACCGATGAAGCTGAGCCATCTTGATCCGATGTGGAAACGAAGTCGCCCTGACTCGTCCGGTCGACGTAGCGCTTGATGGGCGGCATAAGCGAAATCGAACGCTCCTCCGACCAGGCTTGCATGCAATAGCCGCTTAAAGTCAAGGCAATCAAGCAGCCCCGCGACAAACGATTCATCCGTTTCCCTCCCCTCATGGCCATGCATGTGCGCATCGCTCCCAATGGTGGGCCGTTGTCCTTATTGATCGGCCAAAACCGGGCGAAAGTGGGGACTTTTCTGGAAAGATCGATCATTCACAAGGTTGGGGTTATGCGAAGGGAACGCTTTGGGGAAAATAAAAAAACTGCGCGACTTGGGAAGCCGCGCAGTGGAGTCGATTCAGAAGATCGAGTTTCAGGCCTCCTACATCCAATAACGCGAAGCAATCAGATAGCGCCGGCTGGGGAGAGGCAGGATTTCTCCGAAATCGTAGCCCGAAGCAATGTCGCCCGCACTGAGTTGAATCCCTTGGACGATATTCGTGGTCGCCAGGCCGCCGCGCGTGCCCACGGAGGTGCGGCCATTGCCAAAACCGCGCGGTTGGAATTCGATGATATGGTAGACGCCGGGCCTGAGGTTGCCGAAAACGTAGTTGCCGTTGAAATCCGTGAGCACGGTATTGACCACGGCTTGGCCGTTTTCGTCCCGTCCGCGAAGCTGCACGATGACATTCTCGATCCCGATGTCGCCCGCGTCAAAGCGGCCGTTCACGTTGCGGTCGACGTAAACCCGACCCGTGATCAAGCTGCGATCGTTAATGGGCTGCTGGGCAAAGACATAACCCGTCGCGTTTTGACCCACGCCGAGGTTCAGATTGTTGACCACGTCGCCGCTCGGCTCGCCGCCGGCCGTGCCGATCGTGATCGACGTCGTGACGAAACCATTGTTCGGCGTGACGCTCAAGTTGTACGTTCCCGCCAAGACATTTTGAAATAGAAACGTGCCATTGCTGTTCGTCACGATGGTGCGGGTGAGGTTTTGACCATTGGCTTGCGTCCCCGCCAATTGCATCGTGATGTTCGACAAGGCAGGCTCGTCATTCTGTTTGACGCCATCACCGTTGGCATCCAGGAAGACCAGGCCCGACAGGCTGCTGCTCGCGGCCAGGCCAATGTCTTGTTCCGTGAGGGCGCCGCCCAGGACGCCGTCATTGGGAATGTTGATGTTCAGATTAGCCGACGTGACCAGGAAGCCCACGGGGGTGTTGATGGACAGGGTGTAATTGCCGGGGCCAATGTTTTCAAACTGGAAGGCGCCTGTGGCGGAAGAGACCCGAGCCGCAAACGCTCCCGTGGCGATATTCCGCAGAATGACGGTCACTCCGGATCGGCCCAGTTCGCCGGCGTCAAATTCACCATTGGCATTCAGGTCATTGAAAACCGAACCGGAAATGGTGATGCCCCGTTCGCCAAAGCGATAGTTCGTGGCATTGACCAAACCGGTAAGCACGATGTTGCTGATGACGTCGCCATCGACGATGCCGCCGGCCGTGCCTGCCCGCGTGATGCCCGTGGCGAAGTTGGCGGGCTGAATCTGCGTCAGCGTGTATGTGCCGGCCCGGAGATTGGTGAACGTGAAAATGCCATTGCTATTCGTGCTCACAGTCAGATCGACTTGATCGCCGTTGTTGGCCACTCCGGAGAGCTGCATGACGACGTTGGCAATGCCGATTTCTGTGGCTTGGCGGTTGCCATCGTTGTTCAGGTCGATGAAGACCACGCCGGTTAAGCTAACCAATTGAACCTGGATTTCTCCAAAGTTGTACCCGGTGGCTTGGACGTTGCTTCCCAGGCCGATATTCGTGATCACGTTGACGCCCGCCGTGCCGCCCGCGGTGCCGACGTTGACGGCACCATCATCGAAGTTGTTCGGTTGCGTTTGCGTCAAGCTGTAGGTGCCGGCCAGCAAGTCGTTGAAATGATAACTGCCATCTGCGGCCGTCGTGATCGTGCGCGTCACTTGTTGTCCGTTGGCTTGCAGGCCATTCAGGGTGATGGTGACTCCGCTAATGCCCGGTTCGCCCACGTTGCGAATGCCGTTGTTATTGAGGTCGATGTAAACGAACCCTGAGATGCGGCTCACCTGGGCCAAACCAATGTCTTGATTGATGATTTGGCCGCCCGCGACGCCGCTGTTCGTGATATTGACCGTCAAGGGGGATGGGCTGGAAGGCAAGAATCCCGTGGGATTGACCACGCTGATTTGGTAGTTGCCTGGAGCCAGGTCGTCAAAGAAATAATTGCCATTCACGTCGGTGATGAAGGGCGTGATGACGCCGGTGGCTGTGTTGCGGAGCTGCACGGTGACGCCGGTTCGACCCGATTCACCCAAGTCGCGCACGCCATTGGCATTCGTGTCATTGAAAATGTTGCCGGACACGCGGATGCCGAATTCCCCGAAGAGATAATCCGTGGCATTGACGTCGCCCGCCAGAACGATGTTGCTGATGACGTTGCCGTTGACCATGCCGCCTTCGGAGCCAGCCGTGGTGATGCCGTCAGGAAAGCCCGTGGGTTGGGTCTGAGCCAGCGAATAGGTGCCCGGGAGCAAATCGTTAAAGGAGAAGCTGCCATCGGCGCTGGTGGTCGTGGAGCGATTGACGGCCGCGCCGAAAATGTCGGTGCCCGTGATTTGAATGGTCACACCCGAGATGCCGGGTTCATTGGGTTGTCGGAAACCGTCCCGGTTTAGGTCGATGTAAACGCGCCCGGAAAGGCTGGAAACTTGATTTTGTAGTTCGCCAAAGAGATAACCCGTGGCTTGCGTTCCGGGTGTGATATGGATGCCGACAATGACGTTGGGTCCCGCGGTTCCCCCCGCGGAGCCAACGGTGATAATGCCATCAGCGAAACCGTTGGGTTGTGTTTGCGTGAGATTGTAGGTGCCCGCTAAAAGGCCGTTGAACTGGAAGCTGCCGTCGGCTCCCGTCGTGATGGTGCGGTTGATGAATTCGCTGTTGGCTTGCACGCCGGAGAGCAGCATGGTCACGCCAGCGATGCCAGCCTCGCCTGGGTCGCGGATGCCATTGTTGTTCGCATCGATGTAAACAGCGCCGCTTAGACTGCCCACCTGGCTGAGGCCAAAGTTTTGATTCGTGAGCACGCCGCCAGGCAAGCCGTTGTTCGTGATGTTCACGGTATAGGTCGAGGGAGTGGAAAAGCCCAAGGAGGGATTGGTATTCGAGGCGGTGACCGTGTAGTTGCCCGGAGCCAGTCCTGCAAAGCTGTATTGGCCGGATGCATCGGAAAGCGTCGGGAAGGTTTGGCTATTACTCGTATTGGTTAGGGTGATGAGAATGCCAGCGAATCCGGTTTCACCGCCATCTAAATTCCCATTGGCGTTAGCGTCATTGAATACGGTTCCACTCAACGTGATCCCTTGCTCGCCGAAGAGATAGTTGATGCCATCTTGATCAGCGGTCAGGGTGATGTCGCTGAACGTATTGCTGCTGGGGGTTCCTCCAGCCGTGCCCACCGTCTCAAATGCAGTCAGAAACCCGCTGGGTTGCGTTTGGGTGAGCGTATAGGTGCCGGCCAGGAGATTGTTGAAATTCCACGAGCCATCGGAGCCGGTGGTGACGGATCGGTCGACGGCCCCATTGGCGTCGGTGCCGGTCAATTGAATGGTCACGCCGCTCAAGCCGGGTTCGCTGCTTTGCCGGATGCCATCGAAATTTTGATCGATGTAAACCATTCCGGACAAACTTGCTGGCATCTCGCGGGTTTCTAGATGTTCGAGGCTCAGTTTGACTGGCTTGGTGCGGAGACGTGAAGCACGTGATTGACGCATGCGGGATAATCCAGTTTGTCGCTTCATGGTGATGTTCTCGCACTCATGGGATAGTGGCAGCCAATATTCCAACACCGAGCGCACAACCACCTCGCCCGGTACGTTTTACCAGAATACCCTGTTTGACGTGGAAAGGCAGTAAAATGTTTCCTGGAAAGAACAGATTGCCTAACTGGCCAGGTAAATTGTGCAGATTTTAACGTGAATTTGTAGCTATCACTCTGATGGAGGGGGTAAGCGACGTGCCACCACGACCCATTCTTTGGGAGGTCCAGACTTGCGGTATCGATCGACCGGAACGTTTGCCACCACTACCCAGGGAAAGGGCAAGGTCGCCGCGTCCAGACCGCCATCAAAACAGAAAAGGCTGCCTTCGCGAGGCCATTCTTGAGGCCAAGCCACGGTGTTGATCGGGTATGGATAATGGAACGCAAATCGGTGGTGCACCCAATGAAGACTCGTGAGTGGTTCGTTTGCGGGCAGCTTTTCTCTTAACGGCGCGACCTCTTGAGCCATGTCGCGGCAAAGGTGGCTCAAACGTGGAATCATCAGGCCATTGTAAAGAATGGCCAAGAAGCAACCGAACAGCAAATGCGTTATCAGTGCGGTATGCGTTGGAAGTGAGCGGTTAATTGCAAAGGCCATGCCCAGAATCACCAAGGACATGATGCCAGCATGACCCAGGGTCATTTTGCCAAACGGTTCGCTCCATGGCGTAACTGCTATGACAAGAACCCCGACCGCTGTCAGGAGCAGAGTTGCCACGGCTCCCCAGCCCATCATGAATGGCACGTTGCTCAACCAATCATTGGAGGGTGCCCGTTTCCATAACGTTTCAATGCCAATGCCCACCAGGCAAGCCAGGCATGGATAGATGGGCATCAGATACCGAATCTCTCCGCCAGGGGCTAACCAACATGTCGGATAAGCCAACCCAATGCAACCGATCAAAAACCAAGCGGCACGCTTCGACAGGCCCATGCTTTGCCACAACCGTCGACTCAAAAAGAGGGGCAGCAAGAGCGATGCGGGAAAGAGGCTAAAGAAACTATCGATAGGAAATCGAAAGGCATGTCCCCAAAAGCTCTGCTGAAAGACATTGGAACGGATGGAGGCTTCGCT
This sequence comes from Planctomycetota bacterium, assembly GCA_014584395.1. Lineage (GTDB taxonomy): Bacteria > Planctomycetota > Planctomycetia > Gemmatales > HRBIN36 > BJ17. The sequence goes on along the minus strand of JACTMY010000018.1, from coordinate 60,486 downwards.
CAGGAAGAGGCGAACCATTTCGCTTGTGCCGACGTCCCACCAAAACGGCACCAGCCAAGATGCCAGGATCGCAACATAGACAAACAGGCCCCAGAGATGCGTCCATGAAAACAAAAACCGCCAATCTCGCTGCACTAACAGACAAAAGCCCACGCCAGCCATGAAGTAAACCGGCGCTTGCGGTCCTTTGGTCAACGTCGCCATGGCGGCCAGGCCGTAGCTTAATCCCCAGATGAGCCATTCAGACCAATTCCTGGAATAGCCCCAATGCCAAACCAGCAGCGCAGAAGATAAGAACATGGTGAAAATGGCATCGATCTGTGCGAGACGCCCCGAATGCAAGACGTCCAGCATGGTGGCGAAACTAATGCCGGCGGCCAAGGCTCCGTATGCACTGAGCCATTGTCTGCAATAACCATAAATCACCATGCAGGTCAGCAGAATGGCTAAAACGGAGGGCAAGCGAATCGTCCAACGGGATTCTTCGCCGAACAGTTGCGTTGAGAGGGCGATGGCCCAATATTGGATGGGTGGCTTGGTCAACCTGGGAATGCCTTGTTGTCGAGGCACGATCCAATCATCCGTTTGCACCATTTCACGGGCAATCAAAGCTCTGCGGGTTTCTTCGCCCACTAACGGCATGCGGTCTAAATTGACAAAATAGGACGCAAGGACAAAGAGAATGAGCAACCACCAGGTCCATTCACGCCAGAACGGCGCATATCCATGGATGGGCGAGGTCATGGGACTAGATTCCAATCATCATCCTGAAAGTTCCAATTTTGCCCCAATAGCCTTCATCGACTAATCTGGGCCAAGGAAATTAATTCCTTTTCTTACCAAGCTCCTTGCAACCTCCGTCATGATTGCAAATCACCAAAAGGGCCCATTTCCCATGACTTATCAATTCCTAGTTTCTTCGTTCCTTGAAGTGGAGGTCAAATGTTTCGCGTGCGTTACAATAGACGTATGATGGTTAGGTTTGATGCAACGAAGGGCCTGCAGTGATTTGGCGGTCCGGAGCAATGACATGATCACTTGGCTGCGATGGTTTTATGGTATCTGCGTTGGGATTTTGATCCCCATCGGCTTGGGAGCATGGACTCAAGATGACCAAGAACAGTTCCGCCAGCAAATCCATTCTTTCCGAGAAGCGCGCGAGCAACTTTTGAAGGATCAGGGACAACGCGTCTTTTCCGTGGATTTGATGGAACTTGCGGATGTGCATTTCAAAAAGGCAGAAACGGCACTTCAACAGAATCGGCTGGACCAAGCCCTCTTGTCCCTGCATCGAGCCAGGTGGTATTTGCCCGCACTGCCACCCGTATGGCCGGAGCACGTCGACAAGGTCATTGGCCAATCGAAAATGATCCATGCTGCCGAGGTCAATGCTTGTCTTTTTCTTCCCGATGGCAAGACGCTGGTGACGGCGAGCGCCGATCAAACGATTGTCTTTTGGGAGTTGGCCACGGGTAAAGCGCTGCAGGTCCTGCGCGGCCATCAGGGGGAAATTCGTTGTTTGGCCTTGCGCCCTGATGGCCAGGAGTTGGCTTCAGGAGGTTCGGACGCCAACATCATTCTTTGGGATCTGACCACGAAGAAAATCCGCCGCCGCATCAGCGAACAACACAGCGGCTATTTGACGAGTTTAGCCTATAGCCCAGATGGCTCGAAATTGGTTTCGACAGGAGCCAACCAAGAGACGTTTCTTTGGGACCTGACCAAGGAATCCACTCCCACCCGAATCAGGAATATCAATGCCTTGGTCTATGCGGTGGCCTTTCGGCCCGATGGCAATCAGTTTGTAACCGCATCCGCGGACGGTATGTTGCAGTTTTGGACCCTGCGAGGCACGGCGGCCAAACAGCCGATTTCCATGCGCTTGCCTCTTTATGCCTTGGCCTTTAGTTCCGATGGTGAGTCACTGGCCGTGGCTGGTGATTTACGTGGTGAATCGCCGCGGAGCAGTCAGATCATGATCTTGGCGGGCAATACCTCGGAAACGCGCTTCCGATTGACCGGTCATTCTGGTGGCATTCGATCCTTGGCCTTCAGCCCGGACGGCAAAAAGCTCGCCAGCGGCGGTTCCAAGCAAGATCCCTCGGTCATTGTTTGGGACCTGGAAACCAGGCTGCCGCTGCGCAGTTATCAGGGGCATGCGGAAGAAGTTCGCGGGTTGGCCTTTTCTCCCGATCAACAATTTGTCGTTTCCGCCAGCGCCGATCAAACGATTCGCTTGTGGGATCGCAGTCAATTGAAACTGCCCGTGGACCTCAAAGGACATGACGGCCCCATTTGGTCCTTGGCCGTTCGTCGCGATGGCCGTCAGATCGTTTCCGCCAGCGCCGACCGTACGCTGCGGCTGTGGAACCCCGCCACCGGTAAGGAAGAACACACGTTGAAAGGGCACGACGCACCCGTGACGGTGGCCGCTTATCGACCCGATGGTCAACAATTGGCCTCTGGAGCGGGCGATAAAACCATTCGCCTTTGGAACCCTGCCGCGGCTTTGGAGGAGAACAAGCTGGAAGGCCACACGGCCCCGATCACGGCCCTGGTTTACTCTCCCGATGGCAAACGCTTGTTGTCCGGCGCTGCGGATCGCACAGTCAAAATATGGTCCATCGCCACGGGCAAAGCGGAAACCAACCTTGGACCGATGAGCACGGTGGTGACGTCCGTGGCTTGGTCCACGGATGGTTTGGAGGTTGCCGCGGCCGGTGGTGATTCGAAGGTGCATATATGGGACGCCACGACGGGCAAACTGCTCGCCACCGTGACCGCCATGGGCAGTCCGGTCAGCGCACTGGCGTGGCATGAAACCAACTTGGCCATTGCCACGGCGGACAGTCAAATCTTATTGGTCAATACGAAAAACATGGAAACCAAGCGAACGCTGCTCGGCCACCAAGGACCCGTCAGCTCTCTCGAATTCAGCCCCAATGGAAAGCACCTCATATCCGCGGGAAGTGATCGAACGATCCGTATTTGGGACGCCATGAGCGGTTCGGAACTGCGCGTGCTTCGAGGTCACGAGGATTGGGTTGCGTCAGCCATTTTCAGTCCAGATGGCAATCGCGTCTATTCGGCCGGTGTGGATCGTCTGATCAAGATATGGGACATCGGCAGCACGGACTGGCAACCGCGCTATGGCCATAGCCGTGCCATTCATTTTGTGGCCGCCAGTCCCAAGGGGCCATGGCTGGCCTCGGGGGGCGAGGAAGCCGTCATTCGCCTTTGGCACGCCGAAACCGGCAAGGAAGTACGCCTGTTGGAAGGCCACGCCGAGGGAGTGGTGGCGTTAGCTTTTAGTCCTGATGGCAAGCATCTGCTGTCATCCGGGAAAGATCAGCAGATCAAGCTGTGGGATCTGGAAACCGGCAAGGAAATCAGGGTTTTTCAGCCGTTCACGCGGAGCCATCCGATTTTGCACTTTATCGAGGAGGGGCGGCAAGCCATCAGTTGGAGCGACCGGCAATTGCATCTTTGGGACGTGGATAAGGGAGCGCTGATCAAGTCATTCAAATTGATGGACCAACCTTGTTCGTGTCTCGCACTTTCTGCGGATGGCCAATTAGCCGCGGCCGCCTTCAACAACGAACTGAAATGGTTAAACCTTAAAACGGACAAACAAGAAGAACCTCAGATCATTGAAAATGCCAGCATCCGGGATGTGGCGGTGACCCCGGATGAAAAGTCGATCCTGTTAGCCGCCGTCGTGGACAAGAACTTAAAAGTCATGATCTGGGACATCGACAGCGGCAAGGTCGTGCGTTCCTGGGATGCGCACTCGGATCCAGGAGATGGATTCGTGGGACTAACCTTGGAGAATTCGGGCAAGCGACTGCTGACTTACTCTTCGGATCGATCCGTCAAATGTTGGAACCTGGCAAATGGTAAGCTGCTGCGCGAATGGAACTTGGATCAGCCCGTCCATCATCTAACTTTTTTGCCTCACGGCAAGCAAGCAGCCACCGCTAACGGCAACGGGACAATCTATCTGCTGTCCCTGCCGGAGTGAGTTGGCATGGCAGCCCTGTCGAACGACACTAGATCGACACGATGCGCTGCTGCATCACGTCGAGAATGCCATGCGTCGTGATCCGCAACTCGGGGATAACGGACAAGGCCATAAAGGACAAGATGCCAAACGGCGATGGCAGGGGACAGCCCAGCGCGCTCGAAGCACGATGCAACTCTTCGAGATGTTCGCAAACCTGATGGGCCGGCTCATCCGTGAGCAATCCAGCCACGGGCAGTCGCAAGCGGGCCGCGAGATTCACCCCATCCACCACGACAAAGCCGCCTCCCATCTCCTCGAGGGCGCGAGTGGCGGCCAACATGGAAGCGGGATCGGTCCCCATGACGATCACGTTATGGGCGTCGTGTCCGACGGAGGTCGCCATGGCCCCGCGGCGCCGCAGACCGAAGCCACGAACAAACCCAAGGCCTAGCTTTCCGCTCTGTCCATGCCGTTCGATATTGGCCATGAGTTGAATGTCCACGGCGGGGTTGAATTGAAAGCACCCTTGAGCCTGCGGAATGTCATGGACCTCATGTCGAGTGATGATCTGTCCAGGAATGATGCCAATCACCGGGGCCTGCGTTGAACGCAATCGGCATACAAAATGTTCCTCAGAAAGCGGCGGCAGGTTGATGGTGTTCTGCCAGGTTTGAGACTTCGCGGCTCCCTGGCCCCAATAACGCCCTTCTTGGGCCACGCATTGACCATGCTTGAAAACCAGTTTCGGTGTGAAGCTTTGGAGATCCTTCACGACCCACAAATCAGCCCGATAACTCGGCGCTACGGCGCCTCGGTCGTGCAAACCGTAATGCCGGGCCGGGATCAAGCTCGCATGTCGCACCGCGCGCGCTGGGGGAACGCCGGCCTCGACAAGCTGCCGCAACAGCCGATCAAGATGACCATGCGCGACCAGATCATTTGGAAAAAGGTCATCACTGGCCAGGCACCAATCGCCAAGTCGATCTTCCAGGATGAGCGGCATCAGATCATGGAGATTATGCTCGGCCGACCCTTCCCGAACCTGAATCATCATGCCCAATTCCGCTTTAGCTCGAGCCTCTTCGATCTGGCTTGATTCATGATCCGAACGCATGCCTGCTGCCACATAGGCCTGCAATTCACGACCTGAAAGCAGCGGCGCATGGCCATCCACGGCCCGGCGCAGATTCCATACCTTGACGACTTTATCCAGGACTTTGGCTTCACCGTGCAAAATGGCCGGGTAATTCATCATTTCCGCCAGGCCAAGGATTTCCGGTCGTTGCAGCAATATTTGGATGTCCTCGGCTTCGAGGAAGGCTCCGGACTCTTCCCATCGAGATGCTGGGACACACGACGATGCCATGAAGAACAAGTCCAAGGGCAAGTCCCGGCTGGCATCAATCAACAACTCGATCCCTTTCACCCCCATGACATTGGCGATTTCATGAGGATCAGCGATCAAAGTCAGCGTTCCCCTGGGGACGATCAGCCGGGCTAATTCCCCGGGCATCAATAAGGTGCTTTCAACGTGAATATGAGCGTCGATCAAGCCCGGAAGAACAAATTGCCCTGTTATGTCCCAAGTCTGGGTTGCATGCCATTCAAAAGGACCGACTCCGGCGATGACGCCGTCGACCATGGCCACATTCGCGGGGCGGACCGTTTGCGTGAAGACGTCGACGACCTGTCCGCCTTTCAAGACAACGTCGGCGGGTTCTTGCCCCAATGCTACCCTGATTCGTCTGGCCAGTGTTGCGACGGTGACTGGGATGATGGTTTCCATGGACGTTTAACTCCCTAGGCGGCGTGATGCAAGAGTCGGGGAAAGTATACTCATGAACATTTCTTGTTGCAGTCGAATGAATGGACCGTTAAGATCAAATTATGGTTTCGCGGGAGTTTGTGGCGAGCTGTAATGGCTTACCCCAATTCAGCTTGAAAGAGCAAAGCTGCTTCCGCGAGTTGAGTATATATTGCAAAGTCCGTCACCATTGCTGTTCCTCAGCAGGGCTAGCGGGCCGGATAAAGGTTGAATCCTTGATGACCACTAACGGGTCGATCACGGTTTCACCTTTAGATGCTACCTTAACTCAAGTATGGCTTTGATTACCCAGATCGGCACATTGTGGTTTGCGTGTTTGATCCTCGGATGGATGGGCATGGCCGCCATTGACGAGTCAGCCCCTCCGCGATTGGACATGGACACGCCATTGACCATCAGGACGGAAAGATTGCTTTCGGTCCATGTGCCGTTCTGTGCCGACGCTTGTGAACGGGACCTCTCATGCCGCGGAAAGGCATCGATCAAACCTGATCAAAATCTGGAGGACTATCCAGATTTTTCTGTTTCAGGAGATGGAGGCTTTCGGTCCTGGTTCGTCCTTGATATAGGATTGTCGAGCGTGGAATCATCCTCCTAGTTCAAGGTTGTTCAAATCCGCCCACATTTCATACCTGCTGCGGGTCCGCAATTGGACGAATGGCACGTTCGTCGCGGACTTGGACTGAAAGGCAGGCCCCCTTCATGGAAACTTATTTAGCCGCCGGCCTCGCGTTCATGGTCGGGATGGTGATCGGCTTCATTGTCACCCGCTTGATGGAAAAGAATCGCCGCCTGGGGATTCAAAAACAAGGCGACATCCTCATCGCCCAATCCAAGAGAGACGCTGAAAACTTGCAGCGGCAAGCGGAAATCCGCGCCAAGGAATTGGAGCAGCAGGCTCGAGATGAAATTTTCAAGAAACGCGAAGAGTTCAACCAGGAAATCAATGCGGCGCGCGGCGAGTTGAGAGAGCAGGAACGCAAACTGGAAAATCGGGAGGAGTCCCTCGAGAAGCAACACCAACTTCTGCTCCGCAAGGAGCGCTCCCTGGAGCATACGCAGAAGAAACTCCTCGAACGGCGCGAACTGCTGCAGAAAAAGGCCAAGGAAATCGAGGAGCAAATTCAGGCACAAGCGCAAAAATTGCATGAAATCTCGGGCCTGAATCGCGACCAGGCCCAAGCGTTGCTCTTCCAGAGAATCGAAAATGAATTGGCCGCCGAGATCGGCACCCGATTGCAAAAGCACGAGGAACTCGTCAAATCCCGATCGGAAGAAAAAGCTCGCGAAGTCCTGGCGACAGCCATCCAACGCTATGCTTCAGGCCACACGGCCGAGACGACCGTCAGCACCGTGGACATCCCCACCGATGACATGAAAGGCCGCATCATTGGCCGCGAGGGCCGCAACATTCGCACCTTTGAAAAATGCACCGGCGTGGATGTCATCGTCGATGATACTCCCGGGGTGGTGGTCGTGAGTGCCTTTGACAATGTGCGCCGCGAAATCGCGAAAGTCTCGCTGCAAAAGTTGATTCAAGATGGCCGCATTCATCCCACGAGAATCGAGGAGATCGTCAACGAAACTCGGGAGGAAATGGAGAAGAACATCCTTGAGGTCGGCAAGGCGGCTGTCATGGATGCCAACATCGGCCACCTGCACGACAAACTGGTGCAGCTTCTTGGCCGCCTGAAGTTCCGCACCAGCTATAGCCAGAACGTTTTGCAACACAGCCTCGAGGTTTCCCATCTGTGCGGCTTAATGGCCGAGGAGTTGGGACTCGATGGCAAGTTGGCCCGGCGGTGTGGCTTGCTTCATGACATCGGCAAGGCCGCCGACCACGAGATGGAAGGAGGGCATCCACAAATTGGTGCTGAACTCGCCAAACGGTACGGTGAAAACAATCCTCACGTGCTGCACGCTATCATCGGCCATCACGACGACATTCGCATCGATCACATTTATACCGTCTTGGTCGCCTCGGCCGATGCCATCTCCGCCGCCAGACCCGGAGCACGCCGCGAAACCTTGGAAAAGTACGTCAAGCGGCTTGAGGAGTTGGAAGCCTTGGCTTCCGGCTTCCCTGGCGTCGATCAGGTCTACGCCATTCAAGCGGGGCGCGAGATTCGAGTCATCGCCGATTCCCAACGCCTGAACGACGCTGAAGCCACCAAGGTGTGCCGCGACATCGCCAAGGCTATCGAGGAACAATTGACCTATCCTGGCGAAATCAAAGTCACTGTCGTGCGGGAAACGCGGGCCGTCGATTTCGCTCGATAACGTTGATGGATTCTTGACCGTCCAAGGATCGTGGCATGGCCAACCTTCTCTTTGTGGGTGACATCGTCGGCGACCCGGGCATGAAAATCACCCGGCTGGCGATACCGCGGCTCCGGCAAACCCAAGCATTGAATGCCGTCGTCGTCAATGCCGAGAACGCCAGCGACGGCACCGGGTTGACTCCCAACCTGTATCGTCAATTGCGCCAGGCCGGCGTGGATGCCGTGACCCTTGGCGATCACATCTACAAAAAGCAAGAGATCATCAAGCTGCTGGCGGTTGAAACAGAACCCATTTGCAGACCGCTCAATTTTCCCGATGTGTCTCCTGGGAAAACGGTGGCGTGGGTTCCGCTTCCGGAGGGAAATAAACTAGCTGTGTTGTCGGTCATGGGACGCTCCTTCATGCGGCACGTGGACTGTCCCTTTGCCGCTCTCGACCAGGCCCTGGAGCAGCTTCATTCTCAGACCCGCCATATCCTGGTAGACGTGCACGCTGAAGCCACGGCCGACAAGATCATGCTGGGACGCTTCCTCGATGGCCGGGTCAGCGCCGTCATCGGCACCCATACCCACGTCGCCACCGCCGATGAGCAGATCCTTCCGGGCGGCACGGCGTACATCACCGACGTAGGCATGACCGGACCATATGATGGCGTTCTGGGGCGCCGCTATGACCGCGTCCTCCACACGAATCGGACCTTCGTGCCCACCTCGTTCGACGTGGCCACGGGGGACCCGCGACTGGCTGGCGTCATCATTGATCTCGACGACGACTCGGGCAAGGCCCGCTCCATCCGGCGCGTCATGATCCGTGAAGTTGACCTCTCAGCTTCTGCATGAAGCGAAGCTTCCTCGGGGCTCGATCTGAAAGGAGTGGTATTCCATGGCAGCGATGAACATTCAGTTTCTCGGACATGCCAGCTTCCTCTTGGATCATCCTTCCAGCGGCACCGTCCTCATCGACCCTTGGCTCAGCGGCAACCCGGTCTGCCCGTTCCGGCTCGAGGACATCCAAGCCGCTGACTTTGTTTGTGTCACCCATGGCCATCGCGACCATTTTGCCGATGCGATTCCCATTTGTTCGCGGACCGGAGCCAAGCTGATCGCCTCGGCCGAACTCTGCGGCTACGCGGCGCGGCATGGCATTGCCTACGATCAACAGAGTTATCCATTGAACATCGGCGGGACTTTCCGCAGCGGCGCATGGGCTGCCACCATGGTCCAGTCGATGCACACCTCCGCCATTCAGGGTCGGCAATTCTATGTCGACCGCACCCTCGAACCCGGCGGCGGTGCCACGGGATTCATTCTCAAGTTCGCCGATGAGTTCACTCTGTATGTTACCGGCGACACCGGCGTCTTCACCGACATGCAACTCTTCGCGGAATTGTATCGGCCCGACCTGGTGATCTTGCCCGTGGGCGGACGCTATACCATGGGGCCGCTCGAAGCCGCCAAGGCCCTGGCCATGATCCAGCCTCGTTGGGCCATTCCATGTCACTATTCTACCTTCGCCCATCACCAGGCGATCAACATAGATGACTTTGTCGAACGAACCAGACAAGGGTCGCCCCATACCTTGATTCACTTCCTTAAGCCTGGCGAAAGGCTGCTACTCGAGCCGTAACCATTTTCGCTAACCTCCCCATGAAAAGATCAAATGGTCCACCATCGTCGTCGCCATTCGACGTAAACCTCTAAACCGCATGACTATGCGTTGATAGTGACACCTTCAAAGTGATCGTTTCACGGGAGGGGGGTTGGTGCGTGAAACGCTCACCTTATTTCCTTACACAGCAAGCACTTAAGTGTGTTTTCTACAGCGCCGCGATCACCCAAACGCAAGCATATGAAATCTGCATTACAAGCCCCAAGCGCCAGCCCAGGGCGCAGCCCTGGGTTCGTATTGATCATGCGGTTATCGACCCTGAAAGGGTCGTTCATCTCTGTCCCTGTCCCGCGCCACCGCCCCGAACGGCCCCTTCAGGGCCGATGCATCCTCGCGGCCAGGGGACCCAGGCCTTCGGCCTGGGCTGACCGAATCGGCCCTTCAGGCCGAAATGCTCATTGAGAATACGGTGTACCCGGCGCTGGCGCTTCGGGCTTGTTTTGCATCGATCCCCCGGCGCTGGCGCTTCGGGCTTTTAACACATCGAAGTCAGCGCCAGCGCAAGCCCCGAGTGCGAGCGCGGAGTGGACCCTATCGCGCTGCTTAGCCCCCCGTGATTCACGGGGGGCAAACTTTCATTCACATGACACATTAATGAAGTGTTGAGAATCCGTTTGCTCCAGATATCAACCCAATTTACATTACATTCGGTGTTGATGGTTAAATGGCAGCATTGCTTTCACTCCGCTATGCTGTTCAAACGCGAACCGTTCGGCGGCAACCGACCCCGTTGTTGGCGACTTTGGGACGCGCATGTGGTTCTTCGGAAGGGGACTCGTCATGATCAATGAATCGGGCCAGTGCGACCTCACTAGACGCGACTTCAATCGCTGGTCGGCTGGCACCCTGGCGGCGCCTCTCCTCGGGGCGGCGTCGGCACGCGCGAATCCGCAGGACAAACCTGGGTCTGGCGGCGAAAAACGCGGGTTGAACATCCTCTTCATCTTCACGGACCAGGAGCGCTTCACCGCGAAGTGGCCAGCCGGGCTCTCCCTGCCCGCCCATGAGCGGCTGCAGAAGACCGGCACCTCATTCACTCAGCACTACACTAGCGCAATCATGTGTACGCCGTCGCGCTCGGTCCTCATGACCGGGTTGCAGACGGCGGACAACAAGATGTTTGATAACACCAACTGCCCGTGGCAAGGGAACATGTCCACCAAGGTTCCCACGATCGGCCACATGCTCCGCAAGGCCGGCTACTACACGGCCTACAAGGGGAAATGGCATCTCAACAAGGACTTCGACTCGCACAACCCGACCAAGCTGTACACCAAGGAGATGGAGGAATACGGCTTCGCGGACTACGCCTCGGTTGGCGACATCGTGGGCCACGACCTGGGCGGTTATCAGTTCGACCACCTCATCGCGGGGAGCGCGGTCACCTGGCTCCGCCGCCACGGGCGGGAGCTTTCGGACGCGGGCAAGCCGTGGAGCCTGTTCGTGAGCCTGGTGAACCCGCACGACATCATGTACTTCAACACCGACGCCCCCGGCCAGAAGGTGCAGGACACGGGAAAACTCCTCTATCACGCGACCACCGCGCCGAATCACCCGATCTACCGGAAGTCCTGGGACATGCCGGTCGCGAAGACGCTGCGCGAACCGCTGGACGCTGCCGGCCGGCCCAAGGCACACGGCGAGTTCCTGAGAATGTGGGACTACGTCCTGGGCCACATCCCGCTGGAGGACGACCGCTGGCACCGGTTCAACAACTTCTACCTCAACTCGATCCGGTCCGTAGACGTTCAGGTACAGAACATCCTGGCCGAGCTGGACGCCCTGGGTCTGGCCGAGCGGACGATCATCGTCTTCACCGCCGATCACGGGGAGATGGCCGGGGCTCACGGTCTGCGCGGGAAAGGCCCATTCGCCTACGAGGAGTCGATCCACATCCCGTTCATCGTCGTCCACCCGGACATCAAGGGCGGACAGACGTGCCAGGCCCTGTCGAGCCACATCGACGTGACCCCCACGTTGCTGTCGCTAGCGGGGGTGGACGCGACGCGCCGGAGCGAGTTCGCGGGCCGCGACCTGCCCGGCAAGGACCTGGCGCCGGTCCTTGCGAAGGGGGCGGGGGCCGACATTCACGCGGCCCACGAGAGCGTGCTGTTCACTTACAGCTCCTTGTGCACCAACGACTCGACCTTGATGCAGGCCGCAGGGGAAGCCATCGCGGCGGACAAATCGCCGAAGGAGCAACTGGAGAAGATCGGGTACAAGCCCGACTTGAAGAAGCGCGGCAGCCTCCGGACCGTGTTCGACGGACGCTACAAGTTCTCGCGATATTTCGCGCCAGTGGATCGGAACCAACCGAAGAATCTCGATGATCTATACAAGTCGAATGATGTGGAGCTATTCGACCTTCAGACCGATCCCGACGAGACGGTCAACCTCGGCGCAGACCGGGAGAATAACGCAGACCTGATCAAGGCGATGAACACCAAGCTCGAAGCCGCGATCAAGGCGGAGATCGGGGTGGACAACGGCCGCGAGATGCCTGACATTCCGAAAGTGAAGTGGTACTTGGACTCGGCCGACCTCTAGTGCCCGTGCCGATTCATCCCCTTGGCCAGGGGACCCAGGCCTTCGGCCTGGGCTGACCGAATCGGCCCTTCAGGCCGCTTTCGTTTATTTGCCAGCTTGACCTGCGCGAGACTTCGCATCCGGCTAGCAATCGCTCGCCGGACAACTTTTCACAAAGGTTTCTAGAGCCATGACGATCCATCCCAAGCGGAGCAGCCAAGCAAGCAAGGCTAGGTCGAAGGCCAAGGGAGCAGCGAAACCGGCCGCGAAGGATCGGCCCGTGAAACTCCTTTCCGGCGGCAACCCGCAGATCGCGAAGGCCGATGGCGACGCCCCGGTGCAGACCTACATCGCCGCGATGCCTGGCTGGAAGCGCGGCCTTGGCCAGCGCCTCGATGCGCTCATCGTGCAGGCCGTGCCCGACGTGAAAAAGGCCGTGCGGTGGAACTCGCCCTTTTACGGCGTCGAAGGCCAGGGTTGGTTTCTCACCTTGCATTGCTTGACGAAGTACGTCAAAGTCACGTTCTTCCACGGCTCAGCGCTGCGGCCGCTGCCCCCCGGCGCGGGCAAGGACAAAAACGCCCGCTGGCTGGATATTTATGAAGACGATGATCTGAATGAGGCCCAGTTAGCGGACTGGGTCAAGCAAGCCGCGGCCCTCCCTGGCTGGATGTTAGGAGAAAAGTGATTGGCTTTGCAGCAAGGGGCGCCGCTTATGTCGGATGATCATTTCCAGCGATCCTGCTCCTGGCGCCACTTCTTCACTTCATCGGGTTTATTGAGTGCCGTGTAAACCTCAGCTAATCGTTGACAAATTTCAATATGTCGATAGGGGCGCTGCTTCACATCTGAAGGTTCCATATTTTTCAGCAACCAATCATGACCTTCGAGCAGGAGCAACTCCGTTTCGTTCCACTTTTTTTGCTTCATCAGATTGTCGGCCAGGCCAAGCCATTCCCGCCAATAATCGTCTGTATGCAGTCCCGAGCGCTCCTTCACGACGTTGAGCCATTTGCGCCGCCAATCTTCGGCTTGTTGGAGAAGATTTCGCTTTTCATAAAACGCAAGCGCTTTCTTCAGCAGGACCTCTGCACGATCATGTCGAAAGGATCGTTTTTCAAGACGCTGGAGCGCCTCAGCGAAAAGCCCCTGGGCTTTCTCGGATTGGTCGAGATCGGCATAAACACTGGCCAGGTCATGCATGATGGCGATTGTGTCTGGGTGATCGGAACCGAGAAGGGTTCGGCGGAGCTGCAGCGTTTCTTCAAAGATGGCCATCGCCTCTTTGCGACGGTCCAAGTCGGTGTACGATTTTCCCAAACTGTGCATGGTCGAGAGCGTGTCGGGGTGGTGCGGTCCCAATTTGTCGCGGCGCTGCCGCAAGGTATGTTCCAGCAACTCCAAGGCTTCATCATGCCGGCCAACCTGGGCGTAGGAAATCGCCAGGTGGTGCATGCTCGAAAGGGTGTCGGGATGGTCAAGCCCGAGTTTGGACTGGCGGCGTTGCAGCGTTTCTTCGCGCAGGGCCAGTGCTTCATCGTGGCGATTTAATGCGGCGAAGGATAAGGCCAGGTTGTTCATGCTAGTCAAGGTGTCGGGATGGTTAGGCCCTAATTTCAGTCGCCGCCGTTGCAAGGTTTCCTCGCGCAAGGCCAATGCCGCCGCGTGCCGACCCAGAGCATGGTAAACATTGGCCAGATTATTCATCCGCAGCAAGGTGCTGGGGTGGTCGGGTCCAAGTCGGTCGCGGCTGCGTTTCAACGCTTCTTCGCCTAGCGGCAAAGCCAGGTCGAGTTTTCCCGCCGCGTGATAGGCCATCGCCACATTGTTCATGCTAGACAGGGTGTTGGGGTGATTGGCGCCGAACTTGGCTTTCATGAGCTTCAGGGTATCTTCAAACAGAGGCAGCGATTGATCGATTTTCCCGGCGGCTTGATAGCAGGCCGCCAAGTTGTTCATGCCCTGGATCGTGGCGGGATGGTCCGCGCCCATGATGGTTTGGCGGAGCCGGAGCCCCTCTTCCAACAGCGGCAGTGCCAGGTCGATTTGACCCGCCGCCTGATAGGCCGTGGCCAGGTTGTTCATGCTGATGAGCGTGTCGAGATGATCTTCCCCCAGGTAATGCGTGCTGAGCTGCAAGGTTTCTTCGAGCAAAGGCACAGCCAGCTCGAGTTTGCCAACAGCTTGGTAGCTGGCAGCCAAATTATTCATGCTTTGCAAGGTGCTGGGATGGTGATCCCCGAGCGCCGTTTGGCGGCGTTTCAGGATTTCCTCCAGCAGAGGCACGGCGAGTTGGAGCTTGCCCGCGGCTTGGTACCCCATCGCCAAGATGTTCATGGTGGCGAGCGTGTCGGGATGGTCGAGGCCGAGCCAGCGTTCGCGCGTCGCACGGGCTTTTTCCAACACTTCGACGGCTTTGGCCGCATTGCCCAACTCGCTGAGCGTGTTCCCCAGAAGGGTCTGCAATTTGGCGACGACCAGGGGATCGCCCACCGACTCGGCGTCTAAAAGGTCAACGGCTTTTTCGGCGCGTTCGCGCAGTTGCTCATAGAGAGGGGAGCCGCCCTGTTCCTCGGCGCGGGGATTGATGCCGGCGAGCATGTTCGCGATGATTTCGACGCCGCGTTCGATTTGGCTTAAGCGTTTGACCGCGGTCTCCCGCTGTCTTTCTTTTTCATCTCTCTCGTTTTGCGCCCGTTGTTCGTTGGCCTTGGCTTGACTCTCCAAGGTGAAGGCCCAGAGCGCCAGGGTGGAGGACGTGATGACGCCGACCAGCAGCACAATGGCCAGGGCGAACCAAATTTTCCGCCGTTTGCGCTGCTCCTCGGCAAACACGCGCGCCCGGGCTTGCTCGATTTCCGCTTGTTTGGCGCGCTGTTCAGCCTCGCGGCGCAGGGCCGCCACTTCGGCCGCGACAGCAAGGCCGTCTTCGGGGCGCTGCAGCGGATCAAACGCCAGGCAGCGTTTGCACAAGGCGATCACCCCGGGTTCCGCTCCCGAAGCATCGAGCCAAGCGAAAGCTTCGCCGGTCTGGCCGCGCAGCGCCTTGAGCCGAACGGCTTCAAATTCGGTCCCCGAGTAGGGCGGGCGGCCCGTGAGCAGGTAGCAAAGCACCGCGCCCAGGCCGAAGACGTCGGACCGCTGGTCGATCTTATTGATCTCGCCAGCCGCTTGTTCAGGGGCCATGTAGGTCAAGGTGCCGAGAATGGTGCCCGTCTGGGTTGCCTTGGCATCGAAGCAGGCTCGTGGATCATGCAGCGCAGTCGCCAGCGGTGCGGCGGCGGCAGGCGCCGGCTCTGTTGCCGGAGCGTCATCATGCGTGATCAGCTTGGCCAGCCCCCAATCCATGACTTGGACCTCGCCAAAAGGTCCCACCATGATGTTGGCCGGCTTGAGGTCCCGATGGATCACGCCATGGGCATGGGCATACCCCACGGCCTGCGCCACGGCTTCGATCAAAGCGAGGTAATTGATCGATCCCAAGGGAGGGACGGCTTCCGCTGCGGAGGTACTGCCGCCGTTGGCGGGGAAGCCTGCGGTTTGCTGTTGAATCCACCGGGTCATGATGGCTTCCAGCGTTTCACCCTTGATCAATTTCATGGCGAGATAGGGGCGGCCGTCGGCCATGCGGCCCACCTGATAGATCGGCGGAATGCCAGGATGCTGGAGCTGACCTGTGATCTGGGCTTCTTCAATGAAGCGCTTGGCCACGGGGGAATCGATGGGATAGCGATCTTGCAAAATCTTCACGGCCACGGTGCGATTGATGGTGAGATCGCGGGCTTGATGGATGACGCCCATGCCGCCCTTGGCGATTTCCGTTTCCAGTTTGTACCCAGGGAGCGGCGACAACAGGTCATCGAATTCGTCATGAACTTGGGGCCCGGGGGATGAGAGGTTGGGATGGGTTGGCGTCGACGGCGACAAACGGAACGACATCATGTCGCTTTGGGGTAAATCCATGGTGTCGCCGAGTGAAGAGTCGCTGGACATGTTGACTATCAAACCTCGCAACAGGACCGTTCTCAAGAATCGATCATAAAGGTTGGCCAGTTGGTTGGGAACGAAAAATCGGCCAAGAGAGCCACGCGGAGCAGGCCGCGTCATGGTTCCACGGCGCGCAGCGATTGGCAGGCCTCCTCGGGCAAGACGACGTTGATCGCCATGCCGCTGCCCAGTTCGAAGCCGGCGGGATTCGTCAGGCGGGGCAAGATGTCGATGTGCCAATTGAAGTATTCCTCGTCCTCATCGCCGCGGGGGACGGTGTTGAGCGTCATGTTGTAATCGGGATCATTCAGGCCATAGTGCAATTTCTGCAGCACCGCTTTGAGCAGTTGGGCCAGGGCGGAGAAGGAGGCGGGATCGGCATGGCCGAAGCTGGCCTCCCGGCGCTTGGGAAAGATGCGAATCTGATAGGGGACATGCGAGGCATAAGGCATGACGGCGGTATATTGATCGTTGTCCAGCAGAATGCGGTCCCGTTCGATGATTTCATCATTCAGCAAATCGACGTAAAGACAGCGGCCCATCTGATCAAAATAATCGATCGCCACGCGGTGCTTCAGCCGCATGAGCCGGGGGACGACGGGGGTGGCGATGATTTGACAGTGGGGATGGCGGATGGAAGTGCCGGCGCCTTCGCCGTGGTTTTTGAAAATGATGATGGTTTGAAAGCGGAGGTCGCGCATCAGATCGTTGAAGCGCTGGTGGAGCGTGATGAGGACCCGTTCGATCTGGGCCGCGCTTTGATGGGCCAGGTAAACGTCGTGCTCCGGCGATTCGATGACCACTTCGTGGGCGCCGCAGCCGCCCATGCGGCGAAAAAGCCGGCCGTCTTCGTGGCGGTTGATGTCATCCTCGATTCTGAGGGCGGGGAACTTGTTGGCGATGACGCGCACTTGCCAAGCTCCCGACGAAGGGTCGCGGATCGTATGGATTTCCTTGGTCGAAGCGCCTTCATTTCCCGGGCAGAAAGGGCAAAACTTGGCATCGGGCGCTGGCGGGGGGCTGACCCTGTCTTGCTTGTGCTGGTTGGGCCGCCGAGCTCTTTCGGGGGCGAAGATGATCCAATCGCCCGTGGTGACATCGAAACGCAGCGAGGACATGGTTCATCTCATTGAAGAGGGAGTTTGGTCAAGCGATGATCAATGAGGTCTTCTGATCATGCATGGATCATAACTTAAAAATGGCATCCAAGTGCATGGTGCAAATCGAATGCCGCAGATATTTCGTCGGCGGGGTCGTCGATTCAACCCAAGCGCTTGGCCTGGATGGAACGTTTCGGCTAGGATATGATCTAGTTATCGACGACTAGCCCCCCAAGGGACTGCTGCTACACGAGGTTTATCCCATGCGACGATGCTCGATCCTTCCTCTCTTGATTGGCCTGGCGATGCCGATGGTCCTGGTCGATGCGGCCCTGGTGCACGCAGCGCCGCCGAGCGGCCAGCAGACGACGAAGGAAAAACGCGAATTGCTCGAACTCAACGGCCTGATCTACGAGCAAAATCAAACGGCCTGGCTGCAAGAGAAGCTCAAGGATCATGAGCAAGCCAAAAAACTGCTGGCCGTGGCGGTCGCCATGCTCAAGGAAAGCGACAAGGAGCCGCCCTTTAATTACAGTGCCGCGGGCACCTTGGCCGTTTTGGCCGGCGAGTTGCACGATCACGACGCCGGGAATCTATTTTTCAAGCTTTGCGTCGATCACGCCAAGCAGTTGCAAAGCGATCGCAAGCTCGTGATCAGCTATCTCAATTGGATCGACCACAACATCCAAGGCAAGCATTACAACGCCGCCGAAAAGTTGTGCAAGGAATTGATGGAATTGGAAGCCAACAGCGATCCTGCTCAAGCCCGGTTCCTGCTTTTAGGGCGGGCCTATGCCGTGCGCAAGAGCGTGCAGATTCAATGCCTGCGGGGCGACGCCGAGGGGGCTTTGGCAAAGCTGGATCAATCGGGCTTCAACAAGGACAGCCCCTTCATCCTGGAAACGCGGGCCTGGGTGCTGCAGTACCTCCATAAATACGATGAGGCCGCCGACATCTACGAACGCATCCTCAAGCTGATTCCGGAGGATGAGGACAATCGCCGCGAGCGCGAGAAATTTTCCCGCATCCTCGGCAGCTTATACGGCGACATGGGCAAGGTGGACAAGGCGACCGAATTGTTGATGGCCTTGCTGAAACAAAACCCCGAAGACGCCGGGCTGAATAACGACCTGGGCTACATCTGGGCGGACAACGATCAACGCCTCGATGAGGCCGAAAAAATGATCCGCAAAGCGGTGGAAGCCGAGCCGAACAATGCTTCCTACCTGGACAGCCTGGCCTGGGTGTTGTTCAAGAAGAAACAATATGAGGATGCGAAAAAGTACATGATGCAGGCCACGGGTTTGCCGCGCGGGCAAAGTTCGGAGATTCTCGATCACCTGGGCGATATCCACTGGGCGCTGGGCGAGAAGCGCGACGCCGTCTCCGCCTGGAAGCGGGCCATGGAGCAAGCCACCGGCAGCGGCCGGGACCTCAAGCGCAAGGCGGAGATCGAAAAGAAACTCAAGGACGCGGGCGAGGCCGACACGACCGGCAAAGCCGATGGCTAACCCTTTCAGGTTGATTCATAAAACCATGCCAGCCCACGGAGCGCGATGCCGTGGGCTTTTCTCCACGTTTTTCCCTTTCTCGCCGCGGGACGTCACGCTCCATGAAACTCTTCGATCTGACAGGTAAAACGGCCCTGGTCACCGGCGGCAGCCGGGGGTTGGGCAAGTCCATGGCCCGGGGGCTGGCCCAGGCCGGCGCGGACGTGGTCATCAGCAGCCGGCACGAGGAGGAATTGCGCAAGAGCCTCCGAGACATCCTCGAAGGAACTGATCGCCGCGGCGACTGCATCGTGGCCGACATGAGCCAGCGGGATCAGGTGGAAGCCCTGGCCCGAACGGCCATCGAGCGGATGGGCCAAATCGACATCCTCATCAACAACGCCGGCAGCAACACGCCCCAGCCCATCGATCAGATCAAGGATGCCGACTGGGATTTGCTGCTCGAAGTGCACTTGCACGCGGCCATGAGCCTGTCCCGGGCCTTGGCGCCGGGGATGAAACAGCGGCGCTGGGGCCGGATCATTCACATCTCGTCGACCTTCGGCTTTGTCTCCAAGGCGGGCCGCAACGCCTACTCCGCCGCCAAGACCGCCCTCCGGGGCTTGGCTCGGTCCATGGCGCTCGACCTGGGGCCTTACAACGTGACGGTCAACTGCATCGCTCCCGGTCCTTTCATGACCGATCTTCCTATGTCGCTGCTCAGCGATGCCGAGAAAAAACAATTCAGCGACCACACGGCCCTCGATCGCTGGGGCCAGCCGAATGAACTCATCGGGCCGATGCTGCTCCTGGCCTCCGACGCGGGCAGCTACATCACCGGCACGACGATCGTCGTCGACGGCGGCTACATCGTGAAATAATCCTGATCATGACGCCATCACAGGCTCGCGGAGAACATCCTGCCGCGCCTAGTCGCCAATGACTTCAAGATAGGCGATTTCTGGGACCATGTCGCGCAGTTCGCTTTCGATCCCCATGATGATGCTCATCACGGTGCTGGGGCATCCGCGACACGTCCCCTGAAGGCTGATCCGGGCCACCTTGTCCTCGGTGATGTCGACGAGGATGACGTTGCCGCCCGTGTCCTGCAAAATGGGGCGCAAGGTCGAATTGAGCACGACTTCCACGCGCTGTCGCAGCTCTTGCGGGGCGGCCACGGTTTTAATCGCGGACGATTGACTCCGGTTCGACTGGAAGATGGCTTGAGCAGCCGCGATGTCCTGCTTGAGTTGCTGCTGCAGCGCTTCCACGGAAGGGAAGGCGGTCACGTTTCGCAAACGATCCAGGAAGCCCAACCGTAGGGGGCGGCCGAAGAGCGAACCTTGAAACCCAATGAGATGGGCCTCGACTTTGTCGTGGTGTTCCGCGAAGGTGGGGTTGGGCCCGAGGTTGATGGCCGCCGGCCAGCGTTCACCCTCCATCTCGCCCCATGCGGCGTAGACGCCGATAGGGGGAAGCAGCGTCGTGATCCCCTCCAGATTGGCGGTGGGAAAACCGATGCGCTGGCCCCGACTCGCGCCGCGGCCGACGACCCCCTCGGCTTCATGCGGCCTGCCCAGCAAACGCTCGGCTAAGCGAACGTCCCCCGCCATGATTGCTTGTCGAATGCGGCTGCTGGAAACGATGTCCCCGTCCTGCATCATGGGCGCGGCGATTTCCAGTGGCAGTCCGGAGGCCTCGCAAAGGGTCTGCAAGACTTGCGGCGTGCCGGCGCGGTCTTTGCCGAAGGCGAAATTGGGACCTTCAACGAAACCCCGGGCATGGAGCTTGCCGCTTAACACTTCGTGGAAGAAAAACTCAGGAGAGAGCTGCAACAGCTCTGGAGTAACCTTCAGGATGAGCACCTTGCTGGCGCCGGCTTGCTGCAGCCATTCGCAGCGACGCGATAAGGCGGCCAGGGGAATCGGATCGGCTCCAGGAGCCAGAAAGTGCAGGGGATGCGGATCGAACGTCACCGCCATGGGGAAGGTGGCAAGCCGCCGCGCCATCGCTTGGAGGCGGCCCATGAGGTCCGCATGGCCTCGGTGGACGCCGTCAAAATTACCCAGGGCAAGAACGGCGCCACGGCACGCTTCAGGCGCGGGGGTTTGCCAATCCCACAAATGAACCGACATGAGGAATGAGCGACTCCGACGGAACGAAATAGCTGACCGTTCAAGGACACGGTCATCGTTATTCCCATAGCCTAGAAGTTTGCATCGGCCCGGCAATGAAGCCCATCGATTCTCATGGCCGAGAATCGATGGGGGCCATTTTTGCACGGCCGGGAAGGATCATGCACAGTGTCGTAAAGATTCAAAGGGATTTTCAATGAGAATCCAACTTCCTGGCCAGTGGCATCTTGATTGCTGATCAAAAATCGTCAGAATCTCCACAAATTGGTTGCTTCCGGGGTTTTGAACCTTACAACTTAGGTTGTATAAAGGACAAAGCTCCAATAGGGTGAAGCCAGTAGGTCCGAGTGCCACGAGGATCCCCATGTCAGAACCGACCAAGCCTGCTGAAACGACGGCAGCCTCCCCCGCGGGGACGGCTGGAACCGCCACTGCCGCCGCCCCTTCGGCAACGCCTCCCGCGGTTCCGCCGCCAGCCAAGCCGCCGGTGAAAAAGCCTGGCGCGGATCGCCGCTTCTTTCTGTTCACCTGGATGGGCATCGCCTGGACGACGTTTTGCGCCTCCATGGCGGCGATGGCCCTCGGCACGGTCCGCTTCATGTTCCCCAACGTCCTGGCGGAGCCACCCAGTTCCTTCAAGGCAGGGGTTCCAGGCGGCTATGAACCCGGACAGGTCGTCGAACGCTACAAGCAAGAACAAGGCGTTTGGCTGGTGCGCGAGGGCAACACGATTTTTGCCCTGAGCACGATCTGCACGCACCTGGGCTGCACCCCCAATTGGTTGGAAAACGAGCAAAAATTCAAATGTCCCTGCCATGGCAGCGGCTTCTACAAGAACGGGATCAATTTCGAGGGCCCCGCGCCTCGCCCCTTGGAGCGATTCAAGATCAGCATTGCCGACGATGGCCAGTTGCTGGTCGACAAGAGCAAGAAGTTTCAACATGAATTGGGGGAATGGGGCAGCCCCGACGCTTCCGTGCAGGTCTAGCGGTTTGACTTTTTCCAGCGCTTCCATTTTGAACGTCTTGAAGGACTAAACCATGCCGTTGGGTGATTACGTTCGCAACTCGCAGATTTGGAAATCCATCTTCCGCCACCCGGCCCCGAAGGATCGGCGCAACCGGGTGGTGGTGATGTTGACCAATTTCTTTCTCCATTTGCACCCGGTCTCCATCCGCAAGCAAGGCATTGCCCTGAGCTACACCTGGTGCATGGGCGGCATCACCTTCTTCCTCTTCTTGGTGGAGACGGTGACGGGCGTGCTGCTGATGTTCTACTATCGGCCCACGCTGGAACATGCTTACAACGACATCATCTCCCTCGGCCAGGTCACGACGCTGGGCGTGCTCCGCGAACTGCATCGCTGGGGGGCCCACGCCATGGTCATCGCCATTTGGCTGCACATGTATCGCGTGTTCCTGACGGGCAGTTACAAGCCGCCGCGGGAGTTTAATTGGACCATCGGCGTCATCCTGCTCGTGCTCACCTTGCTCCTCAGCTTCACGGGTTATTTGCTGCCCTGGGATCAATTGGCCATATGGGCCATCACCGTGGGCAGCAACATGGCCCGGGCGACGCCGCTCTTGGGGCATGAAGGGCCCGGCGCTAAACTGCTCAACGTGGGCGGAGTCGATCTGATCCACTCCGGCAGCGACGCCCGGTTTGCCCTGCTCGGGCAGCGCTTCGTCGGCGAAATGACGCTGCTCCGGTTTTATGTGCTCCACTGCGTGGCTTTGCCTTTAGCGGCGGCCTTGTTGATCGCCATCCATTTCTGGCGGATCCGCAAGGATGGCGGCATTAGCGGGCCGTTGTAGCATCGCCGCGACTCGCCTGGATGGGATGGGTCCGTCTGGCGAGGTGGTTGTTTGGATCGTGGTGTCCCACCGCGGGTGGGGTGATCTTCAGCGAAGAAGAGAACGGTTATGCACGGTGCCGATCTGAATCCCCAGGTGCAAAACGGTTTGGCCTGGTACTACCTGGTCGTCATGCTGGCCAACGTTGGATTTGGCTGGTATCAACTCAAGGTGAATCAGAGCCGCAAATGGGCCTATTTCTGGTTCGCCGTTTCCGGGCTGTTTCTGCTGCACGTGCTCATGTACGTGATGCACAACTTCGGCTCGGATCAGGGACGCTTCCTGCCCTACTGGGTCCGCGATCTGAGCGACTATGGCCTGTCGCGGGGCCTGACCAGCATGGGCCTGCCCCCCGCGCCGGGCAATCTCTCGCTCAACGACATCATCACGCGCAGCGTCGAATTCTTGATGTACTTGTGTCTGGGGCTGTGGATTTGCGACGCGCTGTTCAGCTATGTGCTCCGCGTCAGGATCGGGGCCATGTTCACGGAAGACACCCGCGAACTCTTTTGCGGCATGGGCGCGGGCGAGCGCATGGTCCTGTGGTGGATCATCATCTCGGTGCTTATGGTCATCCTCTACGGCACCGGCGCGGTGACCTACTTCATGCTGGCGAACGCCGTCTTCGCCGCCGTTCTGGTGTGGCGCAAGCTGTTCACCGAACCCAACGTCGCCTGGCTCGTCATGAATCTCATGCTCCTTTTCGGCGGCTGGAGCATGACCGACCCGGACTTCCGCCACATCATCGGCAAACCCGATAATGTGCCCATCGTCTTCCTCGTCTTCACGGTGGCCTATTTCACGTGGCTGCCCCTGCGCCGCGCCGTCATCAACGATGAACGCATGGAGCGCGGCGAACCGCCCTTGGAGAAGATCGAGGATGAAAAGGTCCTGGTGTGGCCGGACCTGGTCTATACCGAATTGATCTGCATGGTCGTGGTGACGGTGATCCTGGTCGTTTGGGCTGTGGCATTGCCCGCTCCACTCGAACAGCCCGCTTCCAGCACCAAGACGCCCAACCCGTCCAAGGCGCCTTGGTACTTCCTGGGACTGCAGGAAATGCTGGTCTATTACGACCCCTGGCTCGCCGGCGTGGTTTTTCCCACGCTCATCATCCTGGGGCTGATGGCCATGCCCTACATCGACTTCAATCAAAAAGGCAATGGCTACTACACCTTCAAGGAAAGAGCCTTTTCGATCATCAGCTTCCTGTTTGGCTTCGTCATCTTGTGGGTGGTCCTCATCTTCCTGGGGACCTTCCTCCGCGGGCCTAACTGGAACTTCTATGGGCTGTATGAGGAATGGGATCCGCACAAGCTCGTGCCCCTGAACAACGTCAACCTCTCGGATTATTTCTGGATTCGGTGGTTGGGCATTTTGTGGGAGCACCCGACCGGGTCGGTCAGCTTGTGGGTGATTTTCATGCGGGAGCTGCCCGGGATTCTTTTGATCCTGGCCTTCTTCTTCGTCCTGCCGCCGCTGTTGGCGAAGACGATCATGCGCTCCTTTTTCCTGCGGATGGGCTTCATTCGCTATATCACGCTGGTGATGCTGCTGCTCTTGATGGCCAGTCTGCCCATCAAGATGCTGCTCCGCTGGACGATCGATTTAAAATACATCGTGGCCATCCCGGAATTCTTCTTCCATATTTAGGCCGGGACGCGGCTGTGGATGGTGGCTGGGCTGGGATTGATGACCGCAACCTTGCGAGGATGATATGGCTGCACGCGACGATTTCTACCGAAATCAGAAAATGCTGGACATCGTCTTTTCCCTGTCCAGCGTGGCCATGCTGGCCAGTTTGATTTGGATGTTCTGGGTCGATTACGACCGCGAATTCAAATCGGTCCAGCGCAAAGGGCGGGAGATCGAAGTCTCCCTGCTCCGGCAAGAGGTCGCGCAGTTGCAGTCGGCCAACGCCGAGGCCATCGAGGCGGCCCGGGCCATGGTCAAAATGAAGTTCGACGCCTTGCAGCCGGGCATTTCCGAGACCTTGAAGACGGATTCGTTTGAGGAAGACGCCAAGCAACTGCTGCTGCGCATCGCCAACGACCAGATTCGCGAGTGGCAAGCGAAACTGAATGAGCTGAAGCCGAAGCTGCACAAGGCCGCCGAGCGTTTGTCGTCGCAGAAGGCGGTCCGAGATTCCTTGGTCAGTTTCCGCGACATTCTCCTCCATGCCCATGCTCCCGAGGATGCCGTCCTTTATGAGGAAGATCGCATCAACGTCTTCGTCGCCCGTGTGCTGCTGCCGTTGGAAGATGAAGTCGCCAAAATGGACAAGGAACGGGACGAACTGGAGCAAAACATTCAAAACGCACGGGCGGAAGCCGCTGGCGCAGTGGCGGAACTGGACCGGTTGACCCGGGAACGGGATCGCCTGGCGCGCCTGGCCGATCAGCGCACTTATGGGGCCGGCGCCGCGTTTCGCAACCTGCCCATCCTGGATGCCTTTGCTCCCCCCTTCAAGATCGAACAGCACATCCCCGATGGCTTGACGATCGATTACAACTTCAAGCACGTGCAGCGCCTGGATCGCTGCGCTACTTGCCACATGTTCATCGACAAGGCGGATTACACCAAGGATCGGCTGCGCGACTTGGTGGAGTTCCTGAATAAGCACAAGGACGAGCCGCCGGAGTCGGAAGCGGAACTGGCGATCTACAACAGCCTGCCCGCGGCCCTCAAGAAGCGGCGTCTCACCGCCGCCGACGTTGCCGCCTATTGCGGCCACCCGCGGCAGGAATTGTTCGTGGGGTCGAATAGCCCGCATCCGGTGGAAAAGTTTGCCTGCACCGTTTGCCATTCGGGGCAGGGCGGGTCCGCGACGTTCAAGTTTGCCTACCACTTCCCCGATACGACGAAGACCAACGGCCGCGATGTCGAGACCTATGAAGATAAGAAACACCGCTGGGAGCATGATTACCATTGGGCGGAAAGCCTGCACCCCGACTTCATGTGGGACTATCCGCAGATTCCCCATCGCTTCATCGAATCCTCCTGCTTGAAGTGCCACCACCAGGTCTTCGACCTCATTCGCACCGATGGCAAGGAAGAGGCCCCCAAACTGCTCGAAGGGTATCGCCTGGTCCGCGACCTGGGCTGCTTTGGCTGCCATGAAATCTCCGGGTACAAGTCGGGCCGGTCGATCGGCCCCGACCTGCGGCTTGAGCCTTATCCCCCTTTGGACAACCTTTCGCCGCTAGAAAAAGCCAAGGCGATGGCCGACCCTGGCGATCCTCCGGGAGGCTTCCGCAAGGTTGGCCCCGGCTTGCGCCGCCTGGCCGAAAAGCTGAACGAAGGCTGGATGTCGCGCTGGATTCGCAATCCGCGCGCGTTCCGGCCGGAAACTCGCATGCCGCATTACTACGGTTTGCACAACAACCATCCGCATCAATTGGCGGATGATCGTCCCGGCCCTTCCAACCTGGGCGATCATTACAAAGCCTTCCCCGACGCGGAAATCCGCGCCATGAGCTATTACCTGGCCAAGGCGAGCGAAAGCTACCTGGCCCAGCTTCAAGCCGTCCATGCCATGGGACCGAGCGAATGGATGCAATTGCAGGATGTTCGCAAGGCCTACATGCTCATCGAGCAGCAACGGCAGGACAACCCGCAATTGGCGCCCCGGCATCAGGATCCCCAGTTGCCGCCCGATACGCCCGTTGAGGATTTGGTCAAACTGGCGCCCGAGCGCCGCGCCAACGTGTCCAAGGATCAACTCCGTGCGGTGCTGGATCATCTGCGCGACCTGGAAGGGATGCATCAATCCGCCAACGCCCTGAAAAAGCAGCCCTGGCCCGCGCCCGAAATCGCCGCTCACAAGCCCGACCCCAAAAACGGCGAAAAAATCTTCCAACTCAAGGGCTGTCTGGCCTGCCACGGCCACGAAACCATTCGCGATCAGCACAAGAGCGATGAAACGCTCAGCGACTTGCTCGCCGAGACGCGCTATGGCCCGAATCTCATCGGCTTGCGGGAAAAGCTGGGCTATGATCAGGACAAAAACCGCGCCGAAGCCTGGCTTTACGCCTGGCTGACCAATCCGAGCGCTTACCATCCGCGCACGATGATGCCCATTCCCCAACTGAGCCCCGCGGAGCGGGCCGACCTGGTCGCCTGGCTGCTGACCGATCAAGGCAACGTCCCCGCGGGCAAGGAATGGCAGCAAGTCGAAGTCTCCACCGGCGACGTCGACGGCATGGTGCTCATGTATCTGGAAAAGGCCCTGGCGACCCGCTCCGATGCCCGCGACGCTTTGGCCAAGGGCATCGAGAACGTCCGCTTCATGCGGCCCGACGCCGACGAGCGCATCCTGGCCGCGCAACACCCCAGCCATTCACCCTTGGCGCAGATGAGCCATGAGGAGCGGAAGCTGTATTATCTCGGCCGCAAGACCATCAGCCGCAACGGCTGCTTCTCTTGCCATGACATCCCCGGTTTCGAAACCGCCAAACCGATCGGCGTTCCCCTCAATGATTGGGGCAAGAAGGACGCCGAACGCCTGGCTTTCGACAACATCAACAAATACGTGGCCGATCATCTCGAAGGCTACGATCCCTTCTTCAAAGACGCCTTGGGATCGAAGCGAAGAGACGGCTTCTTGCATCAAAAGCTCTACGAACCGCGCAGCTTCGACTATGAGAAGTTCAAGGAGCGAACCTGGGACGACCACTTGAAGATGCCGCAGTTCAAGTTCGCTCGGGTGGCCCGCAAGCCCAATGAATCCGAGGCCGACTTCCAGGCCCGCTCGGCCTTGGCCGAACAAAAGGGGCGCGAAGCGGTCATGACCTTCATCCTGGGGCTCGTCGCCGAGCCGGTGCCCATGAAGTTCGTCCATCAGCCGCGCCGCGACCGGATGAACGAGGTCAAGGGGCTGCACCTGCTCGAAAAGTATAACTGCGTCGGCTGCCACATCGTCAAACCCGGCCGCTACGAAGTGGCGATGGACGAAGAAACCAAAGCGTTTGTGCTCAGACAGTTCAAGAATGAAACGACGCAAACCGATTTGAAGAACGACCTGGGCTATCCAAATAGCTCCTCCTGGCGGGCCACGACGGCCGATCCGCCGGGCAAGATCGTCCTCAAGGGCTTGCCCCGATCGATTGACACGGAAGAAGGCCAGATTAGCCTGGAGCTTTGGGAAGCGTTCCAATTTCGCGATGAACAAGGCCACGCCCAGCAGTTCCCCGCCGGGCAGATCACCTTCAACATCCCCCTCGAATCGCCGCTGCCCAGGCATGATCCCTATGGCGGCCTCTACACCGACGTGCACGCTCGACTGCTGGCCAAGATCGAGCGGAAAAATCTGGTGGGCGACCGCAGCGATTTGATGGGGTCGGTCCCGCCGCCCTTGATGCGCGAAGGGCAAAAGGTGCAGCCCAAGTGGCTGACGTCCTTCTTGCTCAAGCCCATCGGGCTTCGGCCGGCCGTCTATCGGCACCTGAAGATGCCGCAATTTAACATGACCGAGGAAGAAGCGAACGCCCTGGTGCTCTATTTCACGGCCGTGGATCGCCTGCAGGAGAAAGCGCTGGGGATCGAGGAATTCACGACCCGGCCCGACGTCCAGGATCCCGTCCATCAAGAAAAATTGCGCCAGCAATATCGCGCGAAGCTGAAGCAATTCACCAACCTTTCCGACGCGGAGATCGCCCAAGTCGATTACTTCGAGAAGGGGTGGCGCATGGTCGTGGACCGGCAGCTCTGCTTGCAATGCCACAATGCGGGGACGTACTTAGCCGAGGGCGACCTGGTGGCGAAAGGCCCGGCCTTTTACCATGCTCCTGAGCGATTGCGGCCGGAATACATCGACCGCTGGGTGGGCTTGCCCAAGCGCGTCATTCCTTACACCCGCATGCCCTGGTTTGAAAACTTCTACAATCGGGGCGTAGAATATCCGCGGATGCAAAAGTTGATGAAAGACCCGGGCATGAAGGCGGCCAGCCAACTGGCGCCCCTGCTTTCGGCCATCGGCGCGCGTCCGCTGGGCGGGGCTGTGCCGCTGCCGCTGCTGGACGGCGCCTATCATCAACTTCAAGTGGAGTTCGCTCTCACTCCGGAAGAAAAACTAAAAGCGGTTCGGGACGCCATCATCAGTTGGGGTTTCATCCCGGAACCACCGCCGACCAGCCGCAAGGCGGGGGCGCGTCCCGACGCCTATCATGGAGATTATTGATGCCGTTGGCTCGATGGCTGATGTTCATCCTCTGCTGGTTGCCGTTCGTGTTGATCGGTCCGTGGTTTTCCGAGGCCGCCCCGGCGAACGCCGCGGCCATGCCCGCCGAGGAAGGCTGGGGGACGATCAAGGGGCAAGTCATTTTCAGCGGGGACAAAATCCCTGAAAGCTTGCCCTTCAACATGACGAAGGATCAAGATCATTGCCAGAGCAAGGGGCCGCAGCTCGATGTCAAATGGAAGGTCCATCCCAAGAACAAAGGGCTGGCCAACGTGGTGGTCTTCCTGCAGCCCGAGCGCGGCAAAGCGTTGCCCGTTCATGAGTCGCTTGGCGCTCCCGCTCAGAAGGAAGCCGTCTTGGATCAGCCTTTTTGCGTCTTTGAGCCGCGCGTTCTGGCCATGCGTAAGGATCAGACTTTGTTGGTTAAGAATCCCGCGCCCATTCCTCATAACGTCGTGATCGATGGGTTCAGCAATTCATACAACGTACAGATGCCGCCCCAATCGGAAAAAACCTTCCAATTGGAGGCGAGCTATTTGCCCAACTCCCTGCGCTGCGGCGCCCACGAATGGATGAAGGGCTACCTCTACGTGTTCGAGCATCCCTACTTTGCCGTCACGGATGAGGAGGGCAAGTTTGCCATCAAGCTCGCTCCGGCCGGAACGCGCACCCTGGTTTTATGGCACGAAGAAGCAGGGTGGGTGGTTGGCCGCCGCGGCAAAAACATCGACGTTAAGCCAGGAGCCGAGACGGACCTGGGCCGGTTCGAGGCCAAATCTGACTAACGGCTCCCTCATGTCTAGTAAATCAACGACCCTTTTTCTGG
The DNA here is from genome assembly GCA_014584395.1 of Planctomycetota bacterium. Taxonomy (GTDB): domain Bacteria; phylum Planctomycetota; class Planctomycetia; order Gemmatales; family HRBIN36; genus BJ17. The sequence goes on along the minus strand of JACTMY010000018.1, from coordinate 30,612 downwards.
AGGATTTGCGAGCATGCAACGTTTCTTAGGTTTGGCCCTGATCTTGGGCGTGGCCGTTGGCACCTTCGCCGGCTGCCAGAAGGAAACCCCCACCAAGGAGGCCAAGAAAACCACTCCGACCAAGGCGGGAACCACCACGGGGGGCACGGCCGCCGCGGGCACATTGGAATTCAAAGGCACGGCCACCATCAAGGGACGCATCACCTATAATGGCGACGGCGAACCCGTCGTCAACTCCATGGCCCCAGACAAGGATAAGGATTCATGTCCCTCAAGCGTCATGATGAGCGGCTGGTACTGCGACAAGAGCAGCGACAAGAAGGGCATTCGCTACGCTGTCGTCTTCGTTCGCCCTCAGACGGGGATGCGCATGCCCAAATTGCCCGATGACTTGACCAAGCCGCCCGCGGGGAAAGAAATTCTGGAAATGGAGCAGCCGCGGTGTCAATTCGAGCCTCGCGTTCTGGGCTTGGGGCCTAAGCAGGACATCCGCTTCTTGAACGACAGCCAGCCCCCCATCTCGCATGACGCCAATTTGAGCGGCCCCGCTGCTTACAGCAAGACGCTGCCGCCGGGAAACAGTCACGTGTACAAGGATTTGGAAACGTCCGATCGCGAACCATACAAGGTGTCTTGCAATCAGCACTCCTCGTTCATGAGTGCTTTCGTTTGGAAATTCTCGCATCCGTTCTTCGCGGTGACGAACGACAACGGCGAGTTCGAAATCAAGAATGTGCCCGTGCCCACGAATGGCAAGTTTGACGTCGTCGTGTGGCACGAGATGCTGCCGAGCGACGCCCAGAACCGCAAGGTGGCTGGCGCCGGCGTGGAACTGAAGGACGGCGAAACGCTCGAATTGAACGTTGCGATTCCCAAGTAAGTTCCGCCACTCCTGTAGAACCTGATTCACTCTCCGCCGCGAAGGTTTGCCTTCGCGGTTTTCTTTTCGGTCGGGACAGAATTCGGCCAGGGACATATATTGGCATGAAACAGCCCCATGCCATTCTCCAGGGAGAGACGTTCATGACCACGGCGGCCAGCTTTCGCGAGCGCACTTTTTCGGATATCACGCAAACCTTCGGCAAAACGCCCTTGGTGCAACTGCGCCGGGTCGTCGGGACGGCTCCCGCCAAGGTGCTGGCCAAGATGGAAAATTTCAATCCCCTTTGGTCCGTCAAGGATCGCATTGCCGTCGCCATGATCGAGGACGCCGAGCGCAGCGGCAAGCTCAAGCCGGGGTCGGTCGTCGTCGAGCCCACCAGCGGCAACACGGGGATCGGACTGGCCTTCTGCTGCGCCGCCAAGGGTTATCAGCTCAAGGTCACCATGCCCGAAACCATGAGCATCGAACGCCGCCGGCTGCTCAAGGCCTTCGGCGCCGAGGTCATCCTCACGCCCGGGGACAAGGGGATGCGCGGCGCGGTGGAAAAGGCGGTGGAAGTCCTGCAGGCCACGCCCAACAGCTTCATGCCGCAGCAGTTCGAAAATCCCGCCAATCCGGAAGTCCATCGCAAGACCACGGCGGAGGAAATCTGGAGCGACGCCAAGGGCGAAGTGGACGTGCTGGTGTCGGGAATCGGCACGGGGGGAACCATCACCGGCGTGGGCGAGGTGCTGAAAAGCCGCCGCCCCGGCTTCAAGTGCGTCGCCGTCGAGCCGGCCGCCAGCCCCATTTTGACGCAGCACTTTCGCGGCGAACCTTTGGTTCCGGGGAAGCATAAGATTCAGGGCATCGGGGCGGGCTTTATCCCCAAGATTTTAAATCTCCAGGTGATCGACGAGGTCATCACCGTGACCGATGACGACGCCATCGCCATGGCGCGCCGCTTGGCGCGGGAAGAAGGCATGCTGTGCGGCATCAGTTGCGGGGCCGCGGCACACGCGGCCGTGCAAGTGGCGCAGCGTTCGGAAAATGCGGGGAAAACCATTGTCGTGGTCCTGCCCGACCTGGGCGAACGCTATCTCAGCACGGTCCTGTTTCCGGAATGAATCGATCGGTCCGCACCGCCTGGCGTATGGATGGCCGTGGAAACCGCGTTTGCTTCCAGGATGCCGGGGTTTTCCTATGTTTTCCCGGCGGAAATCGGGTATACTATAAAAGAGCCTGCCGGAGAGGATTTCCTAATCGAGGTGTGTCATGAATCACGGCCTCCTTCTGGGGTTAATGAACCCAGAGTATATGTTGATCATCATTCTGGTGTTGTTTCTGCTCTTTGGCCGCAAGCTGCCGGAGATAGGGCGCTCGCTGGGCAAGGGGATTGTCGAGTTCAAAAAAGGGCTGTCGGGCATCGAGGATGATCTGAACGCCAACGCCGACCCGAATCGCCGCCCCAATCAGCAGGTGACGCAGCAAGAACCGCCCCGGCCGCCGACGCCCGTCCTGCCGCGCTCGCCGGAGTTCAAAGAAACGACCAACCAGAATTAGCGCCTAACCGATCCATCGCATCCACCCACGGCCTCGCACCGTGGGTTTTTTTCTGGACGCGGCCATGGAAAGCGTGGTGGCACGCAGCATTTTCAGCCCGGCCACGGGATTCATCCGGCGGGGAGGGTTCGCCTGGACCTGCAATCCCTACGTCGGCTGCACCTTTGGCTGCACCTATTGTTATGCCATGTTCCTGCCGCAGAATCGCCGGCCCCTGGAGCAATGGGGGCGATGGCTCGCGGCCAAGACCAACGCCGTGGACGTGGCCCTGCGCACCGCTCCCAAGATCGCCCGCCAGCCATTGTATCTTTCCAGCGTGACCGATCCCTATTTACCGATCGAGCGCCGGCTCGGTCTGACGCGCGGCATCCTGGAAGCCTTGCTGCCGCATCAGCCTCGGCTGCTTGTGCAAACGCGCGGCCCGCTGGTCGCGCGCGATGGCGATCTCTTTCGGCAATGGCAGCGCGTCCGCGTGAACCTTTCCATCCCGACGGATGACGACCAGATTCGCAAGGTGTTCGAACCGCACGCCCCCGCCCTCGAGGATCGTTGGCAAGCCTTCCAGGAACTGCGCGGGCAGGGGATCGCCGTCGGGCTGTGCGTGACCCCCATGCTGCCGCTCAGCGACCCGGAGGCCTTCCGCCGGCGGCTTCTCGAGGCGGCGCCGGAGGTTTTGGTGCTGCAGGACTTCCATGACAGCCAAGGTCGAGTGGGAGCCGACACCGGCCCCAAGGCGCGGGAACGGCTGCGCGGTTATCCGCAGGTCGCCGAGCAATATGCGGCGTTGCTGCAGCGGTTGCGCCGCGATCGGACCGTGTATGAAGGGGAGGCGGGTTTCTTTCCGCCATGAATCGATCAAGGGTCGAACGTTCGACGCAGCGTCTGCCGGCGGTGTCGCGGCTGAAGTTACATTTCCGGGGCCACCCACCGCTGGGTCGCCGCGGATTGCAGAATGGCATCCAGCACGGCTTGTGTTCGTAGGGCGTCCCGGAAGGTCGGCTCCGCGGGCTTGCCAGAAGCCAATCCTTGTACGAAATCCGCGACCTGGTGCGTGAAGCTGTGCTCATAACCAATTTGTAAACCAGGCACCCACCAATGCCCCATGTAGGGGTGGTCGCCGTCGGTGACGTGGATGGACCGCCAACCCCGGACTTGCCCTTCATCGCGATGATCGAAATACTGCAAACGATGCAGATCGTGCAGGTCCCAGGCAATGGAGGCATGCTCGCCGTTGATTTCGAAGGTATAGAGCGCCTTGTGGCCGCGGGCGTAGCGGGTGGACTCGAAGTTGGCCAAGGAGCCGTTCTTGAAGCGCGCCAGAAAAGCACAGGCGTCGTCGATGCCGACTTTTTCCACTTTCCCCGTGAGGTTGTGCTTGCGTTCCTTGATGAACGTTTCGGTCATGGCATTGACGGAGGCGAGATCGCCATTGAGCCACAAGGCCGTGTCGATGCAATGGGCGAGCAAATCGCCGGTGACGCCGCTGCCGGCCGCTTGCACGTCGAGCCGCCACAAGCCCGCCCCCCCTTGGGGCAATTCCGGACTGATCGTCCAATCTTGCAGGAACTTGGCGCGATAATGAAAGATTTTGCCGAGCTTGCCCTCGTCGATCAGCTTCTTGGCCAGGGTGACAGCGGGAACGCGGCGATAGTTGTACCACACCATGTTGGCCACGCCGGTTTTCTCGACGGCTTCGACCATGCGGCGGCCTTCCGCTCCATTCATGGCCAGCGGTTTCTCGCAGAGGATCATTTTGCCCTGGGCCGCGGCGGCGATGGCGATCTCGGCATGCAGATGATTCGGCGTGCAAATATCGATCACGTCGACGTCCTTGCGCTCAATCAAGGCGCGCCAATCGGATGCCGTCGATTCGTACCCCCATCGTTCCGCGAAAGCCTGGAGAGGCTCCTTTTGCCGGGCGCAGGCTACTTTGAGCACGAGTTCATAAGGCAAGTCGAAGAACCGATTCGCCTGGCGATAGGCGTTCGAATGAGCACGCCCCATGAAACCATAACCGATCATGCCGACATTGAGTGGCTTTTTCATGTTGCCTGGTCCTTGAAGGGATGGAATCGCCATGGATGCGGGGGGATCGACACCCGTCGATCCCGATGATTGCTTCGTTCACAAATGGGTGCGATCAAAGCTGGAGACTTTTCTGCTTGGCGTCGAGGTACTTCTTGGCGTCCTCGGTGACGCTCCAAGCGTCAGGCCAGAAGCACAGGTCGACCGTCCACCAATCATTGGGAATCTCCGCCTTGGCCAGGGCCGGCAGGAGCTGATCGAAGTTCAGCTCGCCGGTGCCGAATGGATTATGCGTGCTGGTCTGATGCTCGTTCAAGCTGCCATCGGAATCAATGAGATGGACGTGGTTGATCCGGCCCTTGAGGCGGTCGAGCAGTTCCATGGCGCCGCCCTTGAGGATTTCCTTCTCGCCGAGATGACGCGAACCCTTGGCGGCGCAGAGATGGGCGTGGCACGTGTCGAAGAGCACGCCAAAATTGGGGTTGCCCAAGGCGCGGACGGCGTCCACCATGGCCACGATTTCCGAGGGTTTGTTGAAGGCGAAGCCGGGTTCAAATTCCCAGGTCACGCGGATGCCCCGGTCGGCGGCCAATTTGCTGCACAGATCCCAGGCCCGCACGCAACGGTCGAAGCCAACCTTCGGGTCCAGGCCCGTTTGCGCAAAAACATCCGGCGGTTCGACGCTGTCCACGCGGATCAGATCGATGCCCAAATCCTCGGCGAAAAACAAGTTCTTGGCGAATTCCGCGACGTAGGGGCCGCTGTCTTCCACGCTGATCAGCTTCATTTTCCACAAGTCCGCCGCCAAGCCGGAGAAGGCCAGCCCATGGTCGGCCACTTCCTTCTTGAGCGCGGCGCGTTGCTTGCGATTGTGGGTTCCGGGATGGGGATGAGGATCGAAGCCGCCCAACTCGACGCCGTCAAACTTGAGCTGCTGCAGCTTGTGCAGGATGGTATGGAAATCCGCCACGTGCTCTTGATTGAAAACAAAGGCCCAAGTACCGATGGACAGTTTTTTCATTGGCTGAGACTCCTGAGAATCGTCGAGAAGAAAAGGGCTTGGGTTGGCATCATTCCCTGCGGCATCCGGCGCGGCAGGGTTTAGGCCTTCGCGCCAATGGCGGGCAAATGGGCGTGAACGTCGGGTCCGAAATACCGCAGCGTCACGAGCGGCTCGCTGCCGGTGTTGGTCAGCGTCACGCCCTGCTTGGCGGCGGCCGCGGCGACGAAGACCTCATCCTCGGCGAGGTCGTGGAAGCGCAGCAGGGTAGGGGTGTGCAGCCGCATCTTGCCGATCGTGCCGCTGCCTTGCACGGCGATCAAGCCGTAGGCGCCAGGATCCTTGATCGTGGCTTTCACGCCGGGCTGCAGGGTGAGTTCCTTGGCGGAGAACAACTGTTTGCCATGAACCAGGCCGTAGACCACCCAGCGATCCACAAAGCCATCACCGCTCAGCGCGGGGTCGTCCAGAGGAGCCAGGTAATGACTGTCTTTGAAACGCGGGTTGACGTTGGCTTCCCAATCCAATTGTTCCACCAGATAGTCCAGGTCTTGATGCTTCTCGGCGGGAACGTCCTTGACGAGCAAGGACCAGGGAACGACGCGGCCTTCCACCATGCTTTGATACATGCCAAAGACGTCGGAGCCCCATTGCGGCTCGTAAGTCAAGAGCGAGCCTGGAGCATGCAAAATGCACGGGGGGATCAGCCAGCCGGTGCCCACTTGCAAGCGGTAAGCCTTGCTGAAATGGAGAATGCCGTTGTCCCCTTGATGCCAGCGTTCCAGGCAGCGGCGAATATCCTGCTTCGTCGTGCCGGGTTCCAGACCGAAGAAGGTGTATGGGAAGCTGTTGCCCGTGGGGTTGTATTGTGGAGGGAAGTAGTAAGACTCCGGCTTGCCTTGTTGGCCGACCAGGGCGGCTTGCTCGTCGCTTTGATGCATGTGGTGCGGGATCGGACCGAGGTTGTCAAAAAATTTACTGTAGACCGGCCAGCGCTTGTAGCGGTTCCACATCTCTTGGCCGATGAGGTTGGCGCCTTCGACGGCGATGGCGTCGCGGAGGGTGAACGCCTTCTTCCCATGGTCGACGATGTAGCTCAACCCTTCATCGGGCGGCGCGCCTTCGTTGGCCGCGGGCGTCGTGCTGCTGAACCAACGCTCGTCGATGCCGCCGCGATGCGCCCCGAGGGCGTAATAGTCATCAGGATGCAGTCGCAAGCGGCGTCCGGGCATCAGGAAGGATCGCGGCACCCACGTCGGCGCTAAACGGAGGATGCCCTCACCGGCTTCCAATACGGCACGCACGGCGGACGGCGACGGCACGGACATGGCGTTGCTTCTCCTTGAAGGGGCTGCATGGTGGGTTCCAAACGGGTTGGGGTTCCTGTGTTTGCTTATATGTCCCCAGGGGGATGCTTGCAAGGAGAAAGTTTTCGTCCCGGACAAAGAAAAGACCCACAAGACAAGCTTGTGGGTCGATGGCGTTAGCGATGGTTGAGATCGAATTACTTGTCCATATCTTTATTGTCGCCGTTGCCGTTTTTGGAGCCCGGAGCATCCGCGGGAGCACTGCCCGAGCGGAGGACGCGATTGCCCGAACCTTGCAATTGCGGAATGCGCTCGGCGACGAAGCCCATGCGGTCGAGGAAGCGATTCAGGGTCACGATTTCGATGCCCTTGTTGCGGGCTTCGTTCTGCAAGGCGTTCACGGCTTCGTTCATGCGCCCGCCGCCCACGGCTTTCGGCGATTCGCCCTTCGTGGCTAGCAGGGGGGAGGAGCCGATGATCAGCAGTTCGGTTTGATTGGACATGCGCCCCTTGGGCTTGAAGTCGTCTGCCGAGTCGAGGTAGACGTCCACGTCCACGCCCAGGGATTGCAAGATGCGAATGAAGGATTGCAAATCGTCCTGGCCATCCCCGTCGAGATCGAAAAAGCCGGCGAGGGCGACATGCATGCGGCGATTGGGGTCCCAGGCGGGATTGTAAATCAAGTCGCCGGGGAGGAGGGGGTTGTTCGCGCGCCAGAAATCCCGGCTGTTGTTGATCCAATAGGTCGGATCGCCGGAGTCGACGCCCTGCCGGAATTCCTCGGGCTTGGCCATTTGGCGAACGACGGCCAGTGCCGACGTGCGGCCGAGTATTTCGGCCACTTCGATGCGGGCCTTGGGCGTCGCCAACGGCTTGCCGCTGCTGTCGCGGCCGTAGACCGAAAAGGTCGTTTGCGGCTGCAAGCCCAGGTCGGAGCCGATGTCGATGATGACCCGCTCGCCGCTGGCTTCGGCGCGAACGATGCGCCCGCGCGGCTTATCGAGGACCACTTCGTTCCCCGCCTTGATGCGTTCGCGGATTTCCCGCAATTCCTGATCCCGAGCGAGCAGGGCGGCGTCGAAGCGCTCGGTCAGCTTTTGTTTCTCCTGGTCGAAGGAGCTTTTCGTGTCGGCGAGAATCTTGGCCACTTCCCGCTCGACGCTGTTGATCTTCGCCTTGAGGTCGTTGATTTCGCTGTCCTTTTGGGCCAGCTTTTCCTTGAGGTCCGCTTCATAGCGATCCTGGGAGGCCTTGACCTTTTGCTCCAGGACGGCGGCGTTCCAATCGTTCTTGTAGGTGTTGTATTCTTCGGTCAGCGTCTTGTGCCGATCCTGGCTTTCCTTCAAGTCGCGGCGCAGTTTGACCAGCGTGTCATCCAGGGACTTGACGCGGTCTGCAAAATTATTGGCGGTCGTCCCCTTGGCGGGGTCGTAGGGTCCGATCATGCCCGCTTTGGCCAGTTCATCCGTGGCGTTGGCGTCGCCCTCGACGGTCCGCGCCAAGGGCATGAACCATTCTTGCGGCGCTTGCATGACCTCCGAGCTGGCTTGCTTCATGGCATCCAACTCCGTCTCCGACGGCTTGTCGCCCAGCCAGAGTCGCAGGCGGGTCACATAGAAATCTTGGATCAGCGCTTTTTCCTTGTTGGCCTGCTGCGTCTGCGCTTTGGCATCCGCGGCCGCTTTCTTGTTGTTGGTGATCTCGTCCTGGGATAGATACCACATGATGCCCAAGCCAACGTTGGCGAGCATGGAGATCACGACGAACACGATCAAGACCGTGTTCGATTGGGATTGTTCGGCTCGGGGACTGCTGCGGGTGGTTCGCCGTGCCATGCCTGGAAGCCTCCGACGGTTTCAATTCCTGAAAGTTTGCCGGTCAGGAAAAGTGCGCAAACTGAATATGGCGGGCAAAATCACAGTTTGCCTGCCTCTCTTTCTAAGTGTAAAGCCTGCCTCGGGGCTGTCAATCAAATAGCCGAGGCTAGACAGGTCGGAAAGGTAGGATGAGTCCGAGCTTAACGATTGATCCTGGCACATCATTTCCCTGGTTCATGCCGCCGTCAAGGTTGAAATCGGTTTGGCATGGCTCTAGGATGAGCGAAAGGCGAATTCCAATGCATTTCCATCAAGTTGGACGGTTCGATTTCATGGAATCGACCGTCCCATGACCTTGAGGAGCCATGGAGCAGATGCAACCGCAGGAACTCAAGCCGGGGCAGCGCGTGCGGATTACGCAAACGGTGCGGGTGGGGCGCCGGTCATGGCCCGCCACCGTGGAGGGGGTCGTCCGGGACGTCAATGTGCTGGTCACGGGCTTGGCGACGGAAAGACAAACCGACGACGTGGTGACGCTGGCTCTGGTTCACTTCATGAAGGACAATCAAGAACTCAGCAGCATTGGGATCGATCCGCAAACGAAGATCGAACTGCTGTCGCCATAGCTGCTTGACGCGTTCGTCCCGTCTTCAGCCATTTGAACTCAAGTCGCTCAGGAATCGACGACGGACCGCAAGGCACGCCACAGGGCCTCAGCTTCTTGATCGCCTTCTTCCGGTCGGGACAGACCCAGCCTGACGGCTCGTTCCACGGCCAGCTTGTCCTCCATCCCTTCGTGCAGACGGAAATGCAAATACCATAGACTGCCGGCGACCTGGCCCTTCTTGTCGAAGATAAAGATCGGTTGCTGGCTCGCATCCGACAACCATTGGCTGAACTCGTTCACCTTGGCCCGGTCAAGCCGATAGGGATCGACGGCCATGGAACGATACGCCAGTCCATGCTTCTCGGCCAAGGTTCGCAGTTGTCCCTCCTCAGGTTGATCGGGGGAGTGAAGGTAAAGGACGGTGCGATAACCTTGCTTGGCCAGCCAGGCGAAACCATCGGCAAAGGGTTCCTGGCCGGTGGCGACTTTTTCCTGGACCACGGCGAAGCGGGGAATGTCGGTGGGAAATTCCAAGGGCGCGGGCGGCGAGACGGCTTGGGCCGTTTGCACGTCCTTGGAGTCGGGTTGTCCCAAACGGGCCTGGCTCGGCGGCGCGGCGCGGGATTCAGTCAAGGATGGACCCGTTCTGGGGACATTCGTCGGCGGCGCTCCATTCATCCCCGCGGCGGGCGGCGCGGCTGGGATCATCGATGAATTGGGCGGCACGGGTTGCACGGGAGCAGGCGTGTGGCAGTTCGGGCATGGCGGCCTGCCCACGGGGGGAGCCACCATCGGCGTGGTGGTGTAGGATTTCGTGCATCCCGCGAAGAGCACGCATGCCCCCAACCATCCCCACCAGGACAGAGGTTTGACGCGCTTCATTTCGTTCATGTTTCTTACCCTTTGCAAACCCTTGCCTGCTTCAAGGATAGCCTGGCAGCAGGGAAGTTAGGACATGGGCTCTTCCACTGATTGGAGCCATGCCTGCAACCATGTTTCGATCAATGATTCCGTCTTATGGTTCGAATAAACTCGCGCGGCATCCGCCAACACGGGCTGATGCGGCCGGCTTTGCCAGCGAATTTCCTCCAGCGTGAGCGGGCGGCTGGCGGAATAAGCCATGGGGGCTGCCGGGGCGGCGGCCCAGGCGAAACCAGAGTTGGGTTGGTTCGCATATACCCAGCTCGAAGGCAAGCTGCTCCAGGGCCAAGGCATCCCGCGCTCGGCCTCGTCCGGCATGCCCAAGCTCGCCCCATTCATCGAACCGGAATTGAAGATCAACGACCAGCTATGAAGCGTTCCGACATTCCCCGCGGCGCGATCTTCGATGAAGAGCTGCCAATAGCCCTTCGACGCCGTGCCCGCCAAAGTGGACAGCGGCTGCTCCGGACGATAGCTGCCATGGAAAGGCGCGGTCCCGTTGACGATGCTCTGCACGGAAAAGTCGGTGAAGAGGGTATCCTGGAAATCGCGCCCCGAACCGCCGCGACGATCGACGAGCAGGACCTCGCGTCCGGATGGACTGCGCAATCGCAAGCGCAAGTCGCCCACCCATGTATGGCTGATGTTGACACGGACTTGCACGTCGCTGATGGCGAAGGTGGGGTTCACGATGATGACGGAACCCACGGTGCTCAGGTCCTTGATGGCCTTGGGGATGTCGGTGGCATGATAGGTCGTGCCGCTGGAGAGCGAAAACGATCCGGTGTACCGATCCGCTGGGTTCTCGCCATTCACGCCGTTTTGATTCTGATCCATGGCGTTGCCGGCCAGGTCGCGGATGTGCGGCCCAATGACGAAGCTGAACGTGCCTTGAGCCGGCTGCGTGTTGAACAGGACGTCAAATTGCGTCGTTGATCCGCCGACGGGTTGAACCGTCGCGGGTTGAATCCATCCCGAAGGTCCTTGGATCGACACGACTTGACTGGTCGTGAAACTGCTGGCGGCGATCGTTTCATTGAAGGTAAAGCGGGCGCCATAAAGCCCGCTGCTGTTCGTAAGCGGCAAGAGGCCCGTGACTCTTGGTCCGTTGGTGTCGCTCGGCGGCGGGGGAGGAGGCGGTGGCGGGGGCGGCGGCGGGGGGGGATCGCCCATCGAACCCAGCGCTCGGCCCACGTTCAATCGGGCGCCATTCTGAATTTTACCGACCAGGTTCGGGAGGGAGTCGGCCGTGCTGGTCATGTGGTGGATGACCTGTTGGTACGACCAATCGGGATTTTGATCCCAAATCAAGGCCAATGCCCCCGTGACCATGGGAGTGGCCATGGACGTGCCGCTCAGGCTGCCATAGGTGCCGTTCAGCAGCGTGGAGAAAATGTTGGTTCCCGGGGCGGCGATTTGCACGCTGTTGGGGCCCCAGTTGGAGTAGGATGCCAAGCGATCTTGATTGTCCGTGGCGGCGACGCGGACCACGTTATCCACCTGGTAGCTGGCGGGGTAGAAGGGGATCGCGTCGATGTTGCGGGCGTTGTTCCCCGCGGCGGCGACGAAGATCACCCCCTGATCGCGGGCATGTTGGATGGCGGACAGCATGGCGGCGTCGTACCCGGCTCCGCCCCAACTGTTGTTGATGATCTTGGCCCCGTGATTCACGGCGTAGTAGACGGCGCGAACGGCGTCGCTGGTGAACCCTGAACCGGCGAAGTTCAGGATTTTCAAGCTCATCAATTGCACGTCCCAGGCCACGCCGCTGACGCCGATGCCGTTGTTCCCCACCGCGCCCAGGATGCCCGAGACGTGCGTGCCATGGCGGTTGTCGTCGAGGGGATCGCCCGTGTTGCGGACGAAATTGTAGCCGTGGTAGTCATCGACGTAGCCATTGCCGTCGTCGTCGATGCCATTGTTGGGAATTTCACCGGGATTGACCCACAAATTGCCCTTGAGGTCGGGATGGCGATGGTCGATGCCGCTGTCGAGGACGGCGACGATGACGCGGCCCGAACCCGTTTGGGTGTCCCACGCCGCGACGGCGCCGATGTCGGCTCCGGGCTTGCCGAAACCTTGACCCGTGTTGTGCAGGCCCCATTGCTGGCTAAAACCGCAGATAGTCCGGCTGCGCGAAGACGACGTTGGGGTTATGCAGATACGTCTCCAAGGCCTGGGCGACGGTTCGGCCATGATGCAGATGGACGACGAACCAGCCCTGGGACTCATCCAATGCCTCGCCAAACGTCATGGCTGGGGCAATATCGGCCTTGAACCCGGGCTGAAACTGCACCAGAATGCGATCCGGGGCATGGTCCTTCTGGGACAGAAGATGCTCGATCTCCCAGCCCGTAGCGCTGCCATTGAGCATTTCTCTTTCTTCCAGCATTTCCAAAGCTGGGCGAATGCGGCGGCGCGCCGCGTGAGGGGGCAAGAGAGAAGGTCGTTTCCAAAACGGCATGGGTGCCTCTCCGCGCTGTCAATCGCGATGTCTTTTTCGTCTGTTCCGAAGTTGCTTCCTGCGCCAAACTCACGTTCTCAATTGTTGGCTTGATGACATGGGAGTGTCAATTAAACTCAAGTCCAGCCGCTTCGGAATTGCGGGTTTCTTGTCAGGGTTTGCTGGACAGAGGAAATGCGTGGAAAGAACAAGATGTGGGGAAGGCAGGATTTATGCGGTAAAAAAGAGGCGGGCCGCTCATGTAAAGTTTACAAAAGAGCGGCCTCGGCGAAGAGAGTCAATCGAGCGGACGGGAAGCGGTCATGAGAGAGCGTCAATGGGGACGCGGAATCGAGCTGAGTTCCGTCAACCGGCGGCGCGCTTCATCGAGCCGCTTGGCGTCCGTGTCCCGATTCAGCACTTCCTTGTATAGGGCCACGGCGCGCGTGCGGTCGTGCAAGGTTCGATCATAGATCCGCGCGGCCCGGAGTCGTGCATCCGTGCTCGTGTGGGGATTCCATTGGAAGCAGCGTTCGAAATAGGCCACGGCCCGCTGGGGCTGCTTGAAGGCCCGGCTCTCGTAAATCTCGCCGAGTTGATAAGCGGTGTCCGCAATCTTGTCCGACTGGGGATATTGGCTGAGCAATTGCTGGAAGAGGATTTCCGCGCGGCGTAAGTTGTCATCGTGCTCGGTGAGCCAGCCCTTGCCCTTGTAGCTCATGGCCCGGCGGAAAAGTTCGTTGGCTTCAGGCTGATTTTGCACCGGCTGCAGATTGGGCGGCGGGACATCCAGTTCCAGGCGATAGGGGCGTTTGGAGATGCGGTGAAAGCTCAGCAACTCATCCTCGACCCACTTCATGCGTTCGAGGTCGTTTTGCCGGCGATAGTGTTCGCGCAGGATTTCCAGGGACGTTTGATACTCTTGGCGGGCGCTGAGGACTTTTTTCACCAGGGGCAAATCATCGGCGGTGCCCGATCGCGGCGACGAGCGATCCTCGGCCATAGAGGCGGTGCCGAGCGGCAACAAAGGGAGCAGGATCCAGAAGGGGATGCCAGGCTTGGCCATCGACTTTCCTCCAGACGAGGAAGCGGTGGCCAGGGCCGATCCGCTTCCTAACTTGTGCTTTTCGCTTCCGCGGTTTGCGCCGGGAGCGGCTGATGCGTGGCCGAGGAGCCTCGAGCATCCGCGCGGCCAAAGATCATCCGGCCCGCGGGCGTTTGCAAGATGCTGGTGACGGTGATGGTCACTTCCTGGCCGATGAAGGCGCGTCCCTGTTCCGCCACGACCATCGTGCCGTCGTCCAGGTAGCCCACGCCCTGTCCTAACTGATCGCCCGGTTTGATGAGCCGAATGGTCAGGACTTCGCCCGGCAGGGCCACGGTCTTGAGGGCATTCGCCAGTTCATTGACGTTGATGACTTCCACGCCCTGGAGTTGGGCGATCTTGTTCAGGTTGAAGTCATTCGTCACCACCCGGGCGCCCAGATTTTTCGCCAGCATGACCAACCTTTGGTCCACTTCGTGCACTTCCCGCATTTCGGGAAGGTTGCCCTCGTGAATTTCCAGGTCGATTTTCGGACTGGTCTGCAAACGCTTCAGGATGTCAATGCCGCGCCGGCCGCGATTCCGCTTGAGCTTGTCGGGGCTGTCCGCGATGCTCTGCAATTCTTGAAGCACGAAGCGCGGCACGATCAACTTCGTGTCGATGATCTTCGTATCGCAAATATCGGCAATTCGACCGTCGATGATGACGCTGGTATCCAAAACCAGGGGCCGTCCGCCCTTCATTTCCTTCGAAAATTCCACGTAGGGGATAATGAAGCGGAAATGATCTTTGGTCTGAAAAAGCGTGGAAACACAGATGTAGCAAAAAATCCCCGTGAGCATGAGCCGGACGGGCAAAGTCAGCTTTTCCAAATCAGATGCATTCAAGATATGCTCCACGGCGTTCGAAAAGAGGTGCCCGAAGAGCAAGCCCAGCAGGAGGCCGAAATAGATCGAGGAGAGGGTGGTCATCTGCTTTTCGACGTACATGATGTCGACGAAAATGACGGCCACGCCCGCGGCCAAGGTGAGCAGGAAGGTGCCGATGGGAACGAGCAGGGCCAGATTACCAGCCATGTTGACGGTGATGATTTTGCCGGATTGGACCGCCATGCTCGTGGCCACGCCGACGATCACGATCATGAATAAGAGACGCGTGATCCAAAGTATGCTTGGCTCGCGCCGCATGATGTATCTCCCTATCCACAATGCATCCGCGTCGCTTGGCGTCCACGACGGACGAGCGGCGATGCATCGATATTGTGCGAGTCGTCCCCCACATTCTACACGTCCTCATTGGGGATGGAATAGCATTCTGTATTCGTTTTGCGCATATCGGTCGGTCAGGCTGGCTAAATAATCGCACACGGTCGCTGCCAATCCCTGCCGATCGACGGCCTGGCCATGCGGCGGGGGCAGCATGCCGGGTTGCGCCATGAACGCCTGAAACAAGCCCGTGATCATTCGCTGAGCCTTCACCGTCATGCGTTCGACGGAGTAGTGGTGATAGACCTCCCGGTGCAGAAATTGCTCGAGGTGCGTCTTCAGTTCCTGCAGTTCCCGGCTGATCGACGCCAGGGGGCGCGGATGGGTTTGGACGTCCGCGGGGGAGTTGACTTGGGAGGCCGCCAGTTCAGAGCGGGTTGTTTGAATCAGATCGTTCACTTGCCAATCGATCATGGCGCGGACGACGGCGGCTTGCAGATAGGGGATTTCCAAGCGGCCATAACGGCGATGGGCGCGTTCGCTCGCCTGCTGCCAAAATGGGACGGCTTGCAAGTCATCGAGCGTGATCAAGCCCAAATTCAAGGCGTCGTCGAGATCGTGGGTGTCGTAAGCCAGGCTGTCCGCCAAATCGACCACTTGTGCCTCGAGGAAGGCGTGGGGCAAGCCCGGCTCGCGGTAGAGCGCGACTTCCGGGGCTTGGGGTTGCTTGCTGTGATAGGCCATGGCCGCGCGCACTTCCCAGGTCAGGTTCAATCCCGGGAAGTAGGGATAGCGTCGTTCGAGTTCTTCCACCAGCCGCAAGCCGAAGCGGTTGTGCTCGAAGCCGCCGTGGGGAGCCATGCATTCGGCCAGGGCCGACTCTCCCGCGTGGCCGAAGGGAGGATGTCCCAGATCATGCGACAGGGCGATGGCCTCGGTCAGGTCTTCATTCAGTCGCAGTTCGCGGGCAATGGTCCTGCTGATTTGCGCCACTTCCAGGGTGTGGGTGAGGCGCGTCCGGTGGTGATCGGAGATGTCGTTGACGAGCACCTGGGTTTTATACATCAAGCGGCGAAAGCTGGCGGAGTGGATCAAGCGATCGCGGTCGCGTTGATAGGGATTGCGGTATTCATGTTCGGGTTCGACGTAGCGGCGACCTCGGGAAACCAGCCAGGGAACGGCGTAGGAGGCCAAGGGAGGGACGGAGCTTATGTGAGCGTGGGGGGATGATTGATCGTGCACGGGCCGTGCTCCATAGGGGCCAAGCGCGTCAAATCACGAGCGCCTGACCACCGACTTTTTGCCTTCGTCTCTCACTGGGCTCCGAACATTCATGAATCTCGCTTGGTCGAACCTTAGGGCGATTCTGTCAGCATTTCGTAAAGGGCCTCCAAGGATTGGACGATGACCTTGGTCTCAGTGAACACGGGCATGAAGTTCGTGTCGCCATGCCAGCGCGGCACCAGATGCCAATGCAGGTGTCCAGGCAGCCCCGCTCCGGCCACCTTGCCAAGGTTCATGCCGATATTGTAACCATCTGGTTTGATCCATTGATCCAACTGATTGATCATGAGGTGAAGATTTTTCTGACAGTCGAGCATGGCTTCGTCGCTTAAATCCTTGAGCCGGGCCACGTGGGCTCGAGGCGCGATCAAGAGGTGGCCGTTGTTGTAGGGATATTTATTGAGCATCACGACGCCATGGGACGAGCGCCGAACAATGAGATGATGGCGATCATCCTGGGCCGCCAAGCCGTCGCAAATAAAGCATTCCGCGGCTGCGGGGGCCGAGGGCGCGGCGACGTAGGCCGACCGCCAAGGCGCCCATAAGCGTTGCATGCGATCCGAGTTCATGAGAGGCCCTCGATTTTCCATGAAACGTATCACAGGATAGAATAAGAAAAAGCCGGATCAACGGAAGTTGCCTCAAGGAATCACGGGCGTGTGGCAAGACAACGAAATCAATTGGCATGATGAAGAAGGCATGGTCGCCATCGGCGGCGACCTGAAGCCGGAGCGATTGATGGATGCCTATCGCCGGGGCATCTTTCCCTGGTACAGCCATGGTATGCCCATCCTCTGGTGGTCGCCCGATCCGCGAGCGATCATCCCGCTCGATGGATTGAGAGTCAGCCGCCGGCTGGCCCGAACTTATCGTGGCGGCCGCTTTCGCTGCACCTTCAATCAAGCCTTTTCCCGGGTGATCCAGGCTTGCTCCGAACAGCGCGAGGAAGGGACGTGGATCACCGCGGAAATGATCGATGCCTACTCGCGATTGCACGATTTGGGCCATGCCCATAGCACGGAAGTGTGGCACGAGGATCGCCTTGTGGGCGGGCTTTACGGGGTGGCTATCGGCGGGCTCTTCGCGGGCGAGTCCATGTTTCATCGCATGACCGACGCTTCCAAGGTGGCCATGGTGCATCTCTTCGACCACCTGAGGCGGCGCGGCTTTCTCCTTTTCGACACGCAATTCGTTACACCGCACACGACGCGCATGGGCGCCCTGGAGATTCCTAGAAAAGAATATCTCCTCCGGCTGCGACTCGCCGTGGAGGCGCGGGTTGCGTTTTGATCCGACGCAAACAGATCCCTGTCACGATGGGAAGTGCGGTTCCAGTTTGGCCAGGTAGCTGGCGACGTCGTGGTCGGCTAACCGCTGGGCAACGGATTGCGTGAGCTGCGCCGTCGATAGGCCGTTCTTGCCAAAGAGACCGGAGAATTGATCGCGCATCTGCGTCCAGATGCTGGGTTCAGAGGTCGCTTTACCCTTTGCGTCCAGATAGTGCATTCGCCCCACGTGGCGATATTTTTGACCGAACAGAACCGGCGGCGGCAGATGGACGACCGGGTCCTGGTAGTTGACCCAGCGTTCGGAGGTGATCGGGAAAGAAGCGGAAAAATAGGCATCCCCCACTCGGGGCGAACCAAACGTGACCAGCGCGCTTACGTGAAAGCCCAAGAGGTTCAGCCACTTGGCCGCCAGCGTGGCCAGGGCGGCTCCCAGGCTGTGGCCCGTGATATAGAGGTGATCTCCTGGGTGCAGGATGCCTTCGATCGCTTCTTTCAAGGGTCGGCACAGCGGGGCAAAGGCCTCGGCAAAACCGATGTGAATCATTCCCATGGAAATCCGCTCGATGAGGATCGGTTTCTGTTCGAAACGGACGTTCGTGATCCAGTTTTGGATGCTGGTGGTGCCGCGAAACCCAACGACTAAGCAATCCGCGCCCTTGGCGACAAATCCATGTGCATCGAGGGCGGGAGCATCGAAGACGATCGGTTCGCCCAGTTGCAGGGCGTCATAGTGTGGATATTGATCAGGTTGGATGTGGTTGGTTCCAATTCCTTGCTGACCGGAGTAGGTAGCAGCAGCGACGTGGGCCAAATAATAGGCGTTCTCCAGGAGATCATGCCTGGGACCTAACACAAAGCGCGCGCGCCCCGACGTGGTCATCATGGTGGGACCTCATGCTCAGTTGGGCGAGAATCGTGCGAGTCGTCTGATGCAACTGTTAACATGAAAGCATGAGAGAATCAAGATACTTAGCGAAATCTTAATCGAAAGCCGGTTTTATTACTGCGGCCCCATAATTGCAAATTTAAGCGAAGCCTTCTTCATGGCTCCAGGGGAACTCGGCTCCATCTAAACGATTTAGGTCGATTCATGCTGTAGGGAACAGGCTGGCGTGGACTGGAAGTATTCGGCAACGCGCTGCGTCATGCATTCCGCTTGCTCGGTGCAGTCATTGAGAGAGACGCCATGATAAGCATTGCCTCCCAGGAAGAGGCCTGGATGCCGGGCCGCTTGCAGCTCGATGTTGGCCACGCGGTCGAGATGGCCGATCGTGTATTGCGGGATGGCGGGGTCCCAGCGGATGATCTGCATGAACACCGGCGGACGAATGGTGCCCAAGGTCATGCGCAGCTCGAGCCGCACGGCGCTGCTCAGCTTGTCATCATCCAGCGTCATGATTTCCCTGCGATGCCAGCCGCCGCACATGGCGCGGAGCAGCAGGCAATCATTGGGGGCGCGCTCGGGGTAGATCGAAGAGCAATATTGCACGCCCAGCAGCATGCGCCGGTCCTTGTGCGGGGCCAGGTAGCCCATGCCTTCCGTGGGCATGAGCACGTCCGTTTGCCGATATCCCAAGGCCACCACGACGATGGGCACGTAGGGAATGTGGGCGATCAAGTCGGAGAGTTCCGGGTCCACGTCGGCGACCAAGGCCGCTTGCCGCGGCGCGGGGCAGGTCAGGATGACCGCGTCCGCTTGAAGGAGATCCATGCCATCCGCGTCTATGGTCCACGTCGGCCGTTTCCCTGATGTTTTCTCAAGCATCAAGGTGCGAACGGGGACGCCAAGGATCGGCTTCTTCTTCAAGCGATGCGAGAGGATTTCAATCAATAAGCGCAGCCCCGGCCGGAACGAGAGCAGTTGCGGTTGTTTCGGCTCCGGCGGCAGGCCTTGCCGCTCCCGCTCCATGGCCAGGATTTTCGGCAAACCCTTGCTGACGCTGCCGAATTGCTTTTCCGCCAAGGCCACTCGGGGAAACGCGGCCTGAAGGGAGAGCTGCTTGGGATCGCCCGCGTAGATGCCCGTCACCAAGGCGTCGGCGAACAAGTCCGCGATTTGTTCCGTCGTGCGCCGGACCGTGAAGTCGTGGACCGATTCATCCTCGGTCGAAGTGGAACGGGAGCGAAAGCGTTCCGTGAGCAACCGCCATTTGGATCGCCAAGAGAGCAGCGGCGTCCGGAGAAACTGCCAAAAGCTGCTGGGCATTTCATACAGGTCATCTTGGTGGTAGAGCAACCGTTTCTTGGCGATGGGCTGAGCGGTGATGATTTCGTTGTCAATCCCCAGCTTTTGACAAAGCCTCAAGGTGCTGGCGCGATGATTCAGAAAGCCGTTAGGCCCGGTTTCGAATTGAAAGCCTGACTTTCTCTCCGTCCAAATGGTGCCGCCCGGCCGGTTTTGGGCTTCCAAAAGGGTAATGTCGGCCTGGGGCAGCCGCTCTTGCAAATAATAAGCGGTTGCCAGGCCCGATATGCCAGCGCCAACGATGACGATGCGCTCCATGACCTTTATGGGTTGGAGTTATTCTTTTCCAAGGCGTCCCTCAATGTACTATGAATTCAACACCATGGGGGAAAAAACTTTTGGCGGAAGATCGATTCTTGGCCGCCTCAAACAAGTGAAAGTGGTCCGTGGCGGCGCGGTTGATTCGGGATAATGATGGACCCAGCGGCGTTGCACTTCGGCGAAACGCACCAGCCGTTCCTTTCGTTGAAGAAATGTGCGTCACATCTCAGGGTGATTCGTGCCCTGGGTGATAGGTGAAGTAGAAATTGAAAGGAAGTTGTCCTCAAGGAGTTTAACGTGAGACGAATCATCATAGCGGCGCTCATCGGCTGGGTTCTTGTGGCGGGATGCCAGAGGAAGAGTTTCACCTCCACGGACCCCAAGGAAATGATCGTCGGGCAATGGACGGGAACGTACACGAATCCGCCCATGGACAATCGTCCGTCCGAACCAGGCATGGAGTTTGATTTTCACTTTGCCGCTGATGGCAAATTCCGCATGGGCAAGCGGAAAGTATGGGTGGATGGCACCTATCAGATAACCGGTCCTAAGTCGTTTGTGCTGAACATTCGCTCCATGCCTGCGGGGCCATACGAGATCGTTGAACTCTCGTCGGATCGATTGGTCTTCGAACGCAAACTGTCCTCGGAAGGCGTGCAGCGCACCGAGCTGCGCCGATAGCCCCCTTCGATTCATCGGCTCACATCAGCCGATGCTGCATGGCGTCGCGCAGTAGCTTCATGTAGTTGCAGCGTTCGAAGACGGACGGGTCGGCCGCGCGGCGAAAACTGAGGCTTCCCTGCATTTGCCGGATCGATTCATATTCATGGTCGAACATCCATTGAAGGATTTCCTCGATCAGTTGGCTCACGTGGTCCACGCCATGACGAATTAGCGCGGAGGCCATCATCACCACGTTGGCCCCCGCCATCATGCATTTCAAGACGTCGCGCGCCGTGTGGACGCCTCCCGTGACGGCCAGATCGATCTCCACGCGGCCAAACAGCAAGGCCACCCAATGGAGCCGTGTTAACAATTCATCGGAATGGCTCAACTTGAGCTGATGATTGACATGGAGATGATCGATATCGAAATCGGGCTGATAAAAGCGATTAAAGAGCACGACCGCCTGCGCGCCCGCCTGCTTGAGTCGCTGGATCAAGTGGGCTGGCGCGGTGTAGAAGGGGCTTAGTTTCACGGCCAGCGGGAGCGTGATTTCCGCTCGAACCGCCTGGACCAAATCGATCACTCTCGACTCGACGGCTTCCCCGGAAACCTGTGGATCCGAGGGGATATCATACACGTTCAACTCAAGGGCGTCCGCCCCGGCTTGTTGCATCAGTCGGGCATACCGCACCCACCCGCCCGGAGTATGACCATTGAGGCTGCCGATGATCGGCATGGCCACCGCTTGCTTGGCCTCTTCAATGTATTTCAAGTAGCCGTCCGGACCGAGATTGTATTCCTTCATGTCGGGGAAGTAAGACAAGGCTTCGTGATACGATTCCGCGTGATGGTCCAGGGCATGATGCAGCTCGAGCGCTTCCTGCTCGATTTGTTCCTCAAACAAGGACTGCAAGACGACCGCGGCCATCCCCGCGTCTTCCATGCGGCGCAGTTGCGATCGATCCTGCGCCAGGGGGGATGAGGAGCAGACGAAGGGATTGGCGAGCGGGAAGCCTAAATACGTCGTCGATAGGTCCATCATGAGCGGGCGCCTCCTGAAGGGGTGGCAGCGGCGTGCTGAAAAGGTGCTCCGTTGGCCAACTGCTCATACATGTGCCATCGCCTCATGACGTCCCGCTCAGCTTCGTGCAACAAGCGGTCGGCCGCTTCGGGTTCTGAATGAGCCAGCACCAGGTAACGGGTTTCGTTGTAGAGGAATTTCTTGAGAGGCAGGCTTGGCGGGCGACAATCCAATTGCAGCGCGGACAGGCCTTGCTCGTGGCGGCGCGGGTCAAAGCGAAACAGCGGCCAATAACCCGAATGAACGGCGGCCTTGGCTTGGTCCAATTGTTTGGCCAGATCGTAGCCATGCGCGATGCACGGACTATAAGCCAGGATCAAGGAAGGGCCGGGATAGCTTTCCGCTTCACGAAAGGCTTGCAAGGTATGGACGTCGTTCGCGCCGAAGGCCACCCGCGCCACATAGACTTGCCCTTGAGCCATGGCCAGCAGTCCCAAGTCCTTCTTGGGGTTGGGCTTGCCTCCCGCGGCGAACTTAGCAACCGCTCCTCTGGGCGTGGCTTTGGACATTTGACCGCCGGTGTTGGAATACACTTCCGTGTCCAAAACGAGCAGATTGACGTTGGCCCCCGAGTTCAGCACGTGGTCCAACCCGCCGAAGCCGATGTCGTAGGCCCATCCATCCCCGCCCACGATCCAGACCGAGCGCGGCAGCAACGTATCCGCCACGGCGAGAAGGTCGCGATGCCGCGGCGAGTCCTTCGACTGGAGAAGTTGTTTGAGCCGCTGCACCTTTTCGCGATAGACCTGGCGTTCTTCCTCCGTGGCGGGTTGGCCTTCCAATAACTCATGGATCAAAGTCGAGTCGTCCCCCAAGGAACCTTCAAGCTGCGACAACAAAAGGCGGGCATAGGCTTGCTGCTGGTCGATGGCCAGGCGGATGCCCAAGCCAAACTCCGCATTGTCCTCAAACAGGGAATTGGACCAGGCCGGGCCTCGGCCATGTTCATCCACGGCCCACGGGGTCGTCGGCAGATTGCCGCCATAGATGGATGAGCAGCCCGTGGCGTTGGCAATGATGGCCCGATCGCCGAAGAGCTGCGATAGCATTTTCAGATAGGGGGTTTCGCCGCAACCCGCGCAAGCGCCGGAAAACTCGAAGAGCGGCCTGAGTAATTGAACGTCCTTTACCGAGTCGGTCCGAAGGGCCGTCCGCGGTGCTTCGGGGAGGGTCAAAAAGTAGTCCCAGTTGATGATCTCTTGTGAGCGGATCGGGGACACGTCTGCCATGTTGATGGCTTTCAAACGCGGCTCGGATTTATTCTTGACGGGGCACGCTTCGACGCAGAGCCGGCAACCCGTGCAATCTTCCGGGGCGACCTGGAGCGTGTAAGCGAGTTCCTTGCGATCGGGCCAGCGGGATGCGGCGTGTTGAAAGTCAGCCGGGGCCGTGGCCAGGAGCTGCGGATCATACAGCTTGCCGCGGATTACTGCATGGGGACAGACCAGGACGCATTTGCCGCATTGAATGCAAATCGATGGATCCCAGACGGGAATCTCGGCGGCGATGTTGCGTTTTTCCCATTGCGTGGTCGCGCTCGGCCAGGTGCCATCGCAAGGCAAGGCACTAACGGGCAATTCGTCCCCTAGCCCGGCCATCATCAGCGACGTCACGCGGCGGACAAACTCGGGAGCCTGGTCGGACACCGCGGGGCGTAAATCATGGCGGCTGTTGGCCTCCAATGGCACCTTGACTTCGTGCAGATGCTGCAACGTCTCATCCACAGCGGCCCAGTTCTTTTCGACCACGGCCTGCCCGCGTTTGCCGTAGGTTTTGGCGATCATTTTCTTGATCTGCTCAATGGCTTCCTCGCGGGGCAGTACCTGGCTCAGGGCGAAAAAGCACGTTTGCATAATGGTGTTGATGCGGCCGCGCATCCCTTGGCTCGTTGCCACCTTCAAGGCATCGATGACATAAAACTTGAGCCGCTTGTCCAGGATTTGTTGTTGGACTTTGAGTGGAAGCTGATCCCATACTTCATTCGGACCGAAGGGGCTGTTGAGCAAGAAGGTGGCACCGGGCATGGCCAATCCCAGCACGTCCATCCGCTCCAGGAAAAGAAACTGATGACAGGCGACGAAATTGGCCTGGCTGATCAGATAGCTGGACTTGATTGGCTCGGGACCAAACCGCAGATGGGAAATGGTCATCGATCCCGCTTTTTTAGAGTCGTAAACAAAATAGCCTTGAGCGTGCAGGTCCGTTTCCTCGCCGATGATTTTGATGGAATTTTTGTTGGCGCTGACCGTGCCATCCGATCCGAGGCCGAAGAAAACGGCGCGGACCGTGCGTTCTCCCTCCGTCGAAAAGGCCGGGTCAAAGTCGAGGCTGGTGTGCGTGACGTCGTCATGGATGCCGATCGTAAAATGGTTTTTGGGCCAGGCTTGCTTGAGATGGTCGAACACGGCCTTGGCCATAGCGGGCGTGAATTCCTTGGAGGAAAGCCCATAGCGACCGCCGATGACGCGGATCGAACTTCGGCCCGTTTCATGCAGCGCGGCGAGAACGTCCAGATAGAGCGGTTCGCCGATGGCGCCTGGCTCCTTGGTTTTATCCAGCACTGCCACCGACCGCACGCTGTCGGGCAACGCTCGACTCAAAGCGGTGAGGTCGAAGGGCCGATACAGCCGGACTTTGACCAGGCCGACCTTTTCGCCTTGCGGCCGTAATGCGTCGATCGTCTCCTCCACCGTGCCGCAACTGGCGCCCATCATCACGATCACCCGATCCGCTTCAGGATCGCCATAATAATCGAAAAGGTGATAAGACCGGCCCGTGCTCTGAGCATATTGATCCATGGTTTGCTGCACGACGTGCGGGCAGGCTCGGTAAAAAGGATTGACCGACTCCCTGGCTTGAAAGTAGACGTCGGGATTCTGAGCCGTCCCGCGAATGAAGGGATGCTCGGGCGACAACGCGCGGGTGCGATGTTCGTGAATCAACCGATCGTCGATCATGGCCCGGATCTGGTCCGTGGTGGGCGGCGTGATGCGGGCAATTTCATGCGAGGTTCGAAAGCCGTCGAAGAAATGCAGGAAGGGGATCCGAGAGGATAGCGTGGCCGCATGGGCGATGAGGGCCATATCCGCGGCTTCTTGCACCGAACTGGAACAGAGCATGGCCCAGCCCGTCTGCCGGCAGGCCATCACGTCCTGATGGTCGCCAAAAATGGACAAGCCTTGGGCGGCGATCGACCGTGCCGCGATGTGAAAGACCGTCGGCGTCA
This sequence comes from Planctomycetota bacterium, assembly GCA_014584395.1. Lineage (GTDB taxonomy): Bacteria > Planctomycetota > Planctomycetia > Gemmatales > HRBIN36 > BJ17. The sequence continues at coordinate 5,765 of JACTMY010000018.1, read as the reverse complement.
ATTCGCCCGCGATCTTGTACATGTTGGGGATCATGAGGAGCAGGCCTTGCGAGGCCGTGAACGTGGTGCTCAAGGATCCGCCTTGCAACGCACCATGGACCGCTCCCGCGGCGCCGCCCTCCGATTGCATCTCCACGACTTTGGGCACAGCGCCCCATAGATTGGGTTGATGCTCCGCGGCCCATTGATCGGCGAGTTCACCCATCGAGGACGAAGGCGTGATGGGATAGATCGCAATCACCTCGCTGCAGGCATAGGCCACACGGGCCGTCGCTTCGTTGCCATCCAAAGTCAAATAGGATGTGCTCATTGGTTCGCTTTCAAACGATATAGAAAACCATAACCCGCTCAAAAAAGTGCAAGATTCATGCCATCCGTGAACTATTGGAGGATACGCTGGCGGGTGAACAAGATCAATCATTGTCTTGGGAATGGAGCAACTGAATTGACTGGAAAGGCGAGCTTAGGGACCAATCGCTTGTGGGCCGCGCTCACCCGTGCGAATGCGGATGCAATCGTCCATGGGGAGCACGAAGATTTTGCCGTCGCCGATGCTGCCGGTCGGTTCCGTTCGGCTGGATTGCAAGATGGCTTCAACGCAAGCTTCGACGAAGGCATCGTTGACGGCGATTTCCAATTTCAACCGCGAAACCAGCCGATCCTCGACTTCCGCGCCTCGATACAGTTCGGTGAAGCCGCGCTGTTTGCCGCAGCCGCGAACGTCGGTCACGGTCATGAGATACACGTCGATGGCATGCAGCGCCGCTTGCACGTCGTCAAATTTGTCCGGGCGAATGATGGCCGTGATCAGCTTCATGGTCTACCTGCAGGAACGGAGGAGGGGCTTGACTTGACTCGTCATGCCGCCTGGCTCGCGGGCGGCAAGCCGCGGTTTTCGAAGCGGACGCGGATGCTGGCGGTGCGCAAGACGTCGCGGAGCAGCCGCTCCATCGCTTCCTTCACCCGCCAGGGTTCTCCGCCGCGAAAGCGAAAACGATTGGCTTCCACAAACGTAACATGGGGATATACTTCCAGAAACTCTGGCGCGGGCGGCTCCGCGCCGCTTTGGCATAGCTCCGACCAGCGGCACATCAGCTCTGCCGGTTCCACGCCCTCGACGATCAGGGCGAAACGCGTCCCCGTGCTCGGCGGCGCCTGGGCGGGGCGAGGCTCCCGCTTCACGTGTTGCGGGTGCACGGCCAGTTCCGGTTCGAGATCGAAACCAACCTGGCCATGCTCGGTTCGGTCCAGGCCAAGTTGCTCGCCCTCATCCTCCACGCGCAGCCGGACCAGGCGATCCAACAATTGCACAAGGCCCAGAGAAATGCTGAAGCTGAAGACCACGACGATGAGAACGGCCAGGAGCTGCGCCCAGGGGTGAGGATGATAGGCGCTGGCCGCCAGCAGTCCAAACATGGCCCCCACGCCATGCAGCCCAAAGGCATCCAGGGCGTCGTCGTAGCGAATGCGGGGTTTGAGCCAAAGGGCCGCATAGCAGACGCCCCCCGCGCCTCCGCCGATCAACAGGCTGATTCCGACGCTGGCCTGATCGGCCAAGGGGGCGATGGCGACCCATCCCGCCACGCAGCCCGACACCCAGCCCAGGGCCGTCAATTTCTTGCGGTGCCAACCTTCGATGATCATCCAGCTCATGGCCGCGGACATGGCGGCGGTATGCGTGTTGACCAGACAGGCCACGCAGCGCGCGGTTTCGCCGTACGTGAACCCGCCGGTCAAGCCAAACCAGCCGAAGCCCAGCAAGCCCGCGCTGAACAGGGTCAGGGTCATACTGTTGGGATTGAGGATTTGCTGTGGTGAACCCGTCCTGCCCCGAAGCGCCAAGGTCGCCGCCAAACCCGCAATCCCCACGGCGAGATGAACCACCGCACCGCCCGCAAAATCGACCATCCCCAGGCCGAATTCCGTCGAACTCAGTCGGCCCACGTGAACCAGGCCCGTGCCGCGTTCGCCTGGGCCAGTCCCAAACCAATCCCGCGCCCAGGCCGCGTGGGCCAGAGGGCAATAAACGAAGGTCACCCAGGCCAACACCAAAAGCAAATAGGATCGGAAGCGGATGCGCTCGGCCAACGCTCCGCTGAGGATGGCCGGCGCCAGCGCCGCCACCATGCCATGAAACAGCACGTGAACGAGCACCGGGATGCGGGTGCCCTTCAACGTTTCCGTGAGAGTCACCCCTTGGAGCAAAAATAAATCGCTGCTCCAACCGAACAGCGATCCATGCGAAGAACCAAATGCCAAATTGTAACCGATGACCACCCAATAGACGCCGACCAAGGTCAGGCAGGCCAGGCATTGCATCATCGTGCTCAGGATGTTTTTAAAGCGCACCATGCCGCCATAAAACAACGCCAAGCTCGGCACCATGAGCCAGACGAGAAGCGTACAGACCAGCATCCAAAGGGTTTCCGGGTTGAGCGTGGATGGCGGGGGAGGTGGCGAGGAGGGATGGGACGTGATGGAAGCTGCCCAGGGTTCAAGGAAAAACCATAAGCTCAGACAACAACCTTCGAGTGGAGCCAATAGGCTCGCGAGGCTTCCATGCATAAGCATCGCTCCATCGATGAGCCGCGCAATTCCGCGGCTTGAGTCAAGAACTCTGGATAGACTGGGGGGTGATCCTCCGATCACCAGCTCGCCATCCCCCTAAAGGGTTGGTCGAGCCTCTCAAGACAAGATGACCTATAGGCTTACGTCGGCCTATGATAACTTGTACCTTGGGACTTGCAAGATCGACTGGCTTAGAGCAAAGGCCTGGGCGATCGGCTTTCGTTGAATGGGCAATCGGCACATGGATCTACCCTCGGATCCAAATGACTTGGAATTCGGCGTCCCGTTCCCTGGGCGGCCTGTGTCTGCGGAGCAACAGACGCAGACAGCTTTGAAGCAGATGCCCACGGCAGGTTGGCTGGACTGGGACACTCTTTTTGGCCGTGCCTTGCCGCGCTGCCTCGATCTGGGCTGTGGCAATGGCCGATCCACGATCACCCTGGCGATGCTTCACCCCGACCACAACTGGCTGGGGATTGATCAGCTTCCCCTGGCCATTCGCTATGCCGTCCGCAGAGCGAACCAGCGCGGCCTGGCCAACGTCCGCTTTGCCGTGGCCGATGCCGGGGAGGTCCTGCGCCGCTTGATCGAGCCGCGGTCCCTGCTCGAAATCCACCTCTACCACCCACAGCCTTATTATGACCTGGCTCAAGTCCACCGTCGGCTCGTCACTCCTGAATGGGTCGTCTTGGCATATCAGGCCCTGCGGTCCAATGGCCGATTGTTCGTGCAAACCGATAACCCAGGCTATTGGCGTTACATGCTGGCGCTTTTGCCCCTTGCCTTCCAACTTGAAGAAAGGCAAGACCCATGGCCATGGGCGCCATCGGGCATCAGCCGGCGTGAAATCCTGGCCAGACAAGAAAAGCTGACCATTTATCGAGGTATTGCGACTCCGCTTCCCGGCTTGAACATGCAAGAGCTGCGCCTGCGTGGCGAGGCGCTGCCGCCGCCGGTCTTTGATGCGGATCGCAGGCAGCGTCGGCTGGACCAAGCCGAAGGCAAGTTTAACTGTGACTGATGATAACAAAGGTAAAGGCACAATTGGTTCGTGAGTAACCAACCCCAAGCGCAAGCGATCTGCAAGACCAGCCCCAAGCGCCAGCGCGGGGAGTTCTTCGCTGAGCCCGGTTGCGTGATCAATGGAAATTAAATCTAGTCAATCTAAGAAAATATGCTTGCATTTAATGATTGGCATGGAATAAAATTCTCACGATCATGAAGTTTAGTCCATCCACCCTGGTGTACATTCGATGAACACGCAACACGCAACACGCAACACGCAACACGCAACACGCAACACAAACCGTTCCGCGCTAGACTGACATTCGAGCTACTGGAAGAGCGCGCATCCCCCGTGGACCTTCTGGCAATGGCCTTCCCCTGGTCGCACTTTCAATTCTTGAGCGCTCTGGACGAAAAGCCGCACCTGAATGCGCCCACTCTGTCATTGCCAGTTCAAAGATCCGCCGCGGATCAGCTTTGGGAAGACCTTCATCCTACACGCCCCATGAGCGGTCCTCTATCGATAAGCAGCAGGGAAAATATCCCGCAACTTCAACCCGCATCGGACAAGAACGATGGGCCTATTTCAACCAGAGCCATGCTGCCGGACAATCGCATTGTGGATTCGCTCTTCCTGGCCGCTTCCATGCCCCGTTTGCAAATGCTGAATGCAGCGGAGGAGATGCAAGTCCCCCATCTGCCGCGCGAAGCGATCGCTCGCGTCTTCACGCCCGACTCATCCCTCGGTGTGGCTTCCTTTTCTGGCCAAAGTCCTGTTTTTCCGTTGGGCGGGGGCGGTAGTGGTCCATCCTCTTGGTTGTTTAGCCTGATCGGCTTGCCGGGCACCAACAGTTTTGGCGCCCCGCCGCCTGGTTTTCAGGTCGTCCAAGCCCAATTGCCCGAATGGTATGATTCTGAAGTCGGCTTGTTCCTGAGTCTCAACGATAATTATGACGAGGACAATCGCGCCGCGCCCAACAACGAATTTCCGTTCGGCCAATGGCTGCCGGATTACATGGAAAATGCCTTGGAGCGACCGGAGCATCCCCTTGGCCATCGGATCAACGCCAACGATCCCGATCTCATGAGCGTCGGCGTCACGGTGAATCTGCTGCCCGGCTGGCAGTGGCGGGCCATGTTCGACACGGAAAAAGTCAAGATCTGGAACGGGACCGATCCCGTGCAATGGGGCGATTGGAACGAGCCGATTTTGCCTTTGCCCCATACCTTCTTCATCACCATCGAAGGCATCAAACGCAGTGATGCGCCGCGCGATGTCCTGGTTCAGGTTGACGTCGCGTCGAATGGCATGATCGTGGGATCGGATGCATTCGTGCTGACGGTCGTGCAATTCAACCTGGATGTCACCAATGATGCCGACCTGGACAACATGGATCACAACGTCCAGACGCATCGGGACGGCATTGGCAATTACCTGCCCGGCTACAGGAAAAACCCCCAAGGGGAGTTTGAAAGGGTGCTTTCTTCGGGGCCGTTCAATGACCACGTCTTTCACCGGCAAGATATGAACCTCGTGCTGCATGGCATTGGGTCCCAATCCAACATCGATTTCATGCAAACCCGGTTTCAAATTCTGTCCACGACGCAGTACGATGGCTATGCGGGCAATATCACGGCTCCCCTGGTGAATGGCGTGCCAGTCACAGGACCCACAGACCTGGATTTCTCGTTTGGGGCCTACATCAACACAGTGTCGCGCTCTCTCCAGGAAGCCTGGGATAACAGCTCCCTTCAATTTTGGTCCGGATTCAAGAGCTGGATGCCGCTATATGGCAAGGATTACGGTGGGTTCACCATGATCAAGGTCAATGTTTACTGGGACATCCATATTGTCTACACACGCTTGCTGACAATCGTTCGGGATGACGAAGGCGACCGCGTAGCTGACCGGTGGGAAGAGCAGAAGGTAAAGGAGTGGAACGACCAGTACGCCAAGAACATCGGCGCCCCCTACACCGCTCTATTCAATGGCGCCAACAATCAAGACGATGAATACGCCGATGCGGACAGCGGGGATGATCCGAACGTCAACACCGACGGCGGCCGCAACCTGCCCGCCAAAGTCACGCCCGGCGACAGCCTGACCGTGTTGCAAGAATACCGCGGCTTCATCCTGGACGGCGGCGGCTATGATTGGAATGGCCAGAACGGCCACAACGGCGGCCACAAAC